>NZ_JBITWF010000003.1:0-587991 GCF_044543605.1 Microbacterium sp. NPDC064978 | reverse complement strand
AACTCTCTGGGATAGGGACCAGGCATGATGACATCCTCCCCGCCAGCGCCTCCCGACACTAACGATCAGTTGTCACCGATTCGTTCCTCACGCCCAAACGCACCCCGTATCCAGACCCATCGCCGGGGCGATGGGGAGGGAATGCTTGAGGTCGAGACCTCATCCTCCTGCCGATACTCGGCAGGTCTTCCACCCTCGTTGGGATACGGTGTGCGTCAGTAGGGTTTGCTCACCGGCAGAGGCATTGTGTACCACTCCTCTGCGCGAAAACGGGGCTCGCTAACCCCGGTATTCGTTGTCGCTCTTCAATTTCAGGGGGGACTTTACACTACCCAGCCCAGCCTCACAATTACCGCGTCCCCTCGACGTGTCGTGAGCGTCCCCCGAGCAGAAGAGAGGCCCCCGTTTCGGGGTGCGAATCCGCCGGGGGCCTCAAGGTCTACGCCGGGGTACACTCCGGATCGACGGTCCAATTTTACCGTGCGGGCTTCTCGGCCCGACCTGGGGGTTCGCAGCCGGAACGCCCCTGCCGTCTGGGAACCGGGCTACTTCCTGAGCGTGTAAGACGCCGAGTAGAGCGCCAACAGCGAGCGGACCACGTAGAACATCTGGTAGGTCACCAGCCCGGCAGACACACCGGTCGGCCACGCGGGAGAACTGCCGGTGCCGTAGACGAGCGCCAATGCTGCAAACCAGGCAGTCGAGGCGATCCCGGCGAAGACCGTCCACAGCAGCATCGTCCGCATCGTGTCGATCGTTGTCCGGCGGGGCGCATCAAACAAGAGGTCGGGGTCGGAGCGCGCGTCGAGACTGCGCTCCCAGAACCGCATGGTCATCGTGAAGACGAGACCTGTCATGATCGACGTCGCGGTCAGGAGCGCGCCGTTCGCGTTGGTCTCGATCCCGAGCAGCCACACGCCGACGCCCACAGCAGCAGCGAACACCAGCCCGACGACGAAGACCGCGATACTGCGCGTCTTCTGGCCGGGGACATCAGAATCTAAGGCCAGGTGGTCACGAACTACCTGAGTCGGTGTGATCTGGGACACGCCACACCACCTTCCAATCCGTCGGCACTTCTATCGGATCATGCGAGTCTGGCAGAACGCAATCCTCGGCGGTAGAGCGCTTGACGCCATAGTTTCCCTTGACGTCCGTGAGGATATCCCTAGCCACGGACACGAGGATCTCGTCATCCGGCTTGTTCAACTCCTGCTGGTTGTCATCTTCCGACTTGACCTGCCCGAGCGGGTAGACAAGGGCTGGCCCCTCGCGCTCCCCCACCGTAAACGAACGCCTGTTTCCCGACGGCAGTTCGACGCCGACCTTGGCCCGGACGCCCTTCGTCTTCATGAGCTTACGCCCCCTAAAACCGAAGCCCGCCTGGCTGAGAGCCTCGTCGATGACGCCGTAGACCAGGTTGGGGTCGATCTTCGCGTTCTTGCCCTTGCCCTTCGTGAATCCGATGAGCTTGCGAGCGTTGGTCAGCTTGAGGCGGAAATTGAGCTTTCCGGCCGCCGCGCCGAGGTCGGTCAGGCGACCAGTCTCGTCGCGCTGCTGGGGGAACTCGAAGCTCACGGACTCGACCATGATCGGCAGATCGCCGAGCTCAGCGGCGGACAAGAGCGCCTTCTGAGTGAACAGAGCACCCGGCAAGTTCTCCTGAATGGTGTCCTTGAAGAGCCGCTCGATGAATGAGCTGATACCGCCGACCCCGATGCGCTCGGTCATGAACACCGCGTGCGTGCCGTTCTTCGGAAAGACGACCAGGTTTCGGTACTTGACGCTTTCGACGTGCTTCACCGTGCGATTGAAGGTCTCAGGCTGTCCGGGCTCGGCGATCTCCGACTCGATCCCACTACTCCCGACTGAGACCACAAAGTACAGGCACCGTTCGCCGACGCGCACCTCGGTCACCTTGAACTCGGTGTCGGGCTTCTTGGGCAGGCGATGGGGCGCGTCGATGACGGCTGTCAGCGTCCGCGCGAGTAGGTCGCGCATCTTCAATCCGTTGGCGTCGATGTCATCGAGTGGACGGATGTCACCTTGCGATCGGACCGGCTTGATCCAAAGTAGGTACGGCGCGAGCTGGTACGTCGTCGTCATCTTGCTCCTAGGCTCCTGTCGAGCCGAGCATATCGGCAAGGTACCGTTCGGCTGCTCAGGCCGCACCTAATGTCCGTGCCCCCAGTTACCGTGATGGATCAGGCGTTCCGACGGTTAGGAGATCAACATGGCGGTTTACTGGGTCAACTACGACCTCAACAAGTCCGGCCAGGACTACACCAAGCTCATCGATTACTTGAAGTCTCACCCCAAGTGGGCGAAGCCCCTCAACAGCAGCTTCTTCGTCAAGTCCTCTCTCACTGTGGGCGCGCTCCGCGATGAGATCAAGAAGCACATCGACACCAACGACGATGTGGTCGTGGTGAAGGTTGACGGCCAGAGCTGGGCGACCTACGGGCTCTCGGACACGCTCAACAAGTGGCTCAAGGACAACCTGTAGAGGTAGGTGCGTTCCTGTTGGAAGCCACTGCGCGGGTGCCGACGGATAAGGTACGGACATGGAGTTCTGGGACACCTTCTGGGCGACGATGTGGGGAGCCCTGGGCGGTGCGGTCATCGGCGCATTTGCGGCGTGGCTATTTTCTCTCGACCTCCGGCGACGCGAGCGGGAGGACCGCAAGCAGGAACGAGAGCAGGATCGGCTGGATCGTGAGTCGGAGCGGGAGTTCGCTCATGCAGCGCGCCAGGCTGAGCTCGACCGAACCGAGAAGGCCGAGGCAGCCCGTCGGTGGTTGGCCATATGCGGGGCGCTGAGTAGCTACGTTGCCGTCCCAGGGTGGGAAAAGTCGAAGTACCAAGCAGCCGCACTCGACCGAATCTCCGATGTATACGTCCTCGGGCAGCCCGCCGACCGGATGATCGCGAACGTGCTCAAAGACTTCGGCCCCAGCGATATCGCCGTGGTACGAACTGCAGGTCGAGTGTCCGGACAGCTCCACCGATATGCCCGGGGCGAGGACTCGGCGGACGAGTGCGCGCGGCAGCTTGGTTTCATACTGGTCGAGTCGCGCAAGCTCCAGGCCAAGGCTAAGGAAGAGGAAGAAGCCCGGCAACTCGCAGAGGAGCACTGAGCGGTTCTCCCCGGCCTCCGGTGGGGTCTTCCTGGACATCGAGAAGGCCCGACGCCCTCCGAGGGGTGCCGGGCCTTCTCGATTCAAGTGAGAGGCGCGGAGCGTCAGTCCTGGATGAGACCGGGGCGTGCGGGACCAGCTGCCGCGACAACCGCTTCGGCCCCAGTCATGAATCGGTCAAAGAGGGAAACGACCGCGGTGAGGTCCGGAGCCGCCTTCGCGTCCTGCGCCGTCAGGTCTGCGTATGCCGCCGTGTGATTGCGGAGCGCCTGGGAGAGGAACTGCCGCTCCCGAGGAGCCGTCGTATTCTCCAGCAGATCAAGGGTCTTCTCCGTGGCATCCAGGATCCGATCGGACAGTGCCGCTCGTCGGTTCCGCGCGTACTCGCTCTGCACTCCCCGAGCCTTCGCCATAGCTGCCGGGGTGCCCGAGGAACTGGAGCCCGTGCGGGCGAACTCCAGCCCCTCAGTATCACGGACAACCCGAGAGACCGTCGCGGGGTGGACGCCCACAGCCTTCGCGACCTGACCGCGCGTCAGCCCATCGCGGACCAGGCGCACGATCTCCGCCTCCACCTCCGGTGGCGTCCGCACCCCCGACTGACGCGCGGACACGATCACGCCTGCTTTGCGGGGATCGTGTCGCGGCGGAGGTTCAGACCGTCCAGCTTCTCGACCTTGAAGTCGATCTGGATGTCACGATCCAGGTTCTCGTCGACCCCGAGCGCCGCGTATCCCTGCGGATCCAGATGCGCCATGCGCGACATGGTACCCAGCGAGACCGCGCCCTCCAGCGCCTCGCTCAGCACCTTGCGCCACGATGCCACGATGTTCGCGTCGGCCGTCAGATCGCGGACCCGGACAGCGGCCGGGACGCCATGCTCCACCAGCTGCTGGAACACCAGCTCGCGGACCTCGGCGATCACGCCCGATGGGTCGGTCGATGCGAGCGCCTCCGGGGAGACCTCGATCCACTGTGCGATTGCCGCGAGCCGGAGCGGGTTCGCCGCGAGGATCAGCGCCTCCAGCGACCGGCCAGCGGTCACCAGCGCGGAAACCTTGCGCCACTCCGCCTCCTGGAGCGCCACCTCGTCGGCGTTCTTCGGCGCGAGGCCGTCCAGCACCTCGGCGATCTGCGCATCCGAGTCGGCGTCCTTCGCGTCCGGGATCCGGTCGAGCAGCGCGGCGCGGGCGTCCATGAGCTGCTTGAACCGCTCGCGGTGCAGCGCGGAGTTCGTGTAGTTCGGGTTCTGGAAGTCCACAGCCTGCGCCACCGAGCGGCGGAAAGTCGTGAAAGCCTGCACGAAGGGTGCGGTGTTGGTGGTCATTTGAATCTCGTTTCTCTGGGTGGACTGCGCCCTGGGTGGACCTTCGGTCCTGGGTGGACTTCGCCCTGGGTGACCCGTCAGCCGTTGCTGGCGGGAGCTTTCGGGCGCGACAAAACCGTGCGCGACTTCGCGGCACAAGTCACCACGTCGAGAGAGCGCATCACGCGGCCTCTGCGATGTGCCGGAGGGAGACCTCGAACGGGAACTTCGGGAGGGTGACCGGGGCGTCAGATGCAAGCCGACCGAGCAGGGAGGAGCATGAGGATCTCCTTCCGTCCGGCCTGCTCGATGAGCGTGCGCTTGGCCTCCTCCCTGGTGTCATCGGCCTGCGCGCGCAGCACCGCGGCGAGGGGTGCTCCGTGCTCGAGCGCGGCGACGATCTGGTCCGCGGCTCGGGTCAGCCCCGGAAGCTCCAGCCGACCCGCCATGGCGGCCAGCGCGTCGGCGAGGGACGACCCCGTCCCGACCTCCACGATCACGCGACGCAGCTCGACCGTGAGCTCCCCTGACCCCACACCGGCCACGCGCTTCACGGCATCGAGGAACCCCTCGCCCGCAGAGAGGCAGAGGGCCAGGAACTCCAGGGTCGTCGGCAACTCCTCGGTGAGGCGCACCTTCCGTGCCCGCACCCGCGCCGAGAGTCGCATGTCGTAGCCGACGGCGCCCGCCGCTCCCGCCAGGAGCGGGATGGCACCGACGGGAACGGACCACCGACCGATCAGCACGAGGACGATGACGGCGAGCGCTCCGCAGACGAGCGCGACCACACCTGAGGCGAGCTGGCGTCCACGGAAGGCGACGGGATCGAGGGGCGAGCCCGCCTGCGCGAGTCGTCGTCGGAGGCCCTCGCTCCCGCCGAGGACGCGGTCGATCATCTCCCCACCGAGGGTTCCCAGGCGGAATCCACCGGCAGGCAACGCGCCGGCCCGGGGAAGAGCCTCCCGCGGCAGCACGTCATCGTCGACGACGTCGCGGATGTACGGCGCGATCCGTGAAGCGAGGGATGCAGCGCGCCACCGCGGCAGGCCGGAGAGAAGCGCCAGGACCCCCGCCGCGAAGCCACCGCCGAGCAGCACGGCCACGGCCAGCGCGGAGAGCCCACTCACCCGAACCACCGACGGGGCTCGGGCAGCCGACCGATGCGGATCATGAGGCGGAACGCGACGACCGAGACGACCGCGCCCACGACGATCACGACGATGCCCTCCGGTGTGCTGTACGCCTTCGCCCCCTCCGGACGGAGGATCAGGAGGGTGAGGATGATCCACGGCGCCACGGCGCCGAGGACGGCGGCTCCCCGGATCCACGACTGCCGCGCCTCAACCTCGCCGCGGAGCGCCGCGTCAGCACGGACGGATGAGGACAACGCCCGCAGCACGCCGATGAGCTCGGTGCCGCCGACTTGCCGCGCCATCCGCAGCGTCTCGATGATCCGATCCCCGAGCGGATCGGCGAGGACGACCTTCAACCGGTCGAGACTCGCGTCGAACCGTCCGCTGCTCCGCAGGTCTCGGGCGAACACGCCGAATGCGGGGCGGAGCGCCGGGGGCGCCGACTCGGCGAGGGTGGCCACCGCATCCGGAAGCGACAGGCCGACGCGGATAGCGGCGATCAGCAGGTCACAGACATCGGGCCAGAGTTGCCGGCGCAGACGCCGCAGCCGGAGTCGTCGGCCGCGCAGGTAGGCGATCGGCGCAGTCCCGCCGGCGATCCCGGCGAGGACCGCGAGCGCGGCACTCCCCGTGACGAGCCAGACGAGGGACGCCGCACCGAGGGCGGCGCCGGCGATGCCGATCACGAGGGAGCGGGTCTGCAGGGACGGGAACCCCGCCTCACCCGACAGACGGACCAGGCGTCCGCGGTGCGCCGTGGAGGTGGAGCGCTCTGCCGTCGGCCACAGCCATGGCGACAGGGTCAGGAGCACGCCGGCCGCAAGCGTCGCGCCGAGGAGGATCGTCATGCGAGGACCCCCGAACCGACCGAGGCCGACCGTAGCGGCCGGTGTGCGGCGGCGCCGAAGACCGGAGTGCTGAGCACCCGTCCCTGGACCACTTCACCCGTCGGCGCGACGATCTCCTCGACGTATCGTCGGCCTGCCGCATCGCGCGCGCAGTGGACGACGAGATCGACCGACGACGCGATCGCCGGAGCGACGAAGCCGCGGTCGATGTTCCGCCCGGCGAGGAGCGGCAGCAGGCACAGCTTGTCGAGCGCCTCCGCAGCGGAGTTGGCGTGGACCGTGCAGGCGCCGGGGACGCCGGTGTTGAGCGCCAACACGAGGTCGAGCGCTTCCGCGTCACGCACCTCCCCCACTACGAGCCGGTCCGGCCGCATCCGCAGCGCTTCCTTCACCAATCGTCGCAGCGTGATCTCCCCCGTGCCTTCGAGGCTGGGCTGGCGCCCCTGCAGCGCGACCACATCAGGACCGTCCACCGCGAGCTCGAACGTCTCCTCCACCGTGATGATGCGCTGGTCCGCCGCGCAGGCGGCGAGCAACGCCCCGAGCATGGTCGTCTTTCCCGCGTGGGTCGCCCCGGACACGATCACGGACGCACCTGCCCGCATCGCCTCACCCAGGGCCTGCGCGGCACCGGGAGTCAGCGCGCCCTGCGCCGTCAGCGCGTCGAGCGAGCGGTGCCCGGGAAGGAACTTGCGGATGTTGACCACCCACGACCCGCGGACGACATCGGCGATCGCCACGTGCAGCCGCGAACCGTCCGGCAGCGAGGCATCGACGAACGGCTGCCCTATGTCCACGCGCCGCCCCGTCGCCTGCAGCATGCGCTCCACCAGATCCCGCACCGTCGCCTCGTCCAGCCGCAGCGCTGTCCGCTCCGCCACACCACCCCGCGCGGTATGCACGACCCCGTCTCCGTTGATCCACACCTCCTCGATGCCGGGGTCGTCGAGCAGGGGCTGCAGAGCGCCGAACCCGCTCACCGCCGCGAGAACGTCCCGCACGCACGCCGCCTCGTCCTCCACGAGCACGCCGCCCCGCGCGAGAGCCCGATCGTCGTGGCGCCGCACCTCCGCCCTTGTAACCTCCCGCGCCCGCTCTGGGTCGATCGCCGGATCCACACCCTCGGTCCGCAGCCGACGCCGAACGAGGTCGGCGATGATCGACGCGGGCTGCTCCATCCCTGCATCCTCGCAACGATCAGCTCTCGGCCCGCGGAGTTATCCACACCCCCTGCGCGGCCTCCGACCGGAGGCGGTCCGGCACCCGATACGGTGCAGGCATGAAGCGGTTCACTGTCTCGTGCGGGCTCCTCGGCGTTCTCCTCCTGTCCGGCTGCACCGGTGGTCCCGATCTCCTGCAGTGCCAGAGCGTGGCCGCCGTCGACACCGAACTCGAGGCCTTCTTCGCACAGGACACGGTCGGCGGTACGGCGACTCCGGAGCAGACCGAGCGCCTGAAGGAGTTGGCGGACGAATACGCCGATCTCGACGTCGACGGCGAGGTACAGGAGGCGGCGACGGCCGTAAGCGACGACCTGCGCGCGCTCTACGACTACCGCGTCGGCGTCCAGAACGGCGACGCCGCGGACCCCGACCGCGAGCAGGCACTCCGCCGGACTGCGATCGACACGTTCGTCGAGGGGCAGGCCGTCTGCATCGATGGCTCGTCCTGACGCCGCCGTATCGAGCCGCCCGCCCCGGTGTCAACCGGTACGTCGCCCGTCGTCGCGCTCCCTAGGCTGAGGAGCAGACCTGCGAGGAGACGACGTGAACCGCGCCACACCAGCCGCCCCTGAACCGACCCTGAGCGTGGTCATCCCGGTCAAGGACGATGCGGCGGAACTGCGGCGATGCCTCCGCGCCCTCGCCCGGCAGACACTCCCGCCCGACGAGATCATCGTCGTGGACAACGCCTCGACCGACGATTCGGCCGCGGTGGCCGCCCGGCACGGCGCGCGGGTCGTGCGGTGCGAGACTCCGGGCATCCCGGCCGCGAGCGCGACCGGGTACGACACGGCGACGGGCGACGTGATCCTGCGGCTCGACGCCGACGGGGTACCGGGGCCGCGGTGGGTCGAGACGATGACGGCCGCGTACGTGCGGGATCCGCGGGTCGGAGCCTGGACGGGCGGGGCGCACTTCGTCGACGGCCCCCGGTTCCTGCGCCGGCCCCTCGCGGCGGCCTACCTCCTCTCCTACGTCGTCGTGTGCGGTTCCGCCCTGGGCCACGCGCCGCTGTTCGGATCGAATCTCACCCTCCGCCGCTCGGCCTGGCTCTCCGTCCGGGACCGGGTGCACCGCGATGACGCCGAGCTCCATGACGACCTCGACCTCGCGTTCCACGTCGGCGAGCGCCACCGCATCCGTTGGCTCCTGCACACCGACATGGGCATCTCCATGCGCCCGTTCGGCAGCGGACGCTCTTTTGCACGCCGGTCCTCGGTCGGCGCCAGGACGGTCCTCGTGCACTGGCCGGAGGACTTCCCTCCCGTGCGCTGGGTGCGGCTCGCGCTGCGCCGGGTGCTGCACCGCCTCGGAGTCCCCGCGCCGGGAGCCCGCCGATGACCGCGCCGCTCCTCGGATCGCCGTCCACCACCGAGCTGCACGTCATGACCCTCAACATCCGCCGCGACCTCGGCGCGCTCGCCTGGCCGCCCGCCGACCGCTGGTCGGTTCGACGTCCCCGGCTCACCGCGCTCCTCCGCGCGGAGCGGCCGGACATCCTCGGCATACAGGAGGCCCTGCCCGCGCAGGCTGCCGAGGTCTCCGCCGCGCTCGGCCCGTCGTTCCACCGCGTCGGCCACGGCCGCCTCGCCGGACCCCGCGGCGAGGGTTGTCCGCTCTTCTACGACGCCGACCGACTGGAACTGGGCGGCTGGCGACAGGTCGCGCTCTCCCGCACCCCCGACCGCCCCGGTTCCCGCTCCTGGCTGAGCGTCTCCCCGCGGGTGGTGGTGGAGGCGTCCTTCCGCGACCGCCGCACCGGCGCCGCCCTCACCGTGCTCAACACCCACCTCGACGCGTTCTCGCCGTGGGCCCGGCTCCGTCAAGCGCAGGCGGTGCACGACGTCGCCGCCGCAGCGGAGAGCCCCGTCGTCCTCGTCGGGGATTTCAACGCCCCCGCCGGCACGGCACCGTGGTGCGCCGTCGAAGCCGACGACGTCCTCCGCGACTCGTGGACGGCGACCGTCTCCCGCCGCACACCGGCCTGGAGCACATTCGCCGGCTACCGCCCACCCCGGCGCGGACGGCGCATCGACGGCATCCTCACCTCCCCCGCGCTGCCCGTGCGCCGGGCGGGCATCAACGCCCGGCAGTATGGAGGAGGCTGGCCGTCGGATCATCTCGCCGTGCAGGCCTTGATCGACCTCGCCCCCGGCGCCATCCCACCCGAGGAGACCGCATGAAGGAGGACTTCCTCCGCCCGCCGCACTCCATCGCCGAGTACGGCGCCGACGCCGTTCGTGTGATCGGCGTCCTCAGCGTCCTCGTCGCGGCGATCTGGTCGACCCCGACGGATGCGGGCATCCTCGCACTCGCCCTCCCCGCCCTCATGCTCCCCCGCGTCCTCGGCATGCGCGGCGGCATCGACCTGGCAATCGGCCTGATCGTTCTCGTCGCCGCCGCGAGCAACGTGTTCGACCTGTACCGCACGCTCACCGGGTGGGACCTCGTCGTGCACTTCGTCTGCACGGGAGCCCTCGCCGCCACCGGCTACCTCGTGCTCTCCCGCCTCGGCGTCGTCACGGCGCAGGAGTCCGCGGCGTTCCGCGCCCGCATCCCCCTCGTGCTCTGCACCGTGATCGGGCTCGCGGCGAGCGCCGTGTGGGAGATGATCGAGTGGGCGGGCCGCACCTTCGTCACCGACGAGATCTTCGTCACCTACGAAGACACCATCGGCGACATGGCCATGGGAGGACTCGGGGCTCTTGCGGCCGGAGTCCTCGTCGCCGTCGTCCGGTTGGAGCGTCGCCGCTCGGCGTGACGGCGCGGAACTGCGGGACGATCCCCAGGGTCGAACGGGGCGCGGGTCAGTAGACTGAAGCCACCGCGCGGGAGTGGTGGAATTGGCAGACACGCAGGATTTAGGTTCCTGTGCCCCAGGGCGTGTGGGTTCAAGTCCCACCTTCCGCACGACGGGTGCTTCGGTGCCCGCATCGCTCCACCGCCGACACCTCACGACCGACGGGAATCCCGCCAGTGCTCGAAAGCATGCTGCACGCCCCTACCGCGCTCATCCCGTGGCTCGATCCGCAGACGATCATCGGGGCGGCGGGTCCGTGGGCGCTCCTCGTGGTCTGCTTCATCATCTTCGCCGAGACGGGTCTGCTGGTCGGCTTTCTCCTGCCCGGTGACACTCTGCTCATCATCGCGGGCCTGCTGACCCACACGAGCAACGTCTTCGGCGTGAACATCTGGGTCGTCTCGCTCCTCATCGCGCTCTCCGCGTTCATCGGCGGCGAGGTCGGCTACGTCATCGGCCACAAGGGTGGTCCTGCCGTGTTCGAACGCAAGGAGTCCGGCCTCTTCAGCCGCAAGAACGTCGAGCGCACCAACGCGTTCTTCGAGCGCTTCGGCGGCCTCACCGTGATCCTCGCGCGCTTCGTGCCGATCGTGCGCACGTTCGCCCCGGTCGCGGCGGGCGTGGGCCACATGCCGTGGCGGCGCTACTCGCTCTACAACTTCATCGGGGCGATGATCTGGGGCTTCGGACTCACGATGGTCGGCTACCTCATCGCCTACATCCCGTGGGTGCGAGACCTCGTCGTCGAGTACATCGACATCATCCTGCTCATCGCTGTCGGCGGCACCGCGCTCGTCACCCTGTGGCATTACTTCTCCGAGCGCCACAAGGCCAAGAAGGCCGCGGCCGCAGGAGAGGACGTCGTGACGGATCACGAGGAGGCCGAGGAGCTCGTCCTCGACGCCGACGTGTTCGATCGCGCCCCCGACCTGGACGGCGACGGGAAGCACTGACCCGGCCGCGGATCAGCCCGCGTTCTTGGAGCGCTTCTCCTTGGAGCGGGCGACGCTTGCGCGCAGCGCCTCCATCAGGTCGATGACCTCGCCGCCGTCGGCCGCCTTCTCGGCATCGCCGCCGAAAGTCTCCGCCACGTCGAACGTCTCCCCGGCCTCGATCTTCGCGTCGATGAGGGTACGGAGCTCCTTCTGGTACTCGTCGACGAACTCCTCGGGGTCGAAGTCGGCCGAGTAGCTGTCCACGAGCGACGAGGACAACTCCAGCTCCTTCTTCGAGATCCGCACATCCTCGTCGAGCGACGGGAACTCCGCCTCTCGGACCTCGTCCGACCAGAGCAGCGTCTGCAGCACGAGGACCTTGCCCCGCACGCGCAGCGCGGCGAGCCGGGTCTTCTGGCGCAGCGTGAACCGCACGATCGCGGTGCGGTCGGTCTGCTCGAGGGTCTTGCGCAGCAGCACGTACGCCTTGGGAGACTTCGAGTCGGGCTCCAGGTAGTACGGCTTGTCGAGGGTGAGCGGATCGACCTGGTCGGAGGGCACGAACTCCACGACATCGATCTCGCGGCTCTTCTCCGCCGGCAGCGCCGCGAGGTCGTCCTTGGTGAGCACGACGGTCTGCCCGTCGTCGACGTAGGCGCGATCGATGTCGGAGTAGGCCACCGTCTCGCCGCACACCTCGCACGTGCGCTGGTAGCGGATGCGACCGCCGTCCTTCTCATGCACCTGATGCAGCGGCACGTCGTGGTCCTCGGTCGCCGAGTACACCTTGACCGGCACGTTCACCAGCCCGAACGTCAGGGCGCCCTTCCAGATCGTCCTCATCACACCAGTAGACACCAGCCACACCCGTCACGACCACCCCTTGACTACGCTGGCTCCATGGTGGGAGAGGCGCAGGTCGTGCAGGTCGATGGCCGACGGCTGCGGGTGACCAACCTCGACAAGGTCGTCTACCCGGAGACGGGCACGACCAAGGGCGAGGTCATCGCCTACTACACCACCATCGCCCCGCTCCTCCTCCCGCTCCTCGACGGCCGCCCGGTCACCCGCAAGCGCTGGGTCGAGGGGGTCGGCACCGCCGCCGCTCCCGAGGACTCCTTCTTCACGAAGCAGCTCGAGCCCGGCGCCCCGGACTGGATCCCGCGACAGGACATCCAGCACTCCGACGGCCCCAAGGCGTACCCGCTGGTGGAGGACGTGCCCACGCTCGTCTGGCTCGCGCAGGTCGCGGCGATCGAGTTGCACGTGCCGCAGTGGCGGTTCACCCCGGAGGGGCTTCCCGGCCGTCCCGACCGTCTCGTGCTCGATCTCGACCCCGGACCCGGCGCCGACCTCGCGCAGTGCGCCGAGGTCGCCCGGATCGCTCGGACGCTCCTCACCGGGATGGGGCTCGACCCTCTGCCCGTGACCAGCGGCAGCAAGGGCATCCACCTCTACGCGGCCCTGCCCGGCGAGCAGACCAGCGACGAGGTCTCCGCCGTGGTCAAAGAGCTGGCGCGCATCATCGAGAACGAGCACCCGGACCTCGCCACGAGCGTCATGTCCAAGGCCGTGCGCGGGGGCAAGGTGTTCCTCGACTGGAGCCAGAACAACGGCAAGAAGACGACGATCTCCCCGTACTCCCTGCGCGGGCGCGCCCGCCCCGGCGTCGCGGCGCCGCGCACCTGGGAGGAGCTCGACGACCCGGACCTCGCTCACCTCGAGCTGGACGAGGTGCTCGCGCGCGTAGGCGCCGGATTCGATCCGCTCTCCTCCCTCCGCCCCGACACTTCTGCTCTGCCGGCGAACGCGCACGCCGCGACAGCGGCTCGAGCTCCCGCGATCCGGGCGGCGGCGCCCTCCCCCGCCCGTCGCGGCCGGCCGCTCGCCGAGCAGACGGCGTCCCCCACCGGGACCACTCTCCCGTCGCTCGCGCCGATGCTCGCCGAGAACGGCACCCCGGCGATCGCCCGAAGCCTCAGCTCGCCGTCATGGGTGGAGGTGAAGTGGGACGGCATCCGTGCGATCGGCACCTGGCGCGACGGGCACATGTCACTGCACGCCCGACGCGGCACCGACATCACCGCGCGCTATCCCGAGCTGACGGCCGACGGTGCCCCGTTCCTCCCCGTCGACGAGGCGATCGTCGACGGGGAGATCGTCGCCTTCGACAGCGCCGCCCGGCCGAGCTTCTCCCTGCTGCAGAACCGCATGCACCTCACCCGGCCCCGGGAGATTGAGCGCGAGGTCGTGCGCACACCGATCGTGTACATGCTGTTCGACCTGCTCCGTCTCGACGGCCACGATCTCACCGGGATGCCGCTCCGCGAGCGCCGCACTCTGCTCGGCGACATCGTGGCGGGGGTCGACGCGCCCATCCAGGTCCCTCCCGTCTTCGACGACGTGGACGCAGCGCTCGCCGCCAGCGAGGAGTTCGGGCTGGAAGGCGTCGTCGTCAAGGATCCCTCCTCCCGGTACCGTGCCGGCCAGCGCTCACCCTCCTGGCTCAAGCTCAAGAACACCCGCATGCAGGAGGCGGTGATCGTCGGCATCCGCCCGGGGAAGGGCGAGCGCGAGGGCACTCTCGGCTCTCTCCTCCTCGCGATCCCGGAGGGTGGCGACCTCCGCTACATCGGCCGGGTGGGCACCGGCTTCACGGACCGCATCCTCCGCGACCTCCTGGCCCGCCTGGAGCCGCTGCGGGTGCCAGGCGCACCGCTCGACGGCGTCCCCCGCCCCGACGCCTCCGACGCCCTGTGGGTGCGCCCCGAACTCGTGGGCGAGGTGGAGTTCGCGAACTGGACGCCGGACGGTATCCTCCGGCACGCCCGCTGGCGAGGTCTGCGCCCGGACAAGACCGTCGACGAGATCACCGTCGAGGCGTGAGCGGCTCCCTCAGGCGTGGTGCGGTTCGCAGTCGCTCTGCTCGGCGGGTTCGATCTGGAACGTGGAGTGCGCCACGTCGAAGTGATCCGCGAGGCACGCCTGCATCTCCGACAGCAGCGCCGCCGAGCGGCCATCGGCCAGCAGGTCCGGGCGCACGCTGACGTGCGCGGTGAAGACGGGGGCTCCGCGGGTGAGCTGCCACACGTGCACGTCGTGGACTCCGACGACGCCGTCGTAGCCGAGCAGGTGGGTGCGGATCTCGCCGACGGCCATGCCCTTCGGCGCCGACTCGGCGAGGACGGAGAACACCTCCTTGAGCAGGACGAATGCCCGGGGGATGATCATCGCCGCGATGAACAGCGAGGCGAGGGCGTCGGCGGGCATCCAGCCCGTCACGAGGATCACACCGGCCGCGATGATGACCTTCAGTGAGCCGAGCAGGTCGCCCATCACCTCGAGGTAGGCGCCGCGCACGTTGAGGTTCGTCCGCTGGGCCCGGCTGAGCAGCCACATCGACACCGCGTTCGCGACGAGGCCGACGACGGCGACGACGAGCATCAGCCCTCCCGCGACCTCGACCTCGGAGGGGTTCAGCAGCCGCTGCACGCCCTGCACGGCGACGACCGTGGCGAGGGCGATGAGGATGACCGCGTTGATGAGCGCGCCGAACACCTCGGCCCGCTGGTAGCCGAACGTCCGGCGGTCGTCCGCGGGGCGCGCCGCCACGGTCGCGGCGATCAGTGCGATCACGAGCGCCGAGGCGTCCGTGAACATGTGCGCGGCGTCCGCGAGCAGCGCCAGCGAGCCCGTGAGCAGAGCTCCGACGACCTGCACGATCATCACCGTGGCCGTGAGGGTCAGGGAGATCGCGAGCAGGCGGCGGCTGCTCGCCGAACGGAGACCGCCGGGGGCGGGCGCATGATCGTGCATGCCCCCAGGCTAGCCCGGCGGCGGGCCCGTCAAGGCCGTTCCCGGCTAGTCGGGAACAGTAACGATTCTCACCGTCAGCAGGGGTTCTTCTGCGAGTCCCTCAGAGCGCGGCGAGCAGCGGCACGAGCGCGGCGAAGGCGCGGGCGCGATGCGACTGCGCCTGCTTCTCCTCCGCCGTGAACTCCCCCACAGTGCGCTCCGCGCCGGCCGGCTGACCGTCCGGGATGAAGACGGGGTCGTACCCGAAACCCCCGGCTCCCGACGCCTCGCGGGCGAGCCGTCCTGGCCAGCTCCCCTCAACCACGTGCTCGCGACCGCCCGGGAGGACGAGGGCGATCGTCGAGGTGAAGTGCGCGGAGCGATGAGGGTCGGCGATGTCGCGCAGCTGATCGAGCAGCAGCTCCAGGTTCGCCGCGGCGTCCTTCTTCTGACCGGCCCAGTACGCCGAGAACACTCCGGGCGACCCGCCGAGCACGTCCACGCAGATGCCGGAGTCGTCGGCGAGCGCCGCGAGGCCGGTGTGTGCGGCGGCCGCTCGCGCCTTGAGGAGCGCGTTCTCAGCGAACGTCACTCCGTCCTCGACCGGCTCGGGGCCGTCGTAGCCGACGACCTCCAGGTCGGGCCGTGTCTGCTGCACGATCTGCTGGAACTCCGCCACCTTGTGCGGGTTGTGGGTCGCCAGGACGACGCGCATGCTCAGGCTCCTGCCAGAGCGGCGAGCTGCCGGTCCTTCAGGTCCGCGCAGCCGGCGACGCCGAGGTCGAGGAGCGCGTCGAGCTCACGCTTGTCGAACGGCGCCCCTTCGGCCGTGCCCTGCACCTCGACGAACAGGCCACGGCCGGTCACGACGACGTTCATGTCGGTCTCGGCGCGGACATCCTCGACGTAGGCGAGGTCGAGCATCGGCTCCCCGTCCACGATGCCGACGGACACCGCGGAGACGGAGTCGAGCAGCGGCGTCGAGTTCTTGCCGATGAACTTCTTCTCCCGGCCCCACTCGATCGCGTCGGCCAGGGCGACATAGGCGCCGGTGATCGCCGCGGTGCGGGTGCCGCCGTCGGCCTGGAGCACGTCGCAGTCGATGACGATGGTGTTCTCGCCGAGCGCCTTGGTGTCGACGACGGCGCGCAGCGCGCGGCCGATGAGTCGGGAGATCTCGTGCGTCCGACCGCCGATGCGGCCCTTCACGCTCTCCCGGTCGTTGCGGCTGTTCGTCGCTCGCGGGAGCATCGCATACTCGGCCGTGACCCAGCCCTTGCCCTTGCCGGTGAGCCACCGGGGCACGCCGTTCGTGAACGAGGCGGTGCACAGCACCTTCGTGCCGCCGAAGCTGATGAGAGCCGACCCCTCGGCCTGCGCGCTCCAGCCGCGCTCGATGGTGATCTCGCGCAGCTGCGAGGTGGAACGGCCGTCGGCGCGGACGATGTCGGTCATGAGCTTCTCTCGGTCGGGGATGGAGCGACGGGCTCAGCGCGCGTCGAGGGCGGAATCGGGAAGCGTGATGACGCCGGTCTGGACGAGCTGCACGTCGCGCACCTCGCGACCCATGAGGCGGTTGGCGAGCGCCGTGAAGTCGTCGGCGGAGTCGCCCGTGGCCTCGTAGACGTAGGTGGCGGTGGCATCGGCCGGCGCCAGCAGATCGCCGCGGACGAGCTGGCGGTAGACGTCGCCCGCGGTCTCGTCGTCGCTGGAGACCAGCGTCACGCCCTCCCCCATGACGTAGCTGATGGCGCCGCGGAGGAACGGATAGTGCGTGCACCCGAGGACGAGCGTGTCCACGTCGGCCTCGCGCAGTGGCGCGAGGTACTCCTCGGCGACGGCCAGCACCTCGGGGGTACCGGTGACACCGGCCTCGACGAACTCGACGAACCGGGGGCACGCGGCGGTGAACACCTGCAGGCGCTCGTTCACCTCGAGCATGTCCTGGTAGGCCCGCGAACCGATCGTGCCGACCGTGCCGATCACACCGACACGGCCGTTCCTCGTGGTCGACACCGCGCGGCGCACGGCGGGGCCGATCACCTCGACCACCGGCACGTCGTAGCGCTCGCGTGCGTCGCGCAGCATCGCCGCCGACGCCGTGTTGCAGGCGATGACCAGCATCTTCACGCCCTGGTCGACCAGGGTGTCGAGCACCTCGAGCGCATAGCGCCGGACGTCGGCGATGGGCTTGGGGCCGTACGGCGAGTGGGCGGTGTCACCGATGTAGACGAACGATTCGCGGGGCAGCTGGGCGCGGATGGCCCTGGCCACCGTGAGCCCGCCGACACCGGAGTCGAAGATCCCGATGGGCGCGTCGTTCATGACTCCCCAGCCTACCCGCGTGCGCGCCGCCTCGTGCATCACGGCCTCACTAAGCTGAGCGCATGACCACGTCGACGGCGCTGCTCACCGATCGTTACGAGCTCACGATGCTCGCCGCCTCGCTCCGGGACGGCACCGCCTCCCGCCCGAGTGTCTTCGAGCTCTTCTCCCGACGCCTGTCCGGCGGACGCCGCTTCGGCGTCGTCGCCGGAACCGGACGACTGCTCGGCCTGCTGCGCGACTTCCGTTTCGGCGACGACGAGCTGCGCTTCCTACGCGACGAGCGGGTCGTCGACGCCGAGACCCTCGCCTCCCTCGAGCGCTATCGCTTCACCGGCACGATCCGGGGTTACCGCGAGGGCGAGCTCTACTTCCCCGGGTCGCCCATCCTCACGGTCGAGGGATCGTTCGCGGACGCCGTCGTCCTGGAGACGCTCGCCCTGAGCGTCCTCAACCACGACTCCGCGGTCGCCACGGCCGCGGCCCGCATGAGCATCGCCGCCGGCGAGCGTCCTCTCGCCGAGATGGGCTCCCGGCGGGCAGCCGAGCGCTCCGCTGTCGCCGCAGCACGGGCGGCGTACATCGCCGGGTTCGGCGCCACGAGCAACCTCGAGGCCGGCCGCGCCTGGGGAATCCCGACCATGGGCACCGCTGCGCACTCGTGGACGCTGCTGCACGACAGCGAGGAGGACGCCTTCCGTGCTCAAGTCGAGAGCATGGGCGTGGACACGACGCTCCTCGTCGACACCTACGACATCCGCACCGGCGTCGAGACGGCGATCCGGGTGGCCGGGACCGGGCTCGGCGGCGTCCGCATCGACTCCGGGGACCTGCCGACCGTCGCCGCCGAGGTCCGAGCGCAACTGGACGAGCTCGGCGCCACCGAGACCCGCATCACGGTCACGAGCGACCTCGACGAGTACGCGATCGCCGCGCTGGCGGCCTCCCCCGTGGACGCGTACGGCGTCGGCACCTCCGTCGTGACCGGTTCCGGATACCCCACGGCGAGCATGGTCTACAAGCTCGTCGCCCGGCAGGACGCCGACAGCTCGTGGGTCGGGGTCGCCAAGGCGTCCGCGGACAAGGCGTCGTTCGGTGGCCGCAAGGCGGCGTTCCGCACGCTCAGCGACGGGGTTGCCGCGGCGGAGACGGTCGTCGTCTCGGACGGGTTCGAGGCGCTGGACACGCCTGCCGACCACCTGGACGGCCGACCGCTCCAGGTCACCCTCGTCGAGGGCGGAGAGATCGAGACCGCCTTCGAGGGCGCCGCAGGGACGGCTTCCGCCCGCGCGCATCACCTGCGTGTCCGTGAAGAGCTGCCGGTGCGTGCGTTGGCACTCAGCAAGTCGGACCCGGCGATCCCGACGGTCTACGTCGAGGCGGACTGAAGCGGGGCCGAGCGACGGCGGTCAGCCGACCATCGACTCGTAGATCTCCTTGCACGTCGGGCAGATCGGGAACTTCTCCGGATCGCGGCCCGGCGTCCACTTCTTGCCGCAGAGCGCGCGGACGGGCTTGCCTGTGATCGCCGACTCGAGGATCTTGTCCTTCTTGACGTAGTGCGAGAAGCGCTCGTGGTCGCCCGGTTCGATGTTCTCCTCGCGGAGGAGCTCTTCCAGTTCGCGATCAAGCGTTGCCACGCCGCCCTGATCGGGGCTGTCCAGCGGAGTACTCATCCCGCGATTCTAGCCGCGTCTCCGCCTCGGCGGGGCGGTCTCACGCGGTCTCGACGAACTCCATCAGACGTTCGCCGCTGTGCTCGAAGATGCGTCCGCCGATCACAGCTCCTCCGATGAAGGCGACGATGCCGGTGGCGATGCCGACCCAGAAAGCCGCCGGCGCGAAGCCCGGATCGGCGACGATGCTCGCACCGAACAGCCAGATGGTGGGCACGCTCAGGACGATCGCACCGAGGAACGCCGCCGCCGGGCCGTAGATCCCTCGGGAGGTCGGGCGCTGCGGCTGCTGGAACGGGCTGTCCCCGGGACGGGATACCGCGTACGGCGCCACCACCGACACCACGCTGGAGATGCCGAGGGCGGAGAACAGCAGGCTCGCACCGAGGCCGACGAGCGGGAGGAGAAGACTCCAGCGCCCGGCCAGCAGGAGCGAGAGCGGTACGGCGATCGCCAGCACCGGCACGGCGACCAGGAGCACCGGCACCAGGCGTCCGAGACGGTCCGGAACCCCGCGGACACCGCTCGCGACGTGCGTCCAGAGGGCCGTCGAGTCGTAGGCGACGTCGTTGTGGGGCAACCATCCGAAGAAGAGGGCCATGACGGGCACGGGGACGAGGGCGGCGATCTCGACCGGCACGCCCGCGACGATCAGCGGGAACACCGTCAGCACGCCCGCCACGGGCACGACGATGATGTTCATGATGTACCGGCGGTCGCGCAGCCAGTACACGAGGCTTCGCGACGCGATGGCGCCGAAGGCGTTGGAGGGCAGCAGGCCGAACCAGCCGAGTCCGCTGCGCTCGCGCGCCGCCACCGGACGCTCGGTCGTCGTCAGCAGGCGCCGTACGAACCAGGTCCAGGCGAACCACAGCAGCGCGAGGGTGACGGCAGCCACCAGTCCGCTTCCCCACGCCGCAGCCGTCTCGCCTTCGGCCGCCGCGAACATCGCCGCCGGCGAGGCGGCGAGCGGCGTGAAGCCGATCACCGAGGTCAGGGTCGCCAGTGACGCCGGCACCTCACCGTCCCAGCGGAGCGAGCCGAGGAACACGGCGACCGGGAACGCGATGACGATCAGGGCCAGGGCGAACAGCGCGGTGAGCTCCCGGGAACGACGCTCCGGGAGCAGAAGCGCGTTGAGCGCCATCCCGACCCGGGACAGGAGGATGGTCGACAGCAGCCCGATCACCGCCAGGAGGACGGCCGGCACCCACGGTGCGCCGGCGCGGATCGCGACGACCGTCACGCTGATGTAGACCGCGAGGAGCGCGAGGCTGGGCACGCTGACCAGCGATGCGAGCGCCAGCACCCCTGGCATCTTCCGCTCATCGACGCCGAACACCGCGAAGCGCCGCGGATCGAGCTGATCGACGGCTCCCACGAGCAGCGGCCCCACGAGGAAGCCGAGCAGAAGGGCAGCGCCACCGAGCACCGTCACGGCCTGGGAGACCGGCACCGGCGCGTCGCCGAGGCTGAAGACCGCCACGCAGACCACCACGGTGACCGCGACGACCGCGCCGAAGGAGAGCAGGGTGCGCGCCCGGTGTTCCCCGCGCAGGGCGCCCAGGAGAAGCGCGAACCTCAGTCGGAGAACGTGTGCAGCCACTCGAGCCCCTCCACCTCTCCGCTGGAACCTGCGAGCTCCACGAAGCGCGATTCGAGCGTCTGTCCCGCGCGCACCTCGTCGATCGTGCCCTCGGCCAGGACCTCACCGTTGACGATGATGGCCACCCGGGAGCACACGCGCTCGACGAGATCCATCCCATGGCTCGACAGGATCACCGTGCCGCCGTGCGAGACGTAGGCGCGGAGGATGTCGAGGATCACTGCGGAGGAGACCGGATCGACGGATTCGAACGGTTCGTCGAGAACGAGGACGCGGGGAGAGTGGATCATCGCGCCGGCGAGCATGATCTTCTTCGTCATGCCCGCGGAATAGTCCGACACGACCCGATTCAGGGCGTCGCCGAGGTCGAAGGCCCTGGCGAGGTCGCCGGTGCGCTTCTCGATGACGTCGGCGGAGAGCCCACGCAGCAGCCCGTAGTAATACAGCAGCTGTCGGCCGGTGAGCCGGTCGAAGGTGCGCAGCCGGTCGGGCAGGACGCCCATGACGCGCTTCGCCGCCAGGGGCTCGGCCGCCTGGTCGATGCCGCAGATGAGGACGCTGCCCTCGTCCGCGCGCAGGAGACCCGCGACGATCGAGAGGGTCGTGGTCTTGCCGGCGCCGTTGGGGCCGACGATGCCGTAGAAGGAGGCCGCGGGCACGGTGAGGTCGATGCCGTCGACCGCGCGGTTCTCGCCGAACTGCTTCACGAGACCGCGGATGCGGATCGCCTCGGTGGCGGGCTCGGCTGCCGCCGAGTCATCGGCCTCGGTCGGGGGCTCCTCGGCGATCACCGCTTCGACGACCTCGACGGTCTCCACCTCCGCGACGCGCCGGTCATCGGGCGCGGGCTCCTTGGTCACCGGCAGTGCGGTGTCCGACACCTCCGCCTCGGACTCCGCCGCAGCAGGCTCCTCGACCGGCGTCGCTTCCTCGGCGGTGTCTCGGGCCGGTGTCGCCGTCTCGACGGACGAGGTGCCGGCCTCGTCGGTCTCGACGGTCTCTGCGGCCACGGTCTGCGCCTGTACCGCGCCGGACTCCTCCGGCTGCGTCTCGGCCGTGCTCACCTCTGCGGCTGCGGACTCGACGGTCCCGACCTCAGCCGCCTGGGCCTCCGCGGCCTCGGCCTTCACGGCCTCGTCTTCGGCGGCCTTCGCTGCCTCGTCTTCGGCGGCCTTCGCCGCGGCCGCCTTCGCCGCGGCGGCCTTCGCCGCAGCGGTCTTGGCGGCGGTGGTCTTGGCCGTCGTCTTGGCCGCCGAGGCCTTCGCGGCAGCGGTCTTCGCCGCGGCGGCCTTGGCCGCAGCCGTCTTGGCCGCAGCCGTCTTGGCCGCCGATGTGCTCGCCGCCTTCGTCGACGTCGCGGCCGGACGCTTCGAGCCGGTCGAGCGTGCGGCCGTGTTCTTCGCCGCAGCCGCGCGGGCGGCGGACGCCGTGCGAGCGCCTGCTGGAGCGGTCGCGGGATCGACACTCGCCGCGGGGGTGGGCTCGACCACGACCTCAGCCGTGGGCGCGGCCTTCTCGGCTGCCGCCTTGGTCGGTGCGGGCCTCGCCGTCCGCGCGGCGGTCGGCTTCTTCGCCGCGGCAGTCCTCGTCGAAGTGGAGGACTTCGCCGCGGTGGACTTCGCGGCCGTGGTCTTCGCGGCGGAGGGTGTGGCGGCCGTCGTCTTCGCAGCTGCCGACGTCGGAGCCGCGGTCTTCGCAGCTGCCGACTTCGGAGCCGCGGTCTTCGCGGCCGTGGTCTTCGCAGCAGCAGACTTCGCGGCCGTGGTCTTCGCAGCAGCAGACTTCGCCGCGGTGCTCTTCGCGGCCGCGGGCTTCTTCGCAGCCGGCTTGTCCGCTGCGGCCGTCTGCGCCTTGGCCGAGGCCGAGGTCGACTTCTTCGCGGCGGTGGACGCGGCAGGTCTCTTGGCGGCCGGTTTCCGAGCGGGCGCGGAGGCCTCGGTCGGAGTCTCGGCTCCCTCTGCCTGGGGGGTGGGGTCATCAGGGGAGGAAGTCACCGTCCTACGGTATCAACGGGTGGCTGAGAGCCAAGGCCCCACGCGACATTCCGCAACCGGATCCCCTCCCCGGCGCTTTCCGCAAGGGGGTTGTCGTCCCTGTGCGTTGCGTGTGTACTCGATCACGAAATGGCAACGGGGCCTGCCTGGCCCCGGGGTTCTCAGGGGGAATCGCTAGCATGATTCCCGGCACGACGAAGTGTCTGGTCGGTGAACCGACCGTGAACACAACTTCCTTAGGAGTATTCGTGACTCTTCAGACCGTCATCCTCGCAGCCGGCATGGGCTCTCGCCTCGGCCGCGCGCTGCCCAAGCCGCTCACCGAGCTCAACGACGGCCGCACGATCATGGGCCAGCAGCACGACAACATCCGCGCCGCTTTCGGCTCCGACGCACGCATCACCACGGTGGTGGGCTACCGCGCCGAGACCATCATCGAGGCCTTCCCCTCGGTGAACTACGTCCACAACGAGCGCTACGACGAGACGAACACGTCGAAGAGCCTGCTGCGCGCCCTGGGCGCCACCGGCAAGAGCGGCGTGCTGTGGATGAACGGCGATGTCGTCTTCGACCCGATGATCCTCGGCCGCGCCGCCGCATACATCGAGCGCGACCAGTCGTTCGTCACCGTCAACACCGCCAAGGTCAGCGACGAAGAGGTGAAGTACACCGTCACCGCGGAGGGCTTCATCAAGGAGCTGTCCAAGTCGGTCAAGGGCGGCCTGGGCGAGGCCGTCGGCATCAACTACATCTCGTCGGGCTTCAAGAAGGCGTTCATGCGCCAGCTGCAGCGCGTCGAGGACCAGGACTACTTCGAGCGCGGCCTCGAGCTGGCGATCGCCGAGGACGGCCTGCTGCTCGAGCCGATGGACGTCTCCGACCTGTACGCGGTCGAGGTCGACTTCGCAGAGGACCTGGAGCGCGCGAACCTGTTCGTGTGACGCTCCCCTCCGAGAGCCCCGTTCCGCCACGGACCGGGGCTCTCGGTGTTTTCGCGGACGGGCTTCATAGGATCGGCGCATGGCCCCCAAGGTGCACAAGATCCACTCCCTGCCGGACGACGCCCCGTGGGACAAGGGCGTACCCCCGGTCGGCTCCCCCGAGCACCCCATGATGGTGCGCGGGCTCGATCGGGTCCTGTCGATCCAGCGGCCGCTGGTGCTCGCCCACATCCGCAGCATCCGGCTCCGCAACCCCCACGCGACGCCCGACGAGATCATCCGGATCCTGGAGCGGCGCTACCTCGCGGCCGTCACGACGGGTGGGGCCGCGGTGGGGGCGACCGCCGTCGTGCCCGGCATCGGCACCGGGATCACGCTCGCGCTCTCCGGCGTCGAGACCGTGGGATTCGTGGAGTCCACGGCCCTCTTCGCGCAGTCGGTGGCCGAGGTGCACGGCATCGCGGTCGGCAACCCCGACCGCGCACGCGCTCTCGTCATGACGCTCATGCTCGGCAAGGAGGGCGTCGACCTCGTCGGCCAGCTCGCCCGGCAGGTCGCGGGGCGCGGGGGCAGCCGCTCGGCGTACTGGGGCGAGATGGTGACGAAGTCGCTGCCCCGCGCCGCGGTGGGACCCCTGGTGGACCAGCTCAAGGGGATGTTCGTGAAGCAGTTCGCGGCCAGGGGCGGCGCCTCGTTCATCGGTAAGGCGATGCCCTTCGGGATCGGCGCGGCCATCGGCGGGGCGGGCAACCACATCCTCGGCCGCCGGGTGCTCACCACGTCCCACCGCGCGTTCGGCTCCGCACCGCTCACCCTGCCCGCCGAGCTGGAGCCCGTGCCCGGCGCCGAGAAGGTGGAGCTGCGGATGCTCCGGGGGGCGCGCTACGCCGGCACCGCCGTCGCCGGAGCCGCCGGCACCGTGGCGCGCGGCGCGGGGTGGGTCGGTCATCGGGTGGGTGAGATCGCCGGACGCCGGCGTGAGCATGCGGCGGACGAGATCGAGGCGGGTGAGAGCGACGGCGACCACGATCTGCCGCCGCGCCCGGGTTCCGGCGCGACCGGGACGTGAGGGGTCGCGCACCTCGCCAAAGGATCCGTCGACCCGTTGTGCCGATCATCCAACGGACGGCGCGGACCCGACGCTAGGGTGGAATCCGTGACGGACAAGCCCGACCCCTTTACCACCGCCGGCAAGATCGCGGACCTGCGCGCTCGCTACACCGAGGCCGTCGTCGACGCCGAGGCGAAGGCGAAGGAGAAGCAGCACGCGAAGGGCAAGATGACCGCCCGCGAGCGCATCGAACTCCTCGTCGACCCCGGCAGCTTCGTCGAGTTCGACGAGTACGTGCGCCACCGCACCACCGCGTTCGGGATGGACCGCTCGCGCCCCTACGGGGACTCCGTCGTCACCGGCGTCGGCACCATCCACGGCCGCACCGTGGCGGTGTACTCGCAGGACTTCTCGACCTTCGGCGGGTCGCTCGGCGAGGTCGCCGGCGAGAAGATCGTCAAGGTCATGGAGTTCGCCCTGGCCGGCGGCATGCCCTGCATCGGCATCCTCGACTCCGGCGGGGCGCGCATCCAGGAGGGTGTGGTCGCGCTCGGCAAGTACGGCGAGATCTTCCGTCTGAACACCCGCGCCTCCGGCGTGATCCCGCAGATCTCGATCATCATGGGCCCGGCCGCCGGCGGCGCCGTCTACTCGCCCGCCCTCACCGACTTCGTCATCATGGTCGACAAGACCAGCCAGATGTTCGTCACCGGGCCCGACGTGATCAAGACGGTCACCGGCGAGGACGTCGGCATGGAGGAGCTCGGTGGCGCCTACACGCACAACACGCGCTCCGGTGTCGCCCACTACCTCGCGGAGGACGAGGACGACGCGATCGACTACGCCCGCACGCTCCTCGGATTCCTGCCGGACAACAACATGGCGGAGCTGCCGTCCTACGAGAGCGCGTTCGAGTTCGAGACGACCGACGCCGACCGCACGCTCAACACGCTCATCCCGGATTCCCCGAACCAGCCGTACGACATCCACACGGTGATCGAGCATGTCGTCGACGACGGCGACTTCCTCGAGGTGCAGCCGCTGTTCGCTCCCAACATCGTCATCGGCTTCGGCCGCATCGAGGGCCGCTCGGTCGGCATCATCGCCAACCAGCCGTCCCAGATGGCGGGCACGCTCAACATCGAGGCCGGCGAGAAGGCGAGCCGGTTCGTGCGGTTCTGCGACGCGTTCTCGCTGCCGATCGTGACCCTCGTCGACGTGCCGGGATACCTGCCAGGCACCGACCAGGAGTGGACAGGCGTCATCCGCCGCGGCGCCAAGCTCCTCTACGCGTACGCGGAGGCCACCGTGCCGCTCGTGACGGTGATCCTGCGCAAGGCGTACGGCGGCGCGTACATCGTCATGGGGTCGAAGCAGCTCGGCGCCGACGTGAACCTCGCCTGGCCCACCGCGGAGATCGCCGTGATGGGCGGCCAGGGCGCCGTCAACATCCTCTATCGCGGCGAGATCCGCAAGGCGGAGGACGCCGGCGAGGACGTGGCGGCGGTCCGCACGCGTCTGGCCAACGAATACACCTACAACGTCGCCTCGCCCTTCCTCGCGGCCGAGCGCGGCGAGCTCGACGGCATCATCGAACCGGCGAACACGCGCGTCGCGATCGCGAAGGCTCTGCGCGCGCTCCGCGGCAAGCGCGCAGAGCTGCCGCCGAAGAAGCACGGGAACATCCCGCTGTGAGCGCGCAGGAATCCGCCGTCGACGGGACGGCCCCCGCGCCGCTCCTTCTGGAGATCACGCGCGGCGCCGCCACGGAGGAGGAACTCGCGGCCCTCATCGCGGTGCTCGGCGACGCCTACGAGACCGAGCAGGCGGAGGCGACGGTCGAGGAGCCGCGGGTGTCGGCGTGGACGCGCACGCAGCGCCCGCTGCGCCGACCGCTGCGTCGCGACATCCCCTGGGGACGCTTCGCCGGCTGAATCGGGTCGACGTGTTTTGTCCCCCAAAATACCTACAGACAACCGTTGCACGACCCCGCAGACTGAAGGGGACGCTTCGCGTTCGGCTGGTCTCTCTGTCCCAGGGTAGACAGACGCTGATCGGCCACCAGCGGACGGTTTTCGGGTAACTGTCCGCACGGCGAGGGGCAGGCGGATTCGCCGCCCCTCGCCCACTCTCACTTCCGTGCGTCGGAGGCGGTCTCACGCCGCTGTTTGGCGATCTCGTGCCACAGGTCCACGGAGTCGTCGTCCGAGGCCCGCAGGCCCGCGCGGCCGACGACCGTCACCGCGACGAGCGGATCCCGTGCGGAGCGGATGATGATCCGGCCGGTACCCGCGCTGCGCAGAACCGCCGCGAGCTCGTCCCGGATCTCCATCCGCCGCCCCTCGTCCACGCCGTCGAGCCCACCCTCGTCGAACACGGTCACCGAGGCACCGTGGCGGCGCGCGGCGTCGATCGCATTGCGGACGTCGTCGTTCAACAGGTCCGCGCCGCGCAGCTCGTCGCGCAGACGTCCCTCAGCAAGCCGGGCTTCCAGGCGCTCGTCGTCGTCGAGCAGCCCGCGTGAGGCCACCACCCTGCTGAGGATCGGGCCGGCGACCGCGAGGGCGAACTGCGTCCGCAGCCGACGCTCGCGCTGGCGGACGCGCTGCGTCGCATGCCAGGCCGACACGGCCTGCTGGATCTCGGACAGGCGCTCCGTGTCGCTGACGGCGCGATCCCAGAACATCACCAGCAGCTGGGCGACCGCCACCCACATGATTGAGCCCACCACGCCGAGGTTCATCGCCACGCCCATGCCCAGCGCGAGCGACGCGGAGACGACGAGCACGGCGAGCGTCGTCCAGCCCACCCAGGGCCGGCGCCGGACCACGCACACCACGCCGAGCAGCCCGAGAGCGCCGATGTACCAGGTGGCGAACGGCGCCGTGCGATCGTCCGGTTCCAGCGAGAGGGTCACGAGCGCCGGGATCACCGCGCTCACGGCCAGCGCGAGGAGAGCCGACCACAGCGGCATCCGGACCGTGGCCGGGCTGCCGAGGATCGCGATGTTCACCACGACGAGGTACGCGGCGATCGCGAGGACCATGAGCAGCGGTGCCGTCGGCTGCTCGATCCACCAGATCCCGCGGGCGACGAAGTACAGCGCGAACCCGACGGCGAGCGAGGTCGCGACACTCCGCACGGTCCGGTTCATGAGCGCTCCCAGCCCAAGGTGACGACGGTGCCGCCCTCGTCGGAGGAGATCCGCGCGGTGCCGGCGACACCGGCCATACGGGCGAGGATGGAGGCGCGGATGCCGAGCCGATCCGGACCGATCGTGTCGACGTCGAACCCGTTCCCGGTGTCGGAGACCGTCACGGCGATGCCCTCGTCGCCGTGACCGACCACGAGGATGTGCAGGCCGCGCCCGTGGGCGTGCGCGACCGCGTTGCCGATCGCCTGCCGCGCCGCGAGCACGAGAGCCCTCGCTGCGCGCCCCGGGATGAGGCCGCTCCCGCCGCGCTCCTCCACGATCGCGTCGGCGCCGAGCTCGGAGAGGGCCCGTCGCAGCTCCACGACGATCTGCGCGGCGCCCACCGGCTCATCGCTACCCTCCTCCGCGACCGCCGCCTCCGTGTTCGCGAGCCGCGTGAGCGCCTCCCGCGCCATCGCCACGGCGAGCTCTCTCGCCCGCTCGCCCTCCGCGCGTTCGGCGGCGATGAGTGCGGCCAGCACGCTGTCGTGCATGAGCGCCGACATCGCCACACGCTCCTCCTCCGCCGCCGCGGCGGCCGCCGCCGTCGCATACGACGCCACCGCCGTGCCCCGCGCCTCGTCCACGCCCGCGGCGACCGAGCGGAACATCCAGCCGAGCGAGACGATCACGACGCCGAGGATGAGCGTGAAGGAGACGTCGAACGCGGTGGTCACCCAGAACTCCCGCGAGAAGTCGCCCTGCACCAGACGCACGTACCCGTAGACGAACGGCACCCCGACCGCCCACGCGAACTGCAGCCGCACGGGGAAGGCCAGCATCGCCGCCACGACTCCGACGTTCACGAGGAAGAAGATCCACGGCTGGTCCCCCGCCACCTTGTCGGTGGGATCGACGACGACCGGCCATGCCGCGAGCGCGAGGACGTACACGACGGCGAAGACCCCCGCGGCAAGGCGCACGCCGCGTCCGACCAGGCAGGCGACGAGCATCGCCGCCAACGGCACGAACACCGCGATGAGCATCGCGATGTGCGGCACGTCCGCGCGGGACATCGTGTGCACGGCCGCGATCAGCGCCTGCGCCCCGAGCACGGCGGAGCCCAGGGCGACGACGATCGCGAGGATGCGCTCCATCCGCTTCCCGGTGAACCGCTCGAAGCCGTTCTCCGCGCTGCCGGGAGACGGGATCTTGCTCCAGGCGTCGCGGACGCTCAGCGGCTCAGCGGGCACTCGGCGCCCCGTCGGCCGTCACGATGCCGTCCTCCATCGCGCGCCGCAGCAGATCGACCTTGGTGGGCGCCGGCCGACCGACCTCGACGTACTTCACCCGGATCCGGGTGATGTTCTCCTTCGCGGTGGAGTACGCGACGCCGAGGCGTTCGGCCACTGCCTTCAGCGGCAGGCCGGTCGCGTACAGGCGCAGCACCTCCCGCTCCCGGGTGGACAGCTGGGCGTCGGCGAACGCGCGGTCGCCGTCGACCGCGCTGGCCCATTCGACGTTGTTCAGAGCCTCACCCTGTGCCACGGTGCGGATCGCATCCAGCACGTCGTCGAGGGCGGAGGACTTGCTGACGACTCCGGCCGCGCCGGCCGCCAGCGCCTCGCGGACGGCTGCCGGACGGTCGGCGACGCTGTGGATCACCACGCTGGCGCCGTCGGCGACGAGGGACACGACGTTCTCCGTGACCGTCGTCCCGTCCCCCAGCGTGAGGTCGAGCACGACGACGTCTGCGGGTGGAGCGCCCGTGGACGAGCGCCACACGAGGTAGGAGCCGACCGTGCTCCCGGTGAACACGACGGTCTGCCCGTCCCTGGCGCACGCGGCCTCGAGGCCGAGGCGGACGGACTCGTGGTCGTCGATGAGGGCGACGGTGCTCATGCCCACAGCCTAGTGAGTCGCGGACCCGGGGCCGGGAATGCGCTCACCGGGTGAGCAGGGCGACGACCTCGAAGTGATGCGAGTGCGGGAACAGGTCGAAGCCGCGGAGGGCACCGACCTCCCACCCCAGGCCGCGGAAGGTGCCGAGGTCGCGGGCGAGGGCCACCGGGTCGCAGGCGACGTAGGCGATCGCGGACGGACTCAGCGCATGCACGCCCTCCACGACCGCCCGCCCGGCCCCCGACCGCGGCGGATCGAGCACGACGGCTCCCGTGGCGCCTCCGCGTCGAGGCTGCTGCAGGAAGCGGTCGACGCGAGCCGTGACCGCCGTCACGTCGAGCGGGGCGAGGTTCGCGGCGGCGTGCTGCGTCGCCCGGCGGCTGGACTCCACCGTGACGACATCGGTGCCGCCGAGATCCGCGAGGGTCCGCGCGAAGAGGCCGACGCCTCCGTACAGGTCGTAGTGCGTCGCGTCCGGCTCCACATGCCCGTCGAGCAGGCCGTACACGGCACCGTCGAGGACGGAGGCGGCACGGGGGTGCACCTGCCAGAACCCTCCGGCGTCGACGTCGAACGTGCGGTCACCGACGCGTTCCTGCACGACCTCGGGTGTCGGCCGAGGACGACGATCCCGCGGTGAGCGCCGCTCGGCCTCGGGGTGGCGGAGGATGCGCACCCGGCCGTCCGCGGGCTCCACGAGCTCGATGCGTCCGGCCTTCTCGCCCTGCAGGGCCAGGGCGGCCTCGGCGATCGCGGGGCGGGCGAGCGGGTGCGTCGACACCGGGACGACGCGGTGGCTGCGGGCCGCGAAGGGGCCGATCCGTCCCTCGTCGTCCACGTGCAGGGTCACCCGCGTCCGCCACCCCGTCCCATCCCCGGACTCCACGGCTTCGATCTCCGGCGCCTCGAGTCCGGGACCGGCGAAGCGGTCGAACGCCTCCGAGAGAACCTGTCGCTTGAGCACGCGCTGGTGCCCGAGGTCGATGTGCCCGAGGTCGGCACCCCCGGGCCGCTGGGCGGGGTCGTGCGCGACGTCCGCCTCCGGCCAGATGTGCGGCCGCCGATGCGGGGAGGCCTCGAGGACCTCGATCGTCTCGGCGCGCCAGAAGCTGCGGGTGTCGGGCTCCCCGGCGCCGGCGGACGGATCCAGCAGGCGGGCTCGGACGCGCTCCCCCGGGATCGCATCGGAGACGAAGACCACGCGACCGTCGTGACGGGCGATGAAGGTGCCTCCGTGGGCGATGCCGGTGATGTCGAGATCGAGCACGTCGGCTGCGGAGGAAGTCATCCTTCGAGGATACGGTGGTCTCCATGCGCGTCTGCCTCGCCTCGACATCCCCTGCCCGGCTCATGCTGCTGCGTCAGGCCGGCATCGAACCCCTCACGCTGTCGCCGGAGGTGGACGAGGACGCCCTGGCCGCCGCCGCGGAGGAGCGCATGGGCCCCGTCGCACCCGCCGACCTCGTGCTGCTGCTCGCTCGCGCCAAGGCCGCCGCCGTCGCCGAGCGGCTGGCCGCCGAGGGCGTGTTCGACGGCATCGTGATCGGCGGGGACTCCATGTTCGCGCTCGGGGACCGGGTCTACGGCAAGCCCTACACGCCGGAGGAGGCCACGCGCCGGTGGCAGGAGATGCGCGGCGCCACCGGCGTGCTGCACTCCGGGCACTCCGTGTTCCGCGTCTCCCCCGGCGCCGAGCCCGTCGAGGCGACCGCTGTCGCGGAGGCCGCCGTGACGTTCGCCGAGGACATCAGCGATGAGGAGATCGCCGCGTACGTGGCATCGGGGGAACCGCTCCATGTCGCCGGAGCCTTCACCGTGGACAGCCTCGGCGGCGCCTTCATCACCCGGGTCGAGGGCGATCCCTCCACCGTCGTGGGGATGTCACTCTCCACCGTGCGCCGTCTCGCTGCCGATCTCGGAGTGCGGTGGACGGATCTGTGGTCGTAGACTCCCCTCCACGTTTTTCCCTCTTTCTTGTCGAGAGTCGTCAAAAGTATCGGGATGCTACTCGCTAGGCTGGCAACCATGCCTGAAATCGCGAAGGTGCTCGTCGCCAACCGCGGCGAGATCGCCGTCCGCATCGTCCGTGCCGCTCGTGACTCCGGGATCGCCTCGGTCGCCGTCTACGCCGACCAGGATCGGGACGCGCTGCACGTGCGCCTCGCTGACGAGGCGTATGCGCTCGGTGGCGCGACCAGCGCCGAGACCTACCTCCAGATCGAAAAGATCCTCTCCGTTGCCCGCCGCGCCGGCGCCGACGCCGTGCACCCGGGCTACGGGTTCCTCGCGGAGAACGCCGAGTTCGCGCGCGCCGTGATCGACGCCGGGATGATCTGGATCGGCCCCTCCCCGGAGGCCATCGAAGCGCTCGGCGACAAGGTCACCGCCCGCCACGTGGCCGAGAAGGTCGGCGCGCCCCTCGCGCCCGGCACCCCCGGCCCGGTCTCCGGTGCCGACGAGGTCGTCGCCTTCGCGCAGGAGTACGGTCTGCCGATCGCGATCAAGGCGGCCTACGGCGGCGGCGGTCGCGGCCTCAAGGTCGCCCGTGAGCTCGACGAGGTCGAGGAGCTGTTCGAGTCCGCCACGCGCGAGGCGGTCGCCGCGTTCGGCCGCGGCGAGTGCTTCGTGGAGAAGTACCTCGACAAGCCCCGGCACGTCGAGACCCAGTGCCTCGCCGATGCCGAGGGCAACGTCGTCATCATCTCGACCCGCGACTGCTCGCTGCAGCGTCGACACCAGAAGCTCGTTGAAGAGGCACCCGCCCCGTTCCTCACGCCCGAGCAGAACGAGAAGCTCTACTCGGCGTCCAAGGCCATCCTCAAGGAGGTCGGCTACGTCGGTGCGGGCACGTGCGAGTTCCTCATCGGCGCCGACGGCACGGTCTCCTTCCTCGAGGTGAACACCCGCCTCCAGGTCGAGCACCCCGTGTCCGAGGAGGTCACCGGCATCGACCTCGTCCGCGAGCAGTTCCGCATCGCCGCCGGCGGCACGATCGACTACGACGACCCCCAGCCGCAGGGCCACTCCATCGAGTTCCGCATCAACGGCGAGGACCCGGGTCGTGGATTCCTCCCCCAGCCCGGCCCCATCCACGTCTTCAAGACCTTCGGCGGCCCCGGCATCCGCCTCGACTCCGGTGTCACCGCCGGGGACGCGGTCTCCGGCGCGTTCGACTCGCTGCTCGCCAAGATCATCGTCACCGGCAAGGACCGCGCCGAGGCCCTGGAGCGCGCGCGTCGGGCCCTGGACGAGTTCGAGGTCGCAGGCCTTCCCACCGTCATCCCCTTCCACCGCAAGGTCGTCCGCGACCCCGCCTTCACGGCCGAGGACGGGACGTTCGGCGTCTACACGCGGTGGATCGAGACCGAGTTCGACAACGACATCCCCGCGTGGGACGGCGAGCTCGAGGCTCCGGCCCCCGCGAACGCCCGGCACACGGTGGTCGTCGAGGTCGGTGGCAAGCGGCTCGAGGTCAGCCTGCCCGATCGCGTCGCCGTCGCCCCCGGCACCACGGGACGCCCTGCGGCGGTGCCGCCGTCGCGTCGCAGCCACGCCACGGTCGCCAACGCCGGGGCCTCCGGCGACGCGGTGAAGTCGCCGATGCAGGCCACGGTCGTCAAGGTCGCCGTCGAGGAAGGGCAGCAGGTCGTCAAGGGCGACCTCGTCGTCGTCCTCGAGGCGATGAAGATGGAGCAGCCGCTGCAGGCGCACAAGGACGGCGTCGTCGGCAGCATCGACGCCGCCGCTGGCACCACGGTGTCCGCCGGCCACCAGCTCCTCACGATCTCCTGACCCGATCTCCTGACACGCGAGACCCCGCTTTCACGCCGAGACCCCGGGCTGCAGATGTCTGCAGCCCGGGGTCTCGGCGATTGCGCGGGGTCTCGGGTCAGGAGATGTTCACGAGGTGCATCGCGCGGCTCGCGTCGGTGATGCTGCTCGAGAGCGAGGGGTACGCGGCGAAGACCCGGGAGACCTGGTCGACGGTGAGGCGACGCTCGACCGCGATCGCGATGGGGTAGATGAGCTCGGAGGCCTTCGGGGCCACGATCACTCCGCCGATCACGGTGCCGGAGCCCTTGCGCGCGATGAGCTTGACGAAGCCGTCCTTGATGCCCATCATCTTCGCGCGCGGGTTGGCGGCGAGCGGGAGCTTGTAGACCATGCCGTCCGCGAGGCCGTCCTCCACGTCCTTGACGCCGTAGCCGACGGTCGCGATCTCCGGCGCGGTGAAGATGTTGGAGGTGATCTTGATGAGCTCGAGCGGGATGACGATGTCGCCCAGCGCGTGGAACACCGCCGTGCGACCCTGCATGGAGGCCACCGAGGCCAGGGGGAAGAAGTTCGTGCAGTCCCCGACCGCGTACACGTTCGGCACCGAGGTGCGCGCGACGCGGTTCACCCGGACGTGTCCGGAGTCGTCGAGCTCGACACCGGCCTCCTCCAGACCGATGCCGGCCGTGTTCGGGATCGAGCCGACCGCCATGAGGCAGTGGCTGCCCTCGACAGTGCGACCGTCGGACAGGGTCACCGTGACGCCGTCTCCGGTGACCTCGACCTTCTCGGCGCGCGACTTGGACAGCACCTGCATGCCGCCGCGCTTGAACACCTTCTCCAGCACCCGCGCCGCATCCTGGTCCTCGCCGGGGAGGACCTGCTCGCGGCTGGAGACGAGCGTGACCTTCGCCCCGAGGTTCATGTAGGCGGAGGCGAACTCGGCACCGGTCACGCCGGAGCCGACGACGATGAGGTGCTCGGGCAGCGCCTTCATGTCGTAGAGCTGGGTCCACGTGAGGATGCGCTTGCCGTCGGGCTTGGCGGAGTCGAGTTCGCGCGGCGAGGCGCCGACCGCGACGACGATGGTGTCGGCCTCGACGCGGTCGAAGTCCGTGCCCCGCTCGCCCGTGGAGACGACGATGGCGTTCGGACCCTCCAGACGGCCGTGACCGGAGAGGATGCGCACGCCTGCGTCGAGGAGGGTGGTGCGCATGTCCTCGGACTGCTGACCGGCCAGCGCCACGAGGCGCTTGTTCACCGCCGCGAGGTTGATGGCGATCTCCGGCTTGAGGGGCTTGCCGTTCTCGCCCTTGGCGTAGAAGTTCACGCCCAGGTCGCTGGCCTCGGAGATGGCGACAGCGGCGTCCGCCGTGGCGATGAGGCTCTTCGAGGGCACCACGTCGGTGAGCACGGCGGATCCGCCGACACCGACGCGCTCGACGAGGGTGACCTCCGCTCCGAGCTGGGCGGCCGCCAGGGCCGCCTCGTAACCGCCGGGTCCGCCGCCGAGGACGGCGACGCGCTGAGTGCGCTCGAAAGTGGTGGAAGACATGCTCTCCATTCTTCCGCAATCCTGGCACCGGAGCCTGCCACTTCCTAGAGTGGATCCATGCCTGAAACCCACAGCAACCCCCTCGACGACCCCGCTGCGAACCCGTTCGAGGTCGCAGCCGAAGCCGCCGCCGACATCGCGCGGCTGACCGGCGTCGAGAAGCACGACATCGCCCTCACGCTCGGCAGCGGCTGGGGCAAGGCCGCCGACCTCATCGGCGAGACCATGGCGACGATCCCCGCCACCGAGGTCACCGGGTTCTCGAAGCCCGCTCTGGAGGGCCACGTCGGCACGCTGCGCAGCATCCGGACGCCCGGCGGGAAGAACATCCTCGTCATCGGTGCCCGCACGCACTACTACGAGGACCACGGCGTCCGCCGGGTCGTGCACAGCGTCCGCACCGCCGCAGCCACCGGCGCGAAGATCATGGTGCTCACCAACGGCGCCGGCGGCATCAAGGAGACCTGGAAGCCCGGCCAGCCCGTGCTGATCAGCGACCACATCAACCTCACCGCCGACTCCCCGCTGGAGGGCGCGACGTTCATCGACCTCACCGACCTCTACGCGAAGCGCCTGCGCGACATCGCCCGTACGGTCGACCCCGCCCTCGACGAGGGCGTCTACACGCAGTTCCGCGGCCCGCACTACGAGACCCCGGCCGAGGTGCAGATGGCCAAGCACATCGGCGGCCACATCGTCGGCATGTCGACCGCGCTCGAGGCGATCGCGGCGCGCGAGGCCGGCATGGAGATCCTCGGGTTCTCGCTCATCACGAACCTCGCGGCCGGGATCCAGCAGACCCCGCTCAGCCACGCCGAGGTCATCGAGGCCGGACGCGAGGCGGAGCCGGTGATCTCCGACCTGCTGGCCCGGGTGGTCGAGGCCCTGTGAGCGAGGAGCGGCTCGCCCAGGCCCGCGCCTGGCTGCGCCAGGACCCCGACCCGCAGACCCGCGACGAGCTGGCCGGCATCATCACCCGCGCCGCCTCCGGGGATGAGGCCGCCACGGCGGAGCTCGACGACCGCTTCGGCAGTCGTCTCGCGTTCGGCACGGCCGGGCTCCGCGGCGCGCTCGGGGCGGGAAGCAACCGGATGAACCGGGTGCTCGTCTCCCAGGCCGCGGCGGGCTTCGCGGCGTATCTGCGCGAGCGGGCCGCGGGCGCGACCCCGACCGTGGTGATCGGCTACGACGGCCGCCGCAACTCCCGGGTGTTCGCCCAGGACTCCGCGGAGCTGTTCGCCGGTGCCGGCCTGCGCGCGATCCTGCTCCCCCGCCTGCTCCCCACCCCCGTGCTGGCCTTCGCGGTGCGGCACCTCGGCGCCGACGCGGGCGTGATGGTGACCGCGAGCCACAACCCGCCGGACGACAACGGCTACAAGGTGTACCTCGGCGGCGCGGATCACGGTTCGCAGATCGTGGCTCCCGCCGATGCCGAGATCGCCGCCCAAATCCAGCGCGTCGCGGACGGCGGAGACGTGCGTGCCCTGCCGCGGTCCAGCGCCTACGAGACCGCGGGCGAGGATCTCGTCCAGGCCTACGTCGCCGCCACCGCGGCCGTCGCCCCCGCACCCGCGGCAGGCCGCCGCCTGCGCTGGGTCTACACCGCGATGCACGGCGTCGGCTGGGAGACGTTCGCGCGCATCCTCGACGCTGCCGGCTACCCGCGGCCGATCGTGGTCGACGAGCAGCTCCACCCGGACGCGACGTTCCGCACGGTGTCCTTCCCCAACCCGGAGGAGCCGGGCGCCATGGACCTGGCGTTCGCCACGGCCCGGAGGGCGAAGGCGGACTTCATCCTCGCCAACGATCCGGACGCCGACCGGCTCGCCGTGGCCGTCCCCGACGACACCGCCGCGGACGGCTGGCGACGTCTGACCGGCAACGAGGTCGGACTGCTGCTCGGCGCCCGCGCCGCGCGTGCCGCGGCCGGAACTCCCGGGGCCTCGCTCGCGTGCTCGCTCGTCTCCTCCCCCGGGCTCGGCGCCATCGCCGCCCACCACGGGTTGGACTTCCACGAGACGCTCACCGGGTTCAAGTGGATCTCGCGGGCTCCCGGCATCGTCTTCGGCTTCGAGGAGGCCCTGGGCTACCTCGTCAACCCCGAGACCGTGCGCGACAAGGACGGCATCTCCGCCGCGGTCGCCGTGCTCGGGCTGGCCGCCGAGGCGCAGGAGCGCGGGCTGACCCTCGCCGATCTCGTCCGCGAGGTGGGCGACACGTACGGTCACTTCGCGAGCTCCCAGGTGTCGGTGCGGGTGGCTGACCTGTCGCTCATCGGCACGGTGATGCTGTCGCTGCGCTCGCTTCCGCCCACGCAGATCGGCGGACGCTCGATCGCGTCGACCGAGGACCTGCTGCAGAGCGCACCGGGGCAGCCCTCCGGGGACGTGCTGCGGTACCGGCTCTCCGACGGATCCCGGGTCATCGTGCGCCCGAGCGGAACGGAGCCGAAGCTCAAGGTCTACATCGACGCCGCAGCCGACTCCGCGGAGGGTGCGGCGGCCGCCGTCGCCGAGCTGGAGGCCGGTGTCCGGGTCCTCCTGGACGAGCGCTCCTGACCATGCCCGTCCGCCACGTCGTCGTCAGCGCCCACAACGGGGTGCACGCACGACCGGTCGCGGAGCTCGTGCGCCTCGCGCAGGCGCACGAGCTCCCGGTCACGCTGCGCACCGCCGGCGGCACGGCCGTGGATCTGCGCAGCGTCCTCGCGGTGATGGACCTCGCCCTCGCCCCCGGGGACGCCGTGACCCTGGAGACGGCGCCGGGTCCGTCGTCCGAGCGCGTCCTCGCGCAGCTCGCCCTGGTGCTCGCGCCCGACGCCTGAGTCTCAGCCGTCGATCACGGCGACGAGCTCGTCGAGGAAGCCCTCGAAGGTCGCCCCGCGGCGGACGATCCGCTGCACGCTCTCCCGCTCGCTGAACACCTCGACGAGCTGCTCGAACACGGTCTGGAAAGCCGCCCTGTCGCTCTCGCTGAAGGCGGCGAGCGCGACGACCTGCACGCGTCCGTCCCCCCAGGCCGCCGACCCGTCCGCGACGCCGAGCGCGATCGCCGTCCGGGTCGCGGTCATCTGCAGCGCGTGCGGCACGGCGAGCGCATCGGTGAACGCGGTGGAGGACATGCGCTCGCGCACGATCGTGTTCTCCACGTAGTCGTCTCCGATCAGCCCCGCGCGGACGAGCGGGGCGCCGAGCCGCCGGATGATGGCCTCCTCGCCCTCGTCAGGGAGCGGGTGCACGAAGGCATCGGGGTGGAAGTACCGCGCGAGCTCCTCCCGCAGCCGGGCGAGCCGTCGACCGCGGCGCAGCCGCCCTGCGGCCTGCTGGATGCGGTCGACGTCGGCGTCCGTGAGGAACGGCTGGATGCGCACGAACCGGTCGCCGGAAGCCCCGGGTTCGATCGTGCTCAGCACGAGGTCGGTGTCGAACGACGCCCAGTCCGGGTCGACGTTCGTGACGACGCTGGTGACCTCGATCGCGGAACCCAGCGAGCGGTCCACGCTCGAACGCAGGAGTTCGTGGAGTTCGTAGTAGCCGGGGCAGACGATGGTCGCGGTGAGGATGGACTCCGCCTTGCGGCTCCGCTCCAGCCGTCCCCCGACGTGCATGGCGATGTAGGCGATCTCGTCGTCGTGGATGGGCGTGCCGAGCCGGTCGTGCAGACCGCTCGCGATCGACACCGCCACCTCGAAGATCATCGGATAGGTCGTCTTCAGCGAGCGGGTCAGCGGGTTCCGGGTGAGGGCGCTCTCCTCGGCGCGGCGCAGGAGGTTCTGCACGTGCAGCGCGAGGCGGAGCACGAACGTCTCGTCGACGAGGTCGACGCGGTAGTCCTCCGCGGCCCGCGCGATCTCCGCTCTGACCGCCGCCTCCACGTCCGGGGCGACGCCGCTGCGGGCGAGCTCCTGCGCCGCCTCGCCACCCGGCGCGACGATCCGCGTCAGGACCAGGGAGGCGAGGTGACCGCTGTCGCCCTCGCCCAGGACCACGGCGAAGTGCTCGGCGGCGAGGCCGGCGATCACCGCTCCCACCCGCGGGATCTCCGGTCGAGCTCCCACGGGGGGTGCCTCGAGGGCACGGCCGGCGGCCACCCGCTCGGCGGCGATCGCGATGTGCAGGAGCACGTCGGCGATCGCGAGTTCGTTGACGTAGTAGCCGAGTTCGCCGAGCTCGCGCACGAGGGCCGACTTGAAGGGTCCGACCGCCTGCGCATCGACCGCGGTCCCGGAGAGGGCCCGCCGGAAGATCTCCGGGTGGAACGACGCGTCGTCCATCTCGTCGTGGGCGAGGCGGCTGAGCAGGCGGCGCTGGGCGGCCTCGTCTCCGTGGAGCCGCACCCGCTCACGGGCCCGGTCGAGCGTCAGGTCGGTCCCGTCGAGGAGACCGCGGACGCGGACCAGGTCCGCCTCCAGCGTCGCCTCGCTCACGTGCAGCGCATCCGCGGTGTCGAAGACGTCGATCCCCTCCGGCTCGTCCAGGAGCAGCCGGACGAGGGCGTGCAGCCGTTCGCGCGGGGCGGAGTCGCCGCCCTGCCGGACGCGCAGCGCGCCGCGGGCGCCGGGGCCCGCCCGATAGCCCGCGGGGCCGGACTCGACGACCGCGGCGCCCGGCGTGCGGGCGTTCAGTGCCGCGACGTAGGAGCGGATGCTCCGCGGGGTCACACCCAGGAGATCGGCCAGCGTGCCTGCGGTCGCCCAGCCCTCCTCGCGCAGCAGCGCGGCGAGGAGCTGGTCCTGACGCTGGCGCGACATGGTCCCTCCGAGTTCCCGTGCTGACGGCACTGTCCGACTGCTCTCCATGATGACAGCCTCCGGCGACACGGGCGCGGCGAGGAGCATTCCGCAGGGGCGGAAGAGAACGTGTTGGTGCCGCCGTGGTCACGTTTCCCAGACTGTTCTCAGGAAGGGTGACATCGATGAGGATTCTCGTGGTCTGCGGCGCCGGCGCGTCGAGCACGTTCGTCGCTCAGCGCCTGCGCACTGCCGCAGCGGCAGCAGGCCTGGACTGGGATGCGGGTGCCGGGGTCGAGAGCACCGTCCCCCTCGGCGGACACGACCTCGTCCTCGTGGGCCCGCATCTGCGTGAGCGCCTCGACGCCATCCGCGACCTGACCCGCGCGCCCGTCGCCGTCCTGCCGGACGACGTGTTCGCGGACCGCGACGGCGTCCGCACCCTTCTTCTCGCCCAGTCGACCCTCGCCGCCGCCGGCGGGGCCCCGAAAGGAACACCATGACCGCCACCCGCACCGTCCGCATCGGCTCCTCGCACGGACTGCACGCCCGGCCCGCAAAGATCTTCGCGCAGGCCGCGAAGGACTCCGGGCTCGCGGTCACGATCGCCAAGGACTCCGGCACGCCGGTCAACGCCGCGAGCATCCTCGGGGTGATCGCGCTGGCCATCGAGCACGGCGACTACGTGACGCTCACGGCCGACGGCGACGGCGCCGAGGGCGTACTGGACACGCTCACCGAGCTGCTGACGACCGACCACGACCAGGACGCGGCCGGATGAGCGCGTTGCGAGGCGTGGGCATCGGTCTCGGCGTCGCGCAGGGACCGGTCGTCCGCATGACCGAGGCGCTGCCCGCGCCCGAGAACGTCCCGAGCACCGCCGGGGCCGATGCCGAGCGCGCGCGGGTCCGCGAGGCCGTCGCCGTCGTCGCGCAGGAGCTGACGCAGCGTGGCGAGGCCGCCGGCGGCGCCGCGCAGGAGGTGCTGGAGGCGCAGGCGATGATCGCCGAGGACCCGACGCTGCAGGACGAGGTCGACGCGAGGATCGATGCCGGGGCCACCGCGGAATGGGCCGTTCACGACGCCTTCGCGGGCTTCCGGGCCACGCTCGAGGCCGTCGGCGGCTACCTCGGCGAGCGCGCCGCCGACCTCGACGACATCGCGCAGCGGGTGCTGGCCCGGCTGCGCGGGGTGGATGCCCCCGGCGTGCCCGATCCCGGGCACCCGTTCGTCCTCGTGGCACGCGACCTCGCGCCCGCCGACACGGCGCTGCTGAACCTCGACCAGGTGCTCGCCCTCGTCACCACCGACGGCGGCCCCACCTCCCACACGGCGATCCTCGCCAGGGAGAAGGGCATCGTGGCCGTGGTCGGCGTCGGCGACGGGCACGCGCTGACGACCGGGGAGACCGTGATCGTCGATGCCGCCGCAGGCGTCATCACCCGCGAACCGACCGCCGAGGAGCGCAGCCGCGCCGCCGAGCGCGCCGCGGCCCGACTGGTCGCGGACGACGCGCCGCTCACGCCCGGTGCGCTCGCCGACGGCACACCGGTCGCCCTCCTCGCGAACCTGGGGAAGCCCGCCGACGCCGCCGATGCGGTCGCACGCGGGGCCGAGGGCGTCGGGCTGTTCCGGACCGAGTTCCTGTTCCTCTCCGCGTCGCAGGCGCCGACCGTGGCCCAGCAGCGGGAGTCCTATCGCGAGCTCCTGGAGGCCTTCCCCGGCAAGAAGGTCGTCGTGCGGATGCTCGACGCAGGGGCCGACAAGCCCCTGGCCTTCCTCAACGACGCGCACGAGGAGAATCCGGCCCTGGGGTTGCGCGGTCTGCGGGCTCTCCGCGCGAGCGAGGACATCCTCCGCGAGCAGTTGACCGCGCTGGCTGAGGCCGACGCCGCGACCGACGCCGATCTGTGGGTCATGGCGCCCATGGTGGCCACCGTCGAGGAGACCGTGTATTTCACAGGCCTCGCCCGCGAGTACGGCCTGAAGACGGCCGGCGTCATGGTCGAGGTGCCGTCCAGCGCCCTGCTCGCCGACCGCGTCCTCGCCCACGCCGACTTCGCGTCCATCGGCACCAACGACCTCACGCAGTACACGATGGCCGCGGACCGGCTGCTCGGCTCGGTCGCCTCGTTCCAGGACCCCTGGCACCCCGCGGTGCTGCGGCTGGTGCGCGAGGTCGGCACCGCCGGTGCCCGCCTCGGCAAGCCGGTCGGCATCTGCGGCGAGGCCGCGGCCGACCCGCTGCTCGCGGTCGTCCTCGTGGGGCTCGGTGCGACGAGCCTCTCCATGGCGCCGTCCGCCCTCGCGGACGTCCGCCAGGCGCTCGCCGCCCGCACTCGCGACGACGCCCTCCGCCTCGCGGAAGCCGCGCTCGCCGCGGACGACGCCCCCTCCGCCCGCACCGCTGCGGCGACCCTCGCCGCGGCACTCCCCCCTCATCAGAAAGAGACCACATCATGACGACGACGTCACCCGCCGCCACCGCCCCCGGTGGCCTCCGCGTGGGCGTGCAGCGTTTCGGCACGTTCCTCTCCGGCATGATCATGCCGAACATCGCGGCCTTCATCGCCTGGGGCTTCATCACGATGCTCTTCATCCCGAAGGGCTTCTTCGGCGCCGAGAGCCCGTTCGGCTGGCACTGGGCCGGCGTCGCCGAGATCATCGGCGGCGGCGGCGACTCCGCCGTCCTCGGCTGGCAAGGCGCGATGACCGCGGTCGCCGAAGGCGCAGACGGCAACATCCTGGCCTACGTGGGCCTGGTCGGCCCGATGGTCACCTACCTGCTGCCCCTCCTGATCGCGAACACGGCCGGCCGCATGGTCTACGGCGAGCGCGGCGGCGTGGTCGCCACGATCGCGACCGTCGGTGTGATCGTCGGCACGAACATCCCGATGTTCCTCGGCGCGATGATCATGGGCCCGATCGCCGCTTGGATCATGAAGCAGGTCGACAGGCTGTGGGACGGCAAGATCCGCCCTGGCTTCGAGATGCTCGTCAACAACTTCTCCGCCGGCATCCTGGGCATGCTCCTCGCCATCGTCGGGTTCTTCGCCTTCGGTCCGGTCATGCTGGGCATCAGCGCCGCGCTGGGCGCCGCCGTCGACTGGCTCGTGTCGCTCAACCTGCTGCCGCTCGTGTCGATCATCGTCGAGCCGGCCAAGGTGCTGTTCCTCAACAACGCCATCAACCACGGCGTGTTCACCCCGCTGGGGATCGAGCAGGCTGCGGAGACGGGCAAGTCGATCCTCTTCCTCATCGAGGCGAACCCCGGCCCCGGCCTCGGCCTGCTGCTCGCCTTCACCTTCTTCGGGGTCGGCGCCGCGAAGGCCTCGGCTCCCGGTGCCGCCATCATCCAGTTCTTCGGCGGCATCCACGAGATCTACTTCCCGTACGCTCTCAGCAAGCCGACCACGATCCTCGCGCTCATCGCGGGTGGAGCGGCCGGCGTCACCACGAACATGGTCCTCGGTGGCGGACTGGCCTTCCCGGCCGCCCCGGGCAGCATCATCGCCGTGACCGCCGCGGCCATCGGCCCCGGCGTCGCCAACCTCCTCGTGGTGTACCTGTCGGTCATCATCGCCGCGACGGTGACCTTCCTCATCACCGGCGTCATCCTGCGGGCCTCGCGCAAGCGCGACCTCGCCGCCGAGGGCGACACGTTCGGTGCGGCCATCGCGCAGACCGAGGCGAACAAGGGCAAGTCGTCCGCGGCGATGGACGCCCTGCGCACCTCGACCGCGACGGCGGCACCGGAGTCCACGCCCGCTCCCGCCACCACTGCGGTCGCGGCGGCCCCGATCGAGACCATCGTGTTCGCGTGCGACGCCGGTATGGGCTCGTCCGCCATGGGCGCCAGCGTGCTGCGGAACAAGCTGAAGAAGGCCGGCATCGAGGGCATCACCGTCACGAACGCCGCCATCGCCAACCTCGACGGCGCCGCCGACGTGGTCATCACGCAGCAGCAGCTCACCGACCGGGCCACGGCGAAGTCGCCGGACTCCCTGCACGTCTCGGTGGACAACTTCATGAACTCGCCGAAGTACGACGAGGTCGTCGAGATGGTCAAGGAACAGCGAAAGGACGAAGAATGAGCGTTCTCACAGCCGAGCAGGTCCGCATCCACCCGGGAGGCGCGTCGCGGGACGACGCGCTCCAGGAGGCGACGGACATCCTCGTCGCCGCCGGCGCGGTGACCCCGGCGTACGTCGATGCGATGCGTCAGCGCGAGGAGACCGTGTCGACGTACATGGGCAACGGCCTGGCCATCCCGCACGGCACGAACGAGGCGAAGGACACGATCCTGGCGTCCGCGCTCTCCGTCGTCCGCTACGACGGCGGCGTCGACTGGGACGGCGAGCAGGCGAGGTTCGTGATCGGCATCGCCGGCGTCGGCGATGAGCACCTGGACATCCTATCCCGCATCGCGATCCTCTTCTCGGAGGAGGACGACGTCGCCCGGCTGGAAGCGGCGGCGACGCCGGACGAGCTGTTCGCTCTCCTCTCGGAGGTGAACGAGGGATGAAGGCGGTCCACTTCGGGGCGGGCAACATCGGGCGCGGTTTCGTCGGCCTGCTCCTGCACGAGGGCGGGTACGAGGTCGTGTTCAGCGACGTCGCCGACGCACTCGTGGAGGCGATCGACCGGTCGGACTCGTACACCGTGCACGAAGCCGGCCCCGGAGGGACCGACCACGTCGTCTCCGGGTTCCGTGCGGTGAACAGCCGCACGGACCCCGCCGTGGTCGCGGAGGAGGTGGCGACGGCCGACGTCGTCACGACCGCCGTCGGCCCCACCGTGCTGCGGTTCGTCGCCCCGTCGATCGTCGCCGGGCTCGCGCTGCGCTCCCCCGAGGCCGCGCCGCTGCAGGTGATGGCCTGCGAGAACGCCATCGGCGCCACCGATCAGCTGCGGCAGGAGATCGTCGCGGCGGCGGGGCCGGATGCCGACGTCCTCCTCGCGCGTGCGGTGTTCGCGAACACCGCCGTCGACCGCATCGTCCCGGCGCAGCCGGACGGTGGGGGCATCGACGTCACCGTCGAGCCGTACTTCGAGTGGGCGATCGAGGCCCGGCCGTTCGGCGACACCCCGCCGCGTATCCCCGGCGCCCATTTCGTCGACGACCTCGCGCCGTACATCGAGCGCAAGCTCTTCACGGTGAACACCGGTCATGCCGCCACCGCGTACTTCGGTGCACGGGCGGGCATCGAGCGGATCTCGGACGCCCTCGCGGACGACGCGATCGCCGCGCAGGTGTCGGCCGCCCTCGAAGAGACCTCGGCGGTGCTGGTCGTCGAGCACGGGCTCGACCCCGCAGACCTCGCGCAGTACCGTGCGACCATCCTGGAGCGGTTCCGGAACCCGGAGCTCGTGGACACCGTGCAGCGCGTCGGCCGTCAGCCCCTGCGGAAGATCTCCCGGCACGAGCGGTTCATCGGCCCCGCGGCGATGGCAGCCGAGCACGGACTGCCGACGGATGCCCTGGTGGCCGCCGTCGCCTCCGCGCTGGAGTTCGACGACGCCGCCGACGAGCAGTCGGTCGAGCTGCAGACCCTTCTGCGCACGGAGAACGCGGCGGGCTTCACCGTCCGCACCACTGGCCTCGATCCGGAGCACCCGCTCTTCCCCGCCGTCCGCGACGCCGTGGCCCTCCGTCAAGCGGCGCTCGCCGGTTGAGGGACGCGGCGTCGGGGCCGGGGTAGCGTTGCTGCTGTGCAGAAGAAGCCCCGGCGCCGCGTCCTGAAGCGAGTCCTGTGGAGCGTGGCGATCGTCATCCTCCTCGCCATCGGCGGAGTCCTCGTCTGGAGCCAGGTCGGCGTCATGGACGCGGAGCCCGCACCGCTGACCGCCGTCCGCGAGAACCCGGCGATCACGGTGACCGATGCCGATGAGGGGATCGTCCTGGAGCCCGCGGACGGCTCCTCCGACCGGGGGCTCGTCTTCATCCCCGGCGCGAAGGTCGACCCCTGGGCCTACGCGTCGATCCTCCAGGGGCTCGCGGCGGAGGGCACCACGGTCGTGATCACGCGGCCTTGGCTCAATCTGGCGTTCTTCGATCCCCGCGGACTCGACTCGTTCACGAGCGCCGCGCCCGACGTCGGCGTCTGGGCCGTGGGCGGCCACTCCCTCGGCGGGGTGCGCGCCTGTCAACTCGCGACGGACGCCGATGCCCTCGTCCTCTTCGCCTCTTACTGCGCGACCGACCTCGCAGGCACCGACCTCCCGGTGCTGAGCGTCTCCGGCAGCGAGGATGGTCTCTCCACACCCGAGAAGATCGCGGACGCCCGCTCCGAGCTCCCCGCGGACGCCGAGTTCGTCGAGATCGACGGCGCCTCCCACGCCTCCTTCGGCGACTACGGACCCCAGTCCGGCGACGGTACCCCGACGATCGACGACGACGAGATGGACGCCGAGGTCACCGAGGTCGTCGGCGGGTTCCTGGAGCAGGTCGCGCCCTAGGCCGCCCGCGGATCCCCGAGGATCGGGTCGAGCAGCGGGTGCAGATGCCGGGTGGTCAGCACTCCGGCGGCCGAGCGTGCGCCCGCCGAGAGCGCCGACGCCAGGTCCGCGCCTCCCAGCCGCGCGTCGAGGACGCCCGCGAAGAACGCGTCGCCGGCGCCGTTGGTGTCGACGACGGTGGTCGGCACGGCGGGCACCCGGAACTCGGCACCGTCCGCCCCCACCGCGACCGCTCCCTCGGCGCCGAGCGTGCACACCGCGAACGCCGCTCCCTCCGCGACGACGGCGCGGAGGAACTCCACCGGCGCGTCCAGCCGGTCCGCGTTGCAGAAGACCGCCGTGGCTGCCGCGAGGAACGGCCGGTGGTACTCCCCGACGCCGTCGTAGTCGTGCACGTCGACCCACAGCGGCGTGCCGCTGGCCACTGCGAGCGGGAGCAGCCGTCGCGGCTCGGCGGCCAGGTCGAGGACGACGGCGTCGGCTCCAGCCATCTCCGCCGCGTCCGCCCCGTCCGCCTCCCCCGTCGTCTCCGCCGGGGTCGAGAGGTACAGCGACACCCGCTCACCGCGCGGCGTCATCAGGTTGAGGTGCCGCTCGGTGATCCCGTCCGTCCAGTGCGCGACCACTCCGGCCGCCTGCAGCGCCTCGCGGACGCGCAGCCCGTCCTCGTCCTCTCCGGCGATGCCATGCAGCACGACCGGCCGCCCCAGCGTCGTCAGGCTCAGCGCCTTGCCGGCGCTCGTGCCGCCGACCGTCTCCCAGCTCGCCTGCGCGAACTGCATGTGGGGCACGGGCTCGGGGAGCCGGTCGAGCAGGACCATCCGGTTCCACGAGGCGGGACCGGCGAGGAAGACGGAGGCGGGCATGCCCCCATCCTCGCGTCCCGCCTCCCGTTCCGGCCGTGCCGACGGGTCGTGTCGGCCGCGACGGGTCGTGTCGGCCGCCGGGTCAGGCGCCGAAGCCCTCGGCGATCATCTCGACGAGCTCCTCCCGCTCCTCGACGGGGAGGAACGCCGCAGCGGCGGCGTTGAACTGGAAGGCCTCGAGGTCGTCGAGGTCGTACTCGAACGTCTGCACGAGCAGCGCCAGCTCCCGCGTGAGGGAGGTCGCGCTCATGGTGCGGTTGTCCACGTTCACCGTCACCGCGAACCCGAGCTGGTACAGCAGGTCGAACGGATGATCGGCGAGGGTCTGCCCCCACGCCGCGACGGCTCCGGTCTGCAGGTTCGACGACGGGGAGAGCTCCAGCGGGATCTCCCGATCGCGCACCCAGCGGGCGAGGTCACCGAAGCGCACCTGCACCTCGTCGCCCTCCTGCGTGACGACCTCGAGGTCCTCCGCGATGCGCACGCCGTGTCCGAGTCGGAGCGCACGCCCGTCCAGAAGGGCGGAGCGGATCGAGGCGAGCCCGGCCGCCTCCCCCGCATGCACGGTCACCGGGAAGAAGTTCTCGGCGAGGTAGTCGAAGGCCGCGCGGTGGTCCGACGGAGGGAAGCCGTCCTCGGGGCCGGCGATGTCGAAGCCCACGGCACCCCGTCCGCGGAAGTCCACTGCGAGCTCGGCGATCTCCCGCGCCCGGTCGGTGTGCCGCATCGCGGTGAGGAGCTGGCCGACGCGGATGCTGCGGCCGTCGCGGTCGACAGCGTCCTCACCCTCCTCGATGCCCTGCTGCACCGCCTCGACGGCGTCCTCCAGCGAGAGCCCGCGCGCCTGGTGCTGCTCCGGCGCCCAGCGCACCTCACCGTAGATGACACCGTCCGCCGCGAGGTCCTGGACGAACTCTCGCGCGACGCGCGTCAGCCCCTCACGGGTCTGCATGACCGCGGTGGTGAGCTCGAACGTCTTCAGGTACTCCACCAGCGATCCCGCGTCGCTCTTCTTCGCGAACCACGAACCGAGCGCGGCAGGGTCGGATGCCGGGACCTCGAGACCGATCGCGTCGGCGAGCTCGATGATCGTGGCCGGGCGCACCGCGCCGTCCAGGTGGTCGTGCAGCGACACCTTCGGCAGACTCCGCAGGGAGACGCCCTGGATGGCGACGTCGCCGCTCGCATCGATCGACATGGGGATCCTCTCGGTCGCGGGGTGTTCGTCCAGGCTAGCGCCCGGGCCTCACGCCGTGATGCGCTCGCGGACGATCGGTCCCACGGTCGGAGCCTCGTCGCCGAGCTCCCAGGCGCCCTCGAGCGCCTCGATCGCCCGGGGGAAGCGCGCCTCGTCGGCTGCCGAGAGCGTGAACAGCGGCTGCCCCGCCGACACCCGGTCCCCCGGCTTCGCATGCAGATCGATCCCCGCCTCGAAGATCACCGGGTCCTCCGCGCGCGCACGCCCGGCGCCCAGACGCCAGGCGGCGATGCCGAAGGGAAGCGCGTCCATGCGGGTCACGACGCCGTCCGCGGGCGCCGTCACGACGTGCGTCTCCCGCGCCACCGGGAGCGCCGCGTCGGGGTCGCCGTCCTGCGCACGGATCATCGCCTTCCACGTGTCCATGGCGCGGCCGTCGTCGAGCGCTGCCTCCACGTCGGCGTCAGGCTGACCGGCGAGGGCGAGCATCTCCCTCGCGAGCGCGACGGTCAGCTCCCGGACGTCGGCGGGTCCCCCGCCGGCGAGGATCTCGACCGACTCGCGGACCTCGTTGGCGTTGCCGATCGCGCGGCCCAGGGGAACGTTCATATCGGTCAGAAGTGCCGTGGTCGCGACACCGGAGTCCGTGCCGAGCGCCACCATCGTGCGCGCGAGCTCCCGAGCCCTGTCGATGTCCTGCATGAAGGCGCCGGAACCGAACTTCACGTCCAGGACGAGAGCGTCGGTCCCCTCGGCGATCTTCTTCGACATGATGCTGGAGGCGATCAGCGGGATGGCCTCCACGGTGCCGGTGACGTCGCGGAGCGCGTAGAGCTTCTTGTCGGCGGGCGCGAGACCCGACCCCGCGGCGCAGATCACGGCCCCGACGTCGCCCTGCATCTGCGCGAACATCTCCTCGTTGCTGAGCGCAGCGCGCCAGCCGGGGATGGACTCCAGCTTGTCGAGCGTGCCGCCGGTGTGGCCGAGGCCGCGGCCGCTGAGCTGCGGCACCGCCACGCCGAACGAGGCGACGAGGGGCGCGAGCGGCAGGGTGATCTTGTCGCCCACGCCACCCGTGGAGTGCTTGTCCACGGTCTTCTTGCCGAGAGTCGCGAAGCTCATCCGCTCCCCGGAAGCGATCATCGCGTCGGTGAGCACGCGGATCTCGTCGCGCTCCATGCCGCGCTGGAAGATCGCCATCGCGAAGGAGGCCATCTGCGCGTCGGACACGTAGCCGCGCGTGTAGGCGTCCACCATCCAGCGCAGGGCCGGCTCCGGGACCACGCCTCCGTCGCGCTTGGCCCGGATCACGTCGATCGCGTCGAACTGCTCGATGGCTCCCTGAGCCTGTCCCGCGGTCATCGTGCGTCCCCCAGGTCGCGCGGCCCGAACGCGTCGGGCAGCACCTCGTCGATCGTGCGGATGCCGGAGACGGTCTCCAGCAGCATGCCGGGTACCGCATGCTCGAACAGCAGCTGGCGGCACCGGCCGCACGGCATGATCGTCTCGCCGTCGTTGTTGACGCACACGAAGGCGACGAGCTGCCCGCCGCCGGACATGAACAGATCGCCCACGAGCGCGCACTCGGCGCACAGCGTGACGCCGTAGGAGGCGTTCTCGACGTTGCAGCCGGCGACGATCCGCCCGTCGCTGACGAGAGCCGCCGCTCCCACGCGGTAGCGCGAGTACGGCGCGTACGCCTTGGTCATGGCATCCGCGGCGACCTGCCGCAGCTCATCCCAGTCGATGTCCGTCATGGTGGTGGTTCCTTCTTCCCTGCGGGTTCTACGACTTGATGTACGGCTTGCCGCTGGCGGCAGGGCCCCGGATCTGACCGGCGAATCCGGCGACCGCGAGCAGCGTGACGACGTACGGCAGCATGAGCATGAACTCGCCGGGGATCGGCGTCTTCAGGATCGAGAGCAGGTTCTGCAGGTTCGTCGCGAATCCGAAGAGCAGGGCGGCGAGCGTCGCGCGGATCGGGTCCCAGCGGCCGAAGATCACGGCGGCGAGAGCGATGAAGCCGAGACCTGCCGTCATCTCCTTGCCGAACTGCGGGACCGATACGAGCGTGAAGTACGCACCGCCGATGCCGGCGATCGCGCCCGCGAGCAGCACGTTCCAGAAGCGGGTCGGGTTGACCCGGATGCCGACCGTGTCGGCCGCCTGCGGGTGCTCGCCCACCGCGCGGAGGCGCAGGCCCCACTTGGTGCGGTACAGGCCCCACGCGACGACGGCCACGGTGATGAACATGAGGTACACGATGAAGGTCTGGTTGAACAGCACCGGACCGATGATCGGGATGTCGCTCAGCACCGGGATCTCGATGCGGGAGAAGCGGACCGGGGTGTTCAGCTCGGCCTCGTTCGGGGCGAGGAGCGCTCCGTAGAGGAATCCGGTGAGCCCGGTGACGAGGACGTTGAGCACGACACCGACGATGACCTGCTCGACGAGGTACTTGATGGCGAACGCCGCCAGCACGCTCGCGACGAGCACGCCGCCGATCATGGCGCCGATAAGGCCGACGAAAGCGTTGCCGGTGATGCTGGACAGCAGCGCCGCCGAGAAGGCGCCGAGGAGCAGCTGCCCCTCGATGGCCACGTTGACGACACCGGCCCGTTCGCCGATGACGCCGCCGAGCGCGCCGAACACGAGCGGCACCGACAGCGACACGGCACCGAACAGCAGGCTCGTGACGGGGACGAGGCCCCCGGCTGCGGCCCAGACCAGGAACGCGAAGACCGCGAGCACGCCGTAGACCACCATGAGCCAGATCGACGGGGCGCGGTACGTCCACGCCCGGAGGAACGCTGCGACCGTGAGGACGACGAGCACGGCGAAGACGACCCAGAAGGTCGGCGCGGTGGGCAGCTCCACGTCGGGGAGCTCGAAGGCCGACGTGCGGTCGCCGAGGCGGAAGGTGCTGGTGCCGCTGCGCGGCACGGCGAGGAAGAGCACGGCCAGCAGCGCGGTGACGATCGCGAGGCTGATCGGTGCCTTGAGGTGACGCTCCCGGACGGTGGCGAGCTGCACCGTGCCGTCGGCGGCTTCGGTCTGCACGAGCGACATCATGCCGTCACCGCCTTCTTCGCGGCCTTGGCTCTCGCCTTCGCCGCCTTCTCTGCGTCGGACTTGGGGAGGAAGAACACCGTGCGCAGCAGCGGCGGCGCGGCGATGAACAGCACGACGAGCGACTGCACGACGAGCACGATGTCCACGGGGATGTCCTGCGCCTGCATCGAGAACGAGCCCGCCTTGAGGGCACCGAACAGGATTCCGGCCGCGAAGGTCCCCCACGCGCGGCTGCGTCCGAGGAGGGCGACCGTGATGGCGTCGAAGCCGATGCCGGCGTCGATGGTCTCGGTGACGCCGGTGGTGACGGCGCCCTGGAGCTGGTTCATGCCGGCGAGGCCGGCGAGGGCACCCGCGAAGAGCATCGCGTAGACGTAGACGCGCTTGACGCTGATGCCCGCGGCGCGAGCGGCGTGCGGGTTCTCCCCCACCGCGCGCATGCGCATGCCCAGCGAGGAGCGCTCGATGAGCCACCACACGAACACCGTCGCGATGACCACGATGACGAAGCCGAGATCCAGAAGCGGGAACTGCGGGCCGAGCAGGGTCGGGAACTGCGCGCTCTCCGGCGTCGCCGAACCGAGCGCCTGATTGGTCCCCGGCTTCTGCAGGAGCCCCGGCGTGCGGATCATCCACAGCAGCAGGTAGTACGCGATGTAGTTGAGCATGATCGTGAGGATCACCTCGTGCGCGCCCGTGCGTGCCTTGATGAGACCGGCGATGCCGCCCCAGAGCGCCCCGCCGGCGATACCGGCCAGCAGGGTGACGGGCAGGTGGAACCAGATCGGCAGGTCGAGGTTGAACGTCAGCAGGGCCGCGACCGCGACGCCGACGAGCATCTGACCGCGGGCACCGATGTTGAACAGGCCGACGCGGAAGGCGAGCGCGACGCCCAGACCGGCGGCGATCAGCGGAGCCGCGAAGCCCAGCGTGTTCGTCAGCGGTCGGATCTGCGCGGCGAAGTCGGCGCCGCGGGCGTTGAAGATCGCTCCGCGGAACAGCGCCTCGTAGCCGTTGTAGACCGCGTTCCATGCCGCGACGAACGTGTCGCTCGGCTTGGCGAAGAAGTATCCGGAGGCCTTCTGCACGTCTTCGTTCGTGAAGGCGATGAGGATGCCGCCGACGATGAGCGCCAGGACGATCGCCAGGATCGTCGTGACCGCACTCCCGCGGAGGATCTCCTTGAGGACGGCGTTGCCGCGCGGGGGCGGCGGCACCTCGTCCGCCAGGCCCGTGCTGGGCGGGAGCTGCTCGGGGGGCAGCCCCTTCGTGACGTCTCCTGCACCGGGTGTCGCGCCGCTCACGCGGTCACCTCCGCATCGGCCGCTCCGGCCATCATGAGTCCGAGTGTCTCCCGGGGCGTGTCACCGGGGACGATGCCGACGATGGTGCCGCGGTACATGACCGCGATCCGGTCGGCGAGGGCGGCGACCTCGTCGAGCTCGGTCGAGACGACGATCACGGGGATGCCCGCGTCCCGCGTCTCGATGATGCGCTTGTGGATGAACTCGATCGAGCCCACGTCGACCCCGCGCGTCGGCTGGGCCGCGACGAAGAGCCGAAGTTCCCGGCTCATCTCGCGCGCGATCACGACCTTCTGCTGGTTGCCTCCGGAGAGGGTTCCCGCGGGGGTGTCCGGGCCCTGCGTGCGGATGTCGTATTCCGCGATGCGCTCCTTGGCGAAGTCCTCCAGGGCGCCGCGACGCAGCGTCCCGGCCCGGCTGAAGGCGGGATCGTCGGAGCGGTCGAGGATGAGGTTCTCGGCGACCGAGAATCCGGCGACGAGGCCGTCCTCGGTACGGTCCTCCGGCACGAACCCGACACCGGCGTCGAGGATGCCGCGGACGCTCTTGCCCACGAGCTCGGTGCCGTCGAGGATGATGTTCCCCTCGACGCGTGCGGCGAGGCCGACGATGGCCTCGACGAGCTCGGTCTGGCCGTTGCCCTGCACACCGGCGATGGCGAGGACCTCACCGGGGCGGACCGTGAAGTCGACGTCGTCCACGACGATGGCTCCGGTCGAGGTGAGCACCCGGAGGTTGCGGACCTCCAGGCCGCCTTCGCCGAGGCGCGGCGCCTCCTTGTGCACGGTCAGCTCGACCGCGCGGCCGACCATGAGCGAGGCCAGCTCGGCGTTGGTGGCGGTCGGCGAGGCCTCCCCCACCACCCTGCCGAGCCGGACGATCGTGATGCGGTCGGCGACCTCGCGCACCTCGCGCAGCTTGTGCGTGATGAAGACGATGGCGGTGCCCTCGTCCCGGAGCTGGCGCATGATGGCCATGAGCTCGTCGGTCTCCTGCGGCGTCAGCACCGCGGTGGGCTCGTCGAAGACGAGGACCTTGGCGTCGCGGGACAGCGCCTTGATGATCTCGACGCGCTGCTGCACACCGACGGGCAGGTCGCCGACGACGGCGTCCGGATCGATGTCGAACCCGAACCGCGCCGCGACCGCGCGCACGTGCTCGCGCGCCTTCGCGATGTCGAGCGTGCCGAGGCCCTTGGTCTGCTCGTGACCGAGCATGACGTTCTCGGCCACCGTGAACACCGGCACGAGCATGAAGTGCTGGTGCACCATGCCGATGCCCGCGGCCATCGCGTCGCCGGGGCCGCGGAAGTGCTGCACGACGTCGTCGAGGAGGATCTCGCCCTCGTCCGCCTGATACAGGCCGTAGAGCACGTTCATCAGCGTCGACTTGCCTGCACCGTTCTCGCCGAGGAGAGCGTGGATCTGACCGGGTTCGACCACGAGATCGATGTGGTCGTTCGCCACGAGGCTGCCGAATCGCTTGGTGATGCCGCGAAGTTCGAGCTTCATATCTGCACCTTATCCAGAAGAGTCACCGAGGAGAATCGTCGCCGCCCACAGTGCGGGGCGAGTGGCAGCCTGCGCCACTCGCCCCGTGCTGGGTACGGCTCCGACTCAGCGGGTGGGAGAGTTCTCGGACTCCACCGTGATGTCGCCGGAGATGATCTGCTCCTGGAGAGCGGACAGCTCGTCCGTGAGGCCCTCGGGCAGGTCCGCCTCGAAGTCGCCGAAGCCGGAGAGCTTCACGCCCTCGTTCTCGAGCGTGCCGATGTAGGGCTCCGGATCGAACTCGCCGGCGGCGGCCGCGAGCGTCGCGTCGCGGACGGCCACGTCGATGGCCTTCATGATGGAGACGAGCGTGATGTCGGCGACGCTGGGGTCGGCGACGGCGAGGTCGCTGTCGACACCGAGCATCAGCGTGTCCTTGCCGCTGTCGTTGATCGCCGCTGCGGCGCTCTGGTAGACCGGGCCGCCGACGGGGAGGATGACGTCGACACCCTGGTCGAGCACGCCCTGGGCGGTCTGCTTGGCCGTGTCGTTGGCGTCGAAGCCGCCCGTGAAGGAGCCCTTCTGGGTGGCGGCGTCCCAACCGAAGACCTGGACGTCGGCCGACTTGTCCTCGTTGTACTTCTCGACACCGAGCTGGTAGCCGTCCATGAAGACGGCGACCGACGGGATCTGCATGCCGCCGAAGGTGCCGACCTTGTTCACGCCGGCCTCTGCGGACCAGGCGGCCGCGGCGTAGCCGCCGAGGTAGGCAGCCTGAGCGGTGTCGAAGACGAGGGGCTTGATGTTCGGCGCGTCGGTGGTGCCGTCGAAGTCGTTGTCAGCCCAGTCGTCGATGATCGCGTAGTCGATCTCGGGGTTCGCGAGCGCGGACTCGACCGTGGCTGCGGACAGCTTGAAGCCGACCGAGACGATGAGCGAGCAGCCCTCGGAGACGGCGGTCTCGAGGTTCGGCGCGTAGTCGTTGTCGTTGGCGGACTCGAACTCCAGCGGCTTGATGCCGAGCTCGTCGGCGGCGCTGTCCATGCCTTCCTTGGCCGACTGGTTGAACGACTTGTCGTTCCAGCCGCCGGCGTCGGAGATGAGGCACGGCTTGAAGTCCGAGTCGACGGGGGCGGATCCGCCCTCGGACTCGTCGGTCGGCGCCTGACCGCAGCCGGCAAGAGCGAAGACGACACCGGCGGCGACCGTCGCGCCGAGCAGCTTCTTGGTGGTGGAGATGGTCACGGATGCCTCCCTCAACGAACCCGCGGCCATCGCGGATCGATCAAAGTTACCTAGTGTTTCGACGTTCGTGCACGTCGGCCCCGGGCGGCCGGGCCAATGGTTACAAAGCTGAAATCAACCCTGCCGATGAGCACGGAGCGCTGCTCATCAGAGCACGTCGCCCTGGCCGTTGAGTTTGAGCGACTCCACCACGCCCTTCACCCGCTGCGCGTTCTCGACCGTCGTGACCAGGAGCGCGTCGGGGGTGTCGACCACGACGATGTCCTGCACCCCCACCAGGCTGATCACGCGGGTGGTCTGGCTGACGAGGATGCCGCTGGCCGCGTCGGTCAGCACCCGGGCGCGGGGCCCGAGGACGGCGAGGTCGTTCTTGCGGCCGTTCGTGATGAGCTTCGTCAGCGACGCGAAGTCCCCCACGTCGTCCCAGTCGAAGTGCCCGGGGACCACGGCGAGACGCCCGCGCCGCGCCGCCGGCTCCGCGACGGCGTAGTCGATCGCGATCTTCTTCAGCCGTGGCCAGATGCGGTCGACGGCGGGCCCGCGGAGCTCCCGGTCGTCCCAGGCCTCGGCGAGTTCGAGAAGACCGGCGTGCAGGGCGGGCTCGTTGGCCGCGAGCTCGTCCAGCAGGACGCTCGCCTTCGCGATGAACATGCCCGCGTTCCACAGGTAGGTGCGCTCGGCGAGGTAGGCCCTGGCCGTCTCCAGATCCGGCTTCTCGACGAAGCTCTCGACGAGGGCCGCCTCCCTGGCGCGCTCCACGACCAGCTCCGGCCCCTTCTTGATGTAGCCGAAGCCGACCGCCGGCTCGGTCGGCGCGATGCCGATCGTGCAGATGTAGCCCTCCCTGGCGACCTCGACGGCGTCGCGGACGGCGAACTCGAAGACCCGCGTGCCCCGGATGACGTGGTCCGCGCTGAACGAGCCGATGATCACGTCCGGGTTGCGCCGATGCAGCACGGCCGCGGCCAGCCCGATCGCCGCCGCGGACTCGCGGGGCTCGGATTCCAGGAAGACGTTGAGGTCGGCGATGCCGGGCAGCTCCGCCTCCACCGCAGCTCGGTGGGCGCGGCCGGTGACCACCGCGATCCGGTCCGGTCCGGCGAGCGGCTCCAGCCGGTCCCACGTATCGCGCAGCAGCGAATGGCCGGAGCCGGTGAGGTCGTGCAGGAACTTCGGGGCGTCCGCGCGGGACAGCGGCCACAGCCGACTGCCGATGCCACCGGCGGGGATGACCGCATAGAAGTCTTCGATCGGCTCGCTCATGCAGGCCAGCGTAGCGGCGGGTTCGACTTAGGCTCCCCTTCGTCGCCCGCGGCGTCCGCACGGGAATAGGATGGACTCCGATCGGGCGTGCCTGACCCTCCTCCAGGCCAGATGTGGACGAAGCAGCGCACGCGACCGAAACACATCGATCCAGGGAGGACGACCGTGTCCACAAGCGCTCGCTTGACACCGTCGATTTCGGAAACCACGTCCAAGACCCCCCGCGGCACCCTCTACCGGGGTCGCGAAGGCATGTGGTCGTGGGTGCTTCACCGCATCACCGGAGTCGCCATCTTCTTCTTCCTGTTGGTGCACGTGCTCGACACGGCGCTGATCAGGGTGTCGCCGGAGGCGTACGACGCGGTCATCGGCACATACAAGAACCCGGTCATGGCGATCGGCGAGGTCGTGCTCGTGGCGGGCATCGTGTTCCACGCCATGAACGGCCTGCGCATCATCGCCGTCGACTTCTGGTCGAAGGGCGCCAAGTACCAGCGCCAGCTGTTCTGGGGCGTGCTGCTCGTGTGGGGCATCATCATGGCCGGCTTCGTGCCGCGTCACCTGATGCTCGCGTTCGCCGGCTTCGGAGGAGGACACTGATGAGCGCGCAGACCGTCGCCGCTCCCGCCCGCCGTCAGCGCGGCATCAACCTCGAGAAGTGGGGCTGGGTCTTCATGCGCGTCTCGGGCGTCGTGCTCGTCGTGCTGATCTTCGGCCACCTCTTCGTCAACCTCATGGTCGGCGAGGGCATCCACGCCCTTGACTTCGCCTTCATCGCCGGCAAGTTCGCCACGCCGTTCTGGCAGTGGTGGGACGTGCTGATGCTCTGGCTCGCCCTCATCCACGGCGCCAACGGCATGCGCACGATCGTGAACGACTACGTGACCAACCCCACCGCGCGCAAGGCGCTCGTCTGGGCCCTCGGCCTGGCCGCGGGCCTGCTCATCCTCCTCGGCACCCTGGTCGTCTTCACGTTCGACCCGTGCCTGGGTGTGACCGAGTCGAGCACGCTGTGGGAGACCTGCCAGGCGCAGGGCTAGAAGAAGAGGCAAACGAGAAGTGACTACCCAGACGCAGGATTCCGTCGTCCGTGACGGCGTGCACTACCACCAGTTCGACATCGTCATCGTGGGCGCCGGCGGCGCCGGCATGCGGGCGGCCATCGAGGCCGGCCCCGGCGCGAAGACGGCCGTGATCTCCAAGCTGTACCCCACGCGCTCGCACACCGGTGCCGCGCAGGGCGGCATGGCGGCGGCCCTCGCGAACGTCGAGGAGGACTCCTGGGAGTGGCACACCTTCGACACCGTCAAGGGCGGCGACTACCTCGTCGACCAGGACGCGGCGGAGATCCTCGCGAAGGAGGCCATCGACGCGGTCATCGACCTCGAGAACATGGGCCTCCCCTTCAACCGCACCCCTGAGGGCAAGATCGACCAGCGCCGCTTCGGCGGCCACACGGCTGAGCACGGCAAGACCCCGGTCCGACGCGCGTGCTACGCTGCCGACCGCACCGGCCACATGATCCTGCAGACGCTGTTCCAGAACTGCGTCAAGCTCGGCATCAACTTCTTCAACGAGTTCTACGTGCTCGACCTCATCACCGTGAAGGACGCGGCGGGGGCGACGCAGGTCGCCGGCGTCGTCGCGTACGACCTCGCCACGGGCGAGCTGCACGTCTTCCAGTCCAAGGCCGTGATCTTCGCGACCGGCGGCTTCGGCAAGATCTTCAAGACGACCTCCAACGCACACACTCTCACCGGCGACGGCGTGGGCATCGTCTGGCGCAAGGGCCTCCCCCTCGAGGACCTCGAGTTCTTCCAGTTCCACCCGACCGGCCTCGCCGGCCTCGGTATCCTCCTCACCGAGGGTGCGCGCGGCGAGGGCGCGATCCTGCGCAACGCCTCGGGTGAGCGCTTCATGGAGCGGTACGCCCCCACCATCAAGGACCTGGCGCCCCGAGACATCGTCGCGCGCTGCATGGTCCAGGAGGTCGCCGAGGGCCGCGGCGCCGGTCCCCACAAGGACTACGTGCTGCTGGACTGCACGCACCTGGGCGCCGAGGTGCTCGAGACCAAGCTCCCGGACATCACCGAGTTCGCCCGCACGTACCTGGGCGTCGACCCGGTCGTCGAGCCGGTGCCCGTCATGCCGACCGCGCACTACGCCATGGGCGGCATCCCCACGAACAACAACGGCGAGGTGCTCGCGGACAACGACACCGTCGTCCCCGGCCTCTACGCCGCCGGTGAGTGCGCCTGCGTCTCGGTGCATGGCGCCAACCGTCTCGGCACGAACTCGCTGCTCGACATCAACGTGTTCGGCAAGCGGTCGGGTCGCAACGCGGTGGAGTACGTCAAGACGGCGGACTTCGTCCCGCTTCCGGAGAACCCCGCGGCGTTCGTCTCCGACATGCTCGAGGGCCTGCGCAACAACCAGGGCACCGAGCGGATCGCCGTGCTGCGCAAGACGCTGCAGGACGAGATGGACAAGGGCGCGCAGGTGTTCCGCACGCACGAATCCCTCCAGCACGTCCTCGGCGTGATCGCCGAGCTCCGTGAGCGCTACAAGAACGTGCACGTCGACGACAAGGGCCACCGGTTCAACACCGACCTACTCGAGGCGGTCGAGCTGGGCTTCCTGCTCGACATCGCCGAGGTCGTCGTCTACGCCGCACAGAACCGCGAGGAGAGCCGCGGCGGCCACATGCGCGACGACTTCCCGAAGCGCGACGACGAGAACTACATGAAGCACACCATGGCGTACCTCACGGGCGACCCGCACTCCTCCGACCCGAGCGACCACATCAAGCTCGACTGGAAGCCCGTCGTCTTCACCAAGAACGACAAGGGCGAGTTCAACTACCCGCCGATGGAGAGGAAGTACTGAGCATGTCCAACGCCCTCGCCGAGGCCCCGGCAGACACGACGGAAGAGACCGGGATCCAGTCCTTCATCGTCACCTTCAACATCCGTCGGTTCGACCCGGAGATCGACGCCGAGCCGCACTGGGTCGACTACGACGTGGAGCTCTACTCCACCGACCGCGTCCTCGACGCCCTGCACAAGATCAAGTGGGAGGTCGACGGCTCGCTCACCTTCCGGCGCTCCTGCGCCCACGGCATCTGCGGCTCCGACGCCATGCGCATCAACGGCCGCAACCGCCTGGCGTGCAAGACGCTGATCAAGGACCTCGACATCTCGAAGCCGATCTACGTCGAGGCCATCAAGGGCCTGCCGCTGGAGAAGGACCTCGTCGTCGACATGGAGCCGTTCTTCGCGTCGTACCGCGAGGTGCAGCCGTTCCTCGTCGCGAACTCCGTGCCGGAGAAGGGCAAGGAGCGTACGCAGTCCATCGCCGACCGCGAGATCTTCGACGACACCACCAAGTGCATCCTCTGCGCCGCGTGCACGTCGTCATGCCCGGTGTTCTGGACGGACGGACAGTACTTCGGTCCGGCGGCCATCGTCAACGCGCATCGCTTCATCTTCGACTCGCGTGACGACAACGCTGCGGTCCGCCTCGACATCCTCAACGACAAGGAAGGCGTCTGGCGCTGCCGCACGACCTTCAACTGCTCCGAGGCGTGCCCCCGCGGCATCGAGGTCACCAAGGCCATCGCCGAGGTCAAGCAGGCGGTCCTCCGCGGCCGTCCCTGACGCACCGACACAGGCACCCACGCGAGAACAGGCGGTCCCGGACGGGGCCGCCTGTTCTCGCGTCTGTGCCTGTTCTCGCGGAAGGGCGTGACCGGTCTTGGGTAGGGTGGGGGCGTGTCCGAGCCCGGTTCGGCGACCGATGGTCGCCTCGATGCCGCGGTCGAGCGCGCGACCGCGCTGACGCGGCGGACCCTCGGTCTCTTCCCGGTGCGGGTGTGGCGCCACTTCCTGCAACACAACGGCTTCCTGCTCGCCGCCGGGGTGAGCTACCAGGCGCTGTTCGCCATCTTCGCCGCGGTCTACCTCGCGTTCGCCATCACAGGGCTCTGGCTCGGCGGCAGCGAGGAGGCCGTGAACGGGCTCATCGACATCATCAACAACTACATCCCGAACCTCATCCTCGACGAGGGCGGCGTCTTCACGCCCGCACAGGTGCAGGAGATCGCGTCGAACACCACCGGGTTCCTCGGAATCACCGGCCTCATCGCGCTCGGCACGGTCATCTGGACGGCGATCGGCTGGGTGACCTTCTCCCGGCGAGCCGTGCGGGACATCTTCGGCCTCGAGCCCGACCGCCGCAGCTACCTCCTCCTCAAAGCGCGCGACCTCCTCGCCGCCCTCATCTTCGGTGTCTCGCTGATCCTCGGCTCCGCCCTCAGCTCGGCCAGCGCCGCCGTGCTGAGCTGGGTGCTCTCGCTCCTCGGCTGGGACGCGGGATCGGACGGCCTCAACCTCGGCATCCGGATCGGCACGGTGCTCGTGTCGTTCGTCCTGCTGACGGGGGCGCTGGCGGCGATGGTGCGCTTCCTCACCGGCACCTCGCTGCACTGGAGCACCATCTGGCCGGGCGCCCTCCTCGGCGGCGCGGCCATGACGGTGCTGCAGTTCGGGGTCGGGTTCCTCCTGAGCTACACGCCGTCGAATCCCCTGCTGGCGACCTTCGCGATCTTCGTCGGGCTGCTGCTGTGGTTCCGGGTGAACGGGGTGGTCATGCTCGTCGCCGCCTCCTGGATCGCCGTCGCCGCCCAGGACCGCGACCTCCCGCTCCTGCTGCCGACGGAGGCCGAGCGGCGGGTGGCGGAGCACGCCACCCTGCTCGCGGCGGCGCGGATCCGATTGCGCGACGCCCGAGCCGCGCAAGACGAGGCCCCGTGGTATCGGAGCTGGGCGGCCGGGCACGCCGTCCGCGAGGCGGAGGACGAGGTCGCGCGACTGGAGGCCTCTGCTCCCCCGCCCGCGCCCCCGACCTCCCCTCTCGCGCAGCGCCTGCTCTCCGAGCTCGATCACCGTCAGAACCGCGATGTCGGCGGTGCTCGTTAGGCTGGAGGAATGCCTCACCTGCGTATCGCCTCGGTCAATGTCAACGGGATCCGGGCGGCCGCCCGCAACGGGATGAGCACGTGGCTGGATGCCGCAGACATCGACATCCTCACCCTTCAGGAGGTGCGCGGGCAGGACGAGCACATCGAGGCCGCCCTCCCCGGCTGGACCTTCGTTCACGACGAGGCCACGGCCAAGGGGCGCGCAGGCGTCGCGATCGCCAGCCGCCTCCCCGCGCTCGCCTCCCGGGCGGACTTCGGCCCGGAGGACTTCGACTCCAAGGGGCGCTGGATCGAGGCGGACTTCCTGATCGGCGACCGTCCGCTCACCGTCGTCAGCGCCTACGTGCACTCCGGCGAGGCCGACACCCCGAAGCAGGACGAGAAGTGGAAGTTCCTCGACGCGTTCGAAGCGCGACTGGCGAGCCTGAACACCGACGGCGCCCTCGCCCTCGTCACCGGCGACCTCAACGTGGGGCACCGCGAGCTCGACATCAAGAACTGGCGCGGCAACCGCACCAAGGCCGGCTTCCTGCCGCGTGAGCGCGCCTACTTCGATCGCTTCCTCGGTGAGGCCGGGACCCCGGTCACCGGCGTCGACGGCTCGGTCGGCACCGGCCTGGGCTGGGTGGACGTCGGCCGCCGCTTCCACGGCGAGGTGGACGGGCCGTACACGTGGTGGTCCATGCGCGGGAAGGCCTTCGACAACGACTCGGGATGGCGCATCGACTACCACCTGGCCACGCCCGCTCTCGCCGAGCGCGTCCAGGCGTACCACGTGGCGCGTGCGGCCGCGTACGACCAGCGCTGGAGCGACCACGCGCCGGTCGTCGTCGACTACACCTACTGACCCGGGTCGGGCTGCTCGGAGGGCGACGGCTCCGACTCCCGATACCATCCGCGGTACTCCAAGACGGTGCCGAGCAGCGGGTTCACGGCACGCATATCGATCGTGCGCCGGCGGTGCTCCGCGTCCCAGCCGTCGACCAGGTCCACCCGCACGCCGAGCGGACCGCGCAGCGCGAACCGCCGACCGCACAGCCGCAGCGCGACTCGGACGGTGCGCATCCGCAGGAAGCCCTCCGCCGTCACGCTGCACTCCTCGATGAGCTCCACGCGGCCTCGGGCGCCGAGCAGGTTCCGGACCAGTCCCGGCCGCACGCTCACCGTGAGCCGGTCGACGATCCGCGCGGTCCGTCCGGGGAAACGGAACTCGCGGATGGAGTCGAGCGTCGCGCGGCCGGTCTCTGTGCGCCCCGAGGCCGTGCGGAGCACGAACGGGACATCTCGTCCCGATGTCGGCACCAGAAGACCCGGCCCGACGATCGGACGCACGAGACCGGCTGCGCGACCGAAGCGGCGCCCCGCGACGGCGAACACCCCCTCCGCGTGCCCCGCCGCGACGGGAGCGCGATACTGCGCGAGGATCTCCGGGTGCAGACGCTCGGCGTCCGCGCCCAACGCGTCGAGGAACACCTGTCCCCGCGTCGGAGGCGCACCGCTCGTCATGACGTCAGCGTAAGGGATCGGCGGGCGCAGGGGTCCGCCGCGCGGACGCATAGGATTGACGGGTGAACAAGCCTCGTCTCTACTCCGGAATGCAGCCCTCCGCCGACTCCCTCCAGATCGGCAACTACATCGGCGCACTCCTGCAGTGGCGGGAGCTCCAGACCTCGTACGACGCGTTCTTCTCCGTCGTCGACCTGCACGCCCTCACGGTCGCCCAGAACCCGGCCGAGCTCCGCGAGAAGACCCGCCGTACCGCCGCGCAGTACATCGCGGCGGGCATCGAGCCGTCGCAGTCGACGCTATACGTGCAGTCGCACGTGCGTGCGCACGCCGAGCTCGCCTGGATCCTCAGCACGATCACCGGCTTCGGTGAGGCCGGACGGATGACCCAGTTCAAGGACAAGTCGGCCCGCTACGGCGCCGATGCGACCAGCGTCGGCCTCTTCACCTACCCGGTGCTCATGGCCGCCGACATCCTGCTCTACCAGACGGACGTCGTGCCGGTCGGCGACGACCAGAAGCAGCACGTCGAGCTCACCCGCGACCTCGCGGAGCGCTTCAACTCGCGGTTCGGCGAGACCTTCACGGTGCCGGTCCCGGTCATCCAGAAGGAGACGGCGCGCATCTACGACCTGCAGAATCCGACGGCCAAGATGTCGAAGTCGGCCGAGAGCGATGCCGGCGTGCTGTGGATGCTGGACGACCCGGCGAAGTCGGCGAAGAAGATCATGCGCGCGGTGACCGACAACGAGGGCACCGTGCGGTTCGATCGCGAGGCCAAGCCGGGCGTCTCGAACCTCCTGACCATCTACGCCGCGCTGAGCGGACGCCAGATCCCCGCGATCGAGGACGAGTACGCGGGTCGCGGGTACGGCGACTTCAAGAAGGGCCTCGCCGAGGTCGTCGTGGAGGAGTTCGCTCCGGTGCGCGACCGTGCGCTCGAACTCCTCGACGATCCGGCCGAGCTCGACCGGATCCTCGCCGAGAACGCCGCCCGCGCCGATGCCGTCGCCGATCGGACGCTGTCCGACGTGTACGACCGCGTCGGACTGCTGCGCCGGGTCTGAGCCGCGCGCCACCCTAGGATGACATCGTGACCGATCCGCAGCTGCCCCCTCCGTCCGGCGCCGTTCCGCCCGCCCCTCCGACGGCCTCGGTCCCGCAGGACTCGGTCTCCGGTGCGATCCCGCCGCCCGCGTACGCGTCCGTACCGCCGAGGGCTCCGGCACCGTACCCGCCCGCCGGCGGATACGGCCAGCCGGCACCCCCGGCTGCACCTCCGGGGGCGTATCAGGTGCCCGTGGGCGGCTATGCGGCACCGTCCGGCACGTACACCGCGCCGGATGCCGCGCCGAAGCCCTCGGGGTTCCTCGGCCTGCTCGCCCTCGGCCTCTCGATCCTCGCGGCCGTCGTCATGCCGATCATCGGCGGCGTCAGCGCGTTCGAGGTGGGCCGCCGCATCCCGCAGGGCATCAACGGCTCCTCGGGAGATCTCGGGTTCCTGTCCCCCGCGCGTGATCAGGTGCTGTGGACGGAGCTGTCGTTCTGGGCCGGCACGGTTCTCGGCATCGCCGCGATCGTGCTGGGCATCATCGCGATCCGCCGGAAGCAGGGACGTGGAGCGGGCATCGCCGCGCTGATCGTCGCCGTCCTCGGCGCAGTCATCTTCTTCGTCGCCGTGTTCACAGCCTTCGCCGTCGGCGGCGCCGCGGGATACGCCACCTTCACCACCTGACCCCGCGGGGCGCCGGTCAGCGCGGTGCGTGATGCTTCTGCTGCGCGGCGAGCAGGCCTTCCCCGACGAGGAGCTCGACGGCGTCCGCGGCGTCACCCACGAGCAGGGGAAGGTTCGCACGCTCGTCCTTGCCGAACGGGGAGAGCACCCAGTCGGCAGGATCCTGGCGCCCCGTCGGTCGGCCGATGCCGACCCGCACCCGCGGGAAGTCCGGGCTCGTGAGGGCCCGCGCGATGTCACGCACGCCGTTGTGACCACCATGCCCTCCTCCGGTCTTGAGCTTGACCGTGTCGAACGGGATGTCGAGCTCATCGTGCACGACGACCACGTGGTCGAGAGGGACGGAGTAGAACCGAGCGAGCGCTGCGACAGGGGTGCCCGACACGTTCATGAAGGTGTTGGGTTTCGCGAGCACGAGCTTGTCGGCGCCGGGCCGGAGCCAGGTCTCGACGACGCGCGCGCCGCCCTTGTGCTCCCGGAAGCTCTCTCCGCGCCGCGCCGCGAGCTCATCGACGACCATCTGGCCGATGTTGTGGCGGGTCGCCTCATAGCGGGGTCCCGGATTGCCGAGACCGACCACGAGCCAGGTGGCTGCCATTCCTCGTCCTCTCTCGCCGGAGCCGTCACCCCGGTCAGGATACGACGGAGGGGACGCGATCCGATCGCGTCCCCTCCGTGATGAAGCAGGCGGAGATCACTCCGCGGCGGCCTCCTCGGACGCCTCGGCGGCACCCTCGGCGGACTCGCCCGCGGTCTCCTCGTCCTCGACCGGAGCGGCCGGGACGGAGATCGCGACCACGAGGACCTCGGCGTCGGTGAGGAGCGTCGAGCCCTTCGGGAGGGTGACGTCGGCGGCGGTGATGTGCGCGCCCTCCTCGAGACCCTCGACCGAGACCTCGATGTTCTCGGGGATGTGGGTGGCCTCCGCCTCGACCTGGATGGTCGTGGCATCGAGGTTGACGATGGTGCCGGGGGCCGACTCACCGGTGACGACGACGGGGACGTCGATGGCGACCTTCTCGCCCTTCTTCACGACCAGGAGGTCGATGTGCTCGATGATCTGGTGCACCGGGTCCTTCTGCACGTCCTTGACGAGCGCGAGCTGCGAGGTGCCCTCGATGTCGAGGTCGAGCAGCGCGTTGGCGCGACGGATGATCAGGGAGACCTGGTGGCCGGGCAGCGCGACGTGCACGGGCTCGGTGCCGTGGCCGTAGATGACCGCGGGGATCTTGCCGGCGGCGCGCAGACGGCGGGCGAAGCCCTTGCCGAAGCTGCTGCGCAGCTCGGCGTGGACCGTGGTGTCTTCAGACATGAGGTTCTCCTTCGGGGCACGCAGCGAAGGCGCCGCGCGGTGGTCTTGGAATTGTGGACTCGAACGCGGACGCGTGAGGAAAGCCACCGGGCTTGCTTCGCCGCGTCGATCACGGACGCCCGCGCACGCGCAGAAGCGTCCCTCGCCGAGGTACGCCTCCATGGTACCGGATGACCCGATAGGCTGAGGACACCGGTCCCCACTGCAGAAATTCGGAGTACCCCCATGCTCGACGGCGCCTTCCTCTCCCACGTCCTCCTCTGGCTGATCGGCGCCATGTCGGTGTGCGCGGCCGTCGCCACGGGTGCGGCTCTCTTCTCCCTCGGCCGCTCGGGCTACCGCAAGGACTGAGGCTCCCCCGGCGTTCCCGTCTCCGCGGCGAGCGCCTTCCGGATCGCCGCCACCTCCTGCACCAGCGGGAGCGCGGCATCGACCCGGACGCCGGGCTCGTCACCCGTCAGCGGTTCCCACGCGTCGAGCTGGGAATCGAGCAGCGAGGCCGGCATGAAGTGGTCGGGCCGTCCACCCAGTCGCCGGGCGAGCGTCTCCCGTGCCACGCCGAGCTCGACGAAGAAGGCGTCCGGCGCCTCCGCCCTGATGGCATCCCGGTAGCGCCACCGCAGCGCGGAACAGGCGACGACGATGTGCGTCTCGGCGGCGAGCGTCCGTCCGACCACCCGCAGCCAGGGCATCCGGTCCTCGTCATCGAGGGCGATCCCCGCTACCATCTTCTCGACGTTGGTCAGCGGATGCAGATCGTCACCGTCCACGAAGCGCGCTTCGAGGCTCTCCGCCAGCGCCGCACCGACCGTCGATTTCCCGGATCCGCTCGGCCCCATCACGACGATGCGCACGCTCATGCCTGCTGCATCCCGATTCAGTAGAACTCGACCGTGTCGACCACTGCGCGCAGCTCCCGACCGTCGAGCAGGCGGGTGGCGTTCTCGGCGAACCGCCGCGCGATGCGCTCCTCCTCCTTCGAGCTGAGCGCCGCCGTGTGCGGGCTGACGAGCACGCGCGGATGCGCCCACAACGGGGACTCGGCGGCCAGCGGCTCCTGCTCGAAGACATCCAGCCCGGCGAAGCCGACGCGGCCGTCGTCGAGGGCGGAGAGCAGCGCCGCCTCATCGACCACGCTCCCGCGCCCGACGTTGGTGAGGATGACCCCGGGCTTCACTGCCCGCAGAACCTCCTCGCCGATGAGGTGTCTGGTCTGCTCCGTGCCCGGAAGCGTGACGACGATCGCGTCGACCTCCCCCACCGCGTCCACGAGGTCGTCCAGCGCGATGAGGCGATCGACGCCCTCGACCGGACGACCGGAGCGACTGGTCCCCCACACCCGAGCGCCGAGAGCGTGGAAACGGCGGGCGCACTCCGCGCCGATGCCGCCGAGTCCCACCACGAGCACGGTCATCTCGTCGACCTGGCGCATCTCCCACCGCTCGGGCCAGATGCGCTGATCCTGATCGGTCCGCAGGCGCGGAAGGTCCTTCGCCCCGGCGAGCACCGCGAAGAGGGCGAACTCGGCGAGCGTGCCGCCGTGGACGCCGGCGCTGGTGGTGAAGACGATGCGGTCGAGATCGGCGCGGTCGAGTTCCGCGGCCTTGACCGTGCTGCCGCCGCCCGCCGCCGTGGTCATGACCCACCGCAGCCGCGGGTTCGCAGAGACCGTCCGCGCCAGTGCGTCGGGGTCGACGTCGGGGATGCCGAAGAGCACGTCGGCGGAGTCGACGAGGGCCTCGAACGCGCGCTGCTGCTCCGGCGTGCGGGTGAAGTCAGGGTCGCCCGACCAGTCGGCCGGACCGCGCATGGGAGGCACCAGCGCCGCGTCGTGGATGACCTCGAGCCGCGGCTCGAGCTCCTCGATGAGCCCGCACAGCTCCTCCGTCAACGGCACCGCGACGACGGCGCGGACCTTCTTCTCGGACTCCGTCACGACCGACTCCCTCCAGCTCCTGTGCTCCCTTCAGCGTAGAGGTCCGGAGCCTCCGGACCGCCCGACGTCGCGGACGATGACGGTGATGCGTCATCGGGTGCGCCTCCATCCGGCGCACAGCGATACGCTGAAGGCAACCCTTCTTCACGATCGAGGAGCCTTCCGTGCCCGAAGCATCAGCGAACATTGGAGTCGTCGGACTCGCCGTCATGGGGTCGAACCTCGCCCGCAACCTCGCGAGCCGCGAGGGCAACACCGTGGCGATCTTCAACCGCAGCTACGAGAAGACCCAGACCCTCCTCGACGAGCATCCCGAGGCGGGCTTCATCCCCGCGAAGACGTACCAGGAGTTCGCCGACTCGCTGCAGAAGCCGCGCACCGCGATCATCATGGTCAAGGCCGGAGCGCCGACCGACGCCGTGATCGACTCCCTCGTGGAGGTCTTCGAGCCGGGCGACATCATCGTCGACGGCGGCAACGCCTACTTCCCCGACACCATCCGCCGCGAGAAGGCGGTCCGCGAGACCGGCATCAACTTCGTCGGCGCGGGTATCTCCGGCGGCGAGGAGGGCGCCCTCACCGGCCCCTCGATCATGCCGGGCGGCTCGGACGAGTCCTGGATCACGCTCGGGCCGATCCTGAAGTCCATCGCCGCAGTCGCCGAGGGCGAGCCCTGCGTGACGCACGTCGGCCACGACGGCGCCGGCCACTTCGTCAAGATGGTGCACAACGGCATCGAGTACGCGGACATGCAGCTCATCGCCGAGGCCTACGACCTCATCCGTCGCGGCACCGGCAAGACCCCCGCAGAGATCGCCGAGATCTTCGCCGAGTGGAACCGCGGAGAGCTGGAGTCGTACCTCATCGAGATCACGGCCGAGGTGCTGCGCCAGGTCGACGCGGCGACCCGTAAGCCGCTGGTCGACGTCATCCTGGACCAGGCCGGCGCGAAGGGCACCGGCGCCTGGACGGTGCAGACCGCACTCTCGCTCGGCGTCCCGGTCTCGGGCATCGCCGAGGCGACGTTCGCCCGCTCGCTCTCCTCGCACCCCGAGCAGCGCGCGGTCGCAGCGGCGCTTCCCGGTCCGGACGAGGAGTTCACGGTCCCGGCCGACGAGGTCGACGCCTTCGTCGAGGACGTCCGCCTTGCGCTCTACGCCTCCAAGATCGTCGCGTACTCGCAGGGCTTCGACGAGATCCGTGCCGGCGCCGCCGAGTACGGCTGGAACATCGACCTCGGTGCGATCTCGAAGATCTGGCGCGGCGGCTGCATCATCCGTGCGCAGTTCCTGAACCGAATCGCCGACGCCTACGCGGAGACCCCCGACCTGCCCGTGCTGATGACGGCTCCGTACTTCGCCGAGGCACTCACCCGCGGCCAGGCGGCATGGCGTCGCGTGGTGGTCACGGCGGCGCAGTCCGGCATCCCGGCTCCGGCGTTCTCGTCGTCGCTGTCGTACTACGACGGCATCCGCGCCGACCGCCTCCCGGCTGCTCTCGTGCAGGGTCAGCGCGACTTCTTCGGCGCGCACACCTACAAGCGCATCGACAAGGAGGGCACCTTCCACACGCTGTGGTCGGGCGACCGCTCCGAGATCGAGGCCGAAGACACGCACTGACCTCGGGTCTGCGAAGGGCCGGGCACCGTACGGTGCTCGGCCCTTCGTGCGTCACACGAGGATGTTGTGGTTGCGGCGGAACACGTTCTGCGGGTCCCACTGCGCCTTCACCGCCCGCAGACGCGCGTAGCCGTCGCCGTCGTACATCCCGGACACCGCGTCCGGTCGCTCCCGGTCGACGAAGTTGCTGTACTCGGCGAGGCGGCCCGCGACGATCCGCTGCGCGTCGGCGGCGGCCTTCGCCCGCCCCTCCTCGTCGAGCATCCCCGCGACATCGAAGGCACCGGCCATGACGAACCAGGTCGCGGTGCGCGCCGGGAAGGCCGTCTCCTCCTGCGGAACGTCGCCGAACGCCCCGCCGAGGGACCGGAGGAAGACGACCGAGGCGGGGTACTCCCGCCGATAGGCCACCAGCCGATCGATCGTCTCGTCGTCGAGGTCGGCGACGAGACCGTTCCCGCCGAGGAACCCGGGAGGGGCGGGAGCCTCGCCGCCCTCGGGCTGCGGCATCTCCATCAGGATTTCCCGATAGGCGGGTTCGGTGATCTCCGTCGTGACACCGTCGAGGGCGGTGATCGGCGCGAGCTCCACGCGCAGCGCCTCCGGGTCGGGCCCGGCCCACACGGCGGTCAGCCGGGCACCGGCCGGAGCGCTCGGGTCCATGGGCGGCACGTCCATGTACGTGACGGTCAGCTCGCGCGGGGCGTCGCGGAGGAGTTCACGCGCGGCCCGGAGCACGGCCGTCGCGTCGCCCTCGACGACGGACTCGGCCAGCGCGATCCCCGGCAGGCGATGCGCTTCGAAGTCGAAACGGGTGACGATGCCGAAGTTGCCGCCACCGCCGCGCAGCGCCCAGAACAGGTCGGGATGCTGCGTGGCCGAGACCTCCACCACGTCTCCGCTCGCGGTGACGACTTGGGCGCCGACGAGCTGATCGACGGCGAGACCCCAGGCGCGCACCATCCAGCCGATGCCGCCGCCGAGGGTGAGACCGCCGACGCCGACGCTGGCCGTGTCGCCGGAGCTCAGGGCGAGGCCGTGGCCGGCGAGAGTCTTCGCGACGTCGCCCCACACGGCACCGCCGCCGATGCGCACGGCGGTGCCGTCGACCTCGATCGAGGAGAGCGCCCCGAGTTCGAGGCGCAGACCGGGAGCGGGGGCGTGGGACCAGGGCCCGTGGCCGCCGGAGACGACGGTCAGGGGGACCGCCTCCTGCGCGGCGGCGCGGACGAGCGCGGCGACCTCGGAGACGGTGGAGGGACGGTGGACGGTGGGCTGTGCGGATTCGACGTGGTCGACCATGAGCACACGGTAGACCCGGGGTCGGACATCGCGGAAGAGGGGCGGCTCGCCGTCCGCCCCTCCCCCGCGCCGCCGACTACCGGGTGATGTCCCTCACCGTCCCCTGCGTCAGACGCAGCCGTTTCGTCGCCCGCCGCGCCACCGCGGAGTCGTGCGTGACCACGACCATGGTGATGCCCTCCGCGCACAGCCGTTCGAGGAGGTCGAGGATCTCGTCGCGCATGCTCTCGTCGAGGTTGCCCGTCGGCTCGTCCGCGAGCAGCACTCGGGGGCGTTTGACGATCGCCCGCGCGATCGCGACACGCTGCTGCTGCCCGCCGGACAACTCTGCGGGACGATGGTCTCCGCGGTCCGCCAGGCCGACGTGGGCGAGAGCGGCGGCGACCCGCGTGCGTCGTTCCGCCCGGTCGATGCCGAGCGGCTCCAGGGCCATGTCGACGTTCTCCACCGCCGTCAGCGTCGGGATCAGGTTGAACCCCTGGAAGACGAATCCGATCTCCTGCGCGCGGATCCGTCCCAGCTCCGACGGCGACGCCGACGACAGTTCACGGCCGTCCAGCTGCAACGTCCCGGCAGTCGGGGTGTCGAGCGCCCCCAGCAGCTGCAGCAGCGTCGACTTGCCTCCTCCGGTCGGCCCCTGGATCGTGACGAAGGCGCCGGGCATGATCTCCAGGTCGACGCCGGTGAGCGCGGTCACCGTCCGTCCCCGCCGCGTATAGGTGCGCGTGACACCCGTCGCCCGGTACAGCGGGGTCGCCGCCGACGAGGCCGGAACGCGGGCCTCGGAATCCGTCATCGTGGTCATCTCGGTCTCCTTCTCTCCTGTGTGGTTCGCGACGCCGCTCATGCGACGGACCGCAGGGCCTCGGCCGGGCTCAGCCGCGCGGCCCGCCAGCCTCCGAAGGCGCCGGCGACGAGCCCGCCCAGCACCGCGAGGCCCACGGCGGCGACGAGCACCCAGGGGGTCAGCGGTGCCTGCAGCACGATGTCGGCCGTCTCTGCGCCCGGGGCCATGCCGCCGGGGCCGCCGAAGCCGCCTCCTCCCTCCGGGCCTCCGCCGACGGCCGTGGAGCCGGCGGCCACGGTCGGCTGCACGACGGTGATGATCAGGATCCCGGCGAGGCCGAGCACGAGACCTGCCGCTCCTCCGAGGAGTCCCTGCACCATCGACTCCCCGGCGACCTGACGCACGACGCGGCCGTTCGACCACCCCATCGCCTTCAGGGTGCCGAACTCGCGGGTGCGACGGCCGACGCCGGAGAGGGTGAGGAGCACCGAGAGCAGCACGGCGACGGCGAGGACGATGATCGACAGCCAGGTGCCGAGATTCGTGACGAGCGCCGTCGCGTTCGAGAGCGAGCCGGAGACAGTCGCGGCGAGCTCGGACTGCGAGGAGACGGTGGCGTCGGGAAGCTCCTCCGCCAGGGCCGTCTGCACCTCGTCGAGGGACGACGCCGAATCCGCCTGCACGTACACCGTGGAGATCACGTCCTCCACGCCGGCCAGCTCCTGCGCGGTGTCGAGCGGGAGGTAGACGTCCGCCGCGGTGTCTGCGGCATCCGACGCCGAGGTGAGGAGGCCGACGACCTCGACGTCGGAGCCGGCGATGTCCAGGGTGTCGCCGACGGCGATGTCCTCGCTCGCGGCGTACGTGCTGTCCACCAGAGCGACGAGCGCTCCGCTGTCGTCGGCGTCCAGCCCACGCCCCTCGCCGATCTCGGCGGAGGCCAGCGGGCCGAGCTCCGTCGCGGACGGGTCGATGCCGAGGACGGTGAACGAGTCGATGCCGAACGCACCGCCCCCGCCACCGCCGCCACCCTGCGGGGGCGCCTGGCCCTCCATGGGCGCCTCGCCGCCCTCCGCGCCGTCCTGCCCGCCGAAGCCGCCGCTCGGCAGCTCACCGGAGAATGTCGAGTTCGTCAGGCTCAGCGCACCGGTCGCGGCGGCGACGCCGTCGGTACCGGCCACCGTGTCCAGCACCGCGGCCTCGAGCGTCGTCCGGCCGAAGTCCGTGCGCAGGGTCGACTGCTCCAGGGTCGTGGTCTCGCCGTCGCTCTCCCCCGCGTCCTCGTCGAACTCGAACCGCGGTCCCGTCCCGTCGCCCGGTTCCGCGGCGGCGCCGGTGACGGTGAGATCCGTCCCCACTCCGTAGACCGCTGCCAGCGACTGGGTCTGGGCGTCGCGCACACCGGTCGTCAGGGCGTTCACCACGATCACCAGTCCGATCGCGATCGCGAGCCCGGTGGCCACGATCGCCGTCTGCTTCTTGCGGCCCGCGAGTTCGCGCCGCAGATATCGTCCGTACATGTCTCTCCTCCCGCCGCGACGATCGCGGCGCGGAACCGACGCTAGGGACGACCGTTATGCGGATCCGAGGGACGGATGATGAGGGTTCTATGAGGCGGACATCTCCCAGAGAACCCATAGCCCGTTCCATAGAAATCACATAGGAAGTTCCGCAGAATAGACGCATGACCAGCGACCTGCCCGAACTGCGCCGCCCCGACGGCTCCCCTCTGCGCATCCTCGCCGTGGACGACGAGCAGATGCTCACCGATCTGCTCGCCATGGCCCTGCGCATGGAGGGCTGGGAGGTGCGCACCGCGTCCTCCGGCCTCGAGGCGCTCCAGGTCGCGAAGGAGTTCGAGCCGGACGCCCTCGTGCTCGACATCATGATGCCCGACCTCGACGGGATGGCCGTGCTCAAGCGGCTCCGCGAAGCGGGCAACCTCGTCCCCGTCCTCTTCCTGACGGCGAAGGACGCCGTGGGCGACCGCGTCGCCGGGCTCACCGCCGGGGGCGACGACTATGTGACCAAGCCGTTCAGCCTGGAGGAGGTGATCGCCCGGCTCCGCGCGATCATCCGGCGCACCGGACACGCCAGCGCCGACGACGGGCAGTCGATCCTCCGGGTCGCCGATCTCACGCTCAACGAGGACAGCCACGAGGTCGTCCGGGACGGCGTGGAGATCGAGCTGACCGCGACCGAGTTCGAGCTGCTGCGGTACCTCATGCGCAACGAGCGCCGGGTGCTGTCCAAGGCGCAGATCCTGGACCGCGTCTGGAGCTACGACTTCGGCGGCAAGTCCTCGGTCGTGGAGCTCTACATCTCCTACCTCCGGAAGAAGATCGACGCCGGCCGCACGCCCCTCCTGCACACCGTGCGCGGCGTCGGCTACATGATCAAGGCCCCGCAGTGAGCGGAGCGACGGTGGCGCGACGGCCCATGAGTCTGCAGACGCGGCTGATGACCGCGGTGATCGGGTTCGTGTCGCTGATCCTCGTCATCGTCGCCGTCATCACCAGCGCCACCCTCGGCAGCACGCTGGAGGACCAGCTCGACAACAAGGTGAAGAGCTACGCCGCGACGATCAGGGATCGGATCGTGGAGGGGATCGCGCCGTCCGAGGCCACCGTCGACAACATCCTGTATCGCCTGGACCCCATGCCCGGGTTGCTGCTGTCGCTCGGCAGCCCCATCGCGGGACCGAGCGGCGTCGCCTTCGAGGACAGCCGCGGGGCGCTGAACAGCGCGCCGCAGCCACTCACCCCCGATCAGCTGCAGCAGCTCTACGGCACGGTCGCACTCGGCACCCCTGCCACGGTCTCCTTCGACGGCCTCGGCTCGTATCGGGTCGTCGCGACCACCGCGAGCAACGGCGTCGTCGTCGTCACCGGGCTCCCCCGCGACGACGTCCAGAATCAGCTCACGCAGCTCCTCACCGTGATCCTGCTGGCCACGGCGGGCGGCCTGATCCTCCTCGCCCTCACCACGGCGGTCACGATCCGCGTGGGGCTGCGGCCGCTGCGCGCGGTCGCGGCGACCGCGACGAGGGTCGCCAATCAGCAGCTCGACCGCGGCGAGGTCAGCATCACCGAGCGCGTGCCAGCGAGCGAGGCCGATCCGCGGACGGAGACCGGGCTCGTCGGCGCCGCGCTCAACAAGCTGCTCGACCACGTGGACACGTCCCTCTCGGCGCGGCAGAAGAACGAGGAGCAGATGCGCCGGTTCGTCGCCGACGCGAGCCATGAGCTGCGTACGCCTCTGGCCTCGATCCGCGGCTACTCGGAGCTCTCGTTGCGGGCACTGCGTCAGGCACCGGAGGCGACGAAGGAAGACGCAGTCATCGAGGGCACGACCTCCTCCTTGGAGCGCATCCAGGCGCAGTCGCTGCGGATGACACGGCTCGTGGAGGACCTCCTGCTCCTCGCCCGTCTCGACGAGGGACGCGAACTCGTGTACGGCACGGTCGACCTCGCCCAGCTCGCCCTCGAAGGCCTCTCGGATGCGCGGCCGACGGCGGCCGACCACCACTGGAACATCGAGGTGCCGGACGAGCCGGTGACCGTCGTCGGTGATGCAGGGCGCCTGCATCAGGTCGTCGCGAACCTGCTCGCCAACGCCCGGACGCACACCCCCGCGGGGACCACGGTGACGTTGAGCGTGGCTCGGGAGGGCGACGAGGCCGTGCTGCGCGTGCACGACGACGGCCCGGGGATCGATCCCGCCCTCCGCGACGAGCTCTTCGCCCGGTTCGCCCGCGGGGACAGCTCCCGCGCCCGGCAGACCGGCGGCACCGGACTCGGTCTCGCGATCGTCAAGGCCATCGTGGAGGGTCATCACGGCCGGATCTCGGTCGAGAGCGAGCCCGGCGACACGACCTTCACGGTCCGTATCCCGATGACTCCTCCCGGCGAGACCCCGCCCGACTGACCCGGGGGTTCCGACTTCTGTCGCGCCCACCTGCACGACCCGACCCCGTCCGCACGACCGATCCGTCCATCCCCTCGTGCAGGCGTGGTCAGGTCCTGCGGGTGTCCCCCGGCCGGTGTCCGAGGTCGAGCCGAGCCCGTGCTCACCCGCACGACCCTGTCCCGTCCGCACGACCGATCCGTCCGTCCGCTCGTGCAGGCGCCACCGGGTCGTGCAGGCGTCGTCCGCTGGTGTCCGAGGCCGAACGACCCATGCGCGCGCACGACCCGACCCCGCCCGCACGACCGATCCGCCCATCCCGGTTCTGTCGTGGCCGGGCCGCCTGCACGATCCGGGGGCGCTATGCACGACGAGACCGGGGATTCCGTCGTGCGGGTGTCGCTGGGTCGTGCAGGTGTCGCAACGTCCCCAGGCCGAGGGAAGGGAAGACGATCCGGGTCAGTAGCCGGCGAAGGCGTCCGTGGTGAGGGAACGGGCCTTCTGCAGCGCCGGCGCGAGGTCGGCGATGAGTCGCGGCGGGCCGGAGATGAACGCGTGCCGCGCCGAGAGGTCGTCCACCGCGCTCTCCAGGGTCTCCGCGTCCAGGCGTGCCCCCTGCCCCCACGTCCAGTGCGGAGGAAGGTCGGCCGGGTCGTCGCGGGTGAACACGACCGTGCGCACACCCGTCGCGGCCAGCTCGTCCCGGAAGGCGAGCTCCTCCGCCGAGGACGCCACATAGACGAGAACGATGTCACGCCGCTGCCCCGTCGCCTGGAGCTGCCGAAGCTGCGAGACGAACGGTGTCACACCGATGCCGGCCGCCACCATGAGTACCGGTTGCTCGCCACGCGGCAGGATGAAATCGCCCCAGGTGCCCGTCACCGCGAAGGTCGCGCCGGGCGCGGCCGCCGCGAGAGCGCGCTTGTAGCTCGACGGATGCTGCTGGTCGCCGTTCTTGTAGGCGATGCGGAGTGTCGGGAGGTCGGCGGGGGCGGACACGATGCTGAACTCGCGGCGCGTCCCCCGCGCGTCAGGGCGCCGATGCGGGACATCGAGCTCGAGGTACTGCCCGGGCAGGAACCGCACGCGGCCCTTCGCCCGGAACGTGAGCTCCTGCGCGGTCGGCGTCACGAGGGCGCGGCGCTCGAGGACGAGGCGCACCGAACCGCGGAGGGCGAACGCGAAGGCCACGAGGTTGCCGATGAGCAGGGCGCGCTCTTGACCGAGCGTGAACAGGCCCCCCACCGAGATCGGCCACCCCGCGAGGAGCCCGACCACGACGGCGACGACGAGCTGCTGACGACGCCGCGGCGGCAGCGTCAACGGCTCCGACAGCATGAAGGCGCCGAGGAAGAGGAACGGTGACTGGAGCACTGCGAACGACAGTGCCGTGACGACGTCGAAGGAGATGTCGAACTGCCCGGCCTGCACCGCCTGCCGCACGATCGAGGTGGCCACGGCGACGACGAGGAACAGGAGGACGACGCCGACCTTCTCCGTGCGCCACAGCACGGCCAGCCCGAGGAGGACGACAGGGATCACGAGAACCGGTGTGCCGACCCACCACGAGGACGAGGTGCCGAGCCAGCTGAACGCGCCGAACGCTCCGAGGATCGACACCACCGCGGCGCCGAACGCGGCCGGATTGAAGATGTGCCGTCCCCGCCAGGCGATGAGGTACTTGGACGCGCTCGCCACCGCGCCGGCGATCGCGAGGCCGAGCAGGGCCGACGGCTCGATGCCAGGACGCAGCACGAACAAGAGGATGAGGGCGGTGACGAGGGACGACTCGACGCGCCACGGAAGGCGAAGCAGGCGCTGGGCGACCGCGTCCACGGCGGAGATCGCCACCGCCAGCACCGCGAAGGAGGCCAGCAGCTCGACCGGGGTCGGAGAGACGATCACCCCGAGCAGGGAGAGCACGAGGGCGATGAGCGCGAGTGCCGTCAGCGCGAACAGCACGAGGCGGTACATCGACAGCGCGCCGAGGACGGCGAGGACGCGCTGGCGGGCGGCGGCGAAGGCAGTGGTCATGGTGTCGTGTCTCCCACGGTTCCGGCGGCTCGCGCAGGAGCTGCGGTGAAGAGCTCGGCCTGGCAGCCCGGCGAGCGCTGCACACGGCCGTCGGTGGTCATGCGCACCCATTCGACGCCCCAGCGGGTGGCCAGCTCCGGGCCGCCGTCGAAGAACAGCGCGGTGGCCACGGCATCTGCCCTCATCGCCTCCGGGGCCAGTGCCCACGTCGCCGCCCAGGTGCGGACGGGCTGTCCTGTCCGCGCATCGAGCACGTGGTGGAGGCCCTCGCCCCAGGCCCTTCGGTTGACGGCCGATGCGCACAACGCTCCGTCAGCGACCTCGACGACGCCGATCGCCTTCCGCGGATCGAACGGGTGCTCAAGCGCGATGCGCACGCCGGCACCCCGCACGCGGATGTCCCCACCGGCATCCACGACAACATCACCGGGGATGTCGGCCAGCACCGCCATCACGCGGTCGACGAGACGTCCCTTGCCGAGGGCGCCCACGTCGAGGAGGGCGGGATCGTGCGCCTCGACCGTGTCCGCCGACCAGGTCAGCAGGGATGTCCAGGACGCGGGAGCGGGGCGAGGATCCCCGGCCCGCAGCGAGTACGCGGCGTCATAGCCCAGGGCCTCCAGGCTGTCGGCGACCAGGGGGTTCACGGCACCGGCCGTGGCGGCGTCGAGATCGCGATAGGCGTCGAGCATCGGCCCCGCGTCCGGCGAGGACAGCGAGCCGCCCGACCGTCCGAGCCGGGCCACATCGGAGTCGTCGCGGAACCGGGACCAGGCGCGATCGAACCGCTCGATCTCCACTGTCACGGCCGCGCGGACGTCATCCGTGAGCGGGGCGCCGGTCTCGATCTCCCACCCGGTGCCGATCGCCTCGAATCGCCACTCCCCCATGAGGACGCCTCGCGCCTAGGCGGCGGCCTGCTCCTTGATGGAGGCCACGGCGTCGTTGAAGCCGCCGCTCGTGAGCGACGACCCGGCGACGCGGCTGACATTCAGCTCGTCGATCGGCTTCCCCACGACCTCATCGGCGATCCCGTCGATGAACTCGCCCTGGTACCGCTCGGTCTCCGGAGCCTTCGGGTCGCCCGACACCTCGACCTCCATCACGACGCCGTCGGCGAGCGTGAGCGTGACGGTGATCTCCTCCACCGTCTCCGGGGTCTGGTACGAGCCGTCGGCGGTGTACGTGCCGTCGGTGTAGGTGCCGGAGGCGTCACCCCCGCTCGACGAGGACGAGGAGCTCGACCCCGCGGTCTCGTCAGTGCCGGTCGAGCTGTCTGCGGCGTCGCCGGTCGACGAGCATCCGGCGAGGACGAACAGCCCTGCGACCCCGAGGAGGGCAGTGCCGGTGCGGACAGAGGTGGGAACGGTCGTGCGGATCATGGGGTCCTCCGTGGTCGGCGTCGGTCGACTCTTCCGTCGATGACTCGACCGTAAGCAGCCCGGCTATGCACGGGCTGTGCCGTCCCGATGCGTTACGCGTCCCCGCCGAACATGCTTGTGACGGAGCCGTCCTCGAAGACCTCGTGGATCGCGCGGGCCAGCAGCGGCGCGATCGGCAGCACGGTCAGCGTCTCCCAGCGGCGCGATTCCGAGAGCGGGATGGTGTCCGTGACGACGACCTCGTCGATGGCCGCGTCCTGCAGCCGCTCGGACGCCGGGTCGCTGAAGATCGCGTGGGTCGCCGCGACGATCACGCGGTGCGCGCCGTTCGCCTTGAGCGCCTGCGCCGCCTTGACGATCGTGCCGCCGGTGTCGATCATGTCGTCGACGAGGAGGCAGGTGCGCCCCTCGACGGTGCCGACGATCTCGTGCACCGAGACCTGGTTGGCGACCTTCGGGTCGCGGCGCTTGTGGATGATCGCGAGCGGCGCCCCGAGGCTGTCCGACCAGGTGTCGGCCACGCGGACGCGTCCCATGTCCGGGGACACCACCGTGAGGATCTCGCGGTCCTCCGGGGTGAGTGTGCGCTCGAAGTGGTCCAGGAGCACCGGCTTGGCGAAGAGGTGGTCGACGGGGCCGTCGAAGAAGCCCTGGATCTGGGCGGCGTGCAGGTCGACGCTCATGACGCGGTCGGCGCCGGCCGTCTTGAGCAGATCGGCGACGAGGCGGGCGCTGATGGGCTCGCGGCCGCGGCCCTTCTTGTCCTGACGCGAATACGGATAGTAGGGGGCGACGACGGTGATCCGCTTGGCCGAGGCGCGCTTGGCGGCGTCGATCATGATGAGCGTCTCCATGAGCCACTCGTTGACCGGCTCGCCGAACGTCTGCACGAGGAAGAGGTCGCAGCCGCGGATCGAGACCTCGAAGCGGGCGTAGATCTCGCCGGAGGCGAAGGTGCGGTGCTCGACCGGAGCGATCTCGGTGCCGAGCGAGGCGGCGACGGCCGCGGTCAGCTCGGGATGCGATCGACCACCCGCGATGACCAGACGCTTCTTCGTCTTGGCGACGAGGCCGGGGGCCACGCCGTTGTCGCGATCCAGGTCGACCGTCTTCTTCTTCCGGGCCATGCTCCGCCTATTCCGCCGAATTCTCCCGGGCCGCGGCATCCGCCGCGCCCGTCCCTGCTCTGTTCTTCTCGACCCACCCCTCGATGTTGCGCTGGGGGGCCACGCTCATGGCCAGAGCACCGGCCGGGACGTCCTTGCGGACGACGGCGCCGGCGCCGGTCTTCGCACCAGGACCAAGCCTAACGGGCGCGACCAGCACCGTGTGCGAGCCCGTGTGCACCTCGTCGCCGATCTCCGTGCGGTGCTTGTTGACGTCGTCGTAGTTGGCGGTGATGGTGCTCGCCCCGAGGTTCACCCCGCGGCCGATGGTCGCATCACCGACGTACGACAGGTGCGGGACCTTGCTGCCCTCGCCGATCTCGGCGTTCTTCGTCTCGACGTAGGCGCCGATCTTGCCCTTCGGGCCGAGCACGGTACCGGCGCGGAGGTACGAGAACGGGCCGACGGTCGCCTCGGCACCGATCACGGCCAGGGTCGCGTCGGTGCGGCGGACGACCGCGTCCTCCCCCACCTCGCAGTCGACGAGCGTGGTGTCCGGGCCGATCGTCGCTCCCGCGGCGATCGTCGTCGCGCGCAGGATCTGCGTGTTCGGGAGCACGGTGACGTCCGGGGCGAGCGTGGCGTCGTCGTCGATCCAGGTCGTGGCCGGGTCGACGATCGTGACGCCCTCGAGCTGCCAGCGGCGCACGATGCGGGCGTTCAGGCGCCGACCGACCTCGGCGAGCTGGGCGCGGTCGTTGACCCCGAACGTGACCTCGACGTCCGAGACGATCGAGGCGGCGACCCGGTCGCCGTCCCGGCGCACGAGGCCGGGCACATCCGTGAGGTACATCTCGCCCTGCGCGTTGTCGACACCGAGCCGGGGCAGGTAGCTGCGCAGCGTGGCGGCACGGAAGACGTACATGCCGGCGTTGATCTCGCTGACGGCGGCCTCCTCCTCCGTCGCGTCCTTCTGCTCGACGATGCGGTCGACGCCGCCGTCCGCGTCGCGGATGACCCGCCCGTAGCCGGTGGGGTCATCGACGAGGGCGGTCATGAGGGTCGCCGGCGCTCCGGAGGCGCGGTGCTCGGCGAGGAAGGCGGACAGCGTGTCCGCATCTGCCAGCGGGCAGTCGCCGGACAGGACGAGGACGTCGCCGTCAAAATCGGCGGGAAGGGCATCCACCGCCACTTGGACCGCGCGCCCCGTGCCGGGAACCTCGTCCTGATCGACGAAGATCGCCTCCGGATAGTCGTCATGCAGCGCGGACACGACCTGATCACGCTCGTGCCGCACGACCACCTCGATGTGCGCCGGGTGCAGGCGGGTCGCGGTCGTCAGCACGTGTCCGACGAGCGGACGCCCGCCGATCCGGTGCAGCACCTTCGGCAGGCGCGACTTCATGCGCGTGCCTTGGCCTGCGGCGAGGACGACGACGGCGAGGTTGTTCTCAGTCATGCTCCGCCGCCAGGACTCGAACCTAGACCTCACAGCTCCAAAGGCTGTCGTGCTGCCATTACACCACGGCGGACCGCGGCACCCCCGGGGCACCGCCCGATAAGTCTGCCACGTCCCGGTGTCCGTTCCTGTGTGTGCGACCCGCGTCGCACCGGCCCGTCATCCGCCCGAAACACCGCTCTGCGATGCTGGGGCGATGACCATCGTGATCGAGCGCGTCACCGTCGCCACCCCCGAGATCGCGGCCTTCATCGCCGCTCACCATGCGGAGATGGACGGCACCGCTCCGCCGGAGAGCCAGCATGCGCTCCCGCTCGACCGGCTCCTCACTCCGCGCGTCCGGTTTTTCACGGGGATCGTCGACGGACGGATCGCCGCGACCGGTGCGCTGGCCGTGGTGGCCGACGGACACGAGGAGCTGAAGTCGATGCGCACCGACCCGGCGTTCCGCGGGCGCGGGTTCGGGCGCACGATGCTCGGCCACCTCCTCGACGACGCGGCCGCGCGAGGCATCGGTCGCCTCTCGCTGGAGACCGGCAAGGACCCCTTCTTCGCTCCCGCCCTGGCCATGTATACCGCCGCCGGGTTTCGGGAGGGCGCGCCGTTCGGCTCGTACCTGCCCGATCCGCACAGCGCGTTCCTCACGATGCTGCTCCCCACGTCATCCGCGGCCACGACGCCGCCGCACGCGATAATGAACGGATGAGCGAGGCGGATGAGGTCGATCGGATCGTCGGTGCGTGGAACACGCAGCGCCCCGACCTCGACTTCTCCCCGCTCGAGGTGCTGTCCCGCATGGATCGCCTCTCGCGGCACCTCGACCGTGCACGCCGCGAGGTGTTCCGTCGGAGCGACCTCGAGCCGTGGGAGTGGGATGTGCTGTCGGCGCTGCGCCGGGCGGGTTCGCCGTTCCAGCTCTCGCCCAAGCAGCTGCTGCAGCAGACTCTCGTGTCGAGCGGCACCATGACCAACCGCATCGACCGTCTCGTCGGCCGTCGCTTCGTGCGCCGCGAGGCCGACCCGGCGGATGGCCGCAGCGTGCTCGTGACCCTGACTGACGACGGCCGGGTCCGCGTGGACGCCGCGATCACCCGGCTCGTGGACGCCGAGGCCGACCTGCTGCGCGCCCTCTCCCGCGCCGACCGTGACCGGCTGGCCGCCCTGCTGCGGAAACTGAGCCTCAGCTTCGACACCTGACCCGATCCTGGAGTGGTTCGGTTCGGCCTGTTCCGTCCGTTCCGTCCGACCCGTCCGGTCTGTTCCGCCTGCACGATCCGTGCACGGCTGCCCGGGAGAAGTGGTCACCTGGTCGTGCATCCGGACCCGGGTCGTGCAGACGTCGCAGGACCGATCCGACACGGGTCGTGCATCCGGACCCGGATCGTGCAGACGTCGCAGGACACGACCCGGCACGGATCGTGCGAACGGGTAGGTCAGGGACCGAGGAGGAGGCGCCGGTTCTTGGCCGGGACGGTGTCCGGGAGCGTGGCGACGACCTCGGCGATCGACACTGCCTTCAGCGAAGCCCGCCAGGCGTCGTGGGCGCGGCGCATCACGACGGCGAGTCCGCACGGCGCGGTGCAGTCCTCCGGGCGGGCGGCGCCCCTCCCCTGCTGACGGAGTTCGCGGCAGATGTAGGGGTCGGCGGCGCCGTCCACCGCGGAGACGAGATCGAGGATGCTGATGCTCTCGGGCTCCCTGGCCAGACGGAAACCACCGCGGGGTCCCGTGCTGCCTGTGAGGATTCCGGCGCGGACGAGCTTGGCGAGCTGCTTCGACAGATACGGCCCCGGCACCCCGAAATGCTCGGCGAGCTGGGCTCCGGACACCGTCGACCCCGCGGGGAGCTGGGCGATCACCGCGACGGTGTGCAGCACCCATTCGGAGGTCTCGGGAAGTTTCACTTGCCCATCGTATCCAGGCCGCCCTATTGTGGACACACAATATCCATGATTGAAGGAGTGGGCATGCGCATCGCGGTCGCAGGGGGAACGGGGCGGATCGGGCGACTGGTCGTCGAAGAGGCTCGGCGTCGGGGGCACGATCCGCTGTCGCTCAGCCGCAGCGAGGGCGTCGATCTGACCACGGGCGAAGGCCTCCCCGCCCTGCTGCGCGGGGTGGATGCGGTCGTCGATGCGACGAATCCCCCGGTATCCGACGTCGCCGAGGCCGAGCGGGTGTTCACCACGCTCAGCCGCACGCTGCTCACCGCCGAGGGCGAGGCGGGGGTCGGCCACCACGTGGCCCTCTCGATCGCGGCGCTCGATCGGGTGCGCGGCAATCCGCATTACGCGGGTAAGCGCGCCCAGGAGCGTGAGGTCACGCGCGGCGCGGTGCCTTTCACCATCGTGCGGGCGACGCAGTTCCACGACTTCCCCGCGATGATCGCCGAGTGGAGCATCGAGGACGGTGAAGGCATCGTACCCCCTCTGCTGCTGCAGCCCATCGCGCCCGCAGACGTGGCCGTCGCGCTCGTGGATGCGGCGGAGTCGCCGGCCCTCGGCGGCTCGTTCGACATCGCCGGACCCCGCACGGAGGACGCCGTCGACATGGCGCGCCGCACCCTCGCCGCGTGGGGGCGTGAGCTTCCGCTGCGCGCCGCGTGGAAGGGTGCCGCGCTCGGCGTCGAGTTCGCGGGTGAGGTGCTGCTTCCCGGCGACGACGCGCGGACGGCGCCGACGACCTTCGACGACTGGCTGTCCACCGAAACCCGCTGACACCCCGACCGGTTCCGGGGCTCCGTCGCCGGTCCCCTCGCTCCGGATGCACGACCAGGGTCCGATCGTGGGACGAAAACCCCGGAACGGTCGTGCAGGCGCGACCGGATCGTGCAACCGAGGCGGACAGCGACCCTGTCTCCGGTCGGGTCCCCACCACTCCGGATGCACGACCGAGGTCCGGACGTGGGACGAAAACCCCGGAACGGTCGTGCAGGCGCAACGGGATCGTGCAACCGAGGCGGGATGAGTGGCGGCCGCGGCCCACGGACTCTGCCCGGCCGGTCGCCTAGGCTGGAAGCACCCGGTCGCGGCCCCGCGACCCCTGCTCCGAAGGCCGAGACATGGGCATGCCCTCCCCGCTTCCCGTGCGCGACGGGGTCGGCGCGACCCGGCTGCACGTGCCGATGACGGGTGCATGGCCCACCGTCGCCGCCTACATGGTCGAGCGGTTCTTCCACCTGGATCCGGAGCGGCTGCTCGTGCGCTTCGACCGCGGGGAGATCGTCGCGCGCGACGGCCGGCCGCTCTCCCGGGACACGCCTCTCGGCGCCGAGGAGTTCGTCTGGTACTACCGGGAGCCTCCGACCGAGAAGGAGATCCCGTTCGCCGAGGAGATCCTGCACCAGGACGAGCACCTGGTGGTGGTGGACAAGCCGCACTTCCTCCCCACCACGCCGGGCGGCAAGTACCTGCAGAACTCCGCCCTCGTCCGGCTGCGCAACCGTCTCGGCAACCCGGATCTCACGCCCATCCACCGCCTCGACCGGGCCACGGCGGGGCTGCTGATGTTCTCCGCCCGCCCTGCAACCCGCGGCGCCTACCAACTGCTCTTCGAGGACCGCCGCGTGGAGAAGGTCTACGAGGCCGTCTCCGCGCGCCCGGCAGACTGGGATCCGTCGCGATTCCCGCTCGTCTACCGCAACCGCATCGAGAAGCTCCGCGGTCAGGTGTGCGTGCAGGTGGATGAGGACGGCGAGCCGAACTCCGAGACGCTCATCGAGGTCATCGCCGCCGACGACCGCGTCGTGCACACGCTTCTCCGTCCGCACAGCGGGAAGATGCACCAGCTCCGCGTACACCTCGCCGCGCTCGGCCTCGGCATCCTCCATGACGGCTTCTACCCCGTGCTGCAGCCGGAGCGTCCGGACGACTTCAGCCGCCCGCTCCAGCTCCTCGCACGCGAGCTCCGGTTCACCGATCCGCTGAGCGGGCAGGAGCGCACGTTCACCACGCGCCGGAGCCTGCAGGAGGCCCCGGCACGCTGATCGGCCTCAGCGGCGCATGACCTTCCGCGCGAGCCGGGTGCCGAGCGTCTGAGCCACGTGCACGAACACGACGATGAGGAGCACAGCCGCCCACATCACGACAGGCTCGAACTGGCGTCGGCCGTACGTCAACGCAAAGTTTCCCAGCCCGCCTGCGCCGATGTAACCCGCCATCGCCGTCATATCGATAAGCGCCACGATCACGAATGTGTATCCCAGGATTAGCGGCCCAAGCGCCTCGGGGATCACCACCGTGAGGAGGGTTCGCCACGGTCCGGCTCCCATCGCGCGCGCGGCTTCGATGACTCCCGGCGAGACACCGACCAGATGCTGCTCGACGATCCGGCCGATGGCGAACATCGACGCCACCACCAGGGCGACGATGGCAGCGTTCGTGCCGATGCCGCTGCCCACGATGAATCGGGAGAACGGGATCAGGACCGTGATGAGGATCACGAAGGGGATCGGGCGGAAGAAGTTGATGAAGAGGTTCAGCACGGCGGAGATCGCTCTGTTCTGCAGCATGCCGCCCGGCCGTGTCAGGTACAGCCCCACTCCGATCAGGCCTCCCAACAGACCGCCCAGCACCAGCGTCAGCGACACCATGTAAAGCGTCTCGACGGCAGCCGTCCAGAACTCAGGACCCAACTCGATCAGACGATCCATCAGCGCACCTCCTCGCGGTCGATGTCCGTCACTTCGATGCGCTCCGAGATCCGTGCAAGCGTCGCGTCGATGCGAGCGTCGTCCCCGCGGATCGCGAGAGTCAAGTGGCCGAAGGCCCTACCGCGGATGTCGTTGATACCTCCGAAGACGAGCTCGAACTCCAGCCCGGCCTCCGCCAGCTCAAGGAAAACCTGCGCCTGGGACGGACCACCGTCACGGAAGGAGAACGTTACGAGTCGTCCCTGGTGCCGTTCACGCAGGACGGCGCGTTCGGACGGGGAGGGAACGCCCTTGACGACCGTACCGACGAATCGCTGCGACGCGGCATGCTGCGGGTTGGAGAAGACCTCGAACACGTCTCCCTGCTCGATCACTCGCCCGCGGTCCATGACGGCGACCCTGGTCGCGAGCGTCTGGATGACGTCCATCTCGTGGGTGATGACGACGATCGTGACGCCCTGCTCCTCATTGACGCGCTTGAGCAGGGAGAGGACCTCATGTGTCGTCTCCGGGTCCAGCGCACTGGTCGCTTCGTCGGCGAGGAGGATCGCCGGCCTGGTCGCGAGCGCCCGCGCGATCCCGACGCGCTGCTTCTGCCCTCCCGACAGGTGCTCGGGGTACGAGCGTGCCTTGTCGCTCAGCCCCACGAAAGACAGCATCTCGGTCACGCGCGCGTCGATGTCGGCCTTCGACCATCCCGCGAGCTTCAGCGGATACGCGATGTTGGCCCGCACGCTCTTCGATGAGAAGAGGTTGAACTGCTGGAAGATCATCCCGATTCCGCTTCGCACGCGCCGGAGCTCACGTTCGCTGAGTGCGGTGATCTCGACCTCGTCGACGGTGATGCGGCCCGCGGAGGCCGGCTCCAACGCGTTGATGAGCCGCACCAGGGTGGACTTCCCCGCACCCGAATAGCCGATGATTCCGAAGACATCTCCCTGCTCGATCTGCAGAGACACATCGTCGACGGCGGTGATCTGCGTGCCGGATGCGGACGGCGAGGGGTAGCTCTTCGACACGTGCTCGAGGGAGACGATCGGCATAGGTTCTCCGGTCTTGAGGGAGGAAAGGGCGGGGTCGGCCTGAAGACGACGAATCGGGCGACGCGTCCGCGTCGCCCGATTCTCTCAGGTGAACCTGATCAACCGTTCGCAGCGACGTCCTTCTGGACGTCCTTCAGCAGCGAGGCCAGCTCATCTGCCGGCGTCTGCAGAGTGACACCGGTTCCTCCGGACGACTTCGCCAGCCCCTCCTGCACAGCTTCGTCGGTCTGGAAGATCTCGACGAGCTTGAGGTACGTCTCATTGTCGACGTCCTCGGCGCGAGACGCGAAGATGTTCACATACTGGAGCGCGCTCGGGTCCTCGGGGTCGTCGGTGAAGAGCGCATCGTCGAACGAGAGGCCCGCATCCTCGACGAAGTCGTTGTTGATGACGGCCGCAGCCACGTCGGGCAGAGCCTCCGGGGTGAGAGCAGCCTCCAGCGCGGTGACCTTGACCGACGACTTGCTCTCGTCCACATCTGCGAGATCAGAGAAAGCCGTGCCGCCGTCCTTAAGCTCGACGAGGCCAGCGGCCTGAAGCACGAGAAGCGCGCGGGCCTGGTTGGAGGCGTCGTCGGGAACCGCGACGGTCTCCCCCTCAGGAATGTTCTTCACCGAGTCGTACTTCGTCGAGTAGAGACCGAGCGGGTAGATCTGCGTCGAACCGATCGCCGCGAGGTCATCCCCCGAGGCCTCGTTGTACTGCGCCAGGTACACGACGTGCTGGAACTGATTGAGGTCGATCTCCCCCTCGCTCAGCGCCGGGTTGGGCAGCTCGTACGAGCCGAAGTCGACGAGTTCGACCGTGATGCCGGCGTCAGCCGCCGCATCCACGAAAGCGGGCCACTGCGGGTCGCTCTCGCCGACCACGCCGATCTTGACGGTCTCGTTCTCGGAACCGCCGTCGCCGGACCCCGCGTCGGACGAGGTGGCGCACCCGGCAAGGGCGACGAACAGCGGGACCGCGGCGAGCGCGGCGAGGGCGGAGGTGGTGCGGCGGGACATGATGAGGGGTTCCTTCCTGGCGGGACTCGACAACGTTAGGCAGGAGGCCGCGTTGTCGCGGAATCGGGATGTCACACGGCGTCATAGCCGCGTGGCACCCTCGGTTGCTGGGGTACGTGGAGCCCGCGGTGGCGCATTCCCCACGGCACCGGATCGCGTGAGACAAGGAAACAGTCTTCGCCAGAATTCGGTGCACGTGCTGGGCTCGACGCGCTCATCCGAGCGAAGGCGCCGTCTGGCGCCACAGCAACGACCGGAGAAATCATGAACAGACATCAGAAGGCCGGACTCGCGGTCGCCGCAGCCGCGGCACTTTCCCTCTCCCTCACGTCAGCCGCGTATGCGGCTACCGAAGAGAAGCCTTCGTATGCGTCATCCACGATCGTCGTGTCAGACGTACGAACTGGAGAGATCGTCTACCAGCAGACAGAGCAGATACCGGTTGAGGAGGGCAGCACTACCGCCACCATAGAGACGCGAGTTCCTTCTCCTCCCGTCCCGAGCGCGCCCGTAATCCCCGGTGTCGTGGCTCCACGCTCCTCGGTGGGCGGCAACCACGACAACGGATCGGTCAAGTCGTCCATCACGATTACCTACAGCCTGAACAGCAAAGGCGATCAGATCCGGACAGAGAAGGTCACCGGTCGATGGACGCCAGATCCCGGGTTCGCCCTCCAGGGTCGAAAGGTAGAGATTTACAGCGGCGGAGGCTCACCGTCCATCATCAAGAAGGCCCCCACGACGAATACCTACAGTTACAACACGGGGTGGGGCTTCCAGACCAAGCCGCCGCAGAACTCGCTCACCTCTCCCCGGGTGCTCGCCGAGGTGAAGTTCAAGCTCTCGGGAACCGGGAGCGCATGGTTGAAGCTGACGCACTGGGTGGATCTTTCAGGCGTGTAGCCGTTGCTACCGGAGCGGGACCGGGCGCAAGCGTGCGCCCGGTCCCGCTTCGCAAGTCCTGTCTGATCGGGACGGGAACGACGAAACCGCATAGCCGCGTGCGAGGCGGGTCAGTCGAGCTCTTCGATGCCCTGCAGACGCACCTGCTCCAGGTCGAGACGGGCGGAGATCCGGCGGACCACCATGTCGTCCACGGTGCCGGCGCCGCGGAGCCCGAGCAGGACCTCGCGCTTGCGGTCGAGCAGCGCGAGCTTGAGCCGGGTGTGCTCCTCGTGCCGCACGAGCGGCGAGCGCTGGGCGAGGTCGACGTCGGCGGAGGTCGCGATCATCTGCAGCGTCGTGCCGTCCGTCGCCTCGGGGTCGGGGGCGGTCCCTGCCGACACCGCGACGTCACCCGCGTCCTCGTCCTCGCGGCTGCGCGCCTCTCCCCCGGTGCCGTAGGGATCGGGCTCGCCGAGCATCTCGTCCAGCGCGTCGGCCTCGGCGTCGATGAGCGCCTGCTCCCGCGCGAGCGTCCGGGCGTTCGCGAACTCCAGCGCCTGGTACCCCTCGGCACGTACCCGGTCGCGCACCTCCTGGCCGATGCCGTGCTCCGCGGCGAGGTCGTCGAGCGCGGCCAGGGCCGCTCCGGAGATCGCGCGCTCGGCGAGCTCGTACTCCTCGTCCTCGGCATGGTCGACCGGGAATCGCGCCCAGCGCACGAGCGCGGGGAGGAGAGGCGCCTGCACGAGGAGGCTGAGCAGGATCACCCCGGCGGTGACGAAGACGATCTCGTCACGGCCGCCCACGACGCTCCCCTCGGAGACGCCGGTCGGCACCGACAGTGCGATCGCCAGCGACACCGCTCCGCGCATGCCGGCGACCGTGGACACGAGTCGGGCGCGGGAGCGGGCGCCGCGCGGCGGGCGTTCGGCCGGGCGACGCTGGAACAGCACGTTGAGGAGCTGGAACACGTACCGGACGGCGAAGAGCGTCGCCCACACGGCGAGCGTCACGAGCACCAGGCGGCCGATGGCGGCGGCGGAGATCTCGTGCGCAACGAACTGCACCTCGAGGCCGATGAGCACGAACAGCGCCCCGTTCAGGAGGAAGACGCCGAACGGCCAGGCCGCGTCGGCCTGCCGTCGCGAGGCCGCCGTCGTCACGCGCGGCGACACCCAGGCGACGATCAGTCCGGCGACGACCACGGCGAGCACGCCCGACGCGTGGACGAGCTCGGCGATGAGGAACGCGGAGAACGGCACGAGCAGCAGCGTGACGTTGATGACGATGGTGGAGGAGATGCGGCGCAGCAGCAGCGTGGCCAGGGCCGCGACCACGATCCCCGCGGCGATCCCGCCCACGTACGACACCAGAACGTCCCAGGTGACCGAGAGCGGCGTGACCTGGCCGCCCAGCGCGAGGGACACGGCGATGGCGTAGAGCACGAGCGCGGTGCCGTCGTTGGTCAGGCTCTCGGCCTTGAGCTTCATGAACATCCGACGCGGCAGCAGCCGACCGAGGGCCGCGACGGCCGTGGCATCGGGCGGTGCGACCGCAGCACCCAGGATGAGCGCGATCTCCCAGGGCATGCCGAACAGCACGCCGATGCCGGCCACCGCGAACGCGGAGGCGACGACGAGAAGGGTGCTCATCGGCACGATGTAGCGGAAGTCGCGGCGGATCGACCGCAGCGACGTGGTCAGGCTCTCCCAGAACAGCATCACCGGCAGGAACAGCAGCAGCACGGTCTCCGGCGGAAGCTGCACCTCGCGCAGCGGCGGGATGAATCCCAGCGCCAGACCGAGGATGACGAGGACGAGGGGCAGCGCGAGACGCACGCGCGGGGCGATCAGGGTTCCGACGAGGATCGTGAGTCCGAGCAGGACGGTTACTTCGAGGCCTTCCATCGCTACTCCCAACAGTCGTGGGAGAAGGATATTCCTCCGTCAGCCGATCTGCTCCGTGAGTTCGAACCAGCGCAGCTCCAGCTCCTCGATCTCGGCCTCCTGCGCCGAGATCGCCTTCATCCGCTCGCCGAGGCCCTCGTAGTCGGACTGGTCGTGGTCGGCGAGGGCGTGCTTGGCCGTGTCGACCTGCTGCGTGAGCTTCTGGATGCGGCGCTCCAGGGCGGCGGCTTCCTTCTGCGCCGCCCGGAGAGCAGCGCCGTCGAGACCGCTCGTTGCGGGGGCCGCTGCCGCGGTCGCCGGGGCCGTCTCGAGGTGCTGTCGCAGGCGCAGGTACTCGTCGACGCCGCCCGGGAGATGCCGCAGGCGCCCCGCGCCGTCCGGACCGGGAAGGATCGCGTACTGCTGATCCGTCACCCGCTCCAGGAAGTACCGGTCGTGGCTCACGACGAGGAGCGTGCCCGACCAGGAGTCGAGGAGGTCCTCGATCGCGGCGAGCATGTCGGTGTCCATGTCGTTCGTGGGCTCGTCGAGGATGAGCACGTTCGGCTGGTCGAGCAGCACCAGCAGCAGCTGCAACCGACGCTGCTGGCCACCGGAGAGATCCTTCACCGGCGTCGAGAGCTGGGCGGACGAGAACCCGAGTCGCTCCAGGAGCTGTCCGGGCGTGAGGTCCTGCGCCTTCGACCCGGCGCCGAGCGTGTACGACGTGCGCAGACCCGAGATGACCACGCGCACGGGGTCGTTCCAGTGCGGCAGGAGTTCGTCGAGGCGCTGCGTGAGCGTACGGACCTGCACGGTCTTCCCGCGCTTGATCCGCCCCTCGGTGGGCTCGACCGTGCCGGAGATGAGCCCCAGGAGTGTGGACTTCCCGGCGCCGTTCACGCCGAGGATGCCCGTGCGCTCGCCCGGGGCGATCCGCCACTCGACGTCCTTGAGCACGGTCTTCCCGCCCCCTGAGCCTCCCTGGGTCCCTGAGCCTCCCTGGGTCCCTGAGCCTCCCTGGGTCCCTGAGCTTGTCGAAGGGTACGTCACCCCCACATCGAGCAGGTCGACGACGTCCTTGCCCAGCCGCGAGACGGCGAGCGACTGCAGCGAGACCTTGTCGCGGATCTCGGGCACGTCGGCGATGAGCTCGTTGGCGGCGTCGATGCGGAACTTCGGCTTGCTGGTGCGGGCCGGGGCACCGCGGCGCAGCCAGGCGAGCTCCTTGCGGGCGAGGTTCTGCCGCTTCGCCTCTGTCGCCGCCGCCATGCGGTCGCGCTCGACCCGCTGCAGGATGTAGGCCGCGTAGCCGCCCTCGAAGGGCTCGACGATGCGGTCGTGCACCTCCCACGTCTCGGTGCAGATCTCGTCGAGGAACCACCGGTCGTGGGTCACGACGAGGAGGGCTCCGGCGTTCGCGGGCCAGCGCTTCTTGAGGTGCCCGGCGAGCCACGTGATCGCCTCGACGTCGAGGTGGTTCGTCGGCTCATCGAGCGCGATGACGTCCCAGTCGCCCGTGAGCAGTTTCGCGAGGGACACACGGCGGCGCTGCCCGCCGGAGAGAGAGCCGATCTGCGCGTCCCACGGCAGATCCGTCAGCAGCCCCTCGATCACATCGCGGACGCGGGCGTCTCCGGCCCATTCGTGCTCGGCCATGTCGCCGACCACGGCGGCGGCGATCGTGATGTCGTCGGGGAGCGTGTCGGCCTGGTCGAGGACGCCGATGCGGGTGCCGCCGCGCACGGTCACGCGCCCGGAGTCCGGTTCCTTCCGGCCGGCGAGCATGGCGAGAAGGCTGGACTTGCCGTCGCCGTTGCGGCCGACGATGCCGATGCGGTCGCCCTCCTCGATGCCGAGGGTCACGGCGTCGAAGACGACGCGGGTCGGGTATTCGAGGTGCAGGGCTTCGGCCCCGAGAAGATGTGCCATGTCCTCTCCAGGGTAGTCGCGCCGCGTCGGGCGGTCGCCCGGTCAGACGAGCGAGGGGGCGAAGAGCTCCGGCAGCGCGGCGGTGAAGACCTCGAAGTGGCTGTACCAGACGGTGTGGGCGGCGCCGGGGATGCTGCGCACCGTCACCCCGCCGTGCTCGAACCGTCGCGCGTCCTCATCGGTCACCCAGGCGCTGGGTTCCGCACGCACGACGATGGAGCCGGGGGCGGCGGTCCAATGGCCGTCCTCCCCGCAGGAGACGGAGGCCGCCGTCGGCGGGTCGAACCGCTCGGCCGCCCGCGCCTCGACCGTGGCGTCGTCGACGGAGTAGAAGGGACGGAGGCGGCGGAGGTCGGCGGGCGACATCCGCTCGCGGCGGTCATGCTCATACTGCGACACGAGCACGGCACGATCCTGGCCGCCCTGCAGGGCGAGCGGCGCGTCGACGTAGACCGCGAGGCCCGGGTCGAGGCGGGGCGCGGCGGCGGCGAGCACCGTGGCTCCGAAGGAGTGCCCCACGGCGACGGCGAGGGTGGAGCAGGCGCGGTCCCCCGGGGTGCCCTCGGCATCGCAGCCGGCCGCGACCTGCGCCAGAGTCTCGACGACGGCATCGGCCGCCGACTCGATCGTGAGCTCCGGGTCACGCGGCGAGAGGCCGTGGCCGGGCAGATCGAGCGCCAGCACGCGGAAGCCGCGTTCCACGAGCAGCGGGACCACGCGGTGCCAGCTCTCGGCGGACCCCATCATGCCGTGCAGCAGCACGGCGACGCGGTCGCCCTCCCCGGCTTCGATGACGTTCAGGAGCACGGAGCCAGTCAACCACGGTCGTTATCCTTTCGTGATACGACTTTCGGCCAGATTCCTTCGTATCTTCGTTCGAATGCCAGTGGTCGGTGATGGACTGACGTCATGCCCGCACTGCTCGACGCGACCGACTCCCAGATGGCGATGCTCGCCGATCTGGTGGAGGGGCTGGAAGCGGCGGAGAAGACGCTGAGCAGCATGCAGGCTGCCCGCGACGGACTGCTCGCGATGGCGGGGCGACTTGCGGTCGACATCGCTCGGCAGGCGCGTCATCCGGACGGCGGCGACATGGCGATCCGCACGGTCGCCGCGGAGATCGGGGCCGCGCAGCGCGTCAGCGACCGCACGATCGAGCGGCGGATGTCCGAGGCGTCCTGGCTGGTCGAGCGGTTCCCGGCCGTCTGGGAGGCCCAGGGCGCCGGGCGCGTCAGCGCCGCGCACGCGCGGCTGATCGTGGAGGTGGGCGCTCATCTCGATGACCCGGACGACCGCTCGCGTTTCGCGACGGAGGCGATCGAGGTGGCCGCTGCGGAGTCTCCGAACCGGATACGCCGGCTCGTGCGCCGACTGGCCGACCGGCTCCAGGAGCGGACGCTCGTCGAGCGACACCGCGACGCCAGGGAGCTGCGCCGCGTCTGGGTGACCGACCTCGAGGACGGCATGGCCGAACTCGGTGCGCGCGGCCCTGCGGCCCTCGTGCACGGCATGTTCGACCGGCTCTCCCAGATGACGCATGCCGTGCGGGAGGAGAACGCGCGAGCACAGCGTCGGGAGGCGGAGGAGAGCATCCCCGACGACAGGACCGTGGATCAGCTGCGCGCGGACCTGCTCGCCGACCTCGTCCTGACGGGCGCTCCGGCGGGACATGACTCGGAAGAAGGACTGCTCTCGGAACTTCGAGCGCGCGTCGAGGTCACCGTGCCGGTGCTGACCCTGATGCACGGCGAGCAGGAAGGGACCACGGGCGGCACTCCGATCCTCGCCGCCGAGCTCGACGGGGTGATCCCGATCGATCCGGCCACGGCCCGCCGACTGGCCGGCGCGGCGAGCGGATGGGACCGGGTGCTCACCCACCCGATCAGCGGGGCGCTGCTGGCCGTCGACCGGTATCGCCCGAGCGAAGACCTCCGCCGGCACCTGCGGGCCCGCGATCAATGCTGCCGCTTCCCCGGCTGCAGCCTCGCGCCGCGGAAGTGCGACCTCGATCACAATCACGATGCGGCGCTCGGCGGAGAGACCGTGCACGACAACCTCGCGACCTTCTGTCGACGACATCACATGCTCAAACACCACTCTCCGTGGCACGTCGAGCAGGGGCCGGGCGGCGTTCTGGAGTGGACGAGCCCCACCGGCCGGAGCTACATCGACCGACCGCCGCCTCCGCACACCGTGACCTTCGCCGAGGATCCCCCGTGGTCTTCGCCCGTGATCGCGCCGGCTCACTGACCAGCCCTAGGGTGGAGGGCATGTCGAGCCCCGAATCAGACAGGTCGGGGGCTGCCGGTCACACCGTCAGCCCCGTGAACCGCTGATCCCTTCGTCCGCCCTGTCGGCGGGCGCGCGCCGGTGACCCGGGCGCTGACCGTGGTGACGAGAAGCCCTCCTCTTCCCTCTCACCTCGGAGCACTCGATGCCTTTCCCCCTCTATGCCCTTGCCCTGGCGGTCTTCGTCATGGGCACCTCGGAGTTCATGCTCGCTGGACTCCTCCCCGCGATCGCGGACGACCTCCACGTCCCGGTCGGCACGGCCGGTCTCCTCACCTCGGCCTTCGCCGTCGGCATGGTCGTGGGCGCGCCCGCCATGGCCGCGTTCGCGCGCGAGTGGCCGCCGCGTCGCACGCTCATCGCCTGCCTGGCGCTCTTCGCCGCGTGCCATGTCGTCGCCGCGGTGACGTCTGCCTTCGAGCTCCTCCTCGTCATGCGCGTGCTCAGCGCCCTCGCGAACGCCGGGTTCCTCGCCGTCGCTCTGCGTACGGTGACTCTCCTCGTCCCCCGCGAACGCACGGGACGCGCCCTCGCGGTTGTGCTCTCGGGGACGACCATCGCCACCGTCGTCGGCGTCCCTGCGGGGGCGGTGCTCGGCAGCGCATTGAGCTGGCGGGCCACCTTCGCCGCCGTCGCGCTGCTCTGTCTCCCCGCGCTCCTCGGGATCCTCCGTGGAGTGCCGACGACGATCCGGGGCGCGACGCATGGGCAGCCCCGGTCGACATTTGGAGCAGCCCCGGCCCCGGCGCCGCCCGGCAGGAAGGCACCGTCCCTGCGCGCGGAAATCGCCCTCCTGGTGACGCCGCCGCTCGCCCTCGCGATGATCCTGGCGGCGCTGGTGAACGCGGGGACCTTCGCGGTCTTCACGTTCCTGGCGCCGATCGTCACCGAGATCGCCGGTCTGCCCGACGCTGCGGTCTCGGTCGCGCTCGTCTTGTTCGGTCTCGGCTCGTTCCTCGGCGTGACCATCGCCGGTCGATACGCTGATCGGCACTCGGGCGCGTTGCTCGCCGTCGGTGGACCGCTGCTCCTGGGCGGCTGGATCGTCCTGGCGACGGTCGCGGATCAGCCGGTCGCGCTGCTGGTTCTCGTCTTCGTGCAGGGCATGGCCTCGTTCGGCGTGGGAAGCACCTTGATCACCCGCGTCCTGTACGCCGCCTCCGCCGCCCCGACGATGGGAGGGTCCTACGCGACCGCCGCCCTGAACCTCGGTGCCGTGATCGGTCCGGCCTGGGGCGGCTGGACGCTCGCCAGCGGAGCCGGTCCGCTCTCCCCCGTCGCGGTCGCCGTGACCCTGTCGGCCTGTGCCCTCCTTCTTGCCCTGATCACGCGAAGAAGGCACTCCGGCAGCTGACGCCGCGAGGCTGAGCCCTGACAACGGCGACGAGCCGCCCGGACCCGAAGGTCCGGACGGCTCGTCGTGTCCGACGTTCGCGGTGAACGAGGACGGTCTCGCTTCTGCTTACTCGTACGACTTCACGATCTCGAGGAGGCTCGGAACGTTGGCGTACGCCTCGGCCGCGTTCTCCTTGGTCACGATGACCGGCGGGAGCAGGTAGGCCGGGACGACCTTCTTGCCGTTGTCGTACTGGTCGGTGTCGTTGACGTCGACCTCGTCGCCCTTCTGGAGCTGACCGACCATCTTGATGGCCTGCTCCACGAGCAGCGTGGTGTCCTTGTTGATCGTGGAGTACTGCACGCCCTCCATGATCGACTTCACCGACTCGACCTCGGAGTCCTGACCGGTGACCACCGGGACGGGCTTGCCTGCCTGCTGCGCCGAGGTGATGATGGCGCGGGCGAGGGTGTCGTTCGGGGACAGGACGCCGTCGAGCGTCTCCGAGCCGTAGCTCGACGTGAGGATCGAGTCCATGCGACGCTGTGCGTTCTCCGGCTTCCAGCCCTCGGTCGCCGTCTGGGAGATCTCGGTCTGCCCGGAGACGACGTTCAGCGTGCCGTCGTCGATCTTCGGCTGCAGCACCTCCATCGCCCCGTTGAAGAACACCGCCGAGTTGGCGTCGTCCGGCGAGCCCGAGAACAGCTCGATGTTATACGGCGCCTCGTGACCCGCGCGCTCGGCGAGGCCGTCGAGCAGCGCCTGGCCCTGGAGCTTGCCGACCTCGAAGTTGTCGAAGGCGACGTAGTAGTCCACGGCGTCGGTGTTCTCGATGAGACGGTCGTAGGCGATGACCGCGACACCCGCGTCGCGGGCGGCCTCCACCTGCGTGGTGAGCTGCTTGCCGTCCTTGGCACCGATGATGATGACCTTGGCGCCACCGGTGACCATCGCCTGGATCTGGTTCTGCTGCTCGGCGACCGTGTTGCTGGCGGGCGCGTACTGCACGTCCGCCTTGAAACCGGCCTTCTCCAGGCCGTCGGTGAACAGCTGACCGGCCAGGACCCAGTTCTCCGAGGTCTTGTCGGGCAGAGCGACACCGATCGTGGAGCCGGCGTCGAAGCCCGAGGCGGTCTCCTCGCCCGACCCCGAACCCGAGTCCCCACCGCCGCGCTCCGAGGAGCAGCCGGTGAGGGCGAATGCGCCCGCGACGACAAGCGCTGTCGCCGACAGAAGGATCTTCTTCATGTGATCTCTTTCTCTGGTGTGTGCAGGTCCCGCCGCGCCTGCGTTGCGCGACGTGGCCCTTACTATCCGCGCGTCTCCTCGACGGCGGGGGCTTCGTACTTCTGACTGGTGGGGTAGTTGGTCTTCGTGGGATCGAACGTGTCGGTGGCCGGGTCCTGCTTGCGGCCGAGACGGCGCGTGAGGAAGCCGGTGATCGACGGACGACCCTGCTGCTTGTTCCACACGTCGACGCCGACGGCGAACAGCAGCACGAGGCCCTTGATCATCGAGACCACGTCAGCACCGGCGCCGAGCAGCGCGAGGCCGTTGTTCAGGAACGCCATCACCAGACCACCGATGATCGACCCGATCACCGTGCCGATGCCGCCGGAGACGGCCGCGCCGCCGATGAAGACGGAGGCGATCGCGTCGAGCTCCCAGCCGTTGCCGTCCTGCGGGCCCGAGGCGGTCGCCCTCGCGACGTAGATCATGCCGGCGAGCGAGGCCAGGACCGACATGTTCATCATCACGAAGAAGTCCACCCAACGGTCCTTCACGCCCGAGAGGCGCGCGGCCTGGCGGTTGCCGCCGACCGCGTAGATGTGGCGGCCGAAAACGGTGTTGTTCGTGATGAACGAGTAGAGGATGACGAGGGCGAGGAGGATGACGCCCGAGATCGGAAAGCTCGTGCCCTCGCGCCCCGTGGCGAACAGCCAGCCGGCGATGAGGATGACGGCCGAGATGAGGACGACCTTCGTCACGCTCACCCAGATGGGCGCCATGTCGGAGCCCATCTTGCGCTGGATGCGCCGGGTGCGGATCTCCCAGAACACGATCCATGCGACACCGGCGAGCGCCAGCAGCATGGTCGGGATGTTGAACGGCAGGGGCAGGGCGATCTCCGGCAGGTAGCCGGCACCGATGATCTTGAAGCCCTCCGGCACGGGCACGGACTGAGAGTCACCCACCGCCTGGTTCGCACCGCGGAAGAACAGCATGCCGGCCAGCGTCACGATGAACGCCGGCACCCCGACGTAGGCGACCCAGAACCCCTGCCAGGCACCGACGAGCACGCCGACACCGAGACCGAGGAGGATGCCCAGCGGCCAGGGGAGGTTCCAGTCCTGCATGGCCTTCGCCACGACGATGCCCGTGAACGCGGCGACCGATCCGACCGAGAGGTCGATGTGCCCCATGATGATGACCATCACCATGCCGATCGCCAGGATCAGGATGTACGAGTACTGGTTGACGACGTTGATGAGGTTCCCGGAGGACAGCGTCAGTCCGGTGCCCTTGAAGATCCACGTCAGCACCTGGAAGACGACGAGGATGACGACGAGGCTGCCGAGGATGCCGAACTGACGGAGGGTCGACTGCCCTCCCCCGAACATCTTCGTGATGTCCTTGAAGTGGAAGCCGCGCTTCGCGGTGGTCGAGTCGGTGGTCATGCGGTTGCTTTCTGGGTCGCGGAGGTCATGCTGCGCATGAGGTCTTCGGGGGTCGCCTGGTCGGCCGGGATGCAGTCGGTGACCCGGCCTTCGAACACGGTGTAGATGCGGTCGGAGATGCCGAGCAGCTCGGGCAGCTCGCTGGAGATGACGATCACGCCCTTGCCCTGCGCGGCGAGCTCGTTGATGATCGCGTAGATCTCGTACTTGGCGCCGACGTCGATGCCGCGGGTGGGCTCGTCGAGGATCAGCAGGTCGGGGTCGGTGAACATCCACTTCGCCAGGACGACCTTCTGCTGGTTGCCGCCGGACAGCTTGCCGACGCCCTCCTCCACCGACGGGGTCTTGATGCGCAGCGCCTTGCGGTACCGCTCCGCCACCGAGAACTCCTCGCGGGAGTCGACGACGCCATGGTGCGCGATCTTGGAGAGCTTCGCCGCGACGATGGACCGCTTGATGGTGTCGAGGAGGTTGAGGCCCAGCACCTTGCGGTCCTCGCTCACGTAGGCGAGCCCGTGCTTGATGGCGGCGGCGACGTCGGGGAGCTCGATCTCCTGTCCGTCCTTCACGATCGTGCCGGAGAGGAACGTGCCGTAGGAGCGGCCGAAGATGCTCATCGCCAGCTCGGTACGGCCGGCCCCCATGAGCCCGGCGATGCCGACGACCTCGCCACGACGGACGTTGATGCTCGACCCCTTCACGACCATGCGCTCCGGCACGGTCGGATGCTGGACCCACCAGTCCTTGACCTCGAAGAACACCTCGCCGATCTCCGGCGTGCGGTCCGGGTAGCGACTCTCCAGCGATCGGCCGACCATGCCGCGGATGATGCGGTCCTCGTTGATCTCGCCGCGGGAGATGTCGAGCGTCTCCACCGTACGGCCATCGCGGATGATCGTGATCTCGTCGGCGATCTGCTCGATCTCGTTGAGCTTGTGACTGATCATGATCGACGCGATGCCCTTGGCCTTGAGCCCGAGGATCAGGTCGAGGAGGTGCTGCGAGTCGTTCTCGTTGAGCGCCGCGGTCGGCTCGTCGAGGATGAGCAGCTTGACGTCCTTGTTGAGCGCCTTGGCGATCTCGATGAGCTGCTGCTTGCCGACGCCGAGCGTCTTGATCGGGACGTCAGGGTCCTCATCCAGCCCCACGCGGGCGAGGAGCTCGATCGTGCGCTCCTTCTGTGCCTGCCAGTCGATGCGCCCGAAGCGGCGGATCTCGTTGCCGAGGAAGATGTTCTCGGTGACCGAGAGCTCCGGGATGAGCGCGAGCTCCTGGTGGATGATGACGATGCCGGCCTGCTCGCTGGCAGCGATGTCCTTGAAGCGCTGCTCCTGGCCGTACAGGAGGATCTCGCCGTCGTAGGTCCCGTAGGGATATACCCCCGAGAGGACCTTCATCAGCGTCGACTTCCCGGCGCCGTTCTCGCCGCAGATCGCATGGATCTCACCGGCGCGGACGGTGATCGAGACGTCGGCGAGCGCCTTGACTCCCGGGAACTCCTTGGTGATGCGGCGCATCTCCAGGATCGGGCCTGACACGGTCGGCAACGTTGCTGTGGTGCTCACGGATCTTCCTCGCGACGTGCGGTCACCTTCGATGTGACCGTTCACATCGGTATATCGTCGTCTTCCGCGGGAGCGGTGTCAAGTCCGCGGCGTGTTTTCGTGTCGCTACCGTGATGCAGCGGATTCGCGCGCCCGCAGAAGGGTCTGCAGAGGGCCGAACGCGGGGGGCTTCTCACCGCGGATCTCGGCGAGGAGGATGCGCACGGCGCGTCGGCCGAGCTCGGGGAAGTCCTGATGCACCGTGCTGAGCGTCGGCGCCACGTGCGCCGCGACCGGGATGTCGTCGAAGCCGATCACGCTCACGTCGTGCGGCACGCGCAGCCCGGCATCGCGGAAGCCGTGGAGCAACCCGATCGCCATGAGGTCGTTCGCCGCGAACACCGCCGTGAAGTCGCGCCGCAGCGAGAGCTCCTTGCCGGCGAAGTAGCCGAAGTCGGCCGTCCAGTCGCCGCGGATCGGTGGGAACGTGGAAAGGTCGGCGTCGCGGAGCGCATCGAGGTACCCGCGCATCCGGGACTCGGCCTCGATCCAGTCCTGCGGGCCGGCGAGATGGAGGATGTCGCTGTGGCCCAGAGCGATCAGGTGCTCCGTGGCCGCCTTCGCCCCCGCCACCTGGTCAGCCGAGAGGCTCACGCCGTCCGATCCCGAGGCCGTCTGCAGGGTCACGAACGGCATCGTGACGTTCATGCCGCGCAGGACATGGAAGACGCGCACCTGCGGCGCGAGCACCACGATGCCGTCGACCTGCTCGCGCTCGAGCTGGCGCACGGCGTTGCCGATCGCCTCCGGCGTGGTCGCGGGGAGATTGAGCGTGGAGACGGAGTACCCCTCCTCCCGCGCCGCGTCCTCGATGCCGGCGATGGACGACGTCGGTCCGAACTCGCCGATCGTCGCGGAGAGGATGCCGAGCATGTTCGACTTGCTCGTCACGAGCGCGCGGGCGGCGAGGTTGGGGCGGTAGTCGAGGACGGCGATCGCGTCGAGGACCTTCGCCTTGGTCTCCGGGCGGATGCTGGGGTGGTCGTTGAGCACCCGGGACACCGTCTGGTGGGAGACGCCGGCGAGGCGGGCGACGTCGCGGATGCTGGGCATGCGGGCACGCTCGGAGGAGGTGGACATCCAGCCTCCTCGCGTGTGCACGGTCACATGACCACTTCATTATGTCTGCCATGACACCTGGATGCACCTCGACCGCGCGCACACCCCTCGTGTCCCGGACACGGCGGATCGGGAAGGCTCAGCCGATGATGCGGGCTCCGGGGACGGCGCCGTGCACGTGCAGTGGATCGAGGCCGCCTTCGCGGAGAGCCGTCTGCACCGCCTGCGCGGACTCGGGATCCGCGCAGAGCAGCGCCACGGTCGGCCCCGATCCCGAGACGAGGCCGTGCAGCGCACCGGCCGCGACCCCGCGTTCGATGGTCTGCGCGAGATCCGGTCGCAGGTCGAGCGCGGCCGCCTGGAGATCGTTGTGGAGCGCGTCCGCGAGCTGCCAGGCATCTCCGGTCCGCAGCGCCTGCAGCACCGGGATCGGCACGTCGAGCGAGAGCGGCGGGTCGTCGGCGAGCGCGCCCTCCTCCTCGCGCAGCTCATCGAGCCGGGTGTACACGGCGGGGGTGGACAGTCCCTCGTCGCTGGTCACCAGCAGCCAATCGAAGCGGCCGCGGGCGAGGGCCGGATTCAGCTGATCGCCGCGGCCGGTGCCGACGGCGGTGCCGCCGTGCAGCGCGAACGGCACGTCGGCGCCGAGCCGCGCGGCCAGATCGTGCAGCCGTGCAGCCGAGAGTCCCGTGCCCCAGAGGGCATCGCACGCGACCAGCGCGGCTGCCGCGTCCGCGGAACCGCCGCCCATGCCGCCCGCGACGGGGACGCTCTTGCGGATCCGCAGCGCCACCCCGCCCGGATGATCGGTCGCCATGGCCAGCAGCTTGGCCGCGCGCATCGCGAGGTTCCGGTCGTCGAGCGGAACCGAGCCGTCGTCCTCCACGCCTGACACCGTGAGGGAGAAGTCGTCGGCCTCCCTGGCGATCACGTCCTCGTAGAGCGACACCGCCTGGAAGACCGTTGCGAGGGCGTGATAGCCGTCGTCATGGCGTCCGCCGACCCCGAGGTAGACGTTGATCTTCCCCGGCGCGCGCACGTGCACGGACCGGGAGGACGCGGCGAGGCTCATGAGCGGATCACAGGTCCGACGAGGTCGCCCACAGGTTGACGTCGATGGCGCCGGCGAGCTCGTCGATGCGGCGGAGCTCCTCGTCGGTGAAGGCGGGGCCGTCCAGGGCCGCGAGGTTCTCGTCGAGCTGCTCCGTGCGGGACGCTCCGATGAGAGCCGAGGCGACGACCGGGGTGCGCAGCGTCCACTGCAGGGCGAGCTGTGCGAGCGACTGTCCCCTGCCCTGGGCGACCTCGTTCAGCGCGCGGAGCGTCTGGACGGCGTCATCGGTCAGTTTGCCCTTCGGCAGCGAACCGCGCTGCTGCGCGCGCTCGGCGGTGCCGTCACCGAGGTACTTGTCGGTGAGCAGCCCCTGGGCGAGCGGGGTGAAGGCGATGGCGCCGAGGCCCGACTCCTCGAGGGTCTGCGTGAGGCCGTCCTCGATCCAGCGGTTGAGGATCGAGTACGCGGGCTGGTGGATGACGAGCGGCGTCCCCAGCTCCTTCGCCACGGCGACGGCCTCGGCCGTGCGCTCGGCGCTGTAGGAGGAGATGCCGACATACAGCGCCTTGCCCTGGCGGACCAGGGTGTCGAGAGCGCCGACCGTCTCGGCGATCGGGGTGACCGGGTCGACGCGGTGCGAGTAGAAGATGTCGACGTAGTCCAGCCCCATGCGCGTGAGGGACTGCTCCGCGCTCGCGAGGATGTACTTCCGGCTCGCGTAGTCGCCGTACGGGCCGGGCCACATGTCCCAGCCGGCCTTCGACGAGATGATCAGCTCGTCGCGGTACGGACGCAGGTCCTCCGCGAAGATGCGACCGAAGTTCTTCTCGGCGGAGCCGTACGGCGGGCCGTAGTTGTTCGCCAGGTCGAAGTGCGTGATCCCGTGGTCGAACGCGTGGCGCAGGAGCGCCCGCTGGTTGTCGAGCGGGATGTTGTCGCCGAAGTTCCACCAGAGCCCGAGCGAGATCGGGGGGAGGTACAGGCCGGAGGAGCCGACCTGACGGTAGGCGAACCGTCCGTAGCGGCCCTCGTCGGCGGCGTACGGACGGTGCAGCTCGGGGACATCGGGGCGGAAGCGGGGGGAGTCGGTCACCGTGCCAGATTAGCCGCTGACGCCGGAACCCTCGATCGCCGTTGCGTGCTGGGCGATCCGCTGGTAGTCGTCGACCGTGAGGTCCTCCCCGCGGGCCGTCGGGGCGACGCCGGCGGCGGTCAGCACCTCGATCGCCGCGGCGGAGCTGCCGAAGACCCCGGAGAGGGCCTGCCGCAGCATCTTTCGGCGCTGGTTGAAGGCCGCATCGACGATCGCGAAGGTGCGTCGGCGCTCCTCCACCGGTCCGCGCTCCCCCTCGGAGCGGTCGAAGCCGACGAGGAGGCTGTCCACGTTCGGCACCGGCCAGAAGACCTGCCGGGAGACGTTCCCGGTGAGCTTCCACTCGCCGTACCAGGCGGCCTTGACGCTCGGCGAGCCGTAGATCTTCGATCCGGGCTTCGCGGCCAGGCGCTCGGCCACCTCGGCCTGCACCATCACGACGCCCCGCTGCAGGTACGGGAAGGTCTCCAGGAAGTGCAGCAGGACGGGCACCGACACGTTGTACGGCAGGTTCGCGACGAGGACGGTCGGCTCGCCCGGCAGCTCCGTCACGCGGAGGGCGTCCGCGTCGACCACCGTCAGCATCCCCTCCGGCACGCCGTGCTCGGCCGCGGTCTGCGGCAGGCGGGCGGCCAGGCGGCGGTCGATCTCCACGGCGGTGACCGCGGCCCCCGCCTCGAGGATCGCGAGGGTCAGGGACCCGAGTCCCGGTCCGACCTCCACCACCCGCTCCCCCGGCTGCACGCGGGCGGCCTGGACGATCTTGCGGACGGTGTTCGCGTCGACGACGAAGTTCTGCCCGAGCTTCTTGGTGGGGGTGACATCGAGCTCGGCGGCCAGACGGCGGATCTCGGTGGCCCCGAGCAACGTGACGGTCATGGGTCCATTCTCCCGGATGACGGGCCGTGCCCGGATCCTGGGTGGGTTCCTGGGTGAGTTCCTCGGCAGTGTCCGTGATCATCGCTATCCTTCGGAGGTGCCCTCCCTCGGTGAACTGATCGCTCCGCGGCGCCTGGGCAGGGACTTCCGCTGGCTGCTCGCGTCGTCGTGGACGAGCAACATCGGAGACGGCGTGGCGCTGGCCGCCGCTCCCCTGCTCATCGCTTCGATGACGTCGTCGCCGATCCTCGTGGCCTCCGGGGCCATCCTGCAGTTCCTGCCGTGGCTGCTCTTCGGCCTGCACGCCGGGGCGATCGCCGACCGCTTCGATCGGCGCCGCCTGGTGATGACCGCCAACGCCGTGCGCGCCGTCGTGCTCGCCGCCCTCTGCGTGTTCCTCGTGACGGGAACGGCGAACATCGGGATCGTGTTGACCGTCGCGTTCCTCTACGGCACCGCGGAGGTCTTCGTCGACACCGCGGGGAGCACGTTGCTGCCGATGCTCGTGAAGCCTGCCGACCTCGGCATCGGCAACGCACGGCTGCAGGCGGGATATCTCGTGGCGAACCAGTTCGCCGGACCGCCGCTGGGCGCCTTCCTCTTCGCCGCCGGGAGCGCGTGGCCGTTCCTCGTCGAAGTCCTGTGCGTGACGCTCGCGATCGTCCTGATCTCCCGGATGGCGCGCACCCCCGTCCCGCCACGGGAGACCGAGACCCACCCGCCGGTGCACACCGACATCGCGGAGGGGCTGCGCTGGCTGTGGCGCAACCCGCCGGTGCGGATGCTCGTGCTCATCATCCTCGTCTTCAACGTGACCTGGGCCGCACCGTGGGGCGTGCTCGTGCTCTACGCCACCGAGCACCTGCAGATGGGGCCCGTGGGCTACGGCGCCCTCACCACAGCGTCCGCGGCGGGCGGCATCGTCGCGACGCTGAGCTTCGGCTGGCTGGAGCGGCACGTGTCCTTCGCGACTCTGATGCGCATCGTGCTCTCGCTCGAAGTGCTCATGCACCTCGCCTTCGCGCTGACCACCACGGGCACGGTCGCCCTCGTCATCATGTTCTTCTTCGGCGCGTACGCGTTCGTGTGGGGCACGATCTCCACGACCGTCCGGCAGCGGCTCGTCCCCGCGTCCCTGCAGGGGCGCGTGGCCTCGGTCAACATGGTCGGCGTGTTCGGCGGCATGATCGTCGGCCAGGCCCTCGGCGGCGTCATCGCGCAGACCTGGGGCCTGACGGCGCCGTGGTGGTTCGCGTTCGGCGGGGCGGCGATCACCCTGGTGCTGGTGTGGAAGCCCATCTCGCACATCGTCAGCGCGAAGCCCGTCGCCGAGACGGGGCCGGAGGACGTCGAGCCGGAGGGTCAGTCGGCGAACGAGCCGTAGACCCGCACTGTGTTCTCGGCGAGCTGGGCGGAGAGCTCGTCCACGTCCAGGTCGAGCTCGGCGGCCAGGAAGCGCACCGTGATCGGCACGAGGTACGGCGCGTTCGGGCGGCCCCGCAGCGGGACCGGCGTGAGGAACGGGGCGTCCGTCTCGACGAGGAGGCGGTCCCGCGGGGTGACCTTGAGCGCGTCCCGCAGGTTCTGCGCGTTCTTGAACGTCACGTTCCCGGCGAACGAGAGGTAGTACCCGGCATCGGCGCAGACCCGCGCCATCGCCTCGTCCCCCGAGAAGCAGTGGAACACGGTGCGCTCGGGAGCGCCGACCCGCGTCAGCGTCTCGAGCACGGCCTCGTGCGCATCCCGGTCGTGGATCTGCATCGCGATGCCGTGCTTCTTGGCGAGCGCGATGTGCGCCTCGAAGGAGGCGAACTGCGGAGCGCGGCGCTCCGGCTCGGTGCGGAAGAAGTCGAGGCCGGTCTCGCCGATCGCCCGCGTGCGCGGATGCGCGGCGAGCTCGTCGATCACGCCGAGCGCCTCATCGAGACGGCCCTCCTCCGCGTACGTCGGGGCGTCGTTCGGGTGGATGGCGACCGCGGCGAGGACCCGCGGATCGGACGCGGCGGCCTCGACCGCCCAGCGGGACGACTCGATGTCTCCGGACGCCTGCACGACCCCGATGACGCCGACCGCCTCCGCCCGGTCGAGCTGGGCTTTGAGGGAAAGCCCCTGGGTCCCTGAGCCTGTCGAAGGGCCATCGGCGATCTCGAGGTGCGCGTGGTTGTCGTAGACGGGCACGGCGAGGGGTTCCGGGGCCGCCGGGTAGGTCCGATCCTTGCGCCCGTCGCCCGAGCGCTCGCGCACGTAGGTCTCCGCCATGGTGTCCTGTCCGGATGTCAGGCCGTGGACTCCACGCGCGGGAACAGCGGCGCGAGGCCGTTGACGCTCGTGCCCGGCTTCAGCACGCCCCAGGCGCCGGCCTCGCGGATCGGCTGGTCCTGCAGGCGGCCGAGGGTCTCCGCGGCGCCGAGGGCGATCCACAGCTTCTCGGTGGACTGCGGCATCACCGGCGACAGCAGCACGGCGAGCGCGCGCAGCCCCTCGGCGCACGTGTAGAGCACGGTGCCCAGACGCTCGCGCTGGTCCTCGTCGCGGGCGAGCGCCCACGGCTCGTTCTCGGTGATGTACCCGTTGAGCGCGTCGACGATGGTCCAGATCGCGGAGATCGCCTCGTCGATGCGGAACTGGCCGATCGCGGCGTCCGCCTTCGTCGCGGCGTCCGCCACGATCTTCTGGATCGCGAGATCCGCCTCGGTGTACGCGGCCGCCGGCGGCACGATGCCCTCGAAGTACTTCTCGATCATCGCGGTCGTGCGCGAGGCGAGGTTGCCGAAGCCGTTCGCGAGCTCGGCCTGGTACCGGGCGGAGAGGTCCTCCCAGGAGAAGGAGCCGTCCTGACCGAACGCGATCGCGGACAGGAAGTAGAAGCGGTACGCGTCGGAGCCGAAGACGTCGGTGATCTCGGTCGGCGCGATACCCGTGAGCTTCGACTTCGACATCTTCTCGCCGCCCACGAGCAGCCAGCCGTGCGCGAACACGCCCTTCGGGACGTCGAGCCCCGCCGCCATCAGCAGCGCGGGCCAGATGACGGCGTGGAAGCGCAGGATGTCCTTGCCGACCACGTGGTAGGCGGGCCAGCGGCGCGCGAAGGTCTCCTCGTCGGAGCCATAGCCGACGGCCGTGGCGTAGTTGAGCAGCGCGTCGACCCACACGTAGATGACGTGCGACTCGTCCCACGGCAGCGGGATGCCCCAGTCGAAGGTCGAGCGGGAGATCGAGAGGTCCTTGAGGCCCTGGCTCACGAACGAGACGACTTCGTTGCGCGCCGAGTCGGGCCGCACGAAGTCGGGCTCGGTCTTGTAGAGCTCGAGCAGGCGGTCCTGGAACTCGCTGAGCTTGAAGAAGTAGTTCTTCTCCTGCAGCAGCTCGAGCGGCTTCGAGTGGATGGCGCAGACCTTCAGCCCCTCGAACGGACCCGTGCCGTCGACGATCTCCGATTCCGGCTTGAACTCCTCGCAGCCCACACAGTAGAGCGCCTCGTACTCTCCCGCGTAGATGTACCCGCGGTCGTACAGGCGCTGGAAGAACGTCTGCACGTTCGTCTCATGCCGCTCCTGCGTGGTGCGGATGAAGTCGTCGTTCGCGACGTCGAGGGTCTTCAGCAGCGGGAACCAGCTCTCGCTGACGAGCTTGTCGACCCACTCCTGCGGGGTGACGCCGTTGGCGGCCGCGGCCCGCAGCATCTTCTGACCGTGCTCGTCGGTGCCCGTCAGCATCCAGGTGTCGTCGCCCGCCTGGCGGTGCCACCGTGCGAGGGTGTCGACGGCCACCGTCGTGTACCCGTGGCCGATGTGCGGCACATCGGAGGGGTAGTAGATGGGCGTAGTGATGTAGAAGGAGTCGCCAGCGGGCATGGGGACAATTCTAGGTGCCCCCATGCCCGTGGTTACGCCGTGCGGCTCGTCAGAGCCCATTGCGGCGGGCGACCTCGCCGAGCCAGGCCAGCGAGGGCTTCGGGAACCGCTCGAAGGTCTCGTGGTCGAAGCCGATGAGACCGAACGTCGGCCGGAATCCGCTCGCCCATTCGTAGTTGTCCAGCGCGCTCCAGTGCTGGTAGGCGCGCACCTCGATGCCGTCGCTGATGGCGCGGTGCAGCCCCTCCAGCGCCCCCTGCGTGTAGGCGATGCGCCGGGTGTCGTCGGCCGTGGCGATGCCGTTCTCCGTGACGAGCACGGGCACGCCGCCGCTGCGCTCCCACGCGCTGCGCACGCCCAGCTCGAGGGCCTCGGGGAAGAACTCCCAGCCCGTGAGTGTCGTCTCCACATCCGGCGACACCGGCAGCGGACCCTCCGGACCGATGAACGTGCGGGTGTAGGCCTGCACGCCCACGAAGTCGTCGCCGGCGGACTGCTCCAGGTACCAGTGGTCACGCGGGTCGCCGTACGTCGCGAGCATCTCGTCCGCGCCGGGCTCGCCTGTGGAGTGGAAGGCCTGGGTGGCGATCGTCCACCCCGCTTGCACCCCGGGCACCGTGTGCAGGATCTCGGACGCGCGCCGGTGCGCCTGCAGCAGGGTGTCCGCGACGCCGAGGTCAGGGTTCGGGAGGCCGTAGGCGACGAGGTTCGCCGCGTCCTCTCCCCCGGCCAGCATCGCCGCGATGTTCGGCTCGTTGATCGTGCACACGTAGCGCACCCCGTCGAGGATCGGCAGCACCGTCTCGACGTAGCGGGAGAACAGGTCCACCGCGTCGTCCGCACGCCAGAAGCCGTCCTTCTGGAACCACTGCGGCACCGTGAAGTGCATGAGGGTGACCGTCGGGTCCAGACCGTTCTCCCGCGCGGTGTCGATCATGCGGCGGTAGTGGTCGAGCATCGCCCGCGAGACGAACCCGCGCTCCGGCTCGATCCGCGCCCACTCGACCGAGAAGCGATAGGAGTTCAGCCCCGCCTCGGCGAGCAGCCGCATGTCCTCCGGATACCGGTGGAAGTGGTCGGCGGCGTCACCGGAGGGCTCGACCATGGTCGAGTCCGGCGCGTGTTCCATCGCCCACCAGTTGCTCGTGGTGTTGTTGCCCTCCACCTGGTGGGCGGCCGTTGCGGCGCCCCAGAGGAAGCCGTCGGGGAATGCGAGCACGGATGCGCTCCTCTCTCTTTCTTGCAGTCGTTCGGCGCGCGTCAGCGGGCGCGGGCGGGGTTCGGCACGGCGTCGAGCAGTTCGACCGTGTACGGGTCCTCCGGATGCTGCAGCACCTGGGAGGTCTCGCCCCGCTCGACGACGCGGCCGCTGTTGAGCACGAGGATGTTCTCGGTGACCAGACGCGCGCTCAGCAGATCGTGCGTGATGTAGAGCATGCTGATGCCCCACCGTTCGCGGAGGTCCTCCAGCAGCGCGAGCACGCCGGCGCGGAGCGACACGTCGAGCATCGACACCGGCTCGTCCGCGATCAGCACCTGCGGGTCGCTCGCGAGCGCCCTGGCGATCACGACGCGCTGCCGCTGCCCGCCGGAGAGCTGGTGCGGCAGCTTGGCGGCGAACTGCTCGACGGGCGTCAGGCCCACCGTCTCCAGCAGTTCGAGCACACGGGCCCTGGCCTCCGCCCCGCGCAGCCTCGTGTAGTTCACGACCGGACGGGTCAGCGCGTACTCGACGGTGTGCAGCGGGTTCAGGGCCGCGTACGGATCCTGGAACACCATCTGCACGTCCTTGCGGAGGTCGCGGAGGCCTCGGCGCTTCAGTGACGCGACGTCGGTATCGCCGAACCGGATGCTGCCGGAGGTCGGCTTCTCGACCCCGGTGAGCATCTTCGCGATCGTCGACTTGCCCGAGCCGGAGGCACCGACCAGCGCCAGCGCCTCCCCCGGCTCCAGGCGGAAGGACACGTCGTCGACCGCGACGACGGGATCCTGTCCGCGTCGCGGAGCCGGATAGCGCTTGGAGACGCCCTCCACCACGATCGCAGCGTCGGCGCGGCGGGCGTCCCGCGGCGACACCGTCGGCAACGTCTCGGTGATGTCCGTGCGGCTGCGCCCCTCCCGGCGACGGGTGCCGAGATCGACGAACCCGGGGATCTCGATCTTCTCGGCGCGCGGGTCGGCGTAGTGGCTCAACAGCATCCGGGTGTACTCGTCCTGCGGACGGTGCAGGATGTCCTGGCTGGAGGCATCCTCCACGATGCGGCCCTCGTGCATGACCATCACCCGGTCGGTCGCCTCGAGGACGATGCCGAGGTCATGACTGATGAGGATCGCCGTGAACCGCTCGGACCGCTGCAGCTCCCGGATCGTGTCCATGACCGCGTGCTGGACGAGCACGTCGAGCGCCGTGGTGGGCTCGTCGAACACCATCAGCTGGGGTTCGAGCGAGAGGGCGAGGGCGATCGAGGCGCGCTGCCGCATGCCGCCGGAGAGCTCCCCCGGGTACCGGTCGAGCACCTCCGGCTTCAGCCCCACCTTGCCGACCAGCTCCCGCGCCCTGGCCTCGCGCTGCTCCGCGGGCACATGGCCGTGCGCGGCGAAGATGTCGCGGAAGTGGTTGCCCACGGTGCGGACGGGGTTCAACGCATTCATGCCGGACTGCAGCACCATGGCGAATCCGCCCTGCCGCTGACGCCGCAGCTCCTCGGCGTCGAGCTCGCGGATGTCGCGGCCGTCGAAGAGGATGCGTCCGCCGCTGATGCGCGCCGGCGGCTTCTGCAGCCGCGTGAGCGCGAAGCCGAGCGTGGACTTGCCCGACCCGGACTCGCCGACGAGCCCGACGAACTCGCCGCGCCGGAGCGCGAACGACACGTCGTGCACGGCCGACACCGGCACCTGCCCCGGGGAGGCGTACTCCACGGACAGCGACTGGACGTCGAGGAGGATGTCGTCGTGCTCCATGGCGCTCATCGGCCCTTCCCTTCGCGGAGGCGCGGATTGGAGATGCCGTCCACGCCGAAGTTGATGAGTGTGAGGCTGAGGGCGAGCAGCGCGATGCACAGACCGGGCGCGAACAGCAGCAGCCACTGGCCGGTGAGCAGGGAGTTCGAGTTCTGCGCCCAGTAGAGCATCGTGCCCCAGCTGACGATGCTGGAGTCGCCCAGCCCGAGGAACTCCAGCCCCGCCTCGGCGAGGATCGCCGCCGTCGCCGCCCCGAAGAGCGTCCCGGCGATGATCGACGTCATGTTCGGCAGGATCTCCCGGAAGACGATGCGAGCCCTGCTGTCGCCGGAGAACTGCGCCGAGGTGACGAAGTCGTTGCCGCGGAGGGACTGGGTCTGGCTGCGCAGCACGCGCGCACCCCACGCCCATCCGGTCACGACGATCACGGCGATGATCATGAGGATGCCGCCGTTCTGCAGGTAGGCGGCGATCACGATCATCAGCGGAAGGCCGGGGATCACGAGGAAGAGGTTCACGATGAACCCGACGACCTCGCCCGCGAAGCCGCGCATGTAGCCCCAGCTCAGTCCGATGAGCACGGCCACGATCGTGGAGAGGAGCCCCGCCGCGAAGCCCACGAGGAGGCTGACCTGCGCTCCGTAGATGAGCTGGCTGAGCACGTCCTCCCCTGCGGCGGTCGTGCCGAGCCAGTGCTCCCACGAGGCGTCGGCGTTCCGCGGGAAGCCGTTCTCCTTCGGCCCGTAAGGGGCCAGGAGCGGGGCGAACACGGCGACGAGCACGAAGAACGCGAGGAGGCAGAGGCCGATGCGGGCCTTGCCGTTGGACCACAGGGTGCCGACCATGCGGCCGAAGGCGCGCCAGGGGCTGGGCGCCGCGATGCGGTCGGTCGGGACCTTGACGGTCACGGTGCTGGGGGTGCGGTTCGGGGTCGTCATCGTCGAGTCCTCGGGTCGAGAACCCCGTAGAGGATGTCCACGAGGAAGTTGGCGATGAGCACGCTCACGGTGATCATCAGGAAGAGCGCCTGCATGAGCGGGTAGTCCTGCCCGATCACGGCGTTGAACAGCAGGTAGCCGATGCCCGGGTATCCGAACACCTGCTCGACGAGGATCGAGCCGCCCACCACGCCGCCGAGCGTGAGCCCGAAGCCGGTGAGGTTCGGCAGGATCGCGTTGCGGGCCGCGTAGCGGAGGGCGATCGTGCGGCCGCGGAGGCCGTTCGCCTCGCCGAAGGTGATGTAATCCTCGCCGAGCGTGTTGATCATCGCGTTGCGCATGCCGATGATCCAGCCGCCGAGGGAGGTGAGCAGGATCGTCAGCGCGGGCAGGAACGCGTGCCGGACGAGGTCGACGATGAAGTCCCAGGTGAACCCCGGGGTGGTCGTCGCCGAGTAGGCGCCGGTGGTCGGGAACCAATGCAGCACGTAGCCGAGGAAGAACAGCAGCAGCAGCGCCGTCCAGAAGTACGGGAACGTGCTGAGGAACGACCCGGTCAGCGTCGGCAGCGAGTCCAGCCACGTGCCGCGCCGCCAGGCGGCCATCACGCCGATCAGCGTGCCGATCACGAACGCGAGGATCGTGACGATGCCGACGAGGCCGAGCGTGTAGGGCAGCGCGGTGGAGACCATGCTCGACACGGTCTGCGGGTAGAACGTGTACGAGACGCCGAAGTCGAGCCGGACGACCTGGCCGAGGTAGGCCACGTACTGGTCCCACATCGAACCGGTCGGCACCCCGAGCTGGGCCTCGATCGCGGCGCGCGTGGCGTCGGAGACCGGACCGTTCTGGGAGAGCTTCGCGATCGCAGCGTCGGCGGGAGAGCCGGGCATCAGGCGGGGCAGGAAGAAGTTCAGGGTGATCGCGGCCCACAGGGTGAGCACGAACAGGCCGATCTTCTGGAGGACGTACTTCACTGGTCTCCCCCGTCCGTGCGCTTCAGGTGGGTGAAGATCCCCAGGGGCGCCGAGTCGTAGTTCTGCGGGATCATGTACGGATCGTCCGCGGAGGGCCAGCCGGTGAACTTCGCGTCGTTGAACAGGCCCCAGATCCCGCCGTAGTACATGCCGATCACGGGGACCTCCTCGTACACGATGCTCTGCAGCTCGTGCACGATCTCGGTCTGGCGGTCGGGATCGATCGTCGCGCGGAACTCCTCCAGGAGGGCGTCGGCCTCCGGCGAGCGGTAGCGCTCGAAGTTGTTGGTGGTCACCTCGCCGGTCGGCACGTAGAAGTCGCTGGAGAGCAGGCTGTTGTAGGCCTGGTACACGTCGCCGTTACCCATGCCGCCGATCGCCATCTCGAAGTCGCCGGTGCCGATCGCGCTCTGGTAGCCCGCGGGCTGCGGGAGCTTGAGCGATACCTTGACGCCGATGTCTGCCAGCTGCCGCTGCACGGTCTGAGCGGCGCGCGTCCAGTCGGAGAAACCGTTGGCGGTGGTCAACGAGAACGCGAGCTGCTCGCCGTCCGGGCCGACGAGCTGGTCGCCCTGGAGGGTGTACCCGGACTCGGCGAACGCCGCGAGCGCGGCGTCGCGGTCCTGCGCGAGCATGCCTTGATCGGGGATCTCCGGGTCGAGGTACTGCTCCTGGTTGGGCAGGATGAGCCCGGTCTGCCCTGCGGGCTGCATGTACCCCTCGGAGGCGGTCTCCGCGATCTCCTCCCGGTCGAGCGCGAGCGCGATGCCGCGGCGGACGTTCACGTCGTCGAAGGGCGCGACCTCGAGGTTCGGCACGAGCGAGATGACGCCGCCCGGCGGGAACCACCAGGTGTTGTCGGGACTCGCCGCTCCCCAGGTGCCCTCGACGTCGGAGATGAAGGAGTAGGCCCAGTCGTAGCCGCGGGTCACGGTGTCGAGCTGCGTGTTCGTGGCGGGCAGGATGATGTGCTCGATCTCGATCTTGTCCGCCTGCCAGTAGTCCGGGTTGCGGTCCATCGAGTACTGCTGGTCGTTGTAGTTGCCGAGCACGAACGGCCCGGTACCGACCGGCTCCTCGTTGCGCCAGGTGGCCGGGTCCTTCACATCCGCCCACAGGTGCTCGGGGACGATCATGGTCTGCCCGAGGATCGACAGCGAGGGCGCGTCGTCGCTCTGCAGGTGGAACACGATGTCGTCGCCGTCGATCTCGATGCGGTCGATGTGCTGCCACGCGCCCTTGATGTCGAGCGAGGGCTCGTCCTTGATGAGCTGGAACGTGAACGCCACGTCCTCCGGGGTGAGCGCCTCGCCGTCGCTCCACTCGACGCCGTCGCGGATCGTCATCACGATCGTGCGGGCGTCGGGCTGGGTCCACTCGGACGCGAGCCACGGGGTGAGCTCGCCGTCGAGCGGGTTCACCAGGATGAGCGGCTCGTAGATCCACCGCGAGGCGGTCCTGGTGTTGGTGAGGTAGGGGTTGAAGTTCTGCGTGAAGAACGGGTTTCCCTTGTCGGCGTTGATGAGCATCGTGTCGTCGCCGATCGACGGGTCGGGCTGCGAGCTGATCTGGATGCTGCAGCCGCTGAGCGCGACCGCTGCGGCCGCGAGCCCCACGACGGCGGCGCGGCGCCAGCGTCGGAAGGTGTGCGTCTCTGCCACTGGATGACCTCATGTCGTCTCTGTCATGAAGGGCGCCCCGGGGGGTGGGGAGTCCTGCCGGCCGAAGCCGTACACCCGATTGTAAGCGCATACATTTTGAATCGGCAACCCAGTGACGAGCCAGGGGGTCCTCCGGGGCGGCGCGGTCGCGGCGACTCAGGCCGGGCGCGTGGAGCTCTCGCGGAGGAGGATCTGGAGGGGCAGACGCGTGGTGAGCGGTGGGGCGTCCGGCTGCTCCAGCCGTCGCGCGAGCACCTGCACGGCCGCGCGTCCGAGCTCGATCATCGGCTGCCGGATCGTGGTCAGCGGCGACGACACCAGGGTCGCCGCCTCGATGCCGTCGAACCCCGTCACGAGCACGTCGTCCGGCACCTGCACGCCCGCAGCACGGAACACGTCCATCGCCCCGAGGGCCATCTGGTCGTTGGCGGCGATGAGCGCGGCGGGCACGCCGTCGCGCGTGAGCTCCTGCCCGGCCCGGCGCCCGGAGGCCCGTGTGAAGTCGCCCCGCAGCACGCGCACCGCTGCCGGATCACGCCCCGCTGCGGCGAGCGCGGTCGACACGCCCTCCCACCGTTGCTCCGCGTCCGGCGAGTCGGCCGGCCCGGCGAGGAACGCGATCTCCCCCTCCCCGACCTGCGACAGCACATGGCGGGTCAGCTCCCCCATCGCCTCGGCGTTGCTCACCGTGACATGGTCGTAGGCATCGCCCCGCGGCGGCCCGGACAGCACGACCACCGGGATACGCCGCCCCAGCCGCGCCAGCACCTCGTCCGGCACGCTGCGGGCGAGCACCATGAGTCCGTCCACCCGGCCGGCCATGTCGCGGACGGTCGAGCGGTCGGGGTCGTCACGTCCGACGCCCACCATGAGCACGAACCCCTGCTTCCACGCCTCCAGCTCGGCCCCCCGCAGGACTTCGTCGAGGAACAGCATCGAGGAGTGCGGCGCGTCGGCTTCGTCCGACACGACCGTGAACGGCGGGCGCGCGGCGGCGGACAGCACATCGAGCGGCGGGGCATCTTCGGCGGCGTCGAACTGGGGGAAGTACAGCCCCAGCACCCCGGTCCGACGCTCGGCCAGACCCCGCGCACTGCCGCTGGGGACGTAGCCCAGCGCGGCGACCGCGTCGAGCACCCGCTCTCGGGTCACCGGACGGACGGCATCCGGCGAGCGCAGCACACGCGAGACGGTCGCGATCGACACTCCGGCGCGCTCAGCGACGTCGTACACCGTCGCGGCCTTGCTCACGCGTGCTCCTCTCCCCCGCGGTGGTGGTTCCGGTTCCGGTTCCGGTTCTGGTTCTGGTTCTGTCAGCGTAGGACAGTCTCCCCCGGTGCCCCCGTCCTCTCCCGCGCGCGGGCGCAGATTCGCGTCGGTGTCGCACGGATGGTGCCAGAACCTGCGACACGGTGCAGATCTGCGACGCCGGGCTGGGGCCGGATCAGGAGCGGAGGGCGAGGAGGGCGCCGTGGGGGCGGGAGCTGATCTCGCCGGGCTCTCGCTCGCGGGCCTCGGACCACTGCAGCTCGAGGCCGGCCGCGGCGAGCAGCGGGGACAGGGCCTCGGCGGTCCAGAAGAACGCGGGTGCGACCGCATGAGCGAAGGCCGCCCGGGGTTCGCCGACGAAGTACCCGAGGAGCAGGCTCCCGCCGGGGGCGAGCACTCGCGCGAGTTCGGCGAACACGTCCGGGAGCTCCGCGGGAGGCGTGTGGATCACCGAGTACCACGCGAGGATGCCGCCGACCGTGCCCGATGCCTGCGGCAGCGTCCGGAACGACCCGTGATGGAACGTGAGGTGCGGATACCGAACCCTCGCCCCGTGGATGAAGGCCGTGGAGAGGTCGATCCCCTCGACGTCGCGCCCGGTTTCGAACTCTGCGCCGTCATCCCCGTGGAGAAAGGCCGTCCAGTGACCGGGACCGCATCCCGCGTCGAGCAGCATCCCCGGGGTCTCATCGCGCCAGCGGCGGATGAGCTCGCGGTCGCGCGGATCCATCAACCCCAGGTCCCCCGCGACCTCGAGGTACTCCGCGGCCCTCTCGTCGTAGGCTCGCGCGACCGACTCCTGTCCCGCGGGAAGTCGCAGATCCGGACCCGCGTCGCACGCCTCCCCGGAATCCCTGCGACCGGGGTGCGAATCTGCGACCGGAGTCACCGTGACCGCGCCGCGAGGGCGGCCTGATACAGGTCTCTGGAGGACAGGCCCGTCAGGGCCGCGACCTCGGAGGCCGCGTCTTTCAACCGGGTGCCGTCCGCGACCAGGGCCTGCACCTGAGCGAGGGCGTCCTCCGGCGAGGCCTCCCGCCGCGGCGCACCCTCGACGACCACGACGATCTCGCCCTTCACGCCGTCGGCGGCCCAGGCGGCGAGCTCGGACGCGGTGCCGCGACGGACCTCCTCGTACAGCTTCGTCAACTCCCGGCACACGGCGATCCGGCGGTCTGCACCGAAGGCGGCCCCCATGTCGGTCAGGGTCGTCGCGAGGCGCGAGGGCGACTCGAAGAACACCATCGTGCGGGGCTCGGCGGCGAGGGCGGAGAGGGTCGCCCGGCGCTCCCCCGGCTTCCGCGGCAGGAACCCCTCGAAGGTGAAGCGGTCCGTGGGAAGCCCCGAGATCGCCAGGGCCATGAGCACCGCGCTGGGTCCCGGGATGGCGGTCACCGTGACCCCCTGCGCCACGGCCTCGGCGACGAGACCGTATCCCGGATCGCTCACGGTCGGCATCCCCGCGTCGCTCAGCACCACGAGGTCGGTCTCCGCGGCGAGCGCGGCCAGCTCCGCGGCCTTCTGCTTCTCGTTGTGGTCGTGCAGCGCGATCAGCCGGGGCCGGTTGTCGATCTTCAGGGCCTGCAGGAGTCGCTGTGTCGTGCGGGTGTCCTCCGCGACGACGATCTCGGCGTTCTCCAGCACCTCCACGAGTCGCCGCGACGCATCGCCCAGGTTTCCGATCGGAGTCGCGGCGAGGATGATCACCCGCCCAGCTTAGGCGCGGGTCTGAGTCGGGGGCGTCGGAGCGGACCGGGGCCGGCATACCGGGAGCACAGGGCGGAGTGTGTCTAGGCTGGACCGGTGACCGCGCCCGAGCCCCTGCTGCCCGCCCCCGAGGAGCGGCTCACGCGCTACGAGCGGCTCCGCGACCGCGTGCTGCACGCCCCGGACTGGGGCCGGGCGATGGGCTGGCTGGCCCCGCTGCTGATCACCGCCCTCGCCGCGGTGCTGCGCCTGGCGAACGTCGGCCATCCCCATCAGCTCGCCTTCGACGAGACCTACTACGTCAAGGACGCCTGGTCGCTGTGGAGCCTCGGCTACGAGGGGGTGTGGGGAGAGAACGCGAACGACGCGTTCATCACCCTGCAGGAGCTCCCCCTGACGAACAAGGGTGCGTTCATCGTGCACCCGCCGCTCGGGAAGTGGCTGATCGCGCTGGGCATGGCCATCGGCGGACCGGACAACAGCGCCGGCTGGCGTCTCGCGACCGCCGTGCTCGGCGCAGCATCCGTGCTGCTGGTCTACCTCATCGCCCGACGTCTGACCGGTTCGGTCGTGGCGGCGACCGTGGCCGGCACGCTCCTCGCGATCGACGGCCTCAGCATCGTGATGAGCCGGATCGCGCTGCTCGACGGCATCCTCACCTTCTTCGTGCTGCTGGGCGTGCTGTTCGTGCTCATCGACCGCCAGCACACGATCCCGCTGCTCGAACGCCGGAATCCCGACGACGAGGATCCGCTGTGGGGACCGGTCCTGTGGCGCCGTCCCTGGCTCGTCGCCGCGGGTCTCGCGCTCGGCGCCGCCTCGGCGGTGAAGTGGTCGGGACTGTACGTGCTCGCGGGCTTCGGCCTCTACGTCGTGATCACCGACGCCCTCGCCCGCCGCCGCGGCGGGGTCGTCGTATGGCCGGCATCCGCGGTCTTCCGGCAGGGGCCGGTGTCGTTCGTGCTCCTCGTCGTCCCCGCGCTCGCGGTGTACCTCGCGAGCTGGACCGGATGGCTGGTGACGGCGAACGGCTACGACCGCGGCAGCGATCCGAACCCGCTCGTCGCGCTGTGGAACTACCACGAGGCGATGCTCGGCTTCCACGTGGGCCTCACCCGAGGACACCCGTACGCGAGCCCGGCGTGGGAGTGGCCCTTCCTGCTCCGCCCGACGGCGGTGTGGGTGGACAGCGACCCCACCGGCTGCGGCGTCGACCACTGCATCGGCGTGATCTCGGCGGTCCCCAACCCGCTCATCTGGTACGGCGGCGTCGCGGCCGGCGTGTACCTGCTCTACCGCCTCATCCGCGGCTGGATCACCCGACAGCCGGTCGGCCCGGCCCTGAGTCTTCCGCTCGTGGGGCTCGCCGTCACCTACCTCCCCTGGCTGATGTTCCCTGAGCGGACGATCTTCCAGTTCTACACGGTCGTGATGATGCCGTTCCTCGTGCTCGCGCTCACCGTCACGCTGCGGATCATCGCGGGGCGCCGCGAGGATCCGCTCGTGCGCCGCCAGTCCGGAGAGCGGACCGTCCTGATCTTCCTCGGCGTCGTCGTCCTCGTCTCGGCGTTCTTCCTGCCGCTGTGGACGGGGATGAGCGTGCCGTACGACTTCTGGCGCCTGCACAACTGGCTGCCCGGCTGGGTCTGACCCGCCGCGCCGTGACCCCCGGTCAGGGGATCTCGTCGGCCACGTGCTCCACGAGCGGGAGCACGCGACCGGAGAGGTGGGTGCGCATGGCGATCGAGGACGCCGTCCGCGCGACGCCCGGCACCAGGGCGACCCGGTCCAGCACCTCCTGGAGCCGGGTCGCGTCGCGCGCGACGAGCCGGAGCTGCATGTCGCTCGCGCCGGTCACGGTGTGCATGTCGACGATCTCCGGCACCGCGTCCGCGAGGGCCGTCGCCACATCGTCGTGCCCGACCTTCTGATCGATCTCGACGAGGCAGAACGCCACGACGCCGTAGCCGAAGCCGGCGGGGTCGATGCGCGGCACGATCGCCTCGATCACCCCGCCCTCGTGCAGCCGCGCGAGACGGCTGGTGGCCGTCCCTCGCGCGATGCCCAGCCGGCGCGCGCACTCGAGGAGAGGCAGCTGCGGCGACTCCGTCAGCAGCCGGATCAGCGCGGCGTCGAGGCGATCGATCCGCACGTCACTCCCTGACGATGCCGGGGCGGGAGACACCCCGCGTCAGGCGGGCGACGACGAGCAGCACCGCGGTGAGCCCGAGCGTGAGCAGCAGCTGGATGCGCGCGGCCGGGTCGATCATCGCGAGCGCGATCACGGCGGCCAGCAGCACCAGGCACAGCCACGACACCCAGGGGAAGCCCCAGAGCCGCATGGGCATCGCCTCGCCGGCACGGTCGGCCCGCCGTCGCAGCACGATCTGCGAGATCGCCGTCGCCGTCCAGATCACCAGCAGGGTCGACCCCACGACGTTCAGCAGCGCCGGGAGCACGACGTCCGGGAACGCCCAGTTCAGTCCGACGGTGACGAACCCGAAGGCCACCGAGGCGAGCACCGCGACGAACGGGACGCCCTTGAGGCTCGTCCGGGTGACGGACAGCGGCGCCAGTCCCCGCTCCCCCAGCGAGTACGCCATCCGGGAGGCGCCGTAGATGTTGGCGTTCATGGCCGAGAGCAGCGCGATCACCACGATGAGGTCCATCACGAGACCGACGCCCGGGATGTTCAGCGTGTCCAGCACGGCCGAGAACGGACCGGCCTGCACGGCGGGGTCGTCCCACGGGAGCACCGCGACGATGACGAAGATCGAGCCGACGTAGAAGATGAGGATGCGCACGAGCACCTCGCGCACGATCCGGCGGATGTTCCGCGCGGGGTCGTCGGACTCGGCCGCGGCGATCGCCACGACCTCGGTGCCGCCGAACGCGAAGACGACGATGAGGAGCGCCGCCGCGATGCCGGTGATCCCGTGCGGGGCGAAGCCGCCCTCGTCCACGAGGTTCGAGATCCCCGTCGCCGGCACACCGGGGATGAGTCCGACGATCGCGCACACGCCGACGACGAGGAAGGCGATGATCGCGGCGACCTTGATCGCCGCGAACCAGAACTCGAAACGGCCGTAGTTGCGCACGCCGAAGAGGTTCACCGCAGTGAGGGCGACGACGAAGACCAGCACCCAGACCCACGCGGGGATCCCGGGCACCCAGTTCGCCACGATCCCGGCCGCGCCGGTCGCCTCGGCGGCGATCACGACGACCAGCTGGATCCAGTACAGCCAGCCCACCGCGCTTCCGGCGCTGCGCCCCATGGCCTTCTGGGCGTAGGAGCTGAAGGCGCCGGAGCTCGGGCGGGCCGCGACCATCTCGGCGAGCATCGCCATCACGAGCACGACGATGCCGCCCGCGACGAGGTAGGAGATCAGCACGGCGGGTCCGGCGATGCTGATCGCCTGCCCTGAGCCGACGAACAGCCCCGCGCCCATCGCGCCGCCGAGCCCCATCATGGAGATCTGGCGGCGGGTGAGGCCCGGGTGCAGGCCCTTCGTGGTCGTCGTGGTGACGGGGACCTCCGTGGTCATGCGCCCACCTCCATCAGGTCGGAATCGTGGTCGGAGGTCGCGGCGGCGAGGGCGGCTTCGACCCGGTCGATGTCGGCGGCGGAGCCGGATGAGATGCGGATGCCCTCGCCGGGGAAGGCCCGGGCGACGACACCCCCTGCGTGCAGGAGGGCGTCGAGGTCGGCGGTGCGCTCCCCCGCGGGAACCCAGACGAAGTTGGCCTGCGAGCGGACGGCGGGCCAGCCGGCCGCCGTGAGCACGGTGTGCAGCCGATCGCGCTGCGCCACGACCTCGTCGATGCGGGCGGCGAGCTCGTCCTCCGCAGCGAGGGAGGCGAGGGCCGCGGCCTGGGCGAGGTCGGTGACCCCGAACGGCACGGCCACCTTGCGCTGCGCCTCGGCGATCGCGGTGGGGGCGATCGCGTAGCCGATGCGGAGGCCGGCCAGGCCGTACGCCTTGGAGAACGTGTGCAGCACCGCGACGTGCGGGTGCCGACGGAACAGCTCGATCCCGGCACCGCGGCTGTCCGTGCGGTCGAAGTGCACATAGGCCTCGTCGATGACGACGAGGACGTCGTGCGGCACCGCGGCGACGAAGCGCTCCAGCGCCTCGGCGTCGACGACGGTGCCGGTCGGGTTGTTGGGGTTGCACACGAACACGAGACGCGTGCGCGGGGTGATCGCGGCGCGCATCGCGTCGAGGTCGTGTCCGTGGTCGGCGTCCAGCGGCACGGCGACGGGCGTGGCGCCCGCGATCCGGACGAGCGAGGGGTACGCCTCGAAGGACCGCCATGCGAAGACGACCTCGTCGCCCTCGCCGGCGACCGCGTGGATGAGCTGGGCGGCGATCTCCACCGACCCGGCGCCGACGGTCACCTGGGCCGGGTCCACGGCGTATCGGGCGGCGAGCGCCTCCCGGACCGCGGAGGCGCTCATGTCCGGGTAGCGGTGGATACCGGCGACCCGGTCCTGCACGGCCTGCACGACGGAGGGCAGCGGCGGGTGCGGCGACTCGTTCGAGGAGAGTTTGGAGGCACCGGCCGGGGCGGAGCGCCCCTGTCGGTAGGCGGGCACGGCGTCGAGGCCGGCGCGGGCGGAGAGGGTCATCGTCAGAGCATCCTTGCTGTGATCCGAGAGGGGTCGCGTCACCCTAGAACGGATGGCAGGCGCTGGGCAAACCGTGCACTCGAAGCTGCGCATCGCGCGCAATCGAACGCCACCTGGGTGCCGCACGCTAGGCAGATTGCACACCCCTGCTCCGGGGAAGGGCGCTCACCGTGCGTGCGACACCGCGGCCGGATCGCTCACCGGCAGGCGGCACACGAAGGCGCGGCAGTCGTAGGCGCGCTCGGCTGTCGCCTCCTTGCCGTCGAACAGTTCGAAACCCGCGGTGGCGAACGCCGTGGCCTGCGCCGGGCTGACGACGACGATGACATCGGCATCGGCTCCGCGTGCCGCGGCGGCGAGCGCTCCCCCGGGGTCCTCCGTGACCACGACGAGCTGCCGCGGGGCTGCGGCGAGTCCGGCGGCGACCCGGAGCAGGCTGCCGTGCGCGAAGGGCTGGGCGAGCGCCCGGGAGGCGAGCGCCTCCACCCGCTCGGCCGCCGCCGCGCGGTACCGGTCGCCCGCTCCGAGCCGCCAGGCGGTGAGCGCGGCCTGCGCGACCGCCGCCGTGTCCGAGGGGAGGTCTCCGTCGGTGTGATCGGGCGAGGCGGCGATGCCCTGCGCGCGGAGCAGCGGGTCGTCTCCCCCGGCTCCGTCCAGCACCTCGTCGAGGAGGTCCCGTCCCGTGACCGCGGGAGCGACGTCGCCGGTCGCCGCCGCCAGGGCGAACAGGCCGTCGGCGAGGAGGGCGAGGTCGGCCGCAGTGGCCACCGCGGCGGAGGCCCGGCCGTCCAAGGACGCCCGCACGAGAGCGCCGTCGGCACCGCGATTGGTGCGGAGCACGGCGTCGGCGGCGTCCGCGGCGGCGGCGACCCACGCGTCCTCGCCGAGCGTCGCACCCGCCCTGGCGAGTGCCGCGACCGCGAGGCCGTTCCATCCCGTGATGACCTTGTCGTCCACCGCCGGCGGCTCCAGCGTGGCGCGCTCCGGGACCGGGCGGAGGTAGTAGCCGCCCTCGCTGCGGGCCCCGTCGATCCACGACTCGGAGTCCTGAGCGGCGCCGAAACCGCCGCCCTCCCGCCGCAGCGTGCCGAGCAGGAAGTGGGCGATTCCGCGGGCGGTCTCCTCGTCGCCGGTGTCGAGCGCGACCTCGAGAAGCTGGGCGTTGTCGGTCAGCATGCGCTCGTAGTGCGGCACCGTCCAGTCGCGCCGGGTCGCATAGCGGAAGAACCCGCCGTCGGCATCCCGCAGAGCAGAGCCCGCCATCGCCGTGAGCGCGCGCTCGGCTGCTGCCGCGGCCTCCGGCGCGGCCTCGCGGACGAGGGGCTGCTGCAGGAACCGCAGGGTCGTGGCCACCGGGAACTTGGGAGCTCCGCCGAAGCCGCCGAACTCGCTGTCCTCCCTGGCGGCGAGACCGCGGGCGGCCTCGGCGAGCGCGGCGGTGTCCGGGAGGGTCGAGCGCGTGGCCTGCGCAGCCTCCGCGAGGGCTGCGGTCACCGCGTCCGCGGACTCCTCGGCCTGCGCGCGGCGCGTCGTCCAGGCCTCGCGGACGGCGGCCAGCACATCGCGGAACGCCGGCATCGGCGGTCGCGCCTCGGGCGGCCAGTACGTCCCCGCGTAGAACGCGCGACCGGCGGGGGTGGTGAACACCGTGAGCGGCCAGCCGAGGTTCTGCGTGAACGCGGACGCGGCGGCCATGTAGGCCCCGTCGACGTGCGGATGCTCCTCGCGATCGACCTTCACCGCGACGAACCCCTCGTTGATGCGGGCGGCGGTCTCGGGGTCGGCGAACGACTCGCGTGCCATCACATGACACCAGTGACAGGTGGAGTAGCCGATCGAGATCAGCATCGGCACGTCCCGGCGGCGGGCCTCGGCGAACGCCTCTTCGCCCCACGGGTACCAGTCGACGGGGTTGTCGGCGTGCGCCCGAAGGTACGGGCTGAGGGTGTCGGAGAGACGGTTCGTCATGCCCCCACGCTACGCCGGGGACACGGGCTGCGGGTCGGCCGTGGGTCAGCTCGCCGGGACCGGCAGCTGCGGGTCAGCCGACGAGCAGCTCCGCGGGGCGGGTCGCGGTGTAGCCGACGAGCGGGAGGGCTCGCTCGGCGGCCAAGGCGATGCGCGCGCGCAGCACGTCGGTGGCCACCTCGTAGCCGTCGAAGTCGGTGGTGCTCGCGTACACGCCGAGGGGCAGCGTGAGCGCCTGGAAGAAGGCGAAGAGCGGCCGGAGCTGGTGCTCGATCATGAGGGCGTGCCGCTCGCCGCCGCCGGTCGCGGCGAGGAGCACCGGCGTGCCGACGAGCGCGTACTGGTCCACGAAGTCGAACAGGTGCTTGAACAGCCCGGTGAACGACGCGCGGTACACCGGGCTCCCCACGATGAGGAGGTCGGCGGTCTCGATCGCCTGCAGGTGCACCTCCACCTCCGGCGGGAGCTGGTGACGGGTGAGAGCACCCGCGAGCGACGGCCCGATCTGCGTGAGCTCGATCAGCTGCGCCTCGACGGGGGCACGCTCGGCGACCGCGGCGGTGATCGCTCGGAGGAGGGCGGTGGTCTTGCTCGGCTCGTGCAGGGAGCCCGAGACGGCGACGACGCGGAGCGGAGCTGTCATGCGCTCGACGGTACCCACGCGGACGCCCCGTGTCGCGCGAAGCGACACGGGGCGTCATGTGGAACGGAGACGAGCCGCGGTCCGCGGGCTCGGGAGCAGGGCTCCGGTCAGTGCGGGCTCGGTGACGGCGTCAGTGCCGAGCCCGCGGCCGGTATGAGGGCGGGATCAGTTGACCTCGTCCGGGTGCGAGCCGACGCGGCCGGAGCCGTCGAGCGGGTCGAGGGCGTCGATCGCGGCGATCTCGGCGTCGGTCAGCTCGAAGCCGAACACGTCGAGGTTCTCCCGCAGGCGCTCCGGGCGCACCGACTTCGGGAACACGATGATGCCCTTCTGCAGGTGCCAGCGGAGGACGGCCTGCGCGGGCGTCACGCCGTGGGCGGCGGCCGCATCGGCGACCGCCGGAGTGCCGAAAAGGTCGTACTTGCCCTGGCCGAGCGGACCCCACGCCTCGATGCGCACGCCGTTGGCCTCGGCCCAGGCGACCTCCTCGCGGCGCTGATACGCCGGGTGCAGCTCGATCTGGTTCACGGCCGGGACGACGCCGGTCTCCTTCACCGTGCGCTCCAGGTGCGGGACGAGGAAGTTCGAGACGCCGATGCTGCGGGTCAGGCCCGCGTCGCGCAGTTCGATGAGCTTCGCGAACGCGTGGACGTAGTCGTCCTTCGCCGGAGTGGGCCAGTGCACGAGGTACAGGTCGACCTGCTCCAGGCCGAGCTTCTCGAGGCTCTCGCCGATGGCGGCGCGGGGCTCGTCGTCGTGATGACGGTCGTTCCACAGCTTCGTGGTGACGAAGAGCTCCTCGCGCGGGATGCCGGAGGACGCGATGGCAGCGCCCACGCCCTCCTCGTTGCCGTAGATCGCGGCGGTGTCGATGTGGCGGTACCCGATCTCGAGGGCCTCGCTCACCGCCTTCTCGGTCTCTGCCGGCGGCACCTTGAAGACGCCGTAGCCCAGCTGGGGGATGGAGTTGCCGTCGTTCAGTTCGAGTGCAGGAATGGTCATCCCCCCAGCCTAGGACCTGTGATGACAGGCCTGCCCGTGCGGATGACGAAAAGCGTCAGCGCCGAGGGACCGCGGCCATCGCGGCGGCCCCCTTACCGACGAGGCGCTCCAGGGGACCGCGTCCGACGAACATCGCCCACAGCGTCGTCACCACCAGGAGTGCCACGGCTGTGAGCCCCCAGAACGAGTTGTCCGCGATGAAGCCGCCAGGGCCCGCGACGAGGACGACGGAGACGACGTGCAGGCTGTATGCCGTGAGTGGCATGGACCCCAGAGCGCCGAGCGGCAGCAGCAGCCAGCGCAGCGGGCGGCTCAGGAGCAGGCACAGCGCGATCACCGCCAGGGCGAACCCGCCGGAGCCCAGGATCTCGGCGGTGCCGCCGCTGTGCGGGTCGACGGCGAAGACCGCGCGGACCATCGAGCCGAGCGGATCGGTCGCGGCGAGAGCCTCGGGGTAGCTCTCCCAACCGGACGGCGGCATCACGTCGTCCGGGATGAACGACGACAGACTCTCGGCGGGAAGGCTGTCCAGGCTCTCGCTGGGGAGGCTGTCCAGACTCTCGCTGCCGGAGTACCCGCTCGTCGAGGAGGTGAGCGAGCCCGTCCCGCCGAGACCTGTACTCGCGCCCACGGCTCCCAGGCCGTAGCCGATCGCGGCGAGGACCACCCCGACGACGAGGGCGACGACGGCCGTGCGCACCTCCTGCACGCGGAGCCGGCCCAGGGCCATGCCGCCCAGCACGAGAGCCAGCCACACGGTGATCGGATAGGTGCCGTAGAGCACGAACCCGATGCCCGCACCGAACGGCTGCAGCGCCACCGCGCTGATCAGGGCGAGCAGCGCCGGACCGGCGAGCGCGAGGACGGCGGCGCCGAGGAGCAGCTGCCGGGGCCGCCACCGCAGCACGGGGATGACCGCGACGTAGAGCAGCCCGTAGAGCGTCAGGATCACGGCGATCGGGGTGTTGAGGAGTTCCAGGGCCAGGCCGATCACGAAGATCACGGCGCCGCGGCCGACGAGATTCAGGCGGATGCCGGGGAGACGCTCCCGCTCCGGCAGCACGTCGCGCCCCGTCATGAGCGCGATGGAGACGCCGGCGAGCAGCGCGAAGAGGATCGAGGAACGACCGTGCACGAGGTCCGTCCACGTGGTGGGGTCGCCCCAGTCGAAAGCGTCGGTCATGCCGACGTGGGCGCCGGCCATTCCCAGGATCGCCAGACCCCGTGCGACGTCGAGGCCGAGGATGCGCGGCGGCCGACCGAACTCGCGGAACCAGCGCACGGGGCGCAGAGCAGTCATCACCCGATGATCGTATGCGGCGATCGCGGCGGCTCCGGTGTGCATCCCGGCATACGATGGAGGGCTATGTCCTCCCCTGTGATCTCCTATCCCCCGGAGCTGCCCGTCAGCGCCGCCAGGGACGAGATCGCCGATGCCATCCGGGACCACCAGGTCGTCATCGTCGCCGGCGCGACCGGATCGGGGAAGACCACGCAGCTGCCGAAGATCGCGCTGGAACTGGGCCGCGAGCGCATCGCCCACACCCAGCCCCGGCGGCTGGCCGCCCGCACGATCGCGGAGCGCGTGGCCGAGGAGCTGCGGGTCGAGCTCGGCACGCTCGTCGGCTACAAGGTGCGCTTCACCGACAAGGTCTCCGACGAGACGCGCATCGCCCTGATGACCGACGGGATCCTCCTCAACGAGATCCACCGCGACCGCCTGCTGACGCGCTACGACACGATCATCATCGACGAGGCCCACGAGCGGTCCCTCAACGTCGACTTCCTGCTCGGCTACCTCGCCCGCATCCTCCCGGAGCGCCCGGACCTGAAGGTGGTCATCACCTCCGCCACGATCGATCCGGAGAGCTTCGCGCGGCACTTCGCCGCGGCCGACGGCACCCCCGCTCCGGTCATCGAGGTGTCGGGGCGCACCTATCCCGTCGAGATCCGCTATCGCCCGCTCGTCGACGAGGACGCGGAGCAGGACGCCGCCGGCGAGCCGGAGGACGAGGTGAGCGCGATCGTCACGGCGCTCCGCGAGCTCGACCGGGAGGCCCCGGGCGACGTGCTCGTGTTCCTGCCCGGCGAAGCGGAGATCCGGGACGCGGCTGACGCGGTGCGCGCCGCCTACGCCAAGGACCGTTCTCCCACCGAGGTCCTCCCCCTGTTCGGCCGGCTCTCCGCCGCGGAGCAGCACCGGGTGTTCGAGCGCAGCACCGTGGCCGGCGTCCGTCGCCGCGTGGTGCTCGCGACGAACGTGGCCGAGACGAGCCTCACGGTGCCCGGCATCAAGTACGTCATCGACACCGGGACGGCCCGCATCTCCCGGTACAGCAACCGCTCGAAGGTGCAGCGGCTCCCCATCGAGGCCATCTCGCAGGCCTCGGCGAACCAGCGCTCCGGTCGCGCCGGCCGCACGAGTGACGGCATCGCCATCCGCCTGTACTCCGAGGAGGACTACGCGCGGCGTCCCGAGTTCACCGAGCCCGAGATCCTGCGCACCTCGCTCGCCTCCGTCATCCTGCAGATGCTCGCGCTCGGCTTCGGCGACATCACCGCGTTCCCCTTCCTCACCCCGCCCGACTCCCGGGGCGTGAAGGCGGCGTTCGACCTGCTCACCGAGCTCGGCGCCCTTCGACAGGCTCAGGGACCGGACGACGGCCCCCGGCTCACCCGCATCGGGCGGGACATCGCCCGGATGCCGATGGACCCCCGGTTCGCGCGGATGCTCATCGAGGCCGGCCCTTCGACGGGCTCAGGGACCCAGCGGGGGTCAGGCCCTTCGACAGGCTCAGGGACCCAGCGGGGTGCGGGCCCTTCGACAGGCTCAGGGACCCAGGGGGCGGTGCTGCGGGACGTGCTCGCGATCGTCGCGGGGCTGTCCATCCAGGACGTGCGGGAGCGACCGGAGGAGCGGCGCGAGGAGGCCGACCGGCTGCACGCGCGCTTCGTGGACCCGACGAGCGACTTCCTCACCCTCCTGAACCTCTGGAACCACCTGCGCGAACAGCAGCGGGAGCTCGGCTCCAGCGCGTTCCGGCGCCTGTGCCGCAGCGAGCACCTCAACTACGTGCGGGTCCGCGAGTGGTTCGACGTGCATCGGCAGCTCCGGACGCTCGTCAAGAGCCCCGATCGCGGGGCGGAGCCGAGTGGCGCGGCCGATCCGGATGCCATCCACCGCGCGCTGCTGTCCGGCCTGCTGTCGCAGATCGGCGTCCTCGACGAGCGCACCGCCCCCGCGGGGAAGGCCCACTCTCCCGCGAAGGACGCCCGCCGCCGGATCACGGAGTACTGGGGCGCGCGGGGTATCCGGTTCTCGATCTTCCCGGGATCGGGGCTGCGCAAGAAGAGCCCCCGGGCGGTCATGGCGGCCGAGATCGTGGAGACCTCCCGCACCTTCGCCCGCACCGTCGCCGCCATCGACCCCGCCTGGGCCGAGCCCCTCGCCGGCGACCTCGCGAAGCGTCAGGTCACCGAGCCGCACTGGTCCAAGGACGCCGGAGCCGCGGTGGCGTTCGAGAAGGTCACGCTGTTCGGGGTCGAGATCATCCCGCGCCGGCGCGTGCAGTTCGCCCGCATCGACCGGGCCGCCTCGCGCGAGCTCTTCGTCCGTCATGCGCTCGTCGAGGGCGAGTGGGACCCGTCCCGGATCGACAAACGGGTCAGCGCGTTCTGGCGCAGCAACGCCGAGCTCCGCCGCCGCCTGGAGAAGCTCGAGGAGCGTGAGCGGCGCCGCGACATCCTGGCCGGCGACGAGGCCGTCTTCCGGTTCTACGACGAGCGCATCCCCGCCGAGGTGTTCGACGTGCGGTCGTTCGAGAAGTGGTGGCGCGAGGCGCTGACGACCACGCCGAAGCTGCTCGTGATGCGCGAAAGCGACCTCATCGACGACGAGGACCGCGCCGACCAGCGCGAGTTCCCGACCCGATGGACGCAAGGCGACCAGGTGCTCGGCCTCGCGTACCGGTTCGAGCCGGGTGCCCCCGATGACGGCGTGAGCGTCGTGCTGCCGCTACCGCTGCTCGCCCAGATCGAGGATCGCGGCTTCGACTGGCAGGTGCCGGGGCTCCGCGCCGAGCTCGTCACCGGACTCCTGCGCGCGCTGCCCAAGGCCATCCGCCGCCACGTCGTCCCCGCCGCTGACTGGGCGGAGAAGTTCGGGGCGGCGCTGGCCGACGAAGGTCCGGAGGTGCACGGCGGCCTCCCCCCGCGCACCCTCAAGGAAGCGCTCGCGCGGCTCGTGCAGCCGCTCGCGAACCAGGTGGTGACGGCCGCGGACTTCGATGACGAGCGGGTGCCGGCGCACCTGCGCATGAACTTCCGCGCCGTGGACGAGCGGGGACGGGTGGTCGGGTCAGGGCGCGATCTCCGGGCGCTGCAGGCCGAGCTCTCCGACCGCGCGCGCAGCAGCGTCGCCCGCTCCATCGCGCGCCCCGGGCGTGCGGAGGCACCGGGACCGCGCGGGGCGGAGCGCGTGGCCGCCGCTCCGGTCGAGCAGACCGGGCTGACGGCGTGGACGTTCGGCGACCTCCCGGCGGTCATCGACACGAAGGTCGCGGGCGGCGTCGTCCGCGGGTATCCGGCGATCGTCGATGCCGGCAAGAGCGTGTCGGTGCGGGTCGAGGCGACCCCGGACGCCGCGGCCGCCGCCACGCGCGACGGCGTGCTCCGTCTCGTGCTGCTCGCGGTGCCCTCGCCGTCCTCGTACGTGCAGCAGCACCTCACCAGCCAGGAGAAGCTCGCCCTCGCCGCCTCGCCCTATCCGTCGGCGGCCGCGCTCATCGAGGACTGCCGAGCCGCCGTCGCCCGTCGCGTGATCGACGCGTCGACCGGCGCCGACGGCCGCGACCGCGGCGTCGTGCGCACCGAGGCCGAGTTCGCCCGCGTGCGCGACGCCGTGTCCGCCGTGCTCGTCGACGAGCTCTTCGCCTGCGTCTCCCTCGTCGCCCGCATCCTCACGAAGGCGCGGGAGGTGGAGCGCGGCATCAAGTCCCAGAACTCGCTGGCGCTGCTCGGCCCCCTGAACGACATCCGCACCCAGCTCTCCGGACTGCTGCACCCCGGCTTCGTCGCGGCGGCGGGTGTCGACCGGCTCGCCCACTTCCCCCGGTACCTCGACGGCATGATCGACCGGTTGAAGACCTTGGCGAACGAGCCGGGCAAGGACCGCGCACGGATGACGGAGTTCGAGCGGATGGCGGTGCTGTTCGCGGACGCCGGCGGCACGATCCCCCTCGCGCCCGACGCTCCCCCCGCGATCGTCGAGGTGCGCTGGCTGCTGGAGGAGTACCGGGTCAGCGTCTTCGCTCAGCGTCTCGGCACCGCGCAGCCGGTGTCGCCGCAGCGGATCACCAAGGCGCTCGCGGGGAAGTGACCCCCGCCGGGTAGCCTGAGGGCATGGCCCGCGCGATCGTCTACACCGAGTTCGGATCCCCCGCTGTCCTCCACCTGATGGAGGTGCCTGACCCCGTGCCCGTCCGCGGCGAGGTGCTGGTGCGCATCGAGGCGGCCGGTGCCAACCCCATCGACGCGAAGCTCCGTGGCGGCAAGCGCCCGTCTGCGCCGATCACCGAACCGCGTCCGGTCGGATTCGACGGTGCCGGGGTGATCGAGGTGCTGGGCGAGGGCGTCGACGGGTTCGAGGTCGGCGACCGCGTCGCGATCCGCGACACGCTCGGGACCTACGCCTCCGCCCTCGCGGTCGAGGTCGACAAGCTCGTGAAGCTCCCGGACGCCGTCACCGCGGCCGAGGGTGCGGCGATCGGCATCCCGGCCGGCACCGCCTACCAGTCCCTCCGCTCGCTCGCCGTGACGGCCGACGACGTGCTCCTCGTGCACGCAGGATCCGGCTCGGTCGGCCAGGCCGCCGTGCAGTTCGCGGTCGCCTGGGGCGCGACGGTGATCGCCACCGCGAGCCCCGCCCGGCACGACCAGCTCCGCGAGCTCGGCGCGATCCCCGTGGCCTACGGCGACGGCCTGCTCGACCGCGTCCGCGCGGCGGCCCCCTCCCCCGTGACCGTCGTCCTGGACTGTGCGGGCACCGACGAGGCCATCGAGACCTCCCTCGCCCTGGTCGCGGACCGCGACCGCATCGCGACCATCGTCCGCGGTCCCGACGCCGCCGACTTCGGCATCCGGGCGTTCTCCGGCGGGTCCCCCGAGCCGCTCACGCCGCAGGAGCTGGAGTGGCGCGCCGAGGCGCTGCAGAAGACCGTGGACCTCCTGGCCGCGGGCGACTTCACCATCGAGCTCGGCCCGGAGCTGCCCCTCGCCGAGGCGGCACGGGCCCATGAACTCATGGAGACCGGCGCCGCCTCGGGGAAGATCATCCTCGTCCCCTGACCCCAACCCTGACAGCGTCGGGCGTCACCCCGCACGCGGCGTTCGGCGGGTTCTGCCGCGGCCAGGAGACACTGATCGGTCAGGCGGCTTTCGGCTTCCGGCGCGGTGGGAGGCGAAGATGCATGGTCGCGAACGCCAGCACAGCAAGGGATGGCGCGAAGAGTCGCGCGTCCGGTGCATAGCCGTCACTCACAGGCCATCCACTCTGGGCATAGCGAACCGGTCCTGCATCGCCGACGACGTAGGACAGAAGCATGCCGCCCGCAGCGATTCCGAACAAGGCGAAGAACCACCCCGCGTATCGAACCCACCACCGACGTGCCCTCGGCACGATACGCAGAGGCAGCCCGATCAGGAACGCCAGGATCGTAAGCGGAGTGGAGAGGACCGCGAATCCGACGATCTGCAAGCCCTCTGTGTACCCGGCCGCGGTGGTCGACCAGATCGCTATCGCGACATACGTGGTCAAGCCGGTGAGGAAGACTTGCGCCGCCAACAGGAGCCAATGCCGTTCGGTCTCGGCCGCGGCCACCTGGCGTGGTGAACCAGGCACCCCGGCGTCGAGCTGGTTCTGAGACGTCACATTCGGATCGTAGTGCTTCTGCTCGGAGCACCGGAGCTGCCCCTCGCCGAGGCGGCACGGGCCCATGAACTCATGGAGACCGGCGCCGCCTCGGGGAAGATCATCCTCGTCCCCTGAGAGATCAGGGTGGCACCGGAGCGGAGTTGCTGCGGCGACGGGCTCCGACCCGATCGCCTAGCCTCCGGGGCAGTCGCACTCACTGCCGCTGTAGCACTGGCACACCGAGTCAGGGTAGTCGGCCTTGGTGGCGGTGATTCTGACGTCGAGTTCTTCGAGCGGGACGACGTCCTCGATGCCGTCCAGTTCCGGGATGTCCGGGCAGTCCGCGGGGCCTGTCTCCACGATCTCTTCGCCTCGCGGAAAGGTCAGGGTGAAGCACACCGCCCCCTGGCGCTGCTCGTACCACCAGCCACCGCCCGTTTGCGCGCCACCGAGTGCGAGGAGTGTCAGGGTGGTGCTGTCGTCCCTCTTGTCGAGGTCGAGGAGCTTGCGGGGGTTGCCGTCGAGCTCGTCGGTTCCGTCTCGGAGGTCGGAGGCGAGGGAGAGTTCGGCGATGGTCACTTCCGGGTCCGTGACGATCTTGCCGCGGTGCTCCCACATGCTGTCCTGCGCGTCTTCGATGGAATCCGCGAGGCTCACCCGCACGAGGTTCTCGATGCTCGGCGCGCACCCGACGAACATTGCGGCCGCAGCGACGAAGCCGACGACAGGGAGGCTTCGGCGCCGCAGACGGCTTGTCATGATGCGACGGTAGCGCATCCGGCGACGACCTCCCTGTCGGTCAGGCGGGCGCGACGGGGCGGCCGAGCGAGAGCATCAGCCGGTTCGCCCAATTGAAGAAGGCCGCGCCGTGCACGACGTCCGCGATCTCGAGGTCGTCCAGTCCGGCCGCACGGAGGCGCGCGATGTGCGCGGGACCGAACGCGCGAGGCGTGTCGGCCAGCGCGACCGCTGCCGCGACGATCGCGTTCCAGCGCTCCCCGAGATCCGCGTCCACACCCTCGGCGAGCAGCGCGTCGACGTCCTTCGGCCGCTTGCTGTGGTGCGCCGCGAACCGGGAGTGCACGGAGGCGCAGAACACGCAGCCGTTGCGGCGCGAGGCGGCGGTGGCCGCCAGCTCCCGCTCCGCCCGTGGGAGGCCCTCCGCGGCGTTGTAGAAGATGTCCTTGTCGACGAGGGTGCGGGCGCGCAGCACCTCGGGGTCGCGGGCGAGCAGCCGGAAGTACTCGTTCTTCGCCCGGGCGGCGTCGACGAGGCCGTCGAGGTGCCGCGGGGTCAGATCCTCCTCCGCCAGGGGCGCGAGGTGCGGCGTCCAGCCGACCTCGGCGCGGGTGAAGGCGTGCGGATAGGGGGCGGCGTCGTGGCGGAGCACGGTGTCGGCGGCGGTCATGCGGCCTCCTCGTCGGTGTCGGTGTCGGTGTCGGTGTCGGTGTCGGTGTCGGTGGCGGTCGCTGTGTCGGCGGCGGTGAGTCCGGCCTCCTGAAGCACGCGGAGGCCGGTGACGACCCGCTGCTGGAAGGCGAGAAAGGACACGAGCTGCGACAGCGTCACGATGCCGTCCGTCGACCAGCCGGCGTCGTGCAGGCGGCCGAGGTCGGCACCGGATGCCTCGCGGGGGCGGAACACCAGCAGGTGCGTGTGCGCGAGAGCGGTCGCGAGACGCTCCCCCAAGGCCGCCGATGCCGCTTCATCCGGGAGGTAGCGAGTGCCGTCGGTACTCTCGGCCTCCAGCCCGCGCTCGGTGTAGGCGCCGAATGGTCCCGTGGTCGCGGCGGCTCCGGCCTCCCGGGCGACGATCGCGGCGCGCTCCGGGTCGATCTCGCGGGCCCTCCGGGCGTAGAACGCCGCCGTCGGGTCGTCGGCACCGGCGAGCGCCGTCGCGAACGCCGCGATGAGCGCGCGCTCTGCGAGAGACACATGCTCCGCGGCGACCGGGTGGAAGAGCGCGTCGAAGCTCGCCTGGAGCTGCGCCCTGGTCACGGGGCGGCGGCGCCGCAGCGCATCCAGCTCCGGCGTCACCCCCGTCAGCTGGTCGACGATGTCGGCGGTCATGCGTTCTCCTTCACGGTGGGGGTGTTCTCGGGCGTGTGGGTGGTCTCGGGATCCGGCGGCGTGAGCGCGTAGCCGAGGGCCGGGGCGACCTCCGTCGCGAACAGCTCGATCGAGCGCAGGACGTGGGCGTGCGGCGCGTCGACCGAGTGCACCTGGAACGCCACCTCGGTCGCGCGGTGCAACGTGGTGTCGGCGGCGAGCGAGGCTGCGACCTCCTCGGGGGTGCCGAGATGCGTGTCGAGAGCGGCGATGAGGTCGTCGATGCCGTCGCCGGGGATCGTCTGGCCCTGCCGCCGGAAGCCCTCGGCCGCCCGCCGTAGACCGACCTCGGCGAACCGGAGCGCCTCGGCGCGGTCGTCCGCCACGAACACGGTGCGGGAGGCGGTGATCCGCGGGGCCGCGCCGGCGGGGAGCGCGTCGAGGTACGCGTCGATGATCGGGTCCTGCAGGGCGGACAGCGGTGCGTGCAGACGGTCGCCGGGGCGGGGCTGCGTGCGGGACAGCAGCAGTCCATGACCGTGGACGCCTGCTCGATGACCGCCAGGTGCCGAGAACGTCGCCTGCCAGATCCGCGCGGCCAGCGACCCCGCGTCCGGATACAGCGTGTTCCCCGCACCGACGTCGCGGCCCTGGAGAGCGTCGAGCAGCACGCCCAGCTTGCGGTCGTAGGTGGGCCCCTTGTCGCGCACGTCCTCCCCGAAGGGCGTGAAGGACGACGGGGTGCCGCCGCTGCCGAGCCCGAGGTCGATCCGCCCGTCCGCGAGCAGGTCGGCCACCACGGCGTCCTCGGCCACCCGTACCGGGTCTTCGAGGGGCAGCGTGATGATCCCGGTGCCGAGCCGGATCCCCGAGGTGCGTGCCGCGGCATGGGCGAGGAAGACGAGCGGCGAGGGCAGCCCGCCTTCCGCCGCCCGGAAATGATGCTGCGCCACCCACGCCCTCCCCACGCCGTGCCGTTCGGCGTGCTGGATCTGCGCCAGGGCGAGGCGGTAGCGGTCGTCCGGGGATGCGTCGTCGAGGAGCCGGGTGAAGAACGCGACGGTGGGGCGAGGGGCGGTGGCGCTCATGCGATGATCTCCGTTCGACCGGGAACCGCGGCCAGCAGCTCCCGGGTGTTCTCGTGCTGCGGGTCGTGGAACAGCTCTTCGGTCGGCCCGTCCTCCACCACGCGCCCGCGGTGCATGACAGAGACGGTGTGGCTGATGCGACGCACCACCGCGAGGTCATGCGAGATGAAGAGGTAGGTGAGTCCGAGCTCGGCCTGGAGCGCGGAGAGCAGTTCGAGGATGCGCGCCTGCACCGTCACATCGAGCGCCGACACCGCCTCGTCGAGCACGAGGATCTCGGGGTCGACGGCGAGCGCCCGAGCGATCGCGACCCGCTGGCGCTGCCCGCCGGACAGCTCGCTCGGCGTGCGGCCGGCCGCATCCGCCGGCAGCGCCACGCGCTCGAGCAGGGCGACCGCACGTTCCCGACGCTCGGACCGGCCGCCGATGCGGAAGTTGTGCAGCGGCTCGGCCACGATGTCGGCGATCTGCTGCCGCGGATCCAGGGAGGCGAAGGGGTTCTGGTACACGAGCTGGATCCGTCGGCGCAGCGCACGCAGTCGCGCCCCCTCGACGGCCGTCGCGTCTTCCCCCGCGAGCTCCACGGTCCCGGCATCCGGACGGAGGAAGCGCGTGACCAGTCGCGCGGTCGTGGACTTGCCCGATCCGGACTCGCCGACCAGCGCATGGGTCGTGCCGCGGCGCACCCGGAAGGAGACGTCGTCGACCGCCCGGAAGCGCTCACGACCCGCGACCCGGAACTCCTTCACGAGGCCGGCGGCCACGATCTCGTACGGCTTCTCGGCGGCCACCGCCGCGGCATCCCGGAGGAACGGCGGCGCGTCCGGACGCCGGAAGCCGGTCGTGAAGGCGGGCGCGTCGGCGAGCAGCTGCCTCGTGTACGGGTCTTCCGGCTCCGCGAGCACCTGCGCACTCGGCCCCTGCTCCACGATCCGGCCGTCCTTCAGCACCGCGATCCGCGCCGCCCGGTCCGCGGCGACGCCGAGGTCGTGCGTCACGAGCAGGATGCTCGTGCCGTCCTCGAGCTGCAGCTCGTCCAGCAGGTCAAGTACGCGGCGCTGCACCGTGGCGTCGAGGGCGCTGGTGGGCTCGTCCGCTATGAGCAGCCGAGGGCGGAGGGCGATCGCGGCGGCGATGAGAACCCGCTGTCGCATGCCGCCGGACAGCTCGTGCGGATACTGTCGGGCGCGCAGATCGGGATCGTCCAGCCCGACGCGGTCGAGCAGCTCGAGCACGCGGGCGTTCCGGGAACGCCGGTCGCGATGCCCGTGCAGACGCAGCACCTCGGCGACCTGCACGCCGACGGGGCGCACCGGGTCGAGCGACGTCGTCGGATCCTGCGGGACCAGCCCGATCTCCGAGCCGCGGATGCCGCGGAACGCCCGATCCGACCATCCGGAGATGTCGAGGTCCCCGAGCCGGACGCGCCCGCCCTCGACCCGTCCGCCCTCCGGCAGCAGGCCGAGGAGGGCGTGCGCCGTGGTGGACTTGCCGGAGCCCGACTCGCCGACGAGGGCGAGGGTCTCCCCCTCCGCGATGGCGAAGGAGAGGCCGTGCACGACCTCGCGGCCGGCGTACGAGACCCGCAGGTCCGTCGCGGCGAGGACGGGGGTTGCTGAGGACGGGGGCGCGGTCATCGCGAGCTCCTTCCGAGCCGATGGCTGATGCGGTTGGCGCTGAGCACGACGGCGACCACCACGAGGCCGGGGAGCGCCGTGAGCCACCAGGCGGTCGCGATGTAGTTGCGCCCCTCGGCGATCAGCAGCCCCCACTCGGGGGTGGGCGGCGGGGCCCCGTAGCCGAGGAAGCCGAGGGTGGAGATGGCGAGGATGGCCGTGCCGAACTGCAGCGCGGCGAGCGCGATGATCGGGGTGAGGGCGTTCGGGAGCACATGCCGGCGGAGCACGGCGACGAAGGTGCCGCCGCTGCCGTACGCCGCCTCGACGTACTCGGTGCGGCGCACCCGCGCCACCTCGGCGCGCATGAGCCGGGCGAAGGCGGCGACGCTGCCGAGTCCCACGGCGATCGCCGCGTTCACCGTTCCGAAGCCGAGCAGGATGATGACGGAGAGCGACAGCAGCAGCCCGGGGATGGCCAGCAGCACGTCGACGATCCGCATCAGCACGTCGTCCACGACACCGCCGGTCGCGCCGGCGACGGCTCCGAGGAGCGTGCCGAGCGCGAGGCCGACCGTCACGGCGATGAGCGCGCCCGACAGGGAGTGCACCGCGCCGTGCACGACCCGGCCGAAGAGGTCGCGGCCGAGGGCGTCGGTCCCGAACCAGTGCGCGGCGCTCGGCGGCAGGAGCTTGTCGGCGGGCACGCCGGTCAGCGGATCGCCCGGCGCGAAGACCCCCGGGATCACCGCCCACAGCACCGCCACGACGACGACAGCGAACGCGAGGTACAGCCCCCAGGCGCGCGACCGCCGTCGCGGAAGGGATGCGGAGACGGGCGCCGGGGCGGACGGCGCGGGCGGGGCACTCGACGTCTCGACCGACGTCTCGACGATGACGGGAGCGGTCATGCGGGCACCTCCTGGGCGGCGGGACGGACGGGGCGCGACCGGGCGGCGCGGGCCGCCCGCCGCTGCCGCGGGTCGATCAGGGGCGTGGCGAGGTCGACGGCGAAGCTGATCACCACGAACCCCAGGGCCGACAGGAGCACCACTCCCTGCAGCACCGGGATGTCCTGGTTCGCGACGGCCTGCTCCGTGAGGCGTCCGATGCCGGTGCGGCCGAAGACGGTCTCGGTGACCACCGCTCCTCCGACGAGCTCTCCGAACAGCACCCCCGCGATGGTGAGGGTCGGGACGGCGGCGTTGCGCGCGACCGACCGCGTGAGCACCCACGCCGGCGGCGCGCCCTTCGCCCGCACCACGGTCACGAACGGCTGCGCCTGCACGCGGTCAATGGATCGGACCAGGACCTGGGCGAGGGGCGCCGAGATCGGCACGGCGAGCGTGAGGACGGGGAGGATCAGGCCGCTGACCGGATCGGCCCCCACGATCGGCACCCATCCGAGCCCGAACGAGAACACCTGGATGAGCAGGATCCCGAGCCAGAACACAGGGACCGCCACGAACAGTCCCGGCACCTGCCGCAGACCGTCCCGCAGCCAGGGGAAGGGCGCGAGCGAGGAGAGCACCGCGATCAGCACCGCGAGCAGGACGGCGACCAGGAGCCCGAGCGCCGCGAGCAGCAGCGTGGCGGGCAGTGCTTCAGCGAGCATCGTCCGGACCGGGGTGCCGTACTGGGTCGAGTAGCCGAAGTCGCCGGCGAGGAAGCCGAGCCCCGCGTGCAGATACTGCTCCCCCCACGGCACGTCGGCGCCGTAGGTCGCGCGGATGTCGTCGAGCTGCTCCGGCGAGAGCCCCAGGCTCGGGTCGGAGAACTTGATGAGGATGGCGTCTCCCGGCAGCAGCTGCAGCAGGAAGAACGTGGCCGTGAAGGCCGCGATCAGCACGATCGCGGCCTGCCCGGCCCGTCGGAGGACGAAGGTCATGGGGTCACCGTGGTCCTCAGTGCTCCGCGAGCCACACGCCGGAGAACGTGGGGCGGCCGACCGACTCGAACGCGACGCCGTGCACGTACGTCGCCGCGCCGTAGACCTGCGGCTCCTCGAAGAGCGGGATCACGTACGCCTGCTCCGCGATGTAGTCCTGCACGGCCTGGGAGGCGGCCACCCGCTTCTCGGCATCCGGCTCGGAGGCGACGGCGAGGAGCAGCTCGTCGAGCGTCGCGTCCTGCGAGATCAGCACGTCGCGGTTCTTCGTGAAGTACTGGCTCTTGATCACGTCGAGATCCGCACGGCCGACCATCGAGTGGTAGAACCCCGTCTTCAGGGGATCACGCGTGTCCTCCGCGTAGCTGCCCGCGTCGCCGGGCTTGACGGTGAGCTCGACGCCGACCGCCGCGAGTTGCTGCGCCACGAGCTCCAGGGTCTGCTTCGACAGCGGCTGCGGCTTGGCCTCGTAGACCGTGATGGACAACCGCTCGCCGTCCTTCTCGCGAATGCCGTCGGCGCCGGGCTTCCAGCCCGCCTCGTCGAGCAGCGCCTCCGCCTTCTCCGGGTCGTGGGCGTAGTGCGCGGACTCGTCCTTGTATCCCGCTGCCTGGGAGGACAGCACCGACGTGGCCACCGGGTAGTTCTCGGTGAACAGGGTGTCGACGACCTCCTGCGCGTCGACCGCGGCGATGATCGCCTGACGCACGCGGATGTCGGACAGCAGCGGGTTCTCCGGGCGGAGGGCGATCGAGTTGTTCACGCCGCGGGTCTGCGGCGCGTACAGCGTGAAGCCGGCCCCCTCCACGCGGTCCTCGTCGAACGCCTGGACGTAGCGGACGTAGTCGGCTTGGCCCGCGAGCAGCGACCCGATGCGGACGGAGTCCTCGGGGGTCACCAGCACGTGCACGGCGTCGAGGTAGGGACGACCGTCGTTCTCGGCGCTGTCCGGGCCCCAGTCGTAGTCGTCGCGGGCGGTGAGGGTGTACTCGGTTCCGAGCTTCTCGTCGGTGACGGTGAAGGGACCGGAGCCGATGATCTCCTCCGCGTTGCCGGCGCCGAAATCCTCGATCGTGCCGTCCAGCGTCTCCGGGGACAGCAGCCCCGAGTTGATGGTCGACGTCGCCTGCAGGAAGCCGGGCGACGGCGCGCTGAAGCGGAACGTCACGGTGTCCTCGTCCACCACCTCGCTGCCGGCGTAGTTGTTGATGGCCTCGGAGACGGTGAGACCGCGTTCGGCGTCCCCCAGCCCGTAGGTGTCGAAGTTCTTCGCGACGGCGGCGGCGTCCACGGGCGTGCCGTCCGAGAACGTCACGTCCGGATTGAGGTCGAAGGTGTACTCCGTGGCGTCGTCGTTCACGGTCCACTCCGCGGCGATCCACGGCTCGATCTCGAGCGTCTCCGGATTCTGCCAGGTGAGCCGGGCGGCGATGTTGTTGACGATGCCGCCGTTCGGGTAGAAGCCGGCCTGCGGCGGGTACAGGTTCGTGTAGGCCTGGTGCTCGAGGTAGGTCAGTGTGCCGCCGGAGACCGGGTCCCCCGCGTCGGCCGGAGTGTTCCCCGGGGCGGGCGAGGTGGCGCAGGCGGCGAGGCTGCCGGCCAGGACGAGCGGGACCGCGACGGCGGCGGTGCGGATGAGGCGGCGGTTCATGCGGGGGACTCCTCGGATTCGGAAGACAGGGTCTCGGATGCGGAGGGGGTGCAGGTGGTGTTCACGGTAGGAAGCGGCAGGGCACGGGGGCGAGGCGGCGGACTCCGGGTGTCGCGAGACGACACCCGTGGTCACGCGCCGACACGCGACGTCACACGGAGGCGGTCGCGCAGCGTCTCACGCCGGCCGTCCTGGCCGGCCTCCTCCGCCGCGCGGAGCAGGCCACGGCGGCGGAGCTCGGGGGCCGCGAGGCGGGTGAAGGCCTCGAACTGCGCGGGTTGGAATGCCGAGAGGACGTTGAAGCCGTCGGCGGCGCCCACGTCGCGCCAGCTCTCGAAGTGGTCGGCGATCGTGCCGGCATCGCCGACCACGAAGGCCGCGGGGACGGCGTGCGCGGCGACGAGATGCCGCCAGGTCACTGCCGCCTCCGCCCCGACCGCGAGCCCGGCGATCCGCGCGAGTCGCTCGACGAGCGCGGCACCCCGCTCCCCCAGCCGGAGCGCCTCGGCGGCCGTCACCGGGGCGTCGAAGGCGGCGGCACGCAGCGGGTCGTCGGCGGCCACCTCCAGTGCGTCGGCGAGGGAGTCCACCGTGCGGTTCGGCGGGAACGCGACGCGATCGGGCTGCACCCCCTCAGCGAGCGGCACGAGCTTCAGCAGCCGCCGGACGATCCGGTGCGCCCCGGCGTCCGAGTCCGCGACGACGGGCAGCACCGGGGCGATGACCTTCAGCTCCTCCGCCGGGCGCCCCGCGTCCGCGGCGATGTCCTTCAGCCGCCGCCGCGTGGTCACGGCATCGGCGAGGGTGGGCGCGGCGATGAGCGCGAGATCGGCGGCGGTCGCGGCGAGCGCCCGCGACCGCGGCGAGGTCCCCGCGTGCACGATCGGGATGCGCCCCTGCGGCGGACGCGCGACATTGAGCGGACCGGCGACCCGCACATGTGCGCCCGTGACCTCGGCCGCGCGCAGCCCCTCGGGGTCGATGAGCACGCCGCGCTCGGCGTCCGCGATCCAGGCGTCCTCGTCCCACGAGTCCCAGAGCCGGCGCAGAGCGACGACGAACTCCTCGGCCCGGTCGTAGCGGGTCTCGGTGTCGGCGTGGGCGTCACGGCCGTGGTTGCCCGCGGCACGCGGCTCGGCGCCGGTGACGAGGTTGATCCCGGCCCGGCCGTGGGTGAGGACGTCGAGGGAGGCCAGCGCCCGCGCCGTGGCGTACGGATCGGCATAGGTGGTGTTGACCGTCGCGATGAGACCGATCCGCGAGGTCACCCCGGCGAGGAACAGCACCGCGCTCAGCGGGTCGATGCGGGCGAGCAGGTAGGGGTCGCGGAACTCCAGGTCGGGTCCGGTCGCCAGCCAGTCGCCGAAGAAGAGGTAGTCCAGACCCGCGTCCTCCCCCTCCCGCGCGATGCGGCGCAGGATGTCCGCGTCCTCCGCGGGGTCGCGGTGGGCTCCGGGATACCGCCAGCCGGAGGGGTAGGCGCCGAGGGTGCGCACCATGGCGCCGATCACGAGGGGTTCCGTCATGCCGACACGGTAGGAGCGCCGCCTCCATCCCGGCCACGGGGAGGAAGCCGGAGGTCACCGGATGTCACAGACGGTCACACGCGCCACCCTCTACGCTGAGAGGATGACTGGACTTCGTTGGGGAATCCTCGCGACCGGCGGCATCGCCGGCGCCTTCGCATCCGATCTGCGCACGGCCGGCCTCGACCTCGTCGCCGTGGGCTCACGCTCGCAGGAGTCGGCCGATGCCTTCGCCGCGCGCTTCGACATCGCGCACGCGCATCCGTCATACGAGGCGCTGGTCTCCGATCCCGACGTCGACATCATCTACGTCTCCACCCCGCACCCGATGCACCACGAGAACGCCCGGCTCGCCCTGGAGCACGGGAAGCACGTCCTCGTCGAGAAGGCGTTCACGCTCGACCACGCCCAGGCCGCGGACCTCCAGCGGCTCGCCGCCGAGCGCGGGCTGCTCGTCATGGAGGCGATGTGGACCCGGTACCTGCCGCACATGGTCCGCATCCGCGAGCTCCTCGCCGATGGCGCCCTGGGCGAGATCCGCACCGTGACCGCCGACCACACGCAGCAGCTGCCCTCCGACCCGACCCACCGTCTCAACGCCCTCGAACTGGGCGGCGGGGCGCTGCTCGACCTGGGGATCTACCCGATCTCCTTCGTCTGGGATGTCCTCGGGGCACCGACCACCATCCGCGCGGTGGGGCGTCTGGTCGAGACCGGAGCCGATTCCGAGGTCGCCACCGTCATGATCCACGAGAGCGGGGCGATCTCCACGACGCTCTCCTCCTCGCGCGGCGCCGGCCCCAACGCCGCGAGCATCGTCGGCACCGAGGCCCGCATCGACATCGACCGGGTCTGGTACGCCCCTACCTCGTTCCGTCTCGTGCTGCCGGACGGCACGGTGCAGGAGGAGTACGTCTCGTCCGTCGAGGGTCGCGGCATGCAGTACCAGGCGTTCGCGGCCGAGCGCCTCGTCCGCGACGGTCTCCTCGAGGGCGACGTCCTCCCCATCGCGGAGAGCGTCGCCATCATGGGTGCCCTGGACGAGATCCGCGCGCAGATCGGCGTGCGCTACCCCGGCGAGGAGGACGACCGTGGCTGAGACGACCGACGCCCGCGTGGCGGTGTACCTGGACTTCGACAACATCGTCATCTCCTGGTACGACCGGGTCCACGGCCGCAACTCCTACGGCAAGGACCGCCAGCGCATCACGGAGAACCCGAACGACCCCGAGGTCGCCGAGCGGCTGAACCGGGCCATGATCGAGGTCGGCGCGATCATCGACTACGCGGCGTCCTTCGGCACGCTCGTGCTGACGAGGGCGTACGCGGACTGGTCGTCGCCGGTCAACGCCGAGTACCGGTCGCAGCTCGTGGCGCGCGCGGTGGACCTCGTCCAGCTCTTCCCCGCCGCGGCGTACGCGAAGAACGGCGCGGACATCCGGTTGGCGGTCGATGCGGTCGAGGACATGTTCCGTCTTCCGGACCTGACCCATGTGGTCATCGTGGCCGGCGACAGCGACTACGTGCCGCTCGCCCAGCGCTGCAAGCGCCTCGGCCGGTACGTGATCGGGGTGGGCGTGGCCGGGTCGACGGCGAAGTCGCTCGCCGCGGCCTGCGACGAGTTCGAGTCGTACGACTCGCTTCCGGGCGTGGCGCGTCCGGCGAAGGCGGCACAGCCCGCCGTCGCTCCGGTGGTCGAGGCCCCAGCGGAGCCGTCCGCCCCGGCCGCCGCGGACGCGGGTACCCCGAAGCCCAAGACCGCGTCGAAGTCCCGGGCGAAGGCCAAGGCCAAGGCCACTGCCGAGGAGCCCAAAGTCGAGGAGAAGATCGACGACCAGGGCGAGGCCACGCGGCTCCTGGAGCGCGCCCTGCGCCTCGGCCACGACAAGGCGGATGCCGACGAGTGGCTGCACAGCTCGGCCGTGAAGACGCACATGCGCCGCATGGACCCGTCGTTCAGCGAGAAGGCACTCGGCTATCGCTCCTTCTCCGACTTCCTCAAGTCGCGTGACGACATCGCCGAGCTCGAGGAGACCGGGCACGAGCGCCTGGTCCGCCTGCGGGAGCCCTGAGCACGGCCGGTCGCCCGCCGTCCCGTCACTGGTGGCGGAACGCGGCGTCGAAGGCGGCCGCGGGCTGCGGCCACAGCAGGGAGCGCACGAAACCGAGCGCCTCGGGGGCGCCGTGCAGGCGGTCCATGCCGGCGTCCTCCCACTCGATCGAGATCGGGCCGTCGTAGCCGATCGCATCGAGCGCGCGGAACGCGTCCTCCCAGGGCACGTCGCCGTGGCCCGTCGAGACGAAGTCCCAGCCGCGCCGGGGGTCGCCCCACGGCAGATGCGAGCCGAGCACCCCGGCACGGCCGTTCCTCGGTCGCAGGCGGGTGTCCTTGCAGTCGACGTGGTAGATCCGGTCGGCGAAGTCGACGATGAAGCCGACGGGATCGATGTTCTGCCACATCATGTGCGAGGGGTCCCAGTTGAAGCCGAAAGCGTCGCGGTGGTCGATCGCGTCGAGGGCGCGGACGCTCGACCAGTAGTCGTACGCGATCTCCCCTGGATGCACCTCGTGGGCGAAGCGCACGCCCTCGCCGTCGAACACGTCGAGGATCGGATTCCATCGGTCAGCGAAGTCCTGGAACCCCTGGGCGATCACCGTCTCCGGCACCGGCGGGAACATCGCGACGTAGGGCCAGATCGACGACCCGGTGAAGCCGACGACGGTGTCGACGCCGAGCTTCCTGGCCACCCTGGCCGCACGCGTCATGTCCTCCGCCGCCCGCTGCCGCACACCCTCGGCCGCGCCGTCGCCCCAGACGTACGGGCGCAGAATGCCCTGGTGCCGGAAGTCGATCGGGTCGTCGCACACCGCCTGCCCGGCGAGGTGGTTGGAGATCGCGAACACCCGCAGTCCGTGCCGGTCGAGGATCTCGCGGCGGGAGGCGACGTAGGCATCGTCCTCATCGGCCCGGCGGAGGTCGAGGTGGTCGCCGGACGCGGCGATCTCCAGCCCGTCGTAGCCCCACTGCGCGGCGAGGCGGGCCACCTCCTCGAACGGCAGGTCGGCCCACTGGCCGGTGAACAGGGTGACCGGGTGACTGCTCATGGATACTCCTTCGTATCGCGGGTGCTCGTATCGCGGGGGTTCAGGCGCCGAGGGCGCGCAGGTGGGCGATGCTGCGGGCGGCGAGATCGTCCTGGCTGGCCGCGAGCGGTCGCCACACCGAGGCCGCGACCGCGATCGTCGCGTTCTCGCCCGTGAAGCTCTCCAGCCCCAGCACGCCGCGGTAGCCGGCGTCGTCGAGCGCGCGGAGCATCTCCGGCCAGTCGGTGTGGTCGTCGCCCACGGCACCGCGGTCGCTGCCGCACACCTGCACGTGCGCGATGGCGGCGCCCGCCGCCCGGACCGCGTCGGCGGGACACTTCTCCTCGATGTTGAGGTGGTAGGTGTCGAGGGCCAGCCCCACCCCGGCACCGAGCAGCGGCGCCAGCGCATCGAGGCTCTGCGCCACGGTGTTCAGCACGCTGGTCTCGTAGCGGTTGAGCGGCTCGACGGCCAGCGTCACGCCGATCGCGGCGGCCTCGCGAGCGAGGGGGGCGAGGTTGTCCCTGAGCTCGCCGACGACCTCCGCCCGCTGCGTCTCGTCCATGCGCCAGGTGACGCCGGTCGGGGCGTAGAACGGCCCGGCGACGACCGCGGCCCCGAGGACGGCCGCGGCGTCCAGGCAGGCGCGGAGGTAGTCCTGCGTGGCGGCGACGTCTCCGGCGCGCGCGAGCAGCGAGCGCCCGGGTCCCATCGCCCCGACCACGACCGCGCCCATGCCGAGGCCGTCCAGCACGGCCCGGGCCCGGAGCGGGTCCCAGTCACCGATGCTCTCCAGCGGCAGCTCCAGGGCGTCGTAGCCCATCCGGGCGGCCGTGCGGGCGAACGGCTCCAGGGTGTCGTCCGTCAGCGGAGACGTCCAGACCCAGGTGTTGACGGCGATCGTGCGGGGCATCGTTGTCCTTCTGATCGTGCGGGTGCTCCCACCCTCCCACTCGCCTCAGGCGGAGCGGAAGGGCGGGAGCACACGGGGTCACGGGATCTGGCGCTCCTGCCAGACCGTCGGGTAGCCGGGAAGGTCCTCTCCGCCGAACTTGGCGTAGTGGCCGTCGGGCATGCCGTCGTTCGCCGTGAGGTAGTCGTCCAGCTCGGCCTCGGTGATCGGCTTCTGCGGAAGCACCCACTCCTTCGGCACCTCTTCGCCCGCGAAGATCATCTGCGCCGCGAGCAGAGGGGTGCGCCACTGGAAGTTCGAGTACACCGGGGCGAGGCCGGTGAGGCCCGTGTCCTTCCACTTGCGCAGGAAGCTCATCTCGTCCTCGCCGGTCATCACCGGGTAGTCGGCCCCGGCATCCTCGAAGGCCTCGATGGCGGCGACGGCGCCGTCACCGGCGTCCATCCAGATGCCCTGCACGTCGCCCTTGGCGAGCTCGTCGCTGATGATGCTCTTGATCTCGGCGGGGTCCGCTCCGGTGAAGTGGTCCACGGCCTCGATCCCGGCCTCCTCGAACAGCTTCTCGGCTCCGGCCCAGCGGTGCTCCAGCACGTCGACACCGGGGAGGATCCGGAGAGCCACGACCTTGTCGCCCTCTTCGAGGTTGTCGATGAGGAACTCCGCGGTGTCGATGCCCCAGGCGAAGCCGCCGATCGGGTGGATGAACGTGACAGGGCAGTCGGTGTTCACGCCGCGGTCGAACACGACCACCGGCTTGCCCGTCTCGCACGCCCGCTCGACCGCGGGGGTCATCGCCGCCGTGCTGTTCGGGGAGATGAGGAAGACGTCGCACTCGCCTTCGGAGATGAAGTAGTCGATGTCGGCGATCTGGGTGTCGTCGGAGTCCTGCGCGTCGCGGGTCTCCATCTCGCTGATCGCGCCCGACTCCTGCAGCACCTTCAGCTGCTCGTTCATCGTGATCCAGCCCGTCTGCCGCCACGGGTTCGAGATCGAGGCGTTCGCGAAGCAGGCCTTCTTGGCGCCGGTGCTGGCGAACTCCGACGTGTCGACCATCTCGGCGTTGATGTGCTGCAGGTAGGGCTGGTCGGCGGGGCCCTGGGGGTCGACGCCGCGCTCCTCGTCCTGCTTGTCGAAGAGCTCCTGGTCGAACCACTCGGTGGTCTCGGCCGACTCCTCGGGGTTCTCCGACTCCGCTGGCGCCACGGACGGGTCGGTCGTGCACCCGGCGAGCGCGATGAGGCCGAAGAGGGCCACCCCTGTGGTGGCGATCTTCATCGATCGTCGCATTGCTAATCTCCTCTGGTTGTAGGGCTTGATGCGGTGCTGCGGTTCTCGGCGTTCTCGGTCCCCGCGGTATGGACGTCCGTCGGCTGGGGACCGCGCCGGCGGCGGGCTCGGAAGGCGACACCCGCATAGGCGACGGCCGCGATGATGATGACGCCCTGCACGGCGTCACGGAGGGTGGAGGGGACGCCCGCGATGTTCAGGAGCAGGAACAGCGCCTCCAGCGCGAACGCTCCGGCCACGGCGCCGACGATCCAGCCTCGACCTCCGCCGAGCACGACGCCGCCGAGCACCACCGCGGTGATCGCGGTGAACTCGTAGCCCCGGCCGACGGACGGGTGCACTCCCGCGTACCCGACCAGCAGGACGGCGGAGAGGGTGGCCGAGAGGGAGGACAGCACGAACGCGCGGGTGGTGACCCAGGCCCGGCGGGCACCGGCGTAGTCCACGGCGTGGGCGTTGTCGCCGATCGCGATGAGGGTCTTGCCTAGCGGGCGCTTGGTGATGACGATGCCGAGGGCGAGCCAGGCGGCGAGCAGCAGCACGGCCCAGGGCAGGAACTCCAGCACGGGGAGGTCGCGGATCCCTCCGCGGCCGATCTCGCGGAAGCTGTCGGCCGGGTTGCCCGTGGCCGCGCCGCCCGTCCACCACATCACGCCGCCGAGCAGGGCGAGCATCATGCCCAGCGTCACGATGAACGACGGCACCTTGAGCAGCGTCGTGAGGACGCCGTTGACGAGCCCGACGACGATACCGAACACCACCATGAGCAGCAGCACCGGGAGGGTGCGCGCGTCGTCCTGGCCGACGAGGTTGCCGGCGATGATGACCTGCGCCGTGATGAGCGACCCCTGGGAGAGATCGAACTCCCCGGCGATGATCACGAAGTACTGCCCGATCGCGACGATCGCGATGGGCGCGACGCGCTGCAGGTATCGCATGAACTGGCCGGGCTCGGCGAAGCTCGGGTTGAGCACGGCGACCGCGACGAGCAGGATCACGAGCAGCAGGAAGACCGCCCCGCGGGGGCTGACGAGCGTGCGCAGCGCGTTCATGAGCGTCCTCCTTCCCGCACGGAGGCGGTATCCCCTGCGCTGTCGACGGCGGCGACCTCGATGGTCGGATCGGCGAGTTCGGCGGCCGCCACCGCCATGTCCCCTTCGGCCGCCTTCGCTGCGTCGTCTCCCCCGGTGCGCGTGCCGCCGGCCCCGAAGCGCGGCCGGCGGCGCACGATGGCCCGCCGACTGTAGACGGCGACGGCGGCGACGATGACGATGCCGCGCACCACATCCTTGAGGAAGGGGTTCACCTGCAGCACGCTCATGACGTTGTCGACGACGGCGAGGATGGCGACGCCGCCGATGGTGCCCCAGATCGAGCCGCGCCCGCCGAGGAGCAGCGTGCCTCCCAGCACGACCGCGGCGATGGAGAGCAGCGCGTAGCCGCCCTGCTGACCGACCGTCGGGCTGCCCACGCCGAGACGGCTGGCGAGCAGGAGTCCGGCGAGCCCCGCGAACACGGAGCACAGCACGTGCGCCCAGATCAGCGGCAGGCGGGTGCGCACGCCGCTGAGCCGCGCGATCTCGGGGTCCCCGCCGACGGCGTAGAGATGGGTGCCGGTGCGGGTGCGGTTCAGCAGCACCCAGACCAGCACGGCGAGCGCGATCATGATGAGCGTGGACACCGGGATCGGTCCGACCCCGGTCGCGCCGATGAGCTGGAACGCCCACGGGACCTCGCCGGCCGAGCCTTCGAAGTTCGTGTTGAGGATGCCCTGGAGGATCAGCCCGACGCCGAGCGTCGCGATGAAGCCGTTGACCTTGAGCACCGTCACGATGAGCCCGTTCACGAGCCCGATCCCCGCGCACACGAGGAGCGTCACGATCACCGCGAGCGGGATGTTGCCGGCGTTCCCGGCCATCATCGTCGCCGCGAGCAGGCTCGACAGGCTGATGACGTAGGTGACCGACAGGTCGAGCGAGGCGCCGAGCACCACGAGCGTCTGCCCGATGGCCACGAGGCCGAGCACGCTCATCCCGGTCAGGATGTCGCGGATGTTCCCCGGGCTGAGGAAGTTGCGACCGACCGTGGCGACGAGGATCGCGCCGACGACGAGGGCCAGCAGCAAGATGCCGAGCACGATGACGGTCGAGTCGATGCGGAGACGGGCTCCGGGGCGGCGGCTCATCGCGCACCTCCCTTCGCCGTCGGACCGCTGTCGGCGCCGGTGGCCGCCGCGAGGATCTCGTGCTCGGCCGCACCGGCCGGCAGCTCGGCAACGAGCTCGCCGTCGTGCATGACGAGGATGCGGTCGCTCATGCCGATGACCTCCGGCAGCTCGCTCGAGACCATGAGCACGGCCTTCCCCTGCGCCGCCAGCTCGCGCATGAGTTGGTAGACGGCGTACTTGGCCCCCACGTCGATGCCCCGTGTCGGCTCGTCGAAGAGCACGATCTGCGGCTGGGTGAGCAGCCACTTGGCCAGCACCACCTTCTGCTGGTTGCCGCCGGACAGGAAGCGCACCTCCTGGTCGAGACCGCGCGAGGACACCTCCAGCGTGCGGAGCACTCCCGGCACCTCCCGGCGCAACGCCGCGGTGCGTCCGGCGAACACGTTCCGCACCACGAGCAGGGCGTTGTCGACGATCGACTGCCCCAGCGCGAGCCCCTGGGCCTTGCGGTCCTCCGAGACCAGGGCGAGTCCGGCGCGCACGGCCGCACGCGGCCCGGTGATCCGCACCGGCTTCCCGTCGATCCGCACGGCGCCGCGGGTGAAGGCCTGGATGCCGAACACCCCCTCCACGAGCTCCGTGCGTCCGGAGCCCTGGAGCCCGGCCACCCCGACGATCTCCCCGGCGCGGAGCGTCAGCGACACCCCGTCCACGTAGGCGTTCCCGCAGCGGTCGAGTTCGAGCCGGGGCGCGCCGACCGCGGTGCCGGCGACCGGGTCGGGGAAGTAGGACTGGATCGACCGGCCCACCATCCGGCGCACGAGCTCGTCGGTGGTCAGGGCCGCGGTCTCGTCCGTGGAGACGAGGGCGCCGTCCTTGAGGATCGTGATCCGGTCGCAGAGGTCGAAGATCTCCTTCAGCCGATGGGAGACGTAGATGACGGCGACACCACGCGAAGTCAACCGTCGGATGATCGCGTACAGCAGCTCCACCTCGCGGTCGCTGAGCGCCGCGGTCGGTTCGTCCATCGAGATCACCTGCGCATCGAACGACAGCGCCTTCACGATCTCGACGATCTGCTGCTCGGCCACCGTCAGCGAGCCCACCCGGGCCTGCGGGTCGATGAAGGAGACTCCGAGGTCGCTGAGCAGCTCCGCGGTGCGCTCGTTCATCGCCCGCACGTCGATGAGTCCCGCGCGCCGTGGCTCCCGGCCGAGGTAGACGTTCTGCGCGACCGTGCGCTCCGGGAGCAGGGTGAACTCCTGGAACACCGTGACGATGCCGGCGTCCATCGCCTGCCGGGGGTGCGCGTGGTGCACCTCCGCGCCGCGGTAGGCGATCGTCCCCTCGTCGGCCGGCTGCACGCCCGCGATGATCTTCATGAGCGTGGACTTGCCTGCACCGTTCTCGCCGACGAGGCCGTGCACCTCCCCCGGCCGCACGTCGAAGTCGATGCCCTTCAGCACCTCCACGCCGAAGAACGCCTTGCGGATCCCGGCCACCTGCAGCACCGGCTGTGTCGTCGTCGCGGTCATGCCGGCACCTCCGTCCAGCGGCCCTCGTGGGCGGCGGAATCGAGCACGGCCTCGGTCAGCACCGCCGCACGGTGGCCGTCGGCGAACGTCGGCAGACCGTCGGGCACGTCGCCCGCGATCGCGGCGTAGACGTCCGCGACGAAGCCGTTGAAGGCATCCTGGTATCCCATGGCGTGCCCGGCGGGGACGCGCTGCAGCCGGGCGGACTCCGGGTCGGCCGTGGCGGGGTCGCGCAGCAGCAGCCGCGACTCCTCCCGCATGCCGACCCAGAGCTCCTCCGGCCGTTCCTGCTCGAACCGCAGACTCTGCCGCGTCCCGTGCAGCTCCAGGGTGAGGGCGTTCTTGCGGCCCGCCGCCATCTGCGAGATGAGCAGCGTGCCGAGTGCCCCCGCCGAGGTCTCGACGAGCACGGCGACGATGTCCTCCGTGTCGACGGCTTGCCCCGCCCGCTCGGCGAACACCCGGCGGGTGCGGGCGCTGAGGGTCCGGATCCGATCGCCCGTGACGAACTCGAGGAGGTCGCACAGATGCGAGCCGATGTCGGCGAAGGCGCGGGAGGCGCCGCCGGACGAGGAGCGCACCCGCCAGTCGTCGTCTGTGGGCCGCAGCATCCAGTCCTGCAGGTACGAGCAGTCCAACGTGAGCAGCTCGCCGGCCTCGCCGCGGGCGATGCGCGCCCTGGCCTCGCGCACCATGGGGTGGTAGCGGTACACGAAGGGGACGGCGGCGACGAGTCCGGTCTCGGCGGCGACCTCGGCGAGGGTGGCGGCGTCGGCGGCGCTCGTGGCGAGCGGCTTCTCGCACACGACGTGCTTGCCCGCTCGCAGCGCACGCAGGGCGAGGTCGGCGTGCGTGGCGTTGGGGGTGCAGATGTGGACGACGTCGATGTCGTCGGCGTCGAGCAGGGCCTCCGCGTCCTGCTCGGCGCGGGCGGCGCCGAGCAGGTGCGCGGCATCCCTGGCGCCTTGGGCGGACCGGGTGGCGACGGCGCGCAGTGCCCCGCCTGCGTCTCGGGCGGCCGTGCGGTGCACGCGGGCCATGAAGCCTCCGCCGAGGATCCCGGTCCGGATCGTCCCAAGACCGGTGTCAGTGACATCCGTTGTCATGCCGGTGAGTCTGACACAGCGATGAGGACTTTTGCTAGGCTTTCGTCAAAAGTTGTGTGTAACGAATTCGAAGTCGCACCACGGAGCGGAGGAAGTGCTGTGCTTTACTGACGCCATGGTTGACGTGCTGAGACCGCTTGCGACGCCCTCCCCCGGGACCGGCGAGATCTTCCAGATCCTCCGCGACGGGCACGCCCGCACCAAGGCGGAGCTCGCCGCCCTCACCGGACTGGCCCGCTCCACCGTCGCCTCCCGGGTCGATGCTCTGCTGGCCGCCGACCTCCTGCGCCCCGCCGGTGAAGCGGTGTCGACCGGAGGTCGTCCTCCCGCCCGCGTGGCGTTCAACCCACGCGCCGGGCTCGTCCTGGCCGTCGACCTCGGAGCCACCCACGCGACCGTCGCCGTGGCCGACCTCGCCGGCGTGATCCTGGACGCACGCACGCGCGCGATCGACATCGGCGAGGGGCCGGAGGCCCTCCTCGACGCGATCCTCGCGGAGGGCAGCGCCCTGCTCGCCGCGACCGCCGGCGGCCTCCCCCTCGTGGGCGTGGGCATCGGAGTGCCCGGCCCCGTCGAGCACTCCACGGGGCGCCCGACGAACCCGCCGATCATGCCGGGCTGGGACCGCTTCGACGTCCCCGGCTACGTGCAGCGCACGTTCGACGTGCCGGTCCTCGTCGACAACGACGTGAACATCCTCGCCCTCGGCGAGCAGGCCACGAGCTGGCCGCGGGTGGACGACCTCGTGTTCGTGAAGGTGTCGACGGGCATCGGCGCCGGGATCATCGCCGGCGGGCAGCTCCAGCGCGGTGCCCAGGGGTCGGCGGGCGACATGGGCCACGTCCAGGTGCCGATGAGCGCGGGCTCGGCACGGCAGCCGGGCGACGAACGGGATCTCGAAGCTCTCGCGAGCGGGTCGGCCCTCGCCGTCGCGCTGCGCGCCGAGGGGCATGACGTGCACACTGCCTCCGACGTCGTCGGCCTCGTCCGCGCCGGCAATGCGGCAGCCATCGAGGCCACCCGTCAGGCCGGCCGCGACGTCGGCGAGGTGCTCGCGACGGTCGTGAACCTGCTGAACCCGTCGATTATCGTGCTCGGCGGCAGCATCGCCCGCGCCGGCGAGCATCTGCTCGCCGGGGTCCGCGAGGTCGTCTACCGCCGCTCGATCCCGCTCGCCACCCAGCACCTTGCGATCGTGCAGTCGCAGGCAGGTGACCGCGCGGCGGTGCTGGGGGCGGCGATCATGGTCGCCCGCGAGGTGCTCTCCCCCGCGAACGTCGACCGCTACGTCGCCGCGAAGGGATCGAAGTCGGCGGGCAGCGCGCCCACCTGATCCAGCGTGCTCGCGACCTCCACGAAGGTGCGCCGCGCCGCAGCCTCCTCGATCGAGAGCAGGGTGTCGAGCACGTGGTACCCGAACTCGCCGGTGGCGACGTGCGGTCGGCCCTCGGCGATCGCGCGCGCCATGTCGAGCAGCCCGAGCCCGCGCCCCGCGAGCACGCCTTCCGGCACGACGTCGATGACCTCCTGCACCACCGGCTCCGGCGGCACGAAGTGTCGGGACAGCGGCCGGGTGATCGTGATCGGCCCGCCGAACGTGTTCGGGTCGGGGATGACCAGGGTGCCCTCGGTCCCCGTGATCTCCACGATTCCCTGCCGCACCAGCGGTGAGTCCGTGCTGTAGAGGCTCTGCGCCTGTCCGCCACCCTCGAAGTCCATCAGGACGCTGAGCGTGGACGGGATCTCGACCGGGAACTCCTCCCCGGCGCGATCGCCGACCTGCACCCGGCGGGTCGGCGATCCCTGCAGCCCGAGGGCGGCGACCGCGGCGACCGGCCCGAAGACGTGCACGAGGGTCGAGACGTAGTACGGCCCCATGTCGAGGAGCGGCCCCGCCCCCTTCGCGTAGAGGAACGCGGGGTTCGGGTGGAAGATCTCCGGCCCCTGCCACTGGAAGGTCGTCTGGCCGAACAGCGGGCGGCCGATGTCGCCGCGGGCGATGGCACGCTTCGCGGTCTGCACGCCGGGACCGAGGACGGTGTCCGGCGCGACGCCGACGCGGAGTCCGGCCGCCGCGGCCGCCTCCAGCAGGCCTCGCGCCTCCTCGCGGTCCACGCCGAGCGGCTTCTCCGTCCACACGTGCTTCCCCGCGGCGACGATCGCCTCCGAGACGGCGACGTGCGCGGCGGGGATCGTGAGGTTCACGACGATGTCGATGTCGGGATCATCGAGCACCACCTCGACGCCCCCGGCTCGCGGCACCCCGTACGCCGCGGCCTGCGCGCGTGCACGCTCCTCGACGAGGTCGCCGATCGCCCGCACCTCCACGTCCGGGAAGCGCGTGAGGTTCTGCAGATACTGGTCGCTGATGTTGCCCGCGCCGATGAGGCCGACGCCGACGACGTCGCCGCCGCGCACCATCAGCGCGCCGCCTCGGCGTCGAGGAAGACCCGGCTGCGCTCGATGGCGTCGAACAGATCGCCGTCGTAGTGGTCGAACTCGACGATGGCGAGTTCGAGCGCCGGCGCGGCGGCGATGGCCTCCCGGAGCGGCACCGCCCCGTCGCCCGCGGGCACCTGATCCGCGGGCGGGTAGGCGTCCAGCAGCGCGGGGTCGAGGGTGCCGTCCTTCGCGTGCACGGCGATCACGCGCTCGCCGAGACGCTCCACGAGGGTCACCGGGTCGACACCGCCGCGGGCCACCCAGTACAGGTCGACCTCCAGCACGACGCGCTCATCGAGGTGCTCCGCGAGGACCTCCAGCCCGGTCACCCCGTCGAACACCGCCTCCAGCTCATGCGCGTGGTTGTGGTAGCCGACCCGGACGCCGGCCTCGGCGCCGATCTCCGCCGCCTCGTTGAGCAGCCGGGCGGTCTCGACGATCTGATCGACCTGTTCCCAGCGCGCAGGCTCGGTGTACGGATCGATCACCGTGTCCATGCCGAGCGCCTTCGCGGCCGCGAAGACCTCCGCGGGTGAAGGCACGGGGGCCGTCGTGCCGGAACCGTCCGGGCGCACGAAGGTCGGCGTGGCGAGGAAGGCATGCCCGGAGGGGGCCGTCAGTCCAGCGGCCGACACCGCGGCCGCCATCGCCTCCGCCCGGCGGACGAAGTCGTAGGGCTCGACCGCGCTGAATCCGCGCGCCGCGACGGCGGCGAGCGTGCCCTCGAGGTCGGCCTCCAACTGCTCGCGGATCGTGAACAGCTGGAGAGAGGTCTGGATCGTCATCGGTCGTGCTCCTCGGTCGTCGGTGACAGGCGGGCATCGCGCCCCGGAGGCACGCTAGCACCGAATACCTCCACATGGAAGTTTTCTGTCGCTAGACTCGGGCCATGCCCCCCGCACCCTCCGAGGACTCCGAACGCCCGCGCCCGCGCGGCGCCTACGCCAAGGGCGTCGCGCGGCGCCAGGAGATCCTGGACCGCGCGATCGAGGTGTTCGCGGCCCGGGGCGCCGACCGCACGAGCCTGCGGGCGATCGCGAAGGCGGTGGGGGTGACGCATGCCGCCCTCACCCACTACTTCGGGTCGCTGGAGGAGCTGCTCGTCGCGGTCTACGTCGAGAGCAACGCGCCGGAACGGAAGACCGACCCGGAACCCGCGAACCCCGTCGAGGGCATGATCCGGTCGGCCAGGGCCAACCGCGAGGTGCCCGGTCTGGTGCAGCTCTACTCCACGCTCGTCGCCAGCGCTCTCGAGGAGGGCCACCCCGCCGCCCGCAGGTTCGCGACCGAGCGCTTCGCCCGCCTGCGGGCCGACATCGCCGAGACGGTCCGGGAGCAGCAGAAGGACGGAAGCATCCGTACGGACGTCGATCCGCTCGCGGTCGCCGCCCTCGTCGTCGCCGCTTCGGACGGCCTGCAGACGCAGTGGCTCCTGGACGACACCGCTCCGCAGCATGAGGCCCTCGCCCTCCTCGACCGCTTGCTCCGCCCGACCGACGACGCGGGCCGGGAGGGGTCCTCCGCGGGCTAGGCTCGAAGCGTGACGCCCGTGCCGCAGTCCCCGTACGCGAGGGCTCTCGGCGCGCGTCTCACCGAGCTGCACCCCCGGCTGCGGGCCTACTTCCAGGCGGTCCCCGACGGGATGGTCGGCGTCGGCGAAGGGACGTTCCAGCGCGTCGGCACGCCCCGCCGGGCCCTCTGGCCCCTGCTCCGCCGCCTCGAACGGCGCGGGGTGATCGCCGCCCGCTGGGAGCGCGACGTGCCGTTCCGCATCGAGAACCGCACCATCGCCTCCCGGGCGATCGCCGAGCGCACCTTCCGATTCGCGAGCGGGCCGTGGGTGATGCGCGATGCCGTGGCCCCGACCAGGCACGGCCGCATCGTCGACGAGCTCGGCGAGCCCGGCCTGGTCGTGGCCTGCTTCGACGTGGAGCCCCGTGCCGGCGCCCTGCACCTGACGAGTCGCGCGGTGGGCATCCGCGTCGGGCGCTTCCGGCTCCGCATCCCGCGGGTCGTGGCCCCTGTCGTTCGGCTCGTCGAGCGCTGGGACGAGGAGGCCGAGCGGCAGCGCGTGCGGCTGACCGTGGATGCGCCGCTCCTCGGGCGCCTCTACGAATACCGCGGCGACTTCAGCTACATCCTGGAACCGGATCGGAAGGACGACGACGCATGAGCACGGACCGGGTGGTCATCGGCGGAGCGACGGGCTTCATGGGACGGTATCTCGCTGCACGCCTGCGGGATGCCGGGCGCGAGGTCGTCACGATCTCCCGCTCCGGCAGCGACCTGTCCTGGGGCGACCAGGGCGGCATCGATGCCGCCGTCGATGGGTCGTCCCTCGTGATCGGCCTCGCGGGCAAGAGCGTGAACTGCCGGTACACGCCGCGCAACCGGGCCGAGATCTTCCGCTCCCGACTGGACACGACCGCAGCCCTGAGCCGCGCGATCTCCCGCGCCGCCACTCCGCCGCCGCTGTGGGTCAACTCCTCCACGGCCACCATCTACCGACATGCCGAAGATCGGCCGATGACGGAGTCATCCGGCGAGATCGGCACCGGCTTCTCGGTCGAGGTCGCCAAGGCGTGGGAGCGCGCGCTCTTCGCCGACGCCCTGCCCGGCACCCGTCGCGTGGCTCTCCGCAGCGCCATCGTCCTCGGCGACGGCGGCGTGCTGGAACCGCTCCGCACGCTCGCCCGACTGGGCCTCGGCGGCCCGCAGTACGACGGGTTCTGGCCGGTCGGCCCCGCGCGCCGGGCCGCCGGGACCGCACACCTCCCCGGCGCCCGTCGCGGTCGGCAGCGCTTCAGCTGGATCCACATCGAGGATGTGGCGCGCATCATCGAGTTCCTCGAGGAGACCCCGGCGCTGGAGGGCCCGGTCAACGCCGCTTCGCCGCAACCCGTCGACAACGCCGCCTTCATGGCCACCGTGCGCCGGGTGCTGGGGGCGAAGGTCGGCCCGCCGATGCCGCGCTGGATGCTCGAGCTCGGCGCGATCGGCATCCGCACCGAGACCGAGCTCGTGTTGAAGAGCCGCTGGGTCCTGCCCGAGAAGCTCACCGCCGCCGGCTTCACATTCCGCTACCCCGAGCTGGAAGAGGCCGTCCGCGCCTCGTTCGCCGTCGCCGACGTGAGCTCCGGACCGCGCGCGGCCTGATCCCGACCGCGTGAAGAGGCCGTCAAGCCGATTCCTGGAGCGTCGGGAACGTCCAGCTGCCGTCGAGCACCTCGGGACGGGGGCGATAGAGCCGGACCAGGTAGTTCCAGCCCTCCGTGATCGGCAGGACGTTCGGCAGGCCTTCCGGGTGGTCGCCGAAGCGGACGGTGAGCGTGCCGTCGTCGTTGCGGACGCCGGTGATGTCGTTGATCGTGTAGGCGTCGCGATCGTTCGGCTCGAAGAAGCCGTCCGCGTTGTACACCGAGATCGACCAGAAGCCGTCGACGGGGACCTCGCCGACCGTGAGCTCGTACCGGCCCACCGGCAGACGCGGGTCGACGCCGATGTAGCTCGCCTCGGACGAAGGAAGCCCTCCCCAGCCCGCCGCCGTGCCGATGAGGTGCCGCACCGGGTCGACCTCGTCCGCGCTGCCGAACATGCGGTCGAAGCCCCGGAGGTTCCGGGCCAACGCGAGCAGCGCCCGGCGGGTCTCGTCGAGGCTGGCGGAGTCGTAGTCCGGCATCGTGAAGGGCGTGGCCGCCCCGCTGCGCAGGGCGATGCGGTCCTGGAGAGCGGTCACCGCCGCCACATCGGTCGGGTCGGTGGGGTCGACGAGGATGCGCACGGCGAGCACGACATACGGCGTCCCGAACTGCGCCGTCGTGAGGGTGTGCTCGCCCGCCTCGTGGAAGATCGCATCCACGTAGTGATGCTCGTTGACGACCATCGCCGAGAGGTAGCGGTCGCCGTGCTCCGGGATCGTGAAGGCGGCTCCCTCGCTGATGTCCAGGACGGCGAAGCTGTAGAGCGTGTCCCGATTCAGCCGGATCACGGTCTGCCGGTCGATCGCGGCCGGAGCCCTGTTGTGCAGGAACCGATCCACACCCCCGGCCTCCTTCTGGAGGTCGCGCATCATGCGGTGGGTCTCGGCGAGGGCGAAGTTGTCGACGTTCACGAGGATGCTCATGACGGCATCCTGACAGCCCGGAGCGGTCGATCGCTAGGACTGCGGGAGGGCGTCGTCTCCGCGTTCGCGACGGCGCTTCTCGATCTCCTCGCGCAGCCGCCACTCCTCGATCTCGCGGTCGAGGTCCGCGATCTGCTGCTCGGTCGAACGGGTGTCCACCGACGGCGCAGGCCGTGCGACGGTGGCCGTCGGGGCCGCAGGGCGCTCGGCTCGCCGCATCCGCGGGAGGGGGACGCCGGCCTCCCCGTACTCCCGGCCGATCGCGAACCACAGCGCGCTGCCGATCAACGGCAGGAGGATCACGATGATGATCCAGACCATCTTCGGCAGGTACTTCACCTGCGAGTCGTCGCGCGTGATGATGTCGATCAGTGCACCGATCATCAGCGCGATGACCAGGAGCGAGAACAGGAACGGCATGGGATCAGGGTAGACGACGCGCGGGCCGGAGCGGAGGGATCACGGCAGCAGGTGTCCCGCGGCGCGGAAGAGCTCGTACCACTCGGCCCGGGTGAGCACGACATCCGCCCCGGCCGCGGCCTCCTGGACGCGGTGCGGTGTCGTCGTCCCGAGGACCACCTGCATCCCGGCGGGGTGACGGGTGATCCAAGCGGTGGCGATCGCCGTCGGCGTCACTCCGTGGACCCCCGCCAGGCGCTCGATCACGGCGTTGAGCTCGGGGTAGTCGGGGTGCCCGAGGAAGACCCCGCCGCCGAAGCCGCTCTGGTACGGCGACCACGCCTGCACGGTGATGCCGTGGATCCGGCAGTAGTCGACGATGCCGCCGCCGTCCCGTCCGATGCTCTGGTCGTGGCCCGCCATGTTCGCGGCCACGGGTTGCGCGATGATCGGCGCGTGCGTGAGGGACAGCTGCAGTTGGTTCGCGACCAGGGGCTGCCCCACCGCGGTCTTCAGCAGCTCGATCTGCGAGGGCGTGTGGTTGGACACCCCGAACGCCCGCACCTTGCCCGAGGACTCGAGATGATCGAAGGCGCGCGCCACCTCGTCCGGCTCGACCAGGGCGTCCGGCCGGTGCAGCAGGAGCACGTCGATGCGGTCCGTGCGGAGGGCCGCGAGCGAGCCCTCGACCTGCGCGATGATGTGGTCGTAGGAGAAGTCGAACATGCCCTGCGCCGGCACGATGCCGCACTTGGTCTGCAGCACGACCTCGTCCCGCTCCGTGGCGCTGAGCTGGAGGGCATCGGCGAATCGCGCTTCGCAGCGGTGCATCTGCCCGCCGTAGATGTCCGCGTGGTCGAAGAAGTCGATGCCCGCGTCGCGGGCGGTCGCGTACAGGTCGCGGATCTGCTCGTCGTCGAGGCTGTCGATGCGCATCATCCCGGCGATCAGGGCCGGAGCGGTCGTCGATCCGAAGGAAACGGTCTTCATGCGCCCACGCTACTTCATCGCATCGCCCGGTCCGAGGCGCGAGCGGGCATCGTCTACGGCGCGCAGGGAAGCAGCCGCGTGACGGGGACGCCGAGGACCGTCGCGATCCCTGCCAGATCCTCCATCGTGAAGTCCGCGCGCTCTTCGAGAAGGTCGGTCAGCGCGGCCGGCGCGATTCCGGCCCGCTCCGAGAGCTCGATGAACGACACTCCGGCGTGCAGGCGCGCAGCCTCCACCGCCGATGCCACCAGATGACGCAGTTCTGTCCCCATGCGCCTACGGTACCGCCACGCACGGACACTCGTCGGGTCACGAGGGACCAATATGACGGCATGCTGCTCTCGGCCCGCTGCTAAGGTGAGCCGGATGAAGACACCAGCCGAGGAGTTCAACGAGGCGGTCGGCCGTCAGATGCGGGCGGAGATCGCGGCGGCACGAAGCAGCATCGCCGCCATGGCACGCGACGTGGGCATCGCCCGGAGCGCGCTGGACAACTACGTGACCGGCAAGCGCGCGATCCCGGTGCCCGTCGTCTACGCGGTGTGCGCCACGCTGGGAGTCGAGCCGCACATCCTCGTCGCCCGGGCCGAGGAGCGTCTGGCCGCCGACGGCACGTCGGCGATCGTCACTCCCCTCCGGCGCCGCACCGATGTCGCCACCCCACGCGATAATGCCCGCGAGGTCGCCTTCGAATCCGGATCCACCGGCGAGACGGACACCGACGACCTCTACGAGTAGACGACACCGATCGGACGGAGGCCCATGCAGCAGCTCCTCCGTCTGGCCGACGACCTCGGGCTTCGCGTGGTCGAGCGACCCGGGCCCACACCCGGCGGCTTCCAACCCGCTACCCGGACGATCCGGCTCGCTCCGGGGATGAGCAGGCGCACCGCCCGCAGCGTGCTCGCCCACGAACTCGGTCACGCCCACCTCGGCCACCTGCCCACACGGCACCCCGCCTTTCGCGCTCGGCAGGAGCGGCAGGCCGATGAGTGGGCCGCGCGACGGCTGATCACGCCGGCGGCCTACGCGGCGGCGGAGCAGCTGCGCGGCACACATCTGGCCAGCCTCGCCTTCGAGCTGGACGTGACGATCGAGATCGTCCTCGCGTTCCAGCGCGTGCTGAGCCGGGAGCACCTGGCCGTCCCCGCCTGAGGGCCGGGCGCAGCGCCCGACGCTGGTTGAATGACCTCATGGCCTTCCACGTCGCCCCCGCCGCCGTCACTCTCACCGGTGAGCTCGTCGAGCTCCGCCCTCTCGACCGGTCGCACGTCGACGGGCTCGTCGAAGCGGTCACCGAGGGCGACCTGTGGAAGACGGCCTGGTACACCTCTGTTCCGGCACCCGATGGAGTCGCCGCCGAGGTCGACCGGCGCCTGGGCCTCGTCGCCACCGGCGAGATGGTGCCGTTCACGGCCTTCGACGCCGCCGGTCGCGTGCTGGGGCTCACCTCGTACTACGACATCGTCGCCGACGTCCCCCGGCTGCACATCGGATACACCTGGAACCGCCCGTCCGCCCACGGCACGGGTACCAACGCGGAATCGAAGCTACTGCTCCTCCGCCACGCCTTCGAGACGCTCGGGGTCTTCCGGGTCGGGCTGACGACCCAGTGGGTGAACTTCCAGTCGCGCGCCGCGATCGAGCGACTGGGCGCGAAGCAGGACGGCGTGATGCGGGCCATGAGCCGCTACCGCAACGGCGCGCTCCGGGACAGCGTGGAGTACTCCATCATCGAGCCGGAGTGGCCGGCGGTGCGGGCGAACCTCGAAGCGAGGCTCGCCCGGCGACGGTGAGCGCGGGGCGCAGCCCCGCGGCGATCACTCGGTCGGGCTGCCGGTCCAGTTCTTGGAGCGACGCGTGGCGGAACCGCGCTGACGCATCGCGAACCCGAGGGCCAGCGAGACGAGCAAGATGCCGCCGACGAAGGTGAGCGCGGCGAGCGTGTCCGGCATCTCGTGCGCGATCCCCAGCAGCCAGAAGCCTCCGAGGAACATGATCATGAAGAAGAGGAAGCTGAGGATCACGGGATCTCCTGTCGTCGGTGCTCTACCAGGATAGCCCGGACCCGGAAAGGCCCTGTGCCGCCGCCGGGATCTCTGGTGGGGTCGGAGCATGAACACTCCACTCACCGCCGTCGCGATCTCCTGCACGCTCAAGCCCTCCCCCGCGTCGTCGAGCTCGGATCTGCTCGCGCGTCAGCTCCTCGATGCCCTCGCCGAGCACGGCGTGACGGGCGACCTCGTCCGAGCGGTCGATGTCGACATCCGACCCGGCGTCGAGAAGGACATGGGTGACGGCGACCAGTGGCCGACCCTGCGACAGCGCGTCCTCGACGCCGACATCCTCGTGTTCGTCACGCCCACGTGGATGGGACAGCACTCGAGCGTCGCCCAGCGCGTGCTGGAGCGCCTCGACGCCGAGCTCAGCGAGACGGACGAGCAGGGCCGCCCGATCCTGTTCGACAAGGTCGCCATCGCCGGCGTGCTCGGGAACGAGGACGGCGCTCACCACATCTCCGCGATCCTCTTCCAGGCGCTGAACGACATCGGGTACACGATCCCCGCGCAGACCTCGGTCTACTGGAACGGCGAGGCCATGCAGACCGTGGACTACAAGGACCTCGACGAGACTCCGGAGGCCGTGAGCTCCGCGATCACGACGGCAGCCCGGAACGCGGCGCACCTCGCGCAGCAGCTCGCCACACAGGCGTACCCCGCCGAGTAGCGGAGGCGCTCAGTCGGCCGGGCCGTCGATGACCTCGTCCACGAGGCTGATGCCCCCCGACGAGCTCGCCTCGACCATGAGGGCCTGGACCCACTTCACGTTCAGCTCCGGCGTCTCCGGCTCGCCGAAGGTGAAGCGCAGCGGGATCGACGGATGCAGCCAGATCGTCGAGCGCCCCGGCACATCCCCGTCCGGGTGCTTCCAGGACAGCGTGAAGCTCTCGTTCCGACGGAGTTTGGTCGCGATCGCGACCTTCAGATGGGCCAGGGCGCGGTCCTCGATCTGGATCTCGCTGCCGGAGCCGTACTGCATGGTTCCCATCCCACGACTTTACGGCCCCGAGCGGCGCTGACGCGAGGAGCGACACTCTCCCGCATCCGGTATCAGCGGTGGAGACCCGCGCTCACCGCAGCCGTCAACCGGCGGCCCGGCGCTGCAGAAGCCGGCGCACGTGCTCCTCGATCTCGGCGTCGTCGACGAATCCCATACGTGCGTACGGCGATTCCGTCGATGCCGCCGGGAGGGTGACCGGCGCCGGCGGCGCCATCTCCTCGGCACGGGCACGGAGCGCGGCCACTCGGGCGGCCTTGCGGCGCTCCTCCTGCGCATCGATCTCGGCGCGAGCCGCCTGTGCGCGGGATCCTGTGACCGACATCATCGGCTCCGGAAGTGGACGCGGAGTCCAGGTGGCGGGGCCCTGGTCGTGCAGGACCGGGGCCTCTCTCCTCTCGACGGTCTCGACCGCCGCGGCCTGCGGACGACGGGCGGCGCGCAGCGCGACCGACGCCATCCGCTGCAGGACCATGGTCGCCACGAGCGCGGTGGCTCCACCGCTCCAGAGGAGCACGGCGCCCCCGGTGGCGAGGAGCTGCCAGATGCCGAGACCGACGGCGACGAGTCCGAGCACGAGCGCGCCGGTCGCCGCCAGACGCACGCGGCGGCGGGCGCGGGCCTGACGGATCACGGGATCGGCGCGGGTCGCAGCGAGCTCCTGGCGGAGCGCTTCGAGCTCTGCGGCCTCCCGCTCGGCCTGCAACCGCTTCGCGAGCTTCTGCTGCGCGACGACGGTGCGGGCGTTGAGTTCCATGTGCACCTCGCCGGGAGTCTCACTCGTCTCGGCGAGGATCCGCAGCGCCTGATTCAGCCGCACGGCGTTGCGCTCAGCCGCGTTGTACTGGAAGCGGCCACGCCAGGAGGGCAGGAGATACAGCATCCACAGGAGCACGGCGACGAGCACGATCACTCCCCCACTCAGCACCGGCCCGTCCATAGGTCAACGGTAACGGCGGCGGACCGGCCGCGCCGTGCAGTCAGGGCGCGTGTCGCGGCGAGTCCTCCCGCGATGGGTGCGTCAGAGGGTGAGACGGTCCGCCGGCGGGATCGTCGCCGCCTGCGGCGGCACCTGTCCGTGGATCCACCGGGCGAGGACGCCCTGCGGAACCTCCTCCTGCGTGAGCGCGAAGGCGTAGTGATCACGCCAGTCCCCGTCGATGTGGATGTACCGGCGGCGCAGCCCCTCGTATCGGAAGCCGAGCTTCTGCACGACCCGCAGACTCGCGGCGTTCTCGGGGCGGATGCAGATCTCCATCCGATGCAACCCGTACTCCGTGAAACAGGCGTCCGTGGCGAGCGCGACCGCGGTCGGGGTGATCCCCCGACCCGCGAACCGCTCACTCACCCAGTAGCCGATCGTCGCCGAGCACAGCGAGCCCCGGGCGACGCCCCAGACGTTCAGCTGTCCGGCGACCTCGCCGTCGTACTCCATCACGAACGGGTAGCCGCCGCCGTCCCGATACTGCTGGAGCAGGCGACGGATGCTGACCCGCATGTCGAAGGAGACCGCTCCGTGCGGGATGGTCGCCTCCCACGGCTGCAGCCACGCGCGATTGGCGAGCAGCTCCTGCTGCAGAGGCCGCGCGTCCTTCGTCCGGATGAGACGCAGCTCGACCGGTCCGTGCCGCATCCCCGTCGACAGCTCCACGCCGCACCTCCGACGACCGCGAGGCGCCTAGAGGCGCTCCGCGAAGTCCTTGAGCCAGGGGCGGAGCTCGGAGCCCAGGTCGTCACGGTCGGCCGCGAGCTGCACGATCGCCTTGATGTAGTCCACGCGGTCACCGGTGTCGTAGCGGCGGCCTCCGAAGACGACGCCGACCACGCCGGGTCCGCCGTCCGCCGTCGCCAGCTCCTGGAGCGCGTCGGTGAGCTGGATCTCGCCGCCCTTGCCGGGTTCGGTGCGCTCGAGGATCTCGAAGACCGACGCCGGGAGCACGTAGCGACCGATGATCGCGAGGTTGGAGGGGGCGTCCTCCTTGGCGGGCTTCTCGACGAGGCCCGTGACACGAACGGCGTCCGAGCCCTCGATCGCCTCGACGGCGGCGGCGCCGTACATGTGGATGTTGTCCGGGTCGACCTCCATGAGGGCGATGACGGCGGCACCCGTGCGCTCGTGCTCCGCGATCATCTCCGTGAGCAGCGGGTCGCGCTCGTCGATGAGGTCGTCACCGAGCAGCACCGCGAACGAGCTGTCGCCGACGTGCGTCCGAGCGCGGAGCACGGCGTGGCCGAGACCCTTGGGCTCGCCCTGGCGGACGAAGTGGATGTCGGCGAGGTCGCTCGACTTCATCACGCGCTCCAGGCGACCGGTGTCGCCTTTCTCCATGAGCTTCACCTCGAGCTCCGGCACGGAGTCGAAGTGGTTGGAGATGGCGTTCTTGTTGCGCCCGATGATCACGAGGATGTCCTCGATCCCGGCGTTCGCCGCCTCCTCGACGACGTACTGGATCGCCGGCTTGTCGACGACGGGGAGCATCTCCTTCGGCATCGCCTTCGTCGCGGGCAGGAATCGTGTCCCCAGCCCGGCAGCGGGAATGACAGCCTTGATCTTCTCGTGAGCCATTCCCACAGCCTACCGGTGGGGGCCGCCCTAGACTCGGACCATGGCTAACGACGTCGAGCACGCCAAGCGAGCCCTCCGCGCGGAGCTGCGCGAGCGGCGTCAGCTGCTGTCCGATCCGCAACGCGAGGCCGCCGCCGAGGCGATCGGCGAACGCCTCGACGCCCTCGTCGACGAGCTCGGGGCCCGCTCCGTCTCCTGCTTCCTCTCCACCACCACGGAGCCGGGCACCAGGGAGTTCGTGACTCGCGCGGTCCGCCGCGGGATCCGGGTCCTCCTCCCGGTCACCCGCTCCGACGGACTGCTGGACTGGGCCGTCGCCGACGACACCGAGGAGATCGCGGAGGGCCTGTACGGGCTGCCGGAGCCCACCGGCGAGGTGCTCGGTCCGATCGCGGTGAACGACGTCGACCTGATGATCGTTCCCGCCGCCGCCGTCGACCGCTCGGGGATGCGCATGGGGTGGGGCCGCGGCTACTTCGACAAGACCATCGGCTCCATGGAGAAATGCCCTCCGGTGTACGCGGTGATCTATGATTCCGAGGTACTCGACGAACTGCCGCGTGAGGTGCACGACCAGCCGGTCGACGGCATCGTGACCCCGTCGCAGACGCTGCATCTGTCGCCCCGGCGACGCTGACCCGCAAGGACCGCCATGCCCACCTACGCCTATGCCTGCACCGCGTGCGGGCACCAGTTCGACGCCGTCCAGAGCTTCTCCGACGACGCGCTCACGGTCTGCCCCGAGTGCGGCGGCGCCCTGCGCAAGCAGTACGGCTCGATCGGCGTGACCTTCAACGGCTCCGGCTTCTATCGCACGGACTCGCGCGCCAAATCCGGGGGTTCGAAGGATGCTTCGGCATCATCGAAGTCGGATTCGACGACGAGCGCCAAACCGGCTGCTGCGTCGACTCCCGCCTCGAACTGAGGCCCAGTCGACTTGGGGGTTTCTATGCTCAAAGGTTTCAAGGACTTCCTGCTCCGCGGGAACGTCATCGATCTGGCCGTCGCGGTCGTCATCGGCACCGCCTTCACGGCCGTCGTGACGGCCGTGGTGAACAGCATCATCAACCCGCTCATCGCGCTCTTCCTCAAGGCCGATGCCGCCGGCAAGTTCGGCATCCCTGTCACCAACATCTACGGCGAAGAGGTCGTCTTCCCGATCGGCGACCTCATCTCGGCGCTCATCAGCTTCCTCGCCGTCGCCGCGGTGGTCTACTTCGTCTTCGTCCTGCCGATGAACACGTTCAAGGCCCACGTCGAGGCGCGCAAGGGCACGCCGGCCGAGGAGCCGGAGGAGGAGCCGGCCGCCGCGACCGAGGCGGAGCTGCTCGTCGAGATCCGCGATCTGCTCAAGACCCAGCAGGGCCCGCGCGGCGTCTGACCGCACCGCCCTCACGACCCACGGCTCTCCTCGGAGGGCCGTGGGTCTTCCTTTTTCCGGGGGCGGACGCGTCAGTAATGCGGGGGCACGTCGCGGAGGAGCTGGTCGTCGTTGGGCCCCTTCCGGTCACCCGGGGCGGACCGGCGCGGCGCTTGGCCCTGCGGGACCTCCGGCGCCGGGTCGCTGCCTTCGACAGGCGTCAGCCGCGCCCGCCGGGAGCCCGGCACCCGGACGACCCGCTGCCGCGGCTCGTCCCGGCCCTCAGTCATTCCGGTGATCGCCGAGATCGAGGGGCTGCGTGTCGTTCTCCGCGCGCGGGGACGTCTCCGAGATGCCGAGCACCGTCGCGATCCGGGACGCCACGGTGCGCGGGTCGCTGTAGAGGTCGAACGCGTGCACGCGGACGTAGTGCCAGCCGAGGCGACGGAGCACATGAGGGCGCAGCCGCAGCGTCTCGCGCAGGGATTCTCCCCGGGACTCCGGATCGGACTCGATCACGACCGCCTTGCCGTTGTGCTGCGCCACGAGCGGCAGGAGTCCCCGATAGTCGACGTCGACGGAAGCCCCGAGACGCCGGAGCTCCCTGGCCAGTGCGAGGGTGAGCGGGTCGGCCAGGTCCTCCAGTCGCGCGTCGCGGGCACGGGCCGCGAGACCGCCGAGGATCGACATGAGCGTGGCCGCGCCGTGCTCGAGGCGCCCGTCGTCGAAGGCCGAGGGGCGGATGGACGAGACGATGACCATCGAGCGCCGTGCCCGGGTCATCCCGACGGTCAGCAGTCGCTCGCCGTCCGGCGTCGACAGATCGCCGAAGTCGCTGAGGACGCGGCCGTGCTTCGTGAGCCCGAAGCCGAGGGAGAAGATGACGCGGTCGCGGCTCTCCGCGACGGACTCCTCGAGCGTCAGCACCGCGAACGGCTCCGCGGTGTCGCGGGCGACGAAGTCGGCGACGTCGGAGCGTCCCGCGAAGGCGGCGGTCACGGCGGCGCGCACGCGCTCGGCATGGCGGGTGCTGGCGGTGACGACCATGAGCGATTCGGTCGGGCGGTGCACCGCATGCTCGACGACGAGGGTGACGACGCGGGCGACCTCGGCGTCCGGGCTCTCGACGGCGCCCGAGACGGGGTCGGGCGCGCCGGTACCGCCTTCGACGTAGTCGACGGTGAGGCTGCCGCGCCCCAGGTACGAACCGGCCCACGGGAGGGAGACGATCTCGCCGCCGTAGAACGCGTCGTTGATGAGCTCCGCGAGATCCTCGCCGCCGGCCCGGTAGCTGCGGGTCAGGGTCATCACCGGGAACAGCTCGGACAGGCGCTCGAAGACCGAGACGTCATCGAACGGGACCTCCTCCTCCCACTCCTCGGCGGGGTCGACCGCGATGCGGAAGGGAGAGGGACGCTGCGTGACCGGATCGCCGAACGCCACGACCTGACGGGCGCGGCGGATGGCCGGAGCCGCCTCGGCGAGGTTGATGGCCGCGGCGTCGACGAGGAGCACGGTGTCGAACTCCACCGCATCCGGGATCTCCGGCACCAGATAGGGCGACGAGATCCAGACCGGAGCCAGCACGTCGACGAGGGTCGGCGCGGCGCTGACGACCTCCGCGGCCGTCGTCGCGGACTGGGTCAGGGCGCGGCGCAGGTTCTGCGACTGCTCGGGCTCGTCGACGATGGCGATGCGCCACTGGTTCGCGAGCTGCCACGCGAGCAGCGGCCCTGCCATGGCCGCATGGGCCTCGTCCACCAGCCGGAAATCGCGCTCGAGGCGGTCGACCACGGCGGTGTTCGCGCCGAGCAGCGCCCGGTTGTCCTGCAGTGCGCGCTCCAGGAGGGACTGCCACCAGGCGTACTCGAGCTCCTCCCCCACCCGCGCCTCGGAGACGTGCCGCACCGAGAGCTCGGTCAGCAGCGGCTCCAGGCCGAGGAGGGCGAGCTCGTCGCGCAGCTGGGCACGCTCGACGAGGTTCTCGAAGACGTCCGACTTCGCGGCGAGGCCGGCGAGCATGCGCACGAGCCGTGCGACCGGCAGGGACGAGAGGGGCTCGCGGCGGCCGAGGGCGGCATCGAGCTCCGCCAACTCCGCTTCGACCCGCTGCCATGCGGAGGACACATCGGCCAGACCGAGCGGGATCTCCGGAGCGACGCCCGCCTCCACGTACCGCTGCCACTGGGTGCGCTGGGTCTGGATGCGCAGCAGCGCCTCGTGCATCTCCGTCACGTGCACGCCCGGGCGGACGTATTCCTTGGCCAGGCGACGAAGCCGACGACGGTTGGCCCCCGACATCCCTGGCGCGTCGCGTCGCGAACCGTGGGCCTGGATGAGCTCCCCGAGCGGCCGCTCGAACACGGTGGGGCTGAAGCGGTCGAGCGTGTCGCGGATGCCCTCCAGCAGCCCGAGGTACTCGCCGAGTTCGTCGATCGTCGAGAAGGGCCGCATGTGCGTCTGCGCGATGAGCTCGTACCCGCGCTCGAGCAGGGCGGGCACGCTGTCGGCGTGCAGGCGTCCGGCGAGCTCGTGCGCGGCGCGGGCCGCCTCGGTGCTGCCGAAGGTGACGCCGTACCACGGCGAGTCGTTCGGCCCGACGCGGAACTCTCCGAGGCGCGCGGCCTGCGCCAGCGCCGCGGCCGCGTCCGTGCGGTCCCTCGCCAGCCTGCGCAGCGCATCCACGCTCAACCGCGCTGTCGTCGACGGGGGGACGGGAAGCGAGGCGAGCCGGGTGAGGTGTCGGGTCGCATCCAGCACGGAGGCGTCGAGACCGGGGACGGGGACGGTCAGCGCGTCGCGGTAGTCGCGCAGCACCGTGCGCAGCCGCACCAGCGCGTCGTCGACCTCGCTGACCTTCGGAGCCGTCGCCTTCTCGTTGCGTCCGATCGCGCGGACGAGATCGCGGCGCAGGCTCCCCGGCGACACCGCGAGGCTGTCCAGCCCGATACCGGCGAGGCGATGACGAACACCGTCGAGCGTGGACCGCCGGGCCGAGACGACGAGGACCTTCTTCCCGGCGCGGACCAGCTCCCCGAGCGCGTTGATGACGGTCTGCGTCCCTCCGGTGCCCGGAAGGGTCGCCACGGTGAGGGAGTGCCCGGCGGCGATGCGGGCCAGCACGGCCTCCTGCTCCGCATCCGCATCGAGCAGCAGGTTGTCCGACGCGGGCGCACGGTCGTCGGGCCCGACGTGGTGCGGGACGGCGCGGGGTGCCGTGACCTGCTCACGATCGCCGACGTGGCCGCCGAGCGCGTTGAGGACGGGATGATCGAGGCTGCCGCCGTCCTGGGCCATGGCGCCGGCGACGTCGGCGAAGGTGGAGACGACGAGTCGCGGTTCGACGGAGAACGTCTCGATGGATCGGGTCAGCGCGCGCAGGCTGTCGATCACGGGCTGGGGCTTGAAGATGCCGCCGTCGTACGCGAGTGCGGCGAGCGCCGACGCATCGAGGGTCAGCCCGAAGTGCTCGCGGGCGACCCGCACGAGCTCCGGGTTCACCTCGAACGCCCCCTGCAGCTTGAGCTCGAAATCGGTGTGATGGCGGCGGATCGCGAGCGGCCGCAGCAGGACGGGGGCGGCGAAGGCCGCCCCGCCGATGCGCCACCGTGCGACGCCGACGGCGAGGTGGACCGCTTCGATGCCGCGGACGGTGCGCAGCTCGGTGTTCTTGGCCGTGATGCGCTCGGCGGCGAGCCGCGCGGTGCGCAGACCCACCTCATCGCGGAAGAGGTTGGACAGGAGCGTCGACTTGCCGGTGATGAACTGCGGGAGGCTGCCGGGGTGCGCCTTGGAGATGTCGATGCCCGACTCCGGGCCATCGCGGAAGCTGCTCAACGGCGAAGGTCCACCCAGATCAGCCGCCTCCGCCCGCAGCCGCGTGCGCTCCGCCTCCGCGGCGTGCGCGATGCCGACGCCGGTGGACGAGTCGCGCAGGTCGCCGAGGGACACAGCGTTGTCCACCGCCGTGTTGTTCGCAGACCTGCTTTCCCGTCGCCACACACTGACACCCTAGGCGCGACACCGCCGGAGATCGGTATCCCCGGCGGGTTTCCGGTGAAAAACCGCCGGTGCGGCACTCGCTCGGACTACTCCTGCCCGCATGGTCGTGCGCTCTCGTTGTCCACGGAACGCGCGACGGACCCGGCGACCGGTTCTCCGCTGTCGACCCGGACGGTCAGGATGGGGACATGACCTTCCGCTACGACTTCGCTCCGACGCCCTTCGGCGATGCCCTCGCGGTCTTCTCCGACGACGGCATCGTGCGCTTCGATCTGTCCGAGTCCGCGGATCCGCAGGTGCCCTGGCTGCTGGAGGGCGTGTCTCGGCAGCTCGGCGCCGTCCCGGAGCCCGTGCCCGGAGCTGCCGACGAGCTCGTCCCGCTCCTGGAGGCGTACTTCGACGGAGAGCCCGTGCGCTTCGACGAGCATGTCGCTCTCGACTGGCGCCTCGTGGACGGCTTCCACCGGGCGGCGCTGCGCACCGTCTGCGAGATCCCGTGGGGACAGACACTGAGCTACGGGGAGGTCGCGGTCCTCGCCGGCCACCCCGGAGCGGCCAGGGCCGTCGGCACCGCCTGTCGGCTCACACCGTTCTCCCTCATCGTGCCCGTGCACCGGGTGGTGCGGTCCGACGGCTCCGCAGGGCACTACGGCGGTCACCCGGAACGGAAGAGGTTCCTGCTGGACCTCGAGTCCCGGTGAGTCCCCCGCCCCTCGGGTGCGGGCCCGGCGAGTAGGCCGCCGGGCCCGCACCCGTGGGGTGACGCGTCAGTGATCGACGGCCTTCTCCGCCCCGAAGCCGGTGAGAGAGCGCACCTCCATCTCGGCCGCCAGCTGGGGCGACTCCCGCCGGGTGCTGGTGATCGTCCCGAGCCAGCCGAGCGCGAACCCGAGCGGGATCGAGACGATGCCCGGGTTGTTCAGCGGCCAGATCGCGATGTCGATGCCGGGGATCATCGAGGTGGGCGTGCCGGAGAACACCGGCGACAGGATGATGAGGATGATCGCCGAGCCGAGCCCGCCGTACATGCTCCACACCGCACCGCGCGTCGTGAATCGGCGCCAGAACAGCGAGTAGAGGATCGTCGGCAGGTTGGCGGACGCCGCCACGGCGAACGCGAGGGCCACGAGGAAGGCGATGTTCTGCCCCTGCGCCCCGATGCCGCCGACGATCGCGAGGATGCCGATGACGATCACCGTCCGACGGGCGACCCGCACCTCGCCGTTGGGATCGGGCTCGACGGGCTTCCCCTCCGCGTCCTTGCGTCCCTTCTGGATGACGTTCGCGTAGATGTCGTGGGCGAACGACGCCGCCGCGGTGATCGTGAGTCCCGCGACGACGGCGAGGATCGTGGCGAACGCCACCGCGGAGATGAACCCAAGGAGCACCGGACCGCCGAGCTTGAGCGCCAGCAGCGGAGCCGCGGAGTTCACGCCCCCGGGTGCCGCCGCGATCACGTCGGCGCCGACGAGCGCGCCGGCGCCGTAGCCGAGCACGAGCGTCAGCAGGTAGAAGCCGCCGATCAGCCAGATCGCCCACACCACCGAACGCCGCGCCTCCTTGGCCGTCGGCACGGTGTAGAAGCGCATCAGCACGTGGGGCAGGCCCGCGGTGCCGAGCACCAGGGCCATCCCCAGCGAGAGGAAGTCCCACGGGTTCGCGCCGTACTGCAGGCCGGGCGCCAGCACCGCCTCCCCCTTGTCGGAGTTCGCCACGGCGGCCTCCAGCAGGGTGTTCAGGCTGAAGCCGTTGATCGCGAGGACCCAGATGGTCATCGCGAGGGCGCCGCCGATCAGCAGCACCGCCTTGACGATCTGCACCCAGGTGGTGCCCTTCATACCGCCGATCAGCACGTAGACGATCATGAGGATGCCGACGACTGCGATGACGACCGACTGCCCGACCCTCCCGTCGATCCCCAGGAGCAGCGACACGAGACCGCCTGCCCCGGCCATCTGCGCGAGGAGGTAGAAGAAGCACACCGCGAGCGTGGTGATCGCCGCCGCCATCCGCACCGGCCGCTGCTGCAACCGGAACGAGAGCACATCCGCCATGGTGAACTTGCCCGTGTTGCGCATGAGTTCGGCCACCAGCAGCAGGGCGACCAGCCAGGCGACGAGGAAGCCGATGGAGTACAGGAATCCGTCGTAGCCGTTGATCGCGATGGCACCGCAGATGCCCAGGAAGGATGCGGCGGACAGATAGTCGCCCGCGATCGCGAATCCGTTCTGAGGTCCGGTGAAGGACCTCCCCGCCGCGTAATAATCGGCGGCGGTCTTGTTGTTCCTGCTGGCGCGGATGACGATGAACAATGTCACCGCGACGAAGGCCAGGAAGATCGAGATGTTGAACACCGGGTTGATGTCGAGCGCGACATCCTCGGTGGCCGTGCGGATGATGCTCATGCGTCGGCCTGCGCCTTCTCGAGTTCTTCACGGATCTCCGACGCCAACGGATCGAGTTTCCTGTTGGCGAACGCGACATATGCCATCGTGATGGCGAACGTCGTCACGAACTGCCCGAGCCCGAAAAGCAGCCCGACGGTGATATCCCCCCATACGCGCTGCGCCATGAAATCGCGGGCGAATGCGGCCAGCAGGACGTAGACGAAATACCACACCAGGAAGAACGCGGCGAGGGGGAAGATGAATGACCGCTGCGTCCGTTTCAACCGCAGGAATCGAGGGGATTGCTCGACGGCGACGTAATCGATCGCACCGTTCTGAGGGGTCGGAACCTGTTCGCTCATGGGGCCTCCTTGCCACATGTCCGCTGCACGCGCGGCCGTCGCCGCCCGAGTGGTAGGGTCGACGCTACGAAACGGGGAACACCGCCGTCACCCCCGAAAGTAGGTATTCGTGAGCTCTCCGATCACCGTCGAACCCGAGGCGGAGCTCGTCGCCAACGCGGTGCGCGAGCTGGCGCGGCGCACGCGCTTCCCGGTGGCGTTCGGTGGGCTGATCGAAGAGGGCGTCGTGAGCGTCACGAGCATCGTCGGAGCCCGCACACGCGCTCTCGACGGTCTCCGCGTACGCCCCGAGCGCGGCCTCGGCGGGCGGGCCATGATGGAGCTGCGTCCGCGGATGACCAGCGACTACGGCTCCTCCCGCCAGATCACCCACGACTACGACGTCTTCGTCCTCGGCGAAGGCCTGCGGACCCTGCTCGCCCTGCCGATCGTCGTCCAGGGCCGCCCTCGCGGCGTGCTCTATGCCGGCGCGTGGGCGGAGGAGAGGATCGGCGGCGTGACGACGGCCCCGGCCATGCAGGTCGCCCAGTCCGTCGCGGACGAGCTGCGCATCCGCGACGAGGTGCAGCGGCGCCTCCGTGCCGCATCGCCGACACCCGCAGCGGTCGCGCCGGCACAGCGCGAGGAGCTGCGGGAGAGCTTCGCCGAGCTCCGCAGCATCGCCGCGACCGTCGACGACGCCGGCATCCGCGCGCGGCTGGCGCAGGTCGAGCGCCGGCTGCTGACCCTCGCCGGAGATGACCTGCCGACGACCACGACCGGCCCGGTCCCCGTCGTCCACCTCTCCCCGCGCGAGACGGATGTCCTGGCCTGCGCCGCCCTGGGATCGACGAATGCGGAGATCGCCGCGCACCTCGGTCTGCGGGAAGGGACGGTCAAGGCCTATCTCGGCACCGCGATGTCGAAATTGGATGCGTCGACGCGGCATGCCGCCGTGACCAAAGCGCGTCGCGCCGGCCTTCTCCCCTGAATCGACATTCTCAGCGCCTGCGTCATTGTTCGCCATGACGGAACGGCCTTTGTTGTGCGCATTCCCGCACCCGCGATAAAGTCGGCCCCATGGCGAGACGAATTGTGCACCAGCTGGTCGACGACATCGACGGCACCGTCCTGGAGGTCGGGGAAGGCGAGACCGTGCATTTCTCGCTGAACGGCACCTCCTACGAGATCGATCTGAATTCCGCGCACGCCGAGGAATTGCGACAGGCACTCGAGCCCTACATCACGGCCGGGCGTCGGGCCGGATCGGGAGCGGCGTCCGGCGGAGGACGGTCCTCGTCCTCGTCCTCGTCCTCGTCGCGGAAGCGGCCCTCACGCAACCCGGAGGTCGCCGCGATCCGCGCCTGGGCGAAGGAGAACGGCTACACGCTCTCGGAGCGGGGTCGCGTACCGGCTCCCATCCTCGAGGCCTACCGCGCCGCACATTGACCCGGTCCCGCCCCACCTCACGGTCGGGCGGGATCTTCTTTCGCACCCTCGAGCGCCCACGCCTCATCGCGGAGGGTGATCTCCTCCGTCATGTCCAGGAGGAAGCGGATCACGACCTCCCGCTCCGCCGCCGACAGTCGCGCCGCCGCGTAGAAGCGCTTGGCCTGCTGCCGCCCGACCGTCTCCATCGCGGCGTGCCTGGTCTCGGGGGTGATGGTGATCGCGAGGGCTCGTCGGTCGGTGGGATGCGGCGAGCGCCGGATGTGCCCACCCTTCTCCAGCCGGTCGAGCAGCTTCGTCGTCGCGGCGGTGGAGACCCCGAGATGGTGGGCGATCCCGCTGGGCGTCGCCACGACCGTTCGGTTGTCGCACACGATCAGGTAGTGCAGCGCGCGCATGTCGGTCTCGTTCAGCTGCATGTAGTGCCGGGACGCCTGCGAGAGACGCTGCTCAGCCTCGCGCAGCCCGCCGAGCGCCTCCATGAGGCGTCCGATCTGACGCAGATCCTCCGGGGCGACGCCCGAACGATCGACGAGCGTACTGCGCGGGTCGCTGGCGTCGACGTCGTAGATGGACCCCTGAGCGAGTTCGTCCCGCTCCGCCGCCGCCGTCGCGTGGGCGACCGGGGTGGTGCGGGGCTCGGAGGGCATGCGATCATGTTACACACCAACAGCTTCATGCTAAGTTGATATTTCGCCAGGTTAGCTAAACGACGAGAGGACGCCATGGACAACGTCACACTCCTCGCCGAAGACGGGACTGCCGTCGGCATCCTGCCCAAGAGCGAAGTCCACACGACCGACACTCCTCTCCACCTCGCCTTCTCCTGCTATGTGCAGGATCGAGAGGGACGCCTCCTCGTCACGCGTCGCGCGCTCGGCAAGCGCACCTGGCCCGGGGTCTGGACCAACAGCTTCTGCGGGCACCCGCAGCCCGGCGAGGACATGGCCGATGCGGTGCGACGGCGCGGCTCCGACGAACTGGGGATCCAGGTGACCGAGATCCGCCTCGCTCTCCCCGACTACCGCTACCGCGCCGTGGACGCGAGTGGCATCGTGGAGAACGAGATCTGTCCGGTGCACGTCGCGGTGGTCGACGAGCAGCCCTCGGCGAACCCGGACGAGGTGGCGGAGTGGGAGTGGGTCGATGTCGATGACCTGCTCGCCGCGGTCATCCGCACCCCCTTCGCCTTCAGCCCCTGGCTCGCCGAGCAGCTCCCGCTCCTCCGTCGACACGGGGAGGTCTGAGCCATGGCGGTCATGGTGACAGAAGAAGACCTCGGCACCAGGATCGAGGCGGTGCTGCGACGACGGTTCGCCGAGCGCACTGCCGCCGCCGAGCACTACGGGGCGGAGTTCGCCGCCCTGTGGCACACGGCCGCCGAGCACGCCCTCGGCGGGAAGCTCCTGCGCCCGCGCATGCTCATGGACCTGCTGTCCGCACTCGCCACGACCCCCCTCACGGAGAAGGACACGGCGCGGGCGATCGACGTGGCCGCTCATGTCGAGCTGCTGCATTTCGCGTTCCTCCTGCACGACGACGTCATCGACGGCGACCTCACCCGCCGCCGCCGTCCCAATCTCATCGGTTCCCTGGTCTCCCGTCGCCCCGACGAGGCCGGCGATGCGGCGCTGCACTGGGGCCGCTCGAGCGCCATCCTCCTCGGAGACCTCCTGCTCTCCACCGCCGTGCTCGGCTTCGCCCGTGCCGACGTCCCCGCGCCGCGACGGGAGCGGCTCCTCGCTCTCCTCGAGACGACCGTGTTCGAGACCGTCGCCGGGGAGCACTCCGACGTCGCCCTCAGCGACGGCATCATCGCGGCCGACCTCCGCACCATCCTCGCCACCAGCGCGTCGAAGACCGCCGCCTACTCGTTCGTCCTCCCGCTCCGCGCGGCGGCTATCCTGTCCGGCGCTCCGACCGCCGCCGAGGAGCAGCTGACCGAGATCGGCGGCCACCTCGGTCTCGCCTACCAGCTGCAGGACGATCTGCTGTCGGTGTTCGGGGACCCGGACGCTCACGGCAAGGACCCGTATTCCGATCTCCGCGAGGGCAAGGAGACCGCGATCATCGCGTACGCCCGGATGACCAGCCACTGGCCCGGCATCGAATTGCGGTTCGGCGAGAACGACCTCAGCATCGACGACGCGGCGGAGATGCGCGACCGCCTCCGCGAGTGCGGCGCGGAGGGATTCGTCCGAGGACTCGTGGAGGAGCAGCTCGCGGCCGTGTCGACGGTCCTGGCGGAAGCCGAGGAGGCGGGCACGCTCTCGGCCGACGCCGGACGCATCATCCTCGCTCTGGCCGACCGGATCGAGGGCCGCAGCCGATGACCGCGACCCCTTCCGAGCCCCGCGACGACGCGGCGCTGCGACGCTTCAGCCGGACTGCCGAGATCGCGACATCCGACGTCATCCGCACCTACTCGACGTCGTTCGGACTGGCGACGCGTCTTCTCGGGCGACGCCATCGCCAGCACGTGCGCAACATCTACGCCATGGTGCGCATCGCGGACGAGATCGTCGACGGCGTCGCCGCCGAGGCCGGACTCGATGCGGGTGCACAGGCCGCGGCCCTGGACTCCTACATCACGGAGACCCATCGCTCCATGCGGACCGGCTACAGCAGCGATCTCATCCTGCACGCGTTCGCGCGAACGGCGCGCGAGTGCGGGATCGGCGAAGACCTCACCCAGCCGTTCTTCGACTCGATGAGGGCCGACATCGCCGGCCCGTCCGGCTTCACCGCCTATGACGCCGACGCACACGCCGCGTACGTCTACGGCTCGGCGGAGGTCGTCGGCCTGATGTGCCTGCGGGTCTTCCTGCGCGACGCCACGCGGACGCCGGAGGAGCTCGACATCCTCGACCGCGGAGCGCGTCGGCTGGGCGCCGCGTTCCAGAACGTGAACTTCCTCCGTGACCTCGCCGACGACACCGACCGCCTGCAGCGCGGCTACCTCGGCGGCACGGAACCTCTCACCGACGCCGACCGCGACGCCTGGGTCGACACCGTCCACCGTCAGCTCGCCGACGCGAGAGCCGCGATCCCGCTGCTCCCGAAGGACGCCCGTGCCGCTGTCCGGAGCGCCCTCGCCCTCTTCGCCGCCCTGACGCACCGCGTCGCACGCACGCCGGCTGCGGAGCTGTACCGCCGCCGGGTGCGCGTGCCGGACCCGATCAAGGCGCTGCTCGCTGCGCGCGCCGTCCTCGTCACGGCCCTGGAGCGGGACCGATGAGCCGCGTCGTCGTCATCGGCGCGGGCGTGGCCGGTCTGGCCACGGCCGGGCTGCTCGCGCGCGACGGACATGACGTCGTGGTGCTGGAGAAGAACGACCGCGTCGGCGGACGGGCGGGCACCATCGAGCGCGATGGTTTCCGATTCGACTCCGGCCCGTCGTGGTACCTCATGCCCGAGGTCTTCGACCACTACTTCGCGATGATGGGGACCAGCACCGAGGAGCAGCTCGACCTGACGCTGCTGGATCCGGGGTACCGCGTCTACCGCTCGCCCGAGTCCGGCGACGACCCCGTGACGGTGCCCGCCGGGCGGGAAGCCGTGTCCGCGCTGTTCGAGTCGATGGAACCCGGCTCCGCCGCGGCACTCGAGACCTATCTCGCCTCCGCCCACGATGCCGGCTCCATGGCGAGGCGGTACTTCCTCTACAACCCGTTCACCCGCACCAGGACCCTCGCCGCTCCCGAGGTGGTGCGCGCGCTGCCGCGACTGTTCTCGCTGCTCGGCACGCGCCTCCAGGCCTTCGCCGCCCGGCGCTTCCGGCACCCGGTGCTGCGGCAGATCCTCGGGTACCCCGCCGTCTTCCTCGGCACCGACCCGCGGACGGCGCCGGCGATGTACCACCTGATGAGCGCGCTCGACCTCGACCAGGGCGTTCTGTATCCGCAGGGCGGCTTCTGGCGTGTCGTCGAGCGGTTGGCGGCGCTGGCCCAGGATGCCGGCGCGCGGATCGTCACGGGTGCCGAGGTCACCGGGATCCGCACGCAGGACGCAGACGGTGCGACCCACGTGACCGGTGTCGGCTGGACGGACCGAGACGGCCATCAGCACGTCGAGGACGCGGACATCGTCGTCTCCGGCGCCGACCTCCACCACACCGAGACGGCGCTGCTGCCTCCCACGCTGCAGTCCTATCCGGAGTCCTGGTGGGCACGGCGCACGAGCGGACCCGGCGGCGTGCTCGTGATGCTCGGCGTCCGCGGGACCCTGCCCGAGCTCCCCCATCACTCGCTGTTCTTCACCGACGACTGGGATGCGAACTTCGACGCGATCTTCGGTCGCACCCCCGGCGTCCCCACGCCGGCGTCCACCTACGTCTGTCGGCCCAGCGCGACGGACGCGGGGGTCGCGCCGGACGGGCACGAGAACCTCTTCGTCCTGATCCCGGTCCCGGCCGACGTCGAGCTCGGCCACGGCGGGAGCGACGGTGCCGGCTCGCCGAAGGTCGAGAAGGCCGCGGACGCCGCGATCGACATGATCGCAGCGTGGTCGGGGATCCCCGACCTGCGCGAGCGGATCGTGGTCAGGGAGACCGTGGGTCCGGCCGACTTCCGCGACGACTACCACTCGTGGCGGGGCGGGATGCTCGGCCCCGCGCACATCCTCTCGCAGAGCGCCATGTTCCGCGCGCAGAACGCCTCCCGGCGCGTGCGGGGGCTGTACTACGCCGGAGCGACCACCGCGCCCGGCGTCGGCGTGCCGATGTGCCTCATCAGCGCCGAGATCGTGCTCAAGCGCATCCGAGGCGACCACTCGCCCGGCCCGTTGCCGGAGCCGGCCACCCGAACCGCCACACCCGAGAAGGCATGATGGGCGCGATCTACCTGACCGCCCTGCTCGTCTCCCTCGGCTGCATGCTGCTGCTCGACTGGCGGTTCCGTCTCTTCTTCTGGCGGGATGCCGTGTCGGCGGCCATCGTCACGATCGTCGGACTCGCCTTCTTCCTCGTCTGGGACGTGGCCGGCATCGCGGCGGGGATCTTCTTCCGCGGCGAGGCGGCGATCGCCACGGGTATCGTCCTGGCTCCGGAGCTTCCCCTGGAGGAGCCGATCTTCCTGATCTTCCTCGTCGTCTGCACGATGGTGCTCTACGGCGGCGCCGTCCGGCTTCTGGATCGCCGTCGGGTCAGCGCCGGGGAGGGAGCGGCGCGATGACCTACCTGCAGCTGTCCGCCGTGTTCCTCGCCGTCGCCGCTCTGGCCGCGGTCGCCCTCTGCGTCGGAGCGCGGCGCACCCCGCACCTCGGCGCCCTCACGCTCACCGCGCTCGCTCTCCTCGTGCTGACCGCCGTGTTCGACACCGTCATGATCGCCACCGGGCTGTTCCACTACGCGCCGACGCAGCTCGCCGGCGTGCACATCGGTCTCGCGCCGCTCGAGGACTTCGCGTATCCGCTGGCCGGGGTGCTGCTGCTCCCCGCGCTGTGGACCGTCCTGCGCGCGCGCCGATCCCTGACGCGCACCGCCACAGACCGGGAGGAGCACGCATGACGGAGAAGACCTCCCGCGGCGGCATCGGCCACGACATCGCCCAGATCCTCCTCTCGTCCCGGCCGATCAGCTGGATCAACACGGCCTTCCCCTTCGCCGCCGCCTACCTGCTGAGCACCAGGGAGATCGACGCGACCTTCGTGATCGGCACCCTGTACTTCCTGGTGCCGTACAACCTCGCGATGTACGGCATCAACGACGTCTTCGACTACGCCTCCGACCTGGCGAACCCCCGCAAGGGCGGGATCGAGGGCGCGCTGCTGTCCCCGCGCATCCACCGCGCGACGCTGTGGGCGGCGGCCGCCACGAACGTGCCGTTCCTGGTCTACCTCTTCGCCGTCGGCACCCCGGCGTCGTGGCTGTGGCTCGCCGTGAGCGTCTTCGCCGTCCTCGCCTACTCGGCTCCGGTGCTGCGCTTCAAGGAGCGCCCGTTCCTGGACTCCGTGACCTCCAGCACGCACTTCGTCAGCCCCGCCCTCGTCGGCCTCTCCCTCGCCGGAGCGCCCGTCACCACGACCAGCGTCCTCGTGCTCGTCGCGTTCTTCCTCTGGGGCATGGCCGCTCACGCGTTCGGTGCCGTGCAGGACATCGGGCCCGATCGCGAGGGTGGCATCTCCTCCATCGCGACCGTGATCGGCGCGAGGGCGACCGTCCGGCTCTCCCTCGTGCTGTGGGCCGTCGCCGGCGGTGCGATGCTGCTGACCCCGTGGCCGGGACCGCTCGCCGCCGTGCTGGCGCTGCCCTACATCGTCAACGCCGCGCCGTGGTGGAACGTCACCGACGAGACGTCGGCCGGGACCAACCGCGCCTGGCGCCGGTTCATCGCACTCAACTACATCGCCGGCTTCCTCGCCACGATGATCCTCATCCTCGCCTGGGTCTCCTGACCCTTCGCGCCCCGCCCCCTCTCCCGAAAGGACCCCGATGTCCCGCCCCGCCCCCGCACCGACGCCGCCGACCCGCGAGCGCACCCGACGCCACTCCTGGCTGCGCGTGTTCCTCCCGGTCGCCCTCATCCTGGTGTGGCTGGCGGGTGCCTCCTTCGGCGGTCCGCTGTTCGGCAAGGTCGACGAGGTGTCGTCCAACGATCAGACGACGTACCTGCCGGAGTCCGCGGACGCCACGACGGTGCAGCAGCTCCTCGGTGAGTTCACCGACAGCGACGCGATCCCGGCGATCGCGGTCTTCACCTCCGAGGAGGAGCTGACGCCGTCCGAACTCGAGGCGATCTCCGCCGCGGTGGCGGACGCCCCGGACGTGGAGGGGGTCACTGACGACGTCTCCCCCGCGCTCCCCTCCGAGGACGGCCGGGCCGTGCAGGCCTTCATCCCGATCGACGGCGACGCCGAGCTCAGCGATGCCACCGCCGCTCTCGGCGACGAGCTGCGCGCGGCGGTACCGGACGACATCACGGTCTACATCACGGGGCCGGCAGGCTTCACAGCCGACCTCGCCGCCGGGTTCGCCGGCATCGACGGACTCCTGCTCGGTGTCGCCCTGCTCGCCGTGCTCGTGATCCTCGTCCTCGTCTACCGTTCGTTCCTGCTGCCGCTCGTCGTGCTCTCCACGAGCCTGTTCGCGCTGTGCGTCGCTCTCCTCGTCGTGTGGTGGCTGGCGAAATGGGAGATCCTGCTGCTCAGCGGGCAGACCCAGGGGATCCTCTTCATCCTCGTGATCGGCGCCGCCACCGACTACGCGCTCCTGTTCGTCGCGCGGTTCCGGGAGGAGCTGCGGGTCGCGCAGGACAAGGGCGTCGCCCTCCTCGCCGCGTGGAAGGGATCGGTCGAGCCGATCGTCGCCTCCGGAGGCACCGTGATCGCGGGACTCCTGTGCCTCCTGCTCAGCGACCTGAAGTCGAACAGCACCCTCGGCCCGGTCGCGGCGATCGGCATCGTGTTCGCGATGCTCTCGGCCCTCACGCTCCTGCCCGCGCTGCTGCTGCTGTTCGGACGCGCGGTCTTCTGGCCCCGGCGTCCCCGGTTCGAGCCCGAGGTCGTGGCCGAGGAGCACGGCATGCGCACCACCGGTCTGTGGGCGCGGCTGTCCGGCCTCATCAAGAAGCGTCCCCGCGTCATCTGGATCGCGACCACCCTCGTCCTCCTCGCCGGCGCGGCCGGGGTCACCCAGCTCGACGCGCAGGGCGTCCCGCAGTCCGACCTCGTGCTCGGGGCGTCGGAGGCGCGCGACGGTCAGGTCGCACTCGGTGAGCATTTCCCCGGCGGCTCAGGGAGCCCCGTCTCCGTGATCGTGGACGAGGACCGCCTGCAGGACGCCGCCGACGTGCTCCTCGCGAACGACGGGATCGACGGGGTGACCGTCACCGCGGCCGATTCCCCGAGCGGGTCCGCCCCGGTGACGACGGACGGGATCACGGCCGTCGGCCCTCCCGGGACCCCCGCTCCGGAGCCCACGACAGTCGACGGACAGGTGCTCCTGCAGGGGACGCTGACGGATGCGGCCGATTCCGCCGCGGCCGCCTCCACCGTGCGCGAGCTGCGCGGAGAGCTCGACGACATCGGAGCCGTGGTGGGCGGGGTGACGGCCACCTCGATCGACACGAACGACGCGTCCATCCACGACCGCAACCTCATCATCCCGGTGATCCTCGTCGTCATCATGATCATCCTGATGCTGCTCCTGCGCTCGATCCTGGCGCCGGTGCTGCTGATCCTCACGACGGTGCTGTCCTTCGGTACGGCGATGGGCGTCTCGGCGCTGGTGTTCAACGGCATCTTCGACTTCCCCGGTGCCGACCCCGCGGTCCCGCTCTACGGCTTCGTGTTCCTCGTCGCCCTGGGCATCGACTACAACATCTTCCTCATGACGAGGGTGCGGGAGGAGTCGAAGCAGCACGGGACGAGGGAGGGCATCCTCCGCGGGCTCTCCATCACCGGCGGCGTGATCACCTCCGCCGGGCTGGTGCTGGCGGCGACGTTCGCGGCACTGTCGGTGATCCCGATCCTCTTCCTCGTGCAGCTCGCGTTCATCGTCGCGTTCGGCGTGCTGCTGGACACGTTCGTGGTGCGTTCGCTCCTCGTGCCCGCACTCGCCTACGACATCGGGAAGACCATCTGGTGGCCGTCGAAGCTGTGGCGGCGCGGGCAGCCCTGACGCATGCGGAAGCGGGAGTGCCCTCGACAGGATTCGAACCTGCGACCTGCCCTTTAGGAGAGGGCTGCTCTATCCTGCTGAGCTACGAGGGCGCACAGCCAGTCTACGGGACCACGGTTGCGCGCCCTCGCGCTGGCTCTCACGCGGCGAGGGCGAGGTAGGGCTCCCAGCGGGGATCGCTGCGCTCCACCCCGCGCACCGTCCACGCCGTCCCGTGCGGCGGGCGCGGCGTGAACCGCAACTGCCACCGCATCTCCTGCGGCGTGCGGTTGCTCTTGAGGTTGTTGCAGCGCAGGCAGCAGGCGACGAGGTTCTCCCAGGAGTCCGCGCCGCCGCGCGAGCGGGGCAGGACGTGGTCGATCGTCGCCGCGGCCTTGCCGCAGTATCCGCAGCGATGCCCGTCGCGCCGCAGGACCCCGCGGCGGGTGACCGGCACACGACGGCTGAGGGGGACGCGCACGTAGCGGGAGAGGATGATCACCGCCGGGCGATCGTAGACGCCGTGGGTCCCCCAGACGGGGTCGTCCTCGACTCTCTCGATGACCGTCGCCTTGTCGTTCATGACCAGGACGAGGGCTCTCTTGAAGGACACGATCGCCAAGGGCTCGTATCCGGCGTTCAGGACCAGTGTGCGCATTCGTCATCCTCTCGATCCGCCGGGACGGCTTCCCGGCACTCTCGACTCACACGACGTCGTGCAGGAGGAGGAGTGTTCGCAGGGACGAGAAAAGGCGCCGTCTACAGACGGCGCCTTTCGCGCGCGGCAGCACCGCGGCATCCCTGCGGGCAATGCCGAAGGACGTGACGACCGAGAGCGTCCATGGTTCGGATGCTCGGTGTTCGCTCCATCAGCCTCTCCCGCCTGTATGACGACGGGTTCAGGCTAACCCATCCCGCGAGGACCGGGGCGGAACGGGAGATGAATGCTCGAGAACGTGTCCCGGTCAGCCAGCGTTGACGGAGAGCCAGGACATCGGCTCGACGAGGCCGCCGTTGATCCAGACCTCGAAATGGAGGTGGTTCGCGGTCGACCGTCCCGTGCTGCCCACATAGCCGATCAGCTGTCCGGCGGCGACGGTCTGCCCGGCCTGCACCTGGCGCGACCCGTAGAGCATGTGTCCGTAGGTGGTCTGGACCTGCTGACCGCCCACGACGCTGTCCAGCATGACGGCGACGCCGTAGCCGCCGATGCTCTCGGCGGAGGCGCGCACGACGCCGGCCGCGGCGGCGTAGATCGGCGTGCCGGCAGGCGCGAGCATGTCGGCGCCGTTGTGGCCGCCGCCGACGGTGCGGCTGACGTTCCAGGAGCCGAGCGGCAGCGGGTAGCGGACCTGGCCGGAGCCGGGAGCGACGAGTGCGTAGCCGGCCGTGTTGAAGGTGCCGGACGAGGGTGCGGACGCGGACGCGGAGGCAGCGGCAGCGGCGGCCCGCGCCGCGGCGGCGGCGGCCTCTTCGGCCTTCTTCTTCTCGATCTCCTCCGGCGTGGTCGCGCTGAAGGCACCACGCACGAGCGGAGCGGCCGTGGCCTCCGACGCGACGACGAGCGACTGCGCGTCGACCGCGGCGAGCTGCTGCACGGTCTGCGCCGTGGCGTCCGTCGGCTTGGACGCCGCGTAGGCGGGCAGCGCGACAGCGGCGACGAGAGCGCCGACAGCACCGAAGATCGCCACCGACCGGAGAGGGGCTGCGATCTTCCGAGCACTGACCCGTGCACCGGTGCGCCGGGCGGGTACTCGATCTTCAGATGTCTTCGCGGTCGGTTCGATGTCTGCGGCCAAAACGTGGTCCTCCTGAGCCCTCGCACCTCGGGTGGTGCTGGCCCGTCGACGTTCTGCCCCAGGGCAGAGATGCACTACTCGGGTTCGAGTGCGTCCCTGTCGGGAAGACGACGAGCCGGAAGGCGGATCTTCGCGGTTCGCCCCCAGCGGGCTTCTTCGCTGAGGACCTGACCGAGGTTACCGGAAGATAACGATCATGTCACCCTGGGAAACTGACAATCCTCGGTGAGGCCTTCTCAGGCCGGTTCGCCGACGAGGAAGATGTGCGAGGCCAGCTCCACGGGGAGCTCGAGACCCTCCTCCTTGCCGTCCATCTGGATGAGCACATAGCCCTCGTTGAAGCGGAAGTCGCCGCGGGCCCCGGGCACGACGCCCGCGTCACGCAGCTGCTCCAGGAGCTCCGGGTCGACCTGGGCCGGCTCGGCGAGACGGCGGACCGTCCCCTCGACCGGCTCGCCTGCGGCGTTCAGCCGCTGCACGAGACCGATCACACCCTCGTCGAAGGTGCGGGCGGGAAGGTCGCCGAGCTGGTCGAGACCGGGGATCGGGTTGCCGTACGGCGACTCGGTGGGGTGCCCGAGCAGCTCGACGAGACGACGCTCCACCTGCTCGCTCATGACGTGCTCCCAGCGACAGGCCTCCTCGTGCACGAAGGCCCAGTCCAGCCCGATCACGTCGGACAGCAGGCGCTCGGCGAGGCGGTGCTTGCGCATCACGTCGACGGCCTTGCGGCGCCCGGCGTCGGTGAGCTCGAGCGTGCGGTCCTCGGACACCACGACGAGGCCGTCGCGCTCCATGCGACCGACGGTCTGCGAGACCGTCGGTCCGGAGTGCCCGAGGCGCTCCGAGATGCGCGCCCGCAGCGGCACGATGTTCTCCTCCTCGAGTTCGAGGATGGTGCGGAGATACATCTCCGTGGTGTCGATCAGATCCGTCATGTGGGCCCTCCGGAAGTTCTTAGGCAAGCCTACATTCCTCCGGCGACATCGGACGGGGTCGCGGACGGGAGGAACGGCGGGATCCCCCTAGAATCTAGCCATGGCGATCGAGATTCCCCGTGACCTCCTGCCCACAGACGGCCGCTTCGGCTGCGGCCCCTCGAAGGTGCGCGGCGCGCAGCTCGAGGCGCTCGTCACGACGGGGGCCTCCGTCCTCGGGACCTCGCACCGCCAGGCACCGGTGAAGAACCTCGTCGGCAGCGTCCGCGAGCAGCTCGCCGCTCTTTTCCGTCTCCCCGAGGGATACGAGATCATCCTGGGCAACGGCGGCTCGACGGCGTTCTGGGACGCCGCGGCCTTCGGCCTGATCGAGCGACGCAGCCAGAACCTCGTGTTCGGCGAGTTCGGCGGCAAGTTCGCCAAGGCGGCAGGAGCCCCCTGGCTCGAGGCGCCGGATGTCCGCTCCGCCGAGCCCGGATCGCGGAGCGCGGCCGAACCGGTCGACGGCGTCGACGTCTACGCGTGGCCGCACAATGAGACCTCGACCGGCGTGGCCGCGCCGATCGAGCGCGTCCGCGCCGACGGTGCCCTGACGGTGATCGACGCGACGAGCGCCGCGGGCGGCATCGACGTCGACATGACGCAGGCCGACGTCTACTACTTCGCCCCGCAGAAGAACCTCGGCTCGGACGGCGGGCTCTGGTTCGCCGCCGTGTCTCCGGCCGCGATCGACCGCATCGAGCGGATCGCCGCCTCGGGACGCTACATCCCGGAGTTCCTGAGCCTGAAGCACGCGGTGGACAACTCGCGGCTCAACCAGACGCTCAACACCCCTGCGCTCACGACGCTGCTCCTCCTGGACGACCAGCTGCGGTGGATCCTCGGCAACGGCGGTCTCGCCTGGGCCGCTGCGCGCACGGCGGAGTCGTCGTCGGCGCTGTACGACTGGGCGGAGGCGTCCGCCGTCGCGACCCCCTTCGTCACCGACCCGGCGCACCGCTCACCCGTGGTCGCGACGATCGACTTCGACGACAGTGTCGACGCCGCGGCGATCGCCAAGGCGCTCCGCGCCAACGGCATCGTCGACACCGAGCCGTACCGCAAGCTCGGCCGCAACCAGCTGCGGGTGGCGACGTTCGTCTCGATCGAGCCGGACGACGTGCGTCAGCTCATCCGGGCCATCGACTTCGTGCAGGAGAACCTGGGCGGCTGAGCGTCCGCCTCACTCCTCTTCGTCGCCGGCGTCCGCATCGCGGGCGTCGGCGTCGTCGTCTTCGGAGTCCTCTGCCTCGTCGTCCTCGTCGTCCTCATCGGACGCGTCGAGTTCGTCGTCCTGATCGGACGGGTCGAGCTCGTCGATGTCCACGCCGTCGAGGTCACCGGCATGGAGGATGTCGGAGCCGTCCTCGTCGAGTTCGTCATCGTCGATGCCGTCGTCGTCGAGGTCGCCGTCGGCGTCCTCTTCTTCCCCGTCGGCGTCCTCACCACCGGCAGCGGCGGCCTCGGCCAGCTCCGCCTGGTGTGCGCGGTACTCGGCGAGGCGTTCCGCCCACGGCACCCACTCCGGGGCCAGCAGAGCACCATCGCCGGGGAGCAGCTCGACCTCGAGGACGGTGGGCTCCTCGTCCTCGACACGGGCGACCGTCACCGTCCAGTACCAGCCGGGGTAGCCGGGGAGCCGGTTCTCGAATCGCAGGGAGACGGATCCGTCCTCCTCCGGCGTGAAGCCGGCAGCCGGCCCGACCGTGGCGGCAGGGGTGATCTCGCGCAGGGCGGCGAGCGCGAGGTCGTGCGCCTCGACGAGCCGCGCGTCGGCGTCAGGCTTCGAGGTCATCGGCGACCTTGCGCAGGACGGCCGCGATCTTGCGGCCGTGGCTCGAGGAGGGGTAGCGGCCGCGGCGCAGGTCGCCGCCGATGCCGTCGAGGAGCTTCACGAGATCCTCGATGATGATCGCCATGTCGTCGGCGGGCTTGCGCTTCGCCTTCGCGAGACTGGGCGGCGCTTCGAGCACCCGGACCGACAGCGCCTGGAGACCGCGCTTGCCGTCGGCCACGCCGAACTCCACGCGCGCACCCGCCTTCACCGCGGTGCCGGCCGGCATCGCGGAGGCGTGCAGGAAGACGTCCTGGCCGTCATCGCTGGCGATGAAGCCGAAACCCTTGTCTTCGTCGTAGAACCTGACCTTGCCGGTGGGCATGGGAGAACCTCGCTGGATCGAATGCGGACGGAGCGCGCTCGTGCGCGTGTCCCCCAGCCTACCGGTCACGGGCGGAACGGAACCGCTCCCGCGCGTGCGAGTAGGCTGGGGCGGATGAGTACGCAGAGTCCCGGACCGGAGGTCCCCATCCGTCGGATCGACCGCATCCTGGCGTTCACCGCGCTCGGTATCGCGGCCGCGTCGGTGATCTGCTTCTTCGTCATCATCATCGGCACCGCGCTCGGCATGGACAGGGCCGCGTTCGGTGAGGGCCTGTGGCCGGTGATCGCCGCGATCCCCTACTGGGGGCTGCCGCTCGCCTTCGTCATGATCATCGCGCTGCTGGTGATGAGCTTCGTGCGGAAGGGTCGCGCCGAGTCGCGTCGCTGAGGCCGCATCGATGAGCACGCACGCACGCCCGTTGGCCGACGACCTGGCCGCGGCGAGCGATGACGAGCTGACGGCGCTGCTGACCGCGCGCGGTGTGCGTCCCGATGTCGCCTGGCAGGATCTCTTCGACGCGGCCGAGTCCCTGCTGGACGCCGCGTCGATCGGCCGTGCGCTGCCCGCTCTGACCGCCGCGGAGGCCGCCGCGCTCGTCGACGCCGTGGCGGGAGACGGAGCCGGCGCCGGCCGCGAGCGTCTGACCGCGCTCGCCCTGCTCCGCGCCGACGGCACACCGCACCCGCCCGTCGCCGAGGCGGTGGCCGGGAGGTCTCGGCCTGCTCCCCTCGACGAGACCCCCGCACCGGCAGCGGAGGAGTCCGTCTCCGCGCACGCCGCGGAGCGCGCCTTCACCACCGTCGGCGTGCTCGCCGACATCCTGCTCCTCGCCAGGGAGCAGCCGTTCACCCTCCTCATGGGCGGTGCGGTGAGCGCGGGCCAGAAGCGTCAGCTCACCGAGACGGGCCTCGATGTCGAGAGCGTCGATCCGCTGGTGGCGCTCGCCGTGCGCGCCGGTCTCGCCGCTCCCGTCGAGCGCCTGCTGCGCACCACCCCGGCCGCTGAGGACTGGCTCCGTTCCCCCGCGCCCGCACGCTGGAACCTCCTGGCCACCGCCTTCCGTGACACGCTCCCCCGCGGGATCCGCACGGCGACGGGAGGGTGGCTGCCGCCGAGTCAATGGCCCCTCGCCCATCCCTGGGATCCGGCCTGGCCGGAGGAGGCGGCTCGACAGTTCGAGGCCGCTCGTCTTCTCGGCCTCATCGCGGAGGACGGCTCCGAGCCCCCGTGGTCCGCGGCGCTGCGGCGCGGCGAGGCGGCCGATCCCTCCGCCCTTTCGGCGCTCCTACCCGCGGAGGTGGACCGGATCTTCCTCCAGAACGACCTCACCGCGATCGCGCCGGGCCCCCTGCAGCCTGCACTGGACGTGCGGCTGCGGACCATGGCCCGTCGGGAGTCCGCCTCCCAGGCCTCGTCGTACCGCTTCACCGCGGAGTCGGTCGCACATGCGTTCGCCGCAGGGGAGGACGAGGCCTCGATCCTGGGGTTCCTCGGCGAGATCTCACTCACGGGCATTCCGCAGCCCCTCGGCTACCTCGTCGCGCAGACCGGCCAGCGCCACGGACTCGTGCGGGTCTCCGTGGACGAGGAGACGGGGCGCACGCGGGTGGAGAGCACGGACGCGCACCTCCTCGAAGCCATGGCGGTCGACCAGTCGCTCCGGCCGCTCGGGCTCACCGCGCACGTCGGCTCGCTGACGACCAAGGTCGGGCAGGACACGGTCTACTGGGCGCTGACCGACGCCAGGTACCCCGCGACCCTCGTCGATCGCGACGGGACCGTCGCTGTACGCACGCGACACCCGGCTGCCGTACCCGACCCCGCCCCCGCCCCCGACTACGCACCGCTGATCGCGCGGCTGCGCGAACGCCAGGGACCCGACGCGGACGCCGCGTGGCTGGACAGGGAGCTGGAGGCGGCGGTGCGCGCGAAGGCCGTGCTGCGGGTGACGGTCGGCATGCCGGACGGATCCACCAGGGACCTTCTCCTCGAAGCCACCGGGATCGGCGGCGGACGGCTGCGGGGAAGGGACAGGGCGGCCGATGTCGAGCGCACCCTGCCCGTGTCGAGCATCCGCGCCGCGACCGTCGTCCCGACCTAGGCCCCGTGCAGCCACGGGCCGGTAGACTGGTCAGCTATGTCTGATGGCCCCCTGATCGTCCAGAGCGACCGCACCGTGCTCCTCGAGGTCGCCCACGCCGACGCCGACAGCGCCCGCCACGAGCTCGCGATCTTCGCCGAGCTGGAGCGTGCGCCCGAGCACATCCACACGTACCGGATCACGCGGCTCGGGCTGTGGAACGCCCGCGCCGCCGGCCACACCGCCGAGGACATGCTGGAGACGCTCGACCGCTGGTCGCGCTTCCCCGTCCCGCCCTCCGTCGCCGTCGACCTGCGCGAGACGGTGAACCGGTACGGCCGCCTGGTCATCGAGCGCGACGATGAAGGCGTGCTCATCCTGCGCTCGACCGACCCCGCCGTGCTGGCCCAGGTCGCGAACAACAAGCGCATCCAGCCCCTGCTCATCGGGCACCCGACCCCGGAGACGTTCGTCGTGGACGCCTGGGCCCGCGGGCAGATCAAGCAGGAGCTGCTGAAGATCGGCTGGCCGGCGGAGGACCTCGCCGGCTACACGCCAGGCACCCCTCACGAGATCGAGCTCGCCGAGGACGGGTGGGCCATCCGCCCGTATCAGCAGGACGCCGTCGACGCCTTCTCGAAGGACGGCTCCGGCGTGGTCGTGCTCCCCTGCGGTGCGGGCAAGACGATCGTCGGCGCCGGGGCCATGGCGGCCACCAAGACGACGACCCTCATCCTCGTGACGAACACGGTGTCCGCGCGGCAGTGGCGGGACGAGCTGCTCAAGCGCACCAGCCTCACCCCCGAGGAGATCGGCGAGTACTCCGGGCAGGCCAAGGAGGTCAAACCCGTCACGATCGCGACGTACCAGATCCTCACCGCGAAGCGGAAGGGCGAGTACGCGCACCTCGCCCTCCTCGACGCGCTGGACTGGGGCCTCATCGTGTACGACGAGGTGCACCTGCTGCCGGCGCCCGTGTTCAAGCTCACCGCCGACCTCCAGGCCCGCCGCCGGATCGGCCTCACCGCGACCCTGGTCCGCGAGGACGGCCGCGAGGGCGACGTCTTCAGCCTGATCGGCCCGAAGCGCTTCGACGCCCCCTGGAAGCAGATCGAGGCGCAGGGCTTCATCTCCCCCGCCGCCTGCTTCGAGGTGCGAGTCGACCTTCCCCCGGCGGACCGCCTGGAGTACGCGGCGGCCACCGACGACGAGCGCTACCGGCTCGCGGCCTCCGCCCCGGCCAAGATCGACGCGGTGCGCGAGCTGATCGCGGCTCACCAGGGCGAGCAGATCCTCGTCATCGGCCAGTACCTCGACCAGCTCGACGCGCTCTCGCAGGCGCTCGATGCCCCGCAGATCACCGGGTCCACTCCGGTCGAGGAGCGGGAGGAGCTGTACCGGGCATTCCGGGAGGGCGACATCTCGCTGCTCGTGGTGTCCAAGGTCGCGAACTTCTCCATCGACCTCCCCGAGGCATCGGTCGCCATCCAGGTGTCCGGCTCGTTCGGCTCCCGGCAGGAGGAGGCCCAGCGTCTCGGGCGCCTTCTCCGTCCGAAGCAGTCCGGCCACACCGCGAGCTTCTACACGCTCGTTGCACGCGACACGATCGACCAGGACTACGCGCAGAACCGGCAGCGGTTCCTCGCGGAGCAGGGCTACAGCTACACGATCATGGACGCCGAGGCGATCGCCGCCTGACGGCGGTGACGGCGCTCAGCCGCGCAGCATCCGCGGGAGCTGATGCGTGCCCGCGGCGCCGTCGGTGATCGCTGCGGTCCGCTCGATGCCCCGGCGGCGGGCCCAGCGGTCGGCGACGACGGCGAAGACGAGCATCGCCAGCGCGGATCCGAGGAGATCGACGGGCGTGCCCGAGGTCGCGTTCGCATCGACCACGGCGACGGAGCCGAGCAGGAAGATCAGCAGATTGTTGACGATGTGGAGCGAGATCGCCGCCTCCAGACCGCCCGTGCGCCACGTCAGCCAGGCGGCGACGACGGCGAAGAGGCCGACGCTCGCCGCACCCCAGACGTCGTAGCCGTGCCCCAGCACGAACAACGGCACCGGCAGCAGGATCGCGAAGGCGGGGTGCCTCAGCCAGCTCCCGACGAGCTGCATGAGGTACCCCCGGAAGACGTACTCCTCCGCTGCGGCCTGGAACGGGATCAGCACGAGCAGGAGCACCACCATGAGCAGCAGCCCCGGGTGGGAGAAGTCCGGCGTCACCGCGTCGCCCGCAGCGGCCGACCAGCCGAGCACCACGGCGAAGTAGACCACGAACACGGCGAGCGCCAGCACGAGGGTCCGGCCGAGCCACCCCATCCGCAGCCGCCCGGTGACCGAGGAGAGCAGGCCGACGCCCCGCCCCTGCACCACCCGCGAGGCGAGCAGCAGCGCCGGGATCATGAGGATGAGCGGGAGCACGAGCGCCACGAGGAGCCACGGACGATCGAGCTGGAAGTAGGCGGTGGTCCGGAACATCATCTGCAGTTCCGCCGCCCAACCCGGGACGAGGGCGGACACGACGACCAGCGGCACGATCACGAGCACGAGGATCGCGAGGTAGAACGCGATGCCGAGGAGCCCGGTGAGCAGCGGCTTCCACCACCGGGGGCGCGGGCGGAGGAGCGCCAGACGGTGGTACTCGAGCCCTCCGTCGGCCCCCTCACGAGACGCGGCGGACGGGGTGACGGGGGCGGCGGTGGCGTCCTCGATCGAACTCATGCCTCGATCCTCCCCCGACCGCCTGTGCAGCACATCCACCTGCCGACGGATCGACCGCATCCACGCCGTTCCGCAGGATAATCAGCCCGCGCATGGCCGAAGTCACCATAATGGGGTCATGACTGCTGCGCGCATCCTGGTCGTCGACGACGAGCCCAACATCCGCGACCTGCTCTCCACGGGTCTCAGCTTCGCCGGGTTCCAGGTGAAGACGGTGGCCAACGGCGCCGCCACGATCTCCGCCGTCCTCGAAGAGGAGCCGGACCTCATCATCCTCGACGTCATGCTCCCCGACATGAACGGGTTCAGCGTGACCAAGCGCCTCCGCGGCGCCGGCTTCACCGCACCCATCCTCTTCCTCACGGCCAAGGACGGCACCGAGGACAAGATCGAGGGACTCAACGCCGGCGGCGACGACTACGTCACCAAGCCGTTCAGCCTGGACGAGATCGTCGCCAGGGCCCAGGCCATCCTCCGCCGCACGATGCAGGCCGACGAGGAGTCGATCATCCGCGCCGGCGAGCTGTCGATGGACCAGGACACGCACGACGTGCACGTCGGCAAGGAGCCGATCGACCTGAGCCCGACCGAGTTCAAGCTCCTCCGCTACCTCATGCTGAACCCGAACCGGGTGCTGTCGAAGGCGCAGATCCTCGACCATGTGTGGGAGTACGACTTCAACGGCGATGCCGGCATCGTGGAGAGCTACATCTCGTACCTCCGCCGCAAGATCGACCCGCACACCGAGGAGTCGCTGATCCAGACGAAGCGCGGCTTCGGGTACATGCTCAAGGTGGGCAAGACGGTCTGAGACCGTCGAGCCCGCACCCGCCGTCCCCGGACGGCACCGCCGTCGCAGCAGGGAGGACCGCATGGCGCACAAGCCGGATGCGGTCACCGCGTGGTGGCGGCGCATCAGCCTCCGCGCCAAGGTCACCGGCGTCACCGTGGCCGTCCTCGCGCTCGGCCTCCTCGTCGCGGGCATCGGGACCGTACCGCTGCTGCGGAACGCCCTGGTGGAGAACATCAACGCGCAGCTCCCTGCGCTGGTGACCAGCGACCTCGTCAACCGGTACTTCGACACGACGACGATCGACGGCGTCACCACATACACGCCGAGAGACGAGAAGCCGCGTGATTTCTCGTTCGCGGTCTACGACGCGGAGGGAGCCCTCCGCGCGACCGCGCCGAGCGCGTCGGGCCGAGCTCCGGTCTTCCCCGCCGAGTACTCGCTCTCCGACGCCCAGGCGAATGAGGAGCAGGTCCTCGCGCTCGAGGACGCGGACGGCGGCGTCTACCACGCGGCTGCCGCGGTCGTGCAGCAGGAGGGCGACCCGCTCAGCATCCAGATGGTGGCGCTCCCCCTCGCCGAAGCCGACCGCATCATCAGTCAGTACTTCGGCATCTACATCACCATCGCCCTCATCACGATCTTCGTCGCAGCGCTGCTCACCCGCGGCCTCGTGACGCTGACCTTCCGACGGCTCGGGCAGGTGGAGCAGACCGCCATGTCGATCGCCGCCGGCGACTTCCGACAGCGGCTCACCGACCTGGAGCCGACCACCGAGGTCGGCCGCCTCAATGCGGCCATCAACACGATGCTCGACCGCGTCGACCGGTCCCTCGCCCAACGCGACCGCACGGTACAGCACATGCGCCGGTTCATCGGAGACGCCAGTCACGAGCTGCGGACCCCGCTCGTCAGCGTGCGCGGGTACGCCGAGCTGTACCGCATGGGCGCGATCAAGGGCGAGGAGGACACCGCTCGGGCGATGGAGCGCATCGAGAAGGAGGCGATCCGCATGGGCGTGCTCGTGGAGGATCTCCTCGCGCTCGCACGGCTGGACGAGGAGCGCGAGCCGGAGATCGTCCCTCTCGACCTCCGCCCCATCGCCCGCGACGCCGCCCTCGACGTGCGCGCCGCGGCGCCCGGACGCGTGATCTCCGTGATCGACCGGACGGTCGAGAACGTCCCGACCGCCCCCATCCGCACGCCCGTGGTGCCCATCGCCCAGGACCCCGCACCGAAGACCCGGCCCCGGGCCACCCTGTCGCGGCTGCGCCGCCGTCCGCGCACGCCGGAGCAGCCCCCCGCCATCGACTTCACCGAGGTCGCGGACATCCCGGTCCGGACGCCGCCGATCGTGCTCGGCGAGGAGAACAAGGTCCGCCAGGTGGTCACGAATCTCCTGGGGAACGCGCGCCGCTTCTCCCCGGAGGACAGTCCGATCGAGATCGTGGTGGACTCGGACCGCGTCGCCGGGACCGCGAGCATCTCGATCGTCGATCACGGCGAGGGTGTCCCCCCGCAGATCCGGGAGCAGATCTTCGAGCGGTTCTGGCGCGCCGACACGTCCCGGGCACGGGAGACCGGTGGATCCGGTCTCGGGCTCGCCATCGTCGCCTCCATCCTCAAGGCTCTGAACGGCGACATCGCGGTCTCCGAGAGCCCTGGAGGCGGAGCCACCTTCACCGTGACGCTGCCACTGGCGCCGGCGCGCTCGACCCCGGAGCATCTCCTCGAGGACACGCAGCCGCTCGACCGCCTCGACCTGCCGTAACCGCCTCTTCTGCACAGTCGGCTCGCACCGCGGCGTTCTCCCGTCCGCGGTGCCGCGCTCCCTCTCCGCGCGCCCCGGGACTGCCGCCTGCGTATCGTCGGGTTTCCTCGAAGGGAGTTCCCATGACCGTCTTCACCGTCGACACCGACGCCGTCCACGCAGCGGAAGCCGCGACGCGCGCCACCATCGAGCGTCTGCGCGCCGAATCCGCCACCCTCATGTCGCAGCTCAGGCACCTGCAGACCGCCTGGGTCGGCACCGCCGCCACGGCGTTCCAGGGGTGCGCGGAGGAGTGGCAGGGCGCCCAGCAGCACGTCGAGCTCGTCCTGGACGGTATCGGCACCTCGCTCGGCGCCGTGGCCACCCAGTACGCCGACGCAGATCAGTACTCGGCGAGCCTGTTCCGCTGAGGGACACGCAGAAAGCCCCCGGCCGGAGCCGGGGGCTTTCTGTCGGTGAGACCGGGCTCTCCGATCCTGTCAGAGGATCAGAAGTCCATGCCGCCCGTGGGGTCACCCGCGGGAGCAGCAGCCTTCTCCGGCTTGTCGGCGACGACGGCCTCCGTCGTCAGGAACAGACCGGCGATCGACGCGGCGTTCTGCAGCGCGGAACGCGTGACCTTCGCCGGGTCGATGATGCCCTGTGCGAACATGTCGCCGTACTCGCCGCTGGCGGCGTTCAGGCCCTGGCCCGCGGGGAGCTCGGACACCTTGTTGGCGACGACGCCCGGCTCGAGACCGGCGTTTAGCGCGATCTGCTTCAGCGGAGCCTCGATCGCGACGCGCACGATGTTCGCACCGGTCGCCTCGTCGCCCTCGAGCGAGAGAGCGTCGAGCGCCTTCGTGCCGGACTGGATGAGCGCGACGCCACCACCGGGGACGATGCCCTCCTCGACGGCCGCCTTCGCGTTGCGGACGGCGTCCTCGATGCGGTGCTTGCGCTCCTTGAGCTCGACCTCGGTCGCAGCGCCGGCCTTGATGACGGCCACGCCACCGGCGAGCTTCGCCAGGCGCTCCTGCAGCTTCTCGCGGTCGTAGTCGCTGTCGGTGTTCTCGATCTCGCGACGGATCTGCGTGACGCGACCCTCGATCTGGTCGGCCTCGCCGGCACCCTCGACGATCGTGGTCTCGTCCTTGGTGACGATGACCTTGCGCGCACGGCCGAGCAGGTCGAGCGTGGCGTTCTCGAGCTTGAGGCCCACCTCTTCGGTGATGACCTGGCCGCCCGTGAGGATCGCGATGTCCTGCAGCTGCGCCTTACGGCGGTCGCCGAAGCCGGGAGCCTTGACGGCGACCGACTTGAAGATGCCCTTGAGCTTGTTCAGCACGAGGGTCGCGAGGGCCTCACCCTCGACGTCCTCGGCGATGATGACGAGCTCCTTGCCGTCCTGGATCACCTTGTCGACGATGGGCAGGAGGTCCTTGATGTTGGAGACCTTCTGGTTCGCGATGAGGATGTACGGGTCCTCGAAGACGGCTTCCTGGCGCTCCGGGTCCGTGACGAAGTACGGGTTCAGGTAGCCCTTGTCGAAGCGCATGCCCTCGGTGAGCTCGAGCTCGGTGCCGAAGGTCTGCGACTCCTCGACGGTGACCACACCCTCCTTGCCGACCTTGTCGATGGCCTCGGCGATGAGCTCGCCGATCGCCGGGTCGGCGGCCGAGATGGAGGCGGTCGCGGCGATCTGCTCCTTGGAGTCGATCTCCTTCGCCGTGCTCAGCAGCTCCTCGGTGATCGCGGCGACGGCCTTCTCGATGCCGCGCTTGAGCGAGATGGGGTCGGCGCCGGCCGCGACGTTGCGCAGCCCCTCGCGGACCAGGGCCTGGGCGAGCACCGTGGCGGTCGTCGTGCCGTCACCGGCGACGTCGTCGGTCTTCTTGGCGACCTCCTTGACGAGCTCCGCGCCGATCTTCTCGTACGGGTCGTCCAGCTCGATCTCCTTGGCGATGGAGACACCGTCGTTCGTGATCGTGGGGGCGCCCCACTTCTTCTCGAGCACGACGTTGCGACCACGCGGGCCGAGGGTCACCTTGACCGCGTCGGCGAGGATGTTGAGGCCACGCTCGAGGCCGCGGCGGGCCTCCTCATCGAAGGCGATGATCTTTGCCATGAGTTTTGTCGTCCCTCCTGGACGTAGACGGTGGGTTTAGCACTCAGAGTGAGAGAGTGCTAACGCCATTCTGGCACTCGACACCATCGAGTGCAAGCCGCACGATCCGGGAGGGAGACGGGCGTCAGGGCGCGGGAGTCTCGGGCACCGACGCGGCCCGGTCGACGCCGATCACGATGGTGAGCTGCTTCTGCCCGTCCTCCGTCTGGCCGGCGTAGTAGTCGCTCTGCTGCACCTCGGCACCGCCGATGACGCCGGCGAGGCCCTTCGCCGCCTCCTCGTCCTCGGCGCTGACGTAGTAGACGGTCGTGGTCTCGAAGTCGTCGCTGGCGCTGTCGCTGGCGAGCACGGTCGCCGCCGCCCACCCGGCGTTGATGAGGGTGTCGCGCATCTGATCGTCCAGCCCGCTGTCCGGGGTCGCGTTGAGGATGAGCACCGAATAGCTCGGGTCGATCACCCCGGTCTGCTCAGGCGTGGGGGCCGCGGACGGCGCCGCCTCCGGGAAGAGGTCGATCCGTCCCATGACGGCCAGGGCGCCGAAGATGCCGGCGATGATGAGCACGAGAGCGGCGACGAACGACCACAGCAGCACGACCCAGCCGTTCATGCCCGGGGCTTCGGCGCGGTGTGCTCCCACGCGTCCGGTGGAACGGGGGACCTCGTCGAAACGGTCACGGGGGGGCTTGGACACCCCTCGATGCTAGCGGCACGTCCCTGGCAAACCGTTCCGCGACGAGCCCGATCGCGTGCCGCGGGTCGGGTCAGCCCGTGAAGCCGGGGACCCGCGCCGACCGCCGGGCGCTCCTGGCATCCCGCAGCCGACGCAGGCGGCCGACGAGGATCGGATCGAAGGCGAGGGCCGCCTCCGAGTCGATGAGCCGACCGAGGAGCTGGTAGTAGCGCGCCGCACTCATCCCCAGCCGCGTACGGATGACCTCCTCCTTCATGCCGCCGTGGCGCGGCCAGGCGGCCTCCAGGGCGAGGATCGCGCGATCGCGCTCCGTGAGGTGGTCTGCGGGCATGTCCTCAGGTTAGGTCGTGGTCGGCGTTTCGCCCGCGCGCCACTCCCACCGGGCGCCGAGCGGATCGGCAGCGGCGCGCACCCGACCGTCGAGCGCGACGACGAACCCGGGCCACGTCTCCGCGGCGACCGGCGGATCCCAGACGTCGAGCAGGGCGGGCGGGTCGATCGTGACCCAGTGCGCGGGGAGCGCCGTGATCCTCGCGACCAGCGCCTCCCGCTCCGCCCGCGGGATGTGCACGAGAACGCCCGGCGTCGTGATCACCAGCGTGGCGTCCGCCGGGGCGGCCCGCGCCAGGTCCTCCAGGTGGACAGCCGCGTCTCCGGCGACGAGAAGAGGCGGGTCGGCGGCCGCGATGTCGAGAGCGCCCGTGATGCGCTGCTCCCTCCCCTCCTCCCCCGGCCACACGAGAGCGCGCAGCCAGCGCCGATCCTCGTCGTCGGCGGCGTCCAGCGGCGCGAGGTCGATCCCCGCACGCCACACGACCTCGGGCATCCGCAGCGACGGCAGGTCTCCGGAGACGACGCTCTCCAGCACCACCGACGAGGGGCCGTCGAGGGGATCGAGCGCCTGACGGACGAGTCCGTCTCCGTCGATGACGCGATACGAATAGCGATCGGGGTACAGGCAGAGGCCGGCGGAGGCGCCGACCTCCAGCAGAGCGAGGGGCCCGTCGATCTCGGAGAGCACCGGGAGCAGCGCGGCGGTACGCAGCGGCTCGTTGGTCTGGAGCGCGCGCCGTGTGCATTCCTCGACGAGCCGGTCGGCGTGCGCGAGGACGAAGCGACGCCACTCCGAGTACGGCCCATGACCGGCACCGAGCAGGCGGGACACGGCGAAGACGAGGGGAGGCTGACGTCGGGTCGCGGGGATCCGCTGGAGGAGGTGTGTGATCTCCTGGTCTTCGGCGACCCCCGCCGCCCACTCCGCATACAGCGCGCTGCGCCCCGGCGCCTCCATCGCGGCGAATCGGGCATAGCGCTCGTGCACGGCGTCGGTCATTCGTCCATTCTGACGCGGAGCGCCACGAAGGCTCCGCACAAGGGAGAATGGAAGGGACTCAGGAGGACACGATGCCCTACAGCGTGAACAAGACCGAAGACGAGTGGCGCGAAGAGCTCGGCGAGGAGCAGTACGCCGTACTGCGCCAGGCGGCGACCGAGCGCGCCTGGACCGGTGAGCTGCTCGACGAGGAGCGCGCCGGTCTCTACACCTGCGGCGCCTGCGGTGCGGAGCTCTTCAAGAGCGGCACCAAGTTCGACTCGGGCTGCGGCTGGCCGAGCTTCTACGAGTCGGTCCGCCCGGACGCGGTGGAGCTGCTCGAGGACGACAGCCTCGGCATGGTCCGTACCGAGGTCCGGTGCGCGTCGTGCGGCTCGCACCTCGGCCACGTCTTCCCGGACGGCTTCGGCACGCCCACCGGTGACCGCTACTGCATGAACTCGATCGCGCTGAACTTCACGCCCGACGCGTCGTGAGCGCCCTCGACGCCGTCCGTGCACGGCAGTCCTGGTCGAAGGTCGGCGACACCGCCCCCGGACGTGAGGAGCTGGTGACGCTCGTCGGTGCCGCCGGCCGCGTCGCCGACCACTCGTCGCTGCGCCCCTGGCGTCTGATCGAACTCCGCGGCGCGGACCGTGAGGCGCTCGGCGCCGCGATCGCCGAGGCGCAGGGGGACGCGGAGCCGTCCACGAAGCCGCTGCGTGCTCCGCTCCTCATCGCGGTGGTCGCGAGCTACCGCCCGAGCGAGAAGGTACCGCGCTGGGAGCAGGAGGCGGTGGCGTCCGGCGTCGCCCATGTGCTGAGCCTGCTTCTCGATGAGGCGGGGTGGGGCGTCATCTGGCGCACCGGGCACTACACGCGCTCGGAGCCGGTCGCGCGGATGCATGGACTGGGTCCGGACGAGGAACTCCTCGGGTGGCTCTACGTCGGCGCGAAGCCGGAGGGCAAGAGCCCGGGCCGACGCAAGACCGTCGACGCCCGCGCCCTCCTGACCCGCCCGCCGAAGCTCTCCGCCGAAGCCCGGGCGGCTGCGGAGGAAGCCGCGCGGGAGGCCCCGGACAAGAAGGCCGCCACGGCAGAGAAGAAGGCCCGCAAGAAGGCCCGCAAGAAGGCGAAGAAGAAGGCGAAGAAGGCCGCCAAGAAGAGCGGTTCCTAGAGCCGGCGGCGACGCCAGGGCACCGCGACGAGGACCGAGCCGACCGCCACGATCACCATCGCGATCACCTGCCACAGTGCCGGTCCCGCCTGCGCCGGCCAGAGCAGGTCGATCACGACGGACGTGACGAGCTGCCCGAGCACCGAGCCCAGGCCCATCAGCAGCACGCCCGTGTGCGCGACGATGAACGCGCCGAGCAGGATGTACCCCGCTCCCAGGAACCCGCCGAGGTAGAGCCAGGGCTCGGTCGGCAGCGCGGCCGGCCACCCCCGCACCGCGACGCTGGTGCCGGCGGCGACCGCCAGCACCAGGGTGCCAGCGATGAAGCTCATCAGGGTGGCGGCGATCGGCGACTGCACGCGCTGGGCCAGCCGCCCGTTGGTCGCCGCCTGCCAGGCGATGCCCACGCCGGCGGCGAACGGAAGCAGCAGCATCCACAGCGGGGCGGTCGCGAGCACATCGCCGGAGAGGGAGATGCCGACCGCGGCGAGGGCCAGCACGCCGCCCATCACGCGACCGGGGGTCACGGCCACGACGCCGGCCGGGCCGAAGCCGATGCGGTCGAGGACGAGGCCGTGCAGGGTCTGTCCCGCGACGACGCCGACGGTGAAGAGCGAGACGCCGAGGATCCCCGCCGTCAACCCCTGGGTGGACACGGTGAGCGCACCGCAGGCACCGCCGAGGAGCATCCAGAACGGGATACTGCGCTCCCGGATCCCCCGTCCGAGGCGCATCGCGCCGCGCCGGGCGAAGGGCAGGAACGAGATGACCACGGCGAGCGCCACGAGCCCGACGGCGAAGGACAGGAAACCGGCGACGATGCCGTTGTCGACGCGCACGCCCAGCACGCCGTTGATGCGCGCCTGGACCGCGGTCATGACCCCGATCGCGACGGCTCCCCCGAGGGCCAGAGGAGCGGGGAGTCGGCGGGCGGGGGTCACCTGTCGACACTATCGGAGCGACGCAGCCCACCCGTCCTCCCCCACACGGTCCTCCCGGAGGACGATCCCACCGCTTCCGGGAATCGTCCTCCGGGAGGACGCGCCGCGGCCCGCCGATCCGTAGCGTGGAACCCATGATCACCGCAGAAGGCCTCACCAAGAGATTCGGGGACAAGACCGCTGTGGACGGCGTGTCCTTCACCGTGCAGCCCGGCAGCGTCACCGGCTTCCTCGGACCGAACGGCGCAGGGAAGTCGACGACCATGCGCATGATCGTCGGGCTCGACCGTCCGACGGCCGGGACGGCGACCGTCGCCGGGCGGGAGTACCGCAAGCTCCGCGCACCGCTCACCGAGGTGGGCGTGCTGCTGGACGCGAAGGCGGTGCACACCGGACGGACGGCGCGCGATCACCTCCGCGCGATGGCCGCCACGCACGGCATCCCCACCTCCCGCGTCGACGAGGTCATCGAGCTCGCCGGCATCGGCTCGGTCGCCCGGAAGCGCGCCGGGAAGTTCTCCCTCGGCATGGGGCAGCGCCTGGGGATCGCCTCCGCACTGCTGGGCGATCCGCACACCCTCATCCTCGACGAGCCCGTCAACGGCCTCGACCCCGAGGGCGTCCGCTGGGTGCGGCAGTTCGTGCGACACGCCGCCTCCGAGGGCCGGACGGTGCTGCTGTCCAGTCACCTCATGAGCGAGATGGCGCAGACCGCCGACCATGTCATCGTGATGGGACGGGGCAAGGTCCTCGCCGATGCCCCGCTCGCCGAGCTGGTCCGTTCGTGGACGACCAACCGCGTGCGCGTGCGGACGCCGCGCCCGACCGACCTCGTGGCCGCCGTGGGCGGTCCCGAGGTGGAGATCGTCAGCGCGGCTCCCGATCTGCTCGACATCGCTGGGCTCCCGGCGGCGCGCATCGGCGACCTCGCCGCGGAGCGGGGGATCCCGCTGCACGAACTCACCCCGACCACCGGATCCCTCGAAGAGGCCTACCTCGCCCTCACCGGCGACGCCGTCGAGTACCGCACGAAGGAGCTCTCATGACCGCCGCCCCCGCCGTGACGACCCCGGCCGTCGCACCCCCCGCCGCCGACTCCGGCCGGCGCCTCACGTTCGCGCGCGCCGTGCGCGGCGAGGCCATCAAGCTCACCACCCTCCGGTCGACGTGGTGGTCCATCGCGATCGCCGCCGTGCTCACGATCGGCATCGCCGTCCTCATCGCCCAGGCGATCGACGCCCCCGGGTTCGACCCGATCCAGGCCGTCGTCATGCCTATCCAGTTCACGATGCTGCTCGCCGGCATCATCGGCGCGATCTCGGTGACCGGGGAGTACTCCACGGGCATGATCCGCTCGACGCTGACAGCCGACCCGATCCGCGGGTCCGTGCTGCTGGCGAAGTCGCTCGTGCTCGCGGGCTTCCTGTTCGTGTCGTCGCTGGTCATCTTCGGTGCCGCGGCGGCGGCCGTCTCCGCCGTGGTCGCGGAACGCGAGCGGGGCATCGACTGGTCGGACCCCTCGAGCTCCGTCCTGCCGATCGTGGTCGCCTCGCTCGCCATGGCCGTCTTCGCGCTGATCGGTGTGGCCTTCGGCTTCATCCTGCGCTCGGGCGCCGGGGCGATCGCGGCGACGGTCGGTCTGCTGTTCGTGCTCCCGATCGTCGCGAGCTTCTTCTCGATGGCCGGCGAGGCCTGGGCCTGGGTGATCGACGCCTCGGCCTACCTGCCGGTCGCCGCTGCGCAGAACGCGATCCTGCCCGGTGACACGGCGACGCTCGACGCTCCGGTCGCCTACCTCACGCTGGGCTGCTGGGTGGTCGGCGGCCTGCTGGCCGCCTGGGCCGTCCTCCGCACGCGCGACGCGTAGGAGACCGGGTGCCGGCGACGCGACGCGGAACGGACACCGTCCGGGAGGACGAGGGGCTGCGGCTCCCTCGTCCTCCCGGGGTGTTCCGTCGTTTCTGGGCGCGCCATCCCGTCCTCGCCGACGTCCTGCTCACCCTGCTCTGCATCATCCTCACGATCACCCCCGCCGCGCGCATCGATGACGCCGACCGCGGGCCCGTCGGGCTCGTGCTCGCCGCCCTGCTGCCGCTGTGCGTGATCGCGGCGTGCGCCACCCTGCTCTGGCGTCGACGGAAGCCCTGGCTTCCCGCGGTCGCGGCGATCCTGCTCGAAGCCTTCCTCCTGTTCACCGCCCTGCCCGGGAGCAGCCCGCTCCTGCTGATCGCCGGTTACTCCCTCGCCGTCTACCGCTCCGCCCGCGCGGCGTGGACGGCCTTCGGCATCGGGGTCGCGACGACCGCCTCCGGGGCCGGGCTCCTCCTCTGGGCCGGCGTCTTCACCCTTCAAGAGGCGGTCAACGCGCTCCTCGGCACGGTCGTACTCGGGCTCATCGGCACCCTGATCGGCGCGAACGTGGGCAACCGCAAACGCTATCTGGACGCCGTCATCGATCGCTCGCGGCAGCTTCTCGTGGAGCGGGATCAGCAGGCGCAGCTCGCCGCAGCCGCCGAGCGCGCGCGGATCGCGCGGGAGATGCACGACATCGTGTCGCACTCCCTGACCGTGGTCGTGGCGCTGTCCGAGGGAGCGGCCGCCACCCCGGACCGAGAGCAGGCCCGCGCAGCCGCCACCTCCGCGGCGGACACCGCCCGCAGCGCGCTCACCCAGATGCGGGCGATGCTCGGCGTGCTGCGAGACGACGACGCGCCGCTGCTCCTCGCGCCGGTGTCTCCCGCGTCACCGCAGGAGACCGTCGCGGCGGCGCAGCGGACCGGGTATCCGGTCACCCTCGCCACAGCCGGTCAGGCGGAGGTCTCGTCCGACGTGGCCCATGCCCTCGGCCGGATCGTGCAGGAGGGGCTGACGAACGCGATGCGGCACGCGCCGACGGCGACCACGGCGTCCGTGCGCCTCGAGTACACGCCCGCTACCGTGAGGGTGGAGATCGTCAACGACGGCGTAGCCGGGGCTCCCACTGAGGGCGGCTTCGGACTACGAGGGCTCACGGAGCGCGCCGCGCACGTCCGCGGCACCCTGGAGTCCCGGCCGGACGGCGAGGGGCGATGGACCCTGCGGGCTGTCCTGCCGACGTCGGCCGAGGCCCCGGCCGTGTCGCCGGGCGGAGAGGAGAACACATGACAGCGCCGATCCGTGTGCTCCTGGTCGACGACCAGGAGCTGATCCGTCTGGGTTTCCGCATGGTCCTGGAGGCGGAGCCCGACATCGTCGTCATCGGAGAAGCCGCCGACGGGAACGCCGCGATCGCCCAGAGCGCTGCCCTCGCCCCTGACCTCGTGCTCATGGACATCCGCATGCCGGAGCTCGACGGGATCGCCGCGACGAGAGCCATCGTCGGCGCGCATCCCGAGACGAGGGTGCTCGTCCTCACGACGTTCGATCTCGATGAGTACGCCTTCGGTGCGATCCGCGCCGGCGCCAGCGGCTTCCTCCTGAAGGACGCCCAGCGCCACGAGATGCTCTCCGCGGTCCGTGCCGTGCACCGCGGCGACGCCGCCCTGGCGCCGCGGGTGACCCGCATGCTGTTGGAGCATGTGGGTCCGCAGCTGGGAAGCGCCGCGCCGGCGGCCGAGGCGGTCGACGACGCCGGATACCGTTCCCTGACCGACCGCGAGCAGGAGGTCTTCCTCGCGATGGGAAGGGGTCTCTCCAACGCCGAGATCGCGGCGACCCTCTACGTCGGCGAGTCCACGGTCAAGACGCACGTCGGCCGCATCCTGGCCAAGCTCGGGGCACGGGACCGGATCCACGCCGTGATCCTCGCGCACCGGCTCGGGCTCGTCGGGCGGTGAGGCCTGGTCAGCTCTGGGGCGGCGTCCAGGCCGACACGCGGTTCAGGCGCTCGACCTCCTCGGACGACAGCTCCAGCCGCGCTCCGGCGAGCAGATCCGGAACCTGATCCACCGTCCGAGCGCTGGCGATGGGCGCCACCACGGTCGGCTGCGCCCGCAGCCAGGCCAGGGCCGTCGCGGCGACGGATGCGTCGTGCGCGGCGCCGATCTCATCCAGCGCGTCGATGATCCGAAGTCCAGCCGCGGTGGCGTACTTCGCGGCTCCGGCGGCGCGCGGCGACCCTTCTCCCTCGGCATCCTTCGAGCGGTACTTGCCGGTCAGGAAGCCGCTCGCCAGCGCGTAATACGGCACGAGGCCCAGCTCGAACTCCTCGGCGACGGGGATGATGGTGTCCTCGACGCCGTTGCGGTGCACGAGGTTGTAATGCGGCTGGATGGCGACGGGACGCGCGACGCCGAGCCGGTCGGCGATGTCGATCCACTGCCGGATGCGGTCGGCCGTGTAGTTCGACACCGCCACGTGCCGCACGAGTCCGTCCGTGACGAGGGCGCCGAACGCCTCGACGGTCTCCTCCAGCGGCACCGACTCATCGTCGAAGTGCGCGTAGTAGAGGTCGATCTCGTCCACGCCGAGGCGAGCGAGGGACGCCTCCGCCGCGCGGCGGACGTTCCCGGCCGAGAGGCCGCGGAAGTCGGGATGCTGGCTGACCTTGGTCGCGACGACGACGCCCTGGGGCCGCCGCGACGCGAGCCACGCCCCGATGATCGTCTCGCTCTCGCCGCCCTTGTTGCCGGGAACCCACGCACTGTAGGAGTCCGCCGTGTCGATGAAGTCGCCGCCCCCGTCGAGGAAGGTGTCGAGGACGGTGAACGACGCGTCACGGTCGGCGGTCCAGCCGAACACGTTGCCGCCGAGGGCGAGGGGGAAGACGTCGAGGTCACTGGAGCCGATACGGGTCATGTCCGAGACAACCGCAGCGAGCGGCGCGAACATTCCCACGGGGGATCGGAAAAGATGCGCAGGTGGCCGGGGCGGGGTGCCGACCACCTGCACCCCAGTAACATAACACCCTCCGACGTGCTACGCGATATGCGGGCGCCCTGACATCTCGGCGAACCTGCCGGCTATCGGCGGCCCGCGTCCGCTCCGTGTCGCGCGTCGAAGTCTCGGATGTCCCGCAGCGCGCGCCGCACTGTGAGCGCGTACGCGATCGCCAACCCCACGCTCACCGCTCCGACGGCCACCCGCATCACATCGAGGGCGCGCGCCTCCGTCAGAAGACCAGAGCTCAGCCACCAGACGGCGCTCACCGTCCAGAAGACGGCGAGCACGATCGCCCACGTCCTCCGTCGCTGCAGTGCGAGCCGCTGCGGAATCAGCGACGGGTCGGACTCGTCCGCGGGTGCGCTCATGCGCAGAGCCTAGCGCTGGGGCCGTGGGCGCCGGTGAAGTGGGCAGCCCTCCTCACCTGGATGAGCAGAGGGCCCGCATTCCCAGTGTTTCCCAGGGGATGCGGGCCTTCGCGTGCGGAGCCGACTACGGGACTCGAACCCGTAACCCCCGTATTACAAGTACGGTGCGCTACCAATTGCGCCAAGTCGGCGGATGCCATCACAGCTTAGCGATGGCGGGGACGCGTGACGGTCTACTCCGCCGGCGCCGAGGTGGCGGTCGGGGTCGGCGTCGGGGACGTCGACTCGTAGTACGCCTCGCTGGCGACGGACATGACGAACGTCGACAGCTCCTGCGGGTCGTCCAGCGCGCCGACATAGGCCTCGCCGTTGACGACGATCATCGGGGCGGCGGTGAGCACGAGGTCGTCGGAGCCGGGAAGCGGCCCCTTGAGCGCACGCGTCGTCGCCTCCTTCGCCCAGTTGACGTAGTCGCCGTCCTCGATGCACGAGCGCACGGTCTTCGCGTCGTCCACGCCCACGGCGCCCGCGAGGTTGGCGAGCTCCTCGTCGGACATCCCGTCGCTGCCCACGTCGGGCTGGTCGTCGAGGAGGTCGTGGTTGAACGCGTAGAACTGGTCCGGCGAGTGCGTGGCGACGCAGGCGGCGGCGGCAGCGGAGCGCAGCGAGTACTTGGTGCCGTTGGAGCTGGCGGTGAGCAGGGCGACCGGGTGGTAGCTCACGGTCGCGGCGCCGTCCTCGATCCACTGCGCGAGCAGGCGGGCGTTGGCGCGCTCGAACTTGCCGGCGTCGGGTGAGAGGTAGTCGACGTACACGTGCACGTCCACCGCACCGGCCGCGGTGGGCTCCGGTGCCGGGGTCTCGGTCGCACCGGCCTCCGTGGGCTCGGGCTCCGGCGTGGCGGAGGCGGTGCCGGCGATGGCGGCGGAGGCGATGTCCGTCACCACGACGCCGTCGGCCTCCATGCCGCTCGGGCTGAGCTGCGGCTTGGATGTCTGCGAGGTCACGGCGAGCGTCACCGCGGTCCCGATCGCGCCGACCGCGATGATCGCGACCGCGCCGATGATGATCCGTCGCATCAGACGCGCCCGCGACTGCTGGGCGTGCACCTTCTGTGCCTTCTCCCGCACGACCTCGCGCGAATTGCGAGGGGCGGGGACGTTCGGCGTTTCGTCGCTCGACATCGTTCCTCTTGAGTCTCAGGGGGTCCGGGTTGGCCCCGACCACCGTCGGGCGGTGATCGCCGCTGCGCACGGCCGGGTTCGATGCTAACCAGTGAGGCTGAGAAATACCCAGGTGCGGCCGTTCGTGCCATACTGATCCCGACCCGATGGAGGGTCACGGCGGGTCGCTCCGCCGCTTCATTCACTACGGATCGTCCGGCACGTACCTGCCGGTGAAGGAGAAACACGATGGCATCTGTGACTTTCGACGAGGCCACCCGCCTGTACCCCGGCGGCACCCGCCCGGCTGTCGACAAGCTCAACCTCGAGGTGGGAGACGGCGAGTTCCTCGTCCTGGTCGGTCCCTCCGGTTGCGGTAAGTCCACCTCCCTCCGCATGCTCGCCGGCCTCGAAGAGGTCAACTCCGGCCGCATCCTCATCGGCGACCGCGACGTCACCGATGTGCCGCCGAAGGACCGCGACATCGCGATGGTGTTCCAGAACTACGCGCTGTACCCGCACATGACCGTCGCCGAGAACATGGGCTTCGCGCTCAAGATCGCCGGCGTCGGCAAGGAGGAGCGTGCCGCACGCGTCCTCGAGGCCGCGAAGCTCCTCGACCTGGAGCAGTACCTCACCCGCAAGCCGAAGGCTCTCTCCGGTGGTCAGCGTCAGCGTGTCGCCATGGGTCGCGCGATCGTCCGTCAGCCCCAGGTCTTCCTCATGGACGAGCCGCTGTCGAACCTCGACGCTAAGCTCCGCGTCCAGACCCGTACGCAGATCGCGTCGCTGCAGCGCCGCCTCGGTGTCACCACCGTCTACGTCACGCACGACCAGACCGAGGCGCTCACCATGGGTGACCGCATCGCCGTGCTGAAGGACGGTCTGCTCCAGCAGGTCGGTTCGCCGCGCGACCTGTACGAGAAGCCGGAGAACGTCTTCGTCGCCGGCTTCATCGGCTCGCCCGCGATGAACCTGTTCTCGGCCGACCTGGCGGACGGCGGCGTGCGCTTCGGTACCGAGGTCGTCCCGCTCGACCGCGACACCGTTGGCCGTGCCAACGGCTCCCAGGTCACCGTGGGCGTCCGCCCCGAGGACATCACCGTCGGCCCGGCCGACGGTCAGGGCCTTTCGGTCGTCGTCGACCTCGTCGAGGAGCTCGGCGCCGACGGCTACCTCTACGGCCACACCGAGATCAACGGCAAGCGCACCGACCTCGTCGCCCGCGTCGACGGCCGCAACCACCCGAACGCCGGGGAGACCGTCACCCTCGCCGCGAACCCGGGTCACGTGCACGCGTTCGACCTCGAGTCCGGCGACCGCCTGAACGACAAGCCGGTCGTCTCGGCCTGATCGGACACCTCCACCGCGGCGCGGGCTGACTTCGGTCGCCCGCGCCGCGTCTTTTCCCCGGCACCCCTCAGGAGTCCCCATGCAGGAATCCCTCCGGATCACCGCCAAGACGGTCGACCCCGGGCTGCTCGCCCTGCCGTGGTCGACGCCCCTGGAGAAGTGGCCGTCCGAGCACATCGTCTCCCTCCCCAAGGGCCTCTCGCGCCACCTCGTCCGCTTCGCGGACCTCTCGGGTCGCGTGGTGGCCGTCAAGGAGACGACGACCGAGATGGCGCGGCGGGAGTACGAGATGCTCGGCAACCTCGCGCGCCTCGACGTGCCGTGCGTGGAGCGGGTCGCGGTGATCGCCGGCCGCACGGACTCGTCGGGTGATCCGTTGCCCGCGGCGCTGGTCACCTCGCATCTGCGCTTCTCGATGCCGTACCGGGCGCTCTTCACCCGGGTGCTCCGCCCGGACACGGCCACCCGCCTCGTCGACGCGCTGGCCCTGCTGCTCGTGCGTCTGCACAACGTCGGCTTCTACTGGGGCGACGTCTCGCTCTCCAACACCCTGTTCCGCCGGGACGCCGGAGCGTTCGCGGCGTACCTCGTGGACGCGGAGACCGGGGAGCTGCACGAGGAGGGCCTGACGGACGGACAGCGCGCCTACGATCTCGATCTCGCCCGCACGAACATCGCCGGTGAGATCATGGACCTCGCCGCGGGCGGTCGCCTGGAGCACGGCGTCGACGCGGTCGCCATCGCGGACGGCATCGTGTCCTCCTACCGCTCGCTGTGGGCCGAGCTCACCGCGCAGGAGTCCTTCTCCGCCGCCGAGACCTGGCGCATCACCGAGCGCGTCGAGCGACTCAACGCCCTCGGCTTCGACATCGACGAGATGTCGATGTCGACGACCGCGGACGGCACCGTGGTGGAGATCCAGCCCAAGGTCGTCGACGCGGGACATCACCAGCGCCGACTCATCCGCCTCACCGGTCTCGACGTCGAGGAGAACCAGGCGCGACGGCTCCTCAACGACCTCGACGAGTTCCGTGCCCGCTCCACCAAGCAGTGGGCGGACGAGGAGATGTACGCGCACGAGTGGCTCACGCGCGTCTTCGAGCCCGTCGTGCGCGCCATCCCGTACGACCTGCGCGCCAAGCTGGAGCCGGCCGAGGTGTTCCACCAGGTGCTGGAGCACCGCTGGTATCTGTCGCAGGCGCAGGGACGCTCGGTGTCCCTCGCGGAGGTGCTGACGAGCTACATCAACGACGTGCTCCGCCATCGCCGCGACGAGGCCACCATCATGGGACCGCCGACGGAGACGATGGGCCTGCCCGTCGTCACCGGCACGCTGGCGCTCGGCGACGACGACGAGGTGGACTGGCGCGACCTCGTCTGAGGCCGCCCCTCCGGTTCCGGACGGCGTCAGTAGCCGACGGTGAACCGCTCGCGGTGGTGGTTGCCCTGCTCGATCTCGTCGACGATCGCGACGGCGAAGTCCGCCCCGGAGATGTAGGACTTGCCGTCCTCATCGCGGACGAGCACGTCACCGCCGTCCCGATAGCGACCGGTGCGCTCCCCCTCGGCCCACGGCCCGAAGACCTCGGCCGGGTGCACGAAGAACCAGTCCAGGCTCTCGGCCGTGCGCTCCAGGAGCGCGAGCGAGTCGATGCCGACCTGCGCCTCGTGCTTGTACTCCTCCGGGAAGCCCTGATCGAACAGACGGGGACCGCCCGGCGCGACGAGGCTGCCGCCCGCGCCGCCCACGACGCCGAGCCGCGTCTCGGTGCCGTCGAGCAGCGCGACCACGTTCGTCAGCGCCTCGAGGACGCGGTCCTCCATGTCACCGCGCGGCGAGAGCGCGGAGACCACGGCGTCCGCTCCCGCGAACGCCTCGGTCAGCGTCGCGGGGTCGAGCGCCGACCCCTGCACGTAGGCCGCACCCGCGACCGGATCCGCGGGGGTCGAGCGCGAGATGGCGACGACCGCGTGATCACGGCTCACCGCCTCCGCGACGATGTGGCGTCCGGCGTAGCCGGTTCCTCCCAGGACGATGATGCGGGCCATGCGTGTTCCTCTCGGTCAGTCCGCGGCGCGGACGGTCGCGACCTGGTACAGCGCGACCGAGGCCGCGATGCCCGCGTTCAGCGACTCGGTCGCCGCGGAGATGGGGATGGAGACGATCTGGTCGCAGGTCTCGGTCACGAGGCGGGACAGGCCCTTGCCCTCCGAGCCCACGACGATGACGACGGGGCGGTCCGCCAGCTCCAGCGCCGGCAGCGACACGTCGCCGTCGCCGTCGAGCCCGAGCACGAAGACGCCCTGCTTCTTGAACTCCTTGAGCTGCGTCGTGAGGTTCGATGCCAGGGCGACCGGGATGCGCGCCGCCGCCCCCGCACTCGTCTTCCACGCCGCGGAGTTCACACCGGCGGAACGACGCTGCGGCAGGATGATGCCGTGGCCGCCGAACGCCGCCGTCGAGCGGATGATCGCGCCGAGGTTGCGGGGGTCCGTGATGCCGTCGAGGGCGACGAACAGCGGCGTCTCGCCGCGGTCGATGACCTCCTCCAGCAGGTCCTGCGGGTGGGCGTACTCGTACGGCGGCACCTTGAGCGCCACGCCCTGGTGCACGCCGTCGAAGCCGGCCATGCGGTCGAGCTCCTGGCGGGTGACCTCGAGCACCGGGATGTCCCGGTGGGTCGCGATCGACAGCATCTCCTTGACCCGGTCGTCCATCTCGACACGCTGCGCGATGTACATCGCGGTCGCCGGGATCTTCGCCCGCAGCGCCTCGAGCACCGAGTTGCGGCCGGTGACCGTCTCGGTGTCGGTGGTGTTGTCCTTCGACCTGGCGGTGCGGTTCGGGTTGCCCCCGGAGGCCGGACGCCCGCCGGGCTTGCCCTTGCCCCCGGCCGCGGCGAAGCGCTCGGCCGCGGCCTTGCGCTTACCGGCGGGGTGCCACGCGCGGTCCTCCGCCTTCGGCGTGGGGCCACGCCCCTCGAGCGCCTTGCGCCCGAGACCTCCCGTGCCCTTGGTGGGGCCCTTTTTGTTTCCCTTGCTCGCGCCGGGGCGCCCTGGCTTAGCCATCGATACTCCAATGAGTTCCGGCCGGAGTGTCCTCCAGCGTGATTCCTGCGGCGGCGATCGCGTCTCGGATGCGATCCGCCGCCGCCCAGTCCTTCTCCGCACGCGCGGTGGCGCGCTGCGCGATCATCTCCTGCACCAGCGCGTCGAGCGCCGCTGCCTGCGCATCCCCGGCCTTCCGGGAGCCCGCGTCCTCGACGAGGCCGAGCACACCGGTCATGCCGAGCACCGCCCGCGTCGCGTCCAGCGCCGCTGCGGTGTCGCCCGCGTCCAGAGCCGAGTTCCCGGCCCGCACGCTCTCGTGCACGACGGCCAGCGCCTGCGGAACGCCCAGGTCGTCGTCCATCGCATCGATGAACGCCGACGGCAGGCTCTGCGCGTCATCGGCGCCGATCCCGTCGCCGGCCGCGCGGAGCGCCCGCTCCAGGAAGGAGCGGATGCGGCCGAGCGCCGCCTCCGCTTCCGCCCAGGAGGACTCCGAGAGGTCGAGGCTCGATCGGTAGTGCGCCGCCGCGAGGGCGTAGCGCACGACGAGCGGGTCCCGCTCAGCGAGCACGTCCCGCGCGAGCGTGAAGTTGCCGAGCGACTTCGACATCTTCTGTCCGTCGACGGTCACGAGGCCGTTGTGCACCCAGTACCGGGCGAAGCCGTCGCCCGCTGCACTCGACTGCGCGAGCTCGTTCTCGTGATGCGGGAACCGCAGGTCCAGTCCCCCGCCGTGGATGTCGAACTCCGCACCGAGGTACCGCTTCGCCATGGCCGAGCACTCGATGTGCCAGCCGGGGCGCCCGGCACCCCATGGCGACGCCCACGTCGCGTCGGCGGGCTCGTCGGCCTTGGCGCCCTTCCAGAGGGCGAAGTCCTGCGGGTTGCGCTTGCCGCGCGGGTCGGCGTCCTGCGCGGCTTCCATCGCGTCCACGGACTGGTGGGTGAGGTCGCCGTAGGACGGCCAGGAACGCACGTCGAAGTACACGTCTCCCGAGCCATCGGGGGCGGGGTACGCGTGGCCTCGGTCGATGAGCAGCGCGATGAGCTCCTGCATCTGCGGCACGGAGGCCGTCGCACGAGGTTCGTAGGTCGGCGGGAGGATGCCGATGCCGACGTAGGCGGCGGCGAACTCCTGCTCCATCCGGTAGGCGAGTGCCCACCACGGCTCGGAGTCCGAGGCGTTCGCGAGGACCTTGTCGTCGATGTCGGTGACGTTGCGCACGAAGGTCACGCGCCCGTGGCGGTAAGTCAGCCAGCGGCGAAGGAGATCGAAGCTCAGAGCAGCTCTGACGTGACCGATGTGCGGTCCGGACTGCACCGTGGGTCCGCAGACGTACATCGTGATGTTCTCGGGATCGAGAGGCACGAAGTCGCGCAGCAGCTGTGCGCGGGTGTCGTAGAGGCGGAGAGTCACCGCTCAAGCCTACTCGGCGGGCGCTGGGAGACCCCGCTCCGGTCGCGGGATGACGACCGCGACGGCCGTGACCGCGATCCCCTCGCCCCGTCCGGGGAACCCGAGACCGTCCGTCGTCGTGGCCGTGACCGTCACCGGGGCGCCCCCGAGCGCCGCCGACAGCGCCGCCTCGGCCTCCCCGCGGCGCCCGCTGAATCGCGGACGGTTGCCCTGGAACTGGACGGACACGTTGCCGATCGCGAACCCCGCCTCCGCCAGGAGCTCCCCGGTGCGGGAGAGGAAGACGTCCGCGTGAGCCCCCGCGTACTCCGGATGGGCCGTGCCGAAGTGCTGCCCGATGTCGCCGAGCCCTGCAGCCCCGAGCAGCGCGTCGACGATGGCGTGGGCGACGGCGTCGCCGTCGGAGTGCCCGGAGAGCGCGGGCTCCCCCGGCCATTCCAGCCCCGCCAGCCACAGCGCCCCGTCGCCGCCGAAGGCATGCACGTCCGTGCCGATCCCCACGCGGGGAGCGTCGACCACGACCGCCGACGGCCGCGCCGCCGCGGAGGGCGCCCCCGGTACCGTCGCCACGAGGAGGCGCGCGCGCTCGAGGTCGGCGGGGGTGGTGATCTTGAACGAACGCTCCGAGCCGGGCACCAGCCGCACCGCGTTCCCGGCTGCGGCGAAGAGCGCGGCGTCATCCGTGTACTCGGCGCCCTGGGATGTCGCCTCCGCGTACGCCGCTTCCAGCAATCGGCGCGGGAAACCCTGCGGCGTCTGCGCGGCCGCGAGCTCCGCGCGATCCACGGCGCCGACGACGAGGCCGTCGGCCACCCGCTTGAGCGTGTCGACCACGGGCAGACTCGGCACCGCTCCGGCGTCGCCGACCACGGCCGCCGCCACGGCATCGATGACGGTAGGCGGCGTGAGGGCGCGGGCGGCATCGTGCACGAGCACCGTCGTGATGTCTCCCCACAGGGCCGCGAGTCCGGCGGCGACGGACTCCTGCCGCGTCGCTCCTCCCGTGACCACGCGGCCCAGGTCGGCGCGATCGCCGGCGGCCGCCAGCAGCTCCGTCTGCGCGTCACCTTCGTAGCCCGACGGGGCGACCACCACGACCTGCATCGGGGCCGCCGCGAAGACACCGTCGAGGGCGTGCCGCAGGATCGTGCGCCCGTCGATGCCGACGAAGGCCTTGGGTGCCCCCGCCTCGAGACGGGTGCCGGAGCCGGCGGCAACGACGATGATCGCGGTGTGCGGGACGGGGAGGATGCTCACAGCTTCACGTTACCCGCGGGAACGACGAAAGGCGGGTGCCGCAGCACCCGCCTTTCGTGGAGGACGTCTCAGGACGCGAGGACCTCGTCGAGCAGTGCGCCCGCCTTGTCCTCATCGATCTTCTCGGCCAGTGCCAGCTCGGAGATGAGGATCTGCCGGGCCTTGGCCAGCATCCGCTTCTCACCCGCGGACAGGCCGCGGTCCTGGTCACGGCGCCAGAGGTCGCGCACGACCTCGCTCACCTTGATGACATCGCCGGACGCGAGCTTCTCCAGGTTCGCCTTGTATCGGCGCGACCAGTTGGTGGGCTCCTCCGTGAACGGCGCGCGCAGCACCTCGAACACGTGGTCGAGGCCCTCCTTGCCGATCACGTCGCGAACGCCGACGAGGTCGACGTTCTCAGCCGGGACCTCGATGATGAGATCACCCTGCGTGACGTTGAGCTTCAGGTACTTCTTCGCCTCGCCCTTGATGATGCGCTCCTTGACCTCGATGATGGTCGCAGCGCCATGGTGCGGATAGACGACGGTCTCGCCAACCTCAAAAAGCATAAAAACATGTCCTTTCGGCAACCTCAAGGATACCACAGGGGATATGCGCTAAGGTTCGCGCTCCCTGTTCCCTGCGCGCTCCGGACTTACCCATAGAATGGGGAGGGATATCCCGTCGGACCTCAGGAGGACCCGTGAAATCGCGCCTTGTCGCGTCTGCCGCCATCAGCGCCCTCGTTCTGCTCGGCGCGACCGGGTGCACGTTCATCACCCCTCAGGCGACGAAGACCGAATACGCCGCCTCCGACGGCGTGAACGTCTCCGATCAGGACGGCCCCATCGCCGTGCGCAACGCCCTGATCATCGCGAACGAGGACGGCTCGGTCGGCAACTTCGTCGGCGCCGTGGTCAACCCGTCGCAGGACCGCGCCACCCTCACGGTCTCGCTGGAGGGCGGCGACCCCTTCCAGATCACCGTGCCTGCCGGCGGAAGGATCAGCTTCGGCGCCGACGAGGAGCCCGTGGAGATCACCGGCCTCGACACGATGCCCGGCGCGACCGTCGCGATGCACTTCCAGTCCGGGGACTCCGCCGGGGTGACGACCGAGATCCCGGTCCTCGACGGCACGCTGCCGTACTACTCGGACCTCGCTCCGCAGGACTGAGTCCGCAGACAGACACAAGAGGCCGGCACCCGCGGGTGCCGGCCTCTTCTGTCTGTCGTCAGCCCTCGAAGCGATATCCCAGGCCGCGGACGGTCACGAGCATCACCGGCTCGCTGGGGTTCTCCTCGATCCGCGAGCGGATGCGCTTGATGTGGACGTCGAGCGTCTTGGTGTCGCCGAAGTAGTCGCTCCCCCAGACGCGGTCGATGAGCTGGCCGCGCGTGAGCACCCGACCGGAGTTGCGCATCAGCACCTCCAGAAGCTCGAACTCCTTCAGCGGCATGTTGATCTGCTCGCCGGCGACCGACACCGTGTGCCGATCGATGTCGAGCGAGACGCGCCCGCCCTCCAGCACCCGTTCGTCCAACTCGCCCTCGGCCTGCACGACGCGTCGCAGCACCGCCCGCATCCGGGCGAGGAGCTCCCGCGACGAGTAGGGCTTGGTGATGTAGTCGTCGGCGCCGAGCTCGAGCCCGACCACGATGTCGACCTCGGAGTCCTTGGCGGTCAGCATGATGATCGGCACGGCGGACGTCGAGCGGATCTGACGGCACACCTCGGTCCCCGGCATCCCCGGCAGCATGAGGTCGAGGAGCACGATGTCGGCGCCGCGCTCCCGGAACGCCGTCAGCGCACCGGGACCGTCCTCGGCGATCTCGACCTCGTAGCCCTCGCGGCGCAGCAGGTACGCGAGGGGGTCGGCGAGGTCGGGCTCGTCTTCGACGAGAAGGATGCGGGTCATGCGGTCTCTCCGTTTCGGATGCGCGTCGCCCCGGTCGCGGGGGCGGCCTTGCGTGCGCGCTTCTTCTTGCTCTTCTTGCCCTGCCCGCTGTTCGCGGGGGCGTCGATGCGGGGCAGGCGGATGGTGAACGTCGATCCTCGGCCGGGGCGCGACCACAGCCGCACCTCTCCCCCGTGCCGCTGAGTGGCGTGCTTGACGATGGACAGCCCGAGGCCGGTGCCGCCGGTGCGCCGCGAGCGGGCTTCGTCGGCACGGTAGAACCGCTCGAAGATGCGCTCGCGATCGGCCTCGACGATCCCGATGCCCTGGTCGGACACGGCGATCTCCACGACGTCGTCGTCCGCCTTCACCCCGACGCCCACCCGGGAGCCGCGGGGCGAGTAGACGATCGCGTTGGCGATGAGGTTGCCGACGGCCTCGATGAGGATCTGCGCGTCGCCTCGGACCCACACGCCGCGGTCGCCGCCGCGGGCGAGTTCGACGCCGGCCGAGTCCGCCTGCACGACATGGGCCTCGATCGAGGAGGCGATGACCTCGTCGATCGAGACGGGCGCGACCTCGGTCAGCCCGTCCTCCGCCTGCAGCCGCGACAGGCTCATGATGCGCCCGGTGAGCTGACCGAGCCGGCCGGCCTCCGCCGAGATGCGGGAGGCGAACGCGCGGACCTGAGCGGGATCGTCGGCGGCGGACTCGATGGCCTCGGCGAGCAGGCTCACCGCGCCGACGGGCGTCTTGAGTTCATGGCTCGTGTTGGCGACGAAGTCGCGGCGCATCTGATCGAGGCGCTCCTGCTCGGTCACGTCCCGGATGATGAGGAGCACGAGGCGCGTGCCGATCGCGCTCGCCCTGGCCGACACGAGTCGGGGGTCGAGACTCAGACCGCCGCGGGTGATCCGCATCGAGGCGGTCGCCGTCTCCCCCGTCGAGCGCACACCGCGCACGAGCTGCCGGAGCTCCGGATTGTCGAGCGTCGACCCGACCTCGATCCCGAAACGCGTCGCGGCCTTGGAGGTGGCCAGCACGAGCCCCGAGACGTCCACGACGCACGCGGCGTCGTCCATGCTGCGCAGCACGTCGGTGATCCCGGTCGGGATGACCATCGAGGTCTCCTCCTCCGCCCGCGCCCGGGCGCGGTACGCCCAGACCACGAGGAGCGAGAGGCCCACGCCGATCGCCAACCCGATGGCGAGGGAGGACAGCGCGAGCTGCGGCAGGGTCATGACTCCAGCGTAGAGCGCGTTCACCGTCGATCCGGCGGGTTCCCGCGCCATCACGGGGAGCGGAGACGTACTATTCACTCGCTGGGCACCGTTCGTTAACCTTCGGAGCAGACAATCGCTTCAGGCCTGCGCGCGCGCAGTCCTCCCCCATGCGGACGCCCCGCCGCCCCGCGCTGGACCGTCAGCCGGGATCCGAACGAAAGGTTGCGCCCACCATGCGCGAAGTCTTCCACCAGTCCCTCGAGGACCTGCAGTCCCGCCTCGTCGAGATCGCCGAGCTCGTGACGGTCTCCATCGACAAGGCCACCCGCGCCTTCGCCACGAGCGACGTCGCGCTGGCCGAGGAGGTCATCGCCGACGACGCCAAGATCGACGAGCTCGCGGTCGCGCTGGACGAGCAGGCCATCGAGATCCTCGCCCGGCAGCAGCCGGTCGCGCGCGACCTCCGCATCGTCGTCACGGCGCTCCGCGTCAGCGCGTCCCTGGAGCGGATGGGCGACATGTCCGAGCACATCGCCCAGCTCGCGCGGCTGCGGTTCCCGGAGCGCGCGATCCCGAAGGGCCTCAAGGGCACCTTCGTGAAGATGGGCGAGCTGGACGTGGAGATCTCCCGCACGCTCGCCGAGCTCCTGCGCACGCAGGACCTCAAGTTCGCGGACGCCATCCGCAACGCCGATGACGACGTCGACGAGCTGCACGCCAGCGTCTTCGAGAAGGTGCTCAGCGACAACTGGAAGGGCGAGGCCGTCGCCACGGTCGACGCGACGCTCGCCAGCCGGTACCACGAGCGGTTCGCGGACCACGCGGTCGCCGTCGCCAAGAAGGTCGTCTACCTCGCGACGGGTGACTGGCACGTCGAGGAGGAGGACATCGCCCTCGCGGTGGAGCAGCAGGAGCAGCTCGGTCACGCCTGACCCGAAACCCCGCCTTACCGCCGAGACCCCCTGCTGCAGGCGACTGCAGCAGGGGGTCTCGACGTGAAACCGGGGTCTCGGTTACTTCTTGCCCTGGGCGGCCACGGCCGCGGCACCGGCGGCGGCGGCCTCCGGGTCGAGGTACCGGCCGGGACCGGTCGGCGCGTTGTTCTCGTCGAGCTCGTACACGAGCGGGATGCCGGTCGGGATGTTCAGGCCGGCGATGTCGTCGTCGCTGATCCCCTCGAGGTGCTTGACGAGGCCGCGCAGCGAGTTGCCGTGTGCCGTCACGAGCACGGTCTTGCCGGCTTCGAGGTCGGGGACGATCTCCGCGTCCCAGTACGGCAGGAGGCGGTCGATGACGAGCTTGAGCGATTCCGTGCGCGGCACCTCGCCGTCGATGCCCTCGTAGCGGGCGTCGCCCACCTGGCTGAACTCGCTCGCGTCGTCCAGCGGGGGCGGCGGGACGTCGAACGAGCGGCGCCACAGCTGGAACTGCTCCGGGCCGAACTCCTCGAGGGTCTGTGCCTTGTCCTTGCCCTGCAGAGCGCCGTAGTGACGCTCGTTGAGGCGCCACGACCGCTTCACCGGGATCCACAGCCGGTCGGCCGCATCCAGCGCGATGTCGGCGGTCTGGATGGCTCGGCTCAGCAGCGACGTGTGCAGCACGTCGGGCAGGATGCCGGACTCGGCGAGCAGCTCACCGCCGCGACGGGCCTCGCCCTTGCCCTGCTCGGTCAGGCGGACGTCCACCCAGCCGGTGAAGAGGTTCAGTTCGTTCCACTCGCTCTGGCCGTGGCGGAGCAGGATCAGGGTGCGCTTCGCAGTCATGTCGCCAGTTTATCCGGGGGCGCGGAGCGGGCGCAGCGGCGGAGGAGGGAGGATGGACGCATGGCGTCATCTCCCCTCGGTCGGCCGACCCGCGGCACGACCGGGACGAACCGGCTGCGTCGGAACGACCGGTGGATCGCCGCCTCCCCCGCCTTCCGTCGCGCCGCGGACCCGCTCGTCGTCGACCTCGGGTTCGGGGCGAGCGGGGTGACCGCGTTCGAGCTGGCCGCACGACTGCGACGAGTGCGGCCGGACGCGGAGGTGCGCGGTCTGGAACTCGATCCGGAGCGGGTGTCCACCGCAGAGCAGCAGCTCGGCGAGGTCCGAGCCGGCCGGACTCCATTCCCCGCCGACCTCCGCGTCTCCTTCGCCCGCGGCGGATTCGAGGTGCCGCTCCCTGACGGCCGGCGCCCCGCCGTCATCCGGGCGATGAACGTCCTGCGGCAGTACGACGAAGCCGAGGTCGCAGGCGCCTGGCGGACGATGGCGCACCGCCTCTCGCCGGAAGGACTGCTGGTGGAGGGGACCTGCGACGAGATCGGGCGCGTCGCGAGCTGGGTGGATGTCGATCCCGTCGGCGCTCCCCTCCGTTTCTCCATCTCCCTTCGCCTCCGCGGACTCGAGGTCCCGAGCATCGTCGCGGAGCGGCTGCCCAAGGCCCTCATCCATCGCAACGTCCCCGGCGAGCGCATCCACGCACTGCTCGTCGACCTGGACCGGGAGTGGGAGCGCGCCGCTCCCCTGTCGACCTTCGGAGCCACGCAGCGTTTCCTCGCCGCGGTGGCCGCCCTGCGCGCGCAGGGCTGGCCCGTGCAGGGCGGACGGAGCCGCTGGCGACTGGGAGAGCTCACCCTGCCGTGGGAGGCGGTGGCACCGGTCTGACCGGCGCCCGTCAGCTCAGACTCCGGCGTCGCGGGGATCCGGCGCTGTGGGACGGCGGGACAGCCGCGTCAGTCGCGGCACATCCGCGGTGGCGCCGGCGTCCGCGGGCACGATGATCTGCTGGGACGCGGCGATGTCGATCCCCTCGGCGCGGACGACGAGGTCGCCGACGGGGGCACGGCGGGACAGGAGGGCGAGGGCGATCGGCCCGTCCTCGTGATGCCGCGCGGAGGAGGTGATGTGCCCGACCTCGTCATCACCCGCGAACACCGGAGCACCGGGTTCCGGAAGCACGGCGTCGCTGCCGTCGAGCTGGAGCAGGGCGAGACGCCGCGGCGGATGCCCGAGGTTGTGCACCTTCGCGACCGTCTCCTGGCCGCGGTAGCAGCCCTTGTTCAAGTGCACGGCGCTGCGGAGCCAGTCCGACTCGTGCGGCAACGACCGCTCGTCGACCTCGGCCGCCCAGCGCGGACGCCAGGCGGCGATCCGCAGGGCCTCGGCGGCGAGCAGCCCGGCGACGTCCTCGCGGTCGAGGTCAGCGCCGAGTGCGCGCGCCGCCGTCTCGGGCACGATGCCGATCCGCCAGGCGAGGTCCGCCCCGGGGTGGGAGGGCACCGCGGCGTACTGGTGGCCGCCCACGCTGATGCGCTGCCAGGGGTCGACCCACACCCGCACACCGTCGAGGCCGCGCACGCGGTCGGCAGCGGAGCCGCCGTCGACGAATCCGAGCAGCGCGAGGTCGGGGCGCAGCTCGACGGTGGCCTGGGTGCGGAACTTCATCCGTGTCAGCCACGTCGCGAGTCCCTCGGCGTCGCCGGCGTCCGCGAGGAGCCAGGTCGAGATGCCGTCGTCGAGGACGCCGGCCGCGTGCTCCACCCGCCCCTGCGGGTCGAGCACGAGGAGCTCGGTGCTCTCCCCTGCGCGCAAGCCGCTCACCGCCTGGGACGTGATGGAGTCGAGCCACGGGAGGCGTTCGGGGCCGGACACCTCGATGACCGTCCGATCGTCGAGGGGCGCGATGGCCGTTCCGGTTGCGAGACGCCGCTGCTCGCGGAAGGGGTCGCCGAAGTGGGCGATCCCGCGCTCACCCGTGATCGCTCCGGGGACGCCGTCGAAGACGCTGCTGCTCACGGTGTGCTCCGTTCAGACGCGGGCGAGACGCGCCGAGGCGTGCGCCCGCAGAGGTGTGCCGAGCGCCGCGATGTCCCACGCCCACAGCAGGTGCCCGTCGACGAGCCCGTACATCCGCGAGGCGGAGGCGTAGTCCTTGGCACCGGCGCCGCGCACGATGGCGTCGGACGAGAGGTCGACACGAGGACCGTTGATCTCACCGACGTAGTACTCGAGCATGCCGTCCGAGCGGGCCAGCGACACCTCGAGCGGGAACGCGCCGTTGGGCGATCGCAGCGTCTCGACGTCGTCGACGGTGCGGGTCACGGGCGTCGCCGTCGGCGGGAGCAGGGCGGGACCTGCATCGGTCGCCGCAGCCGGTCGCGCCAATCGCCAGAATCCGGACTCGGCGGTCAGCGGGACGGCGGGTGCGGCATCATCGCCGACGAATGTGGCGGTCGCCGCGTAGTTGAGGAACGGTCCGCCGTCATGGCTGAAGCTCACCCGATGGGTGAACTCCCCCTGCAGCCGCTCCTCCCCGACGGGGTAGTCGATCACCCCGGAGCCCTCCCACACGCCGATCAACCACGCCAGCGGGGCGAGGTCGGCGGGGAGGTCTGTGGGGAGCTCGATCACGATGTCGTCAGCGCTGGCCGCGGAAGAGGTTGCGCAGCACCACGGCCGAGACGAACACGATCGCGAGGCTCGCCAGGCCCAGCAGGCCGATGAAGAAGATTTCGAGCGCCATGATGTCCATGACCTCCACCTTACCCCCGGCGATCCGGCTCAGGCAGGGATGAGGGCGGCCAGGCCGAAGCCGACGGAGATGATCCCCATCAGCAGCAGGGAGCCCGTCACGCTGCTCGCGACGCGGAAGATGAAGCCCTGCGTGCGGCCGTACCAGAGCTGCACCGCGAAGGAGAGGAGCACGACCGCACCGAAGCCCACGAGCATCCAGGGGATCCGCCACTCCTCCGGAGCGAAGATCCCGATGACGATGCTGCCGACGAACGCGGTCGCCCAGACCGCGATGACGCCGGTGAAGGCGTTGCGGGGCGCGAGAGCCGGTTCTGACATGTCACCATTCTTGCGCATCGGCGGCCGCTATCATGGCGGCACGGCGTCGATCCCCCCGCCGGTGAGGAGTGCGCGTGGCCCTGGTGCTGGTTCTGACCAATGCTCCGCTCTCGGAGCAGGTGCTGCCCGCCCTCGAGCTGCTGAGTCATCGCACGCGGCAGATCCCCGCCGAGCCGGCCCAGCTCATCAACGCCCCGGAGTACGACATCGTGATCGTCGACGGCCGTCACGACCTCGTCGGGGCGAAGTCGCTGTGCCGTCTGCTGCGGGCGACCGGGCAGGATGCGCCGCTCCTGCTCGTCGTGACCGAGGGCGGCATGAGCGCACTGTCGGGCGAATGGGGCATCGACGATGTGCTGCTGTCCACCGCCGGCCCCGCCGAGATCGACGCCCGCGTGCGCCTCGCGCTCGCCCGACGGGACGAGGTCGCGGAGCCGGCGCGCGTGCAGGCCTCCGGGGTCACGATCGACGAGCAGTCGTACTCGGCGAAGCTGCACGGGCGACCGCTCGACCTCACCTACAAGGAGTTCCAGCTCCTGCACTTCCTCGCGACCCATCCCTCGCGGGTGTTCACCCGCGAGCAGCTGCTGAGCGAGGTGTGGGGGTACGACTACTTCGGCGGTACCAGGACCGTCGACGTGCACGTGCGGCGGCTGCGCGCCAAGCTCGGCGATCAGGAGCAGATCATCGGCACGGTGCGCAACGTCGGTTACCGCTTCAACGTCTACGAGGACGACAGCCTGGTCGGCTCGCGCTGACCGCTGTTCACACGTCCGACACCTGCCGGTGCTTAGATGTACCCCATGATCGATCCCGCACTCGCCGACGCCGGCCTCGGTGACGCCGAAGACGACGACTTCGACGACGCCGTCGAGGCGCCAGACTCGCAGCTCCCCGACCACCGCTATCTGGACCGCGAGCTGAGCTGGCTCGCGTTCAACCAGCGCGTGCTGGAGCTCGCGGAGGATCCGTCGCTGCCGGAGCTGGAGCGGGCGAACTTCCTGGCGATCTTCGCCAGCAACCTCGACGAGTTCTTCATGGTGCGTGTGGCCGGACTCAAGCGGCGCATCATGACCGGTCTCGCCGTGCCGACCAACATCGGGCGCTCCCCCGTCGACGCCCTCGCCGACATCTCGCGGGAGGCCCACGCGCTCCAGCTCCGCCACGCGGACGCGTGGACGACGCTCGTCCGTCCCGCTCTCGCCGACTCCGGCATCGAGATCACCGAGTGGTCCGATCTCACCGACGACGAGCGCCGGGCGCTGTCGGACTACTTCGGGGCGCAGGTCTTCCCGGTGCTGATGCCGCTCGCGGTCGACCCGGCGCACCCGTTCCCGTACATCTCCGGCCTCTCCCTGAACCTCGCCATCCGCATCCGCAACGCGCGGACCGGCCGGCAGGAGTTCGCGCGACTCAAGGTGCCGCCCATGCTGCCGCGCTTCGTCGAGGTGCCGGGCGGCGGCGAGATCAAGCGCTTCCTGCGGCTGGAGGAACTCATCGCCAACCACCTCGGCGACCTCTTCCCCGGCATGGAGGTGCTCGACCACCACGCGTTCCGCCTCACCCGCAACGAGGACGTGGAGATCGAGGAGGACGAGAGCGAGAACCTCATCCAGGCACTCGAAGCCGAGCTGCTGCGTCGTCGGTTCGGCCCTCCGATCCGGCTCGAGATCACCGATGACATGGACGATGTCACCATGGACCTGCTGGTCCGGGAACTCGACATCACGGACCTGGAGGTCTATCGCCTCCCCGGTCCCCTCGACCTGCGCGGCCTGTTCGACCTGTCGCGGATCGACCGTCCGGACCTGCGGTACCCGCCGCACCTGCCCACCACCGCCGTCGCCTTCCAGCCCGCGGGGTCGAGCAACCGAGCCGACATCTTCAAGGCGATCCGCAAGTCCGACGTCCTCGTGCACCACCCGTACGAGTCCTTCACCACGAGCGTGCAGGCGTTCCTCGAGCAGGCCGCCCGCGACCCGCACGTGCTCGCCATCAAGCAGACGCTGTACCGGACCTCCGGAGACAGTCCCGTCGTGCAGGCCCTCATCGACGCGGCCGAGGCAGGCAAGCAGGTGCTCGCGCTCGTCGAGGTGAAGGCGCGATTCGACGAGGCGAACAACATCGTCTGGGCGCGCAAGCTGGAGAAGGCCGGCGTGCACGTGGTGTACGGCCTGGTCGGCCTCAAGACGCACTGCAAGCTCGCCCTCGTGATCCGCGAGGAGGACGGCAAGCTCCAGCACTACTCGCACGTCGGCACCGGCAACTACAACCCGAAGACCAGCCGCATCTACGAGGACTTCGGGCTGTTCACCGCCGACGCCCAGGTCGGCAAGGATCTCACGCGGCTGTTCAACGAGCTCAGCGGCTACGCGATCGAGAAGAAGTTCAAGCGTCTGCTCGTCGCCCCGCTCCACCTCCGCAAGGGCCTCGTCCGGCTGATCGACGCGGAACGCCGGATCGCCGAGTCGGGAAAGCCCGCGCACATCCGCATCAAGGTCAACTCGATGGTCGACGAGGAGATCATCGACGCGCTGTACCGCGCCAGTGCGGCCGGGGTGAAGGTCGACGTGTGGGTACGCGGCATCTGCAGCCTGCGGACCGATCTCGACGGGATCAGCGACAACATCACGGTCCGCAGCATCCTCGGCCGCTACCTCGAGCACTCCCGCATCTTCACGTTCGAGAACGACGGCGACCCGCAGGTGTACATCGGCAGTGCCGACATGATGCACCGCAACCTCGACCGTCGCGTCGAGGCCCTGGTGCGGGTCACCGACCCCGCGCACCTCAAGGAGCTGACCGCCTTCTTCGACCTGGCGATGGACGACCAGACCTCGTCGTGGCATCTCGGCCGCGACGGAGTGTGGGAGCGCCACGCCGTGGATGCCGATGGCAAGCCGCTCGTCGACCTGCAGGATAAGACCATGGGGATGATCCAGCGACGTCGTCGGGCGCGGGCGGTTCGATGACGGCGCGGCAGGTCCAGCTCCCGGCGTCCGCGGCCGACGCGAAGTGGGCGGACAAGGCCGTGTACGCGGCCGGGGCCGTCGTCTGGCGTCTGGTCGACGGCAAGCTGCGCATCCTGCTCATCCACCGCACCAAGTACCGCGACGTCACCCTCCCGAAGGGCAAGGTCGACCCGGGCGAGATGCTCGCGGAGACCGCCGTGCGCGAGGTGCACGAGGAGACCGGCATCAGGGTGGCACTCGGCGTCCCCGTCGGGATCAGCCGCTACCACCTCGCGTCCCGCAAGCAGAAGGTCGTCCACTACTGGGCGGCCGAGGCCACGGATGCCGCGATCCGCGCCTCGACGTTCGTGCCGAACCGCGAGATCGCCGCCCTCGAGTGGGTCAGCGTGAAGAAGGCGCGTGCCGCGCTGAGCTACCCGGTGGACCTCGAGATCCTCGATGCGTTCGCGGCGCTGGTGGACGACGGCGTGCTGCGGACCTTCCCGGTGATCGCCCTCCGGCACGCGAAGGCCCTGCCCCGGTCGGAGTGGGACAAGGCGGACGCGGCCCGGCCGCTCACCGACCGCGGGAAGCGGCAGGCCAAGGCCATCGTCGGACCGCTCCGCGCTTTCGGCGTGCGCAAGATCGTCACCAGCGACGCGGTGCGCTGCGTGCAGACCGTCACCCCGCTCGCCAAGGCCCTGGACCGCAAGCCGGTCCTCACCGAGAAGATCAGCCAGGACGCCTGGGAGGACGGCGTCGCCGACCTCCGTTCCGTCGTCGGTCGCCGCATCCGTGCAGGCAAGCCCGCGGTGCTCTGCAGTCACGGCCCCGTGCTCCCCGCGCTCCTCTCGGAGATCGCCCTCGCGACCGGCACCGTGCACGGCTCCTACGTCAGCAGCGCCGCCGATCTGGAGACCGGCGCGTTCTCCGTGGTGCATGTCTCGGCGACGAACCCCGGCTCCGGCATCATCTCGATCGAGACCCACGCGCCGAAGGTCTGACCCCTCCCTCGTTCGAGTCGCTCACGTGGCTGCATCCGGGCCGGGGATGGCGCACAGTGGGCGATTCGAACGGAGGAGGCGCCCCTGGGACCCGCACAACGACGGGGATCGGCCCCAGAGAGTCGCTGGCCGTTCACCTGCCGTTCACCTGCGCGGGAGAGTCTCGTTAACCGTCGCCCCTAGCGTCACTGTGTGCCCTGCACCGGGCCCCACCCCTCCAAGATCGAAGGATCCACAGTGAAGATCTCCCGAATCGCACGAATCGGCGCCATCGGCGCCGTCGCCGCTCTCGCCCTCGCCGGCTGTGCCGCGAACGAAGGCGGAACCGGCGGCTCCAGCGAAGAGCCCTCGGAGTCCACGCTCTCCGGCACGATCGACGCGACCGGCGCGTCCTCGCAGACCGCAGCCCAGGAGGCCTGGGTCGCCGCCTTCCAGACGGCCAACCCCGACGTGACGGTCAACTACGAGCCCACCGGCTCCGGCACCGGCCGCGAGAACTTCCTCGAGGGCGGCAGCAACTTCATCGGCTCCGACCGCGCGTTCAACGACGAGGAGATCGCCGCCGGCGGCTTCGGCGCCTGCACCACCGACGACATCGTCGAGGTCCCCCTCTACATCTCCCCCGTCGCGGTCGCCTTCAACCTCGAGGGCATCGACACGCTGAACCTCGACGCCGCCACGATCGCGGGCATCTTCGCCGGCACGATCACCAACTGGAACGACGAGGCCATCGCGGCCCTCAACGACGGCGTCGAGCTGCCCGACCTGGCCATCTCGCCGGTGCACCGCTCCGACCCTTCCGGCACGCAGGAGACCTTCGCCAAGTACCTCAGCGCGACGGCCCCCGACGTCTGGACCTACGAGGTCTCGGACGAGTGGCCGATCCAGGGCGGCGAGGCTGCTCAGGGCACCTCGGGTGTCAAGCAGGCTCTCACCGCCGGCAACGGCGCCATCGGCTTCCTCGACGCCTCGCAGGCGGACGGCCTCGGCCAGGTCGCCGTGGGCGTCGGCGAGGACTTCGTCGCCTACTCGGCCGAGGCCGCCGCGAAGCTCGTCGAGGGCTCGCCGCTCGCCGAGGGCCGTGGCGAGGGTGACCTCGTCTTCGACGTCGACCCGGCCGCTGCCGCGGACGGCGCCTACCCGATCGCCCTGGTCAGCTACCTCATCGGCTGCGAGCAGTACGAGGACAGCAACGTCGCGGAGCTCGTGAAGGAGTACTTCACGTACGTCGCGAGCGCCGAGGGCCAGGATGCCGCCGCGGAGAACGCCGGCAGCGCCCCGATCTCGGACGGCCTGCGCGAGCAGGTCCAGGCCGCGATCGACCTGATCCAGGTCGGCTGATCCTGCCGATCCACTGACGACGGTGCCCCCGCGTCCCCGAGCGGGCGCGGGGGCTCCGCCAGGTCAGCACCCGATCCATCTCCACCCGGCCCGAGACAGGGAGATCATGAGCACGACCGCGCAGGAGCCGACAACGGCACCGGCACCGACACCGGCGCCGCCCACACCGATCAAGGCCAAGCAGCGCCTCGGCGACCGGGTCTTCTCCGGCACCGCGCTGGCGGCCGGCATCATCATCCTGGTCGTGCTGGCGCTCGTCGCCGCCTTCCTCGTCATCCAGAGCCTGCCGGCCTTCCAGCTCGACACCACCGACAACCACATCCTCCGGGGCGAGTCGTTCTGGGTGTACGTGTGGCCCCTCGTCTTCGGCACGCTCTGGGCGTCGTTCATCGCCCTCCTGATCGCCGCGCCCATCGCGATCGGCATCGCCCTCTTCATCTCGCACTACGCGCACCGCCGACTCGCCGCCTTCCTCGGCTACATCATCGACCTGCTCGCCGCGGTGCCCTCCGTGGTCTTCGGCCTCTGGGGCGGCCTCGTGCTCGCGCCCATGCTGCAGCCGATCTACGTCTGGCTCAACGAGAACGCGTCGTGGGTGCCGTTCTTCGGCGGTCAGGTCTCCGCGACCGGGAAGACCATCCTCACCGCCGCCCTCGTGCTCGCCGTGATGTGCATCCCGATCATGACCGCCATCTGCCGCGAGGTCTTCCTGCAGACCCCGAAGCTCCATGAGGAGGCGGCCCTCGCCCTCGGCTCCACGCGCTGGGAGATGGTCCGCATGGCCGTCCTCCCCTTCGCCCGCGGCGGTATGGTGTCGGCCGCGATGCTGGCCCTCGGCCGTGCGCTCGGCGAGACCATGGCCGTGACGATGGTGCTCTCCCCCTCCGCGGTGGTCAGCTTCCTCGTGCTCACCGCCACCAACCCCACGCCGATCCCCGCCAACATCGCGCTCGCCTTCCCGGAGGCGCACGGCACCGGCGTGAACACGCTGATCGCGACCGGCCTCATCCTCTTCGTCGTGACCTTCGCGGTCAATGCGGTGGCGCGCTGGATCGTCGCCCGCCGCGCCGAGTTCTCGGGAGCGAACTGACATGACCGCCCTCACCAGCGCTCCGCCCTCCGCGAGCACCACCGCCCTCACCTCCGGCCGTCTGCCGAAGTGGGCGCCGTGGGCCCTTCTCGGCGTCTCCTTCGTCGTGTCCGCCGCGGTCTTCGGCGTCGCCGCCGCCGGGTCCGACACCCCGCTCGCCGACTTCAACATCGCGGGCACCGTCATCGTCGGCATCCTGCTCTACATGGTGATCATCACCGTGATCTCCTCCATCGCGGAGAGCCGCCGGAAGGCCGTGGACCGCCTGATGACGGCCCTCGTCGCCACCGCCTTCCTCATCGCCCTGCTGCCGCTGATCTCGCTGCTGTGGACCGTGGTGGCGAACGGCATCGAGCGCTTCGACGCCGAGTTCTTCTCCTACTCGATGCGCAACGTCGTCGGCGACGGCGGCGGCATCGTGCACGCGATCTGGGGCACCGTCCTCATCACGCTCACGGCCACGATCATCTCGGTGCCGGTCGGCCTGATGACCTCGATCTACCTCGTCGAGTACGGCCGCGGCAAGATCGCCAAGGCCATCACGTTCTTCGTCGACGTGATGACGGGCATCCCCTCGATCGTCGCCGGTCTGTTCATCTACGCGGTGTTCGCGCTCCTGATCCGCCCCGGCATCTCGATGGGCTTCATGGGCGCGCTCGCGCTCGCGGTGCTGATGACCCCGGTGGTGGTGCGAGGCAGCGAGGAGCTGCTGCGGATCGTTCCGAACGAGCTGCGCGAGGCCTCCTACGCCCTGGGCGTGCCGAAGTGGCTCACGATCCTCAAGGTCGTGCTGCCCACCTCGATCGCCGGCATCATGACCTCGGTGATGCTCGCCATCTCCCGCGTGATCGGCGAGACCGCCCCGCTGCTGCTCACCGCCGGCTTCACGCAGAGCCTGAACACGAACATCTTCGACGGCCAGATGATGACCCTCCCGGTGTTCGCCTACAACCAGTACATGAACCAGGGCACGAGCCCGGACGCCGCCGTCGCGCGCGCCTGGGCCGCCGCCCTCACCCTCATCCTCATCGTCATGGTGCTGAACCTGCTCGCGCGCCTGATCGCGAAGCTGTTCGCCCCGAAGGTCAACGGCCGCTGAGCGCCCGACCACTCAGAATAGGAATCCACGTGTCCAAGAGCATCGAAGTCAACGACCTCAACGTCTACTACGGCAACTTCCTCGCGGTCGAAGGCGTCTCCCTCGACATCCAGCCGCGCAGCGTGACAGCCTTCATCGGCCCGTCCGGCTGCGGCAAGTCCACCTTCCTCCGCACCCTCAACCGCATGCACGAGGTCATCCCCGGCGCCCGTGTGGAGGGCGAAGTGCTCCTGGACGGCAAGGACCTCTACGGTGCCGGTGTCGACCCCGTGCTCGTGCGTCGCCAGGTCGGCATGGTGTTCCAGCGCCCGAACCCGTTCCCGACGATGTCGATCAAGGAGAACGTGCTCGCGGGTGTGAAGCTCAACAACAAGCGCATGTCGAAGAGCGAGCAGGACGACCTCGTCGAGAAGTCCCTCACCGGCGCGAACCTGTGGAACGAGGTCAAGGACCGCCTCGACCGTCCCGGCTCCGGACTCTCGGGCGGCCAGCAGCAGCGTCTGTGCATCGCCCGCGCGATCGCCGTCTCCCCCGAGGTGCTGCTGATGGATGAGCCGTGCTCGGCCCTCGACCCCATCTCGACCTACGCGATCGAGGAGCTGATCGGCGAGCTGAAGAACGAGTTCACGATCGTGATCGTCACGCACAACATGCAGCAGGCGTCCCGAGTCTCCGACAAGACGGCGTTCTTCAACATCGCCGGCACCGGGAAGCCCGGCAAGCTCATCGAGTACGACGACACCACGAGCATCTTCACCACCCCGTCCGTCCAGGCCACCGAGGACTACGTCTCCGGCCGCTTCGGCTGACCCGCACTCTTTCGACCTTCGGGCCCGGACGCCTCGCGTCCGGGCCCGAACCTGTCCCCCGCCCGTCCCCGGGCCTGTCCCCGGCCCCGTCCCCGGGCCCCTCCCCAGGCACAACTTCGGAGATGCCGCGCGACACGCCGTCGCCCGGGCTCCGGCCACGGCGTGTCTCCTTCGATCTCCGAAGCTGCACGAGTCGGGGCTCCTGCACAGATCGCGAGTCGGGAGGATCGTCCACAGACGGTGCGCTACGAGGCGAGTCGCGGCCGGGGAGGCCGAGACGGCGCGAATGATGGCGGGATGTGCACGGGGCGAGGGACGCAGGTGTGGACGTATGCCGCGCTCCGCTCACGACACGGACGACGGGGAATCGAGCGTCGGGTGCGCGGCGGCACCCTCCTCCGGGTGCGGCGCGGGGTCTACGCAACGGACCGCGCCTGCGTGGAGGTCGTGACCGCCGCCGCCCACGGCGGGGTCCTCGGCTGCGAGTCCGCAGCGCGGCATCTCGGGCTCTGGGTGCTCGACGAGCCGGCCCTGCACGTTTGGATGCACCACGACCGCCACCAGTATCCGCACGAGGACTGCCGGTGCGTGACGCACTGGGATGCTGCGACGTCGAGCAGTGCCTTCGAGCAGCCGGGGGTGCCCCTCGTGCTCCGGCAGATCTACGGTTGCCGAGGGCCGGAGGCGTTCTTCGTCGCCGTGGAGTCCGCCCGCCGGCTCGGACTCATCGACGAGGCCGGGCTGCGCCGGCTCGGTGACCGGCTCGGAGCCGAGGGACGCGACCTCATCGCGTTCTCGCGGGCCGACGCCGACAGCGGGCTGGAGTCTCTGGTGCGGCTGCGGATCCGGCGGTATGGATGGCGCGTGCGGACGCAGGTCGGCGTGGTCGGAACTGGCCGGGTGGACCTCCTCATCGACGGCTGGCTCATCATCGAGACCGACGGACGCGCCAACCACGAGGAGAGCTCGCTCCGGCACCGCGATCTGGTCCGCGATGCGACCGCTGCAGGCTGGGGCCACCCCACGCTCCGCTTCGACTACGCGATGGTCCTCCATGACTGGCCCCTCGTCGAGCGCGCCATCCTCGAGACCATGCGTCGCCGCCCCTGACCCCGGCCCAGCATCTTGCCGCCCTGTGCCGTGCACAGCTTCGGAGATCATCGAGGACACACCGGTATCGGGCGGTGAGTGTCGGCGTGTCGTCCTGCACCTCCGAACTCGTGTCCGGGGAGCGGGAGGACCTCCTCAGTCGCGCGGGGAGAGGAGGTAGGTGTTGAGGTCGTCGGTGAGGGCGGTGTCCACGGGAACCGGCGTGCCGTCGATCGCGGTGATGGCGGTCGCGAGACGCACACTCGACACGAGCCACGCGGCATCGGCCTGCGTCAGATCGGCGGCGGGGATGCGGTCGTAGCCCACTTCGAAGCCGCGTGCGAGGAGGTGGTCATAGACGCTGAGCTGCGTGGTGCCGTGCAGGATGCCGCCGTTCGGGGCCGGGGTCGTGAACCGGTCGCCGACGCGCAGGATGAGGGAGGCCGTCGGAGCCTCCAGCACGAAGCCGTCGCTCGACAGGAAGATCGCGTCGTCGGCTCCGCGGCGCTTGGCCTCGCGCAGGGCCGCCATGTTCACGGCGTAGGACAGCGTCTTGGCCCCGAGCAGCAGCCAGGGGGCGCGTTCCGCGGCGCCGAGGTCGTATCCGCGGTCCAGGGTGACGACCTTGACGCCGTTCCGCCGCACCGCCTCGAAGTCCGCCGCCGGAGCCGCCGTCACCCAGGCGGTCGGCGTCGGCCCGTGCTCGACGCCCCGGCTGAGGATCAGCTTGATGACCGACTCCCCCGTACCGAGCTGTGCTGCGGCCTGCTGGATCGCCTGACGCCACTGCTCCTGGTTCGGCACCGGGAGGTCGCAGAGTCGCGCCGAGTGCGCAAGGCGTTCCAGATGCGGGACGACCTCCTGCGCATGTCCGTCGATCACGCCGATGGACTCGAACACGCCATCGCCCCGTTGCGTGCTCAGCTCGCCGACGCTGAGGGCGGGGGCCGCGGCGTCCACCTGCGTGAACGTGTCGGCGTAGTCGTCACGCTGCTCGTCGGCGGCGACGGGATCGATCATGAGGGCGAAGCGACGGGTCATGTGACGAGCCTAGGCCGCCGGGAATACCCACCGCGTCCTCGCGTTACACTGGAGTGGCCGGGCCGCATAACCCCGGGCTCCAATTTTCGCCGCTGCGAGCGGCCTTCCGCCGAGAGGCGTTCTTGCGGCCCGGTCTTTCTCTGTCCGGATGCCGTCCCGACAGAGCCGAAGTCAGGCCAGCGCTCCGGTGCGCCACAGAGCCGCCGACGCCGCGAGGTCCTGGGCATAGCTGCTCAGCCGCAGCGCCCGCGTGGTGAGCTCGCTGGCACGGGCGGGCTCCGTCGGCTCGTAGTCGTCGGCGGTGTGCGTCGCGCCGGAGGCCTGGACGCGGCAGAACGCCGCCGCGCGCTCCAGCGCCACGGCGAAGTCGCCGCGGAAGGCGCCGCGCAGGATCGTGTCGATGAGCGCCACGAGCTCGTCCGGGCTCGCCGGCACCGGTGCACCGGCGACCACGGCATCGGCCGACGGCAGTTCGACCCGCCCGCGGTCGTAGAGGAGGGCCGCCGTGCGCGGATCGCCGTGGATGGCGAGCTGGAGGACGTACAGCCGCCACAGCGACCCCGGGAGGGTGCGCGACGGCGCCTTCGACCACAGTTCCGCGATCTCGTCGATGCCGTGCTCGCTCGTGAAGGCGATCAGCCGTTCGACGCTCGCCCCGCTCTCGTCCTCGCGGACGCGGGTCAGCAGCGCGGAGGCGGTGGCGTGCGCGACGCGCGTCTCCTCGGCGGGGTCATGGGCGCCGACGATGTTGTCGAAGGCGCTCGTCGGTCGACGCACGGGACGGTGGTGCTGCTCGGGCATCCCTCCAGGGTACGCCGGACCGGGGCCTCTCAGGCCGTCGGGATGACGATCACCGGGTCGGTCGTGGGCAGTCCGGACGGCGATCCGCCCTCCTGCTCGACCGTCACCGCGATGGCATCGCCGGCCTGCATCTCGCCCTCGAGGAGCGCGGTGGCCTCCCCACCGTCGACATCGAACACGCCGGCGGCGATCGGGTCCTCCCCGCGCACGAACCACAGCTCGTACGTCTTCCCGTCCGCGACCTCGGGCAGCCCATCCGTGACCAGCACGGCCTTGCCGACCGAGCCCGACCAGTGCGCGGTGGCCGTCGCACCGTCGTCGAGCTCCACCGTGGCCTTCTGCGCATCGCCCGCGGATTCGATCTCCTGCAGCGCGACGACGCTCTCCGGCCGGTTCAGCTGATCGTTGAGGGCGACGGCACCGATACCGACACCCACCAGGAGCGCGAGACATGCGGCGAGCGCGAACGCGAGCCGGGTCCAGCGTCGGGGCGTGCGGGGCGCCGTCTCATCGGCGGGAATCGAACTCGCCGCCGCCGGGACCTCCGGGTCGGCCTCGGGGTCCGTGGCGTCATCCTGCGGAGTCTGGGCGATCTGGGCGAGCAGGGCCGCGCGGATGCCGGCGGGCGGAGCGACCGGAGCCATGCCGTCAGCGAGGAGAGCAGCAGCCTCGGCGTCGGCGTCGTGCTGCGCCGCCCACTCCGGATGCTCGGCGAGGGCGCGTCGGTACCGACGCTCGTCGTCCGCCGACAGCGCGTGGAGCGCGGCACCTGCCGCGAGTTCTGCGAAGTCCTTCTCGTTCATGCCGTCACCCCCATCGCCGTGCGGAGCCGGGTCAGCCCGTCTCTCATCCGTGTCTTGATCGTGCCGAGCGGTGCTCCCACGAGCGCCGCGATCTCGTTCTGACTGTAACCGCCGTAGTAGGCGAGGACGAGCGCCTCCCGCTGCGCCTCGGGAAGCCCCGTCAGCGCTGCGACGACCCGCTCTCCCTCGATCCCCAGTTCGACCCGTTCCGCGACGCTGTCGTGCGCGACGCCGAGGTCTCGATAGCCCGCACGCACGTCCCGGTCCGCACTCGACTGCGAAGCCCGCACCCGATCCACGGCCCGGCGATGCGCGATCGTCATCACCCAGGTTCGTCCCTGTCCCTTGTTCGGAGCGAACCGGGAAGCGGATTGCCAGATCTCGAGGAACACCTCCTGCAGCACCTCCTCGCTCTGCGCGCGGTTCACGAGCACGCGGAGGATGAGGCCGAACACACGGGAGGAGAGGGAGTCGTACAGCGCGGCGAAGGCAGCCTGATCACCGGAGGCGACGCGGACGAGGAGGTCGGCGACAGCATCCTGCGGCGCCGCCCCGTCCTCGGGGACGTCCATCCCATCGATGACCATCTCCATAAGCATGCCGTATCTCCTCCCTCTTCCCGTGCAGACGTCACCCGAATGTGAACGAATACACCTCGACGCCGGTGGGGACCTCGAGCGTGAACGTGCCCTTCTCGATGTCGCCCTCCTCGAGCAGGCCGTACGAACGCGGCGTTCCGTCGATCCGGATCGTCTGCTCGTTCCCGTCGGCGTCCGTGACCACGACCTCACCCGACCCCGCGACGACCATGCGCACCTCGGCCGCGCGATACTGCAGCCGGATCCGCGCGTCGTCAGCCATCGGCGTCACGTACTGGGTGTCCACGGTCCAGTCCCCGTCCAGCGCGAAGCTGTCGTCCGGCTGGTCGTCGGGGAAGGTGAAGCTGTCGTCGCCGCGACGGTACTCGTCGCCGCCGCCGTAGTTGACGTCCTTCGAGGAGCCGAGGAAGGTCTCCCGGGTCGTGGCCCCCACCTCGGGGGTCTCGTCCTTCACGTCCGTGGCGGCGGGAAGCTCGACGTCGGGGTCGGCGTCCTGCAGCAGCTCCCTGATCATCTTCTCGGTCGCGGCGTAGTTGCCCTCACCGAAGGAGATGTGGCGCACGGTGCCCTCCGCGTCGATGAGGTAGTGCGCGGGCCAGTACCGATTGCGGTAGTTGGTCCAGGTGGAGAGCGTGTTGTCGAGCGCGACGGGGTACTCGATGCCGAAGTCGCGTGCGCCGGCGGCGACGTTCCCCGGATCCTTCTCGAACGCGTACTCGGGCGAGTGGACGCCGATCACCTGCAGCCCGGCGTCCCGGTAGGTCTCATCCCAGGCCACGACGTGCGGGATGGAGCGCTGGCAGTTGATGCAGGAGTACGCCCAGAAGTCGATGAGTACCACCTGCCCCCGCAGGTCCTTCAGGTCGATCGCTGCCCCGTCCGGGGTGTTGAGCCACTGCTGGATGCCCTTGATGGACGGCGCCGTTCCGCAGGACTCGAGCTCGGTCGCGCCGTTCGTGCACTGGTCGAGGTCCTTGTTCTCCTCGTTGACCAGGCCGCCGAGGTCGAGGGCGTCCTGCACCTGCTCGGAGTCGGCGATCTGCTCCTGCAGCGGTGCGGTGTAGTCCGGGAGCAGCCGCTGCAGCGCCTGCGGCACGTTGAAGACGAGACCCACGGCGAGCGCGATCATCGCCACCCCGGCGGCGATCCGGAGCGCCCGTTCCTTCGTGCGGAAAGCCCGGATGCGCTCGATGACGCTGCGACCGGCGAGCGCGAAGACCAACAGGGGCACGGCGACGCCGATCGCGAAGGAGACGGTGAGCAGCACGGTGCCGACGCCGATCTGCCCGGTGGAGCCCGCGACGATGATGGCCGCGAGGACAGGGCCCGCGCACGGGACGAAGACCGCCCCGAGGGCGAGACCGACGCCGAACCCGTTACCGCGGTTCTTCACCTCTCGCTGCCCGAAGCGCTGGAACGGCCGCTCCAGGATGTGCTGGAACCGCGGCACGATGAGTCCCACCCCGATGATGACCAGCACCGCGATGCCGACCCAGCGGATGATGTCCTGCGGCAGGTTCAGCAGGCCGAGGAGAAGGGACCCGGCGAGCGTCACGAGCGTGAAGCTGAGCACGAGCCCCGCGATGACGAAGTAGGGGCGGCTGCGTTTCGCCGGCACCGCCTCCCCCTCGTACGACGCCGACTGGGCGCCGCCGGTGAGGAAGATCACCGGGAGCACGGGCAGGATGCACGGCGAGATGCCGGTGATGAGCCCGCCGAGCAGGCCGATGATGATCAGGTCCATGAGGTCCTCGTCTCTGTCGGGTGCTGTTCGCGCCGACCCCCCGCAACGGATTGGATCGGATCCGATTTCGGAGAATCTCGAAATTCCTCCCATCCGATCCGCGGAGGCTTCCGAACAGCCCTCGACGCCACGGAGAGGCCGTGGCCGGAGTTTCGAAGGAGCTCGACATGTTCAGCACCAAGAAGAAGGTCACCGCAGCAGTCACCCTGGGTCTGGCGAGCGCATTCCTGCTCTCGGCATGTTCCATGGGCAGCGGGACGAGCACGGAGGAGTCGTCGGAGCCGACGACGCCGGAGTCGTCGGAGTCGACGCCGATGGAGATGGACCCCGCCGCGAACCTCGTCGGTCCCGGCTGCGCGGCGTACGCCGAAGAGGTTCCGGACGGCGCCGGTTCCATCCAGGGCATGTCCCAGGACCCGGTGGCGGTCGCCGCCTCGAACAACCCGATGCTGACGACGCTCGTCTCGGCCGTCAGCGGTGAGCTGAACCCCGACGTGAACCTCGTCGACACGCTCAACGGCGACGAGTTCACCGTGTTCGCACCGGTCGACGACGCCTTCGCGAAGATCGACGCCGCGACGATCGAGACCCTGAAGACCGACAGCGACCTGCTGACCTCGATCCTCACGTACCACGTGGTCCCCGGCCAGATCGAGCCGTCCGACATCGAGGGCATGCACACCACCGTCCAGGGCGCCGACCTCGAGGTGACCGGCAGCGGTGACGAGTGGATGGTCAACGACGCCAACGTCATCTGCGGCGGCGTGCAGACCGCGAACGCGACCGTGTACCTCATCGACTCGGTCCTGATGCCCCCGGCTGAGTAAGCCAGGGACGGTGCCGGTGACCCGACCGGCACACGGCCTCCCCGGTTGTCAGGAGGGACACGGGGCAGGTGAAGGGGCCGTCGGCGGCTGTGGCGCCGACGGCCCCTCGTCGTGCGCCCCCTAGACTGGGAGCACGGGCCTCTAGCTCAGTTGGCAGAGCATCGGACTTTTAATCCGCGGGTCGTGGGTTCGAGCCCCACGGGGCCCACCGCATCCTCAGTCGTCGCCGCCGGCGTTCCCGGCGAGCAGGTCGTCGCGGATCCCGGCGACGCCGTCCGGCAGCGTCTCGCCGTGCATCACGAAGTCGGGAGCGTCGGGGCTCCCCCCGATGCCGCAGACGGCGACGTTGTCCTGACCGCCGATCGTCTCCGGGACGGCCACGAACCACACCGCCGACTGTTCCAGCCACTCGGTGGTCGCCATGTCGGCGAAGAACGTGGCGTTCGGCGAGATCGTGCGGATCTTGTCGGTGCAGAGGGAGACGAGCTGCACCTTCGTGAAGGCACCGGCGGCCGGCGGCGACGACGTCTCCGCGGGCGTCGGGGTCGGCGTGGGGGCGGGCGAGGACGACGGCGTCGCCGTGTCGCTGGAGGTCGCGGTCGGCGTCGGTTCCGGGGCCGGCGTGCAGCCGGCGAGGACGACCAGCACCGGCAGGAGGAGGAGAGCGGGACGGAGGCGCATGTCTGGATCGTATCGAGTCGCCGATGCCCTTCCCTCCAGCGCGGCCGCTCTGTATCACCGTCGTCTCCGGCTGGCCACCCCCTGGCGACGCCCGGAGCCCTGCGAGAGGGTCGAGGAGTCCCCGGAACAGGGCGACTTCCCACCGAAAGGACGGACCATGACTCTCACCGGAAACCGCGTGGCATTCCTGGCGACGGACGGCTTCGAGGACAGCGAGCTCACGAGCCCCTGGGAGGCGGTGACGACGGAGGGCGCGAGCGCCACTCTCATCGCGCCGGACGGTGCCGCGATCACCGGCAAGAACGGACATGAGCAGGCTGTCGACCTGAAGGCCGCCGACGCCTCCGCCGACCAGTTCGACGCGCTCGTGCTGCCGGGCGGCGTGGTGAACGCCGACCACCTCCGCATGGATCAGGCCTCCATCGACCTGGCCCGTGCGTTCTTCGAGCAGCACAAGCCCGTCGGCGTGATCTGCCACGGCGCCTGGATCCTCATCGAGGCCGGTGTCGTCGACGGTCGGACGATCACGAGCTACCCCAGCCTGAAGACCGACCTCCGCAACGCCGGCGCGAGCTGGGTGGACGAGGAGGTCGTGGTCGACGAGGGTCTCGTGTCGAGCCGCACCCCCGACGACCTCCCGGCGTTCAACGCCAAGCTCGTCGAGGAGATCGGCGAGGGCAAGCACGCGGGGCAGACCGCCTGACGCTCAGCTGACGCGCGCCCGATGGCGCCGCACGGCCGCCCGGTTCGCGCACCTCACGGAGCAGAACCGCTGGCGGCCGTTGCGCGTCACATCCGCGACGACGTTCGTGCACGGCGGAGCGTCGCAGCGTCCGAGACGGTTCATCCCTCTCGTCACGAGGTGCAGCGCGGTGCCGAGGTTGATGATCGCGCGCAGCACGAAGGGCAGCGAGCGCACGTCGTCGCGATAGTGCAGATGCCACCCCTCGTCATCGTGGTTGGTGAGCCGCGGATAGGCCCCAGCGGAGGCGAGCTGATCGTTGAGCAGAGCGGCCCGCGCATCGGCGTCCGGTTCGTCGACGATGGCCAGCCAGTCGTCGATCACGGCGCGCACCTCAGCGTGGTCGTCCGAGGCCGGCGGAAACGTCTGCGTCATCCCCAGCGCGAGCGTGCGCTCCTCGATCCCCGCGCGGTCCTCCGGCCAGTCGTTCGCGAGGGAGGCGGCGAGGAGCACCGCATACTCGCCGTAAGGGTTGAGATGCATAAGACCATTACATCACGCTGGTCCTATGACCTCCTCCGACACCCTTCCGATCCCCCGGCTCGCCTCCCCCGCCGACACCCATGAGCACGCCTGGCTCGTGGAGTCGTGCCATCCCACCAGCGAGGGCGTCGTCGTCTACGTCCGTTGCGTCGGCTGCGATTCCCGCCGGGTCGACCTGGCCGCGCACGCTCAGGTGCCACCGGCCGCGCTGAGCCGCGCGGTGGTCATGCCGTCAGGGCGATGAGCTTCCGCACGGTGCGCAGGTTACGGGCCGTCCCGGCAGTCCCGAGCGCGCGGTCGAGCACCGCCTTCGTGAGTCTGGTCGTGTGCACTCCCCCGGCGGCGTAGTCGATCCACAGATCGTGCCCGACCAGGGCGAGACGCTCGCCCGGCACGAGGCGTCCCTGCAGGGCGTCGAGGGCGCCGGCCGCCGGAGCACCCTCGAGGAACATCGCGTGCACCAGCTTCAGATCCCCCTCCGGGAAGGGCTGGGCCGCCTCGGAGTCGGCGAGCTCGGCGTGCGTGCGGTGGATGACCGGGGTGTCGACACCGAACTCGGCTGCGATCAGCGCGCGCACCGTCGCGCAGGACGCCGCCGGGTCTCGCGGGGTCCCGCAGACGATGTTGCCGCTGGCGATGTAGGTGGAGACGTCCTGCAGGTCGGTCTCGGCGTCGAGGACTTCCCGCAGCCGGGCCATGGGTACGCTGCTGCGTCCGCTGACGTTGACCGCGCGGAGGAGGAGGACGCTGCGACTCACGCCTCCGCGCTCTCGAGGAGTTCGGCACCGGCATGCGCGAGTTCGGCGAGGGCCGCGGCGCTCGATTCGGGGGCGACTCCGGCGATCAGGTCCGTGAGGATGCGGACGTGGACGCCGTGGGCGATCGCGTCGAGTCCCGAGGCGCGGACACAGTGGTCTGTGGCGATGCCGACGACGTCCGCCGTGACGACCCCCGCGGCGCTGAGGACCGCGGCGACCGTCGCCCCGTCGTCGGACACCCCCTCGAACATCGAGTACGCCGGGCGCCCCTGACCCTTGCGCACGTGGTGGGTGACGCCGTCCGTCACCAGCAGCGGATCGTAGTCCGCCCCCGCGGTGCCGGCGACGCAGTGCACGGGCCAGGAGTCGGTGTAGTCGGGGGTGGAGGAGAAGTGCCCGCCGTTGTCGCCGTCCGCGTCGTGCCAGTCCCGGGAGGCCACGATGACCTCATAGTCGGCGGCGTGCGACGCGAGGTGGGCGGATATCGCGGCGGCCACCGCGTCACCACCTTGGACGGCCAGGGCGCCGCCCTCGGTGAAGTCGTTCTGCACGTCGACGATGAGAAGCGCTCTGCTCATGCTCCGAGCGTACGCCCCACGGCCGGGCCCGGAGACGAGGAAACCCCCGGGACCACGAGGGTTCCGGGGGTTTTCCTGAGCCGCTTGTCAGAATCGAACTGACGACCTTTTCATTACGAGTGAAATGCTCTGCCGACTGAGCTAAAGCGGCGTGCGACGCGTGAGCGGCGCGATCACCGATATTACCCTGTCTCGCGCTCGCTCGCGAATCGAGGCGCGCTCACTCGCAGCGCAGGCCGTCCTCCGGCACCACGTCTTCCAGCAGGAAGGCCTCCACCGCGTCATCCACGCAGACGTTGCCCTTGTTGTAGCCGGTGTGTCCCTCGCCCACACGGGTGATGAGGACGCCCTCGGAGAGCTGGTCGGCGAGCGACTCCGACCACTCGTACGGGGTCGCGGGATCGTTGGTGGTGCCGACGACGACGATGGGACCCGCGCCTTCCGCGGTGATCTTCTCGCGGGTGCCGGTGGGCGGATACGGCCACACCTCGCACGGGTCGGGTCCCGACCAGTACGGAGCGATGGTCGGCGCCCCCTCCGCGATCTTCTTCTCGGTGGCCGCCTCGGCCGCAGGGTCGTCCTCGACCGGGTAGTCCATGCAGTTGTACGCACGGAAGGCCTCGGTCGAGTTGTCGATGTAGGTGCCGTTCTCCCGACCGTTGTAGAAGTCGGCGAGGCGGAAGGCCGTCGACGGGTCGCCCTGCAGCGCCTCGTCCAGGGCCTGGGTCAGGATCTCCCAGCTGTCCTCCGAGTACAGCGCCGCGATGATCGCCGTCATCAGGGCGTCGGCGCCCATGAGCCGGCCGTCGCCGTTCTTCAACGGCGTGCGGTCCGCGCTCGCGAGCAGGGCGCCGAGATCGGCCATCGCCTCGTCGACCGTCCCGCTGAAGGGGCAGGAGCCGGAGTCGAGGCAGTTCTGCATGTAGGCCCGCAGTGCCGACTCGAAGCCGAGTGCCTGCGTGGCGCCGACGTCGAGACCGGGGACGGAGGGGTCGATCGCCCCGTCGAGCACGAGCCGTCCGGCCTTCTCCGGGTAGAGCTTGGCGTAGGTCGCGCCGAGGAACGTGCCGTACGAGTACCCGAGGTAGTTGAGCTCCTTGTCGCCGAGGACGGCGCGGAGGAGGTCCATGTCGCGGGCGGCGTTGACCGTGGTGATGTACGGCAGGATCCCCTGGCTGTTCGCGTCGCACGCCTCTCCGAAGGCGCGAGCGGAGTCGAGCAGCTCGGACTCCCACTCCGGGGTGCCCCGCGGCGCGGCGGGGATGCCGTAGAGGTAGTCGTCCATCTCCTTCGCGTCGTAGCAGGTGACGGCGGTGGAGGCCCCGACACCGCGGGGGTCGAAGCCGATCACGTCGTAGTTCTCGATGAGCGCCGGGCCGACCGCGTAGTCCAAGCTGCCCTGGATGAGGTCGACGCCGCTGGAACCGGGTCCTCCGGGGTTCGTGAGCAGCGAGCCGACAGCCTCGCCCTCGGCGCGGTGCCGCACCACGGCGAGCTCGATCTCTCCCACGCTCGGGTCCTCCCAGTCGAGCGGGGCGGTGACGGTGGTGCAGTCGAAGCCCTGGCCGCACTCTGTCCAGTCCAGCTCCTGGGAGTAGTAGGGCAGGAGTTCTTCGGCGACGCCCTCGGTGTCCGGCGTCTTCTCCACGGCCGGCTTCGAGGACTGCTCCGGGATCATGGCGTAGAGGCACCCGGAGAGCGCGACCGAGGCGGCGGCCAGACCGGCGATGAGCGCCGCGGAGCGACGGAGGCGGGGCAGGGATCGAGTCTTCACGGTTTCCTCCCGCTCGTGACGGTCACGAGCAAACTCTCGAGCGCGAGCAGGGGGGCGACGTTGCGCTCCAGCGCCTCACGGGTCTCGGCCAGGTGGTCGAGCACGACGAGCGTGCGCTCCACGCTCCATGCGGACGCGAGCCCGGCCAATTCGGCATGGAGCTCGCGGTTGATGAGGTCGTCTCCGCGACCGTACTGCAGCATCACGACGTCGCGGAAGAGCGACTGGAGGTCGGTGAGGACGCGATCGATACCGTCCCGCAGACTCCGCGTGGCCCGCTTCTTCTGATCGTCCTCCAGTGCCGACACCTGAGCGCGCAGCGCCGGAGGCACCGCCTGACCCTCGGCGACCCCCACGGTGCGCAGCAGGGCGGCGCGTTCGGCCGCGTCCCGCTCGGCGGTGAGGGCCTTGGCGTCTTCCGTCGCCGCTTGGATGATGCGCCCGGCGACCTCGACGGCGTCGTTGACCCCGCGCACCCCCATCACGGCACGGAGCGTCTCGTCGCGGCGTCGGCGCGCGGCATCGTCTGTGGCCAGACGCTGAGCCATGCCGATGTGCCGCTGCGCGTGTCGGGCGGCCTGCTCGGCGACCGCCTCGTCCACACCCGTGCGGAGGCTGATGAGGCGGGACACGTCCGCCACGTCTGGTTCGCGGAGACGGAGCGACCGCACGCGCGACCGGATCGTGGGGAGGAGGTCGGCCTCACTCGGCGCGCACAGGATCCAGACGGTCTGCTCCGGCGGTTCCTCCAGCGCCTTGAGCAGCACGTTGGAGGTGCGCTCCACCATCCGATCGGCGTCTTCCACCACGATGACCCGGTAGCGACCGGCGGACGGGGCGAAGTAGGAGCGTTCGACGAGGGCGCGCGCCTCGGCGATGGTGATGATCACCTTGTCGGTGCGCAATGCGGTCACATCGGGGTGCGTCCCGGCGAGGACCTGCCGCATCGTGGCCTCGTCGTCGGGCCCCTCGGCGATGAGCGCGGCCGCGAAGGCATAGGCGAGCGTCGATCGCCCGGACCCCGGAGGGCCGGTGATCAGCCAGGCGTGCGAGAGTGCGGCCGGATCGGATGAGGCGGAGCGCAGCGTCTCGACGGCGGCTTCCTGCCCCCAGACGTCTGCCCACGGAAAAGGCGGGGCGAGGGTCGAGGGCATGCACTCAGCCTAATCGGCACCGCCGACGCTCCCACCACCCGGCGACTCCGCGTCCGTCCGGATGACGATGTCTCCGGGGAGGATCAGTCGAAGAATGCGGAGACCCGGGCGCGGATGCGGTCGGCGATGCGCTCGGGTGCGTCCGCGGCATCGATCACGAGGAACCGCCCAGGCTCCGCGCGGGCCAGGTCGAGATAGGCCTCGCGCACGCGGGAGTGGAAGGCCTCCTTCTCGGCCTCCAGCCGGTCGAACGGCTTGTCGGCCGAATCGAGGCGCATGCGCGCGGTGGCCGGATCGAGGTCCAGCAGGACGGTGAGATCCGGAAGAGCCCCTTCGGCGGCCCAGAGCGACAGGTCGCGGATCTCCGTGGCGTCCAGAACACGTCCGGCGCCCTGGTAGGCCACCGAGGAGTCGAGGTAGCGGTCCTGCAGCACGATCTCACCGCGAGCGAGTGCGGGTCGGACGACCGTGGCGACGTGGTGTGCGCGGTCGGCGGCGTAGAGCAGCGCCTCCGCACGCGGGGCGATGTCGCCGCGGTGGTGGAGCACGATGTCGCGGATGAGCTGCCCGACCTCGGAACCTCCCGGCTCCCGGGTGCGCACGACCGTCTGACCGCTCTGCTCCAGCCAGGTGGCCAGGAGGTTCGACTGGGTCGTCTTCCCGGAGCCGTCCCCGCCCTCCAGCGTGATCCAGAGGCCGGAGCCTGCGGTCACGAGTCCGCCTTCTCTGCCGCCTTCGCCGCCGCGTTCGCCGCCCGGGTCGCCGCCGCCTTCTTCGCCGCCGCCGAGCGGGCCGCGGAGGTGGTCGACGTCTTCGCCGTGGACTTCTTCGCGGTGGAGGCGGCCGTCTTCGCCGGAGCCTTCTTGGCTGGAGCCTTCTTCGCGGGGGCCTTCTTGGCCGGTGCCTTCTTGGCCGCTCCACGCTTGGGCGCCGGACCCTTGGCGCGCTTGTCCGCGAGCATCTGCACGGCGATCTCGAACGTGATGTCGTCCGGGGTCTGTCCGCGCGGGATCGTGACGTTCGTCTCACCATCGGTGACGTACGGCCCGAACCGGCCGTCGCGCACACGGATAGGCTTGCCGCTCACCGGGTCGGCGTCGAACTCGGCCAGCGCGCTCGACGCCCGGCGGGCGCCGTACTTGGGCTGCTGGTAGATCTCCAGTGCCTGCTCCAGAGTCACGTCGAAGATCTGCGACTCGCTCTCCAGTGACCGGGAATCGGTGCCCTTCTTCAGATACGGACCGAAGCGCCCGTTCTGCGCGGTGATCTCGTCACCCGTCTCCGGGTCGACGCCGACGACGCGGGGCAGGCTCAGCAGCTGCAGTGCGGTGTCGAGGTCGATCGTGTCCACCGACATCGAGCGGAACAGCGAGGCGGTGCGGGGCTTGGGCGCTGCTTCCTTCTTCGCGCCGCGCTTCCCCTTCGCGCTGGGTGCCTGAGCCTGTCGAAGGTCGACGACCTCACCGGTGGCCTCGTCGACGGCGGCATCGTCGGAGACCGGATCGTTCTCCTGCACGTAGGGACCGAAGCGGCCGTCCTTGACGACGACGACCTTGCCGTTCTCCGGGTTCACGCCGAGGACGCGGTCACCGGCGACCGGCGCATCGATGAGCTCCTGGGCCTTCTCCGGCGTGAGCTCGTCGGGCGCGAGGTCTTCGGGGACGTTGACGATCCGCGGCTTGGCCTCCGGATCCTTCGGGTCCGCCACCTCGAGATAGGGACCGTACTTGCCGAAGCGGAGAGTCGCGGTGTCGGTGATCCGCGTCGAGTTCAGCGCCCGGGCGTCGATCTCCCCGAGGTTGTCGACGACCTGTCGGAGCCCCACGTGCGAGTCGGAGCCGAAGTAGAACGACTTGAGCCACTCCACGCGGTTCTGCTCGCCGCGTGCGATGGTGTCGAGATCGTCCTCCAGCGCGGCGGTGAAGTCGTAGTCGACGAGCTCGGCGAAGTGCTCCTCGAGCAGACGCACCACGCTGAACGCGAGCCATGTCGGCACGAGGGCCTGACCACGCTTGACCGCATACCCGCGATCGAGGATGGTCTCCGGGATCGTGGCGAAGGTCGACGGACGGCCGATGCCCTTCTCCTCGAGCACCTTCACCAGCGAGGCCTCGGTGTAGCGCGGCTTCGGCGTGGTGCGGTGCCCCTTCGCCTCCGCGGCGGACACGGCCAGCTCATCCCCGACGGAGACCGCGGGCAGGGACTGGTTCTCGGCGGCGTCCGCGTCGCTGCGCTTCTCGTCACGCCCCTCCTCGTACGCCTCCAGGAAGCCCTTGAAGGTGTAGACGGTGCCCGAGGCGGTGAACTCGGCGGTCTGGCCGTCCGCCTCGACCGCGATGGTGACGGTCGTCGTCTCGTACTTCGCGTCCGACATCTGGCTGGCGACGGTGCGCTTCCAGATGAGGTCGTAGAGCCGCTGCTCCTCGCGGTCGAGCTCGCCGGACAGCGAGGACGGCGTGCGGAAGTTCTCCCCCGAGGGACGGATCGCCTCGTGCGCCTCCTGGGCGTTCTTGCTCTTCGACTTGTACACGCGCGGCTTCAGGGGCACCGCGCTGTCGCCGTAGAGAGCCACGGCCTGGCTCCGCGCCGCCTGCACCGCCTGGGTGCTCAGCGCCGTGGAGTCGGTACGCATATAGGTGATGTACCCCTTCTCGTAGAGGCGCTGGGCGACGCTCATCGCCTGCTTCGCACTCATCGAGAGCTTGCGGCCCGCCTCCTGCTGCATGGTGGAGGTGGTGAACGGCGCGTAGGGGCTGCGCGTGCCGGGCTTGGCCTCGACCTTGGTGACGGTTCCCGCCCCCGCGGCGTCGACGGCTCGCGCCAGGGCAGCCGCCTTGGCCTCGTCGAGGACGACGACCGCCTTCTTGAGCTTCCCGGTGTCGTCGAAGTCGGACCCCCGGGCGAGCTGTCCGCCGTCCACGCGCACGAGGCGGATGCGGAAGGAGGTGCCGGTCGCCGCGGCGTCGGCATCCACGTCCCAGTACTCCGCGGACACGAAGGCCATGCGCTCGCGCTCACGGTCGACGATGAGGCGCGTCGCGGCGGACTGCACCCGGCCGGCGGAGATCCCCGTCTTGACCTTGTACCAGAGCACGGGCGAGACGTCCCACCCGTAGAGGCGGTCGAGGATGCGCCGGGTCTCCTGCGCGTCGACGAGGGCATGGTCGAGCTCGCGGGTGTTGCCGACCGCGGCCTGGATCGCGTCCTTGGTGATCTCGTGGAACACCATGCGCTTGACCGGCACCTTCGGCTTCAGCGTCTCCAGCAGGTGCCAGGCGATCGCCTCGCCCTCGCGGTCCTCATCAGTGGCGAGCAGGACCTCGTCGGCGTGCTTGAGCGCGCGCTTGAGTTCGGCGACCGTCTTGGTCTTGCGGTCCGACACCACGTAGTAGGGGTCGAAGCCGTTGTCGATGTCGATGGAGTACTTGCCGTACGCCTTCTTGTCCTCGGCCGGGATGTCCTTCTTGTCGGCGAGATCGCGGATGTGGCCGACGGAGCTGAGCACCTCGTAACCGTCGCCGAGGTATCCCTGAATAGACCGCATCTTCGTCGGGGACTCGACGATGACGAGCTTCTTGCCTTCAGCCAAGGGGCGTCCTTTCTTCGAAGCACACCATACACACCGCTATTCGGGGTCGTTCACAGCGGGCGAGGGGTAAGGCCGCCGTCATGATTCCTCGGGTGGCCCGGCGCGGGCTCGGGAGACGGCGGCGAGTCCAGCGTACGCCGCCTCCACAGACACGGTCGCCACATACCCTTCCAGCGAACAGCTCGTCAACGCCGCCCCGCCTGCCGCGGCGACCCTCGCCGCGAGCGCGCACGGCTCATCCGCCGTCGCCACGGCACCGCTGGCGGCATCGGCCGCGGCGAGTGCGGCGGCGTCGGCCGCACCCGCCGCGCGCTGTGCCGTGACCGCCGCACCGCCCACCGCCGCGAGCCCGACGGACAAGGTCGCGCTCACGACGAGGAGGGCGGCCGCGAGCGCCGAGCCCGCCATCAACGGCCCCCATCGAGAGCGCAGCTCGAGGCGCGTAAGGGGAAGCTGATGACGGCGCCGACCGAGACCCGGAGCGTCGCCGTGGCGCACACCAGGTCCCCGGTGGAGGCGAACGAGGCCCCGGCGCCGGGGACCGCCGCGTGCACGATGCGCGCAGCCGTCGCCGTGTCCTCGCCCCGTCCGAGCAGGCGGGCTGCGTCCGCTGCCGCATCCTGGAGCGCCACCTGCCGGGACGCGGCCGCGAGAGCCCCGGCCCCGAGCAGCAGCACCAGCACGACGGCGGGCAGCGCCATGGCGAGCTCCGCCGCGACGGCGCCTCGTTCGCTCCCGCCCCGCGGTCGCTCGCGAGGGGCCGTCACGACACGGTCAGGGCGCGGCGGACAAGCCCCGTGAGGATGCCCCGCACCTCATCCGAGCGCATGATGGCCACCAGCAGTCCCGCGAACGCGACAGCGGCCATCGCCCCCGTGAGCAGAGTTACTCGCTCCTCCCGCCGTTCGAGTGGCAGATCGAGGCCGCGTGATGCGCTCTCTCGACGTGGTGACTTGTGCGTTGGGGTCTCGCACGGTTTTGTCGCGCCCGGAAATCTCCGCCAGCAACGGCTGACGGATCACCCAGGGCCAAACCCACCCAGGACAGCAGTCCGCCCAGGGCGAGGCACACCCAGAGAATCGAGATCCAAAATGACCATCAACACCGCACCCTTCGTGCAGACGTTCCTGACCTTCCGGCGTTCCCTGTCGCAGGCAGTGGACTTCCAGAACCCGAACTACACGAACTCCGCGATCCACCGCGAGCGGTTCACGCGGATCATGGAGGCCCGCGCCGTTCTGGCCGAGCAGATCCCCGACGCGAAGGACGCAGACGCCGACGCGCAGATCGCCGAGGTACTGGACGCGCTCGCCCCGAAGAACGGCGATGAGGTGGCGCTCCAGGAGGCGGAGTGGCGCAAGGTCACTGCTCTCCTGTCCGCGGGCCGGTCACTGGAGGCGCTCATCTTCGATGCGAACCCGCTGCGTCTGGCCGCGATCGCACAGTGGATCGAGGTGTCCGAGGAGGCGCTCGCATCAACCGATCCGGCCGGGGTGATCGCCGAGGTCCGCGAGCTGGTGTTCGAGCAGCTCATCGAGCGGGGCGTCCCGGCAGCGGTCCGTGTCCGCGACCTCACCGCTGACGCCAACCTCGTGTCGGCGTGGCGCGACCTGCTCACCGATACGCTGGAGGGCGCGGCTTCGCTCGGGACCATGTCGCGAGTGGCGCGGCTTGATCCCGAGGGCTACGCGGCGCTCAACATTGACGAGGGCCTGGAGAGGGACATCGAGATCGACTACCGCGTGCAGCAGCTGGACGGCCTGCGCCTCCGCCGCGATGCGGTGGCCGTGAAGGGCGTTTGAGTCATGGCGGCGGGCAGGCGCACGGCCCCGGAGGTCGAAGCGCAGGTGATCGAACTCGTGAAGGCGGGCAAGACCCGCCGCGAGGTTCACGAGGCGACGGGGGTGCACCCACGTGTGATTACTCGCATCGTGCGGGACGCCCCCGGCGTCGCCTTCGCCATGATCGGATCGGGTTCGTCGGGAACTCCCGAGGCGGCGGCGAAGGCTCGGGGCGTGCATAGCGAGTACGCGCGGAATCGTCGCGCGGCATTGTCAAACCGAATCCTCGATGCGACCGAGAAGACCCTCGATCTACTGGAGAACACGACGGCACCCCGAGAACGGCAGTTTCTGTCTCAGGCGCTGCGCAACCACACGGCGGCGTACGCGGATCTGACGGCGCAGGATGCGAAGGCGGCTCCGGATCTGACGGTGGTGGTTTCGATGTTTGACAAGTTCCTCGCTGGGGCTGAGGCGGTCGTCGCGATAGCCGAGCCAGCGCGACCCGGCCTCATACAAGGCTGACGCACCGCGGTCTTCCTTTGAACCGAGAAGGTCCGCCCCCTCACCGGAGTCGTCCGGCCTTCTCCATGTCCAGGAAGACCTAGCCGAAGCCCGCGCCATCTACTGAGGGAGGCCCTCTTCCGACAAGAACTCCGCGCTCTCGCGTTCCGCAGTCGCAATCAACTCTGTGAGCGCATCTTGCAATTTCTGCATCGCATCAGACCTATGCTCGGGCGAAGCTGCCATGTAGTCACCCAGCACACTAACGATTTGATCCATAGTGCGCAGCTGCACGTCTGAGTGCATTGGAGTCGTTGCTGTCAGCTTCCCGATAGCACTGACGACCGAGTGATCCACGTCCTTCGCGATTGTCGCCGCCTCGAACAGCCTTTGTGTGACTGAGGCCAGTGAGAGGCGGTAATGATCATGCCGACTACCGACCGGACCATGTGTGCGCCTGGCGTCGTAAACCGCTCGACAGGCGTTAGCAAAGTCGTGTACCGCCTCAAGAACGCTTGGCCACTCTGCCAGAATGCGTTCCTCGTACTCCCAATCCCGTTGCTCCTGCCGTTCGACGCGGCGGGCCTCGCGATCCATTTCGCGCTCGGCGACACGATCCAGTCGTTCCTGCTCCCTGTCTTGCGCACGATCCTCTCGCTCCCTTCTCCGCAGATCGAGCGAGAATAGCCAGGCTGCGGCAGCGCCAACCACAGCACCGCCAAGCGCACCCCACATTGTTGCCCAGAATGTGTCCCAGAACTCCATAATCGAACCCTACCGAGGACGTGCGGCTAGAGAACGGAAACTAGATCGCCGAGCGGGACATCGAACGCCTCGGCGATGCGGAACCACGATTCGAGACGACCATTGCTTTGGCCATGTTCCATCTCAATGAGCGTCCGACGGCTGACGCCTGATCGCTCCGCCAGTTCATCGTAGGACCATCCGCGCTCTTGCCGGAGTCGGGCGAGGGCGAGCCAGAGCGCCTCGAAGTTGGGCTCGCGCGTCGGATATGTCACGAAAACAGTCCAACGTGGCGTGGTGCATATCCACAGTGCGGAAACCTGCACTATCGTGCGGAAAGCTGCACTCCACTTCTGGGGGTGCGTGCTCAGCGAAAGGGACGAATGAATGATCAAGAAGACATCCGCAACACTAGCCATTGTGGTGCTAGCAACGATGGGGCTCACCGGATGCGGCGGAGGCGACGCGGAGGCGAAGAAGACCGAGGAGTGCATCGCGCAGTTGCAGCAGACGTTGAAGGAAGCTGGCAGCGACCGTGAACTTCGTGCCGACGAGAAGGAAGCGTGTTCCGATCCGAAGCAGCGCGAGTTCATCATGGAAGGGTGACGCTCCGCGCCCTTCCCTTGAATCGAGAAGGCCCGGCCCCCAAGCGGGCGTCGGGCCTTCTTCTTGTCCAGGAAGCCCCCACGGGAGGCCGGGACGATATGCGCGGCGCTAGTGCGGTCCCTGCTCGCAGATCGTACATACGCCCGGCGTCACGAGCCCCTCGTAGTAGGCGTGCTCGATCAGCGGCGCGTGACCCCACGCTTCAGTCTTGTGCGCTCTGCCCTGAAAGCACCGTCCGCAGCAGGAGTGACCGACCGCACGACTCAGATCCGGATTCTGGTGCTTGGTACACCCATCGGGCTGGTAGTGCTGGCAGGTCCAAGGACCGATCTGCGCCATGAGGACCTCCGGGAATAAGGCAACTTCGTTCGGTTAGCGTAGCCGTCGTAGACGATCTGCTCCCGTGCCAGAATTGCGGAATGAGTGATCCGTCGCCAAGTGGCGTCCGCAGGGTGCCACCAGAGTTGATTGGCGCGCTCTCGTCCATCTTCTTGAATGGCGACGGTCCGCCCGGCACAGCGATCGATGTTGCGATCAATACCGCCGGTCTCCAGGTGCCGCGTAACTCGCCGAACAAGGCTCAGAAGGTGCGCGACGCGTTTGAGCGTGCACACCCTGTTCGTGCTCGGAAACTCGTAGAGCAACTAGTCCATGTCATCAGGGACCGTGGCTTCATCGCCTTGCCTGCACGAGAGCAAGAGCTGCGACAGTTACAGGCGGCGGTCGACCTTGCGGGTGGGACCCTAACCGACCACGGATTCCTGACGTGGGATTCTGCCGGCGCGTCAGGCCCGGCAGCGGCTCCGACGGCTACCGCCGCCGCGACTCCAGCACCACCCACGCCGACGCCGGTGGTTGCAGTTTCGACGAGCACCGGTCAGGTCGCCTCGCGGCCTGGCGTGCAGTCGATGCCCCTGCCGACGCACGATCGGCTGCTGAACATACTGCGCCGGGTGCCCGCCGCCCTCAAGCCGCTGGTGGGTCCGCGACGCGTCGACCAGGTCTCCCTGGTCATGGCGAAGGAATATGACCTCCAGGACGCCGTCGAGAACGCGCTCCGCCTCGTGTACGACGACGTCCGCCCTGAGGAAACCGCGCCGACGTTCGCCGGGAGCGCGACGATCCCGGACTTCCTACTTCCCGATGTGCGCACAGCCATCGAGATAAAGGTGACTAGATCTGGTCGTCGGACGGTCGATCTGCGTAATGAGATCATCCTCGATTCAACGACCTACCTGACTCACCCGGACGTGCACCGCATGGTGTTCGTCGTCTACGACCTCGTCAACATGATCGACAACCCCGCCGGTTTCGAGCGGCAGCTAAGCACCCCGATTAACGACCATCCGCGTGACACGCTTGTGGTGGAGTGGCCGTACTAGGTCGTTCGATCAGGCCGTGCGCCGCGAGGAACGCGCCCACCACTCATCGACCGGAGGCTTAGAGTCGCTCGGGAGGATCTCCGAGTATTCGTTCTTGAACAGGTTGTTCACGGGTGGCATGTTGAACGAGCCATTGGCGTCGACCAGGAACCGATCGTGCCAGTCGCGTGCGCTGTCGACCCGCCACTCGACAGTGATCCCCTTGTTCGACATCTCCTGCTCGAAGCGCTGGAAGTCTTTGAAGCTACGCGGGGACAACACGTTGGGGGCGTCGCCCGAGATGATGCGCAGTTCCGTGACCTTCGACGGGTCGAGCTCGTCGGCGAGCTCCTCGAGTGCACGTGCACCGAAGTGCGGGTCGGCCCAGGTCACGACGCCGCTCTGGGTGCGAAGAACACGACGCAACCGGACCACGTTGGAGTATGGGGTGCGAGGCGAGATCATTGCCCCCAACGATCCGACCTCGCCCGCCTTCGCCGCACCCGGATCGTCGGGGACGAACCGGACCGTCTTCTTCTGGCGCGAGTAGACGACGACGCCGAGGTCGTTGAGCCAGCGAAAGGTGAGGCGGGCGTCGTCGGCGGTGAACGTCGGCGGCACGACGCGGTGAAGAGCGAGCAGGTGGACCGCACCGGACTCTGGGATGGGATCGGTGTTCCCGAGCTCCTGGCCGAGCACCTGAATGGGCAGGAGCGCGCGAAGCGCCTGCCCGAGCAGACGCTTCGTCGCCGGCTCGTCGTGCTGTACCCACGCTGCCCTGTAGAGGGCAAGCCCGGAGGCGGTGAGTCCGAGCGATCCACCGCCTCCGTTCGCCTCGACCAGACCGGTCAGCTCGAACACCCGCTGGACGTCATCCGAAACCACGTCGCCGTTGCCGACGCCGAAGTTCCGGATGCCGTCGAGCAGCTGGGGCTGACTGGCCCGGAAGATCAGCTGGCCGTCATCACTCGGACTCACTGGCGTCTTCTCCGTAGCCGAGAGCGTTGAGCACCTTCACGGCGTCGTCCGCAGCCCACTCCGTCATGTCGATCCTGACCTTCACGGTGACCGGCGAACCGCCCACCGCCAGCGCCGCCGGCGCAGGGATGCTCACCGTGACGGGCTGAGCAGGAGGCTGAATCTCGGGCACCGAGGGAGCGGGAGCAGCAACCGGTGCCGGCTGGCCTGCAGGAGCAGCCGCGCTCTCGACCTCAGTATCATCGTCGGGTTCGGCATCGGGGTCGACCTCGGCTCCGTCGGCGGGAACCGACACGCCAGCGAGCGACACGTGGCCGTCTGCGTCGACCAGTCCGGCGTACCGCGCGCTCTGAACGAATGCGTTTGCCGCCGTCACGGCGTCGGCGTTCGACAGTTCGTACTCGAACTCGATGTCGCTCGCCAGCAGCGCGATGGGAGGGAGCTCCCCGCCGTCTGCGCGCTCCAAGAACTTCTGGTATGCGGGAATGCTGAGCACCGCTTCCCGCAAGCCCTTGGTGTGTCGCTCGACATCGGCCGAGTTCGCGATCGCGATTCCGATAGGACTCAGCTTGAAAGCCGAGCCGCGCTCGATCACGTTGAAGGCGCGCAGCGCGGCGACGCGCTTCTGCCATGCGCCACCGCTTGCCTTGGCATCCTGCTTGCCGGTGATCGCGCGAGCGACCGTGACGGGCGCGGCTTCGCCACGACGAGCGACCTGCCAGATCGCGTTAACCGATGCCTCGATCGTTTCGAGCGCCACTCGCGGGACTCCGTTGCGCGAGCGAAGCTTCTTGGCGGCTTCGCTCGCACCCTCTTCGGTCACTTCTTCGGCCATGGTTTGGCCTCCTCTCGGTGTTGGTGTATCGAAGGCTAGCACCAAACCGCGGTTTTCGAGCCCAATTCGGAAGAAAACCTGGAGGCTATTTTTGAGCAATGGAGGGAGTGTCAAGACGCGCTCTACAGGGAGCCGATGCGAAGCACATGAAAATCCCTGATCAAAAGATAATTCGTCGGCAGCTTAATCGGCCGTGCAGACGCCCTCTCCGCGTCCTCCTATTTCATGAAACGACTTAGCGAGTCGACACCTAGGGCTGGGGGCGGCATCAGGTGGCGGTCCGCCTCGCGGATACGACGAAGCCCCGGCTTCAAGGCCGGGGCCGCGTCGTGCACACAACAGGTGACGGGAACCACCCGGCGGGGAGTCAACCAGGCGTGATAGACGCTCGCAATCTTGACTCAGAGTCATGCAGCAGACTCCCAGCTGAGAAGCTACATCCACCCGGATTCTCTATGGTTTTATCGGAAGCGCACACAACAGAAACAGCGCCTACGACCAAAGAGAACGAAGCCCGGATGACGCGGGTTAGAAAGACCGGCCAAGCCCTAGGGAGCTAGTCGGACGCAAGACAGCAAAGTCACCGGGGCGCGAAGGAACCACTGACGGGCAGGCGGCGTCACCCGATGTGGTGGATTTTGAGGATCCACCATGCCCATTTCGCCCACCGTCGAGTTCGCTCAGGCTGAGATCGAACAACCTGATCTCGAAGCATTGCTCCGACTCATCTTCGCCGAGCCTGCCCCCGCCGGGGGTGGGTCACGATGAGCCTCCTGCACCCCTCGCGGCAATCTCGCGAAGCCTTCCACGACCACTTGTTCTACGGCGCGATCACCTTCTCGCTCCTGATCTTCGGGCCGAGCGTCGGCGCGACCATTGGTCACCTCATCCGGGCCGGGGTGCTCGGATGAGAAACCGCGACATCGCCCTCGCTAACGCGGCCAACGGCTGGCCCGTCTTCCCTGTACAAGCGGACAAGACGCCTGAGCCCGGGTTCATGAACTGGGAGCGCCAGGCGACGGGTAACCCCAGCGGTATCCGGCGATTCTGGGAGCAGTACCCCGATGCGCTCCCCGCCATCGCACCGGGCGTCGTGCACCGTGCCGTGATCGACGTGGACCTCAAGCCGGGCAAGCCCAACGGCTACGAGTCCCTGGCGCTTCACGGGATCGACCTCGACGCGATCGGCGTCCCCGGGTTCCCGTCGCTCTCCGGACTCGGGACCCACTATTGGTTCGCCGGTCGGTTCACCTCCATCAATCACATCCTGCCCGGCGTGGACCGGAAGAGCCGAGGAGGATACGTGGTCGCCCCCTACCTTCTGCCGCCCGTCCGTTCAGTCGCATTCCCACCACCCGCGCTTCTCGCTGGGAGCAAAGTCGGCACCACCACGGCGGACGAGGCCCGTTACCTCGGCAACGCCTCGACCTGGTTCGCCGAACGCGCAGGCCGAGCCGTTACCCCGGCCGTAGCCCGCGCAGTGAAGCCGTTCATCGCGGGCGAAGCGTTCACCGGCCACGAGGCGATGCTCCGCTGGCAAATCCATCTGGTCAAGCTCGCGACCGAAGGGCACGGCGGCGTCCCCGAGGCGCTCGGCTTCGGGCGCGACGTCTGGCTGGAGAGCCCCCACACGCCCGGCGAGGACCCCGCCCGAGAGTGGGACGTCGCCCTCGACCGCGCGATCACGAAATACGGAGGTACCACCCGATGAGTCCCAAGATCAGCGACCACACGCCGGTGCACATGGTTCCCTCGGAGGAGCTTGCGCCAGCCACCCGCCAGTTCCCCGTCGATCTCCCACCGGACGAGACCACCGGCTACCTGGTGAGCAAGGACGGCGTGCTCCACGTGCAGTGTCAGCGCACCACGAAAGGGAACGTCGAAGCGTTCACCCTCCCGTGGGCCGACTTTGACCTGGAGCCGCTCGGGCGAGTGGTCGAGGCGGGCGGGGTTGTGAAGGCGTACCTCGCGCTACTCCGCACCACGACGGGCGTGCACTCGGTGGTGCTGACGCCCGAACTCCTCTCCGACGAGAAGAAACTGCGCCCGTTCCTCGCGCCTTACGAGGCATCCTGGAACAACCCGTCCAACGTGTCGGTCGCCATGCTGCCCGGCGTCCGCATGCTGAGGTTCCTCAAGACGAACACCCACGGCAGCGCCCGCGTCGTCGAACACCTCGGGTGGGACGAGGCATCGCGGTCGTTCGTGACCTTCTCGGGCGTAATCCGACCGGACGGTCACCACGACGGGTGGGAGGAAAGTGTCGGCGTCGTCGCTGACCCCCGGCTGCAGACGCTCGGAGCTGAGTACGAGTACGGCTTCGAGGGTGACTTTGCGACCGCTCGTGAGGTCGTCCGTGAGGTGCTCACCTTTCACGACGAGGAGACAATGGCGGTCTTCGGGTCCTGGTGGGCCGCGTGCTTCCTCAAGCCTCAGACGATGCAGCGCACCGCGCTCTTCCCGTTCATGGCACTTGAAGCGCACTCCGGGTCGGCCAAGACCACCGGCGCGTTCGGTGACCTCCTGCAACTGTCGGGATCGAACACCGGGCACGAGCTCAGTACCACCGCCTCGTTCCGAGACAAAGTGTCAGTGAATCGCTCCGGGATCGTCTGGAATGACGACGCCAACGACCTGGCCGCGCTGGACGAGATCCTCCGGGGCGCGACGATGGGCGTCACCGCGAACAAGAAGCGCAACGACAACACCACGACCGCCCGGATCGGACTCGTCGCCCCGATCCTGCTGTCCGGCGAGGGGCTCGGGATCCAGGGGCAGAAGGCCCTCACCGACCGCGCGATCTTGCTAAGTCCGCCGCCGGTCACCGGGCGCACGTCTCGCAAATCTGGTCGCGAAGGTGAGCCTCAGTGGGGCGACGTGACCGCACTCCGACGCAAGCACGGGAACCTGACCAAGTACGCGGGGTGGCTCGTGCAGTTCGCGCTTGCGCACTCCGACCAGTACCTCACCCGGCTCACAGAGGCGCAGAAGCGTTACTCGGGCCGCTACGGCGACAACCTCGCCGTTGTCTCGGCTGGCGCGTGGTTGCTGGACGAGATCGCGGGCACCGGCACCTGGGCACAGGATGCCGTGGCGACCTGGTGCGAGGAGAAGGACGGCGAGTACCTCCCCGGCGAGAACAGCCTCACCGAGACCGTCATCCCGTGGGCGCTGGAGCAGTTCGGCCTGCCGGTCTGGCACCGAGGCACGAAAGCCCCCACCGTGCGGTCGTTCGGCCAGGAAGTCGCGCCCGGCGTCATGATGACCCGCACTGACGTAGGAACGCTCACCGAGGTGACCACGCTATGGGTCAACACCGCTCGGCTCGCGCACCTCTGGTCGGAGCACCACAAGGCCGCAAAGGAGCGCACGGAGACTACCCGCGCCTTGCAGGGGCAAGTCACGGCGGTGACCGGCCCTCGGGAGGAGTGGGCGAAGGCGAAGTTCGCGGACGGCCAGAAGGAGTACCGCCCGCTGCTGCCTGCGTACGCGCGGCGCGTTCTGGCGGGTTACGAGGGCGGTGGGGAACGGTGAGCGCGACGACGGCCCGTAGAGAGCAGTTGTCTCTCTACGGCCTCTCTACCCCCCGGCCGGCCGTGACGGGTCGTCACGAGGGAGAGCAGCAGAAGACACGTAGAGAGGAAAAAGAGAGAGAGATAGAGAGGGGGGCTCTCTACCCCCACGAGGCCCGAAACGACGCGGGAAGGGCCCCCGTAGAGAGTCATCTCCCGGAACAACCCTCACGTACGCGCACACGGCACACCGAGGCCCTCACCGTCCTCTCCGGGGGGTGCGTTCCGTGCGCGCTCTCTACCCCCGGCCTGACCACCACCCACAGCAACCTTCTCGGCTCTCGCCGGTCCTCACACGCGAAGGAGACCCTCGCATGAACGTCAAGGCCCCGCAGTTTCAGATTCCGCCCTGGCTAGCCCCTCATGCCGCCGAGGTTCGCACCTGGCCCACCGTCAAGGGGGAACCTCCCGGCTGTCGGGTCGGGGCGTGCCGTCGTGCAGTGCATTCGCTCGGGCTCTGCTTGAGGCACTACACGGCATTCTGGGGCGTTGCGCGTCGGGCTGGGGTGTCTCTCGCGAAATGGCTCCCTGCGCACGCCGTTGAGGTGGCGTCGGCCCCGGCGATCATCGCGCCAGAGGCGACTTGCTGGGTCGCCGTCTGCGCGCGGACGGCTCACCGGAACGGGCTTTGTAAGGCGCACCACCAACTGGCTCGGTATCGCTTCGGCGAGCAACGCGGTGTCGCCCCGGCGTCCGACGAGGAAACAGACCACTAGACCCCCGGCGGCTGGCAGCGTCCCGCCCGGACGCCCGCGTCAGCCGCCGGGTTCCACCACCACCAAATGCCTGAGGAGGCACAAGAATGAACGAGTCACCCAACAACTGGCCGAACGCCGCACAGCTGTCGAAGGACGTCGCCGACGCGAAGCGCGCACCCGAGATCGCCGCATGGCTCCGGCTAGGTCCGCTTCCGATCCCTGAGATTATCGGCTTCCGGCGAGAACGGATGATCGAGAGCGGCATGATCGACTACCAGGCCGATTGGTACTCCACGGCGTCAGTGATGCATGACCTCGGTCGAATCGCTGGGGTGGGCGGTCCGGTCGAATACCGCGACGGACTGCTCTGGCTCAACGAGTCCCACCGCGACCTCATCGACGCCTGGGTGCGTGAGGATGCATTCCGGCAGTTCTCGATCGCGCCTGACGATCTGGACGAGTCATGATTCCCGGAGAACGGAACGCAGTTGACCATCGATCGACTTCGCTCCCGGCGGCTACGCTCCTTCGGGCACCAGCACCTCGCTGAGCTTGGCTGCGGCGGCTATGAGAATGCCGTCGTAGTTCTTGTCCACACTCTTCGACTCGACGTACCGCCAGTCCCTGTGAGTAAGCGGTCGGGTGACCTCGATAGGAACTTCGCCTCCTGGGGCAGTGGCCCAGACGCGCAGCTGGCCGGTCTTCTGGTCGGAGTCAGCCTCGTCGTCCGCGGTCAGGAAGACCTTCGCGCCGGTGTTGAGGTTGTACCAGTAGTGGCCGACCGCCTCACCTTGCACCTTCTCCGCACCTGGGATGGGGTCGGTTTGTCCTTCGATGAAAAGCCACATGAGCGTCAATGTACCGTGCCCGTACGACATTCCCCTCGGCGTGGTGGATTGTGCGGCGTAGTCGCGCATGGTGGGGTCGCCTGCGCCCCCAAGCGATGACAGGAGAACGACATGAGATTCCGCTTCGCGCAAGCCACTAGCCCAGCAGTGCTGGCGGATCAGGCTCGGCGACAGGCGGCGTAGGCATGACAGGGTTCGCATTGAGCAGGTCCGCCCCGCTTTCGGTTGCCGCTTCTCCCGTGACCTCTCCGACCGCTCCACTGCTCCAGGCCGTCCTGGTGCCCACGAGCCCATGGGAGAACCCAGGGAGCACCGCCGCGGACACCCGAAAGGCCGAGCGGGAGCTCGCGGCCATGCTCGGCGTGAACGATGAGGCCGGATGGGCATTCGCCGAACTCAACCGGGCGCTGCTGTTGGCGCATGAGCGCAGGCAGGAGGTGCCATGCCAGGCCCCGGGTGGCGAGGCGTGGACTTCGGACGACTACGACGACCAGCAGGTCGCCTCGGACCGATGCCTGGATTGCCCGGTCTTGGCGTTATGCGAGCGGTACCGGGTGCTCGGGCGACCTGTCGCTGGTACGTGGGCGGGCGTGACGAGCGACCCGGCGAGGAAGCCCCACGACCCGACACAGGCGCTCGGGGTCCGACATCTGGCGGGCGACCGGCCCGCGTGCTTGTGCGGCTGTGGCGAGCAGCCGAAGAAGGCCCGCTACCTTCCCGGGCATGACAGCCAGCATCTGAGCACGTTGCTCGATGCTGTGCGGTCGGGTCGCATGTCGGTCGATGAGGCCCTCGCCGAGCTGGTGCACTCCGAACGCCTCGGGGCGAAGCTCGCCCGCTTCTTTGAGGCGGGGTAGTCCGAGTGGGAAGCAGGAATTGTGGCGTGATTTTCGGCATGATTTTCTTGAAAACAGGGCAAGGAAATCCCAGTTCAGGATACAGATTGGATACCCCAACATGAGCACCAAGGCCATCGTCACCGAAGTCCCCGTCAACACCTGCGCGTGCGGTACCTGCAACGAGCCTGTCGGCCCCAAAGCGATCTTCCGTCCGGGGCACGATGCCCGAGCGGTTTCAGTGCTCCTCCAGGGGCTCGTCAACGAGCACGCGGACGGCCGCAAGGTCACCAAGGCACTCATCAATGCTGAGTCGAAGAAGCTCCCGAGTGAGGCGCTCCGGGCGAAGTTCACCCGCGCCGCCGAGCGGCTCGTGATCAAGCAGGTCGAGGCTGACGTGAAGGCGGCGGCGAAATGATCCCCGAGGAGCACGGCCGGTGGAACGGCACCGACTCGCCGATGCACGAAACAAAGTTCTGCCCACATTGCCACCAGCAGCGACCGGTCGGGGATTTCGCCCGCCGCCGCAAGAACGGCGAGCTTCGACAGTCCTGGTGTCGATCGTGCATCGCGGACACCAATCGGGATCGAAGGAAGGAAACCAAATGAGCATGCCTGAACGCCTCACCCTCGACGAGTTCATCGTGGCGACCATGGTCTCCCAGGGTCCGATCGACCCCGCCCAGACGGTCAAGAATCTCCGGGAACTTCGGTTGCACCTTGGCCGGGCCGCGGAACTGCACGACCCGGACCTCACCCTGGACGACGAGATCCCGCTCGCCCAAGCTCTCGCGATCACTCAGGACGCGACCGACCTCGAAAGGCTCGGAGCATGACCGAAGTAACCGTGTTTGACCCGAAGGTTTGCCGCACGTGTGGCCGCGCCAAAGCCCCGTCGGCGTTCGCTCCTGGCAGCGCCGAATGTAAGGCATGCGCCGAAGGCCGGAGGTTCTCATGACTGCTAAGCGCGCATCAGTCCTCACCCGCGTGTCCACCGAGGAGCAGGTGGACGGCACCTCCCTGGCTGATCAAGAGCGGCTCTGCCGCGCCCTGATCGAGGCGCGCGGATGGGAGTTCACCGGCAAGGTGTACGCCGACAGGGGCGTGTCCGGCACGGTAGAAAACCGCCCAGCGTTGACTGAGGCGCTCCGCGATGCCGCCAAGGGCGAATACGAAGTGCTCGTAGCGCTCAACATGACGCGGTTGTCCCGCAAACAATGGATCTCGGCGAAGGCTATCGAGGATCTGACCGAGCTTGACGTGGCCTTCGTGTCCGTCCAAGAGTCGTTCATCGACACCACGACTTCGGCCGGTCGCGGCATGGCGGGCGTGTTCTCGTCATTCGCCCAGATGGACCGAGACTCGATCGTCGAGAAGACTGCACGCGGTCAGCGGGCCAAGGGCGAGGCCGGTCTTTGGCCCGGTGGGCACCCGCCGTTCGGGTGGCGGCTCGAAGGCCACAAGCGCACAGCTCACCCGGTCTCCGACGAGCGGGAACGGCAGGTGCTGGTGGAGGCTTACCGGTTGCTGGTCACGCAGCGGATGAATGCCTTCCAGGTCGCTGCTCGACTCAACGACGCCGGGATGAAACCCCGCAAGGCCGACGCCTGGAACCCCGAGTCCCTCCGTCGGGTGCTGGCCAACGAGACACTGACCTCAGGAGTGCTCATATGGGGTGCGCCGACCAGTGGCGGGCTGTACCCAAGAAGCCACAAGACCAAGATCAAACGTGATGGCACGCCCCGCTACGGCAAGCCGATCCGTATCGAGCTTCCGGAGCCCCCGTTCACGGCATCCCAGCACCGGGCTATCGTTCGGGCGCTGGCGAGCCGATCGAATCGCGGCAAGGCCGCATCGCCGATCTCCCGGCCGCTCACTGGCCAGGTCTACGGGGAGTGCGGTCGCCCCTACTACGGCGTGACGATCAAGGGCAAAGCCCCGGTGATGCGTTGCACAGGTCGGCGACACCTGGCCGGGGACACGAAGTGCACGTGTACGCAGGTGGCGTGGGAGCCACTGGAGTCGCGCGTCTGGGCGGCTGTGGTCGGTTTCCTGTCGGATCCGGCACGGCTGGAGGCCATGGCCCGGCAGTACCTCGAACTTCCCACCGAGCCGGGCGACGGTTCGCAGGACGCGACGCTCCTGGCGGCCGTGGAGCGGCAGATTGAGAAGCTGGAACGCGCCCAGGCGAACGCCGCCCGCGAGATCTTGCTGGCCGACAATCCGGCACCGATCCGCGAGGCGCTCGCACAGGTCGAACGCGACCTTGTGGGGCTCAGGGAGCGTCGGGAGGGATATCGGGCGCTGGCGTCATCGGTGCACGCCAAGGGCGAGGTGCTCCGAGACCTCGCGGCACTCGCCGAGCGGGCACGCGGCAACCTGGATCGACTGAGTGAGGACCAGCGCCGACAGGTGTACGAGATCCTCCGGGTCCGAGTCCAGATGACCGGGCAGATCGTGGCCGACGCGAACCGGGTGGCACACCCCGAGGGTTTGAGCGTATCGGGTGTGTTGGACCCCGGTCTGTGGGGCGACGAGGGGCGCGGTGGCGGTTCGGGCGGCAGAAACGGTGACTCGGGCCCTCGTCCGATGCCGAGCTTCCCGGTCCCGAGTAACTCCGCTATGTCGGACGATCGTGGTGATGGCGTACTCGGCGGTCGCCGCGCCGGTGTCGTCCCCGAAGAGAGCGAGGGCGCGGCGTCGGTTCAGGGTGGGAAGGGTGTCATTCATCTTCGGTACCTCTTTCTTCATCGGTGTGGAGGGGGTCGTCAGGTCGGCAGCGGTGTGGCGGCGAACACGCTGAGCAGCAGCGGTGCCACGCCGAGCAGGAGGAACGCCGGCAGTGTGCAGACGCCGAGCGGAAGCAGCAGGCGCGTGGAGAGCCAAGCAGCGCGAAGACGACCGTGGACCCGTGCACGGTGCCGGTCCTGCGCCGCGGTCGCGCGGAGGAGCTCGACGGCGGGGACGCCGGCCGCACGGGAGAGATCGAGCACCTCTTGCACACGGTCGCGTCCGGCCGCATCGACCACCCTCGTCTCTGCCACCAGTTCGACAGCGCGGTCGATCGGTGCGCCTCCCGCCAACGCCACCCCCACGAGCTCCGCAGCCATCCCCGGGGTCCCCGGCTGCGGCCGCGCGCGGCGCAGCAGAGCCTGCGTCCAGAGCCGGGCGAGGACGACGAGCAGCAGACCGGTGACGACGCAGGCGGCCCCCAGAGGGTTCCCGACGATGACGCCCCAGGCGTCGAATCCCAGCGCGACGCCGAGCAGCAGACCGGCCAACGGCATCCAGAGCAGCAGGCGCGCCGTGCCCGCAGGCTCGGCGAGCGCGACCCGCACGTCGTCAGCCGCGGATGCGGCGTCGCGCAGAGCCTCGGCGATCGAGCGCAGCACATCGGCCAGTGGGGCCCCGACGGTGGTGGCGATCTCCCACGCCGCCGCCAACTCCGTCCACATCCCGCCCTGCTCCTCGATCGCGGAGACCAACGGCACACCCTTTTCCGTTCGTGCCAGCACCGCCACGGCCACCGGGTCTCCGGTGCTCGCCAGATGACGCCAGGCGACGAGCGGGACCGCGCCGGCCTGGAGCAGCACCGCGAGCGTCTGCACGGAATCGGCGACGTCGGATCCCTGCTCCGCCGACGGTGCGTGCGCGACGAGCCTCACCACGGCTGCACCTCCTCGATCGCGAGACGATCCGCCGCCATCACGAGCCGGCCGGCCTTCGCGAGTCGCCGCGTCCCGCCCGGCGCCCGCTCGAGATGGAGCACCATGGTGAACGCGCTCACCGCCTGACGCCCGAGGGCCACCGCGTCCATACCGGCGAGCGCTCCCAGCGCCTCCAGCCGCGCCGGCACGTCGGCCAGGCCGCTCGCGTGCAGTGTGCCGGCCCCGCCGTCGTGTCCGGTGTTGAGAGCAGTGAGGAGTTCTCGTACCTCCTCGCCCCGGCACTCTCCCACCACGAGCCGATCCGGTCGCATCCGCAGGGACTCCCGCACCAGCCGCGCGAGATCGATCCCACCCGCTCCTTCCAGGTTGGCCTGACGCGCCTCCAGCGCCACGTGGTGCGGATGCCGGGGTCTGAGCTCCGCCACGTCTTCGATGGTGACGATCCGCTCACCGGGTGGGGCGGCGGAAAGGAGCGCCGACAGCAGCGTCGTCTTTCCGGTTCCGGTCCCCCCGGTGAGGAGGAGGTTCGCCCGGTCGCGCACGAGTCCGCCGAGCCATCGCTGCTGCCGGGCGTCGAAGGCACCGCGTTCCGCCAGGGCGTCGAGGTCAGCCACGTGTACGCGAGGAACCCGGATAGAGATGGCGGTGCCCTGCGCCGCGATAGGGGCCAATGCGGTATGCACGCGCACCCCGGAACCGAGCCGCACATCGACGCACGGCGTCTGGTCATCGAGATGGCGGCCGCCGAGGGCCACGAGGGCGACGGCGAGGTCACGGACTTCGCGCTCAGTGGCGCGCCAGGACGGCACGCGCTCCGCGCCGCTTCCCCGGTCCACGAACAGCGTGTCCGCGCCGTTCACGAACAGGTCCGTGACGTCCTCGTCGAGGAAGGCGGCGAGCGGAGCGAACGCCGGCTCGTTCCGGAGCGCCTCCTGCGGGGCGCGCACCGGATCCGTGGGCCCTGAGGGCCGCGGGTGGATGACGAATCGATCGGGCATACGGCGACGCTAGGCGGCCTGCGGACCTCAGCCAGCGGACGTGCGTGGGCGCTCACAGAGGATGTGCACAACCCCACGGACCGATCCGCAGTGGAGGAGCGGGCGGAGGGCATCGAACCGGAGAGAGCGCTCCCATGAGAAAGGGCGGCACCTCACGGGGGGAATGAGATGCCGCCCACGGCGGCTCTCGATCGGGGGAATCGGGCGCGCCAGGGCCGGAATGAGATTTCGGCTGTCGTCGAGTGTACGCAAGGCGACCGTCCTGACAAAACCCATCCGAGTACCGACTTTCGGCAGTATTCGGCGGTCAGGGGCGGGGATAGATTCGCCCTGACCTGGTCGCACTCCCCCTGCGGCCATGCCTGCATGACCCGAACGCCGCAAAGGAGCGCCTGCCGATGAGCAGTCAGATCGATCACCTTCTCGACGAGACCCGGCGCTTCGCGCCGTCGGAGGAGTTCGCCGCCCAATCCGTCGCCTCGCAGGAGCTCTACGAGCGCGCAGCCGCGGACCGCGAGGGCTTCTGGGCCGACCAGTCACGCGAGCTCGTGCACTGGCACAAGCCCTTCACGCAGGTCCTCGATTGGAGCAACCCGCCCTTCGCCAAGTGGTTCGACGACGGCGAGCTCAACGTCGCGTACAACTGCCTCGACCGTCACGTCGAGGCCGGCAACGGCGACCGCGTCGCGCTGTACTGGGAGGGCGAGCCCGGGGACAGCCGTCGCATCACCTACGCCGAGCTGACCGATGAGGTCAAGCGCGTCGCGAACGTGCTCGAGGGGCTCGGCATCGGTCAGGGCGACCGGGTCGCGATCTACCTGCCGATGATCCCGGAGGCGATCGCCGCGATGCTCGCCGTGGCCCGCGTCGGCGCGATCCACTCGGTCGTCTTCGGCGGCTTCAGCGCGGACAGCCTGCGCTCCCGGATCGACGACGCCGGCGCCAAGCTCGTCATCACCGCGGACGGCGGCTACCGCAAGGGCCGCGTCTCGGCGCTGAAGCCTGCGGTCGACCAGGCCCTGGCCGACCGCGGCGAGGGCGAGCAGCAGACCGTCGAGCACGTGCTCGTGGTCAAGCGCGGCGAGAACGACGTGGAGTGGACGGACGGTCGCGACCTGTGGTGGCACGACGTCGTTCCCGCGGCCTCGGCCGACCACACCGCCCAGGCCTTCCCGTCCGAGAACCCGCTCTTCATCCTCTACACCTCGGGCACGACGGGGAAGCCGAAGGGCATTCTGCACACCTCCGGCGGCTACCTCACCCAGGCGGCGTACTCGCACAAGAACGTCTTCGACCTGAAGCCGGAGACCGACGTCTACTGGTGCACCGCCGACATCGGCTGGATCACCGGACACAGCTACGTCACCTACGGACCCCTCGCCAACGGCGCGACCCAGGTGCTGTACGAAGGCACCCCGGACACCCCGCACCCGGGCCGCTGGTGGGAGCTCATCGAGAAGTACAAGGTCTCGATCTTCTACACGGCCCCGACCGCGATCCGCTCCTTCATGAAGATCGGCCGGAGCGTCCCGCAGAAGTTCGACCTGTCGTCGCTGCGTCTGCTCGGCTCGGTCGGAGAGCCCATCAACCCCGAGGCGTGGATGTGGTACCGCGAGGTCATCGGCGCCGGCACTGCCCCCATCGTCGACACCTGGTGGCAGACCGAGACCGGCGCGATCATGGTGTCCGCCCTCCCCGGCGTGACCGCCACGAAGCCGGGCTCCGCGCAGGTGCCGCTGCCGGGCATCTCGATCGACGTGGTGGACGAGCAGGGCGTCGAGGTCGGTAACGGCAACGGCGGTCTCCTCGTGGTCACGGAGCCCTGGCCGAGCATGCTGCGCGGCATCTGGGGCGACCCCGAGCGCTTCCGCGAGACGTACTGGGAGAAGTTCGAGGACAAGGGCTACTACTTCGCCGGCGACGGCGCCCGCCTCGACGAGGACGGCGACCTCTGGCTGCTCGGCCGGGTCGACGACGTGATGAACGTCTCCGGCCACCGGTTGTCGACCGCGGAGATCGAGTCCTCCCTCGTGGCACACGAGGCCACCGCCGAGGCCGCTGTCGTCGGCGCATCGGACGAGACCACCGGTCAGGCGGTCGTGGCGTTCGTCATCATCAAGGAGAGCTACCTCTCCGCCCACGACCCGGCCGGACTCGCGCAGCAGCTGCGGCTCTGGGTGGGCGAGCAGATCGGCGCGATCGCGCGTCCCCGCGACGTGTACATCGTGGGCGAGCTGCCGAAGACCCGCTCCGGGAAGATCATGCGACGCCTGCTGCGCGACGTCGCTGAGGGCCGCGAGGTCGGTGACACCACGACGCTCGCCGACACCGCCGTGATGAGCATCATCTCCGCCCAGGTCAAGTAACGCGAGACCCCGGGTTCACGTCGAGACCCCCTGCTGCAGATGTCTGCAGCAGGGGGTCTCGACGTTTGCGCGGGGTCTCGGCGGGCCGGGCGCGGGGACTACGCGAGGCGGAACGTGACCTCGACCTCGACGGGGCTGCCGAGCGGAAGCTCCGCGACACCGACAGCAGCGCGAGCGTGCCGTCCCTCCTCGCCGAAGATCTCGCCGAGCACCTCGCTCGCGCCGTTGATGACGGCGGGCTGTCCGGTGAAGCCCTCCGCAGAGCCGACGAAGCCGCCGACGCGGACCACACCGGCGATCCGATCCACACCGCCCGCGACATCGGCGGCCGCGGCGAGCGCGTTCAGGGCGCACGTCCTGGCGTACGCCTTCGCGTCCTCTGCGGAGACCTCCGCGCCGACCTTGCCGGTCGCGGGGAGGGCGCCGTCGACGAACGGGAGCTGGCCCGACGTGTAGACGAGTCCGCCGTGCACGACCGCCGGCACGTAGGCGGCGACCGGAGCGGCGACGGCGGGCAGCTCGATGCCGAGCTCGGAGAGACGGGCGGCGACGCTCATGCCTGGCCTCCCTCGAACTGGCGCGAGGCCTCGGCGGCAGCGGCGAGACCGGCGTTGGCCGAGCCGTCCGTCGTCACGGGGCGCTTGAAGTAGGCGACCAGACCGCCTTCGGGGCCCTGCACCACCTGGACGAGCTCCCAGCCCTGCTTGCCCCAGTTGTTGAGGATGGCCGCGGTGTTGTGGATCAGCAGCGGCGTGGTGAGGTACTCCCACGTGGTCATGGCACTCCTGTCGATCAGGGCGCGTCCAGGGCAGACCGGGCCGCGCTCGTCAAAGCCGGTATTCAGGGAACTCCCCTACGATCAAGCGTATGCCCCAAAAGAACCGCACGGTGAAGGGCGTGCTCGGCGGTCTCGTCGGGCTCGTCGGACTGAGCGCCATCGCCGGTCTGCTGGTCACCGCCAGCGTCACCCCCGTCCTCGCGATGACCGGCGTCGCCGGCTCCACGGCACTGACGATCTTCGATGAGCTGCCCGAGGTGCTCAAGGTCGACACCCCGATGGAGCAGTCGACGATCTACGCGACCAACCCCGAGGGCAAGCCGGTCGTGCTGGCGTCGTTCTACGAGCAGAACCGCGTGCCGGTCACCTACGAGCAGGTCGCACCGGTCCTCTACGACGCGATCCTCTCCAGTGAGGACAAGAACTTCTACACCCACGGCGGCGTCAACCTCGGCGCGACCGTGAAGGCCCTCGTCGACAACGTGCGGGGCACCTCCAGCCGCGGCGCCTCGACGATCAGCCAGCAGTTCGTGAAGAACGTCCGCATCCAGCAGTGCGAGCAGAACGTCAACACGGCTTCCGAGACGTATGCGGACGAGCTGCAGCAGTGCTGGCAGGACGCCACCAACGCCTCCGGTGTGGACGGCATCGAGCGCAAGCTCCAGGAGATGCGCTACGCCATCCAGATCGAGAAGGACTACTCGAAGAACGACATCCTCCTCGGGTACCTCAACATCGCGAACTTCGGCGGCACGGTCTACGGGATCGAGGCCGCCGCGCGCTACTACTTCTCGACGTCGGCGGCGAAGCTCACCGTCGGCCAGGCGGCGACGCTCGCCGGCATCGTGCAGAACCCGAACACGTACCGCATCGACAAGCCCAGCGGAACGTACACGACCGACGACGGCGTCGCGCACAACTCCGCTGAGGACGGCTACAAGGACGCCAAGGATCGCCGCGACTACGTGCTCGGCCGCATGCTCACCGACGGCAAGATCACCCAGGCCCAGCATGACGAGGCGAAGGCCGCGGCGATCGAGCCCGCCATCAAGGTCCCCACCCAGGGGTGCGCGGCCGCCGGCCGCAACGCGTACTTCTGCCAGTACGTGAAGTCGATCGTCGAGAACGACGAGGCGTTCGGTGCGGACATCCAGGAGCGCCGTGACCTCCTGCGCCGCGGTGGCCTGAAGATCTACACCACGCTGGACTTCCGCGTGCAGGACCCGGCGGCCGAGGAGATGGCCAACGTCGTCCCCGCGAACTTCGACAACAAGTACTTCGGCGCTGCCGGCGTCTCGATCGAGGTCGGCACGGGCCGCATCCTCTCCATCACGCAGAACACGAAGTTCTCGGAGACCCCGACCACCGACCAGCAGTACTCGTCGCTCGTCTTCGCCGGTGACCAGAAGTACGGCAAATCCGGCGGCTTCCAGGTCGGGTCGACCTACAAGCTCTTCACGCTCATCGACTGGCTCGAGAAGGGGCACTCCGTGCGGGAGAACCTGAACGGAACCGTGCAGACCAACCTGCAGATCCCGGTCTGCGGCAGCCCGCAGTCGACGGACACCGCGAAGATCGGCAACTTCGGCCGCAGCCGCGGCTATCCGGGGACGCCGATGACGTTCACCGCGCAGTCGCTCAACAGCGGGTACTTCGCGATGGCCTCCAAGCTCGACGTCTGCGAGATCAACAAGGTCGCCGACAAGATGGGCGTCACCCTGGCCAGCGGCGAGAAGGTCACGGAGGAGAACGTCCCCTACGACGTCCTCGGCCCGAAGAACATCTCCCCCATCGCGATGGCCAACGCCTACGCGACGGTCGCCAGCGGCGGCACGTACTGCACGCCCCGCGCGATCGACAAGGTGATCGACGCCGAGGGCAAGGAGCGTCCGCTTCCCAAGGCGTCCTGCACCGAGGGCGTGCTCTCGAAGGAGGTCGCGGCGACCGCGGCCTATGCACTGCAGGGCGTCATGGCCGGCGGCGGCACCGGCGCGCGAGCCAACCCGTTCGACGGCACCCCGCTGATCGGCAAGACCGGGACACACGACCTGTGGTCGACCATGATGATCGAGTCCAGCACCAAGGTCGCGACCGCGGTCTGGGCCGGCCGCTCGAACGGCAACCACGACAACGTGTTCAACGTCTGGACCGGCAGTCACCTGCTCAATGAGGTCCGATACCCCCTCGCGAGGGCCGCGCAGCATGCCGCGAACCAGGCGTACGGCGGCGACCGGTTCCCGGAGCCGGACGGCAACCTCATCCGACAGATCCGGGTCGACGTGCCGGATGTCGTCGGGCAAACCGTCGAGGAGGCGACCGCGACCCTAGAGCGCGCCGGTTTCGATGTCTCCGTGGGCGCCCCCGTGGACAGCGACAAGGCGACGAACATCGTCGTCGAGCAGAACCCGTCCGGTCAGGCGGCTGCCGGAGCCACGATCACGATCTCGCCCAGCAACGGCAAGGGCGCGACCGTCCCCGACGTGACGGGGCAGAGTCCGACCGACGCGAACGCCGCCCTCGTCGCCGCCGGCTTCACGACGGTCGAGCGAGAAGGATCCTGCAACGCGGAAGGGGCGACCGTGACCGCGACGACCCCCGCTGCGAACTCCGCGGCCACGAAGGCCACGCCGATCCGAGTGTCGTGCAAGTAGGCGCGTCCCGCGCGGCGCACCCGGCCCTCATCGCGCTCGGCGCGGTGGGGGCCGTCGGTGCGGCCGCGGCGATCTGGGGTATCGGCATCGAGCGGTATCTGTTCACGGTGCGGGAGGTCTCGGCAGAGGCGCTTCCGACGGGCGCGGCGCCGCTGCGCATCCTGCATCTCTCCGATGCGCACATGGCGCCCTGGCAGCACCGGAAGCAGGACTGGCTCGCGTCCCTGGCCGACCTGAAGCCCGACCTCATCGTCAACACGGGCGACAACCTCGGGCACGAAGAGGGCTTGCAGGGCATCCGCCGGGCGTTCGCTCCCTTCGCCGGTATTCCCGGGGTGTTCGTGCACGGCTCCAATGACGTCAACGGCCCCTCCCCCCGGAATCCGCTGCGGTACTTCTCCGGACCGTCGCAGAAGCACCGCGAGCCCACGCTGCTCGACACGGCAGCGATGGACCGCTACTTCACGGACGAGCTCGGCTGGGCCGACCTGAACAACACGGCGACGCGCCTCACGGTGCGGGGCGCCGCCGTCGACCTGTTCGGCGTCGACGACGCCCACCGCGACTGGGAGCGGCTGGACGTGCTGCCTGCGGCCCTCGAGGCGCTGGGCCCCCGAACGGATGCGACGCCGGTGCTCGGAGTCACGCACGCGCCGTATCAGCGCGTGCTCAACGGTTTCGTCGACCTCGGCGCGGACGCCATCCTCGGCGGGCACACGCACGGCGGGCAGGTCTGCCTCCCCGGCTTCGGGGCCATCGTGGCCAACTGCGACATCCCACTGAAGCAGGCCAAGGGGCTCAGCACCTGGACGCACGGCGACCGTTCCGTACCCCTGAACGTCAGCGCCGGCTGCGGACACTCGATCTACGCTCCGGTCCGCTTCGCGTGCCGTCCCGAGGCGACACTGCTCACCCTGACTCCGCGCGCCTGACCCGCGAGACGGATCCGCCACGCGGGTGGGAGCGCTCGATTCGGTGCTGGAGGCATTTCACTGTAGACTCGGAGGGTTGCAAAACGGGGTGTGGCGCAGCTTGGTAGCGCGCTTCGTTCGGGACGAAGAGGTCGCAGGTTCAAATCCTGTCACCCCGACCAGTGACACGAGAAGGCCGCCCGCAGGGGCGGCCTTCTCTGTATCGGGATGTCGTGCGAGAGGGGAACGCATGGGGAGGCTCCTGCCACCGCCGCGACGTTCGACGCGCCTGTGGGCCGTCGCCCTCGGACTCCCCTTCCTCGTCGGGGTGGCCCTCCTCACCCTCACGCCTGCCCGCGTGGAGCAGACGATGCCCAATCTGCTCGATCTCCTCCTTCGCGCTGTCCAGCGGCTCGGCTGGACGAGCCTGGACTTCACGCGCCTCGAGGTGCTGGCGAACATCGCCGTCTTCATCCCCGTCGGCGTCCTCGCCTTCCTGCTCGTCCCCCGTCGTGCGTGGCCGCTGACGCTGCTCGTCGGCCCCGCGCTCTCCCTCGCCATCGAGACCGCGCAGTATGTCGCCCTCCCCCATCGCGCTGCGACCGTGAGCGACGTCGTGGCCAACTCCACCGGCGCGACCATCGGCGTCGTCCTCGCGATATTCTGCACGCTGCTCACCGCCACACCGTCCTCCCGGCCGCGAACACCTACAGTGGAGGCATCATGACATCGCCCTCTCTCGTCGCCTTCGACCTCGATGACACGCTCGCGCCGTCCAAGGGCACGATCGACCCGCAGATCGCCGCGCTTCTGGGTGAGCTGCTGCGGTCGGTGGAGGTCGCGATCATCTCCGGCGGCAACGAGGCGCAGTTCCGCTCGCAGGTCGTCGCTCAGCTCGCGGATGCCGATCCGGAGGCGCTCGCCCGCCTGCACCTGCTGCCGACATGCGGCACGCGCTACCTGCGGCATGACGGCACCGACTTCGTCGCGGTGTACGCGCATGACCTGAGCGACGACGAGAAGACCGCCGCCCTCACCGCCCTGCGCGAGGAGGCGGAGCGCCTCGGACTGTGGGAGGCGGAGCCCTGGGGGGAGATCCTGGAAGACCGCGGCTCGCAGATCACGTTCTCCGCGCTCGGTCAGCAGGCGCCGCGCGACGCGAAGCACGAGTGGGATCCGACGGGCTCGAAGCGCGGAGCCCTCCGCGATGCCGTGGCCGCACGGCTCCCGGGCCTCGAGGTGCGTTCGGGCGGCTCGACCTCGATCGACATCACCCGCGCCGGGATCGACAAGGCGTTCGGCATGCGGCAGCTCGCCACCCACACCGGCATCGATCTGACCGCGATGCTCTTCTACGGCGACCGCCTCGACGAGGGCGGCAACGACTACCCCGTCCTCGCGCTCGGAGTGCCGTCGGTGGCCGTCGAGGGCTGGGAGGACACGGCCGCCCGCCTGCAGGAGCTGCTGCCGACCCTCTCCACCCGGGTCTGACACGCTCGCCCGCACGACTTCGGCACGCCTGCACGACGGGAGGGCGGAGCCCGTCGTGCAGGCGTGACCTGGTCGTGCAGGTGGGTCAGTGCACCTCGACGCCGGCGGCGCGGGAGACGGGCACCAGGCGCGTGAGCTGGGTCACGTGGGCCGGCTCGAGCTCCGCGAGCGACGCGACGCCGAGCAGCCGCATCGTGCGCTCGATCTCGCTGCGCAGGATGGCGATCGTGCGGTCGACGCCCTGCCGTCCGCCCGCCATCAGGCCGTAGAGGTACGCGCGGCCGATCAGCGTGAAGTCGGCGCCCAGCGCGACGGACGCCACGATGTCGGCGCCGTTCATGATCCCGGTGTCGATCATGACCGTGAAGTCGTCGCCGACCGCACGACGAACCTCGGGCAGGAGGTGGAACGGGATGGGCGCGCGGTCGAGCTGACGGCCGCCGTGGTTCGACAGGACGATGCCGTCCACGCCCGCATCGCGCAGGCGCACGGAGTCCTCGACGTTCTGCACGCCCTTGATGACGATCTTGCCGGGCCAGATGTCGCGGATGACGGCGAGGTCGTCGTAGCTGATGGTCGGATCCATCGCCGCGTCGAGGAGCTCGCCCACGGTGCCGCCGGTCGTGCTCAGCGACGCGAACTCCAGCTTCGGGGTGGTCAGGAAGTCGAACCACCACCACGGCCGCGGGATCGCGTTGATGATCGTGCCGAGCGTGAGCTGCGGCGGGATGCTGAAGCCGTTGCGCTTGTCACGGAGACGGGCACCGGCGACCGGGGTGTCGACGGTGAACTGCAGGGTGTCGAAGCCGGCGGCCGCGGCACGACGGGCGAGCTCGTAGGAGATCTCGCGGTCACGCATCACGTAGAGCTGGAACCAGTTCCGACCGGGCACAGGCCCCTGCGGCTCCCGGATCGTCGCCGCCTTGACGTCCTCGATCGACGTGGTCCCGAGGGTGGACAGGGTGAACGGGATGCCCGCGGCGGCCGCGGCTCCGGCGCCCGCGACCTCGCCCTCCGTCTGCATGAGACGGGTGAAGCCGGTCGGCGCGATGCCGAACGGGAGCGCGGAAGGACCGCCGAGGATGTCGACGGCCGTGTCGACGTCCGGGGCCGGCTTGAGGATCCCGGGGTGGAACTCGACGTCCTGGAACGCCTGGCGTGCTCTGCTCAGCGACAGCTCACCCTCGGCGGCACCGTCCGTGTAGTCGAAGGCGGCCTTCGGCGTGCGGCGCTTGGCGATCTTCCGCAGGTCGTCGATGGTGAGCGCGGCGTCGAGGCGCCGCTTGCGCCCGTCGAGCTCCGGCTTCTTGAACTTCATGAGCTCCAACAGCTCGGCGGGGTTGGGGAGCTGGCGCTGGACCATGTTCTGCCTCTCAGTTCTGCGGTGTGATGGCACGGGTGAGACCCGCGGCGGTGTAGTAGCCGGTGATATGGGTGCGGACGAGACGGCGGGCGGTGTCGGCGTCGCCGTCGTCGATCGCCGCGACCAGAGCGCGGTGCTCGGAGCGCAGGCGGGCGGCCATCCGATCCCAGTCGTCGACGGTCGCGGCCCCGGCGAGCACGTAGGACTCGATGGAGGAACGGAGCCCCGCCATCATCGCCGCGATGACCGTGTTGCCGCTGCCCTCGGCGAGGGAGAGATGCAGCTGCGCATCGAGGGCCAGGAACTCGGCCGGCGTGAGGGCACCGTCATCCATCGCGGTGAGCAGCTCGTACGCCCGGGAGGTGTCGCGGTCCGAGGCGGCGGCCATGGCCTCGACGACCGCGTCCTCCAGCACGAGACGCGTGCGGACCACGTCGTCGAGCGGGAAGCCCTGCGCGGCCACCTGGAGCCGCAGGAGTGCGGACATGCCGCCGGTGGGGGTGGCGATGACGATGGCGCCCGACTGGGGGCCGGAGCCGGTCGCGGTGCGGATGAGCCCGAGCACCTCGAGTACCCGGAAGGCCTCCCGCACGCTCGATCGCCCGACGCCGAGGTCGCTGGCGAGGTCGCGCTCCGACGGCAGCCGGTCGCCCGGGCCGAGGCGACCGTCGAGCAGATCACGCTCGATGTGCTCGAGCACGAGTCGCCATGCACGCGCCGGCTGCTCCGTCATCCCGCCTCCTGTGGTCAGACCACAGGTTAGCGCGTGTGGTCAGACCACGCAATGCGGGACCGCTGCACCGCCGACCCACCCCTTTTCGTGCGCCCCGGCCGCTTGCGTACGCGCGCAGAGGGGTGGGTCGACCGGAAGGGGGTGGGTCGGAGGTGGGATCAGCCGAGACGACCGCCGGACTCCTCCAGGTAGCAGGTGCCGCACAGCGACTCGTAGGTCGTGAGTTCGGGCGAGGAAGAGCCGTCGGCGCCCTCGTCGATCGCGACCTGGTCGCCGTCGAACACGAACCGGCCGCCGACCACCCGGCCGTTGAACACGGCCTTACGCCCGCAGCGACAGATCGTCTTCAGTTCCTCGAGCGAGTGCGCGATGGCGAGGAGCCGGGCCGATCCGGGGAAGGCGTGCGTGCGGAAGTCGTTGCGGATCCCGTAGGCCATCACCGGGATGCCGTCCTCCACCGCGATCCGGAAGAGGTCGTCGATCTGGGTCGGCATCAGGAACTGCGCCTCGTCGACGAGCAGGCAGGCCACGTCGACGGGCCCCGTCGGGATGAGCTCCTCCTCCGTCGACCGACGCAGGCGCTCCCGATGGATCGCGAAGAGCGCGCGGGCGTCGTCTTCCGGTCCGATGAGGACGTCGACCGGACGCGTGACCCCGAGGCGGCTCTCGATCTCCCCCGCACCCTTGGTGTCGATCGCGGGCTTGGCGAGCAGCACGTGCTGGCCGCGCTCCTCATAGTTGTAGGCAGCCTGCAGGAGGGCGGTCGACTTGCCCGAGTTCATCGCGCCGTAGCGGAAGTAGAGCTTCGCCACGGTCCCGGGTCAGGCGTTGATGCCGAGGACGGCGGCAGTGGCGGTGGTGGACTCCTCCGCGAGCTCCGCGTCACCGTTGAGCTTCCGGCCGAAGGTGGGGATGAGTTCGCGCAGCTGCGACTCCCAGCCCGGGTACTCGCCGGGGAAGCACTTCTTCAGCAGGTCGAGCATGATCGGCACGGCCGTGGAGGCGCCGGGCGACGCACCGAGGAGGCCCGCGATCGAGCCGTCACCGGCCGCGACGACCTCGGTTCCGAACTGGAGCACGCCGCCCTTCTTCGGGTCCTTCTTCATGACCTGGGCGCGCTGACCGGCGTCGATGAGCGTCCAGTCCTCGTCCTTCGCGGTGGGCATGAAGGTGCGGAGGCTGTCGACCTTCTTGCGGTGATTCTTCATCAGCTCGCTGATGAGGTACGTGATGAGGTCGGGGTTCGCGAAAGCCACCCGCAGCATCGGCCAGAGGTTGTGCGGACGGACCTGCGTGACGATGTCGAGCATCGACCCGTTCTTGAGGAACTTGGGGCTGAACGTCGCGAACGGGCCGAACATGAGCGAGGCCTCGCCGTCGACGACACGCGTGTCGAGGTGCGGGACCGACATCGGCGGGGCGCCGACCGAGGCCTGCGAGTAGACCTTGGCCTTGTGCTGCGCGACGATCTTCGGGTTGGTCGTCTTGAGGAACTGTCCACCGATCGGGAAGACGCCGTAGCCCTTGATCTCAGGGATTCCGGAATTCTGCAGGAGCTTGAGCGCCCACCCGCCCGCGCCGACGAACACGAACTTCGCCTTGATCTCATTCGGAGTGCGGCCGATCGTCGTGCGGTACTTGATGAGCCAGGTGCCGTCCTTCTGACGCGTGAGGGACTTGACCTCGTGGTTCGTGCGGACCGAGACGCCCGAGTCGCGGAGGTGGCCGAAGAGCTGATGCGTGAGCGCACCGAAGTCGACGTCCGTGCCGGCGGGCACGCGTGTGGCCGCGAACGGCTCTCCCTTGCGACGCTTCTGCATGAGCAACGGCGCCCACTGGTTGATGACGCGGGAGTCCTCGCTGTACTCGATGCCCGCGAACAGCGGCTGCTCCTTGAGCACCTCGTAACGCTTCTTGAGGTACGCCACGTCCTTCTCGCCGCGCACGAACGTCATGTGCGGCGTCGCGTTGATGAAGGTCGAGGGCTCGTCCAGCACGCCCTTCTCGACGAGGGAGGACCAGAACTGGCGGCTCTGCTGGAACTGCTCGTTGATTGAGATCGCCTTGGCGGGGTCGAGCGGCGCGTCACCCTGCTGCGGCATGTAGTTCAGCTCGCACAGCGCGGCGTGCCCGGTCCCGGCGTTGTTCCAGGGATTCGAGCTCTCCTGCGCCACGTCCGACAGCCGCTCGAAGGCGACGATCTTCCAGTCCGGCTGCAGCTCGTGCAGCAGGGTACCCAGGGTGGCGCTCATGATGCCACCGCCGATCAGGACGACATCGACGTTTTCAGTCACTCGAACAGTCTAGTTCGCGGGCAGGACACCGCAGACCATGCGGCCGTCAGGAGACCGGGGCGAGACGCTCCGCGAGCACCTCGGCGATCTGCACCGCGTTCAGCGCCGCCCCCTTGCGGAGGTTGTCGTTGCTGATGAAGAGCACGAGGCCCTTGCCCTCCGGAGCCGACTGGTCGGCGCGGATGCGGCCCACGAAGCTCGGGTCCTTGCCCGCGGCCTGCAGCGGGGTCGGCACCTCGTCGAGCACGACACCGGGCGCCGCGCTCAGCACTTCCCTGGCGCGGTCGGGCGTTAGATCGCGGGAGAACTCGGCATGGATCGACAGCGAGTGGCCCGTGAACACCGGCACCCGGACGCACGTGCCGGCGACGCGGAGGTCGGGCAGCTCGAGGATCTTCCGGCTCTCGTTGCGGAGCTTCTTCTCCTCGTCAGTCTCGTTGTCCCCGTCGTCCACGAGGTTGCCGGCGAGCGGGATCACGTCGAAGGCGATCGGGGCGACGTACTTCTCGGGCTCGGGGAAGTCGACCGCGGAGCCGTCGTGGACCAGGCGGAGGGTGTCGCCCTGCGCGAGCACGCCCTCGACCTGACCGAGCAGCTCCTGCGCGCCGGCGAGTCCGGAGCCGGACACCGCCTGGTAGGTCGACACGATCAGGCGCTCGAGGCCGGCCTCGGCGTCGAGGACCTTCAGCACCGGCATCGCGGCCATCGTGGTGCAGTTCGGGTTGGCGATGATGCCCTTGGGGCGGTCGTCGATCGCGTGCGGGTTGACCTCGCTGACGACGAGCGGGACCTCGGGGTCCATGCGCCAGGCGCTGGAGTTGTCGACGACCACGGCGCCGGCCTCGGCGAAGCGCGGCGCGTATGCCCGGCTGGCGGTGGCACCGGCGGAGAACAGGGCGACGTCGATGCCCGACGGGTCGGCCGCCTCGACGTCTTCCACGATCACCGTCTGCCCGCCGAACTCGATCGCCGTGCCGGCGGAACGCGCCGACGAGAACAGCCGCAGCTCGCGGATCGGGAACGAACGCTCCGCGAGAATCTCGCGCATCACGGTGCCCACCTGGCCGGTGGCGCCGACGATGGCGACGGAGAGTCCTGATTCGGAGATGCGGGTCATGATGTTCCTTGGCTTCGTGCGGTACAGCGTACGAGGCTTCGGGCGCGGCGTCGGGATGCTGAGGCTGCGCCTGGTGCCGGTGTCAGGGTTTCCGCGAGTCTATCGCGCCACGCTCCCCTCGGCTCTCCTCCGTACGCCGCTCGCGAGAGCAGGCTGACACGCGGGCGCAGGCGAGCGTGGGCGACAGAGCCTGCGTCGGCGCGAAAGCCTGCGGTGGCGCGAGCGCGCGAGAACAGGCAGACCCGCGGAAACAGGCGAGCGCGCGGGCGCAGGCGAGCGTGGGCAGCACGGCCTGAACAGGCGCGAAAGCCTGCGGTGGCGGGAGAAGAGGGAGCTCGTGAGGGGGTCAGCGACCGGTGCCGGCGTGGACCGTGGCCTCCGCGTCGCCGTCGAGGCCGTAGGCGGTGTGCACCGTGCGGGCGGCCTCGGTGAGATCGGTGTCGCGGAGCACGACCGAGATGCGGATCTCCGAGGTGGAGATCATCTCGATGTTGATGCCGCCGGCGGACAGGGCCTCGAACAGGGTCGCCGAGACGCCGGAGTGCGTGCGCATCCCCGCGCCGACCACGGACAGCTTGCCGATCTGGTCGTCGTGGATGAGGTTCTGGAAGCCGACCTCGGTCTGCTCGCCGGCGAGGGCCTTGAGCGCCGCAGCGGCGTCGGCCTTGGGAACCGTGAAGGAGATGTCGGTGCGTCCCGTCGCCGACACGTTCTGGACGATCATGTCGACGTTGGCGCCGGACTTCGCGACGATCTTGAAGATCTCGGCGGCCTTGCCCGGGACGTCCGGCACCCCGGCGACGGTGATCTTGGCCTGGCTGAAGTCGGTGGCGACGCCGGCGACGATCGGTTCTTCCATGACTGCTCCCTCGGCTTCGCGAGGGTTCTTCATGCCCTCGCCCAGAACGTATGTGCCCTCGGCCGACGAGAACGTCGACCGGGCGTGGATGAGGACGCCGTGCCGGCGGGCGTACTCCACGGCACGGATGTAGAGGACCTTGGCACCGTTGGCGGCGAGCTCCAGCATCTCCTCGCTGGAGACGTGGTCGAGCTTCTGCGCCTTCGGGATCACGCGCGGGTCGGCCGTGAAGATGCCGTCGACGTCGCTGTAGATCTCGCAGACATCGGCGGACAGCGCGGCCGCCAGCGCGACGGCCGTCGTGTCGGAGCCACCGCGGCCGAGCGTGGTGATGTCGCGGGTATCGCGGTTGAAGCCCTGGAAGCCCGCGACGATGACGATCGCGCCCTCGTCGAGCGCCTCGCGGAGCCGGACGGGCGTGACGTCGACGATGCGCGCCGCGCCGTGCTGCGAGTCGGTGATCATGCCGGCCTGGCTGCCGGTGAACGACCGCGCCTCGAAGCCCATGGAGTGGATCGCCATCGCCAGCAGCGCCATCGAGATCCGCTCGCCGCTGGACAGGAGCATGTCGAGCTCGCGCGGAGCCGGGATCGGCGCGACCTCGTTCGCGAGGTCCAGCAGCTCATCGGTCGTGTCGCCCATCGCGCTCACGGCGACGACGACGTCGTGACCGGCGCGACGGGTGTCGACGATGCGCTTGGCGACGCGCTTGATGCTCTCTGCGTCGGCGACGGACGAGCCGCCGTACTTCTGCACGATGAGGGCCACGTTCACTCCCTGGGATGTCGGGCGGATCCGCCCACGGTCATTCTACGATCGGCGCGCATGCCGCCCCGCGCATGTGACGGCTCAGGCCGGCGCGGGCGGAACGGGCGTCACCGGACGCAGGCGTCCTCCGGTGGCGGCGAACCAACACCCGATGATGATCAGCGGGAATCCCAGGAGGAGTCCAGGAGTGAGGGGTTCGGCGAGCACGATCGCGCCGAGCACGATCGCCACGACGGGGTTCACGTAGGTGAACAGCGGCGCCCTGACCGGCCCGACCTCGCGGATCAGCGCGAAGAAGGCCAGGAAGGCCAGCGCCGTGCAGATCACGGCGAGGGCGAGCAGGGCACCGATCGACGGGAGCGTCGGCACCTCATGCTGCGTGAGCAGACCGATCGGGAGGTAGAAGAGGCCGATCATGAGCAGCGACAGCGTGATCGTGCCGAGTGAGGGGACGTCGTTCAGCTTGCGCGCCACGATGAACGGCGCGATCGCGTAGAGCACCGCGACGAGCAGCACCTCCCCGGCCGCGAGCAGGCTCACCTCTCCCCCGAAGAGCCCGGGACCCGCCACGACGATGGCGACCCCGATGAAGCCGACCAGAAGACCGATGCCACGGGCGGGACGCAGCACGCCGCGGTCGCCGCCGCCCAGCGCGATGAGGGCGGCGAACAGCGGCACCGTGGCCACGAGGAGTCCGGTCATGCCGGAGGGCAGTGTCATCTCGGCGTGTCCGAGGAGGAGGAACGGTCCGGCCATCTCCACGGCCCCGAACGCCAGCACCCACGGCCAGTGCCGGAGCGCCGCACGGAGGGCGCCGCTGCGCAGGGCGAACGGCAGCAGGAGGAGCGCGGCGATCAGCGTCCGTCCGGCGACGATCGCCGGCGGTGAGATCGAATCCACCGCCACGCTGATGAACAGGTAGGGCACGCCCCACAGCAGGGCCATGGCCCCGAAGAGCAGCCAGCCCCGGCGGGAGAAGCCGGACTGCGGGGTCACAGCACGCGCCGGCCCTCGAAGGCCCGGCCCAGCGTCACCTCGTCCGCGTACTCGAGGTCGCCGCCGACCGGGAGGCCCGAGGCGAGCCGTGAGACCGTGATCTGCATCGTCGTGAGGAGCCGGCTCAGATAGCTCGCCGTCGCCTCCCCCTCCAGGTTGGGGTTCGTAGCGATGATGACCTCCTGCACGGTGCCGTCGGCGAGTCGCGTCATGAGCTGGGCGATCCGGAGGTCGTCCGGCCCGATGCCCGCGATGGGGCTGATCGCGCCGCCGAGCACGTGGTACAGGCCGCGGAACTCCCGCGTGCGCTCGATCGCCGCGACGTCCTTCGCGTCCTCGACCACGCAGATCAGCGCCTGGTTGCGGCGGGGGTCGCGGCAGATCGCGCACCGCTCCTGCTCCGCGACGTTGCCGCAGATCTCGCAGAACCGGACGCGGATGCGGATCTCGGTCAGCAGCTCCGCGAGACGGGCGACGTCGAACGTCGGCGTCTGCAGGATATGGAACGCGATGCGCTGCGCCGACTTCGGCCCGATGCCGGGAAGGCGGCCGAACTCGTCGATCAGCTCTTGGACGATGCCGTCGTACATCAGGAGAACCTCGTGGGGGGCTCGTAGGGCTCTTCGCGAAGGAACGTCGCGCCGAGCACCTGGCGGATCACGGCCTCACCGTAGCGCTGCACGCCGCCGGCGGCGGGGGTGCGCTCGATGACGACCGGCGGAGCAGCCGCGGGGGCCGTGCGCGCGGCAGCCTGCGGGGCCGCCGTCGGTGTCGTCCGCGGGGAGGGAGGGCGGTCGTACGGAGCCGGGGGCTCGTAGGCCGGATCGTACGGCGGCTCCTCGTCGAACGCGGGAGCGTCGTCATCGCCCGGCAGCGGCGGCTCGTCGCGGTCGACCCTGCCGTCGGCCGGCGGGGTCGGAGCGGCGGAGGCGGCCTCGACCTCCTCCGGCTCGTCGTCGACGGCGAGGGGCGCCGCGGGGGCGGCGGCCGGTGTCGCGGCGTCTGCGGTCGGGATGGGCGCGACCGCCCATTCCGTCACGGGAGCCGTGGCGGCGCGCGTCTGCGGGCGGGAGGGCCGTGCTGACGCAGGCTCCGATGCGGGAGCGGCGTCGGCCGGCGCGGTGGATCCGGACGAGGCCGGCTGCCGCGGCGCACCACCGGGTGGCATCGGTGCCGGGAGGTACTTGACACGTACCCCGACCTCCTGCTCGATGGCTGTGCGGAGGTGGTCGGAGGGGCCGGATCCCGGCGTGGTCCCCTTGAACTTCGCGACGTCATGCTGGCTCGTGAACCCGAGGGTCAGCACCTCGGAATCGCCGTCGTAGGCGAGGGGCTGCACGGCGGTCGCGAGCAGCCAGGACGTGCGGCTGATGCCTTCCAGACGCTTCAGCACGGCCGGCCAGGCGTCGCGGACGCGCTCGAACGTGACGGGAGCGGACGGCGCGGAGGACGACTGCGGGGTCGGAGCGGGCTGGGGCTCCGGAGCGTGGCCGGGCTCGGGAGTGCTCTCGGGCTCCGGGGTGCGCTCAGGCTCCGGAGCGGGCGCAGGCTCGGGCGCGTCTGCAGGGGCGGTCGGAGCAGATGGAGCCGACGCCGCGGGCGCCGAGGGCGCCGCCGGAGCGGGCGTCCTCCCCGTGTCGGATGCGACGGTCGGAGACGGCGTCGCGGTCGCCGGCGGGACCACCGGCGGGTGCGTGGTGGCCGGCGGGTGCAGCGCGCCCGACGCGGCGGTGCCGGACGCCGCCGAGCCGCCGGGTGCGGCGGCGAGGACACGAGCGACCATGAGTTCGAGGTGGAGCCGCGGCGATGTGGCTCCGGACATGTCGTCCAGTGCCGCGCTGACCACGTCGGCGGTACGCGAGAGGCGCGCGGCGCCGAACGACTCGGCCTGCCGGCGCATCCGGTCGAGCTCGTCCTCCGCGATGCCGCGGAGGACGGCGGAGGCACCGGAGCCGACGGCGGCGATCACGATGAGATCGCGCAGGCGCTCCAGCAGGTCGTCGACGAAGCGCCGCGGGTCCTGGCCGGTCTGCACGACGCGGTCGATGGCGGGGAAGGCGGTCGCGGCGTCGCCCGCCGCCAGCGCATCGACGATCTCGTCGAGGAGGGCCCCGTGGGTGTACCCGAGCAGCGCCACCGCGCGCGCGTAGCCGACGGTGACGGTCTCCGAGCCGGCCGGGGCGTCCGAGCCCGCGATGAGCTGGTCCAGCAGCGACAGCGTGTCGCGGGGCGAGCCTCCTCCGGCGCGGACGACGAGCGGCAGCACACCCTGCTCGACGATCACGCCCTCTTCCGCACACAGCTTCTCGACGTACTCGAGCATCGCAGCGGGCGGGACCAGTCGGAACGGATAGTGGTGGGTGCGCGAGCGGATCGTGCCCAGCACCTTCTCGGGCTCCGTCGTGGCGAAGATGAACTTGACGTGCGGCGGGGGCTCCTCCACCAGCTTCAGCAGCGCGTTGAAGCCCTGCGGGGTGACCATGTGCGCCTCGTCGAGGATGAAGATCTTGAAGCGGTCGCGGCTCGGGGCGAAGGTGGCCCGTTCCCGCAGGTCGCGGGCGTCATCGACGCCGTTGTGGCTCGCCGCGTCGATCTCGACGACGTCGAGCGATCCCCCGCCCGCCCTGGACAGCTCGACGCAGCTCGGGCACGTCCCGCAGGGGGTGTCGGTCGGCCCTTCCGCGCAGTTCAGGCAACGGGCGAGGATGCGCGCCGAGGTGGTCTTGCCGCAGCCACGCGGACCGGAGAACAGATAGGCGTGACCCACACGGTCGCCGCGCAGCGCGGTCATGAGCGGATCGGTCACCTGCGACTGCCCGATCATCTCGCCGAACGTCTCGGGTCGGTAGCGGCGGTAGAGGGCTGTGGTCACCCCTCCAGCCTACGGCGTGCCACCGACGTTGCTCCCCTCTCGCTCGACCCGGCCTCTTTAACGCGAACCACCCCGTTGGGGACGTCCGCAACGGGGTGGGACGCACGCAACGGGGTGGGTCGGCGGTCAGTCGATCGGCTCGATGACGGGGATGGCGCTCGTGATCACCGGGACCGAGGCGGAGAGCCGGGTGCCGTCGTCGCGGCGGGCGTCGGCGAACTCCTGCAGCGTCGGGCGACCGGGGATCACGGGCCCCTGGTTCGCGAGGGGGACGATGACGTCGTCCTCCAGGGTCGCGATGTAGGCGTTGTCGCGCACGCTGAACGGCACCGGAGGACCGCTGCGCACCTGCACCCGCAGCTCGTGCCGCGTGACGGTCACCTGCATCGCCGTGCCCTGCCACTGCAGCGGGAACGACAGCGAGGGCCAGGACTCCGGGAGCCGCGGGTCGAAGCTGAGGTCGCCGCCGTAGTCGCGCATCCCACCGAAACCGCACACGAGGGCCGTCCACACCCCACCCGCCGAGGCGACGTGCACGCCGTCGGCCGCGTTGTGGTGCAGGTCGTGCAGATCGACGAACAGCGACTGCTCGAAGTACTTCTGCGCGAGGTCCTGGTAGCCCACCTCCGCCGCGAGGATCGACTGCACGACCGCCGACAGGGTCGAATCGCCCGTCGTCAGCGGGTCGTAGTAGTCGAAGTCGGCCTTCTTCTCCTCGGGCGAGAAGTGGTTGCCCTGCAGGAACAGCGCCAACACCACGTCGGCCTGCTTGAGCACCTGGAAGCGGTAGATCACGAGCGGGTGGAAGTGCAGCAGCAGCGGACGCTGGTCGGCCGGGGTGTTCGCGAGGTCCCAGACCTCCCGCTCCAGGAACAGCGAGTCCTGCGGGTGGATGCCGAGGCTCTCGCTGTACGGGATGTACATCGCCTCCGCCGCCCGCTCCCAGGACTCCGCCTCACCGGATCCGAGACCCGTCCGCTCGACGAGGGCCGCGTAGTCCTCCGGGTAGCTGTCGCGGATCTCCCGCACGACCTTGGCCGCGTAACGGAGGTTGTACCGCGCCATGACGTTCGTGTACAGGTTGTCGTTCACGACGGTCGTGTACTCGTCCGGGCCCGTGACGCCGTGGATGTGGAACGTCTGGAGGCCATCGCCGGCACCGGACTGCTCCACGAGCCGCGACCCCCGCCAGAAGCCGAGGGTGGCCCAGAGCCGCGCGGTCTCGATCGCGACGTCGGCACCCTCGCGACGCAAGAACGCCTCGTCCCCGGTCGCCCGCACGTACTTGCCCAGCGCGAAGCTGATGTCGGCGTTGATGTGGTACTGCGCCGTGCCGGCGGCGTAGTACGCCGAGGCCTCCTCGCCGTTGATCGTGCGCCACGGGAACAGTGCGCCGGCCTCGTTGAGCTGGGCGGCCCGGCGACGCGCGGCGGGGAGCATCTTCACCCGGGCCCGCAGCGCGTTGTAGGCCCACCGCGGCGTCGTGTAGGTGAGGAAGGGGAGCACGTAGATCTCGGTGTCCCAGAAGTAGTGGCCGCTGTAGCCGGAGCCGGTCAGCCCCTTGGCGGGGACGCCGGCGCCGTCGGCCCTGGCCGATGCCTGCGCGAGCTGGAACAGGCACCAGCGGGTGGCCTGCTGCAGGTCGTCGCGCCCGCCGATCTGCACGTCGCTGCGCTCCCAGAACGCGTCGAGCCACTCGCGCTGACGCCGGAACACCGTCTCCACGCCCTCGTCCGCGGCCCGGTCGAGGGACCGACGGCAGCGGTCGACGAGCTCCCGCGGGGGCACCCCGCGGGAGGAGTGATAGCTGACGAGCTTGGTGATCGTGATGGGCACGCCGGCCTTCGCCTGCACACGGAAGACGTTCTTGGCGATGTCCGGCTCGATGAGCGTCCGGACGTTGTAGTCGTTCTCCGTCTCGATGATGTGATCGGCGACGACGGCGACGGTCATCCCGGACGCGGCGACCCGATACGACAGGGCGGAGCGCAGGCCGTCCTGCCAGTGCTCGGCCGGCTGCAGCACACGGTCCGCGATGCGCTCGGCCTTGCGCGGGTCGAAGGCGGCGCCCTTGGTCGTCATCGGAGAGCCGGCATACACGCCCGCCCCGTCCTGACGGTTGAGGAGCTGGCAGCTGATCGTGACCGGGGCGTTGGCGTTCTCGACGACGACCTCGAGCCGCAGCACCGCGAGGTGGCGCTCCTCGAAGCTCACGAGACGCTGATCCCGCATGCGCACCCGCTTGCCGGAGGGCGTCTCCCAGACCACGCGCCGTTCGAGCACCCCCGTGCGCATGTCGAGCGTGCGGGCGTACTCGCGCACGTCCGCGTCGTCGAGGGAGATCGGCTCGTCGTCGACGTAGAGCCGCATCACCTTGGCGTCGGGGGCGTTGACGATGGTCTGGCCGACCTCGGCGAAGCCGTAGGCCTGCTCGGCGTGCCGGATGGGCCAGGTCTCGTGCAGACCGTTGATGAAGGTGCCGTGCTCCTGCGCGCCACGCCCCTCGATGTGGTTGCCCCGGAGCCCGAGGTAGCCGTTGCCGACCGAGAACAGCGTCTCGCCGACGCCCTCCTCCGAGTAGCGCGTCTCGATGAGACGCCACGGGTCGACGGGGAAGCGGTCGCGGTCGATCATGCGGTCTCCGGGGTGTCGGTGCGGGTGGCGGGAAGCAGGACGCCGAGGTCGTCGACGACGTGGGTGGCTCCGGCGGCCCGGAGCGCGTCGGCGCCCGCTCCGCGGTCGACGCCGATGACCACGGCATACCCCGCCGCGGCGGCGGAGGCGGCACCGGAGGTGGCGTCCTCGACGGCGATGCTGCGGGCCGGGTCGACGCCGAGGGCCGTGGCACCGGCGGCGAACATGTCGGCAGCGGGCTTGGAGGCGAGGTGCTCGCGCTCGGCGACGACGCCGTCGATCACGACGCGGAAGAAGGAGCGGATGCCGGCGGCCGCCAGCACCTCCTCGGCGTTCTTCGAGCTGGAGACGACGCCGAGCGGGATCCCGGCGGCGTGCAGCGCCTCGACCACGGCGAGGGAGCCGGGGAACGGAGCGATGCCCTGGCTGCGGAGGGACGTCGCGAACGCGGCGTTCTTGCGGTTGCCGATCCCGCAGATGGTCTCGGCCGACGGGTCGTCGTCCACGGAGCCCCACGGCACCTCGACGTTGCGGCTGCGCAGCAGACTCGCGACGCCGTCGTAGCGCTTCTTGCCGTCGACGTAGGCGAAGTAGTCCTCGTCGGTGTACGGCGGAGTGATGTCCCAGCGGGCGAAGACGTCGTCGAAGACCGCCTTCCAGGCGCGCATGTGCACCTCGGCGGTCGGCGTGAGGACGCCGTCGAGGTCGAACAGCACACCGTCGGCGTGGAACAGGTCGGGCAGCGCGTGTGGCACAGAGCCTCCAGGAGAAGGACGAGGGTCGGGTCGGCACCTCTCCGTGCCACTGTGCAAGCGTAATGGCGGTGGCGCGCGCGGGGTAACCCCGGACCGGGATCAGAGCAGCTCGGCGGTCTGCCTGGCGATCTGCAGCTCCTCGTCGGTGGGGACGACGAGGACCGTCACGGCGGACGCATCCGTGGAGATGACACGGATGCCGCGCTCCTTCGCCTCGTTGCGGGCGGCATCGATCTCGATCCCCGCGAAGCCGAGCGTCGCCATCGCCGCTGCCCGCACAGGGGCCGCGTTCTCGCCCACGCCGGCGGTGAAGGACACGACGTCGACCCCGCCGAGCTGGGCGATGTAGGCGCCGGCGTAGGCCCGGAGACGGTGGACGTACACGTCGAAAGCGAGTGTCGCGGCCTCTTCGCCCGCAGCGACCCCGGCGAGGATGTCGCGCATGTCGCTGCGACCGGCGAGGCCGGCCAGCCCGCTGCGGGTGTTCAGGAGCGCGTCGAGGTCGTCGATCGTGTAGCCGGCGCGGCGCGACAGGTGCACGAGGGCGGCCGGATCGAGGTCGCCCGAGCGCGTCCCCATGACGAGCCCCTCGAGCGGGGTGAGTCCCATCGACGTCTCCACTGAGCGGCCGCCGTCGATCGCGGTGACCGAGGCGCCGTTGCCGAGGTGGAACACGAGCTGCCGCAGGGAGCCGAGATCGCGCCCGAGGAAACGCGCGGCGGCCGCGCTGACGTACTGGTGGCTCGTGCCGTGGAAGCCGTATCGACGGACCCGGTGCGCGGCGGCGAGCTGCGCGTCGATCGCGTAGGTGTAGGCCGCCGGCGGGAGCGTCTGATGGAACGCCGTGTCGAACACCGCGACGTGCGGGACGTCGGCGAACACGGCGCGGGCCGCCCGGATGCCGGCGAGGTTCGCGGGGTTGTGCAGCGGTGCCAGCACGGCGAGCTCGTCGATCTGCCGCTCGACGTCGGCGTCGATCAGGGTCGGCGCGTAGAAGCGCGCCCCACCGTGCACGACCCGATGCCCCACCGCGACCGGCGGATGGGCATCGAGCGAAGGACCGTGCGCGGCGAACTGCGCGCGCATGACCTCGAAGGCCGCAGCGTGGTCGGGGATGGGCTGCTCGTCGCGGTAGGTGGCGTCGAGCATCGTGGCCGACGGTCCGTCACCCGGCTCCGGGCGCACGGTGTGGGCGACAGGGCTGGACTCCTGTCCGATGCGCTCGATGAGCCCGCTGGCGAGTTCGTCCTCGTGCGCGGTGTCGATGAGGCTGTACTTCAGCGAGGACGACCCGCTGTTGATGACGAGGATCGCGCTCACGCCCCCTCCCCCGATCGCTCGTCGCCCTGGGCCTGGATCGCCGTGATGGCCACCGTGTTCACGATGTCGTCGACGAGCGCACCGCGGGACAGGTCGTTGATGGGCTTGTTGAGCCCCTGGAGCACTGGACCGATGGCCACGGCGCCGGCGGAGCGCTGCACCGCTTTGTAGGTGTTGTTGCCGGTGTTGAGGTCGGGGAAGACGAACACGGTCGCCCGCCCCGCCACCGCCGAGTCCGGCAGCTTGGCCTTGGCGACCGCCGCGTCGGCGGCGGCGTCGTACTGGATGGGGCCCTCCACCAGGAGTTCGGGAGCGCGCTCGCGCACGAGTGCCGTCGCCGCCCTGACCTTGTCGACGTCGGCTCCCGACCCGGACTCACCAGTGGAGTACGACAGCATCGCCACGCGGGGGTCGATGCCGAACTGCCGGGCGGTGGTGGCGGACGAGATCGCGATGTCGGCGAGCTGTTCGGCCGTGGGATCGGGGATGACCGCGCAGTCGCCGTACACGAGCACGCGGTCGGCGAGGGCCATGAGGAACACGCTGGAGACGACGTTCACACCCGGCTTCGTCTTGATGATCTCGAAGGACGGACGGATCGTGTGCGCCGTGGTGTGCGCGGCACCGGAGACCATGCCGTCGGCGAGTCCGAGGTGCACCATCATCGTCCCGAAGTAGGAGACGTCCGTGACGGTGTCGGCGGCCTGCGCGAGCGTGATCCCCTTGTGGGCGCGCAACCGGGCGTACTCGGCGGCGAAGCGCTCCACGAGGGCCGGGTCGGTGGGGCTCACCACGTGCGCACCGGCGATGTCGAGGCCGAGCTCCGCCGCCCGCGCACGGATCGCGCCGTCGTCGCCGAGGATGGTCAGCTCCGCCACCTCACGGGACAGCAGCGCCGCCGCCGCGCGGAGGATGCGGTCGTCGTCGCCCTCGGGGAGGACGATATGGCGACGGTCGGACCGCGCGCGCTCCATCAGTCCGTACTGGAACATGAGCGGTGTGACGACGTGCGACTCGGCGAGCCCGAGCTGCTCGGTGAGCTCGGCCACGTCGACATGCGCCTGGAAGAGTCCGAGTGCCCGGTCGTAGCGACCGCGCGAGTCGGCGGAGATGCGACCGCGGGCGCCCATCACCCGTACCGCCGTGTCGTAGGTGCCGAGGTCGGTGGTGATGATCGGCACCGAGGAGGCGAAGCCGTCGAGCAGCTGGAGGATCGGTCCGGGCAGGGGGAAGGGACCGTTGAGGATGATCCCGGCGATCCGCGGGAACGTGCCGGAGGAGTCGGCGAGGAGGGCGGCGAGCAGCACCTCGGTGCGGTCGGCGGGGATCACGACGACGGCCTCGTCGGTGAGACGCGGCAGGACGTTCACCATCGACATCCCGGCCACGACGATGGACAGCGCGACCGCGGTCAGGCGATCCTCGTCGCCCTTGAGCAGCGTCCCGTCGACGGCGGAGACGATGCCGCGGATGGACGGTGCGACGAGCGCGCGGTCCTCGGGCAGCGCCCAGACCGGGGTGCCGGCGGGAAGGACGGCGCGCACCGCGTCGACGATGGCATCGAGCCCGTCCGGGTCGGCCCTGTTCACGGCCACCGCGAACAGCTCCGCGCGCTCCTCGGCGAGTTCCGGCAGCGCGAGGGCGGCGATCTGGCCCACGGCGGCAGGCACCCGCGCGGTCGTGGTGCCGAGCTGCTCGGCCTGCCGCTGCTGGTCGCGCCCGCTCAGCACGAGCAGGACGGGGGCGCCGAGGTTCGCCGCGATCCGGGCGTTGAAGCCGAGCTCGGCGGGGCTCGCGACGTCGGTGTAGTCGCTGCCGACGATCACCACCGCGTCGCACTGCGCCTCGACGGCCTTGAAGCGGGCGACGATGGTCGACAGCGCGCCCTCCGGATCGGCGCGCACATCGTCGTACGTGACGCCGATGCAGTCCTCGTAGTCGAGCTGGACGCCGTCATGGGCGAGCAGCAGCTCGAGGATCTCGTCGCGCTCCGCGACCGCCCGGGCGATCGGGCGGAAGACCCCGACGCGCGGTGACACGCGCATCAGCGCGTCGAGCGCCCCCAGGGCGATCGTCGACTTCCCGGTGTGGCCTTCGGCCGAGGTGATGTAGATGCTCCGCGACACGGCTCCAGCTTAGGCGGGCGCCCCGACACCGCACCCCACAGCTGCCGTGACAATCGCGGCGGTCACTCGCACGGGCCGGAGAGCACGTCGACGACCGCCGTCGCGTCCTCCTGATACCGCGTGTAGTAGTCCCGATCGGTGTTCACCTGCACCCGGTGGATGGCATGCGAGGGCGCCATCGACGGCCAGTCGGGCACGCGTCCGAGGCGCTCGAAGAACAACCGGGCGGCGGTGGCCGGATCCATCCGCTGCTCCACGCTCCCCCACCAGTCCTGTTGCTGGAAGAGGCCGATGCTCGTCGTGCGCGATCCATCCGGATTGGTCCAGCCGCGCGTCTCCCAGTCCCCGTAGTCGATGTTGCGCAGACTGCTCTCGCCCATCGCGGTCATGACGCCGAGGATCTGGCCGTCCCGCGCGAACCCGAGCTCGTCGGCGGTGCGGATGATGGTCGCAGCGTTCTCGAGCTGTTCACCGCTCCATCCGGCCACCCCTGCCTGGGGGAAGGTCGACGGACGGTCGAGGCAGACCGGCGCCGGATCCCTCGCCAGCCCCAGCGGGATGAGCACGAGCAGCGCCGCCCCCGCGGCTATCACGGCGGCGGACACGGCGACGCGCCGCAGGATCCGCTTCCGCTGTGCGCGCCGGGCGGCTCGACGGCGGGCCTCGCGGCGTCGGCGGTTGGCGGCCTCGCGCGACGCGGCGGGCCGCCGGGTCGACGTGGTCCGCGTCCCCGTCGTCCCTCTCGTGCGCGGAGCCGTCATCGTCCGACGGCGCGGCGCTGGTCGGGACGCCGTCCGGCGAGCGCGGCCGCACCGCCCCCGATGGCACCGAACAGATGGCCCTGCCAGGACACGCCGTCCGCCACTCCGAACACCCCGGCCAGCATGGTGCCGCCGTAGAGGCCGATCACGACGACGGCGATCACCGCGTAGAGGATGCGATGCGCCACGCGGCCGGGGGCGAACACCCGCATCACCACGTAGCCGAAGTAGCCGAACACGAGTCCGGAGGCGCCGACCGTCAGCGTGCCGGGCGCGTTCACGAGCCAGGTCCCGAGCCCGCCGACGACCGCGACGATCACGGTGACCGCCCAGAATCGGCGCGTGCCCTCGACGGCCACCAGGCAGCCCAGCACGAGGAACGGGACGGAGTTCGCGATCAGATGCGCCCAGCTCGCGTGCAGCAGCGGCGCGAACACGATCCCGAGCAGCCCGGCGGGATCCCACGAGCGGATGCCGAGGCCGCTGAACGAGCCCGGCAGCACGGCGTCCGCGAACTGCACCGCCCACATCGCCGCGAGCAGCAGCACGGGCGACGCGAATCGCCGCAGCGGATGCTCGGGTCTGGCCGGCGGAGGAACGGTCACCGCTCGATTGTCGCAGGCGCACCCTGCGGCCGGCTGGACGCGGGCAAAAGAAAAGACCCTCCGCGCACCCAGCAGAGCCCGGTTACCCTTGCTGCGTTTCCGCCCTGGGGGAATTGGCCTGGATGCCGCCACGCGGAGAGCCGTCGTCCACTCTACCCGACACCGACCGGCGCGATGACACACCGCACTCTTTGAGAGACTGTGCAGGTCATGGATCCGCTCGCCCACCCGCTCTCGTCGTGGCGGTTCCGCGGACCGCTGCGCACGTACCAGGCCGAGGTGCTGGAGCGCATCGAGGTCGGCTCCGACGAGAAGATGCACGTCGTCGCACCGCCGGGTTCCGGCAAGACCCTGCTCGGACTGCTGCTCGCCGCGCGGGAGGGACACCGCACGCTCGTCCTGACTCCGACGCTCACCATCCGCCAGCAATGGCTCCGGGAGGCGCGGAAGCTCGCCCCCGAGGACGACGCCGTCTCAGACGATCCGCGGCGGCTCGGAGACCTCACCGTGCTGACCTACCAACTCCTCAGCGTCACCGGCGACGGTTCGCCGTTCGAGGAGCTGGCGCGTCATCGGTGGATCGCCGAGCTCGCCGAGACCGATCGGTCCGAGGCCGATGCGGCGACCTGGCTCGCCACACTCGAGGTCGACAACCCCGACCGCTACCGCTCAGGACTGCGGCGGCGGGTACGCCGGGTGCGCCGCTCGTTCTCGCAGCAGCGCCCGGAGGAGCTGGCCCGGGTGCTGCACCCCAACGCCGTGGCGCTCATCGACGCGATCGTCGCCGCCGGAGTGCGCACGATCATCCTCGACGAGTGCCATCATCTGCTCGACCATTGGGCGCTGGTCGTCGCCTACCTGGCGGCGCGCATCCGGGCCGCGGGATCGCCCCCGGTCCTGATCGGCCTGACGGCGACGCTCCCCTCCCCCGACGACGGTGTCGAGTACGAGAACTACACGCGCCTGCTCGGAGACGTGGACTACGAGGTGCCCGCCCCCGCGGTGGTGAAGGAGGGCCACCTCGCGCCCTATCGGGACTCGATCTGGTTCACCCAGCCGGACCCGACCGAGGCCGCCTTCATCCGCCGGCACGAAGCCCTGCTGGCGGATCTCGTCGGGCAGGTGCTGTCCTCGCCGGACGGCGTGGCGTATCTGGAGGCGACGTTGCAGCCGGAGCCGGCGGCGGGCTGCGTGCCACCGACGGGGACGGACGACCCCGACATCGCGCGGCGGGCACGGCTGGAGCACGCGCTCTCCACGGACTTCACCCTCACCCGGGCCGCCGGAGTCGTCGTCAAGACGGTGGCGCCGTGGCACCCGCTCGGCGCGCTCCTGCCGCCGGTGCTGTTCGGCCGCTGCACGACCGACGACCTCCTCACCGTCCTCACCCGTTTCGCGCAGACGCGCCTGCTCACCGACCCCACCGCCCTGCGCCAATGGGAGCACGTGCGCGGAGCTCTCGCGGATTTCGGCCTGCACCTCACCGATCGGGGGCTGCGACGCGGCCGGGACCCGGTGGAGACCACACTGACGTCTTCGGTGGCGAAGGACCGCGCGGCCGTGGACATCCTGCGCCGCGAGCTGAGCGGAGAGGCCGGCGCCCAGATGCGGGCGGTGGTCGTGACCGACTTCGTCGAGCACGGGAGCCGCCGCGGGCTCACCGGGCAGCCCGCCGGCGCACTCCGCGTCTTCGACCTCCTGGCCGCCGACGAGGTGACAGGGACGCTGCGTCCGGTGCTGCTGACCGCCCAACATCTGCGGGTGCGGGCCGTCGATGCCGCCGACCTCGCGGAGCAGCTGTCCGCGGTGCTCGGGGACGAGGTGACGGTCGTCGACGGAGCAGGAGGCGCGCGGGATCTCCGCGTCGCCGAGGCCGGACGGGGCCAGGTCGTCGCGGCCGTCTCGGAGCTGATCCGACGCGGCACCGTGCGGGTGCTCGTCGGCACCCGAGGACTCCTCGGCGAGGGGTGGGACTGCCCGTCGGTGAACACGCTGATCGATCTGACCGCGGTGGCGACGAGCACCGGCACCCAGCAGCTCCGGGGGCGCACCCTGCGTCTCGACCCCGCATGGCCGGAGAAGGTGGCGCACAACTGGTCGGTGGCGTGCGTCATCCCCGCGTCCGTCGACCTGGACAGCCCCGCCGAGACGCAGCGCCTGCGACGACGACACGGACACCTCTGGGGGCTCAGCGCCGACGACGGCACCCGGATCGTCTCGGGACTGGACCACGCGCTCCCCTCCGCCGCGATCGCCGCACTCGACGCCGTCCTCGAGAAGGTCCCCGGCGCTACGATCGAGAGGATCAACGAGGAGACGCTCTCGCGGCTCCCCACCCGCGCCCAGATCAGAGCGGACTGGCGGATCGGCGAGCCTCACGACTCCCGGGAGCGCGACGTGGTCTCCGTCCGCACGACGCCGGAGGCCCGCCTGCTGCGGACGGGACCGACCCTCGCCGCTGCCGTGCCCCTGACATTCGGATTCAGCGCGACCGGCATCGCCCTCGGAACGGCGGCGTTGGGGGCGATCGGCGCAGTCTCCCTCCCGCTGGAGGCGGGCGTCACCGTCGCGGCGCTCGGCGGCGTGCTGGCGACCGCTGTGGTGTGCGGGTCCAGCGTGCTGCGCGCGTTGCACCGCCTCCGTGACCCCGCTGCTCTGTACGGCGGCGCCGCGCTGGCCATCGCCCGGTCCCTCCACGACGCCGGACGGGCGGGGCCCTTCGATGCCTCGACCGTCCGGGTGCGCAACCGCTCCGCCGCCGACTTCTGGATCGAGATCGCCGGACCGCGGAGCGACCGCGCACTGATCGCCGACGCCCTGCAGGAGCTGTTCGCCGTGGCCGAGAGCCCGCGCTTCCTCCTGCGGGTCGACCAAGGGATCTTCGGCCGGCCCGGTCCCGTGCTCGACCGCATCCGCTCGATCGTCGACCGCGCCGTCCCCGGTCGTCGTCTGCTGCCGGTTCCCGCAGCGCTCTCGCGCCGCCGAGCTGACGCCGAGGCTTTCGCCGCGCGGTGGCGGGAGACGGTCGGGCAGTGCGAGCTCCACGAACTCCGGGGGACGACGGGTCTCGCGCTGCTCCAGGTCGCCCGCCTCACCCCTGCGCTGCTCGACCCCGCGGAGCCGCGGTACCGGATCTGGGGCTGACGGCCGACCCTGCTGTCCGCGCAGACCGGCCAGCCCGACATGGTCCCGCAGGCCGTGCGGAGCGTACGATCGATGCACGCGCATCGTTGCGCCGGACGAGAGGGAACGCATGCCAGAGAACGCCCCCCTGAGCCCGGTCGCGATCGACGCCGACGGATTCGCCGCGCAGACGGCGGCCATCCTCGGCTCGATCAGCCAGGTGATCGACGGGAAGCCCGAGGCCGTGCGCAGCGCCCTCGTCTGCCTGCTCGCCGAAGGACATCTGCTCATCGAGGACGTGCCCGGGGTCGGGAAGACCATGCTGGCGCGCGCCCTCGCCGCCACCGTCGATGCCACCGTCCGGCGCATCCAGTTCACCCCGGATCTCCTTCCCGGCGACGTGACGGGCGTGTCCGTCTACAACCCCGTCGACCGCGAGTTCGAGTTCAAACGCGGCGCCATCTTCGCGCACATCGTCATCGCCGACGAGATCAACCGCTCGTCCCCCAAGACCCAGTCGGCGCTGCTGGAGGCCATGGAGGAGGGGCAGGTCACGGTCGACGGCTCCACCCACCGGCTGCCCGATCCGTTCCTCGTGGTCGCCACGCAGAACCCGCTGGAGATGGAGGGCACGTACGCGCTCCCCGAGGCGCAACGCGACCGCTTCATGATGCGCATCTCGATGGGCTACCCCGACCCCGCGGCCGAGGCCCTCATGCTCCGGCAGCGTGACGTCGTGAATCCGCTGGCGACCGTCACCCCCGTCGCGGACGCCGCCGCGATCTCCCAGCTCATCGCGTGGGCGCGCGCCGTGCACGTGGCGCCCGCCCTCGAGGAGTACGCCGTCTCCCTCGCCCAGGCGACGCGGAACGACCCCAGCCTGCACCTCGGCGCCAGCCCGCGGGCCACGCTGCAGCTCGTCCGCGCGGCGAAGGTCTGGGCCGCGCTGGACGGCCGCGACTACGTCATCCCGGACGACATCACCGACCTGCTGATCCCCGTGTTCGCGCACCGGCTGCTCCCCGCCCGCGGGGCCCACCGTGCCGGCGCGCAGCCGGTCGAGGCCGCACTCACCCAGATCGCCGAGCGCGTCCGCGTCCCCGTCGCGACCCGCTCCTGAGGACGCGATCATGCGCCGACGTCGACTGCTCACGCCGCGCGGCACCGGTGCGCTCGTCGCCGCGCTCGGGTGCGTGATCGCGGCCAACGTCCTCGGCGCCAGGATCCTCCTGTACCTCGGGATCCTGCTGGCTGCGCTCACGCTGTTCGCCGCCCTCGCCGTGCGTCTCCCGCGACGCTCCGGAACGGTCAGCCGACAGATCTCGACCGACCTGCTCACGGTCTCGGAGACCTCGCGGGTGACGGTCCGCTTCACGCTGCGCGCCCTCCGGGTCCCGCACGGGCTCTGGCACGACGTCCTCCCCACCGCGGTCGCCGGCGACTCGGGGGGCGAGTATCCCGGGGATACACCCCAGCTGAACTACCTCATCACCGGCGTCCGCCGGGGTGTCTGGCCGCTGGGCCCCCTCCTGCTGCGCACCGTCGACCCGTTCGGTCTCGCCCAGCGCGAGCAGGCCTTCGGCGACACGCGCACCATCACGGTCGTGCCGGAGGTCTTCGCGCTCACCCCGCTCGCCGTGCGGGTCGGCGCCGCGGGCGGGACCGCGCACACCTCCTCCACCCGCCTGGGCCAGGGCAGCGACAACCTCTCCCCCCGCGGCTACGCACCGGGGGACTCGATGCGACGCATCCACTGGAGGGCGACGGCGCACCGCGGCGAACTCATGGTCCGGCAGGAGGAGGAGGAGTCGAGCCCCGACGCGGTCGTCGTGCTCGACCGCGCCGCCGGCGGCTGGACCACGGGGACCGATGCCGTCGACCCGGCGTTCGAGGCCGCGGTCTCCCTGTGCGCGTCCGCCGCCGTGCACCTCGCTGCGGAGGGGTACAGCGTCGACGTGCTGGACAGCGCCGGCACGCTCCTCGGCGTGCTCCGCGGACACGAGGACGACAGGGACGGCCTGCTGGTCTCCCTGGCGATGGTGACGCCGCGCGGCGAGAGGCGCGACCTCGCCGCGCTCCTGGGCGGGACACCGCCGGGGCCGCTCGTCTACGTGACCGGTCGGCTGGACGAGGAGGACGCCGCGCTCCTGCGTCCGGCGGGGGCCGCAGCGCCGCTGCTGTTCAGTACCGATCCGCTCCCGGGAACGGAGGACGCCGCCCGCCAGCACGGCTGGACCGTGACCCGGCTCGGCGTCGACGTCGCGGATGCCTGGGACGACGCGCTGTCGGCGCGGACGGGAACCGCCGATGTTCCGCGCTGAGCGCACGCGACCCGCCCCCGTGCCCGCCGACACCCGCGCACGCTGGCACCGTGACCGGGAGGAGCCGCCGTCCGGTGTCCTCGCTCCGGCGGCCCTCGCCGGCCTCGCGGCCCTCACGGCGCTGTGGCCGTTCACCGCCGTCATCGCTCCGGGGACCTGGTCGTTCGTCGCGACCGTCGTCATCATCGCGGTCGTGGGGGTCGGCGCGCTCGTGCGTCATCTCCTACGCGGGCGTGCGGAGGGTATCGCCGGGCTGCTCGCCCTTGTGGCGCAGGTCATCGTGGCGGTCGGCGTCCTCACGCTGCTCCTCGCCGGAGACACCGCGATCGCGGGGGTCGTGCCGACGCCCCGCACCTTCGGCCTGTTCCAGGCCCTCGCCTCCGCCGCGGCGGAGGAGATCGTCTTCGGTTCGGCCCCGCTGGAGGCCTCCCCGGGGCTTGCGGCCGCCCTCGGAGCGGGCTTCGCGGTCGTCGCGATCCTGCTCGATCTCCTGATCGCGAGTCGCTCCGCCGTGCTCACGACCGTTCTGCTGGGCGTCACCGGTGCGGTGCCCATGATCATCACCCTGGGTGCCCCGACTGTGGCCTGGTTCGCCCTCGCGGCGGTCGTGGCGCTCCTCGTGTTCCGCTTCACCGCGCGTCGGCATCCGGAGTCACCGCGCCGCGCGTCGGCCGGCGTCGCGGTCGCCGTCGGTGCCGCCGCCCTCGCCACCACCTTCGTCGTGACGCCGCTGCTCCCGGTCGGCTCGACCATCACCGGCACCGGGGTCGGCGTGACCGTCGATGCCTCGCTACGGCTCGGCGACGACCTGCGGCAGCCGAGTCCGGTCGAGGTGCTGACCGTGGCCGCGAAGACCGACACCGCCCCGTATCTCCGCCTCACGACGCTCTCCCGGTTCGACGGCCGCGTCTGGCAGCCGGACCGCGGGGACCTGCAGTCTCAGGTCGACGGCTTCGGGGATCCGGAGTGGGGGGACGACATCACCACCGCGGAGCAGACGACCTCGATCCGGGTGCTGCGCATGTCGAGCTCCTGGCTCCCGCTGCCGTATCCGGCCACGGAAGTGCAGGGTCTGAGCGCCGCGTGGCGCGTGTCGCCCGAGAACCGCACCCTCTTCTCCCGCCGCGCCGATGCGGTCGGCAACGACTACACGGTCACCTCGCTCCGCGTGACGCCGACCCTGGAGCAGATCCGCGCCGCGGAGGCCGCCCCGCCCCTCGCGGACGCGGAGGACGAGGACGTCGAGCTTCCGGGGATCATCTCCCGGCTGGCGACGGAGGTCACCGCGGACGAGGAGACCGACTACGACCGCCTCGTCGCCCTGCAGAACTGGTTCCGGTCGCAGTTCGAGTACTCGCTGGAGACGCCGGTCGACGAGGGGTTCGACGGGACCGGCGCGGACGCGGTGGCACGATTCCTCGAAGAGCGGTCCGGATACTGCGTGCACTTCGCCGGCTCCTTCGCCCTCATGGCCGAGAGCCTGGGCATGCAGGTGCGCATCGTGGTGGGCTACCTCCCCGGGTCCCTCACGGACGAGAAGCGCGGAGACGAGTCGATCTTCTCGGTGTCGAGCGATCAGCTGCATTCCTGGCCCGAGGTGCTGTTCCCCGGGATCGGCTGGGTGCCGTTCGAGCCGACCGCCTCGCTCGGCGTCCCCACGGCCTTCCGGGCGGGCACGACCGCAGGCGGGACCGGCGGAGGCCCCGCCACTCCTGCGCCGACGACCGCACCGCAGACGGAGGAGACCTCCGGCCCCGAGGTCGATCGGCGGGATGCCGATGCCGGCTCGACGGACTCCGGAGAGCTGCGCCGGCTGGACCCGACGCCGGTGGTCCTCACCGTTCTCGGCGTCGTGGCGCTCCTCCTCCTTCCCGCGCTCGTCCGGCTCGTCGAGCGGCGCCTCCGGATGCGCCGTGCCGCTCGCGGAGACGCCGCCGCGGCCTGGGCGGAACTGCGCGACACCCTGATCGATCTCCGGATCGCGGTCTCGGATGCGGACAGTCCGCGGATGCGGGCCGCAGGTCTCGTCAGGGATGCGGGAGCCGACGAGGGTGCGCTGGGGCGGCTCATCGCGGCAGTGGAGCGCGCCAACTACGCCCGCGCGTCCGCGGCGGAGGACGACCTCGGCGCGCCGTTGCAGTCCGTGCTCGTCAGTCTCCGCGCGCATGTCGACGGGTCGACGCGGGCACGCGCACTGCTGCTGCCGCGGTCGCTCTACGCCCCGCGCGGATCAGACGCCCGGCTCCTGGTGTGACCGTCGTCGTCGCGCCGCTCAGGCCCGCGTCGGCACGGTGGCCGCATGCGCCGGGCACGCGACGGCCTCGCAGTCCGCGCAGACGACGGACTGCACGCGGCACGACGGGTCAGGGCAGTTGGCGGTGCGCTTGGTCGCCGCGCCGCATCCCACGCACACACCGATGACCCGCGCGTGGTCCGAGAAGTCGACGGATCCACGCCCGTCGAAGACGTAGAGCGATCCGTCCCAGAGGCCGTCGTCGCCGAAGGTCTCCCCGTAGCGGACGATGCCGCCCTCCAGCTGATACACCTCGCCGAAGCCGCGGGCGACCATGAGACTCGACAGCACCTCGCAGCGGATGCCGCCGGTGCAGTACGTGACGACGGGCTTGCCCTTCAGGTCGTCGTAGGTGCCGGAGTCGAGCAGGCGCACGAAGTCCCTGGTGGTCTCCGTATCCGGCACGACGGCGCCACGGAAGCGTCCGATCTCGGCCTCCAGCGCGTTCCGTCCGTCGAAGAACACGACCTCGTCCCCGCGCTCGGCGACCAGGGCGTGCAGCTGTTCGGGGGTGAGCCGCGCGCCCCCGCCGACGACGCCGTCCGCGTCGACCCGCAGCTCGTCCGGGGCCCCGAACGACACGATCTCGTCGCGCACCTTCACACTCAACTTCGGGAAGTCGAGGCTGCGGCCCGACGCGTCGAGCCCGGGGCCCTCGCTCCACTTGATGTCGGCGTCGCGGAAGGGCGCATAGGAGCGGAATGACCGCACCCATTTCTTCAGCACCGGGAGGTCGCCGCCGAGAGTGCCGTTGATGCCCTGCGACGAGATCAGCAGCCGACCGCGCAGCCCCAGCGCCTCGCCGAGATCGCGCTGCCAGACGCGGATGGCCTCCGGGTCGGCGAGCGGGGTGAACGCGTAGAAGAGGAGGATCTTGGGGGTGGCCACCCAGGAATCCTACGTCGCCTCCCGCGGGCCTAGGTCACGTCCCGCCGCAGGAACACGGCCGATCCCGCCCCCACCGCGAGGAGGATCCAGCCCGCCGCGATCGGCGCCGCCAGCAGCCCGAGTCCTCCGCCCGCCGGGATCCCGATGGCGGACCCGTCGAACCGGAAGGCGTCGAGCAGAGCAGGAAGAGGCAGGTAGACGGCGCTGGCGCTCCAGAACATCGCCACGAGCAGCCCGACCCCCATCGAGAACGCGGTGACGAACAGCGCCGCGAGATGCGCCTGCACGACGATGCCGACCCCAGGCCCCAGAGGGCGGCGGCCGCGCCGAGGGCGAGGGCGGCCATGACGGCGGACGGATGCACGGGGATCCCGCCCATCGTGACGAACAGCGCCGCGCGGCCGCCGAGGACGGCCGCGACCGCGACGACCGCGCCGCCCAGCGCCGAGGCAGGCATACGGACGACGAGCATCGCCCACCGGGACTCCAGCATCAGTCGCTGCGCGACGACACCGTCCCGCCGGTCGATCGTGTAGCGGAAGGAACCGTAGACGGCGGCGAGGATGCCGGCGTAGGTCGCGAGCACGGCGTCGAAGGGTGCCACCAGTCCTTCCCGCGCCTCCCGTGGCGCATCGCCGAGCTCCGCCGGGACGCTGGTCGCCAGGGATAGGGACAGCACGAAGGCCGCCAGCGCCATCCCGAGGAGGACGACATCCCCGACCGCGCCGCGCGCCTGCGCCCGTAGCGCCCGACCGATCACGCGACGCTCCGGCGTCCCCGGACGGCGGCGAGCGCGACGAGGCCGATCGCCCATGCCACCCCGATGCCGAGGGCAGGCACGAAGGCGAGCAGTCGTCCCTGGTACTCCGGCACGCTCAGCGCGGCGATGGCCATCCCGGGTGAGAACCGCGCGATCTCCGGTGCCGTCCGCAGCAGCGCGAACTCCAGCGCCATCGGGAAGACGAGGACGATGATCGCCGTCGCGTAGTAGTTCCGGGTGATCCAGCCGATCGCCCCGCCGATGAGAGCACCGAGGACGACCCCGGCCACGGCCCCGGCGATGATCCGCCATGCCTCGGCAGTGAAGACGAGCGCGAGCCCGTGGCGAGCGAGCAGGAGGGAGATCGCGAGCGTCCACAGCAGGAAGACGACGCCGGCCAGCGCCAGGGCGATGAGGACGCCGGCGACCAGTTTCCCGCGGAAGGCGCGACGGAAGCCGACCGCCGTGAGCGTGCGGTCCATGGAGCCGTAGTAGTACTCCCGCGTCACGGGGTAGGCACCGACGAACGCCGCCGAGACGACCGACCACGCGAGCGGCTCCAGCAGTCGCGCCGTCGCCGCGTCGGCGTCGAGGCCGTCCAGAGCGAAACGCGAGCCGTCGGAGAAGAGCACGAACGTCGGCATGAGGACGGCGACGAGGTACACGGCGAGGATCGACAGCCCGCTCACCGCGCGCAGCATCTCGCTGCGGATCACGCCGCTCATGCCGGGGCTCCCTCGACGAGGTCGAAGTACCGGCTCTCGAGCGAGTCGGCCCCGCCTGTGACCAGATCGTCCAGCCGTCCGGCGAAGAGCGCCCGACGCTTGATCACGACGACCTCGTCCACGACCTGCTCGAGTTCGGGGAGCTGATGACTGGAGACGAGGACCGTGCCGCCGCGTTCGGCGAAACCGCGGAGGAACCGGCGCAGCCAGCGGATGCCGTCGGGATCCAGCCCGTTGGCCGGTTCGTCGAGGATGAGCGTCCGCGGCGCGCCGATCAATGCGGCGGCCAGCCCGAGCCGCTGGGCCATGCCCGTCGAGTACGTCTTCACGCGCCGACGCGCATCGGCGGCCAGGCCGACCTCGGCGAGGACCTCGTCGACGCGGTCGCGGGGCGCCCCGGCGGCGAGGCGGCAGATCTCCAGATGCCGTCGCCCCGAGATGCCCGGCTCGAAGCCGAACCCGTCCATGTGGACGCCGACGTGCACGGCGGGGTTGTCGAGCGCACCGAACGGCGCCCCGTCGATGAGGGTCTCTCCGCCGGTCGGGCGCACGAGGCCGACGATCGCGCGCAGCGTCGTCGACTTCCCTGCGCCGTTCGGTCCGAGGAGCCCGACGATCGCTCCGCGGGGCACGGCGAACGACAGGTCCTCGACGGCGGTGCGGTGTCCGAACCTCTTGGTCAAGCCGCGCACCTCGATGGCGTGCTGATTCATGGTCATCCTCTCTCCTCCTCGCTCGTGGGGGTCGCCAGCGGCGACACGGCCGCCGCCCAGAGCGCATGCCACAGCGGGGTCGTGCCCAGCTCGACCCGCGCCTGTCCGGCTGCCGGCAGGGCGCTCCTCTCCCCGGTCACCTCGACCTCCGCAACGGCCGTCGCCGCGACAGTCACCCCGGGCACCCTGACCGGGTACAGCGCCTCGATCGGAACCTCGGCCTCCGCCGCAGGGCGGACCGCGGTCCTCCCCTCGCCCCGGTACTCGTTCGCGAGGATCCCCCGCGTCGACAGGATGACGCGCGCACCGTCCGGGATGTCTGCACCGGCGTCCGATCCTCCGCGGACCAGGACCACGCGGTCGTCGTCCACCCAGTACCCGAGTGTCGCGGCCGTCGGGACCGGGATGAGGATGCCGGCGGCCACCGTGCCGACGGCGAGCGCGGCGGTCACCGCGACGAGACGAGTCCGGGAGACACCGGATCGCCGCACACGGATCAGTGCGCGCACCAGGAGGGCGACGCCCACCACGACCACGACGCTCTCCAGGGCGAGCACGACGAGGCTCGCCCCCGGCCCGCCCCCGGCGAGCAGCTGTGCGGTCCGCACGACCGCGAACAGCACCATCACGACCGGCGCCGCCAGGCAGCAGAGGCCGAACGGCACGCTCCACCACCGCTCCAGCGCCCGAGGCTGCCGCGGGCCGCCGAACAGGACACGGGCGAGGAAGCCCCCGCCGTCGCGAACCGTCCTCCCCCGAAGGTTCGGTTCGTCCAGCGCGCTCATCAACGCGATGTACCCGTCGAACCGCACGAACGGGATCAGGTTCACGAGGACGACGACAGTGCAGGAGATCGCGAGGAGCAGCAGCGTCTCGCGGGCCGTCGACGCCGGCAGGCCGAGAGCGGCGAGCATCGCCACCGCCGCCGCCGTGGCGTGGACGGCCGGACCGGCGAGCGCGATCGCCACACGATGCCGACGGTCGGCGAGCCGCCATCCGTCCGTCACATCGACGAAGAACGCGGGCGTGAGGTAGAAGAGCATGAACCCGGCGCGTCGGGGCCGACCGCCCAGCCGGGTGAGGGTGAGCCCGTGCGCGGCCTCGTGGAACAGCGTCGCGAGTCCCAGCGCCACGACGACGACGACGAAGCCGGTGAGCGGTAGGGGGCGCGTGAGCACGTTCCTGAGATCGCCGGCCTGCAGGATCGCGGCGACGGCCCCGGCGACGAGCACCGCGGCGACGGCCGCGAGGGCTGCTCGGCGCGGGACGGGGACGACCAGCCGGTCCAGGCGCGCGAAGAGGGCGGGCGCACGGAGCGTCGCGAACTGCAGGGTGAACGGCGGTCGGTAGGCGACGCGGCCGGGTGGTCGGGACGCGCCCCCGGCCAGGAGACCGTTGTCGCGGAAGCGCTCCACCAGTCGCAGCACGCTCTCGTCGGTCGCCTCCGGCGCGAAGCGTACCCGCAGCGCGGAGACCGGGGTCCGGCCGTCCATCGCCGTCAGCAGGTCGACCACCGCCCGGGACAGCCGCGCGGACGGGACACCCTGCACCGTGGCGAGCCACACGGAGCCCTCGCCGGTGGGCTCGAAATCCACGCCGGTCGCCAGAGCGGGACACGTCTCCGCGGTGAGGGGGTCCCGCCCTCGTCCGCGCTGTCGCCACAGGGACCGGGAATCCGCGGCGGTCATCGCGCACCCCCTCGATCCCCGGAGGGAGACGTCGTGAGCAGCAGGATCTCCCCGGGGACCGGCGTCCGCACCGGAGAGATCCGGGGGGCCGTGAAGCCGGCCGCGACGAGTTCGTCGGCCAGGATCTCGGGGCTCAGCACATGCAGCCGACTCGTGAGCACCGGCACCTCCGCGCCCGGGGCGATGTCGGCGAGACGGACCCAGTTGACCACCCGTACGGCGCCGTCGTCCTCGATCTGCTGCGCGAAGAGGTAGGGCTCGTCTCCGGCGCTTCCGGGGACCACGATCTCGCGGTCGGCCGTCACCGCGAGGCGGTCCGCCGACGCTCTGCCCGCGACGGTGAGGGCGAAGACACCGGTGGAGTCGAGATGACGTCGGACACCCGCGTAGAGACGCGCCCGGCCCTCCCGGTCGAGCACCGTGATGGAGGTCGCCCCGAGGATGACCAGACCGTACCGCCCGTCGAGCGCGAGGTCGCGCATGTCCGCGACGACGCACTCGACCGTCGCGCCGCGCGGAACGGCTCCGCGGAGGCGCGCGAGCATGTCCGCCGAGAGATCGACCGCCGTGACGTGGTGCCCGGAGCGCACGAGCGGCACCGTCAGCCGTCCGCTCCCGGCCGCGAGGTCGAGGACGGGACCGGGGACCGCGCGCGCGAGCGCCAGGACCTCCCGGACCTCCGCCCGGTCCGGGCCGACGAGCCGGTCGTAGAAGTCTGTGCCGGCCCCGGCGTACAGATCCTGCCCGCGGGCGGTCGCGCCGACCAGGTCGAGCCGTGCCGCCACGGTCTCGGTGATCAGGGATGTCATCCGTGCATCGCCTCTCCTCGCAGGGATGGTCGGGGGTGCGGGCGGACGATCCCGCCCGCACCCTCTGTCAGGTCGCGATGGCGGCGGCTCCGCCGATGATCGCGATGATGTAGCTCGCGTGCTCCCACCACTCGAGCGGGGTGTCGATCTGTTCGAGTTCCAGGAACTCCAGCGACGTGGTCTGCAACGTGCACCTCCTAGGTCAGAGCGAGAATTCCGATGATCACGCCCACGGCGAAGCCGCGGATGTAGTCGTCGGCATCGCCCGGCGCATCCATGGCCTCGAGTTCGGTGAACTCGAGCGCCGGCAGTGCTGCGGTCATGCGTCCCTCCTTCCTCTGTCTGATCCAGATGCGGCCAGGCGGCATCAGGTGGCGGCTGCCGCGCCGATCCCGATGAGGACCAGCGCGCCGATCACGCCCTGGTAGAAGCTGTCCCAGCTGGGCGCCTCCATCGGGTCGAGCTCCTGGAACCGGATGCTCATCTCCGTGCTGTCGTTCATTCACATCACCTCCTCTCGGCCGTTCGGGGCCGGCGATCGCCGACCGGGGGCGTGCTCCACCGGGAGTCGTGGAGCACGGCGCGGATGTCCGTGGCACGGATTCCGCGCAGCATGGGTCGGTGGTCTCCCCATGCGGTCTCGACCGCAGCGGCGACCCGATCGATCTCCCGTGCGCTCGGGCGCGGCGGTGACGGGAGGTCTGCCTGATCGACGAGCGCGGCGATGCCGGCGGCCGGCTCGCGGGGTAGCCCGGTCGCGCCCACGACGCCCGTCCAGAACGCGTCGAGGCTGACGCGATCACCCCAGCGGAGATCGCCCGCGCCGATCCGACGCCAGACCGCGGCGATGACCGCCACGGTGGCCGTCATCTTGCGGACGCCGAGATGGAAGGCGACCTCGTTCGCGAGGTACCAGTGTCGGGCGCTGTACGGATCGGGTCCGCGGAGCGCTGCCGTGCGCTGGGTGGCGGCGCTCAGGCGCGCGAGACGCAGGCGCCCCGCCGCCGATATCACTTCGCCGGCTGCGACCTCGAGGAGAGCGCGGCCGAGCAGCCTCGCGTCGCGCTCCGCTCGCTCCGTCCGCGGGCTCGTCGACGCTCCGGCCACCCGGAGGAAGGCCTCCAGCGCCCCTTCCCGCACGGCAGCGGGGCTGAGCGTGGCGAGCCGTTCGGGATCGAGGACGGCGTGACGCGGGCGCAGCGGTCGACCGATGAGGAGCCGAGACCCGTACCTGTTCCGGAGGATGGCGACGCTGTTCGTCTCCGAGGACGTGCCGAGTGTCGACGGCATCGCGATGATGTCGACGGGCGGAAGCGCGTCGGGCAGGACCGTGAGCGCTGCCGTCGCCGCGTGCCGGAGGGCGAAGTCGAAGAGGCGTCCGGGGCTGAGCGCCAGGGCCGCGATCTTGCTCGCATCGAGGACGCTTCCGCCTCCGACGGCCACGATGACCTCGGGCGGGCGCCGGATGATCTCGTCGGCGATCAGGAGGACCCCGACCTCGTCCACCGCGGAGGCGTCCACCGTCATCCTCCGCACCTGCTGTGCGGTCGGAAAGGTGTGCGCGACGGCCGCGTCGGCGATCACGAGCGTGTCCCGCCCCGCCGTCAGACGCCCCGTCGTCTCTCGGGCGCGGGGCCCGTGCCACAGTGTGGGGACGCGGCCGGCGAAGGGCGCGCTCATGCCGCCGCCTCCCGCACGCGCGCCAGACCGGCCCGCACGGCACGATCGGTCTCGGCCAGTTCCGCCGGCGAGAAGCCGTAGGCGGGGATGAGCTGGAAGGAGCTCGGACCGGGGTGGACCACGACGCCGCTGTCGGAGATGGCGGACACCACCTCCAGGACCTCGGTGCCGGAGAGCAGGGAGTCGTCGGGCCGACGGAGCCCCAGGCCGACGAAGCAGCCGGAGCCGGTGACATCGGTGACGATCCCCTCGTCCTGCCAGCTCCGGGCGAGGCGGTGCAGCGCGGTCGCCAGTGCCTGGGCGGTCGCCTCGACGTCGATACGGCGGAGCTCGTCGATCACGGCGAGGACCGCCGCGGCGCAGGCCGGCGTGCCCGCCTGCGTCTCCCCGTGGACGAAGGTCCACCCGCCGCGCGCGTAGGCCATCGCGATGCGGTGTCCGACGAGGAGCACGGCGGCCCCCATCGCGCCGTTCGTCAGCGCCTTCGACAGGATGAGGACGTCCGGAGCGGACGCCCAGCGGTCGGTGGCGAACAGCGAGCCGGTGCGGCCGAAGCCGGTCGCGACCTCGTCCGCGACCAGCAGGAACCCGTGCCGCTCCCGCAGCTCCAGGAGACGGTGGACGAAGGCGTCGAACAGGGCGTGGGCGCCGCTGCCCAGGACCGGCTCCACCACGACCGAGGCGACGCGGGACCCCTCGCGCTCCAGCAGCGCCGCGAGTTCCTCCCCGTCGTCGGAGTGCGACACGTGCCGCACCGTCCGCCGGTCGACGCCGTAGACGGACTGCAGCAGGTCGTCGCCGCTCAGCACGTGACTGCCGTACATCGTGCCGTGATAGCTGCCGCGGAGACCGACGACGAGGGATCGAGAGCCCGCGCCCTGCTGCGCCCAGTACTGCCGCGCGAGCTTCATCGCGGCATCGTTGGCCGCCCCGCCCGACGTGGAGAAGATCACGCGGCGGTAGCGCTCGGAACCCGCGAGGGCGATGAGGGCGTCGGCGGCATCCTCGGCGTACCGGTGCGGTGCGCGGAACAGCGACAGATACGAGGCGTCGTGCGCGGCCCTGTTCACCGCTTCGGCGACCCGGGGGTTGCCGAAGCCGAGGGGGACGTTCCACAGCCCGCTCGTCGCGCACAGGCGGTGGGAGCCGTCGGCGTAGGAGATCCGATGCCCGGAGGCGCCCACCGCCACGCGATCCGGAGGGAAGGCGGTGTCGGCGGGGAGCATGGATGTCCACAGCGCGTGCGGCACGCTCATCGGGTGCCGCCGCTCTGGCCGCTCTCGACCGGACGGCCGAGATGGAGGCCGAGCGCCTCCAGCGCCTCGAGGCAGAGTCGCCGCGCATGCGCGTCGGGCACTCCGCACGCCCGTGCCACGCGAGCCGCCGCCAGCCCGCGCGTCCGCGAGGTCTGGATCGCGTCGACCACGGTGGCGGTCAGCGGGGACAGCAGGTGCCGGCGCCGCGTCCCGACATCGGCGAGCAGGAACCCCTCGGCGGTGTCGAGCAGGAACGGATCGGTGGCCTCGGGCTCCGCATCCGCCAGACCGTCGTCGAGGAGCGTCCACCCGAAGCCCGCGATCCGGCCGGTGCCGTTCGGCAGGCGGAGCATCTTCCGGAGATCGGCCGCATCGAGGTACCGGCCGATCCACAGCCGGGCGTCGAGTTCGGTGATGAGGTCGGCCGAGCCGGGCACGCCGCCCAGCGCCGATGCCTCGGGCAGGGCCTGCCCGAGGACGGCGGGGAGGTCGCGCACGTGACCGATCTCCTGCCCCTGCAGCCCGAGGTGCACGCCACCGTCCGCGTCGATGCGCAGGGCGCTCGGAGTCTCCACCTCGTGTGGCCGCGCGAGAACGTGGCGACCCGCGAGCAGCACCCGGGGGTCGAGCATCGCGGCGGCGAAGACCCCGGTGCTGCGGGCGAGATCGGCGTCGTCGAGGAAGGCGCGCCAGCTCGCCTCGTCGAAGAAGCGCACGGCCGTCGGTCCGATGATCTGGACGAACGAGGCCGCGATGTAGTCCTGGAGCTCGACGCCGCGCTCCCCCAGGAAGAACTCGTCGCCGAGGTCGGCGAGCGTTCCGCTGTAACCGACGATCCTCGCCGTCCCCGGCCGCGACGTCGATTCGAGGGGCTGGAAGATCACATCCTCGGGCCCTGCCGCCGCAGCGACAGCCTCCGCCCCCGCCTCGGTCTCCCGCAGGAACACGCGGGTGCGGGCCTCCCGCGCTCCCGTGACCCACGCCCGCAGGGCGTGCGGGCCGAGGAGCGGGTCTTCGCCCGTCGGTCCCTCGTCACGTCGTGCCGTCGTCGCACTCGTCCCCATGATCCCCCCCAGAGAACCGGATCCGCCTGACGCCTTTGCGTCTTCATATGAAGATATCCGGACCTCTGATGACGTGCAATATAACAGCTTTCACCGCCGCGCCCGGTGATCGCCGGTATGTCACGAGGTCGGCGGGACATCGGATAGGATGGACAGGTTGTTCCCTGGTGACGTGTCCGAGCGGCCGAAGGAGCACGCTTGGAAAGCGTGTGTTGTGCAAGCAACCGCGGGTTCGAATCCCGCCGTCACCGCCACAGACGAAGAAGACCTCCGCATCGCGGAGGTCTTCTCTCGTTTCGGGTGCCGTCAGCCGTCGAAGCGCACCCCGTACGTCAGACCACCCGGTCCGGACGGCAGCCGGGTCATGCCGAGCCGCTCGTAGAAGGCGGCCGCGCCGCTGTTCGCGGGGTCCATCCCCAGATGCAGGGCCGGGACACCGCGTCGGCGCAACTCGGCGAAGAGCGTCTCGATGAGACCGCGCCCCAGCCCCTGCCCCTGGGTCTCCGGCAGCAGGTCGATGTGCAGATGCGCCGGATACTCCGCCGCGTTCGGCTCGACGCCCGGCTCCCTCGTGTACCCGTACTCGATCAGCTTCTGCTCGCGTGTCTGCGGGTCGGCCGACCGCGGATAGCGCGCGTGCAGGGTGGGCCACCACTCATCACGGAACCAGGCGTAGAACGCGTCGGTGTCGTCGGTGGCGACGATGTAGCCGATGGTGCGCCCGTCCTCCGCCTCCACGACCCAGGCGAGGTCCGGGTGCCGCTCGACGTACGGCACCGCGAAGAGGTTCCCCCAGAGCTCGTCATCGGACAGCACCCCGGTGGCGTCTCCCCCTGCGTCGGCCGTCCGCAGGCAGATCTCGAACATCGCCGCGCGATCGGTCGGACGGTAGGGACGGATACGCGACACGGAGGCTCCTCGGGCAGGTCAGGTTCCGCTCAGCCTATCGGCGCGTGCGGTCGCCTCGACGTCGCGTCGCACCCACGGCACCAGCCAGGCCGCCAGCACGAGGACGACCCCGGCCCCGACGAACGCACCCCCGAGCGTGTCCGTCGCCCAGTGCACCGACAGGAAGGTGCGCGACAGAGCCATGAGCACGATCCATGCGGCCCCCACGATCGCCACCCACACCCGCGGGAAGAGCACCCACAGCACGAGGGCGATGGTCGCCGCGTTCGCGGTGTGGCCGGACGGGAACGAGCCGTAATCGCTCACGACGAGCATGTCGTGCGGTCGGGCACGGCCGAAGATGTTCTTCAGGAGCTGCACGGCGCCCGCGCTGACGAGGAAGCAGAGCGCGGCGAACAGCGCACCCCGCCATCGCCGCAGGAGCAGCAGGACGAGGATCGTCCCCAGCGGCACGGCGAGGATGGCGACCCAGCCGCCGCCGATCCAGTTCAGCGCGAGGGCGAAGCTCAGCATCCAGTCCGCGCGGACCGCGGCGATCGTGTCGTTCCACCACTGGTCGAGGCCCGGCGTCTGCGGATACACGAAGACGACGAGAGCGCCGAGGGCAGTGGCCAGGAGGAGGCAGGCGACGCCCCACCACAGCAGCATCCGTCGATTCATCGTCCCATTGTGTCGGACGCCCCCGCGATCGCGGGTCGGCGTGCCGGTCAGCGGGCGATGCGGGCGAGCCCCTCCTCGAGATCCGCGATGAGGTCGGCCACGTCCTCGATGCCGACGGAGAGACGCACGACGTTCTCCGGGACGGCGAGCTCGGTTCCGCGGACCGACGCGTGCGTCATCTCCGGCGGGTAGCCGATGAGCGACTCCACGCCGCCGAGGGACTCGGCGAGCTGGAACACGGTCGTGCTCTCGGCGAAGGCCCGGGCAGCGTCCGCACCCGCGGCGAGGCCCAGCGACAGCATCCCGCCGAAGCCGCTCATCTGCCGCGCGGCGATCTCGTGACCGGGGTGCGAGGCGAGGCCCGGGTAGAAGACCTGCGCGAACTCCGGCCGCGCCTGCGCCCACTCGGCGATCGCCTGGGCGTTCTCGGAGTGCTGCCGCATCCGCACGGCGAGGGTCTTGATGCCCCGGGTCGTCAGCCAGGCATCCAGCGGCGCCGAGACCGCGCCCACCGCGAACTGCTGGAACTTCACGGCCTCGACGAAGCGGTCGTCGCCGAAGACGACGGCGCCGCCGAGCACGTCGGAGTGCCCGCCGAGGTACTTCGTCGTCGAGTGCACGACGAGGTCCGCGCCGAGCGCGAGCGGCTGCTGCAGAGCCGGCGAGGCGAACGTGTTGTCGACCACGACGAGCACCCCGGCCGCGTGCGCCACCTCGGCGATGAGTGCGATGTCGATGACCTTCAGCAGAGGGTTGCTCGGCGTCTCCAGCCACACGATGCGGGTCTCGGAACGGATGGCCGCCCGGATCACGTCGACGTCGGAGAGCTCGACCGTGGTCGTGTCGATCCCCCACGGCGCGAGCACCTTCGTGAGCAGACGGTAGGTGCCGCCGTAGACGTCGTTGCCGAGGAGGACGTGGTCGCCGGGCTTGAGGATGCCGCGGAGCAGACCGTCCTCCGCCGCGAGCCCCGAGGCGAACGACAGGGCCCCGACCCCGCCCTCGAGAGCGGCGAGCTGCGTTTCCAAGGAGGAGCGCGTCGGGTTGCCCGCGCGGTTGTACTCGTAGCCCTCGCGGAACCCTCCGATGCCGTCCTGCACGTGCGTCGACGCCTGATAGATCGGCGGGATGATCGCCCCGGTGATCGGGTCGGGCGCCTGTCCGGCGTGGATGGCTCGTGTGGCGAAGGCGTGGGCGTGGTCGGACATGCTCTCAGCCTACGTCCGGGTCCTCCGACGGGTCCCGGCCTGTTACGTCCCGCGTCACCGCGAGAGGTAGCCGAGCAGATCCTGCCGGGTCAGCACCGTGTGGGGCTTGCCGTCCTCGGTGACGAGGAGGGCGTCGGCGTCGGCGAGCGCGGCCCGTGCCTGCGCGACCGGCGCATGGATGCCGATCAGCGGCAGCCGCTCCCCCACGTGCGCGCCGACGGCGTCGCTCGGCTCGGCGTCGCCACGGAAGAGCAGGTCGAGCAGGCCCTTCTCGTCGACGGTGCCGACGACCTCGCCCATCATCACCGGCGGCTCGGCGCTGAGGACGACGAGCTGCGACACCTCGTACTCCGTCATCATGCCGATCGCCTCGAGCACCGTGTCGGTGGGGTGTGCGTGCACGAGGTCGGGAAGGCCGTGGCGGGAGGACCGGGCCGCGAGCACGTCGGCGACCGTCTCCCCCTCCTCCACCTCGCTGAAACCGTAGGAACGCATCCACCCGTCGTTGAAGATCTTGCCCAGGTAGCCGCGCCCGCCGTCCGGGAGGAGCACGACCATGACCGCGTCCGCCGGGAGGTCCTTCGCCACCCGCAGCGCGCCGACCACGGCCATGCCGCTGGACCCGCCGACGAGGATGCCCTCCTCGCGGGCGAGGCGCCACGTCATCGCGAAGGACTCCGCGTCGCCGACCGCGACGATCTCGTGCGGGACCGCGGGGTCGTACGCCCCCGGCCAGATGTCCTCGCCCACGCCCTCGACGAGGTAGGGCCGACCGGTGCCGCCGCTGTAGACGCTGCCCTCGGGGTCGACGCCGATGATGCGCACCGCGTCGTCTGACACCTCGCGCAGATAGCGGCCGGTGCCGGTGATCGTGCCGCCCGTCCCCACGCCGGCGACGAAATGGGTGACCCGGCCGTCGGTGTCCCGCCAGATCTCCGGTCCCGTCGTCTCGTAGTGGCTGCGCGGCCCGTTCGGGTTTTCGTACTGGTTCGGCTTGAACGCCCCGGGGATCTCCCGTGCCAGCCGGTCACTCACGCTGTAGTACGACTCCGGGCTGTCAGCCGGGACCGAGGTCGGGGTCACGACGACCTCCGCGCCGTACGCGCGGAGCACGTCGATCTTGTCCTCGCCCACCTTGTCCGGGAGCACGAAGACGCAGCGGTAGCCGCGCTGCTGGGCGACGAGGGCGAGCCCGACGCCGGTGTTGCCGCTCGTGGGCTCGACGATCGTCCCGCCGGGCTGCAGGTCCCCCGCGGCCTCGGCGGCGTCGATGATCCGGGCCGCGATCCGATCCTTCGCCGACCCGCCCGGGTTCAGGTACTCGAGCTTCACGAGCACCGTGCACGCGATGCCCTCGGTGACGTGCTGGAGCTTCACCAGGGGCGTGTCGCCGACGAGGTCGACGATCGAGTCTGCGTACTTCATCTGTTCAGGGTACGGCGCGGGCTCCCGCCGGCGGGGCTGTGTTTCACCGCCGCTTCGACAGGCTCAGCGACCCAGAACCTGGGTCCCTGAGCCCGTCGAAGGGCCCTGAGCCCGTCGAAGGGTCAGCCCTTCGTCGCGCCGGCCAGCAGGCCGCGGACGAAGAAGCGCTGCAGGGCGAAGAACACGATCAGCGGGACGATGATCGAGATGAACGTTCCCGCGGACTGCAGGAACCACTTGTTCCCCCAGGTCCCGGAGAGCGAGTTCAGCGCCTGGGTGATCGGCAGGGCGCCGGGCGAGGCGAAGATCGTCGCGACCAGCAGGTCGTTCCACACCCAGAGGAACTGGAAGATCGCGAAGGACGCGATCGCCGGAGCCGCCAGCGGCAGGATGATCCGGAAGAACACCTGTCCGTGTCCGGCACCGTCGACGCGGGCCGCCTCGATGATCTCGCCCGGGATCTCGGAGATGAAGTTGTGGAGCATGAACGTCGCCAGCGGGAGCGCGAAGATCGCGTGCGCGATCCAGACGCGGGCGAAGCTGTACTGCACCTCGTTCAGCCCGAACCCGGGGAAGATCGGCACGTCGTTGATCGTCAGCCCGTCCGAGAACAGGCTCAGCAGCGGCACGAGGGCCATCTGGAGCGGCACGATCTGCAGCGCGAACACGAAGATGAAGAGCATGTTCCGACCCTTGAAGTCGATCCATGCGAACGCGTACGCGGCCAGCGCCGCCATCACGATCGGGAACACGGTGGCCGGGATCGTGATGGCCAGCGAGTTGATGAACGCGGTCGCGAGGGTCGTCGAGGTCCCGCCCGAGTTCCACGCCTGCACGTAGTTGTCGAACGTGAACTCCGGGTTGGAGAAGACCGTCCACCAGCCGCTGTTCTGCGTGTCGGCGCCCGGGCGGAACGACGTCACGAAGAGGCCGAAGGTCGGGATCGTCCAGAAGAGCGCGATGACCGCGGCCGCGATCGTCGCCCCCTTCGAGGTCAGCTTCTTGTGGGCGGTCGCCTCGTTACGACGCGTGTCGCGCGCCACCTGGCGCTTGGTGCGGTTGTCCACGACGGTGGCCTGGGTTGCACTCATCAGCGGATCTCCCTCTGCTTGGCCATCGATCGGGCGTTGTAGACGATCAGCGGCAACACGAACAGGAACAGCACGACGGCGAGCGCCGACGAGTGCCCGTAGCTCTGGAACCGCTGCTGCTGGTTGACCATCTCGAAACCGAGGACGCTGGTCTCGTCACGACCGCCGGTCATCACGGCGACGATGTCGTACACCTTCAGCGAGGCGATCGTGATGGTCGTGAGGACGACGATCAGCGAGGACCGGATGCCGGGCACCGTCACGTTGCGGAAGCGCTGCCAGGCGTTCGTGCCGTCGAGCTCGGCCGCCTCCATCTGCTCGATCGGCACGGCCTTGATCGCGGCGGAGAGGATGACCATCGCGAAGCCGGTCTGGGTCCAGATGAACACGATGAGCAGCATGAGCGTGTTGAGGATGGGCTTGATGGCCAGCCACTGCACCGGGTCGCCGCCGAAAGCGGTGACGATGGCGTTGAGGAGACCGATCTGGTCGCCCTGGCGGGCGTCGTACATGAACTTCCAGATGATGCCCGCGCCGACGAACGAGATCGCCACCGGCATGAACACGAGCACCTTCAGGAACTTCTCACCGCGCGCACGGTCGATGAAGACGGCGTACGCGAGACCGATGACCACCGAGATCACCGGAGCGAGCAGCGCCCAGATGATGGTGTTGATCACCGACGACGTGCCGACCGGGTTGGTGAAGACCCAGATGTAGTTCTCGAGTCCGACGAACTGGTTCCCCGACTTGTCGAAGAAGGACTTGAAGATCGTCGAGATCGCCGGGTAGATGAGGCCCAGCAGCAGCATGATCGCCGCGGGAGCCATGAACAGCACGAGCTGGAACAGGTAACCGGCTCCCTGTCGGGCGCGGAAGTCGGCGAAGAAGAGGAGCGCACCGACGAGCAGTGCGATCGCGACGACGTACACCACGGCGTTCGCGTAGGGACGAAGCAGCAGCAGGGCGAGCACCGGGATGACGAGGCACGCGACCAGCCGCATGATCGAGTAGCCGCGACCGGGGCGGGGCGCGAACTCGATCAGCACGAGGATGATCGCCACGACCACGCCGAACACGAGCAGCACGGCGGGGATCTGCACCAACGGATTCAGACCGCCCAGCCACAGGAAGAAGCTGTTGAGCGAGAACCCGATCGTTATCCGCGAGGACTCCTCGGTCGGGGCGGTGAAGACGAGGAGGAGAGCGAGGGCGGCGACGACCACGAAGCCGATCGCGAGGACCGTCCGCGTGGCCTTCCTCCCCTTCTCGTCGGTGCCATGCGTCGTCGGCGGCGCGTCAGCCTCGACGGGTTTCTCGATGGTCGCGTGCGACATGAACGTCCCCTTCTGGATCATGCTGGGTTCCCGCGCAGTACGGATCGGTGGAGCGGGGCCGGGCTGTGCAGCCCGGCCCCGCTCTGCCTACGAAGATCGCGTCGAGGCGATCAGTTCTCGTAGCCGGCCTGGATGTCGGAGAGCACCGTCTCGGTGTCCTTGCCGTCGATCCAGTCGACCATCCCCTTCCAGAACGAGCCCGAGCCGACGGTCGACGGCATCAGGTCGGAAGCGTCGAACCGGAAGGTCGTCGCGTCGTCCTGCATGATGGTCATCGCCTCCTGGAGGAACTCGCTCGAAGCGAGGCTCGGGTCGGCGTTCTTGTTGGCGGAGATGACGCCGCCGAGCTCGACACGCGCGTCGGCGAACTCGGGCGATGCCATGAACTCGAGCACCTTCTGGGTGGCCTCGTCGTCCGAGAACGCCGCGACGAACTCGCCGCCGCCCTCGACCTGGAGCTCGCCCGCGGTCTCGCCCGGCATGATGAACGCGTAGACGTCGCCGTCCGGTGCGACCTCGGGGACGTTGCCGTCCGCGGTCTCCGTGTCGAGGAAGTTCGCCGACAGGAACGAGGCCTGGTGGGTCAGTGCGCAGTCGCCCTTGGCCACCGCGTTGGCGACGTCACCGAAGGCGGTCGAGTTGATGCTCTTGACGTCGCCGTAGCCGGCGTTGACGTACTCCGGGTTGAGCAGGATCTCACCCACGGCGTCGAAGGCCTGCTTGATCTCGGGGTCGGTGAACTTCACGTCGCCGGCCACCCAGTCGTCGTAGACCTCGGGGCCCGACTGGCGCAGGACGAGGTCCTCGATCCAGTCCGTTCCCGGCCAGCCGGATGCCGCCTCGGAGGAGAAGCCCGCGCACCAGGCCGGACCGCCGGTCTTCTCGACGATCGTGTCGGTGAGGGCGATCATGTCGTCCCAGGTCTCCGGGACCTCGACGCCCCACTCGGCGAACTGCTTCGGCGAGTACCAGACGTAGCCCTTGAGGTTCGCCAGCATCGGCGCCGCGTAGAAGGTGTCGTCGAACGTGCCGTACTTCTTCCAGTCCTCGGACCAGTTCTCGTCGACGGCGGACTCGACGGCCTCGGGGGCCGGCATGACCTTGCCCGTGTCGACGAGGGTCTTGAGCAGACCGGGCTGCGGGACGATCGCGATGTCCGGGGCGTCTCCACCCGTCACCTTGGTGACGATGTTGCCCTCGAAGCCCTTGTCGCCGGTGTACTCGACCTTGATACCGGTGTCCTTCGTGAACTGCTCGAAGGACGCGTTCAGGTCGTCGGCCTCGACGCCCGTGATGCCGCCGGAGATCCGGACGGTGTCCTTGGTCTCTCCGCCCTCGTCGCCCCCGCCCTCGGCGCAGCCGGCGAGCGCGAGAGACGCGACGCCGACGAGTGCGATGGGGGCGAGCAGGCGGTATCGCTGTGACAAAGCCATGTACTTCTCCTCTTCAGGTGGATCTTCAGTCCGCCCAAGGAGAGCAATCGCCGCAACCATTGGGGAACCGATTCCAGGCCAACCTACTCGGGTTCCTTCGCGCCGTACAACTGGGGAAGGTTACAAGATCACAACCCTTTGACATCCGAGTGGATGACAAGGTGGGAGCGCTCCCAGTCCGGCGCGCCTGTAACCGGTTCCTCCCCCGGTGTGGAACGGCTACGATGGCTCCCGGCGAGTGCCCGATCGCTCGCCGTCGTGGAACCGGGTCGAGGAGGACACGATGAGCACGATCGCCGACGTCGCGATGCGCGCCGGTGTGTCCAAAGCGACGGCGAGCCGTGCGCTCAGCGGCCGCGGCTATGTCTCGGAGGAGACCAGGCAGCGGGTGGAGGAGGCGGCGCAGGACCTCGCGTACGTCGCGCACTCCTCCGCCACGAGCCTGGCCACGGGGCGTACCGGCACCATCGGCCTGGTGATGCCGCCGGTCGATCGGTGGTTCTTCGCCGAGCTGCTGGCGGGCGTGCAGGAATCGCTGCTCGCGCTCGACTACGACCTCTCGCTCTACGGCGTCCCCGAGCGCTCGGAGACCAGGGAGCGGCTGTTCGAGAGCGTGCTGCCCGGCCGGAGGTTCGACGGCATCATCGCCGTCGGCATCCAGCCCAGCGCCCGCGAGCTGGAACGGCTGCACCATACGGGGCGACCGCTCGTGAGCGTGGGCCCCTACAGCGCGGGAGCGAGCGCCGTGTCGATCGACGACGCGGCCGCCGCCCGGATCGCCACCGAACACCTCATCGACCTCGGGCACACCGACATCGCGTTCGTGGGCGGTGCCACGGACGACACCGACCTCAGCTACGGCGACGCCCGCCGCCTGGCCGGCTACCGGGAGGCGCTGCACGCGGCGGGACTCACGCCGCGGGCGCGGGTCGCCGGTTCGGCTCCCACGATGCCGGGCGGCTACGCGGCGGCGGCGGGACTCCTCGGCGACCGGCGGCACCGTCCGACCGCCATCGTCGGCGTGTGCGACGAGGCGGCCATCGGCGCCGTGATCGCGGCTCGCCGCCTGGGCATCGCGGTGCCGACCGAGCTCAGCGTCGTCGGGATCGACGACCACGAGCATGCGGAGATGTTCGCGCTCACCACCATCGGGCAGTCGCCGCGGGATCAGGGACGGGAAGCCGTGCGCCTGCTGATGCGGCGGATGAGCGAGCCGGATGCTCCGGTCGAGCGCGTCGAAGCCGCCTCGGCGCTCGTCGTCCGCAGCTCGACCGCGGCGCCGCGCTGACCCCCGCGGACGCACGAAGGCCCCGGGCGGAACCCGGGGCCTTCGCAGAAGCGCTGGTGCGCTGGAATTACTTGAGGGTGACGGTCGCGCCGGCCTCTTCCAGAGCAGCCTTGGCCTTCTCGGCCGTCTCCTTGTTGGCGCCCTCGAGGACGGCCTTCGGAGCACCGTCGACGACGGCCTTGGCCTCGCCGAGGCCGAGCGAGGTGAGCTCGCGGACAGCCTTGATGACCTGGATCTTCTTGTCGCCGGCAGCCTCGAGGATGACGTCGAAGGAGTCCTTCTCCTCCTCGGCCGCGGCCTCGCCTGCGCCGCCAGCGGCACCGGCGACGGCGACGGGGGCAGCAGCGGTGACCTCGAACTTCTCCTCGAACGCCTTCACGAACTCGTTGAGCTCGATGAGGGTCAGGCCGGCGAACTGCTCGAGCAGCTCCTCGGTGGAAAGCTTCGCCATGATGTATCTCCTAGATAGATGGGGTTTGTAGACGAGATCGCCGGTCGCTTACGCGGCCTCGGCGGTCTCCAGCTTTTCGCGAAGCGCGTCGATGGTGGCCGCAGCCTTGCCCATCGTCGCCTTCATCATGCCCGCGGCCTTCGCCAGCAGAACCTCGCGGCTCTCGAGCGAGGCGTACGTGTTGACCTCGTCGGCGGTGAGGGCCTTGCCCTCGAAGATGCCCGACTTGATCACGAGAAGCGGGTTGGCCTTGGCGAAGTCACGCAGAGCCTTGGCGGTGGCGACGAAGTCACCGTGCACGAACGCGACAGCCGACGGCCCCTTGAGGTCGTCGTCCAGCGCGGAGATGCCGGCCTTGTTGGCGGCGATCTTGGTCAGCGTGTTCTTCACCACGGCGTACTCAGCGTCCTGACGGATGCTGTTGCGCAGCTGCTTGAGCTGGGCAACCGTCAGACCGCGGTACTCGGTCAGCAGGACGGCGTTCGAGTTCTCGAATGACTTCGTGAGCTCGTTGACCGATGCATCCTTCTGCGCCATGGTCACTCCTTGGTGTGTACGAGGCGCCGCACGGTGGTGGGGCGCCGGCCTCCGACCCCCTGCAAAAGAGAAGAGCTCCGGCGCAAGCGCACGGAGCTCGGAAGTTCGTGACACCTGCGCGGGCCCCTGCGATGCAGAGCTTCGATCCTGTGCGCTCATGCGCACACGATGACCAGCGGTCTTCGGTTGTAACCACTGTACCCCACGCTCCCTCTCCCCCCAAATCCCCCTCCTCCGTCCCCCCCTCCTCCGCCGCCCCACCCCTTTCGGTGCACACCGGCCCCTTACGCCTGCACGCAACGGGCCGGGACGCACGCAAGGGGGTGGCTCGGCGGGAGGGCGGGAGGGGCGGCGTGTACGGCGGGAACGGGGGTGGGGGAGAGTTAGAGTCTTCTGGTGACCCCGGAACTCCAAGCTCGCATCGTCGCGGACTCGCGCGACCGCGTGGCGTGGATGAGGGCACGGTCCCGGGGCATCACGGCCACCGACGTCGCCGGACTCACCAGCGAACGCTCGATCGCCCGTGCCGCCGACGCCAAGCTCGGCGGGGGGCCGCGGTTCGGCGGCAACGCCTACACGGACCACGGTCGACGCCGCGAGCCCGAGATCGCCGCCTGGGTCGCCGCGACGCACGGCATCTTCCCCTCCTCCGCGTTGTTCCGCGCCGAGGTCGAGCACCGCCACCTGGCCACCCCCGATGGCATCTCGGTGGACGCGGACGGTCGCGTCAGCCTCGCGGAGATCAAGACCACCAACAAGGCCTTCCGCGGCATCCCGCGCACGTACCTGCGCCAGGTCTGGTGGCAGCAGCACGTGCTGGGCGCCGAGCGCACCCTGTTCGTCTGGGAGGAGCACGTCGACTTCTCCCCCATCCACGACGAGCCCCGCTGCGTGTGGATCGACCGGGACGACCGCGAGATCGCCAAACTCGTCGGTCTCGCGACCGACCTCATCGACGAGCTGTACCGTCGCACGACGGGACGCGCGGTGCCGACGCGCTCCGTCGCCCCGGTCGACAGTCGCCGCGAGCAGCTCCGCGAGCGCGACGCCTTCCGCGCCCTCGCCCTCGCCGACTGAGCGAACGCCGAGGGCCTCGGGACGACCCGCCCCGTCAGGGGTCGCGAGCGAGTACGCGACGTGCTTCTCCCGCGACCTCGGACGCGATCGTGTCCAGCAGCGCGGAGCGCAGGTTCCACTGCTGCCAGTACAGGGCGACGCGCAGGGTCGGACCGCCGAGCGCGACGAGCCCGGGGACCTCCTGCAGTCGCGGCACCATCCCCCAGCTGAGGCCGAGGCCGACCGCGAGCGCGTAGTCGTGCGACGCCGGGACGTAGTGTCGCGGAACGCCCGCCGCCGGCACTCCCCGTGCCGCCAGCCACTCGTGCTGCAGGGTGTCCCGGCGGTCGAAGTCGACGAACGGCGCGTGCGCCAGCGCGGCGGGCGTCACGCCGTCAGGGAACCATCGACGGGCATAGGCAGGCTCGGCCATGGCGCGGTACTCGAGCACGCCGAGGGGCGTGACCGTGCACCCCGCGACCGCCGTGGCCTCGCTCGTCACCGCGGCCATGACGGTCCCCGATTCGAGCAGTCGGGCGGTGAAGTTCTGATCGTCGCGGTGCAGGTCCAGGTCGATGTCGTGCGCGGCCGAGAGGCGCGCCATCGGCGGGAGGAACCAGGTCGCCAGGGAATCCGCGTTGACGGCGAGAGGCGTGATGCGGTGTCCCCCACCGCCCTCCTCGATGCCGACCCCGGCGAGCGCATCCTGCTCCAGGAGCGCGATCTGCCGCGCGAGGCGCACGACGGACTCCCCGGCCTCGGTGAGGCGGACCGGCTTGCTGCGCACGAGGAGGATCCGCCCGAGTTGCTCCTCGAGCGCCTTGAGCCGCTGGCTGACGGCGGACGGGGTGACGCGCAGGCGGCGGGAGGCGGCGTCGAGGGTTCCCTCGTCCGCGACGGCGGCGAGCGTGGCGGCGAGCTCCGGGTCGATCCTCACATCAGCGATGCTAATGGTGAGAAAGGAATCTTCGCTGCACCTCATGGCCAGCATCCCTAGGCTTGATGCATGCTCACCGTTCTCGCCGGCCTCGGCCTCGGCCTGTCGCTCATCGTCGCGATCGGCGCGCAGAACGTGTTCGTGCTGCGACAGGGCATCCGGCGCGAGCACGTCCTCGCCGTCGTGATCGTCTGCGCCCTCTCCGACGCCGCGCTGATCCTCGTCGGCGTCGCCGGGCTCGGCTTCGTGCTGTCCGCCGCTCCCTGGCTCGTCGTCGTTGCCCGCTGGGCAGGGGCGCTGTTCCTCCTCGGCTACGGGCTGCTCGCGGCGCGACGGGCCTGGCGTGGCGGCGAGGAGCTGGTGGTCGACGGGGGCGACGCTCCGGTCCTCGAGGCGTCCGGTGGCACCGGGGCCCTCACCCGCACCCGCCTCGCCCCGGTGATCCTCACGACACTGGCGTTGACCTGGCTGAACCCGCACGTGTACCTCGACACGGTGCTGATGCTCGGCTCGATCGCCGCGACGCACGGCGACGAGCGATGGCTGTTCGCGGCAGGGGCGGTCATCGCGAGCCTCCTCTGGTTCACCGCCCTCGGCTTCGGTGCCCGCTACCTCGGACGGTGGCTGCGCACCCCGCGCTCCTGGCGTCTCCTCGACGCGGTGATCGCGGTCGTGATGATCACGTTGGCGGTGAGCCTGGTGCTCCCGGTGCTGGACGCCTAGCCACTCACGCCGCGTCGATCTGCGCCACCCGCGCCCGGACGAGGGCCCGGACCGCGTCCTCCGGCAGCGGGTGCTCCGGCTGGAACCGGATCGTCCCCTTGTCGACGCTGATATCGGGATGACCGTCGAGGAGGCCCGCCACGGCAGCGACCGCCTCGGGGCTGAACGGGTAGACGCCGATGTGCTTCTTCGCACGCATCACCGAGAGCAGAGGCTTTCCGGCGAGCACGAGCGCCGGCATCCCATACCCCTTGCCCTGCTCCGCATCCGGCACCTCCTCCGTGGCGATCGCGTACACGCGATCGATCACTGCGCGGTCCGCCGCGTCAAGGTCGGTCAGGTAGTCGTCGATGGTGCCCACGCACCGCATCCTGCCACCGATCGCCCTCGGGGTCGAGGGCTCAGGCGCCGTCGAGCGGACGGAGGATGCGCGTGAGGAACCGTTGCGTGCGCTCATGCTGCGGGGCGCTGAACAGCTGAGCAGGCGGCCCCTGCTCCACGACGACGCCGCCGTCCAGGAAGAGCACGTGATCTGCGGCCTCGCGGGCGAAGCTCAGCTCGTGGGTGACGACGGCCATCGTCCATCCCTCATCGGCGAGCTCCTTGATGACGAGCAGCACCTCGCCGACCAGCTCCGGATCGAGGGCGCTCGTCGGCTCGTCGAACAGCAGCAGGTCCGGTTGCAGGGCCAGCGCCCGCACGATGCCGACCCGCTGCTGCTGCCCTCCGGAGAGCTGATGCGGCCGCGCGTCCGCCTTGTCGGCGAGGCCGACCCGGGCGAGCAGCGCCTGGGCCTCGGCGACGACCTCGGTCTTCGGACGGCCCTGCACCCGCCACGGCCCTTCGATGACGTTCTCCAGCACGGTCAGGTGCGGGAACAGGTTGTGGTGCTGGAACACCATCGCCGACCGGTCACGCAGCGCCAGCCGCTGCTGCTTCTCCACGCGCGGTTTCGGGCGCACCTCCGGTGCGAAGTCGATCTCCGGTCCCCCGGCCATCACGATGGTCCCCGCGTCCGGCGTCTCCAACCCGTTCAGGGCGCGCAGGACGGTCGTCTTGCCCGAGCCGCTGGGCCCAATGAGCACCACGACCTCGCCCCGATGCAATGTGAGGTCGAAGCCGCGGAGCACCTCGGTGGTGCCGAAACTCTTGTGCAGCCCGCGTGCGGTGAGCAGCGGTTCGGCCGTGGGGTCAGTGCGCGACACGACTGTCGAGCCTCCTCTCCAGGGCGCTCTGCCCGAAGGAGAGCACCAGGCAGATCACCCAGTAGACCAGCGCCGCGGCCAGGTACAGCACCATGAACTCGAGCGTGGTGGAGGCGATCTGCTGCGCCACCTTGAACAGCTCCGTCACGAGGATCAGCGAGGTGAGGGAGGTGTCCTTCACGAGCGAGATGAACGTGTTGGACAACGGCGGCACCGAGACCCGGGCGGCCTGCGGCAGGATGATGCGGGTCAGCGTGCGGGTGCGGTTCATGCCGACCGTGTACGCGGCCTCCCACTGCCCCTTCGGCACCGAGAGGATCGCCGCCCGCACGACCTCGGCGCCGTAGCCGCCGACGTTGAGCGAGAGCGCGATGATGGCGCTCGGCCACGGATCGAGGGTCACCCCGACGGACGGCAGGCCGTAGAAGATCACGAAGAGCTGCACGAGCATCGGCGTGCCGCGGATCACCGAGATGTAGAACCGCGCGATGCCGGACACCACCGGGTGCACCGAGATCCGCATCAGCGCCATGCCGATCGCGATCACGAGCCCCAGGACGAACGACACCAGGGCGAGCGGGATCGTCGCCGTCAGCCCCGCCCAGGCGATCGGCCCGAGCGAGGAGAAGAAGAGCTCCCAGGGATTCTGCATCGCCTACTGCGAGACGTCCTCGCCGAAGTACTTCTCGCTGATCTCGGCCAGTGTGCCGTCGGCACGGAGCGTGTCGAGCGCCTCGTCGACCGCATCGACGAGCGCCTCCTTGTCCTTCGTGAACACAAAGGCCTGCTCGCCGGCGTCGTCGGTCTCCGCGGCGATCTTCAGGCCGGTCGGGCTGTTGGTCGTCTCGTAGTCGAGGAAGGTCAGCTTGTCGTTGACGGTGGCGTCCACCCGGCCCTGGCGGAGGAGCTCCACGGCCTGCGCCCAGCCCTCGACGCCCTCGACCTTGGCGCCGGACTCGGTGGCCAGCTCGTACCAGTTGCTCGTGAGGGACTGCGCCGTCGTCTTGCCCTCGAGGTCGTCGAACGACGAGATGGAGTCGTCGTCCTCCTTGACCACGATCACGCCGGGCGACACCGTGTACGGGGTGCTGAAGAGGTACTTGGCCTCGCGTTCGTCGTTGATCGACACCTGGTTCGCGATCACGTCGAAGCGGCCCGCGTCGAGACCCGCGAAGATCGCGTCCCACTGGGTCTCCTGGAACTCGACCTTCAGACCGAGCTCGTCGGCGACGGCCTGGATGATCTCGACGTCGTAGCCGGTGAGGTCGCCGGAGCCGCCGTCGCCGTGGAAGCTGAACGGCCGGTAGGTGCCCTCGGTCGCGACCGTCAGCGTGCCGTCCTTCACCAGGCCGAAGTCGGAGCCCGCGGCGCTCTCGCCGTCCGTGCTCGCGGGCGTGCTCGAACCGCTGCACGCGGTCAGGGCGGCGGCGGCGACGACGAGTGCGGTGACGGCGATGAGACGACGGGACATGGACCCTCCTGGGGTGAGAAGCGCGGGTGCGAGTTTACGCGACGACCGCGGGAACTCCCCCACAGTACGCGTCGCTCCGGGCGTTCCCCGCATCGGATGACGCCGGATGTCGCGGGCGGCCCGGGAACGCGGAACGCCCCCGGGCGGACCCGGGGGCGTTCGGTGCGACAGGTGCGAACCCGTCGACGCGTCAGATGGCGTTGACGTCCAGCGGGATGCCGGGGCCGAACGTGGTCGACACCGCACCCTTCTGGATGTAACGGCCCTTGGCGCTGGACGGCTTGAGGCGGACGATCTCCTCGAGAGCGGCGTCGATGTTCTCGTTCAGCTGCTCGGCCGAGAACGAGGCCTTGCCGATGACGAAGTGCACGTTGGCGTGCTTGTCGACGCGGAACTCGATCTTTCCGCCCTTGATCTCCTCGACGGCCTTGGCCGGGTTCGGGGTCACGGTGCCGGTCTTCGGGTTCGGCATCAGACCACGGGGACCGAGCACCTTGCCGAGACGGCCGACCTGGCCCATGAGCTCCGGGGTCGAGACCGCGGAGTCGAAGTTGGTCCAGCCGTCGGCGACCTTCTGGATGAGCTCGGCGCCGCCGACCTCATCGGCGCCGGCAGCGATCGCCGCCTCGGCCGCGGGGCCGGTGGCGAACACGATGACGCGGGCGGTCTTGCCGGTGCCGTGGGGGAGGATGACGGTGCCGCGCACCATCTGGTCCGCCTTGCGCGGGTCGACGGCGAGCTTCAGCGCGACCTCGACGGTCGAGTCGAACTTCGCCGAACCGGTCTCCTTCGCGAGCGCGACGGCCTCGGACGGCGTGTAGAAACGGTCTGCCTCGATCTTCTCGGCGGCAGCCTTGTAAGCCTTGGACTTGGTAGCCATGATTATTCTCCTCAGCCCTCGACCGTGATGCCCATGGAACGGGCGGTGCCGGCGATGATCTTCGAGGCGGCCTCGATGTCGTTCGCGTTCAGGTCGGCCTGCTTCTGCTCGGCGATCTGACGGACCTGGTCCTTGGTGATCTTGCCGACCTTGACGGTGTGCGGGGTGGCCGAAGCCTTCTGCACGCCGGCGGCCTTCTTGATGAGCTCCGCCGCGGGCGGGGTCTTCAGGACGAAGGTGAAGCTGCGGTCCTCGTAGACGGTGATCTCGACGGGGATGACGTTGCCACGCTGCGACTCGGTCGCGGCGTTGTACGCCTTGCAGAACTCCATGATGTTGACGCCATGCTGACCGAGCGCGGGGCCGATCGGCGGCGCCGGGTTGGCGGCACCGGCGTTGATCTGAAGCTTGATCAGGCCGGTCACCTTCTTCTTCGGTGCCATTCTCTTTCCTTTCCTCGAGGCGGATGCGAGCATCCGCTTCTCCCACGGCTCCGGCCTCTCCGGCCCGTGGTCGTCTGCGCGCCCTTCGACAAGCTCAGGGACCCCAGCGGGCTATCGCACAAACCACGTAAGTCTACCTGATCACTCCCCCACTCGCGAGCCGGCCCCTCGAGTGCGAGCCGGCCCCGTGCGTGCGTCCGCAAAGGGCCGGGAGGCACGGAACGGGGTGGGTCGGGGAAGAGAAGACGGCCGCCCCGGAAGGGACGGCCGTTCTCGTGCACTTCGGCGGGCTCAGTGACCCGCGGTCAGATCATCTTGGTGACCTGGTCGAACGACAGCTCGACCGGGGTCTCGCGCTCGAAGAGCGAGACGAGGACCGTGAGCTTGCCGCTCTCCGGCTTGATCTCGCTGATCGAACCGGGAAGACCCGCGAACGAGCCCTCCTTGATCGTGATGGTCTCGCCGACCTCGAAGTCGACCTCGGCGGGAAGCGGACGGGCGACGGCGACGCCGCCCTTGGCCGCGATGTTCTTGGCGGTCGGGACGTCCTTGACCTCGACGAGGGACTTCAGCATGTTGAAGGCCTCTTCGAAGCGCAGCGGCGTCGGGTTGTGGGCGTTGCCCACGAAGCCGGTGACGCCGGGGGTGTGCCGCACGACCGACCAGGTGTCCTCCGTGAGCTCCATGCGCACCAGCACGTAGCCGGGGATGCGCACGCGGGTGACCATCTTGCGCTGGCCGTTCTTGATCTCGACGACGTCCTCCATCGGGACCTCGACCTGGTAGATCTCGTCCTCGACCTCGAGCGTCGACTTGCGCTGCTCGATGTTCGCCTTGACCTTGCGCTCGAAGCCGGCGTACGAGTGGATGACGTACCACTTGCCGGGGAGCATGCGCAGGTCCATGCGGAAGGCCTCGTACGGGTCTTCCTCGGAAGCCGACTCGTCCTCGTCGGACTCGGCGGCCGGACGGTCGTCCTCGCCGTTCACGTCGGGCCCCTCGTAGGGAGTGACCTCGTCGGCGGCCTCGGCCTCCTGCTCCGCGACCTCTTCGGCCACGGAATCGTTGAGGACCTCGGCGGCGGCTTCGGACTCCGCGGCTTCGTCCAGGTTCAGAGCGTCGTTCACGATGGCGTCCGCCTCCGGGTCGTCGATGTCGATGTCGATGTCTTCCGTCTCCTGCTCGCCGTCCTCGTCCTCGACGTGGACCGCGACGTGCTCGGCAGAGGTGACCGAGAGCTCCTCGGCGGCGAGCACGTTGCCCTCCTGGGCCTCGTCCTCCTCGCTGGACTGCTCTGCGGCGGTCGCCCAGTCGGCGTCGTCGGAATATCGTTCAGACACGTTGCTTCTTCTCCATAGCTGCGGCCGATGCCGCGGGGGTCATCAGCCAGGGATTCCGAACACGTAGTGCGTCAGGAGCCCGAAGACGTAGTCGAGACCGTAGACGATGCCCATGACGATCAGGACGAAGACGAGCACCACACCCGTGAACTTGAAAAGCTCCTTGCGGGTCGGGGTGACGACCTTGCGCAGTTCGGCGATGACCTGGCGGATGAACAGGGCGATGCCCCCGAAGAACCGGGAGAAGGGGTTGCCCTTCTTCTGGCGCGTGGCGCCGGCCGCGACGACGTCGCCGCGCGGTTCGTCCTGATCCATCCTGAATGTACCTTTCGTGTGTCAGCGTGCGCTGACGCGCAGGGCGGACAGGAATCGAACCTGCAACCTGCGGTTTTGGAGACCGCTGCTCTGCCAATTGAGCTACCGCCCTAGAGACCCGGAGATCTCGGGGATGCCCTCCCCACCCTGCCACCGGCCGATGTCGAAGACGCCAGGCACGGCGAAAGAATGCAGAGAACAACTGCTCACCAAGCATACGGCATCGATCCCGTGGTGCCGAACAGGAAGCGGAACCCGCGTTGTTGCTAGGCTCGGCGGGCGGACGAAGCAGGAAGGGACGCATGTGAGTGGGGATGTGCAGCAGTTCCAGGTGGATCTGCGCGGAGTCGTCGACCTGCTCAGCAGGCACATCTACTCCAGTCCCCGGGTCTATCTGCGGGAACTGCTCCAGAACGCGCGGGACGCGATCGCGGCGCGCCGCGAGGTCGACGGGGGCGGAGGCCGCATCCGCATCACGCCGCTCACCGCACAGACGGGCGAGTTCGTGCTCCGCGATGACGGGGTGGGGCTGACCGCGGCCGAGGTCGCCGATCTCCTCGCGACCGTCGGGCGCAGCTCCAAGCGGGACATCTTCGACCTCCCCCGGAGCGACTTCCTCGGCCAGTTCGGCATCGGGCTGCTGAGCTGCTTCATGGTCGCCGACACCATCGTCATCCGCTCCCGCAGCGCCAGAGGCGGCTCCGCGGTGGAGTGGACGGGCAGCGCCGACGGCACCTTCCGGGTCGCGGAGATCGATGACGACCTGCCGATCGGCACCAGCGTGCACCTCGTGCCGCGCTTCGACGCCGACGAGCTGCTGCGACCGGCCGCCGTGCACGAGCTCGCGACCACGTTCGGGGAGTTCCTGCCCGTGCGGGTGACCATCGATGCGACCGGCGGGGACATCGACGTGACCCGCGAGGCGCCCTTCCTCGACCCCGCCGCCGACGTCGAAGCGGCCGTGCAGTACGGCCGCGACCTGCTCGGTGCGGCGCCGCTGGACGTGATCCCGCTGACCGAGCCGGCGACCGGGACGCAGGGCCTGGCATACGTCCTGCCCTTCGCTCCTCCGCCCGGCGCCCGGCAGGCGACCCGCATGTATCTGGGCCGCATGCTGCTGTCGGAACGCGTCGACGACGTGCTGCCCGACTGGGCGTTCTTCGTGCGCGCCGTCATCGACTCCACCGGCCTCGCACCGACCGCGAGCCGCGAATCCCTCGTCGAGGACACGGCGCTGGAGCACGTCCGCGAACAGCTCGGCGCCGGGATCCGCCGCTGGGTGCTCGAACTCGGACTGCGTGAACCGCATCGCCTCGCCCAGTTCGTCGCCGTGCACGAGGTCGGCCTCAAGTCCCTGGTGCGACACGACGAGGAGCTCGCGCGCTTCATCACCCGCTGGCTCACGGTGGAGACCACGCACGGCACGCTGCGGATCGGCGAGCTCGTGGAGCGGTACCCGCACGTGCGCTACGCCCAGACGGTCGACGAGTTCCGCCAGGTGGCCGGGATCTCGCCGTCCGACGAGGTCCTCGTCAACGGCGGCTACCTCTACGACGCCGACCTGATCCGGCTGCTCCCCGACCTCTACCCGCAGGTCACGGTCGAGAAGGTCGACGTGACCGGGGAGCTCGATCGCCTCGACCCGCCGCCGCTGGACGACCGGGACATCGCGATGGCGCTGGAGTCCCGCGCCGGCGCCGTCCTGCAGTCCTCGGACTGCGCCGTGGTCGTCCGGGCGATCGACCGCCCGGAGCTGACCGGACTGTACGTGGCGGACCCCGAGGTGCTGCGGACGATCGACCGCGGGCGCACCAAGGGCATCGCGAGCACGCTCTGGGGCGGGGTGCTCGACCGCATCGACCAGACGCTCTCCTCGTCGCGGGACGACGACCTCACGGCGCGACTGTGCCTGAACTGGTCGAACCGCGTCGTCCGGGCCCTCGTCCGCGTCGAGGACGACGCCGTCTTCGCACGCACCGTCCAGCTGCTCTACATCCAGGCGCTTCTCGCGGGGCACCACCCCCTCTCGGACGCCGATCGGGCGCTCATGACCAGCGCCCTCTCCGACCTCGTCTCACTCTCCGCCGGTATCGAGGGGGACACTCTCCCCTTCGACGCGCGCTGACACCCCCCGACTACCCGAAGGGCCCTCCATGGCACGTCCGAAGAAGCGCTTCCAGCAGCTCATCGAGGAGATCGATCGCACCCCGTGGGGCCCGGCGGAGCAGGCCCTCGTGGCGGAGGCGGTCGCGCTGGCCATCGAGATCGGCGACGAACGGCTGGAATACGAGGCCCGGATGCGGCAGACCGCGTCGGCGAACATGGTCGGCGCCACCGACGTCATGCTGAACTCCTTCGCCTGGTGCCTCGCGCATCACGACGCCGACCCGCAGCGGTTCCCCGCCGACCTCGACAACGGCGGCGCCGACCTGATGTGGCAGTTCAAGTGGATGGCGTCTTCGCTGCGCTCCTCCCCCGCCTTCTCGCAGGAGCAGATCGCCGCGGTGCTCGACGACATGGAGTCGCACTACCGTGCCGCAGGACTCGGCCTCAGCGGCGTGCTGACCGCCCGCTTCGACGACGCCTGGGACGCCGGCCGGTTCGACGCCGCCGAAGCCCTCCGCGTGCAGCTCGAGGCAACGCCGCGCGACGAGCACAGCCACTGCGACGCGTGCAGCCGCAGCCAGTTCGCGGGATTCTTCGCGGAGACCGATCGCGACGCCGACGCCATCCGGCTCGTCGAGGAGATGATCGAGGGCGGTTTCTCCTGCGGCGAGGAGCCGGAGCACGCGCTCTCCCGCGTCCTCCTCCCGTACCTCCGCGCCGGACGCACGGAAGATGCGAAGACCGCGCACCTGCGCAGCTACCGACTGGCCAAGGACAACCCCGACAACCTGCGCATCGTGGCGAACAACATCGTGTTCGCCGCGATCACCGGCAACGAGGCGCGGGCGCTGGCCCTGATCGAGAAGCACGTCGCGTGGCTCGCCCACGACGGCCTCAACGTCGACGCGCACTTCGCCGCCCTCACGGCGTTCGCGGTCGCTCTCGACCGCGTCACCGCCGCCGGCCACGGCGACACCCCGGTCCGCGGTGCCGACGCCCCTGCACTCGTGCCGCTGCTCGGGGCCCACGACGGCCCGTGGAGCGCCGCCGACCTGGCAGCGACCGCCTGGTCGACGGCGGAGCGCATCGGCGCGGACTTCGACGAGCGGGACGGCACCGACGGCCACGCCCGCAGCCTCGCCCGGATGCGCGCTCTCGCCGACGAGCGCTACGACGTCCCGATCCGCTCCGATGCGTTCGTCGCGCCGACCCCGGCCGCCACTCCGGCGGATCCGGAGGCCTGGTACGAGCGGGCGATGCAGCTCGCGCAGTTCGGCGCCGAGCAGGAGACCCTCGCCGCGCTCCCGCACGCCCTGGAGGTCGACGACGCCGCCCAGCGCGCGCAGCTCCTGTCGATGCACCTCGGCATCCTCGTCGCGCTCGATCGCGTGGACGAGGCCGAGCGCCTCCTCCCCGAGCGGATCGCCGCCCTGCGGGCCGCAGGGAACGACGCGCAGGCCGACCTCGAGGAGCGTCTGAAGCTCGCGACCTTCGGGCTGCACACCGACGAGACCATGGCGGCGCTCGAAGAGGAGTTGGCCGCGGCCGACCGTCTGCCGGCCTGGTCGCGCGGCGACCTGGCCATCAGCCGCGCGTCGCTGCACCTCAGGGCCGAGGAGCCGGACGCGGCCCTCGACCTCGCCGAGCTCGCGGCCCGCTCGTTCGCGGAGGCGGAGGACACCAGGCTGTCCAACACGACCACCCTCGTGGCGATCGGCGCCGTGCTGAGCAAGGGCGACCTCGACGCCGGCCGCACGCTCCTCGACCGCTTCCTCGCCCAGGACGACCTGTCCGCCGGTCATCGGGCCCACGCGCTGCAGACTCGGGCCCGCGTGCGGGGCGGCACGGGCGCGTACCAGGATGGGGCGACGGACGCCGACGAGGTGTGCCGGCTGCTCGCCGAGCTCGGCGCCACGCGGGCTCTCGCCGACGCCCATGTGCTCGCGGGCGCGCTCTGGGAGGACGCAGAGGAGCCCGAGAAGGCCGTCGCCCGCTACCGTCTGGCTGCTCGGCTGCAGGATGACGGCGATCGCACCGGCGTGGACTTCCGGTTGGCCAGGGCGATGCTCCGCGCGGGAGACGCCGAGGAGGCCGCGGAGCTCTTCGGCGACGTGCTCCAGCGCGAGGAGGACGCCGAGACGCCCGCCGGCTCCCGTGCCATGACGGCCTCTCTCCTCGCCCGGTCTCTCGCCGAGTCCGGAGAGTTCGGCCAGGCGGTCGGAGCACACGGCTACGCCGCCGAGTTGTTCGGACAGGCGGAGGCGCACGCGGACCAGGCCATGGCCATGACGGAGCAGGCGAAGATCCTCGCCCGCTTCGAGGAGCACGACGACGCCGTGCGGCTGCTGGAGGGCGCAGCGGAGATCGCTCGTCGCGCCCCCGAGGCCGTCGGCGCACTGTCCGAGGTGCTGCACAGCCTCGGCCAGGCCTACGGCGGTCGCGGCGACGAGCGCGCCTTCCCCCTCTTCGACGAGGTCGCCGCGCTCGCCCAGGAGCATGAAGCCGGCTGGCTGCTCGCCGACGTGACCGACTCCCGCGGCCGCGCCCTGGCCCAGCTCGGCCGGATCGACGAGTCCGTCGCCGCCGCCCTCACTGCCGCCGATGGTTTCGCCGCGCTCGGGGATCAGGGCGCCGCCGGGAGCTCGGAACTGTTCGCGGGGCGCGTCCTCGCGGGGAACGACCGTCCGGCCGACGCCGTACCCGCCTACCGGAGCGCCCTGGACCATGCCGAGAGCTTCCCGCCGCTGCGTCAGGTCGCGGCACTGGAGCTCGGCGATGTGCTGGAGGCACTGGGACGGCACGCCGAGGCCGCAGAGGTCAGGGCCCTCGTCGAGAGCTGACACGCCGCCGGCTCGGGATCCACAGGGGGTCCCGAGCCGGCGTCGTCGCGGTGGTGAGCCGCGTCAGAACAGCTGACGCCAGTTCGCCCGTGCGAGGTCGAGCAGCTCGTCCCCGCGGCCCGACATGACCGTGCGGATCGCGTAGAGCGCGAAGCCCCTGACCTGCGCGGCCTCGATCGCCGGCGGCATGGACAGCTCCTGGCGCTCGGTCACGACGTCGAGCAGCGCGGGACCGTCGTGCGCGAGGACCTCCCGGACGGCGTCCGGCAGATCCTCGCTGCGCTCCACCCGACGGGCGAAGATGCCCATGGCCTCGGCGATCGCCGCGAAGCTCGGGTTGTCGAGCCCCGTGCCGTAGGTGACGAAGCCGGCGGCCTTCATCTCCAGCTCCACGAAGTTCAGCGATGAATTGTTCACCACGATCGTCTTGACCGGGAGACCGTTCTGGGTGAGCGTGAGCAGCTCGCCGAGCATCATCGCGAGGCCGCCGTCGCCGGCGAGCGCCACGACCTGACGATCCGGATGGGCGACCTGCGCGCCGATGCCGTGCATCAGGGCGTTCGCCATCGAGCCGTGCGTGAACGACCCGATCAGCCGGCGTCCCTCGGTCATGGACAGGTAGCGCGCGGCCCAGACCGTTGGCGAGCCCACGTCGGCAGTGAAGATCGCGTCGTCGGCGGCGTACTCGTCCAGGAGGCGTGCCAGGTACTGCGGGTGGATGGGGCGTGCGCCCTTCGCCGGCACCGCGAGCTCGTCGAGCTTCTTCCGCGTCTTCCGGTAGTGGGCCACGGCGTCGTCGAGGTGGCCGCGGTCGTCCTTCCGGGCGAGACGGGGCAGCAGGGCCTCGGCGGTCGCCTTCACGTCGCCGACGAGCCCGAGGTCGAGCGGGTGCCGCTTGCCGAGCTGCGAGCCGCGGATGTCGACCTGGATGGTGGTCGCGTGCTCCGGGTAGAACTGCTCGTACGGGAAGTCGCTGCCGAGGACGAGGAGCGTGTCCGCCGCCTCCATCGCCCGAAAGCCCGACGCGAATCCGAGCAGCCCCGTCATGCCGACGTCGAACGGGTTGTCGTACTCGATGAACTCCTTGCCGCGCAGCGCGTGGACGATGGGGGCACCGAGTGCGTCGGCGAGCGCGATCACCTCGTCGTGCGCGCCCTCCACGCCGGCCCCGGCGAGGATGGTGACCTTCTTGGCCGCGTTCAGCATGGTCGCGGCCTTCTCCAGCTCCGGACCGCTGGGCTGGATCAGCGGGCGGGTGCGCTCGATCACCACGGCGCGGTCGTCCGCGATCTCGGACAGCGCCACATCACCGGGGATCACGAGGACCGCGACGCCGCGCTGCTCGATGGCCGCGCGCATGGCGATCTCCATCAGCCGCGGCATCTGCGACGGGTCCGCGACGTATTCGACGTACACGCTGCACTCGCGGAACAGCTCCTGCGGATGCGTCTCCTGGAAGTATCCGGTGCCGATCTCGACGGTGGGGATGTGGGCGGCGATGGCCAGCACCGGCACCCGGGAGCGCTGCGCGTCGTACAGGCCGTTGATGAGGTGCAGGTTGCCGGGGCCGCATGAACCCGCCACGACGGCGAGGTCCCCGGTGGTGCCGGCGTCGGCCGCGGCGGCGAAGGCGGCGGACTCCTCGTGGCGCACGTGCACCCAGCGGATCCGGCCGTCCTTGCGGAGGGCGTCCGTGAGTCCGTTCAGGGAGTCGCCCGGGATGCCGTAGACCCGGTCGACTCCGTTGGCGTTCAGAGTCTTGACGATGTTCTCAGCGACGTTGGCCATACCCCGACCCTACGCCCGCCGAGGCCTCCCCGGGCCGGGCTCAGTACTCCTGCGGCCCGTCCCGGTCGGGCTCCGGATCGCGCCGGAACGCACGGCCGGAGACCGATGTCGGCGCGATGCGCACGTACACGCGCTTGTCGGTCGGGATCCACGGGCGCAGACCCGCCGCCTCCGCCCGCTCGATGTCGGCGTCGGTCTCCAGAGCCTCCGCACGTCCGCGCACGATGACACTCCAGGCCGCGGTGTCCGTGTGGTCGTCGACCTCGAAGAGCACGTCGGCGGTGACCGTCAGCTCGAACAGCTTGCTCCCGGGGGCGGTGCGGAACAGCAGGCCTTCGCCGTCCACGGCATAGTTCACGGGGAAGATGTCGATGGTGTCGCCGACCCGGGTCACGAGCCGCCCGAGCTCCTGGCTGCGCAGGTGCTCCCAGCTCTGCTCCGCGGTGAGGGTCTGGACCGGATCCGTGTGCGCGCTCATGCCGCCATTGTGCCTCGTCCGTCCTCGACGCGCACCCCCGTCGACCCGGCCCCTCTCGTGCGAGCGGCCCCCTTGCGTACGCACGCAAGGGGGCCGCTCGGCCGCAAGGGGGTGGGTCGACGATCAGCCGATGCGGATCAGCTTCTTGTTGACGAACTCGTCGGCGGCGAGGTGGCCCAGCTCGCGTGCCGTGCCGCTGCGCTTGATGCCGCCGAACGGGAGCTCCGGGCTGTCGGCGAGCACGAGGTTCACGTAGACCATGCCCGCCTCGATCCTGTCGGCCACCCGCTCCGCCTGCGCCTCGTCCGTCGTGAAGACGTAGGAGCCGAGGCCGAACGTGGTGTCGTTGGCCAGCGCGACCGCCGCGTCCTCGTCCGCGACGCGGTACACGACCGCCGCGGGACCGAACAGCTCCTCGCGGTAGACGTCCATCTCCGGGGTCACGTCGGCGAGCACGGTCGGCGCGAAGAACGCCCCGTCGCGCGTACCGCCCGTGAGCAGCGTCGCGCCCTGGGCCACGGCCGTGTCGATCTGCTTCTGCAGGTTCTCCGCCGCCGCCTCCGACGAGACCGGGCCGAGGACCGTGTCGTCGAGCGTGGGGTCGGTCGCCTCGACGGCCGCCATCGCCGCCGTGAACTTCTCCACGAACGCGTCGTAGAGGTCGTCGACGATGATGAAGCGCTTGGCGCCGTTGCATGCCTGACCGTTGTTGTCGAGCCGCGCGTCGACACCCGCCTGCACGGTGGTGTCGAGGTCGTCGGTGGAGAGCACGATGAACGGGTCGGACCCGCCCAGCTCCAGCGCGACCTTCTTGAGGTTGCGCCCCGCCACCTCGGCGACCGCGGCGCCGGCGCGCTCGGAGCCGGTCAGCGACACCCCCTGCACCCGCCGGTCCGCGATCATGGCCGCGATCTGGTCGTTCGTCGCGAGCACGTTCTGGTACGCGCCCTTCGGGAAGCCGGCGTCGTGGTAGATCGCCTCGATCGCGCTCGACGACTCCGGGCACTGCGGCGCGGGCTTCAGCAGGATCGTGTTGCCGACGATCAGGTTCGGCGCCGCGAAGCGCACGATCTGGTAGGCCGGGAAGTTCCACGGCATGATGCCCACGAGCGGTCCCAGCGAGGAGCGGCGGATGATCGCCGACCCCTCCCCGAGGATCTTGATGGGCTGGTCGGCCATGATGTCCTCGGCCTGGTCCGCGTAGTACTCGGCGATGTCGGCGGCGAAGTCGACCTCGCCGAGTGCGGCATCCCGGGGCTTGCCCATCTCGCGCACGAAGATGTCGGCCAGCTCCTCGCGGCGTTCGCGGTGCAGCTCGGCCGCACGGCGCAGCAGCGCGGCACGGTCGGCGACCGTGGTGGAGCGCGACCACTCGCGGTGGGCCTCGTCCGCGGCGGCGACGGCCTCCTCGATCTGCGCGTCGGTGAACGTGTCGTACGACGCCAGGGTCTCGCCGGTGGCGGGGTTGACGACGGCGTAGTCGGTCATGTCTCTCCTCCTCTTGCCGTGCCGGTCAGGAGACCGGGATCAGCGTGTACTTGGTGGACAGGTATTCGTGGATGCCCTCGAAGCCGCCCTCGCGGCCGACGCCGGACTGCTTGACGCCGCCGAAGGGAGCCGCCGCATTCGAGACGACACCCACGTTGAGACCCATCATGCCCGTCTCCAGCGCGTCGATCATCCGCTGACCGCGCTGCAGGTTCTCGGTGAACACGTAGGAGACCAGGCCGTACTCGGTGTCGTTGGCGAGACGCACGGCCTCGTCCTCCGTCTCGAAGGTCGCGATCGCGAGCACCGGGCCGAAGATCTCCTCGCGGAGGATCGCGGAACCGGGGACGACGTCGGTGAGGACCGTGGGCTCGTAGAACGTGCCGGTGCCCTCGAGCGCCTTGCCGCCCGCGAGCAGGGTCGCGCCGCGCTCGACGGCGTCGTCGACGAGCTCGCCGGCCTTGGCCACGGCGTCCTCGTCGATGAGCGGGCCGATCGCCACGCCGTCCTCCGTGCCGCGACCGATCTTCATGCCGTTGACGCGCTCGGTGACGCGCTTGGCGAACTCGCCCGCGACGTCCTTGTGCACGATGAAGCGGTTCGCCGCCGTGCAGGCCTGACCGATGTTGCGGAACTTCGCGGCCAGCGCGCCCTCCACGGCCTTGTCCAGGTCCGCGTCGTCGAACACGACGAACGGGGCGTTGCCGCCGAGCTCCATCGACACCCGGAGCACGCCCTCGGCGGCCTGCGCGATGAGCTTGCGGCCGACCTCGGTCGATCCGGTGAAGGAGAGCTTGCGCAGGCGCGGGTCCGCGATGATCGGCGCCGACAGGGCACTCGACTTCGAGGTCTGCACCACGTTGACGACACCCTTGGGCAGACCGGCCTCTTCGAGCAGCGTCGTGAAGAAGATGGTCGTGAGCGGCGTGAGTGCCGGGGGCTTGATCACCACGGTGCAGCCGGCGGCGAGGGCCGGGGCGATCTTGCGCGTGGCCATAGCGAACGGGAAGTTCCACGGCGTGACGAAGAACGACGGTCCCACGGGGCGCTGCGACACGATCATGTGACCGGTTCCCTCGGGGTTCAGGCCGTAGCGGCCGCTGATGCGCACGGCCTCCTCGCTGAACCAGCGGAGGAACTCGCCGCCGTAGGCGACCTCGCCGCGGGCCTCGGCGAGGGGCTTGCCCATCTCGAGCGTCATCAGCAGCGCGAGGTCCTCCTTGCGCTCCTGCACGAGGTCGAACGCCCGGCGGAGGATCTCCCCGCGCACGCGCGGCGCGGTCGCGGCCCACTCGTCCTGTGCGGCGACGGCGGCGTCGAGCGCCCGGATGCCGTCAGCGGGGGTGGCGTCGGCGATCGTGCGGATCACCTGGTTGGTCGAGGGGTCCTTGACGTCGAAGGTCGCGCCGGTCTCCCCCTCGATCCACTCCCCGCCGATGAAGAGGCCGGTGGGGATGCTGTCGAGCAGCGCCTGCTCGTTCTGAGTGCTCATGGATTCTCTCTCTTTCAGACGGACGTGGGACGACGACGGCGGCTGGGCGGAGCGTCCATACCCAGCGTCTCACCGCGGAAGAAGGCGGGGCGGCGGATGGCGTTCCAGATCATCACGGCGATCCCGACGACGATGATGAGGATGCCGAGGATGAAGACGATCCCGATGCCGCCGATCTCCGACCCGGAGCCGTAGGCCGGGTCCATGGAGTCGATCAGCGTGGTGAAGAACAGGATCGCCAGGATGATGCCGCCCACCAGCGGGAACAGGAAGGTGAAGAAGACGTTCCGCGCCGAGTCGAACCACTGCTTGCGGAAATACCAGACGCAGGCGAACGCCGTGATCCCGTAGTAGAAGCAGATCATCATGCCGAGCGTGAGGATCGTGTCCCACAGGGTGTCCTCGCTGACCACGCGCATCACGGCGTAGAACGCGGAGGCCACGATGGCCGACACGATGGTGGCGTAGCCCGGGGTGAAGAACCGGGGGCTCACCTTCGCGAACGACTTCGGCAGCGCGCCGTAGTGACCCATCGCGAGCAGGGTGCGTGCCGGGCCGACGAACGTCGACTGCAGCGACGACGCCGAGCTCGTGAGCACCGCGAGCGACACGAGGAACGCGAGCGGCCCGAGGATCGGCCCGGAGAGGTGGAAGAACACGTTCTCCTGGATGTCGCCGTTGCCGAGGCCGAGCTCCCCCGTACCGACGCCCGCGAACATGATCATCGCGACGGCGAGGAGCAGGTAGAGCGAGACGATCGTGAGCACCGTGACGGTGGCCGCGCGACCCGGGGTCTTCTCCGGGTCCTTCGTCTCCTCGTTCATGGTGAGGGTGACGTCCCAGCCCCAGAAGATGAAGATCGACAGCGACAGACCGGCGGCGACCGCGCTGAACGACGAGATCGCGAACGGGTTGAACCAGTTGAGGTCGAACGGCTGGTAGTCGAAGCCGTTGCCGCCCACGGCCTGCACGATCGCGGCGACCGCGAAGAACACGAGCACGAGGATCTGGAATCCGACCAGCCAGTACTGCAGCTTCTGCGTGGTCTGCATGTCCCGGTACGACACCCACGTCGCGCCCAGCATGAAGAGCAGGCACACGCCGATGTTGATCCAGGTGACGCCGGCGAGATCGGCGATCTCGGCGTTGCCCGTGATCTGCGACAGCAGCAGGAACAGGAAGTCGACCGCGACCCCGGCGAGGTTGGACAGCACGAGGATCGTGGCGACCACGAGGCCCCAGCCGGCCATCCAGCCCACCCACGGCCCGAACGCCCTGGCGGCCCAGGTGAAGGAGGTGCCGGAGTCGGGCATGCGGTTGTTGAGCTCGCGATAGCCGAAGGCCACGAGGAGCATCGGGATGAAGCCGACGAGGATGATCGCCGGGATCTGCGCGCCCACCTCGGACGCGGTGGGGCCGACGGCGGCCGTGAACGTGTAGGCGGGGGCGATGCACGAGATGCCGATCACGACGGCGCCGATCAGGCCGACGGTGCCGGCGCTCAGGCCCTTCGTCGAGATTCCGGTCGTGACGCCGGATGCGGGCTCCGTCGCCCGGTTGGTGCTGCTCATCAGCGGTCTCCTGCTTCGATGCGGGTGCGCGGGACGACGATCATGGGGACGGGCAGCTCGTGCAGCATCTTCGCCGCCGTGGAGCCCAGGAAGAGACGGCGTGGCTGCGCCAGACGGCTGGAGCCGACGAGCACGACCTCCCCGGGGAGCCAGGAGAGTCCGGCGACGGCGTCCTCCACCGTCTCGCCCGGCGCCTCCTCGACGACGGCGCCGAGGCCGTCCGGCAGGCGCTCGGCCGCCACGGCCAGCACCTGGTGCGCGTGCTCGCTGCCGGCGAGGCGGATCGCGCCGGTGTCGAGTCCCGGCGGCACGTCGAACGGCACGAGCGACACCAGCCGGAGGCTCACCTCGGCCGCGCCGGCGAGGGCGACGGCCTGGTCGAGCACGCCCTCCGCGCCGGGACGCGTGCCGACGGCGACCGTGACGCGCGGAAGCACGTGGTCGTCCTGCTGGGCGAGCCCGGAGGGTGCGAGGGCCACCGGGATCGGCGAGGAGTGCAGCAGCTCCGATGCGACGCTGCCCAGGCGATGTCGGCCGAAGAGGCCGCCGCCGGCCGTGCCGATCACGATGACGCTGGCGGCGAACTCCTCACCGGCGGCGATGAGGCCCTCGGCGAACGACTCGGAGAAGCGCACATGGCCGCTGCGCACCAGCTCCTGCGGGAGACGCACGACCGCGTCCTGCAGCCAGCTCCGCGCCTGCTTCCGGATGACGTCCTCGTAGGCGCGCTCCGGTGGCACGGCGGCGCTCCGGGTGCCCTCGGTCGGCAGCACGATCACGAGGTGGAGGGTCGCACCGATGCTGCGCGCCAGACGTGCGCCCAGCGCCGCCGCGTCCGCCCCCGCATCCGTCGCCGTGTAGCCGACGACGACCGAGCCGGTCATCAGCCGATGCTCTCGGGAGCGCCGGCCTCGCGGCGGGCGTCGACGATGTTCGCCGCGACGAAGTGGCCCATGCGGATCGCCCCGTCGACGTGCTGGTAACCCGCTCCTGCCATGTCGCTGCAGGCGAAGTGGATCGGTCCGACGGGCGTGCGCAGGTCGGCGCCGTAGCGGTGCAGGCCGCCCAGGTCGAAGCTCGCGGCGTAGGCGCCACGCGTCCACTCCTCGCTGCCCCAGTCGCTCTCGTAGTACACGACCGGGTTCTTCGCCTCGGGACCGTAGTAGTGCGACAGCGACTCGAGGATGCGCTCCTTGCGCTCCTCGGCGGACAGCTCGAACACGCCGTCGGCGTTCGCATCGGACACGAAGCCGACCAGCGTGCCGCGCTCGTCGCCGTGGTTGCTGTTGTCGTAGGCCTCGTGCGAGAGCTCGTACGGGCTGAACGCCGTGCCGCTCAGGCCCTGCTCGCGCCAGAACGGGCGGTCGTAGACGGCGTGCACCTTGATGACGAAGCCCATCGAGAGGTGCTGGTGCAGCTGGTGCTGGCGACGCGGCAGCGGCGGGACGAAGGAGATGCGGTTGTAGAGGATGGGGGCGTGCGCGAGGATCGCGTACCGCGCCCGCACCGTGAGGTCGTCGGTGGTCGCCACGACCCCGTCATCCGACCACTCCAGGCTGCGGACGGGCTGGTTCAGCAGCACGTCCTCGCCCAGGCGCTCGGCGAGGCGCAGCGGCACCTGCTGGAGCCCTCCCACGACGCGCTTGTCGAGGATGAAGTCGGCGTCGACGAGGTTCGAGTACGAGCCGGCCGAGGCCGCCATGAGCAGCGACTGCAGCAGCGAGAAGGCGTGGGTCGGCTTGGTCAGCATCGCCGAGCCGGTGGCGAAGGCGAGGTTGCGCACGGCTTCGTCGTCGTCGGTCTGCGAGCGCAGCCAGGCGTCCCAGGAGATCGAGTCCCACTCGGCCGCGTTCGGGTGCTCCCACGGCTTGTCCGGGTCGATCTCGGCGACGAGGGCGTCGAGGATGCCGGTGATGCGCGCGATCACGGCCTCGGTCTCCGCCGACACCGGGAACATCTCGCCCGTGAAGCGGTGGGCCTGCCCGTCGGGGCCGACGTAGACGCTGTCGCCCTCGCGGTACCGGCTGTAGGTCTCGAGCCCCAGCTCCTCGATCGTGTCCTTGAGCGCGTCCTGGTCGGGCGAGACCCACTGGCCGCCGATCTCCAGCATGGCGCCGTCGATCACGTCGGTCCACAGGCGGCCACCCACGCGGTCGCGGGCCTCCAGCACGGCGACCGACAGCCCGGCCTTCCGCAGGTCGTTGGCCGCCGTGAGCCCTGCGGCTCCGGCGCCCACGATCAGCACGTCGCGGGTGATCTCAGCCATCTGCAACTCCTTCGTCGTCGGGGGATGCGGGGGATGAAGTACCGGTCGCGTCCCGAAATCCCCCGATCCGGGGACGCGACCGGACAGGGTGTCAGGCGCCGGCGAGCGCCTCGGCCACGACGTCGAGGCCCTCGTTCAGCAGCTCGTCGCCGATGGACAGCGGCGGGAGGAAGCGGATGACGTTGCCGTACGTGCCGCAGGTGAGGACGATGACGCCCTGGGCGATGCACGCCTTGGCCACAGCAGCCGTGAGCGCGGCGTCCGGAGCGTTGGTCTCCGGGTCGACGAACTCGGCGGCGACCATCGCGCCGTGACCGCGGACGTCGCCGATGCGGGCGTCCTCGGCCTGGAGGGCGGTGAGCCGGCCGAGGAGGATCTCGCCGATCTCGCGGGCACGCTCGATGACGCCGTCGTTCTCGAACACGTCGATGGCCGCGAGCGCCGCGGCGCACGCGATGGGGTTGCCGCCGTAGGTGCCGCCGAGGCCGCCGGAGTGCGACGCGTCCATGATCTCGGCGCGGCCGGTCACGGCGGCGAGCGGCAGCCCGCCCGCGATGCCCTTGGCGGTGGTGATGAGGTCGGGCTCGATGCCGAAGATCTCGCTGGCGAACATGTGTCCGGTGCGGGCGAACCCGGTCTGCACCTCGTCGGCGATGAAGACGACGCCGTTCGCGCGGCACCAGTCGACGATCGCGGGGAGGAAGCCGTCGGCGGGGACGATGAAGCCCCCCTCGCCCTGGATCGGCTCGATGATGACGGCGGCGAGGTTGTCGGCGCCGATCTGCTTCTCGAGCTGGAGGATCACGCGGGCCGCGGCCTCGCCGCCCTCGAGCCCGTCGCGGAACGGGTACGACATCGGCGCGCGGTACACCTCGGGGGCGAACGGACCGAAGCCGCTCTTGTACGGCATCGACTTCGCGGTCAGCGCCATGGTGAGGTTCGTGCGGCCGTGGTAGCCGTGGTCGAACGCGACGACGGCCTGACGACCGGTGTGCTTGCGGGCGATCTTGATCGCGTTCTCGACAGCCTCGGCGCCGGAGTTGAACAGGGCGCTCTTCTTGGCGAAGTCGCCGGGGGTGACGCGGTTGAGCGCCTCGGCGACGCCGACGTACGACTCGTACGGCGAGATCATGAAGCAGGTGTGCGTGAACTGCGCCGCCTGCGCGGCCACGGCGGCGGCCACCTTCGGGTGCGCGTTGCCGACCGTGGTCACGGCGATGCCGGAGCCGAGGTCGATGAGCGAGTTGCCGTCGGCGTCGACGACCACTCCTCCCCCGGCTGCGACGGCGGCGACCGGCACCGTGTGACCGACACCGGCGGCGACCGCGTCCGCCTTGCGGGCGAGGACCTCGGCCGACCGCGGGCCGGGGAGTTCCGTGACGAGGCGACGCTCCTGCGGGAGGTCGGGGCCGCCGAGGGGGACTGCGGGTGCTGCGGTGTCGAGGAGAGCCATGTCGCGAGCGTACGGCGGCAGCGGAGACGCCCGCATTCGCCGGGTCGTACAATCGGAGAACTGATTTCGCCGTCTCGTACAACCGGAGATCGTATGGCCCCCGCCGATCCCTCCACGCTGTCCGCCCTGCTGCGCCGCCGGGATCTCGACCTGCGCCTCGTCTCCACCGCAGCGGATCTGCCGGACGGCGCGCTCGACCGGCCGCTGCGCTGGGTCCACAGCTCCGACCTCGCGGACCCGACGCCCTTCCTCGCGGAAGACCTCGTCCTCCTCACCACCGGCACGCAGTTCGACGACGCGGAGGCCATCGCCCCCTACGTCGTCCGGCTCGCCGAGCGCGGCGTGCTGGGGCTCGGATTCGGGACCGACGTGCATCGCTCGGGAACACCGGAAGAGTTGATCGCGGCGTGCGCCGACCAGGGCATCCCCCTGTTCGAGGTGCCGTACCGCACGCCGTTCATCGCCGTGGCCCGCGCGCACTCCGAGGCGATCGCGGCGCAGGCCTACGCCCGGCGCACCTGGGCGCTGGACACCCAGCGCGCCCTCGCCCTCGCCGCCCTCCGGCCGCGCGGGCTCGAGGCGATCATCACCGAACTCGGCCGTCGACTCGGCGCCTGGGCGGGCATGTTCGACGCGGCGGGCGACCTGATCGTCGCCCACCCCCGCGACGCCCTCTCGGCGACCGTCCGGGAAGGGCTCGGGACGCGGGTCCAGGAGATCCTCGACCGCGGACTCGAGGCGGGGCAGTCCCTCACCCTCGATGCGCACACCTTCATGCTCTTCACGGTGGGGCGGGGCGGGCACCTGCGCGGCGTCCTCGCCGTGGCGGCCGACGCCCTCGACCAGGAGGCCAGGGCCGTCGTCACCTCGGTCATCGCGATGGCGGGACTGGCGCGTGAGCAGAGCGAGCAGCTCGCCCGCGGCCGACGCCGGCTGCACACGCAGCTGCTGCGCTCGCTCCTGGGCGACGACCCCGGCCTCGCGCGCCGTGTCCTCGGCAGCCTTCCGCCCGCCCCCGTGGTGGTGGCGGTGACCGGGGATGCCCCGGCTGAGCCTCTTCTCGACTGGTGGGAGCGCCGCCGGGTCGAGCACGGGACGCCCGCCTTCCTCGCGGACTCCGAGGACGGCGTGGTCATCTGCGTGTCCGCGGCCGACGAGGCTCTTCTCGACGACGCGGCCTCGCGCTTCAGCGCCCGCGTCGGCGTCTCGGCCCCGGAGGGGTACGACGCCTTCTCCCGCGCGCACGCCCAGGCGCTCATCGCTCTCCGACAGCCGGGCGCGAGCGGCGCCGTCCGGTACGCCGACACGGTCGGATCCAGCCTGCTCACGGCGCTGGCGACGGATGAGGCCCGGCTCGTCGCGGAGTCGCGGCTCGCTCCGCTCCGGGAACACGACGCCGCCCACGGCACCGCGCTCGAGCACGCGCTGCGTACCTGGCTCGACCACGACACGCGGGCCGAGCAGGCCGCGGCCGCCCTCGGCATCCATCGGCACACCCTCCGCTCCCGGGTCTCCCATGCCGGCGCCCTCCTCGGGGTCGACCTCACGACCTTCCCCGCCCGGGCCGAGGTGTGGGCCCTCCTGCAGACAGCCCGCGACTGACCCGGCCCCTTCCGTCCCCGCCTCCCCCCGCGTCACCTGCACGACCGCGCGACACCTGCACGACGGATCGGCCCGCCAGGTCATGCCCGCGGACCGAGGTCGTGCAGCCGGAACCGCGGTCCCTCAGCCGTCGAGGTTGTCGGAGACCACTTCGAGAGCGTGTGCCCGAGCCTGGACGGCGGCGTCGCCGCGCGCGGAGGTGACCGCGGCCGCGAAGACCTCGGCGAACACGAGGAAGGCGACGCGGGAGGCGTGCTGCAGCTCTTCGCGGAAGCTCACCCCGGCCGGGGTGATGACGAGCGACAGGGAGGCCGCGTCGGTCAGCGCGGAGGACGCGAACGAGGTGAGTGCGATCACCGTCGCACCGCCGCGGGCGGCGGCGGTCGCGACACGCAGGCTCGCCTCATTGGCTCCGGACCCGCTGACGATGACGCACACGTCCTGCTCCGTGAGATGCCGGGCCGCGATCTGCTGGGCGATGGCGTCGGCGATGAACTCCGCCGGTCGCCCTGCCGCCGTGAGCCGCATCGCCAGATCGCTCGCGATCGGCGACGAGAGACCGTTCGCCAGGACCAGCACACGTCGCGCGGAAGCGGTCGCGGCGACTGCCGCGTCGACGGTCGCCGGGTCCAGGAGACTCGCCAGCACGGGGAGGGACGCCGCGACACGGTCGATCTCACCGCGCATCCGCCCCAGCACACCCGGCCCGTGATCGACCGCAGCGTCACCGCTCCCCCCGCCGAGCTCGGCGGCCAGCGCGACCCGGAGCTGCGGGTAGCCGCGGTAGCCGAAGCCCTGGCACGCGCGGACGACGGTGGCGCGGCCGACACCCGCCCGGTCGGCGAGCTCCTGCGCTGTCCACTCCACGACGGCGTCGGCGGAGTCCAGGATGAGCTCGGCCACCCGCCGCTCCGCGGGCTGCAAGGTGTTGCGGACCGCGGCGATGCGCACGGTCGGCGGAGCACTAGGGGCGAACACGGGCTCGGGCTCCCTCCATGATCCGGCGGCGGATCGCGCCGGATACCGCGTCGATCAGCATCGTCACCGCGACAACCACGATGAGCAGGACACCCACCGTCGACCACTCACGGTACTGGGTGTAGGAGGTGAGCATGTCACCGATGCCGCCGACGCCGATGAGGCCGAGGACGGCCGACGAGCGCACGTTGATCTCGAAGCGGTAGAGCCAGAACGACCAGAACGCCGGTTCCGCCTGTGGCCACACTCCCCATCGCAGCACCTGGAGAGTGCTGCCGCCGGCCGCGTGTGCCGCCTCGATGGGGCCACGGGGCACGGCTTCGACGGCCTCATAGCCCCATTTGCCGAGGGTGCCGATGCCGTTGAGTGCGAGCGCCAGGGCTCCCGTGAAGGGCGTGAGCCCTGTCACCGAGAGGATCACGATCGCGATGATGATCTCCGGGACCGCGCGGATGAGCGAGAACAGCCCGCGAAGCAGATTGCGCAGCCAGACCGGTCCGAAGCCGCGAGCGGCCAGCAGGCTCAGGGGTGTCGCGAGGAGGATGCCGAGCACCGTGCCGACCCAGGCCATCTCGATGCTCCGCCAGGTCTGCCACAGGGCCTCGGGGAGCTTCTCCCAGTTCGGGTCGCCGAACATGAGCACGGTGTAGCGGACGATCTCCGCCGGGAGATCGGCGAGGCGCGCCCAGGAGATGTCGATCGACCAGAAGGCCAGCACGATCACGGCGGTCACGAGGCCCCATCCGACGAGGAGCCAGGGGCGCCGAGGCCGGGCGGGGACGGCGGTGAGGGGCGCGGTCATACGAGCCTCCGTCGGACGGCGTCGGAGACCACGTCGATCACGATCACCACGATGAGGATCTCGAGGATGATGAGCGAGAGCTGGTCGTAGCGGTAGAACGTGCGGACGGCGTCGATGAGCAGCCCCATCCCGCCCGCGCCGACGAGTCCGAGCACGGTCGATGCGCGCACGTTGAGCTCGAAGACGTAGAGGGTCTGGTTCGCGAAGGCGGGCCAGGCGTCCGGAAGGGCGAGCGTCCGGTTGATCTGCATCTGCGTCGCGCCCACGGCCCGGCCGGCCTCGAGGGGCCCGCGGTCGTTCGTGTCGATGGCCTCGGAGACGAGCTTGACGATGATGCCGATGTTGAACAGGACCAGCGCCAGGATCCCGGGAAGGGCGCCGACGCCCACCATCGCCACGAGGATGGCGGCGTACAGCAGGTCGGGAACACTGCGCACGATGTTGAGGACCCCGCGCACGACCAGTCTCGCGCCCGTGTTCGGGTTCGTCGCCCGCGCCGCCCAGAAGCTCAGGGGCAAGGACACGGCGGCGCCCAGGGCGGTGGCGATGACCGCCATCTGCAAGGTCTCGATCAGCGGCGGGACCGTGCGCGGGAAGAACGACCAGTCGGGCACCAGCAGCTTCAGCACCTTGTCGGCGCCGTTCTGCCAGTTGCGCGCGATCGCGTCGAGGTCGACTCCGATGCCGACACCGGGCAGACACATCACGACCGTCACGGCGACCACACCCGCCAGGACAGCGGCTCCCTTCCAGGCACCGGGTGGGCGCGCGGGCACGTCGAGCGGTGCCACCGCGGTGTCCTGGTCGATGACGGGGGTCACGCGTCCAGCCGATCGTCCGAGGTGAGCGACCGGCCGTAGATGCCCTCGAAGTCCGCGTCCGAGGCACCGGCGGCGGGGCCGTCGTAGACGATCTCGCCCGCGCGCATGCCGATCATCCGGGCGCCGTATTCACGGGCGAGGTCGAGCAGGTGGAGGTTGACGAGCACCGTGATGCCGAGGTCGCGGTTGATGCGCCGCAGGTCGTTCATCACGCCGTGCGCCGTGGGCGGGTCGAGGCTCGCCACCGGCTCGTCCGCCAGGACGACGCGAGGCTCCTGCGCCAGAGCGCGGGCGATCGCGACGCGCTGCTGCTGGCCGCCCGAGAGATCGGAGGCCCGCGCGTGCAGCTTGGGCAGGATCCCGACCCGGTCGAGCGCGTGGTACGCGCGCTGCCGGTCAACCTCAGGATAGGCACCGAGGAGTGTGCGCCACAGCGGCGTGTGGGCGAGACGCCCGACGAGCACGTTGTGCAGCACGCTGGCGCGACCGGCGAGGTTGAAGCCCTGGAAGACCATGCCGATGTCCCCCCGGAGCCGGCGCAGCGTGCGCGGGGAGGCGCCGCTGACGCGATGCCCGCCGACGTCGAGGGTGCCGGACGTGACCGGCACCAGGCCGTTGATCGTGCGGATGAGAGTCGACTTCCCCGAGCCGGAGAGCCCGACGACGGCGACCATCTCGCCCGCGGCGATGTCCAGTGAGACGCGGTTCAACCCGATCGTGCCGTTCGGATAGCGCACCGTCACATCGTCGAGACGGATGTTCCACGGCGTGGACGCCGCGGCCGGAGCCGCGGCGTCCACCGGGTGATGCGGAGCGGACAATTTACTGCAGCCCCAGGGCCTCGGCGGCCCGGGCGACGACGTCGAGCGACGCGGGGTCGGCCGGTGCGAGCTTGGTGATCGAGTAGATGCTCTCCAGGATCGTCGAGCCCTCCTCCGTGTTCGAGAACTCCTCGAGCGCGGTCGTGATGCGCTCCTGCAGCTCCGGGGACAGGTCGGCAGACAGAGCGACGCCGTCGTTCGGGATCTCCTCGGTCATGGCGAAGACGACGACCTTCTCCCCCACGTCCGGGGTGTCCTTCTGCACGATCGTGCGGGCGTCCCAGAAGCTGAAGCCCACCTCCGCGTCGCCGTTGTAGACGGCCAGCACGGACGCGTCGTTCGCAGTCACCGGGATCTGCTCGATGTCCGCGTCCGTGTCCAGGCCCGCCTCCTGGAGCGCGAGGATCGGGTAGATGTAACCGGCGGGGGACCCCGGGCCGAGGACGGCGACCTTCGCGCCCTCCACCTTGTCGATGCTGTCGAGACCGGCGGGTCCGGTCATGGCGTCGGCGCCGTTGCAGAAGAGCATCCCGTCACGCGCGACCGGCTCGTCCTCGCAGTACTTGTCGGGGTTGTTCGTCATGAACTGCGCCGGGTAGGTGATGTTGCCGTTGCGCTCGGTCTGCAACACGACGGACGCGTCGTACATGTCGTTCGCCTGCCAGAGCTGCAGCGACGGCAGGAAGCCGATCTGCGCCTGCCCCGCGCCCATCGCCTCGACCGCGGCCTGGTAGTCCTTCGAGACGACACCGGTCACCTCGATCCCGAGCTCTTCCGTGAGGTAGTCGGTCAGCGGGGCGGCTGTCTCCACGAGGCCGTCCTGGTCCTGCGACGGGACGAGGGCGAGGACGAGGGAGTCCGGATCCTCGGCGGGGGCGGCGGACGGGTCGGACCCGGCAGCGGTGCCGGAGCACCCGGCGAGCGCGACGGTCAGCAGGGCACCGGCGGCGGCGAGACCGAGAACCGGGCGGCGGAAGGGGGAGGTACGCATGATCATCCTTCGGTGGTGAGGGTGTGTGAAGTGGACGGAACGGAGGAGTCGGTGGCCCGCAGCCAAGCCTCGAGCTGCGGTGCGAGAGTGGCGAAGTCGGCCGCGCGGAAGGTCGGGGTCGCTGCCGGGTCGGCGAAGCCCCCGATCAGCGCGGTGGCGTGGCCGCGGGCGTGTGCGGGAGCGAGATCGTTTCGCCACATGTCGCCGATGCTCAGGATGCGGGCATCGGGCGGCAGCGCATCGAGGACCTTCTCCATCCCGGCGGGCTTGCGGGCATCGGTCACGATGCGGTCGAACAGTCCCGCGAGCCCGAGGTGCTCCAGAGCCTCCGGAAGACGCAGGGCGGGGGCGTTGGTCACCAGCACGCGCTCCGCTACGGGGCCGGCGGTCCGAAGGAACTCGACCAGGCCGCTCGGGACCGTGACCGGAGCCGCAGCCGTGGCGAGCTGGGCGCGGCTCGCCAGGTAGGCCGCGCTGAGCACGGCACCGTCGGCGCCGAAGCTGTCCGCCGCGCGGCGGACGACGTCGTACCCGTCGACGGCGTCGGGGCCCGCGACGGCGAGCGCGACGCGGACGTCGTCGACGAACCGCTCCGACGCGCCCAGCGCGGTGGCCACATGTCGGGCGTAGGCGAGGACAGGGCCGTCGCCGAGCGCGATCGTGCCGTCGAAGTCGAAGAGGAGGATGGTGGTCACGGGGTTCCTTCCGTGCGGACGCTCCGTCCAGCATGGGCAAACGACATGGACGGAACGCCCACAGCGCATGAACGCCGCGTGAACACTCCGTCCACGTCGTTCCCGTATGGTGAACGCCGTGTCCGAACTCGCTGCCCTCATGCACGCCGCCGACGGCGCCACGACCAGCACCTCGGTCGCCGCGCAGAGCGCGATCGACGCGTTGCCCTGGCTCGATGCCTCACTCCGGGCTGATCGCGATGCGAGGCGCTTCGCCGCGTGGGGCCGGTCGACCGCCGTCGACGAGAACACCGGCACGGGCGTCATCGCGCCCGCCCTGTTCGACGAACTCCACCGGCGCGCGGGCCTGCCGGCGACCTGGCCGGTCGGTAACGCCGGGCTCCTGCACTGCTACGGCTACCTGCTCTCGCGGGAGCCCACCCCCTACGGCCTCAAGAGCGACCGCTGGCTGACCCCGGCGCTGCCTGTCGCCTGCGGACTCCCCGAGGACGCCTTCCTCCCCTGGCTCCCCGGTCCGACACTCCTGACCCGAGCGACCGCCGCGGCCGCCGCCCTGTCCGCAGGCCTGCACGGATCCACGGTCGCCGTCGCCGACCGCGAGAGTCGGGTCTCTCTGAGCGCGTCGGAGGGGCCGGCGGCCCTGGCCTACGCGGTCGCACCATCGCCGGGGCTCCCCCCGCTCCCGGTCACGCTCTTCCCCGTGACCGACGCGGCGGCGATCCTCACCGAGTTCCCCACGCTGCCGCGACTCCGCTGGAACGCGGCGTAGTCAGCGCCTCGCGAACGTGCGCCGCTCCCCGGCGAGAAGCCGCCGCGAGGCCGCGACATCCGCGGCGGTCCGGGCGACGAGCTCCTCGACCCCATCGAAACGGAGCGTCGGCCGGAGCTGCGCGACAAGCTCGACCGACAGCAGCTGCCCGTAGAGGTCGCGGTCGATGTCGTGGAGGTGCACCTCGAGACGCCGCGCCCGGTCGCCGCAGAACGTCGGATTGACGCCGATGCTCGCCGTCGCCTCCCACCGCCGGTCGTCGCCGGGCAACAGCGCCCACGCCGCATAGATCCCATCGTCGGGCAGCAGCCGCTCGGACAGGGCGAGATTCGCGGTCGGGAAGCCGAGCAGCCGACCGCGACCGTCGCCGGGGACGACCAGGCCGGAGAGCACCCGGGGCGCCGGTCCGCTCACACGTCTCCGGCGGGCGAGATGGCGCGGTAACGGCTCTGGTGGAACACGAGCGGCTCGACGCCGTCGAAGAGCGTCACATCCTGGATCTCGTAGAGCGCGATCTCGTGGTCGCCACCGTCGAACGTGCTGTGCAGCCGGCACGTGAGCCAGAGCGCGGCGTCGTCGATCAGCACGGCCCCACCCTCCGAGCGATGCCACGCGTGGCCGCCGAACCGGTCGCCTTCGCGCGCGGACAGGGAGCGGCTGAGCGGCTCATGGTGCGCCGCGAGGACACTCATCCCCAGTTCGGGGACGGCGCGCAGCACGGGCCACGTCTTCGAGGTGCGCGCGGCGCTGACGGCGACGAGGGCGGGCTCCAACGAGATCGAGGTGAAGGAGTTGACCGCCATACCGACGGCGCGGTCCTCGACGTGCGCGGCCAGCGCGACCACACCGGTCGGGTAGACGGAGAAGGCGCGACGGAGAGCGCGGTCCCGCGGCAGGGCGTCGGTCACGGCAGTGGTCATCACGAAGTCCTTTCGGTAGTCAACTTTGACTAGTTTGAATTATATGCATTTTTGACCATGCAAACAACAGGTTCCACCGCACTGAGCCGTTAGCATGAAGCGCATGTCGACCACCCGCCTCGTCGTCCTCGGTGCCGTCAAGCAGTTCCAACCGGTGCACGGCTACTTCCTGCGCCGCGAGCTCATGACCTGGCACGTCGACGAGTGGGCGCACATCCAGCCCGGTTCGATCTACAACGCCCTCCGCGCGCTCGAAGTCGACGGCTACGTGGCGGAGAGCGGCACCGAGACGGAGGGCAAGCGCCCCGCGCGCACCACCTACCGCATCACCCCGGCCGGCGAGGTGGAGCTGCAGCGCATGCTGCGCGAGAACCTCTGGAACGTCGCGGCCTTCGACACCCAGGCGATCATGACCGTGGCCTCGTTCATGTTCGTCCTCAGCCGGCAGGAGGTCATCGCCGGCCTCGAGCACCGGCTCATCAAGAGCGACGCGATCATCACGCAGAACGGCTTCGACGTGCAGGACACCCTGCGCTCGGAGACAACCCCGGAGTACGTGCGCGAGATCTTCGACCTCTCCACCGCCCGACTCACCGCCGAGAAGGAGTGGCTCCTGACGCTGCTGGAGCGGCTGCGTGCCGGAGCGTACACATTCGCCGGCGAGACGGCGGAGACCACCCCTACGCGCTGATACCGCCGCGCCCAGCGCGGACTCAGCGCCGCGCTACCAGAGCCTCCAGAGCGGTGACGGACAGCGCCGGAGTGGTCGCCCCACGGTGACGGGCGACGATCGCCCCCGCGGCACAGGCACGGACGAGAGCGTGCTCGATGTCGTGACCCTGGGCGAGCCCCGCAGCGAGGGCGCCGCAGAAGGCATCCCCGGCTCCCGTCGTGTCGACGGCGTCGATGCGGAAGGCCGGCACGTGCACGCCGGGGCGCCCTGGCCGATGCAGCGTCACACCGGCGGCCCCCTCCGTGAGCACGACCGCCCCGGCGCCGGCGCCGAGGAGCCGCTCGACGCCGCCGAGTTCCGCGCACTCCGTCTCGTTCACGACCAGCACGTCCACTCCCGGCAGCAGGTCGACGGCGGCGGGGTGCGCGGGGGCGGCGTTGAGGATCGTGAGGGTCCCGGAGGCATGTGCGGCGGCCAGGGCGGCGGCGACCGCGGCGAAGGGCACCTCGAGCTGAGTGAGCATCACGGCCGCCCCGACGGTCCCGGCCACGGCGTCTTCCGGAGTGAGCTCGCCGTTCGCCCCCGCCGCCACGAGGATGCTGTTGTCGCCGTCGTCGAAGGCCAGCACGTGCGCGACCCCGGTCGGCGCGGACGCGGAGCGGCGGAGCGCGGCGTCCACTCCCGCCTCCGTCAGCGCCGCCTCCAGAACGGCGCCGGCCTCGTCCGCTCCGACGACGCCGCAGAACGTGGTCACGGCTCCCGCGCGGGCCGCGGCGACAGCCTGGTTCAGACCCTTGCCACCGGGGAAGCGGCCTCCGGCCCGGCCGAGCAGCGTCTCACCGACGCGGGGAGGACGCGACACCTCGACCACGAGGTCGAGGTTCGCGCTCCCCACGACGGCGACGCCGGCGAGGCTGTCAGACACGGGCCATCGTCCGCCGGAACGACGACCCGATGTGGGAGTCGGCGAGCGCGGGCGTCGGGGTGCCCATCAGCCGTTCCCGCAGCGACTCCGGCTCGGCTGCGGGGTCGGCGATCGCCCCGCGCTCCTTGAGGATCGGCAAGACGTGCTCGATGAAGTCGGCGGTCGAGGCCGGCGGGATCACCGGAGCGAAGAGGAAGCCGTCGAGGTCGGCGCCGTCGGCGAGCTCCATCATCCGGTCCGCCACCTGCTCCGGCGTGCCCACGATCGGGCGGGCGCCCACGCCGTGCGCGTGCCAGTCGCCCAGGACATCGCCCACCGTCTTGTCGGCGAAGCGCGCGACCTGCGTCTGCGAGAGTTCGGTGCGGAGCTCGGACATCGGCGTGCTCGGGTCGTACGACGACAGGTCGAGACCGGTGAACCAGGCGTAGGAGGCGACGGTGACCTCGGGATTCTGCGCATCGGCGACCTCCGCGTAGGTGCGGCGGGCCTCCTCCTCGGTGCTGCCGACGACCGCGGCGAACGCCGACATGATCTTCACCTCGTGCGCCGCACGGCCGTTCTTCACCGCCTCCTCGCGGATCGCCGAGGAATGCGTGCGGAGCTGCTCGACCGAGCCGCTCCCGACGAAGATCGCCTCGCCGTGCTTGCCGCCGAACTCGCGACCGGCGGGCGACGCCCCGGCCTGGAACAGCACCGGCGTGCCCTGCGGCGAGCGCTGCGTGTTGCCGTAGCCGTGCGAGCGGAAGTAGGGCCCGTCGTGCGCGATGCGGTGGACCTTGGCCGGGTCGGCGAAGCGACCGGACTTGTCGCGCTCCAGCGCCCCTTCCTCCCAGGCCCCCTCCCACAGCTTGTAGACGACCTGCATGAAGTCGTCCGCCATCAGATAGCGCTCGTCGTGTCCCACCATCGGCACGCCGAAGCCCTGCACCGCGGTGTCGGCGGTGCCGGTGGTGACGACGTTCCAGCCGATCCGGCCCCCGGACAGGATGTCGAGCGTGGCCAGGCGGCGGGCGAAGGAGTACGGCGGCTCGAGCAGGGTCGATCCGGTGGCGACCAGGCCCAGGCGGGTGGTCTCCGGGATGAGGGCGGCGAGGATGATCGCCGGATCGAGGCGCGGCAGATCCAGGCCCTCGACGGAGCAGATGTCCGGCCGCTCACCGGCGACGTCGGCCCAGCCCCACGCGTCGGCGAGGAAGAGGAAGTCGAAGCCCGCGTTCTCGACCAGGCGCGCGGTGTCGCGCCAGTAGTCGAGCTTGTCGAACAGGTAGCGCCGATTGTCGGGGTGGCGCCAGGTCGCGGTGCCGGAGTCGTTCGCCTGGGCGTTCTCGAAGAGTCCGAGCCGCAGGGTCTTCACGGGGTGCTGAACGGTCATGGCGGATGCCTTCCTGGGAGTGGGGGATGGAGTCGTTCGGAGTTTCCGGGCACGCCGGGGGAACCCGGGGGCGCGGGGTCGCGCCCCCGGGACCGGGGGTCGTGCGGTCAGCCCTTCGCGGTGACCTCGCCGTCGCTCCACCACAGGACGCGCCGGCGCACGACCGCGAGGAGCACGATGAGGAGCACCCCGAGCAGGCAGAGCAGAGCGATGCTCGCCCAGGTCACGGGCAGGTTCGCCTGTGCCGCCGAGGTGGTGACGAGGGAGCCGAGACCGGCCTGCTGACCGGCCGCGACGAACTCGGCCACGGCGGCGCCGACGACGGCGAGGGGCAGTGCGATCCGCAGACCGGCGAACACGTACGGCATGCTGCCGGGGAACCGCAGCTCGCGGAAGATCTCCCACCGCGAGGCGTGCAGCGTCGTGAACACGTCGAACGCCTTCTGGTCCACGTCGCGGAGGCCGGCGAGCGAGTTCACGAGCATGGGGAAGAAGACCACGAGGCCGGTGACGATGAACTTCGGCACCATGCCGAACCCGAAGGCGACGACCAGCGCCGGGGCGATCGCGACGATCGGCGTCACCATCACGATGATGACCAGCGGCATGACGGCCCGCTCGATGATCTGGAACTCGGCCATCACGACGGCCAGCAGGAAGCCCGCCAGTATGCCGGCGGAGGCCCCGACGACGACCTCGAGCAGCGTCACGAGGAAGTTCGACCAGTACATGCCCGCGTCCTCGACGAGGCTGGCGCCGATGGCCTCCAGCGTCGGCAGGACGTACGGGTTGGTCCACGCCACGATCTGCCAGAGCAGAGCCGCGATCACGAACGTGATCAGGGTCGGTCCCCACGAGCCCCAGCGGAGCCAGCCGGGGATGCCGCGGCGGGGCTGCGCCTTCAGCCGCGCCGTGGCGAGGGTGGCGGTGGTGTCTCTCATCGTCAGCTCAGACATGGGCCTTCTCCGTCTGCGCGCGCAGCGCACCGCGCACGACTGCCTCCAGGTCGCGGAACTCGTCCGTCGCATACGCCTCCTCGGTCCGGGGCCGCGGAAGGTTCACATCGATCACCTCGGCGATGCGGCCAGGGTGGGCCGCCATCACCACGATCCGGTCGGAGAGCATGATCGCCTCCGGCACCGAGTGCGTGACGAACATCACGGCCTTGCGGTTCGACTGCCAGAAGTCCAGCAGGGCGATGCGCTGCAGGTCGCGGTTCATCTCGTCGAGGGCGGAGAACGGCTCGTCCATCAGCATGATCGCCGGGTCGAACACGAAGGCCCTGGCGATGGCGGCGCGCTGCTGCATACCGCCGGAGAGCTGCCCCGGGTACTTCTTCAGCGCATGGCCGAGCCCGAAGGTCGACAGCAGCTCGGCGGGGTCGCGGAGGGCGCGGTCGCCGTTGGCCCCGCGGTTGATCCGCACGGGGAGCTCGACGTTCTCGCGCACCGTCTTCCACGGCAGGAGCGCCGGGGACTGCGGGACGAGACCGATCTTCTTGTCGCGGGAGGCCGCCGTGACGCTCTCGCCGTCGATCGTGACGGTGCCGGAGTCGGCATCGAGGAGTCCGGCGACCACCTTGAGCAGCGTGGACTTGCCGCATCCGCTGGGACCGATGACCGACACGAACTCGCCCATGCCGATCGTGAGGCTCACATCGTCGAGCACCGTCACCTGGGCTCCGTCGACGCCGAAGGACTTCGAGACGTTCCTGACCTCGACGCCCGCGCCGTGTGCCGCGGTCATCACTTCTCCGCCCAGACGAGGGTGTCGCCGTCGTACAGGTCGGCCACGAGATCCGGGTCCATCATGTCGGCGATGGCGGGGAGGTCCTTGACGTCGCCGTACTCCTGCACGATCTCGTACTCGGGCTGCCACATGTCCTCGGTCTGCACGCCGGGGTTGCCGCCCGCGCTCTCGCGCACCCAGGCCGACTCGACCTCCCACGTACGGGCGAGCTGATCGCGCGGGAACGCCGCACCCTGGCCGTTCTCCTCCGCGAGGGCCGCCAGCATGTCGATGCATTCGTCCGCCTCGTCGAGGCAGAACTGCAGGGCCTTGAGGCTCGCGCGCATGAAGTCGGCGGCGACCTCACGGTGCTCGTCGAGGAAGCGCGAGTTCACCTCCATGACGTTGTACGTGCCCTCGACGCCCAGGTCGGAGGGCAGGAACTCGCTGAACGGGAGGTCCTGTGCCTTGAGGGTCTGCGGCTGGTTGGAGGCGTAGCCGACGATCGCGTCGACCTGCTCGCGCACGACGACGGTCGGGTCGTAGTTGGTCATCTTCACCATCTCGACCTTCGAGACGTCGACCCCGGCCTCATCGAGCATGGCCGAGGCGATGGGCGTGAGGTTGATGAAGTACCCCAGCGAGCCGCCTTCGAGGTCGGTGAGGTCGGCGAGCTTCTCGTTGCCGAAGATCGAGAACGGCGGGGTCGTGCCGTAGGTCGCTACCGCGGTGAGGTTCTTGCTGTTCGCCGCGGCGAGCATCACATCGGAGGCGGAGCCGAGCGCGGTGAACTGCGCCTGCCCGGAGGCGACGAGCTGCTGCCCGTTCGCACCGGACGCGTTGATCTCCACGTCGAGGCAGAGGTCGTCGAAGTAGCCCAGCTCCTTCGCCAGGAACACGTCGAGCTGCCCGGCGCTGGCGGAGTAGCCGTAGCCGGAGATGTAGGTGATGGTGCCGGCATCCTGGTTGCGCTGGCAGGCGTCGCTGCCGCCCGCGCTCGTGGGGGCGGTATCGCCGCCGGGCGCCGGCGAGGAGCATGCTCCGAGCGTCAGCGTGGCGGCGAGAACGCACGTCAGGGTGGCAGTGGTGCGGAATCGGGTTTCCGCAGAGGAAGTAGCCATGAGGGTCCCTTCTCGGCCGTTCGTCATTGATGGCTCGATGAAAGTAACATAGTCAATCTTGACTAAGCAAGATCAAACTAACTCCATCCGCACGATCCGGTGACGGATGCACGACTCCCCCGGGCCTCGGCTCGTGCGCGCGCAACACGGTCGTGCATCCGTGGCCCGGGGAGAGAACGAGAAGGAACAGTGTCCAGGACGGAACGGGACGGGACGGGCGGATTCAGACCGGGGTCGAGCGGAGCGGCCAGGCGGGCCACCAGCCGTCGCCGAGCCCGCGAAGCAGGGCGGCCGTGCGCTCTCGCGCCTCCGCGGGCATCTCCGGAGCGGGGCCTGAGCTGCTCTCCCGCCGGTCGCCGTCCGGCGACCGGATCTCGGTGTACAGCCACGCGCGGCGGCCGACGGGATACTTCTCCCGGAAGCCACCGGCGGCGACCGACAGCAGGATCCGCTCCAGCTCGTCCGCCGCCGTCTCGGCGGTCTCGTCGCAGGCATCGCAGATGCACGACGGCACGATCGCGTGGAAGTGGGCGCCCGCCTCGACGCTGACGGAGGGAACGGTCGGCGTGATGACGACTCGCGCACCGCGCGCCGGTTCGAGCACGACGCGCTCCGTTTCGTCCTCCCCCGACTCTCGCCGCGCCTCGACCTCGTACTCGCGGGAGAGGTGCTCGACGAGCGCGTCGACCACGAGAAGCAGCGGTGCGAAGCGCTCCGGGTGGCTCTCCCGAGAGTACGACTCCTCCGGCGCGATGCCATCGGGCCAGCGGCGTCCGTAACGGATGACCTCGCCGCGGTCGTCGTGGAAGGTCAGGGGCGGGAGAGCGGGCCGGACATACGCGCGCGCCGGGACGACGACGACCGCGGGAGCGGAATCCTCCGCGGACAGCGCTCTCATCTCCTCGTCATCGATGTCGTCCTGCTCCCACGACGCGAGCATCTGCAGGAACGCATCCCGCTGGTCGGGCTGCTGCACCATCCCCTGCACGAGACCCGCGACCGGGATGGAGAGGGTGTTCGTCCCGATCTCCGGCTCGCTCGTCATCCGCCAGGTCGCGGCCGGGTGCACGACCGCGATGACGTTGCCGACGAAGCGCGCGGCGGCCGCCGCGAGGTCCGGGCGGTCGAGGATCTCCGGACGCGCTGCCACCACATCCCACGTCGCCGCGAGGTCGTCGGCCAGCAGCGCGGGGTCGATCCCGAGGCCCCGCAGGAAGTCGGCGAACGGCTCGAAACCGTCGACGAAGCGGACCGGCCGCGGGGCCTCCGCCGGCGATGGCATCCACGGGATCGCGGCGGCACCCGCCTCGGGCATCGGGCCGAAGGGGCCGGGGAAGACGGCACTGCTCATCGACCGAGCGTACCGAGCGGGATCACCGGGGCGCGTGGGACTCCAGGAACTCGTACACATCGGTGGTGTCCACGCCGGGGAAGGCACCGGTGGGCAGCGTCGCCAGCAGCGTGCGCGGGGTCTTCACGTTGGGCCAGGAGTTCTCGCGCCACCGCTCCTCCAGCTCGGCGGGAGCCCGACGGCAGCACACCTCGACCGAGTGCTTCGACACACCGCGGTGCGGGGTGTCCCTGCCGACGAACCACTTCGTGTCATCGAACCGCACCCCGACGCTCACCGAGTGCAGACCCTCGCTCGATGCCTCCACACGGGCGGTGCACCAGTAGGTACCGTTCCCGGTGTCGGTGTACTGGTAGTACGGGTTGAACCGGTCGTCCTCGTCGAACACCACCCGGGAGGTCCACCGGCGGCAGCACATCTGCCCCTCGATGGCGCCGAGCCGGTCGGTCGGGAAGTTCACGTCGTCATTTTCATACGCCTTGGTGATGGTGCCCGACTCATGCACCTTGAGGAAGTGCACGGGGATGTCGAGGTGCCGCGTCGCGAGGTTCGTGAACCGGTGCGCCGCCGTCTCATACGACACCGAGTACGCGTCACGGAGGTCTTCGATGGAGATCGCCCTCCGCTGCTTGGCATCCTGCAACGCGGGGACGACGTGCGCCTCCGGGATGAGCAGGGCACCGGTGAGGTAGTTCGTCTCCACCCGCTGCCGGAGGAACTCGGCGTAGCTGCGCGGCTCGGAGTGCCCCAGGATGCGGCTCGACAGCGCCTGCAGCACCGCGGTGCGTGCGTCTCCCTTCGCCGGGACGCTGCTCGACAGGTACAGCCGGCCGTTGGCGAGGTCGGCGACGCTGCGGGTCGTCTGCGGCAGGTCGGGGGCGTAGTGGAGGGTGAAGCCGAGATGGGCCGCGATCTCCGAGGCGGTGCGCTGGGTCAGCGGTCCCCCGGGATGGCCGACGGCCGCGAGGATCGCGGCCGCCTTCGCCTCCAGCTCGGCGAAGTGGTTGTCCTGCCGGCGCATCAGATGCCGCAGTTCGACGTTGGCGCGCCGGGCCTCCTCCGGGGTCGCGGCGCGCTCGTCCTTGAGTCGGTCGATCTCCCCCTGCAGCGCCAGCAGCGCCTTCAGCGCCTCCGTCGGCACACTCTTGGCGATGCGGAACGGCGCGATGCCCAGCGCCTGGAACGTCTGCCCCTTCATCGCGCGCTCCAGGGCGATCTCGATCGCGCTGCGCTCGTCGAGCGGCTCCCCCGTGAGCAGCGCATCGATGGTCACCCCGAGCGCGCGGGCGATCGCCTGGAGCTGCGTGAGCTTGGGCTCGCGCTTGCCCGTCTCGATCATCGACATCTGGCTCGGCGCCCGCTCGACCGCGGCCGCGAGCTCTTCGAGCGTCAGGCCCCGCGCGGTGCGCAGCTGGCGGATGCGCCGCCCGACAGTGAGGGCGTCGGTCTCTTCCGTGGTGTCGTCCATGTCGGCTCCTCTCAGCCGCACCGCCGTCCGCGTCGGTGCGGGATCGGGAACGCTCCTCGCGAGGCCGGGCCGGGGTCTTTCCTGATCCCGCGAGGCCGCGTGAGCGGTGCGTGCGGGCCGAGTCTGTCACGAAAACAGAAATTCACGCAAACTTCTCCTCGATTCGGCACCGGAGAGGCGCAGAACTTCACACAGAGTGGAGGCACGCCATCGGCACCGACGCCGATTCCCATCCGAGGAGACACCATGACGAACACCGCAGCGACCCCCACCCCGCGCCCCGCCGGCCTGCGCGCCGGCGATCAGGTCCAGACGGCGGCGGAGCTCCAGGAGATCTGGGACACCGACCCGCGCTGGGACGGTGTCGAGCGCACGTACTCCGCCGAAGACGTCGTCCGCATCCGCGGCTCGGTCCGCGAGGACGCCACCCTCGCCCACCGCGGTGCGGAGAACCTCTGGAACCTCCTGCACACGGAGGACTACATCCGGGCGCTCGGCGCCTACACCGGCGGCCAAGCCGTGCAGCAGGTGCGCGCCGGCCTGAAGGCCATCTACCTCTCCGGATGGCAGGTCGCCGCCGACGGCAACCTCGCCGGACAGACCTACCCCGACCAGTCGCTCTATCCGGCGAACTCGGTCCCGGCGGTCGTGCGTCGCATCAACAACGCCCTGCTCCGGCAGGACCAGCTCGAGCACGCCGAGGGTGAGATCACGCAGGACTGGCTCGCGCCGATCGTCGCCGACGCCGAGGCCGGCTTCGGCGGACCGCTGAACGCGTACGAACTCGCGCAGTCGCTCATCCAGTCCGGTGCCGCCGGCATCCACTGGGAGGACCAGCTCGCGAGCGAGAAGAAGTGCGGCCACCTCGGCGGCAAGGTGCTCGTGCCCACGCAGCAGCACATCCGCACTCTCAACGCGGCCCGTCTCGCGGCGGACGTCGCCGGTGTTCCGACCGTCATCATCGCCCGCACCGACGCCCTCGCCGCCGATCTGCTCACGAGCGACGTCGACGAGCGCGACCGGGAGTTCACCACAGGCGAGCGCACGTCCGAGGGCTTCTACCGGGTCCGCCCCGGCATCGAGTCGGTCATCAGCCGCGGCCTCGCCTTCGCCCCGTACGCCGACCTGCTCTGGGTCGAGACCGGGGAGCCGGACATCGAGCTGGCGCGGGAGTTCGCCGCGGCCATCCACGCGCGGTTCCCCGGTAAGCTCCTGGCCTACAACTGCTCCCCGAGCTTCAACTGGAAGCGCCACCTGTCGGACGCCGAGATCGCGACGTTCCAGCAGGAGCTGGCAGACCTGGGCTACAAGTTCCAGTTCATCACCCTGGCCGGGTTCCACGCCCTGAACCACTCCATGTTCGACCTCGCCCGCGGTTATGCCGAGCGCGCCATGAGCGCCTACGTCGAGCTGCAGGAAGCCGAGTTCGCCGCCGAAGCCGACGGGTACACCGCCACCAAGCACCAGCGCGAGGCGGGCACCGGCTACTTCGACGTCATCTCCACCGCGCTCAACCCCGACAGCGCGACCCTCGCCCTCGCCGGCTCCACCGAGACCGCCCAGTTCCACTGACCCCGTTTTCTCCCCCAACTCCCCCGAGACCCCAGGTTCTCGTCGAGACCCCGCCCCGCACACGCCGGGAGCCCGGGGTCTCGACGACAACCCGGGGGCTCGGCATAAGGCAAAGGACACCATCATGACCACCGCACCGATGCAGACCACCCGACAGGGCCCCGCGATCGAGATCGCCGGGCCCATGCGCGACCGCTACGACGAGATCCTGACCCCGGAGGCGATCGCCTTCCTCACCGAACTCCACCACCGGTTCGCCTCCCGCCGCCACGACCGGCTGGCCGACCGGATGCGCCGTCGCTTTGAGATCGGCAACGGACACGACCCGCAGTTCCGAGAGGACACCGCGCACATCCGCCAGGACACCACCTGGCGGGTCGCCGGCGCCGGACCGGGACTCGAGGACCGCCGCGTCGAGATCACCGGGCCCACCGATCCGAAGATGACCGTCAACGCCCTGAACTCCGGGGCGCGGGTGTGGCTCGCCGATCAGGAGGACGCCACGAGCCCCACCTGGAAGAACGTCATCGAGGGGCAGCTGTCCCTCCGCGACGCGATCCGCGGCGAGCTCTCCTTCACCTCCCCCGAGGGCAAGGAGTACCGGGTCACCGCCGAGCGCACCCCCACGATCGTGATGCGCCCCCGTGGCTGGCATCTGCCGGAGAAGCACCTCACCTTCATCGACCGCGCCGGCCGGCCCACGTCGGCATCCGGCTCCCTGGTCGACTTCGGTCTCTACTTCCTGCACAACGCGCAGGCGCTGATCGAGGCCGGCCGCGGACCGTACTTCTACATCGCCAAGCTCGAGTCCAGCGAAGAGGCCAAGCTGTGGGACGACGTGTTCTCCTTCAGCGAGGAGTACATCGGCATCCCGCACGGCACCATCCGCGCGACCGTGCTGATCGAGACCCTGCCGGCCGCGTTCGAGATGGATGAGATCCTCTACGAGCTGCGCGATCACTGCGCGGGCCTCAACGCCGGACGCTGGGACTACATCTTCTCCATCATCAAGAACTACCGCGGCCGCGGCGCCCGCTTCGTGCTCCCCGACCGCAGCGAGGTCACGATGACGGTGCCCTTCATGCGGGCGTACACCGAGCTCCTCGTGCAGACCTGCCACAAGCGCGGAGCCTTCGCGATCGGCGGCATGAGCGCGTTCATCCCGAACCGCCGCGACCCCGAGGTGACGGCACGCGCGGTCGAGAAGGTGTCGGCTGACAAGAAGCGCGAGGCCGGCGACGGCTTCGACGGCACCTGGGTCGCCCACCCCGACCTGATCCCGACGGCTCAGGCCGAGTTCGACGCCGTGCTCGGCGACCGCCCGAACCAGGTCGACCGTCAGCGCGACGACGTGCACGTGGAGGCGCGCGACCTGCTCGACCTGCACATCGGTCGTCCGATCACCGCGCAGGGCGTGCGGGACAACGTGTCCGTCGCCATCCGCTACCTGGAGGCGTGGCTGCGCGGACTCGGCGCCGTGGCCATCGACAACCTCATGGAGGACGCCGCGACCGCGGAGATCAGCCGCTCGCAGGTGTGGCAGTGGATCCATCAGGACCGCACCACGCAGGACGGCACGGCCATCACGGTCGAGTACGTCGAGGGGCTGATCGCGGAGGTGCTCAGCGAGGTCGACAGGCGCGAGGGCGACCGCTTCGACGACGCCGCCGAGATCTTCCGCGAGGTCGCGCTCCGCGAGGAGTTCCCCACCTTCCTCACCCTGGGCGCCTACAGCCGGTTCCTGGTCGACGAGGACTGACGACGCGAGGATGCCGCAGGCCGTGGGGTCTGCGGCATCGCCGCGTCGTGCCCGGCCCGCCCCCTCCCTGCCGGGCGTAGCCTGGAGCCATGAGCGACGTATGGAGCAGCATCGCCGAGGAGTTCCTGCACCTCTATCCGCGCGGACGACGACTGCTCGCGGTCGCCGGCGCGGATGCCGAGCGCTCCCGCGCAGCCGCGGACGACCTCGCGACAGCCCTGACCACGGCGGGCCAGACCGTCGAGCGTGCGCACACCGCTGACGGGGACGAAGCCGCCCTCCGCGCCGACGTGGTGGGCCCCTTCCGCGCCACGGACAGCGGAGCTGTGCTCCTCGTGTCCGGCCCGGGCCCGATCGTGGCTCCGAGTACGCGCGGGATGTGGAACTACGTCCTCTGGCAGCTCGCGGGAGACGAGCCCCCGCACACCGCGGCGAACGCCCTGGTCGACGTGACCGATCCGGCCCATCCCACCCGGCGTTTCGCCGACTACTGCGCAGTCCCCTCCTCGTTCGAGACCTGAGTCGCCGCCCGCCGACTCAGTGGAACGACGCGGCGACCGAGTTGCGGTGGTAATCGAACACGATGCTCGTGCGGGTCGACGCCACGCTGCTCTGCGCGGACAGGTGCTCGAGCACGAACTCGCGCATCTCCGAGGAGTCGGCGACGGCGATGTGCAGGAGGAAGTCGTCGTCACCGCCGAGGAAGAACACCTGGATCACCTGCGGCAGCGCGCGCACCCGATCGGCGAACTCGACGATGCTCTCCCGTCGGGCGGCCGGACGCAGGCTGACGCCGATGATCGCCTGGAGTCCGGCGCCGAGCTCGCGTTCGTCGACGCTCGCATGGAAGCCGGTGATGACCCCGCGCTCGATCAGCCCGCGCAGCCGCGCGTGCGCGGTCGACGGCGCGACTCCCAGTCGCCCGGCGAGCTGCGCGTTCGTCATCCTCCCGTCGGCGGTGAGGAGCTGCACGATCCGCGCGTCGATGGGGTCGAGGGCGGGCGCCCGAACGCTGTTCGGCTCGGACGACGCGGAGGCGGTGGTCATACGAAGCATTATTCAGGATCCGACCCGTCGCCGAAGACTCTTCACTGATTCTGTCCATCTCGCGACGTTTCTGCGATCCTTGTCTGCACCCTGCGCCCCGACACCTGGAGGATCGATGAAGATCGGCGTCCCGACCGAAGTCAAGAACAACGAGAACCGCGTCGCCCTCACCCCGGCCGGCGCCGATCGGCTCGTGCGGGAGGGACACCGCGTGCTCGTGCAGTCGGGTGCCGGCATCGGATCGAGCATCGACGACGACGCGTACCGCGCGGCTGGTGCGGAGATCGTGGACACCGCCGCCGACGCCTGGGGAGAGGCCGACCTGCTCATCAAGGTCAAGGAACCCGTCGCCGAGGAATACGGCTTCCTCCGACCCGACCTCACGCTCTTCACCTACCTCCACCTCGCGGCGGACCGTCCGCTGACCGAGGCCCTCGTCGCGGCCGGCACGACCGCCGTCGCCTACGAGACCGTGCAGCTGCCCGACCGCACGCTGCCCCTGCTCGTGCCGATGAGCGAGATCGCCGGTCGCCTGTCCGTCATCATGGGCTCCCACTCGCTGCTGCGCTCGCAGGGCGGCCGCGGCATGCTGCTGGGCGGCATCGCCGGCACTCCCCGGGCCAAGACCGTGGTCATCGGCGGTGGCGTCGCCGGAGAGCACGCGGCCGCGAACGCGCTCGGACTCGGATCGAAGGTCACCGTCGTCGACGTGGCGCTCCCCCGGCTGCGCGAGCTCGAGCACCGCTACGGCGGCGCTCTGGAGACCCGGGCATCGAGCCGTTACGACATCGCCGAGGAGCTGACGTCGGCGGATCTCGTCATCGGCTCGGTCCTCATCCCCGGTGCCGCGGCCCCCAAGCTGGTGACCGACGACATGGTCGCCGCCATGAAGCCGGGGTCCGTGCTCGTCGACATCGCGATCGACCAGGGCGGGTGCTTCGAGGGCTCCCGTCCGACCACGCACGACGACCCGACCTTCGCGGTGCACGACTCGATCTACTACTGCGTCGCGAACATGCCGGGAGCCGTGCCGACGACCGCGACCCGGTCGCTGACGAACGCCACTCTCCCCTACGTCTCGGCCATCGCCGCCAAGGGCTGGGAGCGGGCGGCCTCCGACGACGCTGCCCTCGCGAAGGGGCTCAACGTGCAGGGCGGGCGCATCACGCTGGACGCCGTCGCGCAGGCCCACGGCCTCTCCACCGACTGACCTGTCGAACCCGAAAGAACCTCGGATCTTGGCGGCATCCCACACCTCATCCGCCGCATCGACCCGAGTACGCTCGTAACCGTGACCGAACGCGCTCCTCTCTCCCGCAAGCTGTCCGCCATCGCCGAGTCCGCGACCCTCAAGGTCGACGCCAAGGCCAAGGCCCTCAAGGCCGAGGGCAAGCCCGTCATCTCGTACGCCGCGGGCGAGCCCGACTTCGCCACCCCCCAGTTCATCGTGGACGCGGCGGCTGAGGCCCTGGCCGACCCGGCGAGCTATCGCTACACCCCTGCTCCCGGCCTCCCGGCGCTGCGCGAGGCGATCGCCGCAAAGACGCTCCGCGACTCCGGACTCGAGGTCTCCCCCGCACAGGTCATCGTGACCAACGGCGGCAAGCAGTCGGTGTACCAGGCGTTCCAGGCGGTCGTGAACCCGGGCGACGAGGTGTTGCTCCCGGCCCCGTACTGGACGACCTACCCGGAGGCGATCCGTCTCGCCGACGGCACCCCGGTCGAGGTCTTCGCGGGCGCCGACCAAGAGTACAAGGTCACCGTCGAGCAGCTCGAGGCCGCGCGCACCGACCGCACCACCGTCCTCGTCTTCGTGTCGCCGTCGAACCCCACCGGTTCCGTGTACACGGCCGAGGAGACGAAGGCCATCGGCGAGTGGGCCGTGGAGCACGGCATCTGGATCATCAGCGACGAGATCTACCAGAACCTCACCTACCCTTCGACGGGCTCAGGGACCGCGGTGACGGCGACCTCGATCGTGGATGCCGTGCCGGAGGCCGCGAACCAGACGATCCTCGTCAACGGCGTGGCCAAGACCTATGCCATGACCGGCTGGCGCGTGGGCTGGATGGTGGGCCCGGCCGACGCGATCAAGATTGCCGGCAACCTGCAGTCGCACCTCACGAGCAACGTCAACAACGTCGCACAGAAGGCGGCGATCGCGGCGCTCAACGGTCCGCAGGACGAGGCCGAGAAGATGCGCGAGGCCTTCGACCGCCGCCGTCAGCTCATCGTGTCGGAGCTGTCGAAGATCGACGGACTCGTGGTGCCGAACCCGCTCGGCGCGTTCTACGTCTACCCCGATGTGCAGGGCCTGCTCGGCCGTACGTGGGGCGGCGTGACCCCGACGACGTCCCTCGAGCTCGCCGACCTCATCCTCGACCAGGCCGAGGTCGCCGTCGTCCCCGGAGAGGCGTTCGGTCCGTCCGGCTACATCCGCATGTCGTACGCGCTCGGCGACGACCAGCTCCTCGAGGGCGTCCAGCGCCTCCAGCGCCTGTTCTCCTCCTCTTCCTCCTGACCCCGAGACCCCGCTTTACCGCCGAGACCCCTTCGTACCTGCGCAGGTAGGAGGGGGTCTCGGCGTGAACCCGGGGTCTCGGGTCAGTCTTCGGGGTGGAAGCCGATCAGCCAGCGGATGCCGTAGCGGTCGACGAGCGTACCGTCGACATCTCCCCACGGGCGCTGCTGCAGCGGATCGATGACGCGGCCGCCGCCGGAAAGCTCGTCATACCAGCGGGTCAGCGTTCCGGGATCGGCTGTGCCGAGGAGCGAGAGGAACATCCCGCTCATCTGGACGGCGTCGTCATCGGCTCCCGCGTCCGCTCCGGCGAGCTCGACCAGGCCGCCGAGCTGCCCGTGCGCGACCGCGTCGTCCGGGCCGTCGTGGCGGCCGGCGCTCGCGTAGTCCATCAACTGGAGCTCACCGCCGAACACATCGCGGTAATGGCCGAGGGCTTCGGCGGCGTTGCCGGGGAACAGCAGGTACGGGATCAGTCCGCTCATCCCGCGAGCGTAGTCCGCGGCGGCTCCGGTCACCACCTGCCCGAGAACGACGGACGGCCGCCACCCGGAGGTGACGGCCGTTCGTGCGAGCGCGGTCAGGAGACCGGGATCACCGCGTACAGCACCCAGGTCAGCACGAATCCGGAGACCCCGAGCACCGTCGTCAGAGGCGTCCACGTGCGCAGGCCGTCCTTGACCGAGAGACCGAGGTACCGCGTGACCACCCAGAAGCCGGAGTCGTTCACGTGGCTGAGGCCGAGGCCACCGTAGCCGATGGCGACCGCGAGCAGTGCGGTGTGCACGGTGTCGAGTCCCATCGCGGAGACCGAGGGCAGGAGGAGGCCCGCGGTCGTCGCGATCGCGACGGTGGCCGACCCCTGAGCCGCACGCATGATGAGCGAGATGAGGAAGGCCGCGAGCAGCAGGGGCATCCCGCTGGAGGCGAGGACCTCGGCGACCGCGCCGCCGATCCCGGTCTCGGTGAGGACGCGACCGAAGGCGCCACCGGCACCGGTGACGAGGATGATGACCGCAGCGGCCGGCAACGCCGACTCCATGACCTCGCCGAGGTGCGCAGCCGACCAGCCGCGGCGCACGCCGAGCAGGTACATCGCGGCGGCGATCGCGACCATGAGCGCGAAGATCGGCTGGCCGACCATGCTGAGGAATCCGTTCCAGAACGTGCCCGCCTCGAACAGCGGCGCCACGGCGGTGCCGAGCATGATGAGCACGAGCGGCAGGAGGATGAGGCCGAGGACCGTGCCGGCGCCCGGCGCCTTCTCGCCCTCGCCGAGTCCGCCGGTGAGCGTCGACTTCTCCGTGCCGAAGTTGTCGTACATCTCCTTGGTGGCGGCGAGCATCGCGAACTCACGGGTGTTGATCCACTTCGCCACGAGGTAGGACAGGACCGCGAGCGGCACGGAGATCGCGAGCGCGAAGATCGTCACCCAGCCGATGTCGGCGCCGAGGATCGCGGACCCGCCGACGATGCCCGGGTGCGGGGGCACCGCGACGTGCACGGCGAGCATGATGCCGGCGACCGGGAGACCGAACTTGATCGGGTTGAGACCGGCCACCTTCGAGAAGGCGAACACGATGGGGATGAGGATGATGAAGCCGGCGTCGAAGAACACCGGGATCGCCAGGATGCCAGCGGCGATGACGAGCGCGATGCCGACGCGCTTCGGGCCCAGCCAGCCGGTGAAGCGCCCCGCGAGCGACTCGGCACCGCCGGACAGCTCGATGATCTTGCCGAGCATCGACCCGAGGGCGACGAGCACCGCCACCGAGCCGAGCGTGCCGCCGACACCGGCGATGATCGCCTGGATGACACCGAGCTGCTCGGGGGTGTCGCCGTCGGCGGGGATCGTGGTCAGCGGCAGGCCTGCCGCGATGCCGACGATGATCGATACGAGGATGAGGGCGTAGAAAGCCTGCATCTTGAACCGGATGATGAGCAGGAGCAGCAGGCCGAGGCCCGCCAGGCCGATCAGGATGAGGATCGGAAGAGGAAGCATCTCTGGATCTCTTCTTTCAGTGAGGGCGCGACGTCGCGCTCAGGACAGTCGTTCGGGTGCGACGACGCGGATGACGGCGGAGTCGTCCAGGGCGCCGAGGCCCTGCGCTTCGCCGAGGAGGAACAGCTGCTCGGCCGCGGCGGCGACCGGCGTGGACAGGTGCGCACGGCGCGCGGCGTCGCCGACGATGCCGAGGTCCTTGACGAAGATGTCGAGGCGGCTGAGCACCTCCGCGCCGTCCTCGTCGTACGCCTGCAGGGCGCGCGGGCCGCGGTTGCCGAGCATGAAGGAGTTGGCGGCACCGGCGGTCAGCGCGTCGAGTGTGCGGGCGCGGTCCAGGCCGAGGGCGTCCGCGAGGGCGAGCGCCTCCGCGGCCGCGGCGATGTGCACGCCGCAGAGGAGCTGGTTGACGGTCTTCAGCGCCTGGCCGTCGCCGGGCTTGTCGCCGACGATGGACAGCGTGGAGGCGAGCTGGTCGAGCACCGGGCGCGCCGTCTCCAGAGCGCTCGGGGTGGCGCCGACGACGATGAGGAGGTCGCCCTCCCCCGCCCGGACCGGACCGCCGGAGAGCGGGGCGTCCACGAGCTGCGCACCGTGCGCGGCGAGCTGGGTGGCGATCGCGTCGATGCCGTCCGTCCCCACCGTGCTGGTGAGGATCACGACCGCACCCTCGGCGAGGTGCGGGGCGAGCCCGTCCTCACCGAAGAGCAGCGCCTCGAGCTGCGCACCGGTCCGGACGGCGACGAGCACCGCGTCCGCACCGTCCACGGCGTCGGCTGCGGACGATGCCGGCGTCACGCCCGCCTCCGCCGCGAGAGCGATGCGTTCGGCGGCGATGTCGAAGCCGCGCACGGCGAAGCGCTCGGCGAGGCGGGTGGCCATCGGCAGCCCCATGGCGCCGAGTCCGATGACAGCGACGGTGGATGTCATGAGTGTCCTTCCGGGTTGTTTCCATCGTCGCCTGCGAGAGTGGCGACGACGGTGACGAGGGAGTCCGCGTCGCCGACGTTGCCGGCGAACACGACGTACGGGATGCCGACCGCGGGGCCGGTCTCCGGCTGCCACAGCGACACGAGGCCGGGCAGCATGGGGCCGAGCACGGTGGCCCGGCGGATCTCGAGCGCTTCACTGGCGACGTCGCTCGACGTGATGCCGCCCTTCGCGATGACGAAGCGGGGCGGCGCGATGGCGAGCACTCGACGCACGAGGTCGACCACTCCGCTGGAGATGCGGCGGGCGATCGCGAGGCTCTCGTCACCGTCGGCGCCGGTGACGAGCTCGCGGGTGGTGTGCACGATCACGGTACCCGTGGCGAGGGCGTCGGCGACCGCGTGCGCCTGCGTCTCGAGGTGGGTCTCCCGCTCGGGGCCGATGAGGGCGCGCACGTCGAGCTCGATCGTGCGGGTGTTCGGTCGAGCTGCCGTGAGGGCCTCGAGCTGGGCGGTGGTGAGCGGCACGTGGCTGCCGACGACCACGAGGCCGCCGCGGTCATGCGCGAAGGGGATGTCCTCCGCGCGCACCGGATCGGCGATCTCCTGCCCGATGTGCGCACGCACGTAGGGCGGGCCCACCCGGAGGAGCACGTCGCGGTCCCGCAGGCGGTGCAGCGCCAGAGCGACGACGCGCATATCGGATTCCTCGACCACGTCGACCGCGACGACCGCGCCGTCGGTCAGGGTTGCGAGGAAGCCGGCCACGGCGTCCACGCCCGCGCGGATGGTGCGGATGTCGAGGCCCGCGACCGCGGACGCCGGGATGCGTCCGCCCGTCTTCTCGGCGACCCATTCGCGCAGGTCGGACGACGTGTAGCCGAAGGTCGCATCGGCCGCGAAGGGGGTCTCGCCGACCGGAGTCGCCTCGCCGTCGGTCACCCAGTAGTGCACGGAGTCGACCGTGATCCGGCCGGCGTCGGGGAAGGCGGGCACGAGCAGGGTCAGCGCGGGGGCACGACCGGAGCGGGAGCCGATCTCCGCGGAGAGGACGTCGGTCTCGAGCGGGAAGTGCCCGCGCAGCGTCGAGTCGCCGCGCGAGACGAACGTGACGCGCCGCCCCTGGGCCTCGGCGGCGGCGAGAGCCACGTCGACGATCTCGCGGTTGCGGGCGGCCGCGGCGTCTTCGTCGAGCGACCGGGTGTTCGTGAGCACGTATACCGCGGCGGCGCCGGTGGCGAGCGCCTCGTCCAGGTCGGCACGCTCCCACCGGGTGAGGACGGGGAGGTTCGCGACCGACTGCGTGCCGGTGGGGTCGTCGTCCAGGACGACCAGCACATCCGTGGGATCGACCTCTGCACGGACGTCGGCGGCGGTGACGGCGACAGGTGCAGGCAGGGGGGCCAGCAGGGCGTCGATGTGCACACGAACTCCTTCGTTCCGGGAGATGGTCCGTGGTGGGGGCCACGGACCAGGGGAATCTGCATCGTTATCCGATATCAGATAACGACGAGCGTACCTCACGATCATCGCGGCTCCAAACCGACGGGGAGCGCGCGGATCAGCGACCGTGGACGAAGTGCAGCAGGTCGTCGCGGGTCTGGCGCATGTGACTGCGCATGGCCTGACGAGCGGCCGCGTCGGAGCCGGTTCGCATCGCCTCCAGCACCGCCGCATGCTCGGCCAGCGCGTTCTCGCGGATCTCCGGGATGGCGCTCGTCTCACTGCGGGTCGCCTGGAGCATCGTCGTGAGGGGACGCATCGAGGCGACGAGGATGCGGTTCTCCGCCGCGCGGATGATCACGTCGTGGAAGGCGAGGTCCGCCGCGACGAACGCATCCACGTCGGCCCGCTCGTGGGCCGCCTGCATCTCCTCGAGGAGTGCGGCCATCTCGGCGAGGTGCTCCTCGGTGCGCCGACCCGCCGCGAACTCCGCTGCTCCGGTCTCGAACATCATGCGCATCTCGAGCATCTCCAGCGACGAGCGCTCACGAGCGCCCGCGCTCTGGGCGTGCCGGACGACCGCGTCGAGGCCCGTCCACTCGTCGGTCGGCGCGATGCGGTGCCGGGTGCCCGGAACGGCGACGATCACGCCCTGCGCCTGCAGGAGACGGACACCCTCGCGCATCGTGAGACGGGAGACCCCGAACTGCTCCGCCAGCTCCCCCTCGGGAGGCAGCGGCTGCCCGGCCTCGAGCCGGCCCGCGATGATGGCGTCGAGCAGTCCGTCCACGACCGCCTGCGTCCGCGACACCCGCTCGACCTTCGTCACAGGTCGACGCCCACCAGCACGGGCTCCGGCTGCAGCACGAGGCCGAACTCGGCGTGCACGCGGTTCTGGATGAAACGGGCGAGCTCGGCGACCTCGGCCGCCGTGGCACCACCCCGGTTGGTGAGCGCCAGGGCGTGCTTGGTCGAGACGGACGCCCGCGAGCGGGGCAGCTTGAACCCCTTGCGGATGCCCGCCTGCTCGATGAGCCAGGCGGCGCTCACCTTCACGTCGGGGGCCTCGGTCTTCGTCGGCGGCACGTGCCCGTCGTACGAGGCGAGGGGGATGACGGTGACCGCATCGAGGTCGGGGGCCACCGGCCACCGCGGGCACTCCGGCGGGAGGGACCGGGCCTGAGCGGCCGTGACGATCGCGTTCTGGAAGAAGGAGCCGACGCCATGCGTGTCCGGGTCGTCCGCATCGAGCAGCATGCCCTTCGATGCGCGGGTGGCGAGGATGCGCTCGCGCACCCAGGTCAGCGGCACCGGGGTGTCGTCGGTCAGGCCGAGGGCGCGACGCAGCTGCTCCCCGCGCACCACGCGCTCGCGGGCGACCAGCAGATCGACCGTGACGGACAGGATCACGGCACGACGCTGCGGCTCGCTGCCGTGGTGATGCTTGAGCACCGAGGTGCGGAATCCGAGCCCGAGCTCCGTCGCCGGCACGGTGGAGATCTCGTCGGAGCCCTCGTCGATCAGCTCGACCTCGACGAGGGTCTCCTGGATCTCCTGGCCGTAGGCGCCGATGTTCTGCACGGGTGACGCGCCGACCGTGCCGGGGATGCCGCTCATCGCCTCCAGCCCGGCGTACCCGCGCTCGACCGCGTACGACACCAGGTCGTCCCAGCCGTGTCCGGCCTGCACACGCAGACGGACGCGACCGGGATGCGGCGACGCAAGCTCCTCGATGCCCCGGGTCCGGATGCGGATGACGGTGCCCTCGAACGGCTCGTCGCCGACGAAGAGGTTCGAGCCCCCTCCGAGCACCAGCCAGGGGTCGCCCTCCGCCCAGGTCTCGCGGAGGACCGAGACGAGCTCCGCCGTCGTCGTCGCCTCGCGCATGTGCGCAGGCGCAGCGCCGGTGCGGAGCGTGGTGAGCTCGGCCAGGCGGATCGGCTCGACCTCGCTCATCGGGCGGCGACGCGCAGCTGCGCCTTGACGAGCACGGTGGTGTCGCCGGTCGTGACCTTGAGGTCGATGCGCGCGGACTCCTCGTCCACGGCGCCGACCGTCGCGACGACGTGCACATCGGCGCCGGTCTCGGGGTCGACCACCACCGGCTTCGTGAAGCGCACGCCGTAATCGAGGATCCGGGTCTGCGGGTCGAGCGCGGCCACGACCACCGACGAGGCGATGCCCATGGTCAGCATGCCGTGCGCGAGCACGCCGGGAAGGCCCACCGCGGCGGCGACGTCGTCGCGGTAGTGGATCGGGTTGAAGTCGCCGGAGGCTCCGGCGTAGCGGACGAGCGACTCCCTCGTCAGGTGCACGGTGCGCTCGGCGAGCACGTCTCCCACGGTGAACGCGCTCATGCGGTCTCCTCCTCGGCGCCGACGAGCAGGACGCTGGTGGCGGTCACCACGTGCGCGCCCGCTTCGTCGGTGATCTCGGCCTCGCTCGTGATCATGGCGTTCCCGCCCATCATGCGGATGCCGGTGACACGCAGCTGCGCCGTCAGCTCGTCTCCCGCGACGATCGGCCTGGTGTAGCGGAATCGCTGCTCCGCGTGGATCGTGCGCGCCAGCACGATGCCGGAGTCCGGCTCGGCCAGCAGCTGCTGGAGCGTGAGGTCCTGCAGGACCATCGCGAAGGTCGGCGGCGCGACGACGTCGGCGAAGCCGGCCGCACGGGCGGCCTCGACGTCGGTGTGCTGGGGGGCGTCGGCGAAGACGGCGCGCGCGAACTCGCGCACCTTCTCCCGCCCGACGAGGTAGGGGGCGGTCGGCGGGAACTCCCGGCCGACGAGTTCTTGGTTCACTGCCACCCGTCGATCCTACCGAGGCCCGCCGACGGCCCGCCGTGCGCGGGCCGTCCGAAACCCGGATGATATGCCACATCGCGGGGACCGGCGGGCCTCACCCCTGGGAGCGGACCACCATGTTCAACGTCATCCGACTCGGAACGACCTTCACCCGTGAGGTGTGAACGACCTCGCCGGCCCGGTCCAGCGCGCGCTTGCGGACGACGATGAGCGGATCGTGCTCCGGGCGGGCCAGCCACTCCGCGGTCTGGGCGGTGGTGAAGCCGACGTCGATCTCCCGGTACATCTCCGAGAACTCCACGCCGTACACGTCGCGAAGCACCTGATATGTGGAGGTGTCGTGGTCGATGTGCCGGTCGAAATCAGGGAAGCGCGTCAGTGAATACCGGCTGTCGTCGATGGAGAGGGGGATGCCGTCGAGAGCGAAGACGCGTACCAACCGGAAGACCGGGTCGCCGACCGGGACGCCGAGGCGCCGGGCGCGCTTCTCGTCGGCGGGGGTCGTCTCGGCGCGCATGATCCGTCGGGATTTGACCCCGTCCGCCACCACGGTGTCTGCGAAGCCACCCAGGGTCATGGCACCGATCACCTCGCGTCGCGGAGCGACGAAGGTCCCGCGGCCCTGCTGTCGGCGCACGATGCCGAGTCCTTCCAGATCGGCCACCGCCCGCCGCACGGTGATGCGGCTGACGCCGAAGCGCTCACACAACTCGGGTTCGGACGGAAGCCGTTCGCCTTCGGCATAGGTCCCGGCGTCGATCTCCCGCATCAGCAGGCTTCGCACCTGCTCGTGCAGCGGGGTCGAGCCGACGGCGGACGACAGCTGAGTCACGTCGGAGCCCTCCTCTACGTCGCCGGGTATCGTCGCAGCATCTGCGCGCGTGCGTCGTCCCCCGCATGCACAGGGTATCCGAACGCCCCGCGCAACGTGCAGGCGAGCGCTCCGCTGACGGCGGCCACATCGAGGCATCCGGCGAGATCGGCCCCACCCGCCCGTGCCGCGAGGAACCCGGTGAGGAAGGCGTCCCCGGCCCCGAGCGCATCGACGGCGTCGACCTCCCGGATACCGGTGCGCCGCACGGAAGTGGCGTCGAAGCCCACGGAGCCGCGGGCACCCCGCGTCACCACGGCGGATCCCATGCCGCAGGCCACGGCGAAGCGGCCGAGGTCGTCGATCTCGGAATCGCTGCGGTCCCCTCCCGAGAAGAACCCCACGTCGACGTGCGGAGCGGTCGCCCGGATCACGTCCGGCGACGCGTCGTCGGAATAGTCGTACGACACGCGGCTCCCCCGTTCCGCGATGGCCGGGAGCTCCGGCTCCAACGACGAATAGACCGAGGTGTGCACCCGGTCGAAGCCGGAGAGGTATTCATGATCGGCCTCGCTCAGCCGCAGCCTCAGCTCGGCCTGGACTCCCCCGCGATTCGAGGCGACGAAGCGCCGGTCGCCGTCCTCGTCCAGCGCGACGAAAGCCATGCCGTTCGCGCCGCGCACGCGTCTGACGCGGGCGCCGTCCACTCCGATCTCGTCGAGGACGCCCCGCACGTGTTCTGCGAAGCGGTCGTCCCCCATGATCCCGACGAATCCGGCGGTGCCGCCGAAGAAGAGCCTGCTGTACGCGGCGACGTTCAGTGCGTTACCCCCGGGATAGGCCAGGTCCTCATGCAGATAGCAGTCGAGCACGTTGTCCCCGACGCCGACGAGAGAGGGGGGCGGCACCGCGGCGAGTGCGTCCCTGAGCTGACCCGTATCCATCGTCATCCCTTCACACTCCCCGCCGCGACTCCGGCGACGAAGTACCGCTGCAGCGCGAGGAACACGACCACGATGGGCAGGGCCGCGATGGTCAATCCTGCCAGGAGCACACCCCACTCGGTGGAGAGCGAGTCGCGGAACGACATCAGTCCCGCGGGGATGGTGCGCAGCGCATCGGCGTCGATGTAGACGATCGCGAACAGGAACTCGTTCCAGGCGAAGTAACCGGTGAGGACGGCAGCGGTCGTCAGCACGGACGCGCTCAACGGCAGGTAGACGTGCCGGAAGACTCCGAACGAGCGGCAGCCGTCGATGGTCGCCGCGTCCTCGAGCTCACGGGGGATGCCGAGGAACACCGAACGGATCAGCAGGATCGCCATGGGCAGACGGAAGGCCACGTAAGGGAGGATCATCGCCCAGTACGTGTTCAGCAGCCCCATCGTGTCGAGAAGCCGGTAGAGCGGGATGAGGCTCACCTGGGGCGCCACCACCAGCCCGCCCATCGCCACGATCAGCACGATGTTCGCGACCCGGCTCGACAGCCTCACCATGCCGTAGGCGCACAGGGCCGCGATCGCGACGGTCGCGACGGTGGAGATGATCGTGACGATGACGGAGTTGACGAAGTAGTCGGAGATCCCGCGGTCCCAGGCGGCGGCGTAGTTCTGGACGAGCCAGACCGACGGCAGGCCCCACGGATCGGCGAAGATCTCGGACGAGGATTTGAAAGAGGAGATCACCATCCAGAGCAGGGGGTAGGCGATCACGACGGCGTAGACGGCCAGGATCACCTGGACCGGGGCACGGCGGACACGTTCCGCCGGACGAAGCCGGGTACTGCTCATGTCATTGCCTCCCGCTTCGGAACGAGACCATCTGCACGACGGACAGCACGAGGGTGATCACGAAGATCAGGCTCGCGATGGCTGAGGCGTAGCCCATCTCGTTCTGGAAGAAACCCTGGTTGTACATATAGGTCGCGAGGACCTGGGTGGTGTTTCCGGGACCGCCCTTGGTCAGGATGTAAGGCTCGTTGAACACCGTGAAAGCGCCGGAGACGGTGAGGATCATCGCGACGAAGATCATCTCCTTGGCCTGCGGGACGGTGATGCTGAAGAACTGGCGAACCCGTCCGGCGCCGTCCAGCGACGCGGCTTCGTAGTATTCCTCCGGGATCTGCTGCAGTGCGACGACGTAGAGCATGCAGACGTAGCCGATGCTCTGCCACTGGGAGACGCCGATGACCGCTCCCATCGCCGTGTCGACATCAGCCAGCCACGCCGTCTGCAGGCTGCCGAGTCCGATCGCCTCCAGCAGAGCGTTGAGGAGTCCGCCGCGGGCGTTGTACACGAACGTGAACAGCAGCGCGATCACGGTCATCGAGATCACGGCGGGAAGGAAGTACACGCTGCGCAGGAACGCGCCCATGCGCGGTCCGAGCAGCCGGGTCAGCCAGGCGGCGATCACGAGGGAGCCACCCACCTGGCAGACGATCGAGAGGACCGCGTACAGGATGTTGTTGCCCAGGGCCGTCGCGATGATCGGATCGCCGAAGAGCCGCGCGAAGTTGTCGAGGCCGACGAAGCGCATCTCCCCGCTGCCGGCGCTGAAGGAGAAGAAGCCGAAGGCCGCATTGGCGACCAGCGGGTAGTACACGAACACCCCGATCAGGATGATCGCGGGAAGCACGTAGAGCAGGTTCGACCAGGCTCGGGAGCGTGTTCTCATCACGGTGTCTCTTCCGAAGGTGGGAGGGGCTGCCGGCCACGGGTGCCGGCAGCCCCGGTGCGGATCAGGAGGCGTCGCGCACGCGCTTCGCCGCTTCCTGCACGGCGGCCATGACCCCCTCGGGGGTCTGCTGGCCGCTGAGCATCAGCTGGGTCTCGGACAGATACGCCTGCACGATCTGCGGATCGTAGGCGTTGTCGAGCCAGGTCGTCATCGCCGAGGCGTCGACGATCCCCTGGGCGAGCTCCCGTGAGATCTCGGGCACATCCGCCTCTTCCACGGCCCCCTTGACCGGGCTCAGCTCGCCCGCTCGTTCCGCGTAGGCGATACCGCTCTGCTTGCTGAGCAGGAACTCGAGGAACCGCTGGGCCTCCTCGGGATGCTCCGTGGTCTTCGAGATCGCGAAGCCCTCCGGCGCTCCGGTCAGTTCCGCCGGATCGCCCTTGCCACCCGTGACGGCGGGGAAGTTGAACGTGCCGTACTCGAACTGCGCGTCGCCGAAGTACCCCACCTCGGCGCTCTGCATGTACATGATCGGCGCCTCCCCCGCGATCCAGGCGTTGCGCGCGATCTCATGCCCGACGGCCGTGAGGTCGTCGTTCATGTACTCGGCGAGTTCCTGGAAGCGCTCCAGTGCCCGGACATATCCCTCGTCCGTGAACTCGCCGGTCGCCGGATCCTGATCCGCTGCGAACACCTCCGGATCGACGACACGCTGATTCAGCGTGCCGACGTAGTGCGCGATCGTCCACTGCTCCTGCGCACCGTACTCGATCGGGGTCATACCGGCGTCCTGGATCGTCTCCAGGACGTCGATGAACTCGTCCCACGTCGCCGGCGCCTCGAGTCCCAGCTCCTCGAAGACGTCCCTGTTGTAGAAGAACAGCTTCGACTGCATCCCCACCGGCAGGCCGTAGGAGGTGCCGTCGACCTCGAAGGCCTCCAGCTGACTCGGGTAGAAGCTGTCCCGGAAGTCCGCGTCCTCCTCGAGCCACGGCCCGAGGTCGAGCAGGGCGTCATTGGAGACGAGCTCGTCCACGAACGAACCGCTCCAGGTGAACAGGACGTCAGGAGCATTGGCGGAGCCCGCGACGACCTTCACCTTGTCCTTGTAGGCGTCGTTGAGCACGCTCTCGACGGAGACCTTGATGTCGGGGTTCTCCTTCTCGAACTCCGCCACCATGTCGTTGTAGTACGAGTTCTTCGGCTCGTTGGGCCAGCGGTGGAAGAAGCTGATCTCCACCTGGCCGTCCGACGCCTCGCTCTCGCCTCCGGCGCACGAGGCCAGGGGTAGGACGAGGGCTGCGGCGGCCGCAGCCGCCAGGCCGATCCGGGCTGATGTTCGCATCGTTGCGATCCTTTCGTTCCTAGTACTCCATGCGCCACATGTAGCGGCGCACGCTGAGGGGGTGTCCTCGGTGGTCGGCGAGTGCATCCGCGTACGCGCGGAGCACGACGTTGAAGAGGAGGTGGGCGAAGACGCCGCGCACCTCCGGAGCGACGACGTCCAGGCCGAACTCCTGGGCGTCGAGGACGAGCACCCGATCCGAGTGCTTCGTGACGAAGTCCACCGCGCGCTGCTCGACGGCCCGCGTCTCGTCGAGTCCGAGGAGGGCGATGAACGGCACGTCCTCCTCGGTGATCTCGAAGGGGCCGTGGAAGTACTCGCCGGCATGGATGGCGGCGGAGTGCACCCACTGCATCTCCTGCAGCAGGCAGATGGCGAACGAGTAGGCGGAGCCGTAGTTGGAGCCTGCCGCCATCGTGTAGATCAGGGGCGCGCGACGGTGGCGGTACCCCCAGGCATCGGCGGCAGCGGAGTGCGCTTCGCGCGCTGCCGGCACGAGGGCCGGCAGCTGGGCGACGGCCTCGTCGACTGCGCCGGCGATGCCGGCCTGTTCGCGGTCGTCCAGGATGCCGGCCGCCAGGCGCAGCAGCAGCGCGGGACCGACGTGGGCCTCGCTCTTCCCCTCGCCGTGCTGATACGCCACCACGTGCTCCGATGCCTCGGCGAGCGGCGACGTCGGGTCGAACGTGAAGGCGACCGTGAGCGCACCGCGCTCGCGTGCGTGCTTCGCCGCGGCCACCGTCTCCGGCGTGGTTCCGGAGTGCGAGCAGAGCAGGACGAGGGTGTCGGCGTCGACGCGCGACGAGGCGCGGCTGGTGAACTCGGCCGCATTGAGCGCGGTCGCCTCGAGCGACACCGCCTTGGTGCCGAACAGGTACTCGATGGGCTGCATGACGGCAAAGGAGCCGCCGCAGGCGGTGAGCACGACGCGCGAGATGGTGTCCCGGGTCGCGATCGCCTGGCGGGCCGCAGCGAGCTGGTTCTCGATAGCGGCGGAGTCGACGAACAGAGCGGTGGCAGACAAGATGGTCCCTTCTGATGACCTTCGATCAAACATCATGACTCGTTATATAACGTCATGTGATGACTGACGATAGCGAGCACGAAGACGCCTGTAAAGAGGTACGGCGAAAATCGTTCGCCGGAGTCACCGAAAGAGCGGGCCTCGCGCGCTTCTTCCGGCGGCGCACACCGGGTGTCCGGCGGCCGCGGGATCAGCCGCGCCGGCGGCCGCGGACGGCCTTGAGGGCCATCTGCACGGCGATCACCATGAGATACGCGGCGAAGAGGAGGTTCCCGACGGTCGGGTCGACGATGGTCGCCAGCCACGCGCCGAGGGCCGTGGTGGTGCACGCCGAGACGCCGATGAGCAGTGCGGCCAGGAGGTCGACGTTGCGGTTGCGGAGGTTGCCGACTGTGCCGGAGAGAGCCGTCGGGATCATCATGAGCAGCGAGGTGCCCTTCGCGACGAGGTCGCTCGTCCCGAACGCGAGCATGAGCACCGGGACGACGATGACGCCGCCGCCGACGCCGATGAGGCCGGCCAGGACGCCGGTGCCGATTCCGACGACCACCAGGGCGATCCCGGTCAGCCAGGTGAGCTCGAAGACGGCGTCGCGCGACGGGATCACGAGGAAGAGGCTCACGATCACGACGACGAGGAAGCCGACGAAGCCCCAGCGGAGGGCGGTCTGCGAGATCCGCGGGAGCAGGCGGGTGCCGATCTGCGCGCCGACCACGGCCCCGGCGGCGAGGATCAGCGCCGGGATCCAGGCGACGGAGCCCGATGCGGCGTAGGAGATGACGCCGACGGTCGCCGTCGGGACGATCGCCGCCAGCGAGGTTCCGGCTGCCAGCCGCTGGTCGAACGCGAGCAGGAGCACCAGCAGCGGGACGATGACCGTGCCGCCGCCGACGCCGAAGAGACCGGAGAGGAGGCCCGCGAGGAGGCCGATGCCGATGAATGCCGCGTAGGCGCGAGGCCCGCGTTTCAGGACCGTCGCATCGTTCACCGGATCAGCCTACTCCCGGCCTCTCCCCCGCTCGAATCGTGCCGGGTCAGACCTCCGAGTCCGCTGTGACGGGCACCGCGATGGACTCCGTGAGCGCCTGCTCGTAGCGTCGCTGCCGGCGCCGCAGCCACAGCCCGCCGGCGATGAGCAGCGCGAGGATGACGTAGGCGACCGCGGAGAACGGCTGCGCGATGAGCGTCGTCAGGTCGCCCTGGCTGAGCTGCAGCGCACGACGGAGCTGCTCCTCCCCCATCGGCCCCAGGATCATGCCCACCACCAGCGGCGCCACCGGGAATCCGTACCGCCGCAGGAAGTAGCCCAGGACGCCGATGATGAGCAGGATGAGGATGTCCACGACCGCGAAGTTCAGCGCGTACGCCCCGAAGGCGGCGAACAGGAGGATGCCGGCGTACAGGTACGGCCGCGGGATCTGCAGGAGCTTCACCCACATGCCCACCAGGGGCAGATTCAGCACGAGCAGGATCACGTTGCCGATGTAGAGGCTCGCCACCAGCGCCCAGACGAGGTCCGCCTGTCCGGTGAACAGCTGCGGCCCGGGCTGCAGGCCGTAGGTCTGGAACGCGGTGAGGATGATCGCCGCCGTCGCCGTCGTCGGCAGGCCCAGCGTCAGCAGCGGCACGAGCACGCCCGCGGCAGCCGCGTTGTTCGCCGACTCCGGGCCCGCGACACCCTCGATGGCCCCGCGGCCGAACTCGTCCTTGCGGCGCGAGAGCTTGCGCTCGGCGGCGTAGGACAGGAAGGTCGCCACGTCGGCCCCGCCGGCCGGGATCGTGCCGATCGGGAAGCCGATGGCGGTGCCGCGGAGCCAGGGCTTCCACGACCGACGCCAGTCGTCCTTCGTCATCCAGCTGCGCCACCCACGGGAGACGGGGATCACGTCGATCGCGCCGTGACGCAGCCGGGCCGCGACGTAGAGCGTCTCGCCGACGGCGAAGAGCCCGACCGCCACGAGCACCACGTCGATGCCGTCCGCCAACGGGAGCAGGCCGAGCGTGTAGCGCTGCTGCCCCGAGAGCCAATCGGTGCCGACCAGGCCGAGGAACAGACCGACGCCGAGCGACAGCAGGCCACGCGACACGGAGGACCCCATGAGCGCACCGACCGTGACGAAGGCCACGACGATGAGGGCGACGTAGTCGGCCGGCCCGAGGTTCACGGCGAACTGCGCGAGTACCGGGGCGAGCAGCGTCAGGCCGACGGTCGCCAGGGTGCCCGCGACGAACGACCCGAGCGCGGCGGTGGCGAGGGCTGCCGCACCGCGACCGAGCTTGGCCATCTTGTTGCCCTCGATCGCCGTCACGATCGACGACGACTCCCCCGGCGTGTTCAGGAGGATGCTCGTGGTCGACCCGCCGTACATTCCGCCGTAGTAGATCCCGGCGAAGGTGATCAGGGCGGCGGCCGGTTCCAGCGTGTAGGTGAGCGGCAGGAGCAGGGCGACGGTCATCGCCGGCCCGATGCCCGGGAGGACGCCCACGGCGGTGCCGATCAGCACGCCGAAGAAGGCGAAGACGAGGTATTGGGGCTGCAGCGCGGTCGCGAACCCCTCGAGGAGCAGACTCCAGCTGTCCATCAGAACATCCTTCCCAGCCAGCCGAGCGCCGGTCCCCACGGGAGCGACAGCCCGAGCAGACCGCCGAACACGACCTGCACGACCAGCGCGATGATCGCGCCGATGAGGAGCGCCATCCACCAGCGCCGCGCGCCGAGCGCCCAGGCGACGCCGCCGAACAGCAGGGCCGCGGCGGGTGCCCAGCCGAGCGGTTCGATGAGGAGCAGGTGCGCGACCACCAGCGCCACGATCTTCACGAGCGTCAGCCAGTCGGTCGGGAGGCTCTGATCGACGTCCTCTCCATCCTCCGGCACACCGCGGTGTCCGCGGAAGATGCTCACGACGACGGCGAGCGACGAACCGAGCAGCAGCACGGAGACGAACAGCGGGAAGACCGTGGGCCCCACCTGGCCGCCTGCGGGCACATGGATGGTGAAGACCCCGGCGAACGCGAACACGCCGAGGGCCACCATGAGCAGGGCGAAGACGAGCTCCCCCCGCGGGAGGGACGCGACGAGGCGTGCGGACCGACGGGCGTCGGTCCGCACCTCCTCGCCGGGTCCGGAAGACCCGGTCGTCATCTCAGCCGACCAGCCCGATGTTCTGCAGCGTCGTGGTGACCTCGGCGATGTTGCCGTCCAGGAACTCGTCGAACTCCGCGCCCGTGAGGAACGCGTCCGCCCACCCCCGCGTCTCCAGCTCGTCCTTCCACGCGTCGGACGCCTCCAGCTCGGTGACGAGGCGCTCGAGCTCCGCGCGCTCGGCGTCGCTGATCCCGCCCGGGGCGATCACACCGCGCCAGTTGGTGAGCACGACGTCGTATCCGGAGTCGGTGATCGTGTCGACGTCCGGCAGCTGTGTGACCGGCTCCTCCGACGAGACGGCGAGGGCCTTCATGGTCCCGGCCTCGATGTGCTGCAGGAACTCGCCGACACCGGAGATGCCCGCCGAGACCTTGCCGCCGAGGATCAGCGACGTCGCCTCGCCGCCGCCCGAGTTGGGCGTGTAGTTCAGCTTCTCGGCGATCTCCGCGCCGTCGAGCCCTGCCTCCTCGAGCAGCAGCCCGGCGAGGATGTGATCGGCTCCTCCCGCGGAACCGCCGGTGATCGTGACCTCCTGGCCCTTGTCCACGACATCCTCGACGAGGTCTTCCAGAGTGTCGTACTCCGAGTCGGCGGGCACGACCACGACGAGCGGTTCATCCGTGAGCCGGGCGATCGGTGTCATGTCCTCGATGCGCACGGCGGAGGCGTTGGTCTCCACCGCTCCCACCATCACGAGGCCCATGACCATGAGCGTGGCCGGGTCCTTCTCGTTGGCGAGCTGTGCGAGGCCGACCGTGCCGCCCGCGCCGCCGACGTTGGTGACGGGCGCCGAGCCGACGATGTCCTCCTGCGTGAGCAGCTGCGACAGGGCCCGGCCCGTCTGGTCCCACCCTCCGCCCGGGTCGGCGGGGACGACGATGTTCACGTCGGTGATGGCGACCGCCTCATCGCCGCCGTCCGAGCCGGCGGCTCCGCCGTCGGTCGCCGAGCACGAGGTGAGGACGAGGGCGGTCGCGGCGACGGCCGCGGCGAGAGTCCCGATGCGGGCATGATTCATGGCGCTCCTCCTTGAGCGTTCGGATGCAATCCGTCCACTGTCGAGGCGCAGATGCGCACGCTCAACCTTCGGAAACCATTGGTCGCGTTCCGTAACTATTGGTCGCGAACACCTCTGCCGGCGGCTCGCGGCCCGGGAACCCAGCCGGGAGAATGGGACCGTGGCCTCGAAGATGACGCTCCGCGTGCAGCTGCTCGCGCTGCAGGCGCTGATCGTGTTCCTGGTGACCCTCGGCACCGGCATCGCCGCCGGAGCGTTCCAGGAGAACGCGCTCCGCGAGGCCTACAAGGACCGCATGCAGGCGGTCGCCCAGTCCGTCGCCGCGCTCCCCGTCGTCCTCGACGCCTTCGACGACGAGGATCCGGCCGCCGCCATCCAGCCGGTCGCCGAGGTCATCCGCGAGGCCTCCGACCTCGCCTACGTGGTGGTCGCCAACGACGAGGGCATCCGATACTCGCATCCGAACACCGACCGCATCGGGGAGCGGGTGTCCACCGACCCGTCGATCCCGCTGGGCGGGGAGATCTTCGTGGGCACGCAGACCGGCACGCTCGGGACGTCGTGGCGGGTGAAGGTGCCCATCCGCGACGAGGACGGCGCGGTGATCGGCACGGCCTCGGTCGGCATCCTGGAGTCGGAGCTGAACGAGGAGTTCACCAGCAACCTCGTGGGACTCATCTCCGCCATGCTCGCTGCGGCGGTGCTCGGGGTCTTCGGCGCCGCGTGGGTGACGTCGTTCATCCGTCGCCGCATCTACCGTCTCGAGCCGCACCAGATCGCGGCGCTCGTCAAGAACCAGGAGACGACCCTGCACGGGCTGAGCGAAGGCGTCGTGACGGTGGACGGGGCCGGGCGGATCACCCTGGTCAACGACGCGGCCGCACGATTCCTCGGTCGCGATGCCGCCGACCTCGACGGCGCTGCCGCGGACGAGGTCCTCGGCACCGAGCTCGCCACGGTGCTCCGCGAGGGCGAGGCCGCGGGACGCCCCGTGATCGTCGGCTCGCATGTGCTCGTCGCCCGGAGCACGGCGTCCGGGAACGGCTCCGCCGATGTGGGGGCGACGCTCCTGCTCCGCGACCACACCGAGCTGCACGACGTCGTTCGCCGGGTCGAGGCGGCCGACGCCATCATCGCCTTCCGGGAGCGCTACGACCTCCCGAAGGGTCTGAGCGCGGAGACGCTGGAGCGGGTCTCAGCGGCCCTCGCGGCCCGGCCCGACGCCTCGGCGACCGAGATCGGCGACGACCTGGCCATCTCCCGCGTCAGTGCCCGCCGCTACCTGGAGCACCTCGCGGCGACCGGACAGGCGGTGCGCTCGCTGGACTACTCCACGAAGGGACGGCCGGGGGCACGCTACCGGATCACCGCCCCTCGATGAACGACGAAGCCCGCCACCCCGGAAGGGGCGGCGGGCTTCGTGGGGAGAGAGGTCCTTACTCGGACTTCTTCTCGACAGCGTCCTCGGCGGCGGCCTCAGCGGCCTCGCCCTCGGCCTGCGACTCGGCGCCGGCCTCGGCAGCCGTGTCGTCGGCAGGGGTCTCGTCCGCGGGAGCCTCGACGGTCTCCTCGGCGGGAGCCTCCTCGGCGGCGGGCTTCTCGTCCTTCGGAGCCGCGGCGGCCTTCTTGGTCGACTTCGCCTTCGGGGTGACGGGCTCGAGGACGAGCTCGATCACGGCCATGGGAGCGTTGTCGCCCTTGCGGTTGCCGACCTTGGTGATGCGCGTGTAGCCACCCTCGCGGTCCGCGACGAGCGGAGCGATCTCGTTGAACAGGACGTGCACGACTTCCTTGTCACCGATGACCGACAGCACGCGACGGCGGGCGTGCAGGTCGCCGCGCTTGGCGAAGGTGATGAGGCGCTCGGCGAGCGGACGCAGGCGCTTGGCCTTCGTCTCGGTCGTCTTGATCGACTTGTGGGTGTACAGCGCAGCGGCGAGGTTGGCAAGCAGCAGGCGCTCGTGGGCGGGGCCGCCTCCGAGGCGGGGACCCTTGGTGGGCTTGGGCATAATCGTCTAACTCCTGGTCAGAAAGGGTCGGGTATCAGAAGGACTCGTCTTCGCTGCCGCCGTAGAAGTGGGCGCCGTCGAAACCGGGCACCGAATCCTTGAGCGACAGACCGAGCGAGATGAGCTTGTCGCGCACCTCGTCGACCGACTTCTGGCCGAAATTGCGGATGTTCATGAGCTGCGTCTCCGACAGGGCGACGAGCTCAGAAACGGTGTTGATGCCCTCACGCTTCAGGCAGTTGTACGAGCGGACCGACAGGTCGAGGTCCTCGATCGGCATCGACAGCTCGCTGGAGTTCACAGCCTCCACCGGCGCCGGGCCGATCTCGATGCCCTCGGCCTCGACGTTCAGCTCGCGGGCGAGACCGAACAGCTCGGTGAGCGTCTTGGCAGCCGAGGCGACGGCGTCGCGCGGGCTGATCGCCGACTTGGTCTCGACGTCGAGGATGAGCTTGTCGAAGTCGGTGCGCTCACCGGCACGGGTGGCGTCGACGCGGTAGCTGACCTTGAGCACGGGCGAGTAGATCGAGTCGATCGGGATCTGACCGGCCTCGGCGTACTCGTTGCGGTTCTGCGTCGCGGAGACGTAGCCACGGCCGCGCTCGATGGTGAGCTCGAGCTCGAACTTGGCGGTGTCGTTGAGCGTCGCGATGACGAGCTCGGGGTTGTGCACCTCGACACCGGCCGGAGCCGAGATGTCGGCGGCGGTCACTTCACCGGCACCGGTCTTGCGGAGGTACGCGGTGATGGGCTCGTCGCGCTCGCTGGAGACGACCAGCTGCTTGATGTTGAGGATGATCTCGGTGACATCCTCCTTCACGCCGGGGATCGTGCTGAACTCGTGCAGCACACCGTCGATGCGGACGCTGGTGACAGCGGCACCGGGGATCGACGACAGCAGGCTGCGGCGCAGCGCGTTGCCGATCGTGTAGCCGAAGCCGGGCTCCAGAGGCTCGATGATGAACCGGCTCCGGTTCTCGACGATCTTTTCCTCGGTCAGTGTGGGACGCTGTGCAATAAGCACTCTGTGTTCCTTTCGATCACATGCCCGCTATATGACATGTGGTGGGGTGAGGTCTTGAGTTGTGGAAGTCGATGCCCCACGCGGGGCGCCGAGCCGCTCGACCCGAAGGACGAGCGGCTCGGCACACGCATCAGACGCGGCGGCGCTTCGGCGGACGGCAGCCGTTGTGCGCCTGCGGGGTGACGTCCTGGATCGAACCCACCTCGAGGCCGGCGGCCTGCAGCGAGCGGATCGCGGTCTCGCGGCCGGAGCCCGGACCCTTCACGAGGACGTCGACCTTCTTCACGCCGTGCTCTGCAGCCTGGCGGGCAGCGGACTCCGCTGCCATGCCGGCGGCGTACGGGGTCGACTTGCGGGAGCCCTTGAAGCCCACGCCACCCGACGAGGCCCAGGCGATGACGGCGCCGGACGGGTCGGTGATCGAAACGATGGTGTTGTTGAACGTCGACTTGATGTGGGCCTGGCCCAGCGCGATGTTCTTCTTTTCCTTGCGGCGCGGCTTGCGCGCGGCGGCCTTGGGTGCAGCCATGAAAGTGTTCTCCTAGTCCCTGGCCGCTGCTTAGCGGGCCTTCTTCTTGCCGGCGACGGTGCGCTTCGGGCCCTTGCGGGTACGGGCGTTGGTCTTGGTGCGCTGACCGCGGACCGGGAGACCACGACGGTGGCGGATGCCCTCGTAGGAGCCGATCTCGACCTTGCGGCGGATGTCTGCGGCGACCTCGCGGCGCAGGTCACCCTCCACCTTGTAGTTGCCTTCGATGTAGTCGCGGAGGGCGACGAGCTGGTCGTCGCTGAGGTCCTTCACGCGGATACTCTCGTCGATGTCGGTCGCCTTGAGGATCTCGACGGAGCGGGTACGGCCGACGCCGTAGATGTAGGTAAGGGCGATCACCACGCGCTTGTCGCGCGGGATGTCAACGCCGGCAAGACGTGCCATGCGGTTCTCCTGGGTGTTGTGGAGGTGTGGAGCAGGATCGGTGCCCGGGCCTCCGCCCCGAGGTGTCAGCTCCGCGTCGTCCGACAGGCGGGAACCTGGGTTCCTGAGCCTGTCGAAGGATCGAAGCGTCTGATCCTGCCGTTTCGTATTGAGTTATGAGATTGCGAGAGCGGCGCTCACGCAGCGGGGGCGCTCAGCCCTGGCGCTGCTTGTGACGCGGGTTGCTCTTGCAGATCACCATGACGCGGCCGTGGCGGCGGATCACCTTGCAGTGGTCGCAGATCGGCTTGACGCTGGGGTTGACCTTCATGATGTTTCCTGTTCGCTGTCTTCACCGGGCAGGCGCGAAGCCTGGGGTGTTACTTCTCGACCGATCAGCGGTAGCGGTAGACGATGCGGCCGCGGGTCAGGTCGTAGGGGCTGAGCTCCACGACCACACGGTCCTCGGGGATGATGCGGATGTAGTTCTGCCGCATCTTTCCGGAGATCGTTGCCAGGACCTTGTGTCCGTTGCTGAGCTCAACGCGGAACATCGCGTTGGGGAGAGCCTCGGAGATCACGCCCTCGATCTCGATGACACCGTCTTTCTTAGCCATAGCCTCGCTGACGCTTCTGCAGATCGGTCGATCTGCGGTGGGTGGGTGGTGTGCGGTACCGGGCCGGATCGGACACGCCGAACGCATGGCACAAGGCACCAAAGATCTATGTTATCCGACGACGCCCCATCCGGCAACTTGGCCGGACGGGGCGTCGAGCGGATGGGCGGGTGTCAGCCGAGCAGGTCGGTGAACCGCTTCATGTCTTCCTGGTTCTGCAGGTCGAGGCGCTCTCCGTCGATCTCGACGGTCGGCGTGCCCTGGATGTCGTTGCTCTTGGCCTGTGCGGCGCCGAACTTGCGGTACGTCTCGTCCGTGATGCAGGACACGACGTCGTCGCCCGCGCCGACCTGGGTGGCGAACTCGGCGAGCTGTTCGTTCGTCAGGCCGGGGGTGTTCTCCGCCGGCTGGTTCTCGAACAGGACCTTGGCGTAGTCGAAGTACAGGTCGGAGTCCGACTCGGCGACGCAGAACGCCGCGCCGGCCGAACGGGAGGAGAACTCGGTGCCCTGCGAGAAGCGGTCGAGGATCGCGATGGGGTGCTGCTCGAGCGTGATCTCCCCGCTCTGGGCCTTCGCCTCGAGCGCCGCACCGAACTGGTCCTCGAAGGACTTGCAGACCGGGCACTGGAAGTCGAGGAAGACCGACACGGTCGTGTCGCCGTCGCCCATGGAGACGGAGCCGGCCTCGGCGTCGAAGTTGTCGCTGGCGGACGGGGTGGCGCCGGGAGACGTCGCCTGGTTGTTGAGGAACACCACGAGTCCGCCGAGGGCCACCAGGACCACGACGACGGCGATGGAGACGCCGATCGCGAACCAGTTGGTGTTGCTCTTCGCCGCTGCCATTACTTTCCGATCTCTCGAGGCTCGACCCCGAACGGGGCGAGTCCGGCTCTTCCACCATCGGGCGCGGTGAGCACCCAGATGCCCCCATCATGCAGGGCGACGCTATGTTCCCAATGTGAGCCGTCGGTGCCGTCGACCGTGGTGACCGTCCAGTCGTCGTCCTCCACGAACGTCGCCTCACCCCCGGCGGTGACCATCGGCTCGATGGCGAGCACGAGTCCGGGCTTCACGTCCGCGCCGCGGTCCGGTGTCCGGTAGTTGAAGACGCTGGGGGCCTCGTGCATCTTCCGACCGATGCCGTGACCGACGTACTCGCGGAGGATGCCGTAGGGCTCGCCGCTCACGGCGGACGGCCCCTGCGCCTCGATGTAGTCCTGGATCGCGGCGCCGATCTCGTCGATCGAGGACGCCGAGGCCATCGCGGCGATCCCCGCCCACATCGACCCCTCCGTCACACGCGAGAGCTCCTCACGGCGGGCCACGAGCTCAGGGTGTTCGGGGTCCGGGACGACGACGGTGATCGCGCTGTCGCCGTTCCAGCCCTCGAACTGGGCTCCGCAGTCGACCGAGACGATGTCGCCGGGCTGGAGGACCCGCTCCCCCGGGATGCCGTGCACGACCTGCTCGTTGACCGAGACGCAGATCGTGTGGTGATAGCCCTTGACGAGCTGGAAGTTCGACTCCGCACCCCGCTGCAGGATGGCGCGGTTCGCGGCGGCGTCGAGCTCGATCGTCTTCACCCCCGGCTTGATGAGGGCGCGGACGGCGTCCAGGGCCTCGGCGGTGATGAGGCCGGGTTCGACCATGGCTCGTAGCTGAGCCGGGGTCTTGTAGATCGAGCGGCGGAACATCTCAGGCGGCGGAGGCGGGGGAACGCAGCCCGCGAGCGGTCAGAGCGGCGGCGATGCGCTCCGTGATCTCCTCGAGCGAGCCCACACCGTCGATGCGGTCGACGATGCCGCGGCTGCTGTAGACCTCGATGATCGGCGCCGTCTCCTTCTCGTAGATGTCGAGTCGGTGCGCGATGGCCTCGTCGGTGTCGTCGGAACGCCCCTGCTCCGCAGCGCGACGGGCGAGGCGGGCGATGCTCTCCTCCCGCGGGACGTCGAGGAGGATCACCGCGTCCAGCGCCTCGCCGCGTCCTTCGAGGAACGCATCGAGGTGCGCCACCTGCGCGGTGTTGCGGGGGTAGCCGTCGAGGAGGAAGCCGTTCTCCGCGTCCTCCTGGCTCAGCCGGTCGCGCACGATCTCGCTGGTCAGCTCGTCCGGCACCAGGTCGCCCTTGTCGAGGATCGCGGTGACCTGCTGGCCGAGCGGCGTCCCCTCCTTGATGTTCGCGCGGAAGATGTCGCCGGTCGAGACGACGGGGATGCCGTAGGACTCGGCGATGCGCACACCCTGGGTGCCCTTGCCGGAACCCTGGGGGCCGACGATGAGCAAACGGGCAGTGGGTCGTTGAGCCTGTCGAACCGTCATCGGAGAAGTCCTTCGTAGTGTCGCTGCTGCAGCTGGGCGTCGATCTGCTTGACCGTCTCGAGACCCACGCCGACGATGATGAGGATCGACGCGCCACCGAACGGGAAGTTCTGGTTGGCACCGACCGTCGCGAGCGCGATGAGCGGGATCAGGGCGATCAGGCCCAGGTAGAGGGAACCGGGGAGCGTGATGCGGGTGAGCACGTAGTCCAGGTACTCCGCGGTCGGACGGCCGGCCCGGATCCCGGGGATGAAGCCGCCGTACTTCTTCATGTTGTCGGCGACCTCGACCGGGTTGAACGTGATCGCGACGTAGAAGTAGGTGAACCCGATGATCAGCAGGAAGTATGCCGCCATGTAGATCGGGCTGTTGCCGGTGGTGAAGTTCGCGCTGACCCAGCTGACCCACGCGGGCGGGGTGGAGCCGTCCTGCGGGGTGTTGAACTGGGCGATGAGCGCGGGGATGTACAGCAGCGACGAGGCGAAGATGACGGGGATCACACCGGCCATGTTCACCTTGATCGGGATGTACGTGTTCGTGCCGCCGTAGGTGCGACGGCCCACCATGCGCTTCGCGTACTGCACGGGGATGCGCCGCTGCGACTGCTCGACGAACACCACGAGTCCCATCACGATGATGCCGACGAGCAGCACGAGGAGGAAGACCTCGAAGCCCCGGGTCTGCCAGATGATCGACATCGCGCCGGGGAACGTCGCGGCGATCGAGGTGAAGATCAGCAGCGACATGCCGTTGCCGATGCCGCGCTCGGTGACGAGTTCGGCGAACCACATGATCAGACCGGTACCGGCCGTCATCGCCATGATGATGAGCACCTGCGCCCACCAGACGTCGTTCGTGAGGAGCTGGGTACACGCGCCGATGTCGGTCGTACCGAAGAGCTGGCCGGTGCGGGCCACGGTGACGAGCGTCGTGGACTGCAGGAGCGCGAGGGCGATCGTGAGGTACCGCGTGTACTGGGTCAGCTTGGCCTGCCCGGCCTGGCCTTCCTTGTGCAGCGCCTCGAAGTGCGGGATGACGACGCGCAGGAGCTGGGTGATGATCGTCGCGGTGATGTACGGCATGACGCCGAGCGCGAAGATCGACAGCTGCAGCAGCGCGCCTCCGGAGAAGAGGTTGACGAGTCCGAGCAGACCCTCGGTGCCGGCGTTGGCCGCGAGACACTGCTCGACGTTCGGGAAGTTGACGAACGGCGCGGGGACGTTCGAGCCGAGGCGGTAGATCGCGATGATCGCGAGAGTGAAACCGATCTTCCGACGCAGGTCGGGCGTGCGGAAGATCCGCGCGATGGCGCTAAACAAGAACGTTCCTCCTGAAAAGGTGGCCGAACCCCCGAGGGGCGGCTGAAACACCAGGGTAACCCACTCCGAGGCCGGGGGAATGCGTGCGGTCGGCTTCTCCCCCGCCGAACCAGAAGAGGGGCCGGAGAATCTCCGACCCCTCTTCCGCAGTGGTTACTTGACGGATCCGCCCGCAGCCACGATCTTCTGCTCGGCAGAACCCGAGACCTTGTCGACCGCGACGGTGAGCTTCACGGCGATGTCGCCGTTGCCGAGAACCTTGACCTTCTCGTTCTTGCGAACCGCACCCTTGGCGACCAGGTCGCTGACGGTGACGTCGCCACCCTGGGGGTAGAGCTCCGCGAGCTTCTCCAGGTTCACGACCTGGTACTCGACGCGGAACGGGTTCTTGAAGCCACGCAGCTTCGGCGTGCGCATGTGCAGCGGCATCTGGCCACCCTCGAAGCCGACGCGCACGGTGTTGCGGGCCTTGGTGCCCTTCGTGCCGCGACCGGCCGTCTTGCCCTTCGAGCCCTCACCGCGACCGACACGGGTCTTCGCGGTGTTGGACCCGGGGACGGGACGCAGGTGGTGGACCTTCAGCACACCGGGGCGGGACGCCGGGGCGTCCTTCTTCGGCGCAGCCTTCGCGGAGCCGTCAGCCTTGGCGTCGGCGGCACTGGTCTTGGCCGGTGCCTTCTTCGCGGCGGGCTTCTTGGCAGCGTCGGCCTTGGGAGCCGCCGCCTTCTTGGTGGCCTTCTCGGCCTCGACGGCCTCGTTCTTCTCAGCCATTAGTCGATCTCCTCAACCTTGACGAGGTGGGCGACGGTCTTGACGTAGCCGCGCGTCTGCGCGTCGTCGGGGCGGACGGTGGTGTCACCGATCCGCTTGAGACCGAGGCTGCGCAGCGTGTCGCGCTGGTTCTGCTTCTCGCTCACCTTGGACTTGATCTGCGTGACCTTGAGTCGCGCGGCCATCAGGCACCTACCTTCTGTGCGGCGATGGCCTCGGCCTCGGCGCGGACGAGCCGGGCCGGGGCGACCTGGTCGAACTCGAGACCACGGCGTGCGGCGACGGCGCGGGGCTCCTCGAGCTCCTTCAGGGCGGTGACCGTCGCGTGCACGATGTTGATCGTGTTCGACGAGCCGAGCGACTTGGACAGCACGTCGTGGATGCCGGCGCACTCGAGCACGGCGCGGACCGGACCACCGGCGATGACACCGGTACCGGCGGCGGCGGGGCGCAGGAGCACCACACCGGCGGCCGACTCACCCTGCACGGGGTGCGGGATGGTGCTGCCGACGCGCGGGACGCGGAAGAAGTTGCGCTTGGCCTCTTCGACACCCTTCGAGATCGCCAGGGGGACCTCACGGGCCTTGCCGTAGCCGACGCCCACCAGACCGTTGCCGTCACCGACGACCACGAGAGCGGTGAAGCTGAAGCGACGACCACCCTTCACGACCTTCGAGACGCGGTTGATGGTGACGACGCGCTCCAGGAACTGGTTGTCGCCGCGGTCGCGCGAGTTGCGGTCGCGGCCGCCCTGGTTACGGTCACGTCCGCCGCGGCGGCCGTCCCGCTGGTCGCGAGAGGGCTCAGCCTGCGTGGTGCCGGCGGCCGTCTCGGAAGTGGCAGCAGCCGCTTCGGTCACTTCGTTCTCCTTGTTGTCACTCACAGTGCCAGACCCCCTTCACGGGCGCCGTCGGCGATGGCGGCGACACGACCCGCGTAGCGGTTGCCGCCACGGTCGAACACTGCCTCGGAAACGCCTGCGGCCTTCGCGCGCTCGGCGAGGAGCTCGCCGACCTTGCGAGCCTTGGCGGTCTTGTCGCCATCCAGCGAACGCAGGTCGGTCTCGAGCGTCGAGGCCGAGGCGACCGTGTGGCCCTTGCTGTCGTCGACGAGCTGCACGAAGACGTGACGCGCCGAACGGTTGACGACGAGGCGCGGACGCACCTCGGTGCCCACGATCTTCTTGCGAAGACGGGCGTGACGACGCGCGCGGGCGTCAGACTTTGACTTGAGAGCCATGGTTACTTACCACTCTTTCCGGCCTTGCGACGCACGTTCTCGCCGGCGTAGCGCACACCCTTGCCCTTGTACGGTTCGGGCTTGCGGATCTTGCGGATGTTCGCAGCCGCCTCACCGACGGCCTGCTTGTCGATCCCGCTGACGGTGAGCTTGTTCGTGCCCTCGACCGTGAGCGTGATGCCGGCGGGCGGGTCGATCAGGACCGGGTGCGAGAAGCCGAGGGCGAACTCGACCGAGTTCCCCTTCTGCTGCACGCGGTAACCGGTGCCGACGACCTCGAGACCCTTGGTGTAGCCCTGGGTCACGCCGATGATGTTGTTGTTGATGAGCGTGCGGGTCAGGCCGTGGAGAGACCGGGACTCGCGCTCGTCGTCGGGGCGGGTGACGAGAACCTGGTTCTCCTCGACCGACACCTCGATGGGGCTGGCCACCGTGAGGGTGAGCTCACCCTTGGGGCCCTTCACCGCGACCTCGCGGCCGTCGACCGAAACGGTCACGCCCGCGGGAACGTCGATGGGAAGTCGTCCAATACGCGACATTTCGGATTACCACACGTAGGCGAGAACTTCTCCGCCCACGCCCTTCTGCTCAGCCTGGCGGTCCGTGAGGAGACCGGAGGAGGTGGACAGGATGGCCACGCCGAGGCCGCCGAGGACCGTGGGGATCTCGGTCGACTTCGCGTACACGCGCAGGCCGGGCTTCGACACGCGCTTGATGCCCGCGATCGAGCGCTCGCGGTTCGGACCGTACTTCAGCGTCAGCGTGAGGTTCTTGCCCACGCGAGCGTCGGAGGTCTCCCAACCGGCGATGTAGCCCTCCTGCTGGAGGATCTCTGCGATGTGCGTCTTGAGCTTGCTCGACGGCAGCGTCACGGTGTCGTGGTGCGCCGAGTTCGCGTTGCGCAGACGGGTCAGCATGTCTGCGACCGGGTCTGTCATTGTCATTGTTGTCTACTTTCGATCATGAGGTTCCGGCTGCCGTTACACGACAGACGGCCTGCGATGAGCACGCAATCTTCAATTGTACGTGCACATCGACGGGCTCAGTGACACGGAGACCACTGAGCCCGTCGAAGGGTCACGCCTGGGCGTCGTCCGCGCGGAACGGGAAGCCGAGGTGACGCAGCAGCGCGCGTCCCTCGTCGTCCGTCTTCGCCGAGGTCACGACGGTGATGTCAAAACCACGGACGCGGTCAATCTTGTCCTGATCGATCTCGTGGAACACGCTCTGCTCCTGGAGACCGAAGGTGTAGTTGCCGTTGCCGTCGAACTGCTTGCCCGACAGACCGCGGAAGTCGCGGATGCGGGGCAGCGCGAGCGACACCAGGCGGTCCACGAACTCCCACGCACGGTCGCCACGGAGGGTGACGTGCGCGCCGATGGCCTGGCCCTCACGCAGCTTGAACTGCGCGATGGACTTGCGGGCCTTGGTGACGATCGGCTTCTGGCCGGTGATCTTGGTGAGGTCGTCGACCGCCCCATCGATCACCTTGCTGTCGCGAGCAGCCTCGCCGACACCGGTGTTCACGACGACCTTGACCAGGCCGGGGATCTGCATGACGTTCTCGTAGCCGAACTCGTCCTGCAGAGCCTTCTTGATCTCGGCGTTGTACTTCGCCTTCAGGCGGGGCTGGATCTTGCCAGCCACCGCAGCGTCGGTCGTTGCCATCAGAGGTCCTTACCGCTCTTCTTCGCGAAGCGCACGCGGACGGTGCGCTTCACGCCGTCCTTGGTCTGCTCCTCGACCCGGTGGCCGACCTTGGTCGGCTTCTTGGTCGAGGGGTCGACGAGTGCGACGTTCGAGATGTGGATGGGCGCCTCGACGGTCTCGAGGCCACCCGTCTTGGTGCCACGCTGCGTCTGACCGACGCGCGTGTGCTTGGTGACGTAGTTGACGCCTTCGACGACGACACGGTTCTGCCCGACGAGGACGTCGAGGACCTTGCCCTGCTTGCCGCGGTCGCCACCACGCTCGGGCTTGGCGCCCGAGATGACCTGAACCAGGTCGCCCTTCTTGATCTTCGCCATGATCAGATGACCTCCGGTGCCAGCGAGACGATCTTCATGAACTTCTTGTCGCGAAGCTCACGGCCGACCGGCCCGAAGATACGGGTGCCGCGGGGCTCCCCGTCGTTCTTCAGGATGACGGCGGCGTTCTCGTCGAACTTGATGTAGGAGCCGTCGGGACGACGGGTCTCCTTCTTGGTGCGGACGATGACCGCCTTGACGACGTCGCCCTTCTTGACGTTGCCACCGGGGATCGCGTCCTTGACGGTCGCGACGATGGTGTCGCCCAGACCGGCGTACCGGCGGCGCGAGCCACCGAGGACGCGGATCGTGAGCAGCTCCTTGGCGCCGGTGTTGTCGGCGACCTTGAGACGGGACTCCTGCTGAATCACTTGGCCTTCTCCAGAATCTCCACCAGACGCCAGCGCTTGGTGGCGCTCAGCGGGCGGGTCTCGTTGATCAGGACCAGGTCGCCGATGCCGGCGGAGTTCGCCTCATCGTGCGCCTTGACCTTCGACGTGCGGCGGATGACCTTGCCGTAAAGCGGGTGCTTCACGCGGTCCTCGACCTCGACGACGATCGTCTTGTCCATCTTGTCGCTGACGACATAGCCACGACGGGCCTTGCGGTACCCGCGGGCGTCGGCGTCGCGCACGTCGTGAGCGGCGTGCTCAGCCTCGACGGCGGCTTCCTTCTTGGTGGCCATCACTCAGCCTCTTCCTTCGGGGCGTCCTCGGCGGCGTCCGCCTTCTTCGCCTTCGACTTGGTCGCCTTCTTCGCGGGAGCCTCGACCGGAGCGGGCGTCGCACGGATGCCCAGCTCGCGCTCGCGGATCACCGTGTAGAGGCGCGCGATGTCGCGCTTGACGGCGCGGATGCGGCCGTGGCTCTCCAGCTGGCCGGTGGCCGACTGGAAACGGAGGTTGAACAGCTCCTCCTTGGCCTTGCGCAGCTCCTCAACGAGGCGCTGGTCTTCGAACGTGTCGAGCTCTGCCGGAGCGAGCTCCTTGGTGCCGATCGCCATTACGCGTCGCCCTCCTCGCGCTTGATGATGCGTGCCTTGAGCGGCAGCTTGTGGATTGCACGGGTCAGTGCCTCGCGAGCGAGCTGCTCGTCGACACCCGCGACCTCGAAGAGGACGCGGCCCGGCTTGACGTTGGCGACCCACCACTCGGGGGAACCCTTACCGGAACCCATGCGGGTCTCGGCAGGCTTCTTCGTGAGCGGACGGTCCGGGTAGATGTTGATCCACACCTTGCCGCCACGCTTGATGTGACGGGTCATCGCGATACGAGCGGACTCGATCTGACGGTTCGTCACGTACGCGGGGGTGAGGGCCTGGATACCGTACTCGCCGAAGGAGACCTTCGTGCCGCCGGTGGCCTGACCCGAGCGCCCCGGGTGGTGCTGCTTGCGGTACTTGACCTTACGGGGGATGAGCATTATGCCGACGCTCCTTCTGCAACAGGTGCCTCGTTGCGCGGGGCACGGCGGCGGTCACCACGGTCGTCACGGCGCGACTTCGGCGCGTTGGCCTGCTCGCGCGCGAGCTCCTTGGCGGTGAGGTCGCCCTTGTAGATCCACACCTTCACGCCGATGCGGCCGAAGGTGGTCTTGGCCTCGTAGAAGCCGTAGTCGATGTTCGCGCGCAGCGTGTGCAGCGGCACACGACCCTCGCGGTAGAACTCCGACCGGCTCATCTCGGCGCCGCCGAGACGGCCCGAGACCTGGATGCGGATGCCCTTGGCGCCGGCGCGCTGCGCGCCCTGCAGACCCTTGCGCATCGCGCGGCGGAACGCCACACGAGCCGAGAGCTGCTCGGCGATGCCCTGGGCGACCAGCTGAGCGTCGGCCTCGGGGTTCTTGACCTCGAGGATGTTCAGCTGGATCTGCTTGCCCGTGAGCTTCTCGAGGTCGCCGCGGATGCGCTCGGCCTCGGCACCACGACGACCGATCACGATGCCCGGACGGGCGGTGTGGATGTCGACGCGGACGCGGTCACGGGTGCGCTCGATCTCGATGTTCGAGACGCCGGCACGGTCGAGCTGCGTCTGCAGCAGGCGACGGATCTTGATGTCCTCGGCCACGTAGTCGGCGTAACGCTGACCCGGCTTCGTCGAGTCGGAGAACCAGCGCGACACGTGGTCCGTGGTGATGCCGAGGCGGAAGCCGTACGGGTTGACCTTCTGTCCCATTACTTGCTCGCCTTCTTGTTGCTGTCGCCGGCCGCGGCAGGAGCCGCCTCCGGCGTCGAGAGCACGACCGTGATGTGGCTCGTGCGCTTCTTGATCTGGAAAGCGCGACCCTGTGCACGGGGCTGGAAACGCTTGAGCGTCGTGCCCTCGTCGACGTAGGCGTTAGCCACGTACAGGTCCTGCTCGTCGAGGTACTCGCCGTCACGATCCGCCTTGACCTGCGCGTTGGCCATGGCCGACGCGACAAGCTTGTAGATCGGCTCACTGGCGGACTGCTGAGCGAACTTCAGGATCGCCAGAGCCTCCTGGGCCTGCTTGCCCTTGATGAGCGCGACGACACGACGAGCCTTCTGAGGGGTCACGCGGATGTGTCGCACGCGTGCGATGGACTCCACCATTTCTCTCTCCTCTATCGCCACCGCGTCAGCGGCGGCGGCCCTTCTTGTCGTCCTTCTCGTGGCCGCGGAAGGTGCGGGTGGGCGCGAACTCGCCCAGCTTGTGACCGACCATGGTCTCGGAGACAAACACGGGGATGTGCTTGCGACCGTCGTGGACCGCGATCGTGTGACCCAGCATGGCCGGGATGATCATGGACCGGCGGGACCAGGTCTTGATGACGTTCTTCGTGCCGGCTTCGTTCTGCACGACCACCTTGCGAAGCAGGTGCTCGTCGACGAAGGGGCCCTTCTTGAGACTGCGAGGCATCTTCTCTTACTCCTACTTGCGCTTCTTGCCGGCGTTGCGACGACGCACGATGTACTTGTCGCTTTCCTTGTTGGCGTGGCGGGTGCGGCCCTCGGCCTGACCCCACGGGGAGACGGGGTGACGTCCACCGGACGTCTTGCCCTCACCACCACCGTGCGGGTGGTCGACCGGGTTCATCGCGACACCGCGGACGGTCGGGCGGACGCCCTTCCAGCGCATGCGGCCGGCCTTGCCCCAGTTGATGTTCGACTGCTCGGCGTTGCCGACCTCGCCGATGGTCGCGCGGCAGCGCGCATCGACGTTGCGGATCTCTCCGGAGGGCAGACGCAGCTGGGCGTAGGGGCCGTCCTTGGCGACGAGGCGGACCGATGCACCGGCCGAGCGCGCCATCTTCGCGCCGCCGCCGGGGCGGAGCTCGATGGCGTGGATGACGGTACCCGTGGGGATGTTCTTCAGCGGGAGGTTGTTTCCCGGCTTGATGTCCGCCGCGGGGCCCGACTCGACGATGTCGCCCTGCTTCAGCTTCGCCGGCGCGAGGATGTAGCGCTTCTCGCCGTCGAAGTAGTGCAGCAGCGCGATGCGCGCGGTGCGGTTGGGGTCGTACTCGATGTGAGCGACCTTGGCGTTCACGCCGTCCTTGTCATTGCGACGGAAGTCGATGACGCGGTACTGGCGCTTGTGGCCACCACCGATGTGACGGGTCGTGATGCGGCCCTGGTTGTTGCGACCACCGGTCTTCGAGATCGGGCGCAGCAGCGACTTCTCCGGCGTCGATCGGGTGATCTCGGCGAAGTCAGCCACCGACGAGCCGCGACGGCCCGGGGTCGTGGGCTTGTACTTGCGAATAGCCATGATTGTCCTTTATCCCCCGGATCAGCCGATTGCCGTGAAGATGTCGATGGTGCCCGACTTCAGGCTCACGATGGCGCGCTTGGTGTCCTTGCGCTTACCGGTGCCGAAGCGGGTGCGACGGGCCTTGCCGACGCGGTTGATCGTGTTGACGGACGCGACCTTGACGCCGAAGATCTTCTCGATGGCGAGCTTGATCTCGGTCTTCGAAGCGCGCGGGTCGACGAGGAAGGTGTACTTGCCCTCGTCGATCAGGCCGTAGCTCTTCTCGGACACGACCGGCTTCAGGATGATGTCGCGCGGGTCCTTGTTCAGGGCCGTCTGGAGAACAGATGCCTGCTCGCTCATGCGGAGACCTCCTGGTTGGCGCCGGACTTGGAGGCGATGAAGCCCTCGAGCGCGGCCTGGGTGAAGACGATGTCGTCGGAGACGAGCACGTCGTAGGCGTTGAGCTGGTCGTACGACAGCAGGTGCACGTTGCCGAGGTTGCGCAGGCTCTTGAGCGCGAGCTCGTCGCCGCGCTCGATGACCACGAGGACGTTCTTCGACGTGGCGACCTGGGCGAGGAAGCCCGCAGCAGCCTTGGTCGACGGCGCGCCGTCGGTGCCGAACGTGTCGATCGCGTGCAGGCGGTCGCCGCGGAAGCGGTCGCTGAGCGCGCCCAGCAGGGCGGCCGCGATCATCTTCTTGGGGGTGCGCTGCGAGTAGTCGCGCGGCTTCGGGCCGTGCACGATGCCACCGCCGGTCATGTGCGGCGCGCGGATCGAGCCCTGACGGGCGTTACCCGTGCCCTTCTGCTTGAAGGGCTTGCGGCCGGCACCGGAGACCTCACCACGACGCTTGGTCGAGTGCGTGCCCTGGCGAGCCGCCGCGAGCTGCGCGACGACGACCTGGTGGATGAGCGGGATGTTCGTCTTGACGTCGAACAGAGCGGCGGGAAGCTCGACGGAGCCTGCCTTCTTGCCGTCTGCCTTGAGGACGTCGAGCGCGAGAGTGGAGTCAGCCATGATCAGGCACCCTTCACTGCGTTGCGGACGTAGACGATGCGGCCGCGAGCACCGGGGACGGCGCCCTTGACGAGCATGAGTCCCTTCTCGATGTCGATGGCGTGCACCGTGAGGTTGAGGACGGTCACGCGCTCGCCACCCATACGGCCGGCCATGCGCATGCCCTTGAAGACGCGGCTCGGGGTCGACGATGCGCCGATGGAGCCGGGCTTGCGGTGGTTGCGGTGTGCACCGTGCGATGCCGAGACGCCCTTGAAGTTGTGGCGCTTCATGACACCGGCGGTGCCCTTGCCCTTGCTCGTGCCGACGACGTCGACGAGCTGGCCGGCCTCGAACGTGCCGTCCACCGTGAGCTCCTGGCCCAGGGTGTAGTCGGCGGCGTCGGCCGTGCGGACCTCGGTCACGTGGCGACGCGGCGTGACGCCGGCAGCCTCGAAGTGAGCCGAGAGGGGCTTGTTCACCTTGCGGGGGTCGATCTGGCCGTACGCGATCTGCACGGCGTTGTAGCCGTCCTTCTCGGGGGTACGGATCTGGGTGACCACGTTCGGGGCGAGCTCGATGACGGTGACGGGAACGAGCTTGCCGTTCTCGTTCCAGACCTGGGTCATGCCGAGCTTGGTGCCGAGCATGCCCTTGGAAACCTTGGAGTTGATGTCAACCATGGCGGACCTCAGAGCTTGATCTCGATGTTGACGTCAGCCGGCAGGTCGAGACGCATCAGCGAGTCGACGGCCTTCGGCGTCGGGTCGACGATGTCGATCAGACGCTTGTGGGTGCGCATCTCGAAGTGCTCGCGGCTGTCCTTGTACTTGTGGGGCGACCGGATGACGCACACGACGTTCTTCTCGGTCGGAAGGGGCACGGGGCCGACGACGGTCGCGCCCGCACGGGTCACGGTGTCGACGATCTTGCGTGCGGACGTGTCGATGACCTCGTGGTCATACGACTTCAGGCGAATGCGGATCTTCTGTCCCGCCATTGTCTGCTCTCTCTCTTTCAGCGTCTTACCGTCCTGGACCGGGTGGCCCTGGGGCATTGGACGCACGTCGGCGCTGTTCGCGCCTCGGCACTCGTCTTCTCGGACTCCTCGACCTCGCGGCCCGGGAGCCTGTCGAAGAGGCTGCACCACTGTTCTGCTGTCAGCCGCCCACCCGAAGGTGAACGGATGCCCGACCCCCGCCGCGCACGGCAGTGCCCTCGATGATGAAGGTGTCGGGATTGTGTTCTGCTACCCGCGGCCTAGAACCCTGCAGCCTCCCGGAGGAGGCGCCGTCTATGCACTGCCCTGGCAGTGATCCGGCGCACGCACAGCGGCGACGGAATATCGAACCTGTCTATTCTGCCACGGCGGATTTCACTTCTGCAAACCCGGGCGTGTCGCGCTCACCGGACTCCCAGCGAACCTCGTCGCCGCGGGAGCTCAGCGCGCAGAGGAGCGCGGGGCGAGGCATCCCCATGCCTCGCCCCGCTTGGGGAGGGCGTCCGGTGCGAGGGGGCACACCGAACGCGAGGAATCCGGCGTGAAGGGACGCCGGACGCCTCGACCGAGGGCACGGCGGAAGACCCGCCGCGCAGGCGGGGAGACGCTCAGGCGCACGGAGTGCGCGCGTCGCACGATGATCCCCAAGATCGCTTTCCCCAGTGTGAACGCGGATGACCCGCGTGATTCGGGAGCCGAACCCCTTCGGCGCCCCGACCGCAAGATCCCCAGGCGGTCGAGACGATCCTACTCGATCCCTCGGAGAATCCGCCACATCCGAGGGCGCCGCGCTTCTCCCCGACGCGGAAGAGCGGCGGTCCCGGGTGCGGGGACCGCCGCTCTTCGCGGAGACGTCCGGCTCTACTCGTTGCCGATGCTCTTGTCAGCGCTCTCGCGGATCTCGTCGATCTTGTCGGCGGCGCCGGGTGCGATCTTCTTCGCGAAGTCGGCGACGCCGTCGAGGACCTTGTCGCTGATGTCCTCGGCCTGCTCGCTCTTGACCGCTTCGGCGAGCTTGTCCTTGTTCTGCTCGTACAGGTCCTTGCCCTTGTTGACGGCGTCCTCGATACCCATGTGAATCCCCTTCGGAGGTGTGTGCGTCCGGCGATCCCGCCGGACCACCTCATTGTGCAGGGCAGAGCCGAGCGACGGAACCCTCGATGCGGAAAACGACAGAGGGGCCGAGCCCGAAGGCTCGACCCCTCTGCGAGGAAGCGGATGCTTACTTGATGATCTTCGTCACCGTACCGGCGCCGACCGTACGACCACCCTCACGGATGGCGAAGCCGAGGCCCTCCTCCATGGCGATCGGCTGGATCAGCTCGACCGTCATGTCGGTGGTGTCGCCGGGCATGACCATCTCGGTGCCCTCGGGCAGCGAGATGACGCCGGTGACGTCCGTGGTGCGGAAGTAGAACTGCGGACGGTAGTTCGTGTAGAAGGGGTTGTGGCGGCCACCCTCGTCCTTGGACAGGATGTAGGCCGTGCCCTCGAAGTTGGTGTGCGGCGTGACCGAACCCGGCTTCACGATGACCTGACCGCGCTCCACGTCCTCGCGCTTGGTGCCGCGGAGGAGCAGACCACAGTTCTCGCCGGCCCATGCCTCGTCGAGCTGCTTGTGGAACATCTCGATACCGGTGACGGTCGTCTTCTGCGTCGGGCGCAGACCCACGATCTCGACCTCGGAGTTGATGGCCAGGGTGCCACGCTCGGCGCGACCCGTGACGACGGTGCCACGACCGGTGATCGTGAAGACGTCCTCGACGGGCATGAGGAACGGCTTGTCGCGGTCACGCTCCGGGTCCGGAACGCTGTCGTCGACAGCCTGCATGAGCTCGAGGATCGCGTCGACCCACTTCTCGTCGCCCTCGAGGGCCTTGAGAGCGGAGACACGGACGACGGGAGCGTTGTCGCCGTCGAAGCCCTGGCTCGAGAGCAGCTCGCGGACCTCGAGCTCGACGAGCTCCAGGATCTCCTCGTCGTCGACCGCGTCGGACTTGTTCAGCGCGACGAGCAGGTAGGGGACGCCGACCTGCTTGGCGAGCAGAACGTGCTCGCGCGTCTGCGCCATCGGGCCGTCGGTGGCCGCGACGACGAGGATCGCGCCGTCCATCTGCGCCGCACCCGTGATCATGTTCTTGACGTAGTCGGCGTGGCCGGGGGCGTCAACGTGTGCGTAGTGGCGCTTCGGGGTCTCGTACTCGATGTGCGAGATGTTGATCGTGATACCGCGCTGGCGCTCTTCCGGCGCCGAGTCGATGGAAGCGAAGTCGCGCTGCACGTTCGTGTCGGACGGGTACTTGTCGGCAAGCACCTTCGAGATCGCTGCGGAGAGCGTGGTCTTGCCGTGGTCGACGTGACCGATCGTTCCGATGTTGACGTGCGGCTTGGTCCGCTCGAACTTGGCCTTAGCCACTGGGTCCTCCTCAGGACGTCGTTGTAGAGGTGCCGGGCACTGGTTTGCGACCGGTTCTCTACGGGTTAGGTTCTCAGTTTAGTAGAGAGGGAATGTGAAGTTGTAGGTGACCTGGGAACCCCGGGTGCGTCGACAGGCTCAGCGACCCAGGGCTCCCAGAAGAATTACTCGCCCTTGGCCTTCTGGACGATCTCGTCGGCCACCGCGCGCGGGACCTCGGCGTAGCTGTCGAACTCCATGGAGTAGACGGCACGGCCCGAGGTCTTCGAGCGCAGGTCGCCGATGTAGCCGAACATCTCGGACAGCGGCACCGCGGCGCGCACGACCTTGACGCCGGCGGCGTCCTCCATCGACTGGATCTGGCCACGACGCGAGTTCAGGTCGCCGATGACGTCGCCCATGTACTCCTCCGGAGTACGGACCTCGACGGCCATCAGCGGCTCGAGCAGCACGGGGTTGGCACGGCGAGCGGCCTCCTTGAAGCCCATGGAGCCCGCGATCTTGAACGCCATCTCCGAGGAGTCGACGTCGTGCGCCGCACCGTCGACGATGGTCGCCTTGACGCCCACCATCGGGTAGCCCGCGAGGACACCGACGTTCATGGCGTCCTGGAAACCGGCGTCGATCGAGCCGATGTACTCGCGCGGGATACGGCCACCGGTGACCGCGTTCACGAACTCGTACGTCTTCTCGCCGTCGAGCTCGAGCGGCTCGATGTTGAACTGGATCTTGGCGAACTGGCCCGATCCACCGGTCTGCTTCTTGTGCGTGTAGTCGTGCTTCTCGACGGCCTTGCGGATCGTCTCGCGGTACGCGACCTGCGGCTTGCCGACGTTCGCCTCGACGCGGAACTCGCGCTTCATGCGGTCCACGAGGATGTCGAGGTGCAGCTCGCCCATACCCTTGATGGTCGTCTGACCGGTCTCGGGGTTGAGCTCCGTGCGGAAGGTCGGGTCCTCCTCAGCGAGCTTCTGGATCGCGAGACCCAGCTTCTCCTGGTCGGCCTTGGTCTTCGGCTCGATGGCGACCTCGATCACCGGCTCCGGGAACGTCATCGACTCGAGGACGACCGGCTGCGCGATGTCGGCGAGGGTGTCACCGGTGGTGGTGTCCTTCAGGCCGATGACGGCGTAGATGTTGCCGGCGGTCAGCTTGTCGACCGGGTTCTCCTTGTTGGCGTGCATCTGGAAGATCTTCCCGATGCGCTCCTTCTTGCCCTTGGTCGAGTTGATGACCTGGGCACCCGACTCGAGCTCGCCCGAGTAGACGCGCACGTACGTCAGACGACCGAAGAACGGGTGCACGGCGACCTTGAAGGCCAGGGCCGCGAACGGGTCCTTCGCGTCGGGGTGACGCTCGATGATCTTCTCCTCGTCCTTCGGGTCGTGCGCCTCGATGGCGGGCACGTCCAGCGGGGACGGGAGGTAGTCGACGACGGCGTCCAGCATCGGCTGCACACCGCGGTTCTTGAAGGCGGAGCCGCAGAGGACCGGGTAGATCTCGCTGGCGACGACCATCTTGCGGATGGCGCCCTTGATCTCCGCGACGGTGAGCTCCTCGCCGCCGAAGAACTTCTCGAGAAGCTCCTCGTCGGTCTCGGCGACCGTCTCCAGCAGCTGCTGGCGGTAGTCCTCGGCCTTGTCCTTGAGGTCGGCCGGGATCTCCTGCACCTCGTAGGAGGCGCCCATGGTCACGTCACCCTTGGCGTCGCCGGGCCAGACCAGAGCACGCATCTCGACGAGGTCGATGACGCCGACGAAGTCGTTCTCGGCACCGATCGGGAGCTGCAGCACCAGCGGCTTCGCGCCGAGGCGGTTGATGATCGTGTCGACCGTGAAGTAGAAGTCCGCGCCGAGCTTGTCCATCTTGTTGACGAAGCAGATGCGGGGGACGTTGTACTTGTCGGCCTGACGCCACACGGTCTCGGACTGGGGCTCGACGCCCTCCTTGCCGTCGAACACGGCGACCGCGCCGTCGAGGACGCGGAGCGAGCGCTCCACCTCGACCGTGAAGTCCACGTGACCGGGGGTGTCGATGATGTTGATCTGGTTCTTGTTCCAGAAGCAGGTCACGGCGGCAGACGTGATCGTGATGCCGCGCTCCTTCTCCTGCTCCATCCAGTCGGTGGTCGACGCGCCGTCGTGCGTCTCGCCGAGCTTGTGGTTGACGCCCGTGTAGAACAGGATGCGCTCGGTCGTCGTGGTCTTGCCGGCATCGATGTGCGCCATGATGCCGATGTTGCGGACCTTGCTCAGGTCCGTGAGCACGTCTTGTGCCACAGGAGTGTCCTTATCTATTGGAGCAGCAGGTGTACTGCGAAGAGGGGGTGCGACGGGCCCAGGAACGCGGAAGGGTCCCTGAGCCCGTCGAAGGGGTTACCAGCGGTAGTGAGCGAACGCGCGGTTCGACTCGGCCATCTTGTGGGTGTCCTCACGGCGCTTGACCGCGGCACCCAGGCCGTTCGACGCGTCGAGGATCTCGTTCTGGAGACGCTCGGTCATCGTCTTCTCACGACGACCCTTGGCGTAGCTCACGAGCCAGCGCAGCGCGAGGGTGTTCGCACGGTGCGGCTTGACCTCGACCGGAACCTGGTAGGTCGAGCCACCGACACGGCGGCTGCGGACCTCGAGCGTGGGGCGCACGTTGTCGAGCGCCTTCTTCAGGGTGGCGACGGCGTCCTGGCCGTTCTTCGCCTCGACGCCGCGGAGGGCGCCGTAGACGATCGACTCGGCCAGCGACTTCTTGCCGTCGACGAGGATCTTGTTCACCAGCGAGGTGACGATCGGTGCGCCGTAGACCGGGTCGTTGACGACGGGGCGCTTGGGGGCGGGACCCTTACGAGGCATCTAACTCAACCCTTCTTCGCGCCGTAGCGGGAACGAGCCTGCTTACGGTTCTTGACGGCCTGGGTGTCCAGGGCACCACGGACGATCTTGTAACGCACACCGGGGAGGTCCTTCACACGACCGCCGCGGACGAGCACCAGGGAGTGCTCCTGCAGGTTGTGGCCCTCACCGGGGATGTACGCGGTGACCTCGGTCCCGTTGCGGAGCTTCACACGAGCGACCTTGCGCATCGCCGAGTTCGGCTTCTTCGGGGTGGTGGTGTAGACGCGGGTGCAGACCCCGGCCTGCTGCGGGTTCGCCTTGAGCGCGGGTGCCTTGGTCTTCGTGACCTTGGGCGAGCGACCCTTGCGAACCAACTGCTGAATGGTTGGCACGTTCTCTCCTCATAGTGCTGCACGGTGACAGCGTGATGGGTTTCACATCATGACCCACCGGCACGCCGGAACCGACGAGCTTTTGGTGTGGTGGGTATGCCGTGGGGGCGGACCGGCGAGGTGCCGACGCCCAGCGCGCACGTCAGGACGTGCACACACCTGATCAAGTGTAATGCCGCGTAACCTGACGGTCAAATGACGGTCGCGCTCCGCGGCGCCGCCCGAAGTCAGGGGATGTCGGGGTCGAACGGCGAGTCCAGCGACTCCGTGAGCTCGGCCAGGAGCGCTTCGATCTGCGGCTCGACGTGTCGCGACACCGCCGCCTGGATCGTGATCCGGTGTCGGAGCAGGATCCCGCAGATCTCGCGCCCGACGAGGTTCGCGTACTCGTCCGCCAAGGCGACTTCCTGTCGCAGAGCGGTCTTGGCCTCGTCCGACAGCGGGGGCAGGGGCGGCAACTCGGCGGCCGAATCGTCGGCGAGACCGGCGATCGTGAAGAGGAAGGGGGCGCCCGGCACCGGCTCCGGATCCAGCGGCATGCCCTCGAACTCGGGATCGAGGTCCTCCGTCGGCCGGTAGCTGCGAGCCCGGTTGCGCGCGGCCTGCTGATCGAGTTCACGCTGCAGGGTCGGCAGGTTGCGCGCGGTGTACTCCGCGACCGCGTGGTCCACGATCGTCTTGATGCGCGTCGACAGGCCGTGCTGGACGCCATGCGGCGTGGTGCCCGCGATGCCTGCGGCGGCGAGGATGGGCGAGCCGAGGCAGCGCCGGCACGGCGCGGTGCGGCCGCGGTGCGTCGCCGGCTCCCAGCGCGGCACCCAGCGCAACCAGGCCTCGACGGCCTGGTCGACCTGCGTCTCCAATGAGCGCTCCACCCCACCAGCGTACGGCGCGTCGCCGCTCACCGTGCGGATTTGCGGGGTGTCACCCCTCCTCGTCGCGCTCCCACGGCCATCGCGGCTGCGCCGACCTCGTCCGGCGGAGGGCGATGCCGCCCCACGCCGCCACCGCCGCCGCGGCGAGGAGCACGATGCTCGCGCCACCGCGGACGAGGTCGCCGGCGACGGCCGTGGCCACGACCACATCGCTCGTCGCGACGAGCACGGCGATCCAGACGGTGATCAGGTGCACCAGCGCCGTGAGCAGGGCGATCACCGGAGCAGAGCCGAAGGAGGCATGCCCTCGTCGCACCGTCGCCCAGAGGACGAGCGCGAAGACCACCACGGCCGCGACCATGCCCGACACTCCGGGCACCTGGCCAAGACCTGGAACGCCGATGATGTCCCGGTCGGTGGCGACGCTCAGCGCACCGAGACCGAAGACGGCGAGGGCGAAGAAGGCGATGGTGGCCATCACCGCCGCGAGGACAGCCGAAACCCCCGCGGACTCGGGCCCGCGGGGGTTCGGTGTGGTGGTGTTCGTGATTACCTCGACAGGGTGGGACCGGCCTCGAGGGTGCGCTCGTACTCGCGCTGCGCCTCCTCGTTCAGCTCGGTCTTGCGGGCACCGCTGCGGGCCACCCAGGCGCCGAACCAGATGGTGAGCTCGCGGGCGAAGACGAAGGCCGCGATGGCGAGCGGGGCCAACAGCTGCTCCCCCGCGACTTCGAGACCCTGCGATGCGGTGAGCTTCCAGAAGGGCGCCTCGAAGAGCTGACCCAGGATGTGCCCGGCGTAGGCGATGAGCCCGACGACGATGCCGAACACCACCCACAGGCCCCAGCGGCCGCGGTTGATGATGGCTCCGAGGAGCCAGAAGCCGAGGAAGAACACGACCACCGGGGTCCAGAACCCCCAGGTGAGCAGCGGGGCGACGAGCGCTTCGCCGATGTTCTCCCCGTTCACGTCGCCGGCGAGGGCGACGAGGCCGAGCGTGGTGGCGAGGTAGAGCAGCGCGAAGGCGACGGTGGCGAGCAGGCCGATCGCGCCGGCGGTGCCCCGGTTGCCGCGCTCGCGCGGCGGCTCCGGTGCCTGCACGAAGATCGGCTGCGGCTGCTGCGGTGCGGCGGCCGCGCCGTTCGTGAGCGGCTCGGACGGCACGATCCTGGTGTCGGTGTCGTCAGCGTGCGACGCGTAGGCTGCGCCGGCCATGGCCGACTCCTCGTGCGCGGGAGTGCTCGGCGTGGAGTACAGCGAGGTCTCCGGCGTCGCGTACAGCGAGGTCTCCGGGGTCGCATCGCGGCGGTCGGCGTCGCGGAGGCCCGCCTCACGGCCATCGGCGTCGAAGCGGTCGCCGTCGGTGCGCGAGGGCGCCGGGGCGGCGGAGCTGAAAGTACTGGGGTGGTCGCGCTCGGCGGCCTCGAACGCGGCGAGATCGGGGTCGACGGCGGGCTCCTGACGCGTCGCGGCCTGGTCGGCCGCAGGCTCGGAGGAGGCCGCGGTGGTGTCTGCGGCGCGGGAGTCATCCGCACGTGCGTCGTCGACGTGGCCGGGGACATCTCCGCGGGCCGCCGCCGCGGCGTCGAGACCGGCGTTCGCGCTGCCGACGACGTCGTCGACGTCGTTCGACTTCTCGGGCTGACGAGCCTCGGGATCACTCATGGGATGCGCCTCTCATCGGGGATGTGCAGTGCGAGATTACCGCCGCGGCTCCCGACGCTTCCTTAGGCGTGCCGACGTGTCGCCATACGCGTGCTTCCGCGGCTCTGCGCGATTCACGGGAAGGTGTTGCGGAGGGCGTCCCCGGCGAACTGCGCGAGGATCGGCACCATCGGCAGTGAGAGCCAGACGAGTCCGGCGACGATCCCTGCGCACACGATGCCGGCGAACCAGCTCATCCCGAGGTTTCGTCCCCCCACTCGCGCCATGGTCCCACCGTAGGCCCCAGCCCCCGCGCGGGTGCGGAGCAACGCCGCGTCGAGGTGGTGTCGCTCAGCGGGTGCCGCGGCCGCGCATCCGCCACAGCAGCCAGAGTCCCGAGATCGGTACCAGCAGTCCGCCCAGCAGGAGGAGGAGGTGCCATTCGCCGAAAGCGGGGACGAGCGGGTTCACCACCTCCGACATCACGTCGCCGTCGCTCGAGCTGCCGGACGCCGATCCGGTGGAGAATCCGGTCATCGTCGAGGCGATCAGGAAGGACAGCCCGGTGGCAACGAAGGGCACCAGGATCGCGACGGCCTTCTCCCACGTGCGCCACAGCGGGCTGAGGCTCACGAGCACCGCGCCCACGAACCAGCCGACGACCGGCACCACGATTCCGCCGAAGCTCAGGGTGAGCGCCGCCGCGATCGCGAAACCCCGCGTCGCGGTCGTCGGCGTGCGCGGAGCCGAGGGCGCGGGGGCGGGCGCGGGGAGCACGAGGGGCGGCGCGGTCGGCACCTCGTCCTCCGCCTCGCGGGCGATCCCCCTCGGATCTCCCAGGCGGTCGATCCGCTCCGCGGTCGCTGCCGCGTCGAGCCCGTCGAGCTCCTCCGCGATCCCGCCACGGATGTCGGATGCGACACCGTGCGGAAGTCCGCGCATCGCCTCGTCGAGCCGGGCCAGGTAGTCGTCACGCAACTCGGCTGCGGTCTTCTCGGTCATGGTCATCCTTCCCCCACCATGCCCGTGACGGCACGGGCGAACGGCGCCCACTGCGCCCGGAAGCGCGCGAGCTGATCGATACCGGCATCCGTGAGCCGGTAGTACTTGCGCGCCGGACCGCTTCCGGACGGCCGGTCGAACGTCGTCACCCAGCCGTTGTCCCGCAAGCGCCCGAGCAACGGGTAGAGCGTGCCGATGCTGGCGATCAGCCCGGCTCCGGTGAGTGCCTCCGACAGCTGCCAGCCGTACATGGGCTCACGCGAGAGCAAGCCGAGCACGCAGTACTCGACCACTCCTTTGCGCATCTGCGCCCCGACGTCAGCTGTCATGCCTCACAAGGTAGCATGTGACGCACGCTAGCACCGAACGGTGCGAGATCAGCCCTTGGTCGCCCCCGCGGTCAGACCGCCCACGATGTACTTCTGCAGGAAGAGGAAGAGCACCATCACCGGTATCGCCGCCATGACCGCACCGGCGGAGAAGGCCGACCAGTCGGCGTAGCGGGGGTTCGCCACCAGCTTGGTCAGACCGACGACGAGGGTCTGCTGATCCACGTCGACCAGCATGACGCTGGCGATCACGTACTCGTTCACCGTGCCGATGAAGGAGAGCAGACCGACGACCGCGAGGATCGGGGCGACCAGGCGCAGGATGATCGTGAAGAAGATCCGCGCGTGCCCCGCGCCGTCAATGCGGGCGGCCTCGTCGATCTCCTTCGGGATCGTGTTGAAGAACCCGTACATGAGGTACGTGTTCACGCCCAGCGCGCCGCCGAGGTACACCAGGATCAGCCCCGTATGCGTGTTCAGGCCGATCGCCGGGAACCAGTCCCCCAGCGTCGACATCAGCAGGAAGATCGCGACGACCGCGAGCAGCTGCGGGAACATCTGCACCACGACGATGGTGACCAGTCCCACGCGGCGCCCGGCGAAGCGCATGCGGGAGAACGCATATGCCGCACAGGCTCCGATGAAGACGGTGACCGCGCCCGTCACGACCGCGATGAGCAGGGTGTTCAGGAACCACGTTCCATACGGGTTCTGCGGGTCGCTGAGGATACGCACGTAGCTGTCGATCCCGATGGCCGAGAAGAGCTGGTTCGACCCGGTGAGCGTGCCCTGCGGGTTGAGCGACGCCGACACGACGTACAGGAGCGGGAAGAGGGCGAAGGCGCTCACCACGATGGCGACGAGGTGGCGCCATCCGGTGTCGGCGAACCAGGCGCCGAACGAGCGACGCGGCGGGGCGGTGCGGCGGGCTGTGGCGGTGCTGCGGACGGTGCTCATTGTCAGTTCAGCTCCTCGAGGGCCTTGGTCTTGCGGAAGCTGATGATCGAGATCGTCGCGACCACGACGAAGATCAGGATCGTGAAGGCGGAGGCGAGGCCGTAATCGCGGGTCTGTCCGGTGAACGCCACCTTGTAGACCATCGAGATCAGGATGTCGGTGTGGCCCACGGGGATCGACACATCGCTGAAGCGCGGGCCTCCCTTGGTGAGCATGTAGATCAGGTTGAAGTTGTTGAAGTTGAACGCGAACGACGAGATCAGCAGCGGCGCGACGGTCACGAGCAGCAGCGGCAGCTTGATCCGGCGGAAGACCTGCCACGGGTTCGCGCCGTCCATCACGGCGGCCTCGTTGACGTCCTCCGGGATGCCCTGCAGCGCCCCCATGCAGACGAGGAACATGTAGGGGAAGCCGAGCCAGAGGTTCACCAGCAGCACGGACACCTTCGCCAGCACCGGGTCGGTGAGCCACGGGATGGCCGCGCCGCCGAACAGCACCTGGTTGATGAACCCGAAGCTCTCGTTCATCATCCCGGCCCAGACGAGCGCGGAGAGGAACGCGGGGAAGGCGTACGGAAGGATGAGGATGATGCGGTAGCCGTTGCGAAAGCGCATCCGGGTGTTGTTGAAGACCAGCGCGAGCAGCAGGCCGAGGAAGAAGGTCGTCGCGACGGACACCAGCGCGAAGACGAAGGTCCAGACGGTGACGGAGATGAGCGGGCCGCGGATGGACTCGTCGGTCACCGCGCGGACGAAGTTGTCGACGCCGACCGTCGTCTGCCAGCCGGGCAGCAGCTGCTCGCCGTCCTCGGCGGTGAACGCGCCGTCGCCGGTGTCGCTGTAGACGGTGCCGGTCGCGGTGTCCGTGATCGTGTCGGCATCGGCGTCGTACGCCAGCGTCGAGACGTAGAGGTAGCCGTTCTGCCCGTCAGGGGCGCGGAGGCTGCCCTCATTGGGATCGTCGCTGAACGGGACGGAGAGCTGCTCCAGCTCCTCCGACAGCGTGAAGACGGTGGCGAGCGGAAGCGTGGTCCACCCGTCGACGGCGACGGCCTTGCCACCTTCGAACTGCGCGTCGACCTCGGCGAGGGGCTGCTCCGCGGTGCCGAGGAGGGCGTCGCCGTCCTCGGGATCCGTGACGAGGAGGCCGTAGGTTCCGAACTGCTCCACCACGGTGACGGGATACGTCGGAGAGTCCTCGACGCGCTCCTGCGCGGAGGCGAGCAGCGACGAGATCGCCTGCTCCTTGCTCCCGTTGTGGCCGGTGCCGTAGTTCGTGAAGCCGATGTAGCCCGTGTAGAGGAGCGTGAAGACCTGGAACAGGACCAGGAAGATGATGCCGGGGGTGAGGTACTTCGCCGCGATGCGCTTGCGGGAGAAGTAGATGTAGTTGACGACGACCGTCACCGCGACGACGAGGCCGAGCACGAGCCACTCCCGCTGCACGAGCAGCACGAACACGGCGTAGACGGCGATCGCGTCCACGATGGCCAGCAACAGGATCTTGAGCAGCATCCACCCGATCGGTCGGGAGGCCGCCTCGGCGATCTTCGCCGCCTGGCGCTGCCGAGGCGTGGGGGGCGCGGTGCGCTCTTCGGTGTCTGTCATGTCGTCCTCGTCATGGTCCTGCCGGGGCGGGCTGGGCGGCCCGCCCCGGCAGGGTCGTCATCTGGTCGGCCGTTACTCGATCGCGGCGGTCACGTCGTCGACGAGCTTCTGCCACGTCGCCTGCGGGTCCTCGCCGTTGATGATGGCGGCCTCGGCCACACCCCAGAACTGCCAGACCGCACCCATGGCGGGGATCGCCGGCATGGGGACCGCGTCGGCACCGACGGCCTGGAAGCCGGCGATGATCGGGTCGGACGCCGCGGTGTCCGCGGCCGCTGTCAGGGCCGGGAGGACGTTGCCGGCCGTGAACAGCTCCAGCTGCACGTCCTCCGTGCCGAGGTAGTTGACGAGGAAGTCGTTCGCGGCGACCTTGTTCTTCGACTCGGCGCTCACGAAGAAGCCCTTGACGCCGGCGAACGGCGAGGCCGTCTCGCCCGTCGGGCTCGGGATCGGGTCGATCTCGACGTTGATGCCCGCATCGGTGGCCGCGCCCACGTTCCACGGACCGGTCAGCCAGAAGGCGGCGGTGCCGTCGAGGAACTGCTGCTTGGCGATCTCGCCGTCGATGTCGGTGTTCAGCGTGCCTGCGGCGCCCTGCGCACCCAGCCAGTCGGCGAAGGCGAAGCCGCCCTCGCTGCCGAGCTGCAGGTCGGTGGGGTCGTAGCTGCCGCTGTCGTCGGTGCCGAAGACCGGTGCATCGAAGGCGGTCTGGAACGGGTACAGGTGGTACGGGTTGCCCTCGGCGCCCTGCTCCACGACGAACGTGCCCTTCGAGACCATGTCGTCGAAGCTCGTCGCGGCCTCGGGGACGAGGTCGGCGTTGCGCAGCACGGCGATGTTCTCGACGGCGTACGGAAGCATGTAGACGGTGCCCTCGTAGGTCGCCGCCTGGAGGGCGACGGGGAGGTAGTCCTCCGAGCTGTCGCCGAGCTCGATCGGCGCGACGACACCGTTGGTCGAGAGCTCGCCGAGCCAGTCGTGAGCGCCCATGACCACGTCGGGGCCCTTGCCGGTCGGGACCTGCTGGATGAAGTCGTCCTTCATGTCGTCGACGGACTTCCCCACCAGCTTGACCGTGACACCGGTCTTCTCCTGGTACGCGTCCGCCGCGCCCTGCAGCGCGTCGACCCGCTCGGCGTCGACCCAGACGGTCAGCGTGCCGCCGCTGTCTCCACCGGAGGAAGAGTCGTCGCCGCCGGAGCCGGTCGAGCAGCCGGCGAGCGTCAGAGCCGAAACGATGGCGATGGCGCCCGCGGCGACCATGCCCCTCTTGTTCACCTTCATTGGTGTGTGCCTCTCTCAGTGCTGAGCGCCTGCAAGACTGCAAGCGCTTACAGTATGCATCGTTTCGAGAGGCGATCACAATCCGCGAACGCGCTGATATCAACCTGTGATCGGCCCGACGCGAGGCACGCGTTATGAAAACGCTTCCATATCGGCCGGAGGTCAGACCTCTCGAGGCTCCGCGGCAGAGTCTGCAGGGTTCCGCATGGGGCTCATCTGCGAGAGCATCGCCGGATGGGATTCCACGTTCGACCGTCTGCCGCCGCCCTCGCCGTCATCCTGTCCGCGGTCGCACTCAGCGGGTGCACGGCTGCGGGAGGCGCATACTCCGTGCTCGATCGCGAAGCCGAGGCACGGGACGAGGTTCCTGCCGATCTGCCCGGCTACGCGTGGGACGACGTGGACCAGGCGACAGCCCGGTTCGTCGGAGAAGGCGACGGGACGTCCCTGTGGCTCGCTCGCGCTCGTGACGATGCCGCAGCGTGTCTCCTCGCCTACGTCGACGCTGACACGTGGGTGATCGGGTGCGGTGGGAACGGGGCCCCTTTCTCGATCGGAGGCGTCACGGGCACGTTCACCGTGGTCCCCGACGACGCGCCTGCTCCAGACGGGATGACTCGGGTGTCGGACAACGTCTACACGACGACCGGAAGCTAGCGGGCCCCGGCCCGGGCGGGAGCCAGAGGGCCAGCGCGCGCCGGCCCCGAACAGACTCCACGCGCCGGAGTGCGCGTGCCAGGCCAGCAGGAACTGCTCGCCGTCGCGGATGACGGCGGTGACGCCGGGCAGAAGGAGGAAGTCGTGCCTCGCCCACGGGACTTTCCGCACACCCGCGGATACGGTCTACGTTCGGGGCATGGGTTACGAACTCCCTTTCGCCGCCTTGCCCGCCTCCCAGACCGATGTGACCTACGAGTACGGGCCGGACTCCGAGCTGCGCGCCGGCGTGGCCGCTGGCCGTGTCGAAGAGATCACCCATGAAAGCGTCGTCTTCCCGGGGACCACCCGGAAGATCTGGATCCACCGCGCAGCCGGCCATGACCCATCGCGTGCGAGCGCCGTCATGTTCTTCAACGACGGCTGGTGGTATCTCGACCCGGAGCTGAGCGTTCGCGCCGCGATCGTCTTGGACAATCTCGCAGCGGCCAAAGCGATACCCCAACTGATCGGAGTGTTCGTAGACCCAGGTGTCGTCGCCTCCGAAGGAGGGCCGATCAAGAACCGCAACGTCGAGTACGACGCGTTCGACGATCGCTACGCGACGATGCTGATCGACGAGATACTCCCACTCGTAGCGACACGCGCAGTGATCTCGACTGACCCCATGGCACGCGGAATATGCGGCGGAAGCAGCGGAGGCAATGCCGCGATGACCGCGGCGTGGACTCGGTCGGACGCCATCGGCCGGGTGATCGCGTTCAACCCGAGCTTCGCACAGATGCCGGGCGGGAACCCGTACCCGCACTTGCTCACCCAATTCGAGGCTCGCGCGACACGAGTCTTTCTCCACGCTGCTCATCGCGACCTCAACTGGAACTCGACGACAGACAACTGGTTCGCGGAGGGCCTTGAGACCGGCGCGGCGTTGGCCCGCGCGGGGTACGACTTCCGCCTGGTCGTCGGCGATGGCGGCCACAGCCCAAATCATGGCGGCGTTCTGCTCCCCGATGCCTTGCGATGGCTATGGGCCTGACCAGCGGGCCGACCCGTCATAGACTGGCCCAATGGCTGACAGTTCCTTTGACATCGTCTCGAAAGTGGATCGCCAGGAGGCCGAGAACGCCCTGAACCAGGCGCGCAAAGAGGTGGAGCAGCGCTACGACTTCAAGGGGACCGGCGCTTCGATCGCCTGGAGCGGCGAGCAGATCCTCATCACCGCGAACACGGAGGAGCGCGCGAACGCCGTCCTCGACGTTTTCCAGTCCAAGCTCATCAAGCGCGGCATCTCGCTGAAGAGCCTCGACTCGGGCGAGCCCTTCGCCAGCGGCAAGGAGTTCCGCATCCTGTCGAGCCTGAAGGACGGCATCTCGTCCGAGAACGCGAAGAAGATCGGCAAGATCATCCGCGACGAGGGCCCCAAGGGCGTGAAGAGCCAGATCCAGGGCGACGAGCTGCGCGTGCAGTCCAAGAGCCGCGACGACCTTCAGTCCGTGATCGCGCTCCTCAAGGGCAGCGACCTCGACATCGATCTGCAGTTCATCAACTACCGCTGACGTCACACGCGTCGGCGATCGGGGCTCGGGAGTCATCCCGAGCCCCTTCTTTTCCCCGGTCAACGCATACCGGGATATCGGTGTTCTTCGTCGAGACTGGAAGCGGTCGTGACTCGTCACGACTCCGACGCCATCCCCGTCCGACACCCGATCGCCGCGGTGGATGCGCTTCGAGGATGCCACGCCGACTCAGGGGAGGGAGCGGCGCGGGCCCCCGAAGCTCGCGTCGGCCTGGGGTCTGCCGGCGTCGCACGTCGACCGGTCCCGGGTTCATGACAAGCCTCCCCGCCCGCTGCGCGCCCCCACGCGGATCGGCCCCCCGTGGAGGCATGACGGCAATCCTGCGACCGTCGCTCCCCTCACCGCCCGGGAGTGGACGCCGGTGGCAGACCAAGAACGACCGGGGGCTGGGCCATGGGGCAGATCGAGTCGAAGAGCATCGGAGAGAACAAGCAGCTGCTGGCGGATGAGGTGTTCCACCACATCGGGCGGCTGATCACGGAGGGAGAGTTCGCCGAAGGCGACCGGATCCGGGACGTCGACGTGGCGGACGAGCTCCACGTCTCGCGGACGCCCGTGCGCGAAGCGCTCCAGCGCTTGGAGCGACTGGGACTGGTGACGATGTACCCGAGCCGGTACACAGAGGTGACGATGGTCACGCCGCAGGTGGTGGCCGAATCGCTGGAGTTCGCCGGCTACCAGGGCGGCATCACGGCGCGGATGGCGGTGCCGAGACTGAGCGCCGTCCACCGCGAGCGCGTGCAGGATCTCATCGCACGGATGCAGGAATCGCTCACCGACGGGGCGTCGACGGCGCGGGCGCGGTGGGCCGTCTTCGCCTACCTCGCCGACCACAGCGGAAACCGCCAGCACCGGATGCTCATCGACGATGTCGCCGTCGCCGTGACCCGGAACCTACGCGGGTGGGTGGTGCGTCCCGGCGATCGCGAGCGGATGCGACAGGTCTATGCGGAGTTCGCCGACGCGGTGCGCACCGGCGACGGCGATGAGGCGGAGCGTCTCGCGCGCGCCATGTACTACGTCTGAGCGGCGCGCCAGCCGACGACCCAGCGGTGCAGGCGGCGGTACGCGTCCTCCCGGGCTTCATGTCGGGACAGGAACACGTCGTGCAGGGCGCCGTCGATCCGTTCGACGGTCACCGTGGAACCCAGCCGCAGGGCGGCGCGGGCGATGTCGTCGACGACGAGCACGGAGTCGGCGGAGGTCAGCTCCTCCGACCATCGGGTCGGCGGCACGAACCGCTTCGACAGCAGGACGCAGACCGGCGCCGCGATGTCGAGGCCCGCGGCGACGGCCTTGTGCCCGGTGAGGATCGCGTTGAGCCACCCGGCGTACACGGCCATCGTCTGCACGGGACGCCAGGCGGTGTCGACCTCCATCGGGTCATCGGGGTCGGCCACCTCCTGCTGCGCCCGCGTGTAGTAGCCGAGGTCGACCTGCGGCGCGACGTCGAGCGGCCGGATCCGTGCCTGGAACTCGACCATCGGGGCGATCGCGGCCCGCACGGGAGCGAACTGGAACTCGAGCCAGGGACTGTTCAGGATGAGGGCGTCGGCCGCACCGGGATGCCGCGACGCCCACAGGCTCAGCGTCAGGCCGCCGGTCGAGTGTCCGAACAGGATCAGGCGTCGCCCGCTCTCCTCGCCGTCCTCGCCGCGCCCCATCGCGTCCAGGGCCGCGGCGATGTCCTCGTCGTAGGTGGACAGGTCGGTGATGTAGCCCGGGGTCTGGCCCTCGCGCAGGCTGCGCCCGTACTTGCGCAGGTCGAGGGCGAAGAAGCGGGCACCGCGAGCCGTCCAGAATCGGGCCAACCGCTTCTGGAAGAAGTAGTCCGACCACCCATGGATGTAGAGCACGTCCACGCCCTCGAGCAACGGACGACGGCGCCGGGCGCGCTCCCACCACGGAACCGGAGCCGGCAGAGCCCGCACGAGGGTGGCGACCACCGGACCCTGCTCGTCGCTGCCGAGGTCGAGGGTGAGCTGGGCGAACTCATCGCCGAGAACATCCGGAACCCACTCGGCCATGCGTCCTCCCCCTCGCGCCCAGGCTAGCCCACGGCGTCACTCGCCGCCGGGACGGGCGACGGCGAAGTCGTCCGCGATGGTGGCCGCGATCGGCGCGAGGTCGTCGATCCCCGACCCGTCGAAGGTCGTGAGACGCAGCCAGTCCGCACCCACGCGAAGATCGAGCACCGGACGGCGGAGTTCGTCGACGCCGGCGCGGGCGGCATCCGCTCCCTCGACCTCGATCTCCTCCTCGCCCTCGAGCTCGTCGAACGCCCACGCGCCACCGGGCAGCGTGGTGAGCATGATGTACCCCTGCGCGGCGTATTCGTCGTCCCCGGAGGCGTAGTAACAGATCCGCGCACCGTTGCGCTCCTGGTAGACCTCGGCCGGGATGGACCACCCGCCGAACGCGTCGACCACGTACACCTCGGCGTCGACCTGCTCCGCGAGCTCCGTCGCGGTGAGGAACCGCGTGCAGTCCACACCCTCCACCGGGCTCTCCGGCACATCCACCTCCCGCAGCGACGCCATGGCCGCGGCGCCGAGCGCGCGCAGGGCCTCCTCGAACGCCGCGGTGTCGTCCGGCCCCTTCTCCGGGTCCACGACGGTCGCCGACACGAGCACCTCGCCGTCGAGGAGCTGGAAGAAGCAGTACCCGCCGGTCTCGCAGCGGGATTCCTCACCGTAGTAGCCGCCGCGCGACTCCGCCCCCGCCACCGTTTCCTCGGCCCCGGGGAGGATCGTGACCTCCCAGTTGTGCTCCGCCGTTCCCGCCGAGCAGGCGATCCCGCCCGCCCGCTGGAACATGTGCTGCGCCGGACCGGGGTACCAGCTCGGCGACGACCACACGCCGAGCACCTCGGCCACCTCACCGCCGACATCGCCGCCGGCGGCCGACATCGCCGCCTCGACATCGGCGCAGTCCACATCGAAAGCCGGGGTGGGCGCCTGCGCCGCCGCGTCCGTCGGGGCGGGCGTGATCGCGGCCGACGGCGTCCCGGTCGGCTTCACCTCGGGTTCGGGCGCACAGCCGGACAGCAGGAGCACGGCCACGGCGCCGAGGGCCAGGAGTGCACGAGGTCGCATGGCCTCAGCCTAGGGCTGCGGGGACCCGGCGCCGGGAGCACGCCCCGGCGCCGAGACGACTCACTCGCCGCGGGAGACGCGCACCATCTCGTCGCGCGGGACGACCTTCACACGCGCCCGCTCCTGGGGCGCGCCGAGGCCGATCTCGTGCTCGTCGAGGCGGTGCCAGCCGTTCAGATCGGTCCAGGCGACGCCGCGCTCGGCGAGCAGTGCCGGGATGGCCTCCTCGGACGGGTCCTCCGGGTGCCACCACGAGCCCTGGTCGTTGATGAGGTGACGGACGGTCTCCATGGCGTCGGACTTCGTGTGGCCGATGAGGCCGACCGGGCCGCGCTTGATCCAGCCGGTCGCGTACACGCCGGGCACGCGATCGTTGGAGTCCTTCGCGAGCACCTGGCCCTCGTGGTTCGGGATGACGCCGTGCTTCTTGTCGAAGGGGACACCGGGCAGCGGCGAGCCGAAGTAGCCGATCGCGCGGTACAGCGCCTGCACGGGCACCTCGCGCAGCTCCCCGGTGCCGACCGCACCACCCTGGCCGTCCGGCTGGGTGCGCTCGTACACGAGGGCCGCGACACGGCCGTTCTCGTCGGTGCGGACCTCGACCGGGCGGGCCCAGAAATGCAGGTGCAGGCGGCGCGATGCCGTGCCGCCGGAATTGTTGACGGAGTCGCGCGTGCGCCACGACTGCAGGATGCGGTCGATGACCATGACCTGCTTGTTGCTCGCGACCGCGTCCTTCGAGGCCTCGTCGTAGTCGAAGTCCTCGTCGTAGACGACCATGTCGACGTCGCGCAGCTCCCCCAGTTCGCGGAGCTCCAGCGGCGTGAACTTCACCTGAGCCGGGCCTCGGCGGCCGAACACGTGCACGTCCGTGACGGCGCTCGCCTTGAGGCCCTCGTACACGTTCTCGGGGACCTCGGTGACGAGGAGGTCTTCGGCGTGCTTCGCGAGCATGCGGGAGACGTCGAGGGCGACGTTGCCGTTGCCGAGGACCGCCACCGACGCGGCGTCCAGCGGCCATTCGCGCGGCACGTCGGGGTGCCCGTCGAACCAGCTCACGTAGTCGGCGGCGCCGTAGGAGCCCACCGCGTCGATGCCGGGGATGTCCAGCGACGTGTCGCGGATCGCTCCGGTGGCGAAGATGACCGCGTTGTAGTGCTTCTTGAGGTCGTCGAGCGTGATGTCCTCGCCGAAGCGGACGTTGCCGAAGAGACGGATGTCGCCGCGGTCGAGCACGTCGCGCAGGGCGGTGATGATGCCCTTGATGCGCGGGTGGTCGGGGGCGACGCCGTACCGGACGAGTCCGTAGGGGGCGGGGAGCTGCTCGAACAGGTCGATGGACACGTCGAACTTGCGCTCGGCCTTCAGCAGGATGTCCGCGGCGTAGATGCCCGCGGGGCCTGCACCGACGATGGCCAGTCTCAGCTTGGTCATGGAGGTCCTTTCGTGTGCCGTCGCGGCAGACACCCGGGCCTTCGGCCCGCGCGATGTCAGCTGGAGCGCTCGGCGAGGGTCTCGGCGAATCGGGTGAGCGCTTCGCGCACGGTGCCGCGCGGAAGGGCGGTGAGGGCGTCGATCGCCTCCTGCGTCCAGGCGTGGGCGAGCTCGAGTGTCTTCTGGGTGACGGCGTGGTCGCGGAGCTCGTCCAGCGGTCCGTCGAGGATGGCGGGGTCGGCGCCGTCGGCGATGAGGGCCACGCCGTCGTCGATGCGGGCGGCGAGATCGGCCGCGGCGTCGTCGTCCTCCGCCTTGAGCAGGAGGTACGGCATGGTCGGGACGCCGGCGCGGAGGTCGGTCCCCGGGACCTTGCCGGTCTCCTCGGGCTTGGCCGACAGGTCGATCACGTCGTCGAGCAGCTGGAAGGCGACACCGATCTTCTCGCCGTAGGCGCGCAGCGGCTCCTCGTACTCCGCGGGGGCGTTCGAGAAGATCACGCCGCCCTGGGTGGCCGCCGCGATCAGCGAACCGGTCTTGTCGGCGAGGACCTGGATGTAGAACGCGATCGGGTCGTCGTCCGGCTGCGGGCCGAGGGTCTCGTGCATCTGCCCGAGGACCAGGCGCTCGAACGTATCGGCCTGAAGTCGGATGGCCCGCTCACCCAGGCGGGACATGAGCTGGCTGGCCCGCGAGAAGAGGATGTCGCCGGTGAGGATGGCGATGTTGTTGCCCCACACCGTCTGCGCGGCGGGAACCCCCCGTCGGCGGTCGGCGCCGTCCATGACGTCATCGTGGTAGAGCGACCCGAGGTGCGTGATCTCCAGCGCCTTCGCGACGTCGATCACCTCTCGGGTGTTCCCGTCGCCGAGTTGGGCCGCGAGCAGCGTGAGCACGGGACGGATGCGCTTGCCACCGGCCTCGTAGAGGTAGCGGCTGGCGGCGTCGGCGAGCGGGTCGGCGACGCGGACGTCGTCCGCGAGCCCCGTCTCCACCAGCTCCAGTCCGTCCTCGATGCTGCGGGCGATGCGACGCGCGGCGGGACCGACGAAGACGCGATCGCTGAAGCCGAGACGGCTCGCGAGTCGCGAACCCGGGGCGCTGGGGCTCGAAGTCACGGTCCCAGCCTACCTGCGTCGGGTGCCGCCGTTCGCGCCGTGGTCACGCGGGCTTGCGAGCCCGGTGCAGGGCCACGATGCCGAAGGTGAGGTTGCGGTACGCGACGTCGCGCCAGCCCGCCTCCCTGATCCACTCGGACAGCCGCTTCTGGTCGGGCCAGTCGCGGATCGACTCGTTCAGATAGTCGTAGGCGTCGCCGTTCGTGCCGGCGACGCGGGCCACGCGCGGGAGCACCTGCGCGTTGTAGAACCGGTAGGCCCCGCGGAAGAGCTTCCCGGGCGGCGTGGAGAACTCGTTGATGACGAGGCGGCCGCCCGGCTTGGTCACCCGGTAGAGCTCGCGCAGTGCCTTCTTCGGGTCGTTGACGTTCCGCAGCGCGTAGGACATCGTCACCGCGTCGAACTCGTCGTCCGCGAACGGCAGGGCCGTGGCGTCCGCCTGCACGAAGGAGAGGTTCCGCATCGCTCCGTGGCGGCGCTGACCCTCGGCGAGCATGCCGGGCGAGAAGTCCGCCGCGACGACCTGCGCGCCGCTGCGGGCGAGGGAGGCGGAGGAAGACGCGGTCCCCGCGCCGAGGTCGAGGATGCGCTCCCCCGGCTTCGGGGCGACGGCGCGGGTGGTCGCGGCCCGCCACAGCGCGTCGTTGCCGAACGTCATCGCCGTGTTCGTGCGGTCGTACCCGGCGGCGACCTGGTCGAACATGCCGCTGACGCGGGCGGGGTCCTTGCCGAGATCGGCGCGGTTCTTGTCGTTCGCGGTCACGCGTCCAGTCTAGGCGCGAGCTCCAGCGCTTCCAGCCGGTCCAGCCACGGATCGGCCGTGGCGTCGTCGAACGGCGCCGTGCGCTCCCTGACCCGCGTCTCGAGGTCGAGCGCCAGCTCCTCCAGATGCCGCATGACGGTGGCCGGGTACCCGTAGCGGGCGCTGTGCTCCGCCCATTCGTCCCGGTCATCGACCCAGGTGCCGCGCTCGCCCTCCACGCGGACGACGTCGAGATCCATGTCGATGCCGATCGCGAGCAGGGGATCGTCCGACCACCGGACGTCCCACCCGAGATCGATGTAGACACGCATGCCCCGGGGGTGGCGGCGATTGACGGTGAGCGCGAAGTCGGCGCTCGGCGGGACGAGGGTGACGTTGGGCGTGGCCGCATGGAACTCCGCCCCCGGACGGGCGCTGTGCCAGCCGGCGGGCTGCCCCACCCAGTCGCCCCACCGGTCGGCGCCGAGGTACACGCACTCGTGACGCCAGTGCGGCGACCCGTCCCACTTGCGCCACTGGAAGATCATCTCGGCACCGGCTGCGGGACGCGCATCGCTCATCCGCCCACCCTACGTCCGCGGGCTGCGGGCACGCCCCGCGGAATAGGCTGGAGTCGTGCAGCACACCCCCCTGGTCGTGGAGACCCGAGAGATCGATCCGGTCGAAGACCTCCTCTCCTTCGCGGACCCCGCCCGCCCGCTCGCCTGGTTCCGCCGCGGCGACGGGATCGTGGCGGTGGGCCAGCCGTTCGCCGAGCTCCGCCCGTCGGCCGAGGAGGGGCGCACCCGCGCCGAGACCCTCGCAGCGCTCTGGCAGGGCCTCGCGGCGGCGGCCGAGGTCTCCGACCCGCTGCGACTCCCCGGAACCGGACTCGTCGCGTTCGGGGCCTTCACCTTCGACGAGGACTCGCGCGCCGACAGCGTGCTCACGATCCCCTCGCTGATCCTCGGCCGCCACGGCGACCGCTTCTGGGAGACCCGCATCCGCCGCTCCGACGACGAGCGTGCACCGGGTGCCGTCGAGCCCGCGGAGTACGGACCGCATTGGGCGGGCACCGTCGGCCCCGGAGCGCAGAGCCCCCAGGGCTACCAGGACGCCGTGCGGGGAGCGCTGGCCCGCATCGCGGACGGCGAGCTCAGCAAGGTGGTCCTCGCCCGCGACCTCCAGGGCACCATCCCCGCGGGCTCCGACCTGCGGCGACTCGTCCGCGCGCTGGCCACCGGATACCCGGACACCTGGGTCTTCGCGGTCGACGGACTCATCGGCGCGAGCCCGGAGACCCTCGTCACGGTGCAGGACCGGACGGTGACCGCTCGGGTGCTCGCCGGGACGATCGGACGCGGGGCCGACGCCGACGCCGACACCGCCGCGTCCGCGCACCTCGCCTCCAGCACCAAGGACCTCGACGAGCACCAGTACGCCGTGCAGAGCGTGCTCGCGTCGCTCCGCCCGTACACGAGGGCGCTGGCGGCGAGCGAGCAGCCCTTCCTCCTCAAGCTGCCCAACCTCTTCCATCTCGCGACCGACGTGGAAGGCGAGATGGAGAACGGCCGCTCGGCCCTCGACCTCGTGCGCGCCCTGCACCCGACCGCGGCCGTCGCGGGCACTCCGACACCGACGGCCATCGCCGCCATCCGGGAGCTCGAGCCGTTCGACCGCGGCCGCTACGCCGGGCCGGTCGGCTGGGTCGACGCGGACGGCAACGGCGAGTGGGCCATCGCCCTGCGGTGCGCACAGTTCACGACGGCCGAGGACGCGATCACGGTCACCGCCTACGCCGGGGCCGGGATCGTCGCCGGATCGGATCCGGAGAGCGAACTCCTCGAGACGCGGGTGAAGTTCCGTCCCCTCGTCGACGCGCTGGCCTGACGTCCGCCGCGGTCAGCTCGCGGCGAGGCGCTTCTTCTCGGCCTCGACATCGAAGTCGGCGACCGGCCACTGGGGATCGATGTCCTCGAGGGCGGCGAGCAGCAGCTCCTGCACGGCCAGCCGGGCGTACCATTTCGCGTTCGCCGGCACGACGTACCAGGGAGCGGCCTCCGTCGACGTGCGGTCGAAGACGGTCTGGTACGCCTCCATGTACTGCGGCCAGAGCATCCGCTCGTCGACGTCGCCCGGGTTGTACTTCCAGTGCTTGTCCGGGCGTTCCAGACGCTCCATGAGCCGCGCCTTCTGCTCCTCCGGCGAGATGTGCAGCATGACCTTGACGATGCGGACGCCGGAGGCCGCGACGTGCTCCTCGAACGCGTTGATCGCATCGTAGCGGCGTTCGATCTCCGCGGGATCGGCCAGCTGCCGCACCCGTCCGATGAGCACGTCCTCGTAGTGCGAGCGGTCGAACACCCCGATGAACCCGGGCTCCGGGAGCCGCTTCTCGACCCGCCACAGGAAGTCGTGCCGGCGTTCCTCCTCCGTCGGCGCCTTGAACGCCGCCAGCGCCACGCCCTGCGGATCGACACCGCCGACCACGTGCCGCACGATGCCGCCCTTGCCCGCGGAGTCCATCGCCTGCAGGACGAGCAGCACCGCATCCTGCGCCGTGCCCACCCGGCTCTCGGCGAACAGCCGCTCCTGCAGGTCGTTCAGCTGCTCGAGACCCGCTTCGAGGTCGGCCGTGCCGCGGGACTTGCCGCGGTCGTAGCCGGGCTTGCTCTCAGGGTCGACGTCGGCGAGGCGGAAGCCGGGCCGCACCCGCAGGTTCTGCGTCCAGGTGTGCGCGTTCATACGCACATGATGCCAGTCACCGCGGCAGCGGCACCTCGATGATCTGGCGACCGCCGCGCGGCGTCGTCAGCGCCTGGTCGAGAGCGGTGCGCGTGGTGACCCGTTGATACTCCCAGCCGTAGGCGAGCGCGAGGTGCTCCAGGCGGACACCGTGCGGGGTGTAGAACACACGATCCAGGTGCGCGGAGGGGGCGGTGCCCGCCACCTCCAGGCCGTCGAAGATCGTGCCGCCTCCGTCGTTGCCGACGATGACCTGGAGGCGCGGCTCCGTCTCGTCACTCGGGAACAGCAGCGCACCGACGTCGTGGAGGAACGCGAGGTCGCCGAGCAGCACCCGGGTCACACCCGGCGCCCCGGCGGCCTGGCTCGCGACCGCGACGCCCGTGGCGGTGGCGATCGTGCCGTCGATCCCGGCGAGTCCGCGGTTGGCGTGAACGGGGACCTTCTTGCCGCCGAGCACCTCGTCGGCGACGCGGACCAGGCGCGACGATCCGAACACGAGGCGGTCGTGCGGCCAGGTGGCCCGCCACACCGCATCCACGAGGCGCTCGCGGTCGAGCGGGCGGCGCACGGCGTCGAGTTCCGCGCGCACGGCGACGCGGCGGGCGGCGACGTCGGTGGAGGAGAGCCCTTCGGTGTCGGGCGCGTTCTCACTGAGATCCACGGCCTCGGCGGCGGCGGCCCGCATCCACGCTCCGAGCCACTCCCTGTCGGTCTCCCCCGGGGCGACCGCGACGGCCGCGACGGCGCGCGTGCGGTGGTTGAGGTTCAGCTCCTCGCCGCCCTTGCGGACCGCGACCACCTCCACGTCCGCGCGGGAGAGCAGGCGCGCGGCCTCGCGGCTGAGCGTCGGGTGGCCCAGCACGACCACCCGCTCGATGCGCCCGCCGAGGTCGTCGCGGGACAGCAGCCGCCGGTACCCGTGGACCACCTGGCGCCCGAATCGCGCGCCGCTGACGATCTCCGCGATGAGCGGCCAGCCGCCGACGTGGGCGACCTCCTCCGCCTCAGCGCCCGCATCGGCGCCCGCCAGGACGACCGTCCGGGGACCGCGCTCCAGCGGGAACGCCTCCGGCTCCGGAAGCCGCGGCGGCTCCCCCGGTGTCAGCGTGCGTGAGGGCATCGCGCCCGACAGCGGCTCGCGGGAGGGCAGGTTCAGGTGCACGGGGCCGGCCACGCCGGGAAGCCCGGACTCGGCATCCGCCGCTCCGAGCGCGAGGGCGACCACTCGCGCGGCGAGGCCGTCCCAGTCGCCGTCCCCGGGGACGGCGGCGTCGATCTGCGCCCGCACCCAGGGGTGGAAGAGCCCCTCCTGGACGGTGGCCTGATTCGCACCGACCCCCCGCAGCTCGGGAGGCCGATCCGCGGTGAGCAGCAGCAGCGGCACTCCGGAGTGGAAGGCCTCCATCGTGGCCGGGAGGAGGTTCGCGACGGCCGTGCCGCTGGTGCACACGACCGCGACGGGGACGCGGGTCTCCCTGGCGATGCCCAGGGCGGTGAATCCGGCGACCCGCTCGTCGATCCGCACGTGCACGCGGAGCGGGCCCTCGTCGGCGAAGGCCGCCGCGGCGAGCGCAAGAGCCTGCGAACGCGACCCCGGCGAGAGGACGACGTCACGCACGCCGTGGGACACGAGGTCGGCGAACAGGGAGGCCGCGGCCTCCATCGCCGGCGACGAGGTCACGGGCGCGGATCCGCGGCGGGCGGCTCGTCGGTCTCCTCGTCGAGCCGCGCGAGCTCCTCCTCGAGGCGACGGATCCGGGCGTCCTGCTCCGCTTTGCTGATGCTGCGGAGGAACGCGGGGTCGTCGTCCGGGGCGACGGTGCGCGGCACACCCTGGTCGTTCGCCCGGCGACGGCCGATGACGAACCAGAGGATCCCGCCGATGACGGGGATGAGGACGACGATGGCGACCCAGGCGGCCTTGGGCACGCCGCGGTGCCGCGTCGCCGGCTGCACGGCGCAGTCGACGATGCTGTACACCCAGAACACGGCGGCGAGGAAGCCGCCGATGATCAGTAGTCTCGCCACCCCTCCAGTCTAGGCACGTCGGGGCCGGTCGGGCCCGGAGACGGCAAAGGCCCCGTTGCTAGACTGCGCGGGACATGCCGCCCCTCGCCCCCGTCCCGACGCCGCGAGCGCGCGCCGAGCGGATCCTGCCGAGCCGGATCATGATCGCCGTCGGCCTCGCGCTCCTCCTCGTCGTCGGTGCCTGGTCGGCCTCCCACGGGTCGGTGGATCCGCATGCGACCCTGTGCCTCGCCCCCGGCGTCTCGCAGCCCGCCGACGCCACGGCAGCCGGAGTCCCGATCGTCGATGGCCCCTCGGCCGATCTGGCTTCCGATGCGGCGGCGTGCGCGGTGGCGGCCCTCTGCTGCGTCGCCCTCGTCCTGCTCCTCCGGCACCTGCGCACCCGCGGCGGCGTCCGTCTCCGCGGTCTCCTGCCCCGGGCGACCGCACGCCTCCGCGCCGGCCCTCGCCCGCTCCTCCCCGCGGTCTCGCTCGTCCAGCTCTCCATCTCCCGCACCTGATCCGACACCGGCTCCCGCCGCTTCCGCGGCACCCCTCGTCGTATCCCCCGTGTTTGGAGACCCCATGAAGACCCCCGTCAAGGCGACCCTGATCGCCGTCGCCGTCGCCGTCGTGCTGCTCGTCGCCGGCATCGTCTACGCCCTCAGCCAGCAGCCCGCGAAGCCCGATCCCGAAGCCGGCGAGAAGCTGCCCACCGTCCGCACCGACTCCCACGTCCTCGATGATGGGGGCCCCGACGCCGTCACGGTCGTCGAGTTCCTCGACTTCGAGTGCGAGGCCTGCGGCGCGTTCTACCCGATCGTGGAGGAGCTGCGCGCGACCTACGACGGCGACATCCGGTACGTCACCCGGTACTTCCCGCTGCCGGGGCATGTGAACTCGACGCAGGCCGCGCTGGCCGCCGAGGCCGCCGCACAGCAGGACCGCTACGAGGAGATGTTCCACCGTCTGTTCGAGACGCAGGCCCAGTGGGGCGAGCAGTCGACGGAGACGCCGGAGGTGTTCCGCGCGTTCGCCGAGGAGCTCGGGCTCGACCTGGCCGCGTACGACGCCGCGGTCGCGGACCCCGCCACCCTCGCCCGCGTGCAGCAGGACAAGCGCGACGGCGAGCGGCTGGGGGTGAGCAGCACCCCGACGTTCTTCGTCGACGGCGAGAAGGTCGAGCTCGTCGAGTGGAACGACCTGGAGGAGGCGATCGCGGCGGCCATCGACGAGTGAGTCGGGCGGTGGGGTCGCCGTGCGGCGGCCCCACCTCTACGCTGAGCGCATGACCTCGGAGCGCCCCTCGTCGGCCCGTCTCCTGTTCGGGGCCCTGCGGACCACGCCGGCGACGCTGACGATGATCGGCCTGGTCCTGCTCACGGGCGTGATCTGGCAGGGACTGTGGCGGCCGTTCGAGGACTCGGCGCTCTTCCCCGCCGTCGCCTACGGGCTGCCGAGCCTGGCCGAGGGCAAGTGGTGGACGCCGGTCACGGGGACGTTCTTCGTCAACGAACCCTGGGTGTACCTCTTCACCATCGCCGGGTTCTGGGGCATGGGCTACCTGGAGCACCGCCGCGGCACCCGGGTCGCCCTCGCCTACTTCACGGTCGGGCAGCTCTTCGCGATCTTCGCGACGGCTCTGTTCCTCCTCCTCGTATCGCAGCTTCCGTGGGCGTGGGCGCAGACTCAGGCGCAGGCCCTCGACGTCGGCGCATCCGGCGGGACCATGGCCTGCATCGCCGCCGCCGTCGGCCTGTTCCGTCCGCCCTGGCGGGTGCGCGCGTGGCTGGTGCTCCTCGGATTCGTGTTCGTCGCGATGATGTTCTGGGGAGAGCTGGCCGACCTCGAGCACCTGTTCGCGGTCCTGCTGATCCTCTTCGTGGACCGGAGTCTCCGCGTGCGGCGCACCACGGTCCGGGAGCAGCGACTGATCGCCGTGATGGCGGTGCTCACGCTCGTGGCCATCGAGATCATCACGGTCCTCGTGCCGACCGACGGCCCGTTCGGTCCCACCGATCCCGCTTCGGGCGGTTTCATCGATACGGCGATCGACGTCGCGGTGATCCTCTTCATCGCGAACGGCCTGCGGCGCGGTCGCCGCTGGGCGTGGGTCGTCGCCGTCATCCTCGGCCCGCTCAACGTGCTCGCCGCCACGCTCGTGCTGGTCCTCATCATCCTCACGAGCGAGGCACAGCTCGAGACGGTGATCGATGCGGAGACCGAACTCACGCTCGCCACCGGGATCCTCTGGGCGCTGGTGCTCACCTATCTGATCGCGGTACGCCGGGCTTTCCGTGCGCGCCGCTCGACGGCGCTCGGCCGGCAGCCTGCCCCGACGGGAGACGAACTCCGGCGCGAACTGCGGGCACATGGCGGGGGCACGCTCTCCTGGATGACGACATGGGAAGGCAACGGCTATGCCCGCGTGGACGGCGGGATCGTCGCGTACCAGCGCCGCAACGGCGTCGCCCTGGCCCTCGCCGATCCGATCGGCCCGGCGGAGTCCCGGTTCGCCGCGGTCCGTGACTTCATCCGCACGGCAGAGGACGCGGGCCTCGTCCCCTGCTTCTTCAGCGCGGACGAGGCGACGAGGGCGGCAATCCCGGAGACGTGGCGCAGCCTCGTGGTGGCGGACGACACGATCGTCGACCTTCCCGGCCTCACCTTCACCGGCAAACGCTGGCAGCCGGTGCGCACATCGCTCAACCGGGCCGGGCGGGAGCAGATGACCTTCCGGCTCACCCATCTCGCGGCGGAGACCTGGGGCCTCCGTCAGCAGCTCCGTGGGATCTCCGAGGCGTGGGTCGGCGACAAGGACCTTCCGGAGATGCGGTTCACCCTGGGAACCCTGGAGGAGGCGGAGGACCCCGAGGTGCGGCTCGCCCTCGCGATCGCTCCGAACGGCGACGTCGACGGCTTCCTCTCGTGGTTGCCCGTGTACGGGGAGGGCGGGGTGGTCCGCGGCTGGACCCTCGACCTCATGCGGCGTCGCGAGGGCGGTTTCGGACCGGTGATGGAGTATCTGATCGGCGCCTCCGCGCAGCAGTTCTCGGAGGAGGGAGCCGAGTTCATGTCGCTCTCCGGCGCTCCCCTCGCGCACGACTACCCGCCGGACGCCGGTGTGATCGCCGCGTTGAGCGACCGGCTCGCCGATGCGCTCGAGCCCGTGTACGGCTTCCGCTCGCTGCACCGCTTCAAGGAGAAGTTCCACCCCCGTTACGAGACCATGTACCTCCTCTTCCGCGACGAGAGCGACCTCACCCGCATCGGCGGAGCGCTCACCCGGGCCTTCCTCCCCGACGCCACGCTGCGGCAGTTCGCCGGGGCCGGGCTGGAGCTCGTCCGCGGCGAGCACTGATCCTCGCGCCCGGGCCCGCGCGTCGCCGGACTCAGGCCCGCGCCTCGGCCACTTCCCCGGCGACGCCATCCCGAGTCTCCGCAGCCGGACGCTTCGCCGTGTTCGCGATGTGCGCCCGCGCGACGACGAGCGCGGCGACGACCATGATCCCGACGCCGAGCCCGTACGGCGCGGCATGGCTGACAGCGGTGTAGAGGGCGGCCGCGATCAACGGGGCGACGGTGCTCATCGCGGCGTTGAGGGACTGGGTGGCACCTCCGAGCCAGCCCTGTTCGTCGTCGCCCACGGCGTTGGACATCGCGCCGTCCATCGCGGCCTGGGCAGCGCCCTGACCGGCGGCGAGCATCAGCGCACCGACGATGAAGAGCCACGGCTGGGCGAGCAGCGAGGCCACGACTGCGAGGCCGGCGAGACCGATCGCCTGCGCGACGATGGCGCTGACGATCACGCCGCGCTCCCCCATCCGCGGGAGAAGGAAGCCCAGCAGCACCCCCTGGATGAGGATGTCGATGATGCCGACCCCCGCCGTGAGCAGGCCGATCTGCGTCGGCCCCCACTGGATGGCGTCGAGGGCGAGGACGCTGAAGTTGTTCACGAAGAACCCGAACGGTAGCGCGAGCAGCGCGAACGCGATCATCAGCCCGCGGAGCTCGGGGCGGCCGAAGGCGGTGCGGAACACGCCGAACGGCTGGACGTCGCGGAGGGCGATCCTGGCGATCCGGTTCTCCGGTCGCAGGCTCTCCGGCAGCAGGAAGATGCTGAGGATCGCGATCGTGAGGCCGACCGCCGCAGTGAGGAAGACGGGCAGACGGAGATCGATCGCGGCGAGCAGACCGCCGATGGCAGGACCGATCATGGTGCCGATGCCGGTCAGTGCGCCGAGGAAACCGAAGCGCTGCGCGCGCTTCTCGGGCGGCGTGATGTCGGCCAGGTAGGCGAACAGGGCAGGGAGGTCTCCGGCCGTCAGCCCCTGGATGACACGGGCGAGCACGAGCACCCAGATCGCCCCGCCCACGCCGAACAGCGCCATCGAGAAGGCTGCGCCGAACGCCGCGACGATGATGACGGGTCGTCGTCCGAACCGGTCGGAGAGCCGCCCGAGGAGCGGTGCGGCGAGGAAGGCGCACAGCCCGTTGACCGCTTCCAGCACCCCGACCCAGAGGGCGAGGTCGTGTTCGTGCGCGACGTACTGCAGCACGACGAACGGCAGCACGGGCAGGACGACGGTCATGCCGATGACCGTGAGCATCGTCAGGACGACGAGCATGACCCACGCGCGGCCGGCGTCGCGAACGGGAAAACGAGGTGAAGTCATACCGAAAGTGTAGTGATACCAGTTTTGGTGTCAATACACTTTCTGGTCCAGTGCACGATAGGGTGGCCGCATGACGACGCCCCCGCCCCTGGGTCGCCGCGAGCGCAAGAAGGCCGCGACCCGCAAGAACATCTCCGACGTGGCCACCCGGATGTTCCTGGAGCGCGGGTTCGACAACGTCAGCATCCGCGAGGTCGCGGACGCCGCCGATGTCTCCCCTACCACCGTGTTCGCCCACTTCCCGCAGAAGGAGGCGCTGGTCTTCGACGAGGACGACGAGCAGCGCGACCGCCTCGTCTCGGCCGTGCGCGGCCGGTCGACCGGTGTGACGATCAACAAGGCCATCCACGACTTCTATGCGGCCGAGATCGCCGCCAACCTCGATGAGCACGGCGACGACGTGGCCCGCATCTTCCTGCGCTTCCTCAACGAGACGCCGGCGCTCCGGGACTACGCGTCGAAGATGTGGCTGCGCCACGAGGACGCGCTCGCCGAGGCCATCGCCGACGAGCTCGACATCCCGGCCCCCACCCCCGAGGTCCGCGTGTACGCGCGGTTCGTCCTGCAGATGCAGATCCTCGTCACCGAGAGCGACGATCAGCAGAGCGTGCTCGACGCCGGCTCGACACTCCTCGAACACGGCTGGGCCCCTATCGAGGAGCAGCTCGCCGGCTCGCGGAGCGCACGAACGGGTCCGGACCTCAGTCCTCGCGGGGGCGCCGCCGCAGGCTCTTGACGTCGGTGCGGCGATGCTTCGCCGTCAGCCGACGCTCCTTCGACCCTCGACTCGGCTTCGTCGCCCGCCGCGTCGGCGCCGGCGGACGCACGGCCTCCGCGACGAGCGCAGCGAGCCGTTCTCTGGCCGCTTCCCGATTGCGCAGCTGCGCGCGGTGCTCGGACGCGGCGATCGTCAGCACACCGTCGACCAGGCGCCCGCGGAGCCGCTCCCGGAGCCGGTCGCGCTGCGTCGGCGACAGGGCCGCGGAGTTCGCCGCATCCCAGACCAGCTCCACCCGGGAGTCCGTGGTGTTCACGCCCTGACCGCCCGGCCCCGACGATCGCGAAAAACGCCACGACAGTTCGGCCTCCGGGATCGTCAGACCCGCGGAGACGCGGAGTCCGGGGCGAGGGGCGGAAGGCATGCCTCCATCATCGAGGATGAACGGCCGCGAGCGCCGAGTGGACGCGACGGCGGGAGTCGAACCCGCAACGCCTCCGGATATGAGCCGGGGCCCGGGACCGCCCGGATCGCCGCGATGGGGATGACGTTACCCGGCCGTGATCCTCCCCGCCAGGACCGTTGCCTGGGATAACACCATGAGTCGCCGGATGACGAGGACGGCTAGCGTCGCCGCCGCTCGTCGTCAACCGGTTCGACCACTCCCGACCCTCCCCGTACCGTCGCTCGCACCGATGACGTCCGAGCAGGAGGCCGACATGTCCGAATCTCAGCACAACGACAAGACCCCGACGCCGATGGCGGAGGCCGGGGATCCGCAGGCGCGGCTGGAGGCCGAGGCCCGCCGCGCGATCGTGACCGGGGCCGACTCCGGCATCGGCCGCGCGACCGCCGTGGCCCTCGCCGCGGCGGGCATCGACGTCGGCATCACGTGGCACAGCGACGAGGCCGGGGCCCAGGAGACCGCGGACGAGGTGCGCAGTCACGGCGCCCGGGCGGTGGTGACGCAGCTCGACGTCTCCGACATCCCCGCCTGCGGCGACGTGATCGACGGGCTGATCGCGGAGCTCGGCGGCGTCGATGTGTTCGTCAACAACGCCGGCGCCGGGCTCCAGACCCCGTTCCTCGACGTGACGCTCGACGAGTGGAACCGGGTGCTCGACACCGACCTCACCGGAGCCTTCGTCTGCCTGCAGCGGGCGGCCCGGTCGATGGTCGCCGCAGGTCGGGGCGGACGACTCATCTCCGTCACCAGCGTGCACGAGCACCAGCCGATGGTGGGGGCGAGCGCGTATGACACGGCCAAGCACGGCCTCGGCGGGCTCATGAAGAACCTCGCGCTCGAGCTCGGCCGGTACGGGATCAGCGCCGTCAGCGTCGCCCCGGGTGAGATCGCGACCCCGATGACGGGGCAGACGGACACCGACCCGCACGCCGAGGACCGCCCCGGCATCCCGCTCGGACGCCCTGGCGATGCCCGCGAGGTCGCTGCGCTGATCGCCTTCCTCGCCTCGCCGGAGGCCGCCTACATCTCGGGGGCCTCGGTCGTGATCGACGGCGGCATGCTGCAGATGGGACCGCAGGCGGGCGCGGCGATCGAGAGCCACGACTGGCGCACGGTCTGAGCGCAGGTCAGCGGCGGATCGAGTCCCGGAACGGGTTCGGTTCCAGCGTGTAGTCCGTGGTCGGGTCCGCCCAGGTGTCCTGGGCGGACCGGTGGCGGCCCGAACGCAGGGCGGAGAGCGCATGCGTCGCAGGCACGCCTGCGGCGAGCGCGAGGCGGCCGGTGAGGGAGCGGTCCGCGCGGCCGAGCACGCTCGCGCGATGCCAGGCCTCGTGCAGCGCCCCGCCCCGGGCCGCGGGCACCCGTCGATGCGGCAGAGCACCGGCCCGACGCAGCGCCACGAGCTCCTGCACCCGATCCCACCAGTCCGCCTCCGACTCCGGGTGGAAGTAGTTGTCGCGGAGCCAGGACGGGTGCGGGTGGCGGAACCGGCCGGCGACGACCTCGCCCGCGCCGCCCAGCAGACCGCTGCCGATGAAGACCGTGTTGAGGAGACTCTTGCGCACCCCGAAGCGGTCGAGCGCGATCACAGGGACCCCGTGGGCCAGCGCCTCGACCGCCGCCGTCGAGCTCACCGTGACCAGACCGGCGGCGGAGTCGAGCACCGTCGCCATCGGCGCGTGCGAGAACACGAGGTTCGCCGGGCGGCCCGCCGGGAAGAGACGGATGTACGGATCACGGTCGAGGTGGGTCTCGGCCTCCCCCGGCCGGGACCGCACCTTGACGACCACCCGGCGCGACGGATCGGCCTCCGCGGCGCGCACGAGAATGGCGGTGATCGCTGCGCGCTCCTCCGGCCGTCGGGGCACGAGGGCCTGCGCGGCGAAGACGACGTCCGTCGCCCCGGGCCGACGGACCGCCGCGGGTGTTCCGTCGACAGGACGTTCCGCCAGAGCGATGCCGCCCGCACCCCCGGAGAGCACTCCGGCCGCCGCGGACACCCGGAGACGGCTGCCACTCCACCGCTCGCGACCCCGCGCGAAGGGCAGGGTCGCCAGAGCGAGCGGCGTCCGCACCCCGATGCGCTCGCCGAGCTCGGCGAAGGCACGGCGCTCGCGGTGCGAGTGCACGATCAGCAGGTCGGTGTGTCGCCGGTAGTCGAGCGCCCCGCGCTGGGCGGGGATCGCCATGCCGGGGAGCCCCGAGACGGTCACCGGACGATGCCGCAATGCATCGACGACTCGGCCCAGGAGGCGGACGAACGGTCCCCGCCCGGCGAGCAGCACCACGTCCGGGCGCTGGACTTCGAGCCATCCGGCCACGCGCTCGAAGTCGAGCCGCGTGACGTCGGCGGCGCCGAAGCCGGTGCCCGCCAGTGCCGCATCCTGCTGCCCGGCGCTCACCGTCAACGGCGTGCGTACCAGCAGGAGCTGCGATCGCAGGTCGGGCACGGCCCCCAGCAACGATGCCGCCCACTTCACGAACGAGTCGGCGTCCGCGATGGCGACGACGCGCATCCCGGCGCCGGCGGTCATGCGGGCACGCGGCGGAGCTTCGCCATCGGCGCGCGCTCGCTGTCGAAGACGCGCTTGACGCCGTCGCCCACCGCGCTCTCGATGACACGGATGTCGCGGACCAGGTGTTCCAGGCCCCCGGGCTCCAGGGATGCGGCGTGATCAGAACCCCACATCGTCCGGTCCAGGGTGATGTGGCGCTCCACGGCGACGGCTCCCATCGCGACCGCGGCGAGGGAGATCTGCAGGCCGCGCTCGTGTCCCGAATAGCCGACCGGGATCCCCGGATAGCGGTCCCGCAGGGTCGCGATCACCCGCAGGTTCGCCTCCTCGGGCTCGAGCGGATAGGTCGAGGTCGCGTGCATGAGGACGACACGGTCGGTGCCGAGCGTGTCCAGCGCGCGGTCGATCTGCTCCATGGTGGACATGCCCGTCGAGAGGATGACCGGCTTCCCGGTCTCGCGCAGCGCGACGAGCAGCTCGGTGTCGGTCAGACTCGCCGACGCGACCTTGTGCGCCACGACGTTGAGGTCTTCGAGGAAGGCGACGCTCGGCACGTCCCACGGCGAGGCGAACCAGTCCAGGCCCTGCATCGTCGCGTGGTCGCCGATCTCGACGTATTCGTCGCGGCCGAACTCCACTCGGCGCCGGTAGTCGAGGTAGCTCATGGTGCCCCACGGCGTCTCTCGCGGCACGTCGCGCATGTGCTCCGGGGTGGAGATCTCGGGCGTGCGCTTCTGGAACTTCACCGCGTCCGCGCCGGCTCGGGCCGCGACGTCGATGAGGCGCTTGGCGATGTCGACGTCGCCGTTGTGGTTGAGGCCGATCTCCGCGATGACGTAGGCGGGACGGCCGCCGCCGATCACGTGCGATCCGATGCTGACAGTCATGATTCCTCCGGTCGTCGAACGGTCAACCGCCCCGTCCTTCCTGAGTACGGGCCGCGGGTGAACACCGATCGACCGGACGGTTACCGGGGGCGGTCAGCTCGACAACACCCGTTCGACGAGCTCCCGCACGGCCCCGTCGCCGCCTCGCCTCCCCAGCACGACGCGCGCCTCCGCACGGACGAGCGGGTGGGCGTTCGCGACGGCGACCGGCCAGCCCACGATCCGCATGGCGGGAAGGTCGTTGACGTCGTTACCGAGGTAGGCGACGTCGGCGAGCGCCACATCCTGCTCCTGCGCCCACTGCCGCAGCGCGGCCTCCTTGTCGGCGATCCCGTGCAGGACGGGGACGCGGAGCTTGTCGGCTCGGGCTCGCACCACGGGGTTCACCTCGGTAGAAAGGACCAGCATCGGCACCCCCGCCCGCCGCAGGAGCGAGACGCCCATCCCGTCCTCCCGGCTGACCCGCACCCGCTCTCCGCCATCCGCGTCGATGATCGCCGTGTCGTCGGTATGCACCCCGTCGAAGTCGGTGACCACGGCGCGGACGGGGATCCGCACCGGGCTCTCATGCAGAACGGCAAGGGCCCGTGCGGCCTGAAGCTGCGCGGCATCGTCGATCTCGATCGCGGTCTCCTCGGACACGGGGGCGATCCCGATCCGCCCGAAGAAGCGGTGGCGGTGGGCGCGGAATCCGTCGACCCGGAACACGTAGAAGGCTCCGGTCTCCAGATAGTGCGGCTCTCGGTCCTGGCGGCGAGGGCGGTGGCCGGCCTCGTGGTTGATCGCCTCGGCCGTGCCGTCGACCCCCCGGCGCCAGAGGAAACCGTAGGTCTCGACGGCGGAGAAGACGCTGTCGGACTCTCCCTGCTGCACCTCGGCGACGGCATCGGCCAACGCGGCGCTCGGGAGGAAGGGCGAGGTGGCCTGCAGGAACGCGACGACCTCGAACCGCTCACCCTCGCGCTCCAGCTCATCGAGCGCATGGAGGATCGCCGCCTCCGAGGTCGCGGTGTCTCCGGAGAGCTCGACCGGCCGCCGGATCACCCGCGCGCCCGCCTCCTCGGCCGCCACGGCGATCTCGTCGTCGTCGGTCGAGACGATCACGAGGTCGAAGCACGCCGCCGCCCGCGCGGCGTGCACGGCTCTGGCGACGAGGGGGACACCTCCCACACGCTCGAGGTTCTTCCGCGGGATCTGCTTCGATCCGCCCCGCGCGGGGATGATCGCCACCGTCGTCTGCAGGCGCTCGTCCATGTCGTGTCTCCTCATCGTCCGCGGATCTCCCGCCAGGCACGGCCGGCGCGGCGTCGGGCGCCGACAGCGGACAGCCGCCATTCCTCTATCCGTCCCACGCCGCCGCGCGGAGCCAGCAGGCGGTGCACGCCCCGCGGCGCCGACCGCCCGGGGAGGGCGAGCGCGGTCAGCCGCTCCGGTGCGAAGTACCGCCGACGCTCCTCGTGGTCGAAGCCGTCCAGCAGCTCCTCCGCCCTGGCTCGAAGGTGCCCCGCGATCTCCGGCTGCATCGTGTAGCCCACCGCGTCCACGAGGAGCTGCAACCGATCCGGATCGGCGTAGGGGGAGAGTGTCCGTGTGAGCGCATCGACGATCGTCAGGGGGATGCGGTTGCTGTTCTCCACCGGGGTCAGGGTGCGGAGCAGCTCCGTCGCGCCCGCGGCGCCGATCCTCCGCCCGAACAGGGTGCGGACCGTGGGCAGAGCCGTCGAGAAGGTCGCCACGACGGCGCGCGCGTCGAGGCGCTCCGCCAGGAGTTCGGCAGGAAGACGACCGCGGTCCTCCACGAACGCCAGACCGCGACTCTCCGCATGAGCGCGCACGGCGTGGGCGAGCTGCGGCGGTGCTGCGGGATGGGGCTTGAAGACGATCCGCTCCGGGAGCTCTTCCGCCGCCCGGTCGACCAGACGCTGCTGGAGCGCGACCTCCTCCGTCGCGGTCATCAGACCGAGGGCCGCGAGGTACTGTCCCAGCACGAGCACGGTCGCCGGCCCTGCGGCGGTCGACCCTTGCGACGACTCTCCCGTCTCCTGCAGCGCTGCCGCGAAGGACTCCGGAGGCACCGGGACCGCCACCGCGTGCGGAGAGGCCACCAGCGGACGGACACCGGGCACCACGTCGGCGTACACGACCCGTTCGATCCGCGCCGTGACCGCGTGCGGCAGCCGTACCCGCATCGGCGCGTAGGTCATGAGGCCGTCGCCGACGATGGTCACCCGCGCCTCGGGGAACAGGGAGAGGAGAGTACGGGCCGGTGCGACCTGGGGGCTCTGCACGAAGAGCTCGATCTCCCGCGGGTCGAGCCGCCACGCTCGCGCGAGGAGTCGCCCCAGCACCGGGAGGTCGGCGTCCGCGGGTTCCCAGGCGCTCGGATGCAGGGGTCCCAGCACGTCGGCCAACGGCTCGACACGATGGAACCGGCCGCGGAGGGAGTGCAGCGCGGGATCCGTGTCGATGCCGACGACCGTCTCCGGGACCCGCGACGAGGTGAACGGCACGAGCACCCGCTCCGGGGCGTGAGCGCCCGCGCCGGAGCCCGCGTCGAGCAGGCCCGCATCGATCGCGGCGGCCGCGGTCGCGAGTCCGTAGGCGCTGTGCAGGGCGAAGAGGCGGGTCATGTCGCGTGGCCTCCGCCGCGCAGGCTGCGCGCGAGCACCCGACGTCGCGGACCATCGAGCCGGGCGAGCACCGTGGCGACCTCCGCCGCCGGGAGGTCGTGCAGCAGTGTGCGGATCCGCCTCCGCATCTCGCGACGCACGGGTGGCGCCATGCGCCGCGAGCGCACCAGGTGATGCGCGCTGAGGGCGAGCGCGGTCCAGACGGCCTTCGGGAGGAAGCGGTCGGCATCGCGGTCTTTCCGGACGAGCTCGATCACCTCCGCCAGCGCGGGGGCGAAGTCGAGCTGGCGGCGATCGTGCACCTGCGTGAGCGACGTCTCGACGCCTCGGCGGTAGAGCAGCGCCGGGGCGTCCACCACGGCGAACGAGGCCGCTTCCAGATGCAGGCGCCAGATCCACGGGCGGTCCTCGGCCGTGAAGAGGCCGGAGGGGAACGCGGCGAGCCCACGGTCGAGCACACGGCGGTGCAGGAGTCCCGCCCAGGCGAAGGGGTAGTCCACCATGCTCGGCTCATCGACCGGAAGGATCGCCTCCCGGGGTGGCCCGACCCGCTCCCTCCACGGATACGGAGCCCGGACGAGCGCACGCCGCATCCCGGTGACGGTGACATGATCCGTCCGGAGGAAGTCGCACCGGAGCTCTCGCAGGCGCGCGGCGAGGACCGCGAGGCGCTGCGGCTGCATCCAGTCGTCCCCGTCGACGAAGCAGAACGCCTCGCCCTCGACGTGGGCGAGCCCCTGGTTGCGTGCCGACGCCAGCCCGCGCGGCTCGGCGTTCCGCAGCACCTGGGCGTGCGGGAACCGCTCCGCATAGTGCGCCATGAGCGCGCCGGTCTCGTCGCGGGAGCCGTCGTCGATGGCCACGAGCTTCAGAGCGGCGGGATCGTCGAACTGCCGGGTGAGCGTCTCGAGGGTGGTGCCGATGTACGGGCCGGCGTCCTTCGCAGGCAGGATGACGGTGACGAGGGGCGTGCGCACGGAGCTCCCGGAGTGGGCGATGGGCTCGTCATCGTGGCAGGCGACGGTGGCCGGAGAGCGACCGTGCGGTGAACGTCCGGTGACGCGCGAGGTGAACGCTGAGGTGTGGCCCGCACCCGAACGAGCCACACCCCCAGTGCGTTGCACTGCCGGATGCGAACACCCGGTGAACCGTCACCGTGAGGCGACGGCCACCCCGCGGCGGTACTGGCCCCCACCAGCGAACCGCGAGGCGTCGTCGAGAGCGACTCCATGAAGATCAGCACTCAACACGTAACACGATACAACCGTCTGTTCGATCGCGCGAATCGGCCTAGGTCAATCCGTGAAAATTCGCGCCGAGCCTCCGGATCGGCGACGATGGACGGATGCGGTGGCCCTGGAGCACGATATGGCGCCCGATGTGGCGGCGCCAGCGCGTCGGAGGCATCGAGCTGCGCTGGCTCACGGCACGGTCGTGGACCCAGCGCTGGTACCCCCAGGGCATCGACGTCGGCGAGCGCCGCGGACGACGCGCTCTCGCGGTGAGCTGGTTCCGCCAGGACCCGTCGGGGCGCCACCTCGCCTCGCGCGTGACCCTCGTGGATCGCGAACGCGCCCGCCGCCTCGACATCGTGCTGGCCGTCGCCGACGACGACGGCGTCCTGCAGCCCGCACCGATCCATGCGGGAGGACTCGCCTGGTTCGGCGACCGCCTGTTCGCGGCCGCCACCGGGCAGGGCATCTGGGAGTTCGACCTCGGTGCGCTCCGGCGGGTGCACGGCACCGATGCCCAGCGGGTGCGCGGCGGTCGACGGCGCCGCGATCGGCGTACGACGGTGGTGGCCGTGCGGACCCGTCGCCACCCGGTGACGCTGCGGTGTTCCTTTCTCGGTCGCGTGTTCGACGAGGACGGGACGCCGCTCCCCCGCGTGCTCATCGGCGAGTACCGGGGTCAGGAGACGGGAGAGGTCGGCGAGTTCACTATCCCCCTCGGACCCGACGACGGCTTCGTCGAACTCGAGCGCTTCACTCCGGGCATCCGGCACATGCAGGGAGCCGTGCGGTGGGGTGACCGCTACCTCGTCTCGCAGTCCGATCACCTCCGGCCCGGGGTGCTGTGGTCCGGCGGCCACGATGCGCTCACCCGGCACCCGATGGCTCTGCCCGTCGGCTGCGAGGATCTGGCCCTCGACCCCGACGACGAGCTGCTGTGGACGCTGGGTGAGCATCCGTGGCGGCGCGTGGTGCGGGGCATCCCCTTCGTCAGCCTCGGGCTCCGGGTTCCCGGCGGGGCCACGGGACCGCGAACGTAGACTGAGGGGGTGAAGAAGCCCGCCCCCCTCCTCGTCTACACCGTGCTGCGCCTGCTGGCGTTCCTCGTCCCGCTGGCCATCCTGTGGTTCTTCTTCCCGATCTTCCGCGAGTTCTGGTGGCTCGCCGCGATCTTCGCCGCCCTCATCGGCGCGAGCATCTCGATGCTCTTCCTGCGCACCCCGCTCTCGGACGCCTCCGCGCGTCTGCACGAGCGCCGGCAGGGCAAGGTCTCCGGACAGCAGGCCGACGCCGACGCCGAAGACGAACTCGTCGACCGCTCCCCCGACGAGCGCCCCTGACGCTTTCCGCCTCGCGCACCCGCGCACAACTTCGGAGATCCGCCGCGGCACGCCGCCCGCGCGGTCATCAACGCGGCGTGTCGTCCACCGTCTCCGAAGTCGTGACCGGCCCTGTCCGCGTCTCCATTGTTGGACTCGGTCTTAAAACTCTCGGCTAAGCCATAGGTTCGACCGACATCTCGGCCCCTGTGCGGGGGTCACCGCGCACGACTTCGGAGCGATCGCACGACGCGCCGGGGAGAGGACCAAGACGACGGCGTGTCGGTCGCGAGCTCCGAAGTTGTGCCCGACGGGAGACGGGGAGCGGAGTCAGCCGGCGAAGGCCCAGAACAGGGCGCCGGCGTAGAGCAGCGAGGTGAGCGACGTCAGCGCGAGGGCGATGACCAGTTCCCGCGGTTGACGGTAGGTCCAGACGATCACGATCGCGGGAAGCCCGGCCAGCAGCGCGAGCAGGGAGATCCAGGCGATCGGGAACAGCAGCGCGAGGAACACGGCGATGCCGAACGGCACGAGCACGAAGAGCGTGAAGAGGACCTGCGTGGCGCGGCGGCCGATGAGGACCGTCAGGGTGCGCTTGCCGACCTCGCGGTCCTGATCGATGTCGCGGAGGTTGTTGGCCAGCAGCACCGCGCAGGCGAACAGTCCGGCGGCGATCGCTCCCAGCCAGGCCTGCTGCGGGAGCATGAAGACCTGCACCCACGTGGTACCGAGGGTGGCCACGAGCCCGAAGAACACGAAGACGAAGACCTCGCCGAGGCCGTAGTACCCGTAGGGCCTCTTCCCGCCGGTGTAGAACCACGCGGCGACGATGCAGGCCGCGCCGACCGCGAGCATCCACCACTGCCCGGTGCGGACGACGATCGCCACACCGACCACGGCGGCGAGCGCGAAGAAGACGAGGCCGATGACGAGCACCGTGCGCGGCTTCACGCGGCCGGAGGCCGTGAGCCGCGCCGGGCCGACCCGATGGGCGTCGGTGCCGCGGATGCCGTCGCTGTAGTCATTGGTGAAGTTCACGCCGATCTGCAGCAGGACCGCCACAGCGAGGCACGCGAGCGCAATCACCCAGTGGAACTCCGGACCCGTGCTGCGTGCGGCTCCCGTACCGATGACGACGGGGGCGATCGCGAGGGGCAGCGTGCGCAGACGCGCCGCACCGATCCAGTCGCCGATCGTCACGGGACCCGCTTCGACGACCGGCCGCTTGGCCGGGTTTCCGCTGGTGCGCGGCGGAGTGCGCCGACCGGACTTCTTCTTGCGCTGGGAGGATGCTGCCACCCACGGAATCCTAGTCGTCGCGGCGAGGCGGCGAGCTCAGCGGTGCGGGTTGCTGTCCTTGCCGTCGAGCCAGAGCTCGTCGGTCTTGTCGGCGTGCGCCCCGGACGTGCCGACGTGCTTGTCGCTGATCTTCGGCCCTTTCAGAATGACGTGGACCATGGCCTGCGCGTGGCCGTGACCGAGCCCGTACTCCTGCTTGAGCCAGTTGAGGACGACTGTGGACTTCGTGCTCTCGTCGAACCCCTGCTCGTGGGCGAGGGCGATGAACTGCCGCGGCGTGAGGCCGGTCTGGGTCTCGACCTTGTCGAGGTATGCCTGGAAGGACATGGTTCTCTCCACTCTCCGCCCCGTCGAGGAACGTCTGGATGATGATCCCACGTCGCCCGGTCTACTCGGCGGACGCGATGGGGATGATGGGCCGGTGCTCGTAGTAGGTCTGCAGGACCACGGTCGTGCGGGTGCTCACGTTCGCCGCGAGCCGGACGTCGCGGACGAGTTGCTCCAGGTCGCGCGGCGTCGGTACGCGGACGAACAGCATGTAGCTCGCGTCGCCGGCGATGGAGTGACACGCCTCGATCGCGTCGAGGTGCTCCAGGAGCTCGGGGGCGTTGTCGGGCTGGGCCGGATCGAGTGGCGTGATCTCGATGAAGGCGGACAGCGGAGTCCCCGCCTGCTCCGGGTCCAGGATCGCCCGGTAGCCGGTGATGACGCCGCGGGTCTCGAGTCGCCGCAACCGGGACTGCACCGCCGACACGGACAGCCCGACGGCCTCGGAGAGCTGGGACAGCGTCGCCCTCCCGTCACGGGAGATGGTCGCCAGGATCGCACGGTCGACAGAATCATCCATAGCTGTAAGATTATCGTCAGGATTCCCTTATCACCGGAATCTTTCCGTTTTTCACTGCGATCGGAGGTTCCGATGTCCCTCGTTTCCGCCAACAGTTCCGCTGTTCAGGCCATCGTCGGCGAACCCGAGGTCGTCGAAGATGCGTCGATCGTCGAGAACTCCGCCGCCTGGGCGCAGCTCAAGCAGGCGGCGATCGCCATCCGCGAGCTGCAGATCAAGGACGGCTCGATCCCTGGCGCTTCGACAAGCTCGGCGACCCTGGACCAGGCGACCGCGCTCGTCGGGGAGATCACCGCCGCGATCCGGGCCCTCGCCCCCGCCTTCCCCCACGACGCGGATTACCTCTCCGCCTCCATCGCCGACTTCGAGCGCTGGACGGCCGAGGGCTTCGGCGTGCCAGACTTCCTCGACTCGCTCGTGGCCTTCCAGCCGCAGCAGCATCGCGTCGACGGCATCCGCCACCTCGTGGTCTTCCCGATGTACACCCAGAACGGTTCGAGCGAGCGCCTGGTCGAGGCGCTCATCGTCGAGACCATCTGGCCGGAGTTCATCGCCGCGCTCGAGGCCGGCGATTACGGCAACAAGCTCTTCGTCTCGCTTCGGCTCGTGGACTTCACGCCCGGCTACGACACGAACTCCGCCGTGCTCTTCCCGGAGACCGTCGCCATGCGCGAGATCCCGACGTTCACCTGGGGCGCGATCTTCCAGGACCGCGAGGCCGCCCGCTACCGCCGCGTGGTCCGTGCGGCCTCGGAGATCACCAACCTCGACCTCCCCGAGCGCGCGGCGGCGATGCTGGAGGACCAGGAGGTCGCCGAGAAGACCTTCGTGATGTGGGACATCATCCACGACCGCACGCACATGCGCGGAGACCTGCCCTTCGACCCGTTCATGATCAAGCAGCGGATGCCGTTCTTCCTCTACTCGCTGGAAGAGATGCGCTGCGACATGACGGCGTTCCGTGAGTCGGTGAAGATCGAGCGGGCGCTGGATGCCCGGGTCGCCGCGGGCGAAGAGCTCACGGAGACCGAGCGGGAGATGCACGAGTACGCGCACCTCGTGCAGTACGCCGTGATCTTCGACCGCATCTTCCGCTTCGCCATCACCGGCACGCGCGTGCGCAACTACGACGCGGTGGGTGGCCAGCTCCTGTTCGCGTGGCTGCACCAGCGCGGCGTGCTGCACTGGACCGACACGGCGCTCGCCTTCGACTGGGAGAACGTGCCAGACGCCGTCGTGGCGCTCGGTGACGCGATCGACGATCTGTACTGGCACTCGATCGACCGCCCCAAGGTCGCGCACTGGCTCGCCGCCTACGAGCTGGTCCGCAGCACGCTGACGCCGCACCCCGCGTCGCAGTGGGCCCGCGGACTGTCGGACGAGATCCTCGCCGGGGCACCGAAGGGCTACACGGACGCGGTCCTGGACGACGAGTTCCCGCTGTCGATGTTCTTCGAGACGCTCGACAAGAAGATGAAGCCGGTCATCGAGTCGACGGTCGGCATCCGCGGCACGGACGACTGATCCGCACCGCTCCGTTGTGACGCTGGGGCGCACCACCTCTGCGGCCGGAGACCCGGATCCCGGGTCCGGCCGCAGAGGCATCTCCGACCGAGAGGACACCGCATGACGACGCCGACGAGCCGGGAAGCGCAGGGCCGCGTGGTCGTGCTGGCGGGGGCCACGAGCGCAGCGGGACTGGCGGCGACGAGGGCCTTGCGCGATGCCGGCGCCCGGGTGGTCGCCACCGGCCGTACGTCCGAGCGACTACGCGCCCTGGCCGAGGCGGGCGCCGAGACGGCGGTCGCCGACGCGACCTCCCTCGCCGACATGACGGCGCTCGCCGGGCGGCTCGAGACGGTCGATGCGGTCGTGCCCCTCGTGGGCGGCTGGCGAGGTGGAGGCGGACTCGCCGGGCAGACCGACGAGGACTTCGCGGCGCTGCTTCCGGCGCTGGAAGCGGTGCGGGCGACGAGCCGGGCCTTCGACGGCCGTCTCCGCGCCTCGGCCGCCGGACGGTTCGCGATCGTGTCGTCCACCGCCGTCGCACGGCCCCTCGCCGGCGGAGCGAACTACGCGGCGGTCAAGGCGGCGAGCGAAGCCTGGACCCGTGCCGTCGCCCAGGGGTACGCCAAGACGGCCCGCGAAGCCGACGAACCGCTACGCGCCGCTGCCGTCGTGTTCCGCGCCAAGGCGCTCGATCCCGATGCCCTCGCCGCGCGTCTCGTCGGGCTCTGGGACACCAGCGCCGCCGACCTCAACGACCGCGTGCTCGACCTGGGCTGAGTCCCGGTCCGCGCCGTCACCGGGACTCGGGCGGTATCCCGGGGACGATCGGCGGGGCGTCGCGATGCGTGTCCGGCCTGTCCTTCGCCCCTTCCGCGTCGTCGACGGCGGAATCCTGAGCCTGCGCCTCCTCCGGTGCCGGATCCGGGGCGGTGGCGTACAGCTCGGTGAGGGTGCGGTACGACCGGGTGAAGAAGGCCAGGCTCGCGGCGACCACCATGATCAGCCCCGCGAAGAGGCAGATCAGAGCGATGCCCCGCGCCTCGCCTTCGCCGAGGAGCCACCCCCACTGCCGCTGCCCCTGCGCGCTGTCCATGTACGGGATCACGAGGAACTCGGCGATCGGGGCGATGAGGAAGGCGGTGATCGGAGCCGCCGCCGCTTCCATCGCGGCCGCAGTACCGAACACCCGTCCCTGGCGCGCGAACGGCACGACCTTCTGGATCACGGTCTGCTCCGCGGCCTCGACGGGAGGCACGAGCGCCATGTACACCCACATGCCGAGGACGTACAGCGGCCACCACTCGCGCAGCATGAAGATCGCGCCGAGGAGCCCCATCGCGATCACGACGAGGAGCATCGTGCGGACGGGCTTCCTCCCGAGGCCGAACTTGGCCACCAGTCCCCCGCCGATGAGGAAACCTGTCGAGGCGAAGGCCAGGGCGAACCCCCACATCTGCGCGTCGAACAGCGTGAGTCCGTACGGATCCATGAGCGCCATGTAGACGCCGCCGATGAGGTTGTTGAAGGTCGAGAAGACGATGAGCGCGAACAGTCCGGGCGCCTGGCGAATCGCCTGGACGCTGCCGCGGAAGTCCACGGCGCTCTTCGCCTCCGGATCGACCTCGGGCTCCGCCTCCGGGATCCGGATGAACAGCAGGTGCGCGAAGGTGAGGGCCATCGCCGCGATCGCGATTCCCAGCGTCCACCCCATGCCGAGGAAGCCGATCGACAGGCCGGAGAAGACGCTCGTGACGAGGAACGCGATCCCCTGCACGGTGCCGACGAGACCGTTGGCGTTGGCCCGTTTCTCCTCCGGCACCAGCAGCGTCACCGTCGTGGACAGCGCGATGTTGCGGAGCTGCTCGATCACCCCGCCGAACAGGATGACGCCGGAGAAGAGCCAGAACCACGGTCCGCCGAGGTCGAGCAGGGAGGCCTCGGGCTGCCAGAGGTAGAGCACGCCTGCGACGAGGAATGCCGCCGCGGAGATGACGCTCGACAGCAGCATGACGCGGTGCTTGCGGTGCCGGTCGACGATGGTGCCGAACATCATCGCGAAGAACGCGACGAACAGCATGTACGCACCACCGATGATGCCCGTGGCCAGCACGGACCGGGTCTCGATGTAGACCCAGAACGTGAGGGCGAACCACAGGAAGCTCGTCGTGACGTTGGCGATCAACGTGTTGACGAGGACGTTCGCGAAAGCGGTCTTCGCCGCGCTGCGCTCCATGGGTTCGAGGGTAGAGCGGGCTTCCGACATCCGGTAGGGGAAGGCGATTAGGCTTGTCCGGTGAGCATCCCGCACGACCCCGCCATCCGGGGCTTCGCCAGTGACAACTACTCCGGCATCCACCCCGAGGTCCTGGCGGCCCTCGCGGCCGCGAACGGTGGCCACCAGGTGGCCTACGGCGAGGACGCCTACACCGCCCGCCTACAGGAGGTGTTCCAGGCGCACTTCGGCGACACCGCCGCGGCGTACCCCGTGTTCAACGGCACCGGGGCGAACGTCACCGGCCTGCAGTCGATGCTGCCGCGCTGGGGTGCCGTGATCGCGGCCTCGACCGCCCACATCAACGTCGACGAAGGCGGAGCGCCCGAGAAGATCGGCGGCTTCAAGCTCCTCACAGTCCCCACCGACGACGGCAAGCTCACCCCCGACCTCATCGACCGCGAGGCCTGGGGCTGGGGCGACGAGCACCGCGCGCAGCCGCTGGTGGTCTCGATCACGCAGTCCACCGAGCTCGGCACGCTGTACACGGCGGAGGAGATCCGCACGATCGCCGATCACGTCCACGCGCGCGGCATGAAGCTCCACGTCGACGGCGCGCGCCTGTCGAACGCGGCCGCCGCCCTCGACCTCCCGCTGCGGGCGTTCACGACCGACGTCGGGGTGGACGTGCTGACCTTCGGCGGCACGAAGAACGGCGCGATGCTCGGCGAGGCCATCGTCGTGCTGAACCCGGAGACCGCCGTCGGCCTCAACTACGCGCGCAAGTTCAACATGCAGCTCTCGTCGAAGATGCGGTTCGTCTCGGCGCAGCTCATCGCCCTGCTCGACGGCGACCTGTGGCTGCGCAACGCCCGGCACGCCAACGCCATGGCGGCCCGGCTCCGCGGGCGGATCGAGGACGGTCTCGCCGACGGGTCGATCGTCGGAGTGGAGTTCACGCAGCCGACGCAGGCGAACGGCGTGTTCGCGACTCTGCCGGAGGGCGTCGCCGATCAGCTCCGCGACGTGTTCCGCTTCTACGACTGGGACGCGGCGCGCCGCGAGGTGCGCTGGATGTGCGGCTTCGACACCGAGGAGTCCGACGTGGACGCCTTCGTCGACGCCCTCGCCCGCCTCACGCGCCCCTGACACCCCGGGTTCGCGTCGAGACCCCGGGGTGCTTGCGCGTCTACGCCGGGGTGTGGGCGCGAAACCGGGGTCTCGGCGGGAGAAGGTCGCCTAGCGCTTCGACTTGCGGTAGCCGGCCTTGACGGCGGCGCTCTCCGTGGAGAAGCACGCCTCCGGCTTCGTCTTCGCGTAGTACGCCCCGCTCCGCACGTGATAGATCATCGACTGCGCGTTGCCCTTGATGGGAGCCCACGCGGGGCAGTTCCAGGTCGAGATCGGCGTGGTGCGCCCCGGATAGACGACGGCGGCCGTCCGAGCCGATGTGCGCGCGGCGGAGATGTAGCCGCTCTTCGTGCCGGTGACCCGGACCGTGATCCTCGCCTTCACCATCGCCGGGGTGACGACGAGTGTCGAGCCGGTCGCACGGGAGATCGCCCGCCCGTTCATGTACCACTGGTAGCTCAGCCGGGTGCCGCTCGTCCAGGTGTACGGGACGGCCGTGAGGCGGGAGCCCACAATCGCGGATCCGGTGATCCGAGGCGTCGGTGCGGACAGGATCCCCTTCACCGCGGCCGTCGGCTTCGAGCGCCGCGATGCGGCGGCGTACCCGGCTTTGGTCCCGGAGACGACGACGGTCACCGTCTTCACGGCCGCCGACGACGGAAGCGTGAACGAGGCCGCGGTGGCTCGTGCGACAGCGGCACCGTTGATGTACCACTGATACGTCAGCCGTGTCCCCGCCGTCCAGGTTCCGGTCCTGACCTTGAGGGTCTGCCCGACGGTGGGCGTGCCCGTGATCGACGGTGTCGGGGAGACGAGCGGGCGGAGCACCGCGGCCGTCGCAGCCGAGCCGACCGTCGCCGACGCGAAGGCGGCCTTCTTCCCGGTCACCCTGACGGTGATGCGCGTCCCCGCGTGCGCCGTCGTCAGCGCGAGGGAGGAGGCCGTCGCCTTGGCGATCGCCTTTCCGTTCGCGTACCACTGGTAGCTGAGCGCGGCACCCGCGGTCCAGGCCCCCGGAAGCGCTCGAAGGGTCTGTCCGACGACGGGCGTACCGCTGATCGTGGGTACCGAGGTCTCCATGCGGTGCAGCGCCTCGAGTGCGGCATCGATCCCCGGCCGCGCCTCCCCTGCAGCCAGCACGAGCGGCCGCGCCTTCTCGAATCGAGATGCGTCCTGCCACCACTCCGAGACCGCGCCCGCGACCGACGATACGAAGGCGACGCGATACTCGCCCGCCGGCAGCCCTCCGACCGCGAACGTACCGGCGTCCGTCACGACGTTGGCGGCGGTGACCGCGGCCCCGGCTCCGGCCACCGGGTAGACGGCGACGACGACCCGCTGCCCGGTGATGTCCACGCCGGTCGGCGCGGTGACGCGCCCGGAGACGAGGGCGGAGCGCTCGAGCACCACGTCGCGCACGAACCCGTCGGGCCCCACAGACACGACGTCGCCGGCCTGCGGGCCCCCCTGATCGAAGACTGCGCGTCCCTCCGACACCACACCGAGGACGACGTCGCCCTGCGGGACGCGCAGGGAGTACGACCCGTCTGTCACACCGACGGCCGCGAGCGGGGAACCGGCATCCGCCCCGGGTGCATAGGCCGCGACGAAGGTCCGTCCCGTGCTCAGATCGATGCCGTCCGGGAACGTGACCTGTCCGGAGACGACGGCGGTGCCGTCCGGGTCCGTCTCACCGGGAGCGGCGGCGACCTCCGCGGCCGCTTCCACTGCCGTGGGAAGCGCTTCGGCGACCCCGGGGAAGGCCGGGTCGGACGCCGTCGCCGCACTGGCGGGTGCCGCGACGAAGACGAGCCCGGAGGCGAGGAGCGCGGCGGCGACCGTGACGGCCAGCGCGCGGAGGGTGCGGAGAGGAGCGGCGAACGCCATGAGCATCCTTCGGGACGGACGCGGTCGATGACCGCGCGGATCAGGGCGTTCTGAACAGATCACCTTCGTCATGAATACCGCTCCCACGCTCCGAGGACAAGCTCGGATTCCTGCGCCATTCGCCGAGACCCCGGGCCGCCGTCGAAACCCCGCGTTCCGCACGGGTCAAGCCCGGGGTCTCGACGCGAAGCCGGGGTCTCGTCGGGGAGGGCGCGAAGAGGGTCAGCGGAGGAGGCCGAGGCTGGCGAGCGCGTGCCGGATGAGGGTGCCGCGGCCGCCCTCCATCTCGGCGGCGACGGCATCGGAGGCGGCGGCCTCCGGGGAGAACCACGTCACCTCCAGCGCGTCCTGACGCGGCTCGCACGTGCCGGTCACAGGCACCACGAAGGCGAGGGAGACGGCGTGCTGACGGTCGTCGTGGTACGCGCTCACCCCCGGGATCGGGAAGTACTCGGCCACCGTGAACGGCAGCGGCTGCGGCGGCAGCAGCGGGAAGGCCATGGGACCCAGGTCGTTCTCGACATGACGGAACAGCGCGTCGCGGATCGTCTCGCCGAAGCGCACGCGGCCCGACACGATCGTGCGCGTGATCTCGCCGAGCGGGGTGGAGCGCAGCAGCACACCGATCTCTGTGACCTGACCGGAGCCGTCTGTGCGCACGGGGATCGCCTCGACGTAGAGCATCGGAAGGTGGCGCCGCGCCTCCTCCAGCTCGACGTCGCTCAGCCAGCCGGGGTTCGCGTCCGGGCTCGGCGGGTTCGCGTCGCGGAACGAACCGAGGCCCTCGTCGTCGGGCTCCGGCTCCGGATCGGGTGTGCGCACCGCCATGCCTCCTTTCTACCAGCCGTCCTCGTCGATGGGGAGCACCGGCGCGAGCCCTGGCAGGATGACGGTGTGACCGAGAACCTGACGATCGACGCTGCCGCGACGCGCTGGTCGCCCCCTGACCCCGCCGGGCTCCCGCTGCTCGTCCTGCTGCACGGGTACGGCGCCGACGAGCACGACCTCTTCGGCCTCGTCCCGTATCTGCCCTCCGGCATCGCCGTGGCCTCGGTCGCTGCTCCGCTCGCCCCGCCGTGGCCGACCCCCGGTCGCTCCTGGTACCCGATCGAGGGGCTCGACGGACGCAGCTCCGCCGCCGTCACCCTCGCGGCCGAGGCGTTCCTACGCTGGCTCGACGAGGCCGCGGCGGACGCGCCGTCGGTGGCGCTGCTCGGGTTCTCCCAGGGTGCCGCGGTATCCCTCCAGGCCCTGCGGCTCGCGCCCGAGCGGTTCGGTGCGGTCGTCGCACTGAGCGGGTACGCCGCCCCGGACGCCCTTCCCCAGGACGAGCATCTGGCGGAGGTCAGCCCTCCGGTGTTCTGGGGCCGCGGCACGCACGACGACGTCATCCCCGCACCGCTGATCGCCCACACGGCGCAATGGCTCCCCGCGCACACGACCCTCTCCGGCCGCGTCTACAGCGGCCTCACCCACAGCATCTCCGAGGAGGAGCTCGGCGACGTCCACCGCTTCCTCACGACCTGGGTCGCGGGGATCGACGCGGATCAGGCGGAGGGGCCTCGGCCGTCCTGAGTGTCGTCGCCGGAGTCCGGGCCGTCGACGGCGTCGGCGCCGTCCGACCCTTTCTCGACGCTGCCTCCCGATCCGCGGAAAGCCACGGACAGCGCGATGCCGATGGCGACGCCGAAGACGAGGCCGAGCGCCCAGTTCTGCAACGCGACGCCCATGAGTTGCACGACGCGACACGCCCGGGTATCGTCGTGGCGTCCTGTCCGCCGTGTCTGGAAGTCCTTTGATCTGAATCGTCGCCTCCGCGCCCCTCTTCTCGCGCGCTGACCCGACGATCGCCGACTCCCCGGCAGACGCCCTCCTCCGCTTCCGTGACTCCACGGCCCGGCAGGGGCTCGGTGTCAGTGCACCCTCGCACTCGACAGGAGACACCCCATGTCACACCCCTCTTCCTCGCACGCCTCGGTCGTCCTCGACCGGCTCTCCTTCACCTGGCCGGACGGCACGGTCGCGCTCGACGGCGTCTCCGGAGCCTTCGGTGCCGGGCGCACGGGCCTCGTCGGCCGCAACGGCGCCGGCAAGTCCACCCTGCTCCGACTGATCGCCGGGGAACTCGACCCCACTTCCGGATCCCTCAACACCTCGGGCGAGGTCGCCTTCCTCCCCCAGCAGCTCACGCTCGACGTGGACCGCCGGGTGTCCGACCTGCTCGGAGTGACGGCGGCACTCGACGCCGTGCGCGCCATCACGGCGGGCGACGTCGACCCCGCGCACTTCGACGCGGTCGGCGACGACTGGGACATCGAGGCACGGGCGGAGGCCTCCCTCGCGGAGGCCGGGCTCGTCCCCGCGTTCCTCGACCGCACGGTCGGCGAGTTGTCCGGCGGGGAGGCCGTGCTCGTCGCGATCGCCGGGATCCGGCTGCGGCGGGCACCCATCACGCTCCTCGACGAACCGACGAACAACCTCGATCGCGACGCCAGGGCCACCCTCGCCGCGATGGTGCAGTCGTGGAAGGGCACGCTCATCGTCGTGAGCCACGACCTCGCACTGCTCGAGCTCATGGACGACACCGCCGAGCTCTACGGACGGAACCTCTCGGTGTTCGGCGGGCCGTACTCCGAGTGGCGCGCGTGGCTGGATGCGGAACAGGACGCGGCGAAGCAGGCCGAGGTCGCCGCCGCCCAGGTGCTCCGCAAGGAGAAGCGGCAGCGGATCGAGGCCGAGGTCAAGCTCGCTCACCGGGCCCGCACCGCCAAGAAGGCCGAGGTCGAGAAGCGCGTTCCGAAGATCATCGCGCACGGTCGGAAGATGGCCGCCGAGGTGTCCGCAGGGAAGCTGCGCACCGAGGTCGGCGCGAAGGAGGACGCGGCACGTGCGGCACACGATGCGGCGGGACGGCGGGTGCGGTCCGACGCGTCGATGAAGATCGAGCTGCCGGACCCCGACGTGTCGCGGAGCCGGCGGATCGCCGAGCTGAGCGGGCCCGAGCGGTCGTGGGTGATCCAGGGTCCGGAGCGCGTGGCCCTCGTCGGGCGCAACGGCGCCGGCAAGACGACCCTGCTGGAGCGGCTGGTCGACGGGGCCGTGCACACCTCAGGAGAAGAGGCGCCGGAACGTCCGAATCCGACGCCGGAGGCGGAGATCGGGCGCGATCTCCTGAGTTGTGAACGGCAGGAGCTCCGGGCGGAGGCGCTCACTGACCGGATCGGCTACCTCCCGCAGCGCGTCGACGGTCTCGACGAGAGCCTCTCCGTCTTCGCGAACGTCGCCGCCGCGGCACCGCAGGTCCCGGAGAAGGAGCTCCGCAACCGGCTCGCACGGTTCCTCATCCGGGGCGGGACGGCCGACCGCCCGGTGTCCGCGCTGTCCGGCGGGGAGAGGTTCCGGGTCGCTCTGGCCCGGCTGCTCCTCACGGATCCGGCTCCGCACCTCGTCGTCCTCGACGAGCCGACGAACAACCTCGACCTCGACACGGTCGACCAGCTCGTCGAGGCGCTGCGGGCCTACCGCGGCGCGGTGCTCGTGGTGAGTCACGACGACGCCTTCCTCGACCGGCTCGACCTCGACCTCACGCTCGAGATCGACGCGGACGGCGTGCTGCAGGAGGTCGTGTGACCTCGTCATCCATTCCGTCTGCACGACCCTTGTCCGCCCGCACGACCGGAACCACGGTTCGGTCGTGCGGGCGGGACCGGGTCGTGCGGGCGGGAGAGGGGGCTGTCAAGGTCCGAGCCGGATGTCGGTGGGGTCGGGAATGATGGAGGCATGAGCGACGTGCTCGACCGCTTCACCCCAGCCACACAGGACTGGTTCCGGGGTGCCTTCACCGCACCCACACCGGCCCAGGCGGGCGCGTGGGAGGCGATCTCCGCCGGCAAGCATGCCCTCGTCGTGGCGCCGACAGGATCCGGCAAGACGCTGTCGGCGTTCCTCTGGGCCATCGACAGCGTGTTCCGCGAGCGCGCCGACGCGCCGGAGGAGCCGAAGAAGGACGGGTCCCGGACGCGGATCCTCTACATCTCCCCGCTCAAGGCCCTCGGCGTGGACGTGGAGCGCAACCTGCGTTCGCCGCTCATCGGCATCGGGCAGTCCGCCCGGCGGCTCGGCCTCACCGCCCCCGGCATCACGGTGGGCGTCCGCTCGGGCGACACGACGTCGAGCGATCGGCGCAAGCTCGTGTCCGATCCGCCCGACATCCTCATCACCACGCCCGAGTCGCTGTACCTGATGCTGACGAGCAGGGCGGGCGAGACGCTGCGCGACGTGCACACCGTCATCATCGACGAGGTGCACGCCGTCGCCGCCACCAAGCGCGGCGCGCACCTCGCGGTCAGCCTGGAGCGCCTCGACGCCCTCCGTCGCTCCCACGGCGCGGAGACCGCAGCGCAGCGGATCGGCCTGTCCGCCACCGTGCGCCCCATCGACGAGGTTGCGCGCTTCCTCGGCGGCGGGGATCCGGTCGAGATCGTCGCCCCGCCGGCCTCGAAGACCTTCGAACTCGGCGTCGTCGTGCCGATGGACGACATGACCAACCCGCCGCCGCCACCCGGGGCCCCGCCGGAGGCGCCGGGCATCGACGCGGAGTACACCGAGGTCACCGGGTCGGTGTGGCCGCACGTCGAGGAGGCGATCGTCGACCGCATCCTCCAGAACAACTCGACCATCGTCTTCGCGAACTCCCGCCGCCTCGCCGAACGGCTGACCGGACGGTTGAACGAGATCTACGCGGAACGGATCGGCGTCGCGCTTCCGGAGCCGACCGTGCCCGCCGCGATGATGGCGCAGGCCGGGTCCACCGCGGGCGCCGATCCCGTGCTCGCCAAGGCCCACCACGGCTCGGTGTCGAAAGAGCAGCGTGCGCAGGTCGAGGAGGAGCTGAAGTCGGGCGTGCTCCGGTGCGTCGTCGCCACGAGCAGCCTGGAGCTCGGCATCGACATGGGTGCCGTCGACCTCGTGATCCAGGTGGAGGCGCCGCCGTCCGCGGCCTCCGGACTCCAGCGCGTGGGTCGCGCCGGGCATCAGGTCGGCGAGATCAGCCGCGCGGCCCTGTTCCCCAAGCACCGCGGCGACGTGCTGCACACCGCGATCGTGACGGAGCGGATGCTGGCGGGGAAGATCGAGGCGATCCAGGTGCCGCGGAATCCGCTCGATATCCTCGCCCAGCAGACCGTCGCGGCCAGCGCCCTCGGCGCCATCAGCGTCGAGGAGTGGTTCGAGACCGTCCGCCGTTCCGCCCCCTTCCAGTCACTCCCCCGTTCCGCCTACGAGGCCACGCTCGACCTGCTGGCCGGCCGCTTCCCCTCCGACGAGTTCGCCGAGCTGCGGCCGCGACTCGTCTGGGATCGCGATGCCGGCACGCTCACCGGCCGCCCGGGCGCACAGCGGATCGCGGTCACCAGCGGCGGCACCATCCCCGACCGCGGGCTCTTCGGCGTCTTCGTGGCGGGCGAGTCCACGGGCGCCCGAGTGGGCGAGCTCGACGAGGAGATGGTCTACGAGTCCCGCGTCGGCGACGTGTTCACCCTGGGGACCACGAGCTGGCGCATCGCCGAGATCACCCACGACCGGGTCAACGTCATCCCCGCCTACGGCCAGCCGGGAAAGGTCCCGTTCTGGCACGGCGACGGCATCGGGCGTCCGTTCGAGCTGGGCGAGGCACTGGGTGCGTTCTCCCGCGAGGTGTCCGCGGCGAAGCCGGAGAAGGCGGAGCAGCGCCTCATCGCCGCCGGACTCGATGAGCAGGCGCGCGCGAACCTCCTCGCCCACCTCTCCGAGCAGCGGGAGGCCACGGGCACCCTGCCGACAGACCGCACGCTGACCGTCGAGCGCGGACACGACGAGGTCGGCGACTGGCGCGTCATCCTCCATTCCCCGTACGGCATGAAGGTGCATGCGCCGTGGGCGCTGGCGATCAACGCACGGGTGCGAGAGCGCCTCGGCGTCGAGGGCTCCGCGGTGGCGAGCGACGACGGCATCATCGTCCGCATCCCCGACGCCGAGTCGGAACCGCCCGGCGCGGAGCTGTTCGTCTTCGATCCGGATGAGCTCGAACAGCTCGTCACGCAGGAGGTCGGCGGCTCGGCGCTGTTCGCCTCGCGGTTCCGGGAGTGCGCCGCGCGGGCCCTGCTCATGCCGCGCACGAACCCCAACCGCCGCACGCCGCTGTGGCAGCAGCGCCAGCGCTCGGCGCAACTCCTCGAGGTCGCGCGACGCCATCCCACCTTCCCCGTCATCCTGGAGACCCTGCGCGAGGTGCTGCAGGACGTCTACGATCTGCCGTCGCTGCGCAAGCTCGCGACGAGCATCGCCGACCGCCGCATCCGCCTCGTCGAGACGCAGCCGGGGCAGCCGTCGCCCTTCGCGCGCGACCTCCTCTTCGGCTATGTCGGGGCGTTCATGTACGAGGGCGACTCACCGCTCGCGGAACGCCGCGCCGCCGCTCTCTCCGTCGACCCGGCGCTGCTGGGCGAGCTGCTGGGCACGGTCGAGCTGCGCGAGCTCCTCGACCCCGACGTCATCGCCCAGTTCGAGCGCGAGGCCCAGCGGCTCGATCCGGAACGCCGGGCGCGCGGCCTGGAGGGCGTCGCCGACCTGCTCCGGCTGCTCGGCCCGCTCGATGCCGACGAGGTCGCCGCGCGCCTCGATCCCGACTCCACCGCCGGGGCGACCGCGGCGGCACTGCTCGACGACCTCGTGACCGCGCGACGTGCCATCCCGGTCACGATCGCCGGGGTGTCCAGGGTCGCCGCGATCGAAGATGCAGGGCGCCTGCGGGATGCGCTCGGGGCGGCCCTGCCGACCGGCATCCCCGTCGCGTTCCTCGAGCCCCTGGCGGATCCCCTCGGCGACCTCGTGGCCCGTCACGCCCGCACCCACGGCCCCTTCACGACCACGGCCGTCACCGAGCGGTTCGGCCTCGGCGCCGCCGTCGCCCGGCACACCCTGCAGCGCCTGGAGACGAACGGCCGCCTCACGAGCGGGTACTTCCTCCCCACCGCGGCCGGCAGCGGCGACGACCTCGAGTGGTGCGACTCCGAGGTCCTGCGGCGGCTGCGGATGCGGTCGCTCGCGGCGATCCGCGGATCCGTCGAACCCGTCTCGCCCGAGGCGTACGCGCGTTTCCTTCCGGACTGGCAGCATCTCGGTCGCCCCCTGGAGGGCATCGACGGCGTGCTCACGGTGATCGAGCAGTTCGCCGGCGTCCCGATCCCGGCCAGCGCCTGGGAGTCGCTCGTCCTGCCATCGCGGGTGCGCGACTACTCCCCGGCGATGCTCGACGAGCTCACGGCCGCGGGCGAGGTGATCTGGTCCGGACACGGCACGCTCCCCGGGCGCGACGGGTGGGTCTCGCTGCACCCCGCCGATCTCGCCCCGTTCACGCTGCCCGATCCGGACGCGGAGATCGCCGCGGAGTCGCTGGAAGCGCGCCTCCTCGCGGCCCTCGCGGCGGGCGGCGCCTACTTCGCGGCGCAGCTCAAGGAGATGACCGGCGCCGAGAACGAGCAGTCCGTGCTGGAGGCGCTGTGGTCTCTGACCTGGTCGGGGCATGTGACGAACGACACGTTCGCGCCGATCCGCTCGCTGCTGACCGGCGGCTCCCAGGCCCATAAGGTCAAGCGCCGTGCTCCGCGTGCGCGCACCTATCGCGGCATGTCCCTCACGCGCACGGCTCCTCGACCGACCTCGATCGGCGGACGCTGGTCGTTGCTCCCCGAGGTCGAGACCGACCCGGCGCGCCGCGCGACCGTCACCGCCGGCCTGCTCCTCGACCGGTATGGCGTCGTCACCCGCGGCGCCGTGCAGTCGGAGGGCGTGCCAGGCGGGTTCGCGCAGGCGTACCGTGTGCTGGCCGGATTCGAGGAGGCGGGGCACTGCCGCCGCGGCTACGTGATCGAGAAGCTCGGCGCCGCACAGTTCGCGGCATCGGCCACGGTCGACCGTCTGCGGACCTACGCCGGTCTCGCCGATCCGCCGCCGCGGAAGGCCGTCACCCTGGCGGCCACCGACCCCGCGAACCCCTACGGCGCGGCGCTCGGGTGGCCGAAGCTCGAGGGCGTCTCGCATCGCCCGGGGCGCAAGGCCGGCGGGCTCGTGGTGCTCGTCGACGGCGCGCTCGTTCTGTCGCTCGAGCGCGGCGGACGGACCGTGCTGTGCTTCACGGACGACGAGGAGGTGCTGCAGGCCGCCGCCGCCGACCTCGCGACGACAGCCAGGGACCGCCGCCTCGACACCCTGACCGTCGAGAAGGTGAACGGCGAGGGGGTGTACGGCACGATCCTCGCGCGGGCCCTGCAGGAGGCGGGCTTCGTGCAGACACCGCGCGGCTTCACCCTCCGCAAGGCCGTCTGACCCGGCCTGACCACGACCACCATCGACCCACCCCTACCCTGGAGCCATGATCCGAGAGTTCGCCGCCGGCGTCCGCACCCTGTTCCGCGGGTTCGGCGTGTGGCGCACCCGTCCGGGGCTGATGGCGCTCGGGCTCGTCCCCGCGATCATCGCGCTCGTCCTCCTCGCCGCCGTCCTCGTGCCGCTGATCCTGTCGATGCCCTCGCTGGCAGCCTGGCTCACCCCGTTCGCCGACGGCTGGGTGGAGCCCTGGCGCGGCGTCCTGCGGACCGCGGTCGGCCTCGTCGTCGTCGCCGCCGCACTCGCTCTGGCCAGCTCCGTGTTCAGCGCTCTCACCCTCACGATCGGCGACCCGTTCTACCAGCGCATCTGGCACGCCGTCGAGAAGGACCTCGGCGACCCGCCTCCTGCGGATGGCGGCAGCTTCTGGACGACCGTCGGCGAGGGCCTCCGGCTCGTCGTGCTCGGCATCCTGATCGCGCTCCTCGTGCTCCTCATCGGTCTGGTGCCCGGCGTCGGCGGTGTCCTCGGAGCGGTCTCCGGTGTCGTCCTCACGGGCCGCCTGCTGGCGCGGGAGCTGACCGGTCGCGCCTTCGACGCCCGTGACCTCAGCCCCGCCGCCCGGGCCGCGCTGTTCTCCGGCAGTCGCGCCCGCGTGCTGGGCTTCGGCGTCGCGACCCAGCTGTGCTTCCTGATCCCCGGGGGTGCCGTCGCCGTGATGCCGGCCGCGGTCGCGGGGAGCACGATGCTGGCGCGAGACATGCAGGCCCGCACCCCACTCGCCGCCGTCCAGCCGACGGCGAGTGCGGCCGTGCCGCACGACCGCACACCCGGGATCGCCTGATGCCCGAGGGCGATACCGTCTTTCGCACCGCACGCCGCCTGGACGAGGCCCTCGCCGGCGGGCAGGTCACGCGCTTCGACCTCCGCGTTCCGCGCTTCGCGACCCTCGATCTGACCGGCCAGCGGGTGCAGGGCGCCGTCCCCCGCGGGAAGCACCTGCTGCTGCGGATCGGCGAGAGCACGCTCCATTCGCATCTGCGCATGGACGGTGCGTGGTTCGTGTACCGGCCCGGTGAGAAGTGGCGGCATCCCGCGTTCAAGGTGCGGGCGATCGTCGGCACGGCCGAACGCGAGGCCGTGGGCGTGGACATCGCCGAAGTCGAGGTCGTCCCCACCCGCGACGAGGACGACCTCGTCGGCTACCTCGGCCCCGACCCTCTCGCGGCCGACTGGGATCCGATCGAGGCCGCACGGCGGCTCGGCGCCGACACCCGGGCCATCCACGTCGCGCTGCTCGATCAGCGCAACGTCGCGGGGTTCGGCAACGAGTACGCGGCAGAACTCCTGTTCCTCCGGGGAATCCTGCCGACCACGCCGACTCAGGAGGTCGACGTGGCCGCCCTCCTCGACCTGGGCGTGCGGACCATCCGCGCGAACCGCGACCGCCGCAACCGCACCTTCACCGGCATCGACCGCCCGGGGCAGTCCACATGGGTCTACGGACGCGCCGGACGCCCCTGCCGACGCTGCGGAACGCTCATCCGTCGCGGCGAGTTGGGGGCGGATCCCACCCGAGAGCGGATCACGTTCTGGTGCCCCCGGTGCCAGCGCTGAGCGGTATCCATCCGCGGGAATGAATCTCCCCCTCCCGTGGTTGTTGATATATCCGGAGAACTCCGGAGCACGGGAGGAATCGTGGGCAAGAACTACGTCGACATCGAGAACGACCACGGAGCGACGCTGCGGTACCGCAAGCACGCCAACGGTCGCGGTCTCGTCGCGCATGGCGCCAAGGTGCATCCGAAGGCGCACATCGAGGCGGGAGCCTACATCGAACCGGGAGCACGCGTCGGGGCGGGGGCCATCATCGCCCGCGGTGCGTGGGTGGACGAGGATGCTGTGATCGGCGAAGGCGCGTACATCGACGCCCACGCGCACGTCGGCCAGGGCGCGGCGGTCGGCGACCACGCGCACGTCGGGGTCCGCACCGACATCGGGGCCGGGGCCCGCATTGTGCGGGGCGCCCGCATCGGCGACGACGAGACCGTCGCAGCGGGGCTCACCGTCGCCACCGATCAGAAGGGTCTCTGGCTGGCCGCCTGATCGCTCTCAGAGCAGGCGCCGCTCCGACGCCCACGCGGTGAGCTCGTGGCGGGAGGAGAGCTGCAGCTTGCGCAGCACCGACGACACGTGCGTCTCGACGGTCTTGATCGAGATGAAGAGGGCCGCGGCGACCTCCTTGTACGCGTAGCCGCGGGCGATCAACCGCATCACCTCCTGCTCGCGCGAGGAGAGGCGGTCGAGTTCGTCCGTCGCGGTGGCGGTCTCGCCGGCGACGGCGCCGAACGCGTCGAGCACGAAACCGGCGAGCCGCGGCGAGAACACCGCATCCCCCTCGGCGACGGCGTGCACGGCGGCGCTCACCTCGCCGCCTGACGAGCCCTTCGTGATGTAGCCGCGCGCCCCGGCCCGGATGACCCGCACGACATCGGCCGCGGCATCGGAGACGCTGAGGGCCAGGAAGCGCGTGGTCGTCGGTCCCGTCCCTCGGATCACGGCTTCCCCGCCGGTCGCGTCGTCACCCTCGCCGCCCGGAAGGTGCACATCGAGGAGCACCACGTCGGGCGCCGTCTCCGCGATCACGGCGATCGCCGTGGGCACGTCTGCGGCCTCCCCCACGACCTCCACGCTCGCATCGAGGTCGGCCCGCAGGCCCGAGCGGAAGATGGAGTGGTCGTCGACGATCACGACGCGGAGACGGTCAGCCACGGGGCTCCTGTCGGCCGGCGCCCCGCTCCGGGGACGAGACGGTGGGCAGGCGCAGATGCACCTCGGTACCGGCGTCGTCGCTGCGCACGGACCCCGTGCCACCCGCGCGACGCAGGCGCCCGATGATCGACTCCCGCACACCGAGGCGATCGCCGGGCACGTCGGCGAGCCGGAACCCGGGACCGCGATCCCGGATGAACACGTCGACCCCGTCGATGCGCCCCTCGATGTACACCGAGATCTCGCCGCCGGCGTGCCGCGCGGCGTTCAGCATCGCCTCGCGCGCCGCGGCGGCCAGCTCGCCGCTCGCCCGCTCCGCCGACAGCCCGGCCGAGACCACATCGATCCGGACCGGGTGGTCGATCTCCAGCGCCGCTGCGTAGTCGCGCAGGTCGGTCGGCAGGTCGCTGTCGGCCGGGGCGTCCCCGTCGTAGAGCCACGCGCGCAGCTCCCGCTCCTGCGCACGGGCCAGCCGTGCCGCCTCGCTCGATGCCCCGGCCCGATTCTGGATGAGGGCGAGCGTCTGCAGCACCGAGTCGTGCAGGTGGGCGGCCATCACGCTGCGCTGCTCCTCCCGGATGCGGCGCACGCGCTCTCCGGCCAGCTCCCGCCAGCGCGGGATGAGGGCCGAAGCCACCACCGCGACCAGCCCGGTCAGCGGGAGCAGCACGAGGACGACGCCCGAGCGGGCGATCGGCCACGAGAGGAGCAGGAGGACCACGAGGCCGAGGATGAGCACCGCGAGGATGCGGACGGTGGTGGTGTGCCGGGGGCCGCGCGCCGTGTCGGTGCGATCGATGAGCGTCGCCCACAGCCCGGAGGCGGTCGCGCACAGCGTGGTCCCGCCGACCACCACGGCCGCCGTCCCCGGAGGGATCGAGCCGTTCAGCCAGTCGCTGCCCCCGCGCCACACCACGACGACGAGGGCGCCGACGGCCGCGGGGACCAGCAGGAGCCAGGCGACCGGGAGGCGACGCGTCGGCGCCGTCGTCCCCTCCGTCCACGGCATGAAGGTCCAGCACCAGGCGTACAGGAGCACGCCCGCACCCCCGCAGAGCGTCAGGGCGACGAACAGCGCCCGCACCAGGCCCACGTGCACTCCGAGGTGCCGCGCGAGCCCGGCGCTCACTCCGGTCACGAGAGCGTCGCGGTCGCGGGTCAGCGCCGGACGCGCGGTCGCCGGTGCCGGGGAGGCGGGCGCGGACACGGCGGAAGACATACCGTCATCCAACCATCCGCACCCCCGCTCGGGGTCCTCCCCAGCGCGGAATCAGGGTGCGCTCAGGGGATCCCCCCATGGCACCGCGGCGCCGGCGACCGCGAGGATCGACACATGACGATTCCGACCGCTCCGCCGCCGCCCGCCGACCACCAGGCGTCGGCACAGGATGCCCCGCGCCGACCGCGCGGCGCCGACCGCTTCCTGCTGTGGGTCGCCGGCCTCGGCGTCGTCCGCACCGACGGGTGGCTCGGCGGCGTGGCCGCGGGCATCGCGATCCGGCTGCGCATCGATCCGCTGATCGTGCGCGGAATCCTCGTCGTCGCCGCCCTCTTCGGTCTTCCGGCCCTGTTCCTTTATGCGCTCGCCTGGGCCGTACTACCCGACGTCGACGGCCGCGTGCATCTGCGTGATCTGCTGCAGCGCCGGTACGACCCCGTGCAACTCGGCATCCTCGCCCTCGCCGTGATCGGCCTCTTCCCGACGGCCCCGCTCACCGGGCGCCTGTTCGGCCTCGGCTACGACGGCTGGTCGGCACTGTCGACGTTCACCTGGGTGGTCGGGCTCGTGCTCGCCGCCGCCTTGCTCTTCCTCATCGTGCGTGCTTCGCGCCGCACTCCGGGCGCTTCCGCGCCGGATCTGCCGGGGGCTTCCGCAGATCCGGCGGCCCCGGCCGCGTCCGCCCCCCTCGCGGGTTCGGGTCCCGCCACGGGGGCGGACGCCACTCCTTCCCCGGCGGCGGACGCGCCTCCCCCGCTTCCGCTCGCCGACGCCGTCGGGCACGACGTCCTCGCCATCCCCGCGCCTCCGGCCCCCCTGCCACCCGGCACGCAGGACCCCGCCGCGCTGGAAGCCTGGCGCGCCCAGCACGCCGCCTGGAAGGAGCAGGATCAGGCGTGGCGCCGTCAGCAGCAGGATGCGGAGCGCGCCGCACGCGACCAGCTCCGCCGGGAGCGTCAGGCCGAAGCCGCCGTGTTCGCCGCCGAGGCCGCGGAGCGCCGACGCCTCCGCCGCGCATCGAACCCGCGCGCCGGCTTCCCGTTCGTCATGACCGCCCTCGGCCTCGCCATCGTCGTCGGCGCCGGGGTGGGACTCGCCGTCGGAGAACCCGTCGGTGGGGCGCTGGGGCTGTTGTCCGGCGCTCTCGTCCTGGCCCTGGCGATGATCACGGCGGGAGCCCTCCGTCGCCGCAGCGGCGCCCTGGCCTTCCTCACCGTGCTGACGCTTGCCGCGGGTCTCCTCACCGGCTTCCTGTCCACGATGCCCGGTCTCACCCTCGGGTACGCCTCGCTCACGAACAACCAGGAGGCGCACATCCGACAGCCGTTCGGTGATCTGTACCTGCAGCTCCACCCGCACGACGGCGGCCCCCGCCCCATCGAGATCGAGAAGGGATCGGGGCGGACCGAGATCTTCGTCGACGCCGGCGTGCAGCTGCAGCTCCGCGGCACTGTCGGCGACGCCGTGGAGGTGAGCTGGCTCCGCGTCGATCCGGACGATCCGATGGTCATGGACACCGGCGTCATCTCGACCCGGCCACGGGGCGAGGAGAACGTCCTCACCGCGAACATCTCCGCCGAGGAGGGCAGCCCCTCCACGATCCAGCCCGTGACCATCGACCAGTCGAGCGGCGTCATCGTCGTGACCCTGCAGGAGCCCGAGGAGGGCCAGGAATGAGCACCGAGACCATCACCGCACCACGGGTGCGCTGGGCATCCATCATCTGGGGCACGACCTTCGCCGCGATCGCCGTGGGGGCGCTGTGGTTCCTCGCCGACGCGGATCGCCGCGCCGCGCTGGCCGACGGCGTGGGGACGATGACTCCCGCCACCCTGCTCACGATCGTGCTCCTCACCGCGGGAGCTCTGTTCCTCGTGGGCGGTGTCGCCGGGCTGGTCCGCCGGACTCAGCGGAACTCCCCCGCCGAGGACTCGGAGGACCCCGAGTAGCCTGGATCCCATGGCGCACCAGGGACGACGACCCGCGAAAGGCTCCGGCAAGGGCTCACCCGCCCACCGGGGCCGTGCCGCGGGCGGCGGCTCACGCCAGGGGAAGCCGGCTCCGCGCCGCTCACCCCGCGCCGAGAAGGTCGTGTTCGACGCTCCGACCGCCACACCCGAGGAGCCGCGGACGTTCCGCCTCGGCGCCGTGCCCGGAGCGACGCCGGGCAAGTGGATCGACACGTGGAAGCGGCGCCTGCCCCACGTGGCCCTCGAGCTCGTCGCGATCGAGGTCGCCGGGCAGCGAGAGGCGCTCGATGATCTCGACGCCGCCCTCGTGCGCCTCCCGCTGGACGACGACGCCCTGCACGTCATCCCGCTGTACGACGAGGTCCCCGTCGTCGTGGCCTCGACCGATTCGCACCTGCTCGCGGCGGACGAGCTGACGACCGCCGACCTCGACGGCGAGGTGCTGTTCTCCCTGTCCGACGACGTGCTCGGGCCGGTCGAGCTGCCGGGCACCATCCCTGCACGCGTCGGACCCCTGTCGACAGGCGACGCGATCGCCACGGCGGCGACCGGTGTGGGCGTCGTCGTCGTCCCGATGTCACTGGCCCGACTGCACCACCGGAAGGACGCGGACTATCGGGTCCTCGCCGACGGCCCGGTCTCGACCGTGGCCCTCGCCTGGCCGCGCGACCGAACCACGCCTGACGTCGAGACCTTCGTCGGGATCGTCCGAGGACGCACCGCGAACTCGTCCCGCTGAGCCGTCGGGCCGGGACGCTCCCCCTCGTTAGAATCGCCTGATGGCCTCGCTTCTCTACGTCTGCGTGCGACCCGAGACCGGGGCGGCGGATGCCGAGCACGCTTCGTTCCGGCGGGCCCTCGGGGTCGACGTGGTCGATCGTCTCGACCTGCTCCACGAGCCGCTGACCGCGGCCCACCTGGATCGCTACCGCGGCGTCGTCATCGGCGGTTCGCCGTTCAACGTCACGGACGTCGAGAAGACCCCGGTGCAGCGGCGCGTGGAGGCCGATCTGGAGACGCTCGCCCGCGCCGCACGGGAACAGCGGATCGCCGCCTTCTTCACGTGCTTCAGCATCGGGGTGCTCACCCGCCTCCTCGGCGGCGAGGTCGTGACGACCATGCCGGAGGCGGCGAGCGCGACCGTCATCGACACGACGCCGGAGGGCGCCGTCGATCCCGTGTTCGGCCCGTCCGGTCCGGCGCTCACCGTCTTCACCGCGCACAAGGAGAGCGCCGCCACGACTCCGCCGGGGGCGGTGCTGCTCGCCACCAACGCGGTCTGCCCCGTGCAGGCCTACCGGGTGGGGACGCACCTGTACGCCGCGCAGTTCCATCCCGAGCCGACGCCGCGCGACTTCGCCGACCGCATGACGTTCTACCGCACGACGGGGTACTTCGATCCGGCCCAGTTCGACGCGGTGCAGCAGGAGGTCCTCGCGGCCTCGGTCACCGAGGGTGCCGCCCTGCTCCGCCGCTTCGCCGAGCTGTTCGGCTGAGCGATACCCGGCGCGTAGAGGTGGCGTCGACGGCAGAATGCAGGGATGAAGTCTGTATGGATCGTGTTCGACGACGAGGATGACGCTGGCATCTACGGCGTCTTCGACAACCGCGAAGACGCGGATGCCTATGCCGATGAGGTCAGTCACATGTCCTCGAATGGTATGAAGATTGCGGATTTTCCGGTGCCATGGCGCCTGACGGACAGGGCCACTCGCATAGAGATCTGACACCTCCGAAGAGGGGATACACAGGCCGATGTGCGCCCTTGTACGGTGATGGTGCCCTAGTGAGGCGGGTTGAAGGAAAGGTAGCTATCGATGAGTGAGTCGATTGTTGCGCGATCTGGTTCGAGGCCGGCAGCCCGAATGTGCCTCAGCGCTCTTCGCGTCTCTGGCGGGCCCTGCCGATGAAAGATCCCTGGATCCAAACGGTCGTACATGATGCGGGCGTACAAGAAGAACCGTTCGAACTGGGTGCGTCGTAACGCTCCGCCGATCAACTAGATGGGAAAGGCACCGCTGGCCCGGCCCGCGGTGCTTTTCTCATTCTTTGTTGGGCGTCTCAGGTCGGGGCATCACCGCGGAGCAGCGGGATGCGCTCGCGCAGGTAGGCGTCCAGCGGCATGAAACCGCCCGCCTGACTCCAGCGCACCGACGGCACGCCGTCGATGAGCGCGAGCGGACCGGAGGAGCCTCCGGCATCCACCGCGTCGACGTCGATCACGCTCCAGCCGACGTGCACGACATCCCCCTCGTGGAAGCCGCCCCGGAGGGCGAGGGCCCGGCGCTCGGCCCGTGCGCGCGCCGACTCGGCGGTGTATCCCCGCCGTCCGGGGTCGGCGGCTCGCAGTACCTCCGCCGTCGCCAGGGCATGCGTGTCGGTGAGCAGGATGACGCCGAGGTGCCAGGCTTCGCCGACACGGACGATCCGCCGCCCGCGCCAGCGCGAGTCCTTCTCCTCGCCGAGGCCCTCGCGGGGTGCACCGGCCAGCTCCTGCACGGCCTGGGTCAATAGGGCGGAGGCGGTGGTCACAGCTCCCCCAGCGTTGTCTGGTCGGCGAGGCGCGGGCCGGCGACCTGCGCACGATCGCCACGCAGCGTCATCCCGATCAGCGGGTAGAGGAGCACCGACAGCATGCCCGCCCCGACGAGCGCGGCCGCGGTCCCGGAGTCGAGCATGTCCTGATCCACACCGATCGCGGTGACCGCGACGATGATCGGCAGCCCGGTGGCCGCGAGCAGGCCGAGGGCGGCACGTTCACGTCCGCTCGCGCCCGCCGGGGCGGAGAGCTGAGCGGCCGACCCGCGGATCACCAGGAGCGCCAGCAGGAACACCGGCACCAGGGACATCGCCGAGGGGGACGTCAGCAGCGCCTGCAGGTCGAAGGTCACACCCGTGTAAAGGAAGAACACCGGGACGAGGAAGCCGAACGCGAGCCCCTCGATCTTGCTCTCGACCTCCGCCGCATCCTTCTCGGGCGCCCGCGCCATGATGATGCGCCAGATGGACCCCGCGACGAAGGCGCCGAGGAGCATGTCCAGGTCGAGCATCACGCTGAGGCCGACGAGGGCCGCGATGAGGAGGATCACGAAGCGCACCCCGAACTGGTCGGAGGTGTGGAGGGTCGCGCGCACGATGCCGTGCAGGCGCCCGTGCGGCACCCGGTGCGCGACGAGGACGGCGAGTCCCGCCAGCACGACGAAAGTCAGCAGCACCGCGGTGGCCAGGGGTGTCGTCCGGGTGCTCAGGAAGATCGAGATCGCGATCAGCGGCAGGAACTCCCCCACGGCGCCGATGGTGCTGATGGCACGGCCGAACGGGGTGTCCAGCTCCTTCGCATCGCGCAGGATCGGCATCAGCGTGCCGAGGGCGGTCGAGCTCAACGCGATCCCGATGACGACCATGCCCTCGCCCGGGGCGAAGAAGAATCCGAGCCCGATGCCCAGCAGCACGCTGAGCAGCCAGCCCAGCGACGCCCGGCCCAGGGGCTTCCCGGCCACTTGGCGGAAGTCGATCTCGGAGCCGGCGACGAAGAACAGCACGGCCAGGCCGAAGTCGCTGAGCTTCTCCAGGAGGGGCCCTGGCTCCACCCAGCCGAGCACCGCAGGACCGACGAGGATCCCGAGGACGAGCTCGAACACGACGATCGGCACCCGGACGAGCGGACGGACGCCGCGTGCGAGAAGCGGTGCGGCCACCGCCAGCAGCGGGATCAGCACCAGTCCGACGTCGCTCGCATCCACGGTCTCAGGGTAGCGACGCCGCGGGCGATTCGCTCCCCGCCCGCGCGACACGGCAGAATCGATGCACACCCCGAGGAGCAGCCATGACCCAGCCCGATACCGCCCGACTGCTGATCGCCTGCGACGACCAGCCCGGCATCGTCGCCGCGGTCGCCGGCGTGCTCGCCCGGCACGGGGCCAACATCATCTCGCTCGACCAGCACTCGACCGACTCCGAGGGTGGCCGATTCTTCCAGCGGACGGTCATCCACCTCGACGGTCTGTCCGCCGCGCGCCCCGCCCTGGAGGCCGACATCGCGGCGGTCGCGGAGCGCTTCGGCATGGAGTGGTCGCTGCACGACGTCGCCCGGCGCAAGCGCGTGGCGATCTTCGTCTCGAAGTACGACCACTGCCTCATGGAGCTGCTCTGGCGCACGCAGCGGGGGCAGCTCGACATCGACATCACCATGGTCGTCTCGAACCACCCCGACCTCGCCGAGGCGGTCCGCTCCTTCGGAGTGCCGTTCGTGCACATCCCCTCGACGGACAAGCAGGCGATGGAGGAGCGTCAGCTCGACCTCCTCCGCGGCAACGTCGATCTCGTCGTGCTCGCCCGGTACATGCAGATCCTCAGCGACGACTTCATCACGCGCCTCGAAGCCCCGGTCATCAACATCCACCACTCGTTCCTGCCCGCCTTCATCGGCGCGAACCCCTACGCCAGGGCGAAGGAGCGCGGCGTGAAGCTGATCGGTGCCACGGCGCACTACGCCACAGCCGACCTCGACGAGGGGCCGATCATCGAGCAGGACGTCACGCGGGTCACGCACTCCGAGTCCGCGGCCGAGCTGCAGAGCCGGGGCGCCGACGTCGAGCGTCTGGTGCTCGCCCGTGCCGTGCAGTGGCATGCCGAGGACCGCGTGATCGTGCACGGCCGCTCGACCGTCATCCTCTAGCGCACCGGCCGCTCAGCGGTCGGCGTTCCTCACCGGCCGGGGACTCCGGCGGCGAGCTCTGCGAAGACCTCGGCGGCGGTCGTCCCGCGCGCGAGCGGGGCGGCCTGCCCCATCCACAGCGACTGCAGCTCGCCGAGATTCTGCTCTCCTGCCGCCGCGCGGAAGCGTCCGGTGAGCCAGTTCTGCATCGGGAACGGGGCGATCGTGCCGCTCGCCTCGATCGCCCGCACCGCGCGATTGCGGGCTCCGCGGGCGAGGCGTCCGCTCATCGCCTTCGTCAGCACGGTCTCGTCGGCGGCAGTGGTCCGGATGGCGTCGCGGTGCGCTGCGGTCGCGGCGGATTCGGCGGTCGCGAGGAACGCCGTCCCCACCTGCACGCCGGAGGCACCGAGGGCGAAGGCCGCCGCGACCCCGCGGCGGTCGGCGATCCCGCCGGCGGCGATGACGGGCACGTCGACCGCGTCCACGACCTGGGGCACGAGCGCGATGGTGCCGACGAGCGACTCGGTCGCGGGGCGCAGGAACGACACGCGGTGCCCGGCCGCCTCGGCTCCGGACGCGACGACGGCATCGACTCCGGCTTCGGCGAGCGCGACCGCTTCGGCGACCGTGGTGGCGGTGCCGACGACCCGGATGCCGCGGTCGCGGGCCTCGGCGACGACGGCGGGCGACGGCACCCCGAACACCACGCTCAGCACGGCGGGGGCGACCTCCCAGACCGCGTCGAGCTGCTCGTCGAGGTCGGGCATGTAGCGCTCGGGGCGTGCCGGCACCGGAACCCCGACGGCCTCGTAGAACGGCTCCAGCGCCTGCGCGAAGACCGTGTGCTGCGGGTTCGGCACGGCCTCGTCACCCAGGGGCAGCCAGATGTTCAGCGCGAAGGGGCGGTCGGTGGCGCGGTGCAGCTCGGCCCCGACCTCCCGGATCCGGTCCCCGTCGTAGCCGTAGAGACCGTAGGATCCGAGCCCGCCGGCCGCGCTCACCGCCGCCGTCAGCTCCACCGACGAGGTCCCCCCGAACGCCCCCAGCACGATCGGATTCTCCACTCCCAGAAGTTCTTCTGTCGCCATACCCCGACGGTACGCCTTCGAATCGTCTGAATGACTCCATCGGCGGCCCGGATACAGCGATTCAGGCGATTCGAACGGGGTAAGCTCGCGGCATGAGCGAGTGGTTCGGGCAGATGCTCGGCTTCGTCGCGGCCGCGATCGGCCTTGTGACGATGCCGGATGCCGCCGCGCTCGGGCTCGCGATCGCGCTGCTCGCCGTCACCGTCCTCACGCTCGCGCTCGTGCTGAGCGTGCGCCACCAGGCCTCCGCCGATGCCCCGCACCCGCTGCGGGCGATCGATGTCGGAACGCTCCTCCCGCAGAGCGATCCGGATGCCGCCGGGCACCCTCGTCCGCGAGCGCCGGGAGTCGCGACCGCCGCGTAGTCCGTCCGACCGGGACCGCGCGGCCTTCGCCGACCCTTCCCGACCTCATCGAACGGACCTTCCCGTGGACATCTTCGCCTTCCCTCCCCTCGCCGCGCTCCTGGACACCGCCTACGGCGCCCTGAACGGCCTCTCCACCCTTCTCGAACCCCTCGCCGGCCCCTCCGCCGCCGCCCTCGCCGTGGTCCTGGTGACCCTCCTCGTGCGCGCCCTCCTCATCCCTGTCGGCATCTCCCAGGCCCGAGCCGAGCAGACCAGAGCCCGCCTCGCCCCGAAACTGCGCGCGCTGCAGCAGCGCCACCGGAAGAACCCGGAGCGCCTGCAGCAGGAGATGATGGCGCTTTACCGGGCCGAGAACACCTCGCCCTTCGCGGGGATGCTGCCCGTGCTGGCGCAGGCACCCGTCGTCGGGCTGCTGTACACCCTGTTCCTGCGACCGGAGATCGCCGGACACCCGAACGAGCTGCTCACCCACGACCTCTTCGGCGCCCCGCTCGGCACGAGCCTGGTGTCGGCCCTGTTCGGCGGCACAGCGACCCCGGCGACGGTCGCGGTCTTCGTCGTGCTGCTGGCCGTTATGATCGCCGTCGCCGAGGTCACCCGGCGGGTGTTCCGGCCCGTCCCCGTCGAAGGCGACGACTCCCCGCTCAGCTCCCCCGGCATGCTGCGGATGATGTCGGCGCTGCACTACCTCACCGCGGTGTTCGCGGCCTTCGTCCCCCTGGCCGCCGCGCTCTATCTCACGGTCACGGTGGTGTGGACCCTCGTGCAGCGGGTGATCCTGCGCCGCCGCTACCCGCTGCCGCAGCCGGCCGTCGTCCGGGCGTGAGAGCCGCTCGGCCGGAGGGGTCAGTCCGGAAGCGGGATCGGAGCGGTGAACGGTCCCGCGGCACCGTCGCCCCTCCGGTCGCGGCGCACGCCGAGAGTGGTCCCGACGCTCGCCGCGATCACGAGCGCCACCGCGAGCAGCCGCAGCGGCGTGGCGTCCTGTCCGAGGATGAGCCACCCGGCGAGCGTCGCGAACGCCGGCTCGAGGCTCAGCAGCACCCCGAACACCCGCTGCGGGAGCCGACGGAGCGCCGCGAGCTCGAAGCTGTACGGGATGACGGACGAGAGCACCGCGGTGACCGCCGCGAGCAGGAGGAGCTGCGGGTCCAGCGCCACGGTCGCCGCCGCGGGCACACCCACGGGGATGAGGAGCACGGCCGCGACGACGAGTCCCATCGCGAGCCCACTGCTGCCGGGGATGAGGGCGCCGACGCGCGCGCTCATCCGGATGTACATGACCCAGAATCCGGCCGCGATGAGGATGAAGACCACGCCGAGCGGGTCGAGGGGCTCGGCGCCGACGAGGCCGTCCACGCCGAGCAGCGCCATGCCGAGCAGGGCCACGCCCACCCACACCGCATCCCGGAGACGACGGGTCAGCACGGCGGCGAGCACGAGCGGCCCGAGGAACTCGATCGCCACGGCCGGCCCCAGGGGGATGCGGTCGATGGCCGCGTAGAAGAAGCCGTTCATCGCCGCGAGCGACACCCCGAACAGCACCGCGGCGAGCCACTGCGACCGGGTCCAGGCGCGGGGCCGCGGTCGCACGATGACGACCAGCAGCAGCGCGGCGATCGCGACGCGGAGCGATGTCACGCCCCACGGCCCGAGGACGGGGAAGAGCTGCGCGGCGACGGCGGCGCCGAACGGCAAGGAGAGGCAGGATCCGATGACGAGGGCGACGCCCACGAGGGGTCCGGATGTCGCGGGTCTCTGCACCAGACAAGCTTAGGCGGCGGGGTCCTGCCTCCCCGCCGCCTGCGCCCTCCTCACGCGGATCAGAGCGGCTTGCCGCCCGTCACTGCGAGGACTGCTCCGGACACGTACGACGACTCCGCCGAGGCGAGGTACACGTAGGCTCCGGCGAGTTCGGCGGGCTGGCCGGCGCGCCCCAGCGGCGTGTGCTGCCCGAACGTCTCCAGGCGCTCCGGCCCCCATCCGGTCGCGGGGATCAGCGGCGTCCAGATCGGACCGGGCGCGACGGCATTGACGCGCACGCCGCGCGGCCCTGCCTCCTCTGCGAGCGCCTTGACGAACGCGACCTGTGCTGCCTTCGTCATGGCGTAGTCGATGAGACCCGGTGACGGCTGCGCCGACTGCACCGACGAGGTCACGATGATGCTCGATCCGGGCTCGAGGTCAGGGAAGGCGGCACGTGCCGAGAAGACGAGACCGGCGAGGTTCGTGTCGAACACTCGACGCATCTTCTCGGTGTCGAGGTTCTCGAACCCGTCGATGTCGTGCTGGTAGGCCGCGTTGAGGACGAGCACGTCGAGTCCGCCGAGTTCGCGGCGCGCGCGGTGCACGGCGTCGGTCGCGAAGGCCTCCTCGCGGACGTCGCCGGGGATGCTGACGCCGGTGCGACCGGCCTCGCGGACGAGCGCGAGCGTCTCCTCCGCATCCTCCTGCTCCTCGGGCATGTGCACGATGGCCACGTCTGCACCCTCGCGGGCGAAGGCGATCGCGACGGCACGCCCGATCCCCGAGTCGCCGCCGGTGATGAGGGCACGCCGCCCCTCGAGCCGCCCGTGGCCGACGTAGGACTGCTCGCCGTGATCGGGCTCCGGGGTGGTCTTCTCGGTGAGGCCGGGCTGGTCCTGGCTCTGCGCCGGGAACCCGTCCTCGTGGTGCGCGTGTCGGGGGTCGGTGAGGCCGCCGTCGCGGGTGGTGTCGGTCATTTCCGCTCCTCCTGTCATGGGGCTGACGATCAGGTCGTGATCGAGCCTCGCGGCTTCGGAGGGCGGACGGCAGGGGGTTGACAGCCCCGGGCGGTCTCCGGGAAACCCGCCTCAGCCGGCGGAGGGGGCGTCGCCGTGCGGGGGCTCGGCGTTCTCGGCGGGCTCGGGAACCAGGTAGAGCCCGGTGGGAGCGTTGGCGGTGAAGGCGAGCGCCTCGATCCAGGCCCGGTTGACGGCGGGCTGCCGGCTGCCGAAGTACTTGAAGACGAGCGAGCTGCCCGGCTGGATCCAGACGGTGGTCCGGCCGCCGCCCACGCTGGCGTCCTCACGCCAGCTGAACGGGAACGGCTCGCCGCGGCGCAGCTTGGCCGTGATCACGAGCTGCAGGTGCGTGAGCGCCCGATCCTCGATCTCGGTCTTCACGCTGCCTTCGTAGATGAACTTGCCCATCGGGTGATGCTCCTCGGTCGGGTGGTCCTCAGCCCGGCGGACACTGCCGGGATCGGCCTATGGGTAGAGGGTAAGCCCTCGGACGGGGCGCGCGGCAAATCGGCCTCGGAGGGCGACGCACGCGTCGAAGTCAAGGCCCTGCGCACGATCCATGCGGGGGTTAGCCTCGAATCATCGACATCCGAGGAGGGCACCGCCATGACTGACCGCCACATCGACGACCGTCCCGAGGAGGGCTACACGCCCGGCACCACCCACGCCGAGCGCGGCGCGGGCAACCCGCGACTGCGCGTGCGGCGCGACGACGAGCGCACGGAGTTCGCGCTCGACATGGAGGAGGTGCGCATCGGTTCCGCCGCAGGGAACGAGCTGCGCCTCGCCGACACCGAGCCCGTGCACGCGACGGTCGTGCACGACGACCGTGACGAGTACGTGGTGACCCTGCACGCCGACGGCGAGATGAACTCCAACCCCGACGCGGACGCCACCCACCCCGGCGAGCGCACCGAGACGCTGCGCACCGGATCCCGCTTCACGGTGGGCCCGTGGGAGCTGGTGTTCGCCCGCGAGGAGTTCGCCGACCACGGCCGGCCCTTCGGCGGACGCCTCGGTGGCGAGTTCTCCGACCAGCCGCTGCAGGAGGCGCGTCCGGGCTACGACGCCGACGACGAGCGGCTCTCGCAGGCCGACGTCAACGACGAGCTCTCTCAGTCGGACTCCAAGGCCGACTGATGGTGCGGGGTGCCGACGGGTTTGGACTCCGCTGACCCCCGCTGCCGGAGGTAGATCGCGAACGCGACCATCGTCCCGACCGCGAGGAACTCGGACTGCCAGTTCTGCAGCGTGCGGTCCCAGAAGTCCGAGCTGGTCACGTAGTCGGCCCAGGTGATCGCGGCGACGCCGTGCATCGCATTCTCCTCGTTCATGACGACCGTGCCGGCGAGCGACTGCGCGAACCAGGACAGCACGAACACCGCCCCCATCACGATCAGCAGCGAGTTGCCGAACACGGCGGCTCGCCATCCGCCCGCCCGGGCCCACCGCGGCGAATCCGGGCGGGCGTGCGGGCCGACGAGCTGATCCGCATCGCTGCCCGGCCCCTCATCGCCGGGTTTCTTCGACTCCGGCGACCCCTTCTGCACGAACCAGATCGTCGCAGCGATGAAGAGGAAGAACTGCAGGAACTCCGACTGCCAGTTCTCGGCGACGTCGACGGCGAAGTCGGACGACCAGAGGAAGTCCCCGAAGCCGATCGCCCGCTGCCCGTGGTCGAGGAGCTCCTCGTTGTTGCGGAGGTAGCCCGCGAGCGCCTGGCCCCCGAGCGCGAGCGCGAACAGCGCGAGGAAGAAGAGGCTGAGGGCATGGTCCTTGATCCGCGAGCGCATCGTCATCGCCCTCCCAGCGGCAGGCCGATCATCACGGCGAGCCCGACGCCGATGATCCCCGCCCAGATCCAGAAGACCGCCCGCATTCCCGCGGTGTCGCGCGCATCCTCCGCCATGTCCGCCTCCTTCGTCGGTGTGACCACGGTCCGACGATGGCGCGCAGGATGAGTGCCCTCCAGGGGCTTGACGCGGACACGGTTGTCAATCCCCTCCATCAGGGTTCCGCGGCACCCGTAGCCTGGCGGAACCGATGAGAGGAGCGCCCGATGACCGCACCGAACGAGACCCCCGACCTCGAACGCCTCGGCGAACTCGCCCGCAGCCGAGGCCTGCGCGTGAGCGTGGCCGAGTCGCTCACGTCCGGACGCCTCGCGAACACGATCGGCGCCGGCGAGGGGGCCTCCGGCTGGTTCGCCGGCGGCATCGTCGCGTACTTCACGGAGGTGAAGGAGCGGGTGCTGGGGCTGACCCCGGGGACGGACCCCACCTCCGCGGCCTGCGCCGAGCAGCTCGCCACGGGAGCGCGGGAGCTCTTCGACGCCGACATCTGCGTCTCCACCACCGGCGTGGGCGGGCCGGGTCCGGAGGGCGGTCACCCCGCGGGCACGGTCTACCTGGGCTGGGCGACCGCCGACGATGCGGGGCACCGGAGGCTGGCCCTGACCGGCGATCCGGACGAGATCCTGTCGGCGAGCGTCGACGCCGCAGTACGACTGCTCGCCTTCCACGCCGAGGGGCTGCACCCCGCAGGACCGCGGCGCTCCGGCTCGGACTGAGAACTCAGCGCCCCGGCACGAGACCGACCCGCAGCGGGGCTCCCGGCGCTGTGGCCTCCGTGAGGGCGGCGTCGATGTCGAGGAGCGATCGCACCGCACCCACGGCCTCGCTGAACGGATACGCGCGCCCGCGCCCCGCGAGGAACGACGCCGCTGCCGCGAGGTCGTCGGCACCGTAGTTGTGCACCCCCGCGACCGTGATGAGTCGGCGGACGAGATCCTCCGCGTCCAGCGGGACCGGGGCTGCGGGGAACACGCTGCCGACGAGGACCACCGTCCCGCCGACGGCGACGCCCGCGAGGGCCTCCCCGACGGCATGCCCTGAGGCCTCGATGACGACGTCGGGGTCGCGGTCGAGCGCGGTGGCCCCGAACCGGGAGGCGAAGGCGCGCCGGTCGTCGTCCGGATCGCGCACCTCGACGACGGCACCGTGCTCGGCGGCGATCGCCGCGGCACTGATCCCCACGAGTCCCGCGCCGTGGATGCGCACCGCGGCGCCGTCGAGGTCGATGTCACGGGCGGCACGCGCCACTGCGGCCCACGCGGTGGCTGTCGCGCAGGCGGCCGGCGCCAGCACCGCAGCGGGCAGCGCCTCCGGCACGCGCACGATCGCGGTGCCGGCCCGCAGCTGCACGTGGCTGGCGAACGCCCCTGTCAGGTCGCCGTGGGCGCCGACACGGTCGTGGCCGTACTTGCCGAGAACACGGCACTTCTGCGTGAGGCCGCGCCGACAGCGGTCGCAGGTGCCGCACGACACCGTCACCGACCAGACCACACGGTCGCCGATCCGCAGCGGCGTGCCGTCCACCGCGTCCGCACCGTCATCGCCCATCGCGATGACGCGACCGACGCTCTCGTGCCCGAGGACGAGCGGCGCCGGCGCGGACCGGCGCCCCTGCACGGTGTGCACGTCCGACCCGCAGATCGTGGACATCTCCACGGCGACGAGCACGTCCTGATCGCCGAGCGCGACCCCTGGGACCGCGATCGTCTCGTGCGGGTGCCCTTCGCCGACCCAGACCATCGCGGTGGCCGCGGGGCGCAGCGCGACGTCCCTCCGGTGTCCGGGCGGGCGGATCAGCAGCGTTCCCATGACTCGACTCTCAGACGGAGGCGACGGCAGCGGGAAGGAGCTCTCGCTGGGCCAGAGCCCCCCGCAGCGCCGTGACGTCGGGGAGCACGGCGTGGGCGCCCGCTCCGCTCAGAGCCGCGCGATCGTGGGCGCCGGTGAGCACTCCTGCGACGAAACCGGCACCCGCGCGGCGGCCCGACTCGACGTCGCTCACGGTGTCGCCGGCGACGGCCACAGCCTGCACCGCGGACGCTCCCGTGCGCAGAAGGGCGGTGAGGACGAGGTCGGGCGCGGGGCGTCCGCGGCCGGCGTCGACCGGGGAGAGCGCGAGGTCGATGAGCCCTCCCCACCCGAGGCCGTCGAGGATCGCCTGTCGGGTGACCGGCGCGAACCCGGTGGTCAGTGCGACGGTGAGCCCGGCGTCCTTCAAGCCCTGGATCGCGTCCGCCGCCCCGGGGATCTCCGCGACGCCGTCTTCGGCGACGATCTCGGCGTACGCGGCCTCGAACGCCGCGGTGGCCTGCCGTGCCGCGACCGCATCGCCGTCGGCCAGGTGCAGGAAGACATCGAGCTTGGACTGTCCCATGGTCTTCCTGACATAGCCGAGGGCATCGTCCCAGGGCAGCCGTGCGGCGACGCCGGTGCGTTCGGCGGCGCGCTGGAACGCCTGCTCCACCACGCCGTCGTCCACGACGGTGGTGCCGGCCATGTCGAGGACGACGAGTTCGATGGGAGTGGTCATGGGGTTCCTTCCAGAGCAGGGGTGCCGCCGAGGGCGGCGGTGAGGTGCAGGTCGGCGAGCCCGAGGCCGCAGGTCATGCCGATGCCGGTGGTGGCGGCGAGCACGAGCGCACCGTCGTCTCCGCGGTCGACGAGGAACTCGCCGGGGGCTTTCGCGTACACGCCCTGCCACCGCTCGATGATCCGTGGTGCACCCCACTCGAACAGGGCCTCGGCCTCGCTGAGGAACGCGGTGAACGCGGCCTCGGGCTGGAACGGCGAGGGGGCGGCGCCGGTGGCATGCGAGTCACCCAGGATGAGCGTGCCGTCGGGAAGCTGCGTGTACATCTGGTTGAGGTCGAGGGCCGCGAGGTCGGGGCGCTCGGCGTGCAGACGCTCGCGCAGGACTCGGGCCTCCGGTCCATCGGCGAACCGCCCGTACCGGATGAGCGACCAGCCGGTCAGCAGGGGCGCGGTCAGCGGTCGCGGGAACGAGACCGCCGCCCGCATCATGTCGAGCGCACAACGCATCACGCCGTGGCGCTCGGCGACCTCGGGCAGGAGCTGATCGATGTCGTGGTTGACCGCCACCACGACGGCCCCCGCGTCGATCGCACCGCGCGTGGTCTCCACCCGCCCTGCGCCGAGCGCCGTCACCGCGGTGCGGAAGCGGAACTCGACGCCCCGGGCCGTCAGGTGCCGCACGATGGCCGTCGCCGCGGTCCGCGGGTCCGTCTGCAGGTCGGCCTCGATGAGGGCGCCGCCGACGAGGCCGTCCCGACGCAGCGGGGCGCGGCGGAGGAGCTCATCGGCCTCCAGCATCCGGATGCCGCCGTCCTGCGCCGCCGCGGTCATCACGGCGAGCTCGTCCTCATGCCGGGCCGCGACGAGCGTGCCCGACTCGCGGATCCAGAAGCCCGCGTCCCTGGCGAGCTGCAGCCAGAGATCGCGCGAGGCATCCGCGTATCGCCGTGCCTCCCCGCCCTGCGCGCCGATGCAGAGGTGGCCGAAGTTCCGGATCGTGGCGCCGGTCGGGGTCGCGCTGCGGTCGACCACGACGACGCGGAGCCCCCGGCGCACGGCCGCGTACGCGGCCCCGAGGCCGACGATGCCTGCACCGACGACGACGACGTCGGGGTTCTGCTTCGCCCCGTTCATCGGAACACCTTCCTCATCCACATCGCGAGCATCGGAACACCTTCCTCATCCACATCGCGAGCCCCTCGGCGGCGAGCACGGTCACGAGGATCATCAGCACGATCGCGGTCACCGTCTCGTAGCGCGAGCCCTGGCTGGCGTTCAGCAGGTAGTAGCCGACCCCGCCGCCGCCGACGATGCCGAGGATCGTGGCTGCGCGGATGTTGGTGTCGAGCATGTAGAAGCTGTGCCCGATGAGCGCGCGGGTGCCCTGCGTCAGCGTGGCCGACGTGTACGTCTGCATCCGGGTGGCGCCCACCGCCCGCAGAGCGCGCTCGGGCCCGCGGTCGACCTCCTCGAAGGAGTCGGCGATGAGCTTGCCGAGCAGTCCGATCCCGCCGATCGCGAGAGCGATGACGCCGGCCTGCGCGCCGAGACCCGTGATGACGACGAGGACGATGGCGAGGATCAGCTCCGGGATGCCGCGGATGCCCACGAGGAGCAGACGGGCGGTGCCGCGCCCTGCGGCATGCGGGGCCACGTTGCGCGCGGCGAACGAGCCGAGCAGCAGCGACGGCAGGAGGGTGAGGACGGTGGCCGCGAGCGCGATCGCGACGGTCTCCCGCATGGCCTCCAGCATCGCGACCGTGTCGTAGTTGCCGAACGACGGCGGCCAGAACCGGGCGGCGACGTCGGGCAGCTTCGCCCAGAAGGTGAAGAGATCCGACCAGGTGATCTGGCTCACGACGACGCTGCCGACCACGACGAGGACCGCGACGATCCCGGCGGCCGTGTGACGCACCCGCTGGGCGGTCCACGGACGGCGCACCGCGGTCTGCGGGCTCTCCGCCCACGCGGGGCGATCGGCGGCGGAGGCGGACGGCCGCCGGCGCATGCGCGGATGCACGATCCGGTCCATCCAGGACCGCGTCTGCTTCTGCTCGCCGAGCATCGCGCCGCGCACCGTGCTCGAGACGATCTCCATCACGATGCAGAGCACGAAGATCACGAGCGCGATCCCGAGGCCCTTGCCGTAGTTCAGCGACTTGAAGGCGTAGGACATCTCGAGCCCGAGGCCGGCAACGCCCACGTAGCCGAGCACGACGCTCCCGCGCAGATTGATGTCGTTGCGGTGCAGCACTGTGGCCACCCAGCTCGGCAGCACCTGCGGGAGGATGCCCGCCGTGAACTCCTGCAGCTTCGAGCCCCCCGCGGCGCGGATCGCGAGACGTGGCCCTTCGTCGATCTGCTCGATGGCGTCCGCGAACATCTTGGAGATCATGCCGATCGAGTGGATGCCGATGGCGAGGATGCCGGGCAGCGTGCCGAGCGAGAACATGAGCACGAACGCCATGGCCAGCACCACGTCCGGCAGCGCGCGGGTGAGGACGCCGATGAATCGGGCGGCCGCGCGCCAGCCCGCGCCCGGGGTGGTGTTGGCGGCGGCGAGGTAGGCGATGGGCACGGAGAGCACGGCCGCGAGCAGCGTGCCGACGAGCACGAGGCCGACGGTCAGCGCGATGAGCCAGGCGAGGTCGGCCGGCGCGGGGAAGGAGAGCCCGCCGACGCGGCCGAGGAAGTTCTCGGCGTTGCCCCAGCTCTGGACCATCGCCGGGATCGAGATCCCCACGTCGCGCACCGCGAGGATGCCGAGCACGACGAGGACGAGGAGAGTGAGTCCCGCTGCGATGCGCTCCGCGGACAGCGGCCGCTTCGGCGCCCGCTCCGCGACGCTCCCGCCACCCCGGGCCACTGAGCCGCCGCCCTGGGTCGCTGAGCCGCCGCCCTGGGTCGCTGAGCCGCCGCCCTGGGTCGCTGAGCCTGTCGAAGCGCCCCGTGTCGACGCCCCCACCGCCGTCATGACGCCCCCACCGCGGTCACGGCGTCGACGAGCTCCACCTGCACGGCACGGATCTCCGCCGTCGTCGTCGCGACGCGGCCGTAGATCTCCATCACCTCGGCTTTGGAGAGTCCGTCCGTCGGGGTGTCCAGGACGACCTCGCCGTGTCGGAGCCCGACGATCCGGTCGGCCCAGCTGATCGCGAGGTCGACCTGGTGGAGGCTGCACACGACGGTGAGTCCTTCATCGGCGGCGATCTCGCGGATGAGGGCCATCACCTGCTCGCTCGACTCCGGATCGAGCGAGGCGACGGGCTCGTCGGCGAGGAGGATCGCCGGCTTCTGCATGAGCGCCCGGGCGATCGCCACCCGCTGCTGCTGACCCCCGGACAGGGTGTCGCTGCGCTGATAGGCACGGTCGAGGAGGCCGACGCGATCGAGGTGCTCCAGCGCGGTCAGCTTCGCGGCGCGGGGGTAGCTCCACAGCCCGAGCCTCGGGCCGCGCATCCGCGACAGCGATCCGGTCAGCACGTTCTCCAGAACGGTCAGGGAGGGCACGAGCTCGAACTGCTGGAAGATGAAGCCCACGCTGCTGCGGAGTTCCCGCAGCGCCCGACCTTTCGTCGAGGGAACGGATGCGCCGAGCACCGCGACCGACCCGGAGCTGGGGAGCTCCAGGCCGTCGAGATGGCGCAGCAGCGTGGACTTGCCGGAACCGGAGAGCCCGAGCAGCACGACGATCTCTCCCCGCGCCACCTCGAGCGTGACGTCCTTCAGGGCGGTGGTGCTGCCGAAGGTCTTGGTGACGCCGGCGAGGCGGATGAGGGGGTCGGATGCCGCGGTCATGGCTTCTCCTGTCGTCAGGCGCGGGGCGTCAGCCCTGGCACTGCTCGGCTTCGGTCTCGGCGCAGATGTCGCGGATGAGGTCGTAGTACCCGTCGTCCACCGGCTTGGTGGCGAAGAACACGCTGCGGAACGCGTCGGAGTCCGCGCTGTCGATGCCCGCCGCGATGATGTCGTCGATCGTGACTTCGCCGAGGGCGTCGACGAGCTGCTTCGCCACGTCATCCGGCAGGGACGAGGAGTAGACGAGCGGAGCACCCGGGACCATGGTCTCGGCGATGACCTTCACCTTGTCGGACTTCTCGACCTCGGAGTCCTCGGCGAAACCGGCCTCGCACTCGACGCCCTCGCCGACCTTCTGCACGCTCACATCGTGCTTGCCCGCGAACACGGGCGTGATGTCGGACTTCGGGTCCACGCCCGCCTCGATGAGGTTGTACGACGGGAAGAGGTAGCCGGAGGTGGACGAGGGGTCCACGAAGCACACCTTCTTGCCCGCGAAGTCCTCGAGGCTGGAGATGTCGCTGTCCGCCGGGACGATCGCCTGCGAGTAGTAGCCGGGCTCCTGGCCCTCCTCGGTGACGATGGACGAGATCGGGGTGAGCTTCGCGCCGTTGTTGGTCGCGGTGACGTAGGTGAATCCGGAGAACGAGGCGACGTCGACCTTCCCGGCGACGGCGGCCTCGATGAGCGCGGCGTAGTCGGTGGACTCGTGGTACTCGACGGTCTTGCCGGTGACCTCGGCGATATAGTCCATGAGCGGCTGGTAGTTCGTCTCGGTGTCCACCGAGTCGGGGACGACGCCGAAGACGAGGGTGTTCTCGTCGACGGCGAATCCACCGGCCGACTGTGCGTCGCCGGGGGCGTCGGTGGCATCGGCCGATCCGGAGCAGGCGGCGAGACCGAACGCGAGGATCGCAGCGCCGGCGAGGGCGGGGAGAGCGCGGAGCTTCATGAGGACCTTTCAGGGTGGGAGGAGTGATCCACGGACGACTCTCCCAGCAGCCTCGCTGAGATGTATACCTATCTCAGAAGAGTTCAGTCGGCGTTCACCCGCCATTCGCCTGGGTGAACACCCTCGCAACACACCGCCCTTCGTGGCACCGAACGAAGTAATGTACCTATGTGGCCGAAGCTGTGTACACCCAGATCGCCGACGACCTCCGTTCGCGGATCGCGGACGGCACGCTCCGCCCCGGCGATGACGTGCCCACGGAAGCCGAGCTCGCGGAGCACTGGCGCACGTCGCGCGGTCCGATCCGCAACGCGCTGGCGGCCCTTCGCGCGGAAGGCCTCATCGAGACGACCCGCGGCCGGCCGGCGCGCGTGGTGGCGCGCAAGGCGAATCAGGCCGTGGACGTCTCCGTCCCGTTCACCCGATGGGCGCGCGACCTCGGCGTCACCCCTGGCGCGCAGACGCAGGAGCTGAGTCTGCGGCGCGCGGGCGATCTCGGCCCGGCGCTGGGTGTCGGACGCGACGACACCATCGTGAGCGTGGTGCGCCTGCGGCTCCTCGACGGCCGTCCCACGATGCTGGAGCGCCTCGCTTACACCGAGGACGTCGGCCGTCGGCTGTTCGAGATCGACCTCGACGCGGTGTCGATCACCGAGTACCTCGCGTCGGTCGGGCATCCGATCGTCGCACTGCAGCACGTCATCGACGCGGTCGCCGCCGACGATCAGGACGCCGCGCTTCTCCGCGTGCCGCGAGGAACGCCCATCCTGCGGCTGACGCGCACGTCGCGGGACGCCGAGGGGCGCATCTTCGAGGCATCGGAGGACCGCTACCTCAGCGAGGTGGTGCGCTTCACCGTGGCGGCGTCCGGTATATCGACGGACGGACACTACATGAGAGCAGTGGGCGGCTGAGGCCGGAGACAGATTCGCGACCGCGGGCGCGGGAGTGTAAGAAGCCAGAAAGATCGCGCCCGCGATCGCAGCGCTGGGGACGCTTTATCTGGGGAGCCTTCAGGATATGTCGGCGCCGCGAAGCCTCTGAAGTGCCGAATGTCGAGACACTCGTAGACTTTCGTCTACGGCCTCGGGGGCGGAATCACGGGCGTCGTCTCAGGATACGCGGGGCTCAGACCACCGGCAACACGGCGGACACGAGCCAGTGTCCGTCCACCTCCCCGGCACTGAACTCGCCGCTGGCGCCCATCACGCGTTCGGCCATCCGCCCCAGGCCGGTCCGACTGGAGGAGAGCTCCCGACGCGGCGTCGTGGGGAGCGGGCTGCGCAGTGAGAGGTGCGCCTTGTCGTCGTCCACCGCGAGACGGATCTCGACGGTTCCGGGGCCGGCATACTTCAGGACGTTCGTGGCCGACTCGCGCACGATGCGCGCGAGCACGATCTCGACCGCGCGGGGAATGCGCTCGTCGCCGGGGTCGCCGTCGAGGATGACGTCGTGCCCGGCCGCTTCGAATTCGGTCCGCGCTTCCTCGACCGCGGCGACGAGGTCACCGGTCGGCATGCCCGCAGCGCGCGGGCCGTCGTCGGCGAGGTCGATCACGAAACGGAGGTCTGTCATGGCCTTGCGGGCGGCGACGCGGATCGCCTCACGGGAGCCATCGCTGGCGTCGGGGTCTTCGAGCATCTGTACGTGCAGCGACACCACGGTGAGGTGGTGCGCGATGCTGTCGTGCAGCTCGCCGGCGATCCATCGTCGCTCGGCGAGGACGGCTTCCCGTTCCTGCTCAGCCGCTGCCTCCAGCTCGTGCTCGAGGCGACGTCCGCGCGCGAATGCGAGACGAAGCGCGAGCCCGACGGCACCGGCCGCGGTTGCGAAGATCAGGTAGATGCCAACGTTCACCGGCACTTCCGAGTCACCGTAGGCGATCACGCCTGTCGCGACCAGGAATCCAGCCGTGTACGAGAGGACGAGTGACGTCCATCCCAGCCGCATCACCAGGGCCGCCGCGAAAGCGGCGGTGATGAGCACTTGGGTCTCGGTTCCGGTGAGGAAGGAGAGCCCGAGGGCCACTCCCATCGCGCAGGTCGCGACGAGGGGGGACCAGAGAAAGAGGGCGAAGACCGCGGTCGAAGCGATGCTCACCGCGGATGTGAGGGGATTGACGTTCGGATCGGTGATGAGTCCGCTGACGTCAACGGCGATCATGATGCAGATGATCGCGAGGATCACATAGCGCTCCACACGGCTGAGCCGCTCCCCTCGACCGAGGCGGAAGATTTCGGGCGTCGCCCTTTTCGTCTGGTCGAAGGCCATGGTGCACTATCTCCTATTTGCCAGCTATTCTAGCGGTAGAGACCGAAGAGCTTGCCAACCTGCTGCCAGAAAGACATACTGTTCACCTCCTTGATGTGGTCATTTGTCGATGTCTGTATTCATCTTCTCGGCGGCGCGCGGAGCGCACATCTGGCCTTCGTCCAGACCTCGATAGCCAAAGGTCTACATCCTCAGAGCGCCCGCTTCACGCCGTTAGGCTTCCTCCATGCAGGAAATCCGCGTCGTGATCGTCGATGACGATCCTCTGGTCCGCTCCGCGCTGTCGCACTTCGTGTCGCGCGCGCCCGAGATCACGGTCGTGGCGCAGGCGGAGGACGGCCTGGAGGCCCTCACGACGGTCGAGCGCGAGAAGCCGGACGTCGTGATGATGGACGTCCAGATGCCGGAGATGAACGGCATCGAAGCGACCGCGGCGATCGCCGAACGATGGCCGGACGTCCGCATCCTCGCCGTCACCACGCTCGACGGCAGCGACACCGTGCTGCCCATGCTGAGCGCCGGCGCCTCCGGCTACCTGCTGAAGGATTCCAGCGCGGAGGAGATCGTCACGGGTGTTCGCGAGGTGTTCGCCGGAGCGAGCTCGCTGTCGCCCCGCATCGCGTCGATGTTGATCCGCCACGTGCGCGACTCCACGCCCGCTGCGGCCGCGGAGACCCTCGAACCGCTCACCGAGCGCGAGGAGGAGGTGCTCCAGTGCCTCGCGAAGGGCATGTCCAATGCCGAGATCGCGAAGGCGCTCATCGTCTCGGAGGGGACGGTGAAGGCCCACCTCGGCCGCATGATGTCGAAGTGGCACCTGCGCGACCGCGTGCAGATCCTCGTCACGGCCGCCCACGCCGGACTCGTCACCTTCCGCTGAGGCGCGGCCTCAGAGCGCGAGCAGCACGATCCCGACGAGGACGATCAGCGAGGCGCCGATCCGCCATCCCGGCCGGGACTCGCGCAGGACGAAGGCGCCGAACAGGCTCACGAGCACGACGCTGACCTCCCGCAGCGGTGCGACGAGGGCCACGGGAGCGATCTGGATGGCGGTCAGCACGAGGATGTAGGACAGCGGCGACAGGATGCCGAAGGCCAGGATGCGGCGCCACTGCGTGCGCCCCAGCGCCACGACCGCACCCCATCGTCCACGAACCGCCACGGAGTAGAACGGCACCTGCAGCAGCGTGGTGCCGACCATGAACGCCACGGGTGCCAGCTCCCACTCGCGCACCGCGTGGGCGTCCCAGATCGTGTAGACCGCGATCGCCACGCCGGTGAGGGCGCCGAACAGCAGACCGGGGTCGATGCGGCGCCCGCTCCCTGCCGGCCGGCGGTCGACGAACCCGATCGCGACGACCCCGACGATCACCGCGGCGACGCCGACGAGCGCCAGGGCCGAGGGGCGTTCCCCGAGCAGGAGCACGGCGACGATGACCGAGAGGAAAGGCCCGGTGCCCCGCGCCGTCGCGTAGACCGTCGACAGACTGCCCTCCCGGTAGCCGCGCTGCAGCACGGCCATGTAGGCGACGTGCAGGACCGCGGAGACGGAGACTCCGAGCGCGAACGAGCCGAGGTCGGCCGCACCGAGTCCGCCCGTGAACGGCACGGCCCCGATCCAGACGACCGTGCTGGCGACGGCACCCCACCACAGGAACGGCGAGCCGGCGCGGCTGATGCCGTGCGCGATGACGTTCCAGGACGCGTGGGCGATCGCGGCGGCGAGGACGAGGACGAGAGCGACGGCGGACACGGCAGACCCTTCCCTCCGCCGCGGGCGCGACGAATCGGGTCCTCCGGGCTTTTGTCCTGTCAGATGACGACCCTCCTGCGGAGGAGGACCGTGGCGCCGCTCGGACCAGACGGGTGCAGACCCCGGAACCCTAGGCGCTATCGCCACCACCCTACCCCCGACCGGGAAGGCCGCGAGACGGGGTTCGTGACGGGGCGCGACTACGCTCGAAGGACACCCCGCGCAGGAAGGTCACGCCATGCCCGTCACCCCGGACGCCCTCGCCCACGCCGAGGACCTCGCCGACTTCGTCGCCGCCTCCCCGTCGAGCTATCACGCAGCCGCCGAGACGGCCCGCCGTCTGGAGGAGGCCGGATTCACACGGTTGCAGGAGGAGGACGCCTGGCCCGCGCAGCCCGGAGGCCGGTACCTCGTGGTCCGCGACGGCGCGACGATCGCGTGGGTGGTGCCGGAGGGGGCGACCGCCACGACGCCCGTGCAGGTGTTCGGGGCGCACACCGACTCCCCCGGCTTCAAGCTCAAGCCACAGCCGACCACCGGAGCCCGCGGCTGGCTGCAGGCCGCCGTCGAGGTGTACGGCGGTCCGCTGCTGAACTCCTGGCTCGACCGGGAGCTGCGCCTCGCCGGCCGGCTCGCCCTCGCCGACGGTCGGGTCGTCCTCGCCGACACCGGAGCCCTGCTGCGCCTCCCCCAGCTCGCCATCCACCTCGATCGGGGGGTCAACAACGGCCTCGCGCTCGACAAGCAGACCGAGACGCAGCCGGTGTGGGGTCTCGGCGACCCGACCGAGGCCGACGTGCTGGCCGAGCTCGCGGCATCCGCCGCCGTGGACCCCGCAGAGATCCGCGGCTACGACGTCGTCGTCGCCGATGCCGCGCGGGGCGCGGTGTTCGGCAAGGACGACGCGTTCTTCGCCTCCGGTCGGCTCGACGACCTCGCCTCCGTGCACGCGGGCGTGGTGGCCCTCGCGGCCCATGAACCCGAGGCGGGAGCCCCCGTCGCGATCCTCGCCGCGTTCGACCACGAAGAGCTCGGCTCCGAGTCGCGCTCCGGCGCCGCGGGCCCCTTCCTCGAGGATGTGCTGGAGCGGCTCTACGCAGGGCTCGGGGCCGACGGCTCCGCCCGCCGCCAGGCGTACGCGTCGTCTTGGTGCCTGTCCAGCGACGTCGGGCACTCCGTGCACCCGAACTACGTCGGCCGACACGACCCCGTCGTGCAGCCCGTGCTCGGCTCCGGGCCCATCCTCAAGCTCAACGCCAACCAGCGCTACGCGACCGATGCGGTCGGCGCCGCGTCCTGGCGGAACTGGTGCGATCGGGCCGGGGTGGTGACGCAGGAGTTCGTCTCGAACAACAGCGTGCCGTGCGGCTCGACCATCGGACCGATCACCGCGACACGGCTCGGCATCCGCACGGTCGACGTGGGCATCCCCATCCTCTCGATGCACTCCGCGCGCGAGCTCGCCGGGGTCTCGGACCTGCACGACCTGACGCGCGTGGCCGGGGCTTTCTTCGCCGGCTGAGCCGCGCGCCCGGCGCGGTGCCCTGATCCACGTCACGAGTGCGCTCGCGGAGTGCCAGGATGTGAGGATGACCGACATCAGGCCGGCTCTCATCGAGCGCGCAGGCATCGAGATCATCCCCGAGTCCGAGCGGACCGCCCAGCCCCGCGACCTGTTCTGGCCGTGGTTCGCGGCGAACGTCTCGGTGTTCGGGATGTCCTACGGCTCGTTCGTGCTCGGCTTCGGCATCTCCTTCTGGCAGGCGACGGTGGTCTCGGTCGTCGGCATCGTCGTGTCATTCCTGCTGTGCGGACTCATCGCGATCGCGGGCAAGCGGGGGTCGGCGCCGACGATGGTGCTCTCCCGGGCCGCGTTCGGCGTCCAAGGGCAGAAGGTCCCAGGGATCGTGTCCTGGCTCACGTCGATCGGCTGGGAGACCTTCCTCGCGATCATGGCGGTACTGGCGACGGCGACGGTCATCACGCAGCTCGGCGGCGACGGGGACAGCCTCTGGCTGAAGATCCTCGCGACCGTGATCGTCGCGGCACTCATCGTCGCCGCCTCGGTGCTCGGCTACCACACGATCATGCGGCTCCAGTCGGTGCTGACCTGGATCACGGGCGTCGTGACGGTGGTGTACATCATCCTCGCGGCGCCGAGTATCGACCTCGCTGCGGTGATGGCCCGTCCCGACGGCGGCATCGGCCAGGTCGTCGGCGCGCTCGTGATGGTGATGACCGGGTTCGGACTGGGGTGGATCAACATCGCCGCGGACTGGTCGCGCTACCAGAAGCGCACCGCGTCCGACGGGGCGATCGTCGCCTGGAACACGATCGGCGGCTCGGTGGCACCGGTCATCCTCGTCGTCTTCGGTCTGCTCCTCGCGGGATCGGACGCCGAGCTCATGGACGCGATCGCCGCGGACCCGATCGGCGCGCTCGCGAGCATCCTGCCGGTGTGGGTCCTCGTGCCGTTCCTGTTCACGGCCGTGCTCGCGCTCGTCTCCGGCGCGGTGCTCGGCATCTACTCCTCCGGCCTGACCCTGCTCAGCCTCGGCATCCGCATCCCGCGGCCGTCGGCGGCGGCGATCGACGGCGCGATCCTCACGGCGGGCACCATCTTCGTGGTGTTCTTCGCGACCGACTTCCTCGGCCCGTTCCAGAGCTTCCTCATCACCCTCGGCGTGCCGCTGGCCTCCTGGGCCGGCATCCTCATCGCCGACATCCTGCGCCGTCGCAAGGACTATGACGACGAGGCCCTCTTCGACAGCCGCGGACGCTACGGCGCCTGGGACTGGACGTCGATCGGCACCATGGTCGTCGCGAGCGTGATCGGCTGGGGTCTCGTCCTCAACGGCTTCGCGGACGCCGCGCCGTGGAACAACTGGCAGGGGTACCTCCTGTTCCTCGTCGGCGGGACGGACGGGGACTGGGCGTATGCGAACCTCGGGGTGTTCGTGGCGCTGGTGCTGTCGTTCCTCGTGACCTGGTTCGCCCGGGCGGGGAGGATCCGGCGGCAGGAGTCGTGAGCCCTTCGACAGGCTCAGGAGCCCCGGAGTCGGCAGGCTCAGGGACCCAGGAGGCGGCAGGCTCAGGGACCGAGAGCTGGCTCGTGGTGATCGATCCGCAGGTGATCTTCGCATCGCCCGACTCCGCCTGGGGCTCGCCGTTCTTCTCCGAGGCGATGGCGAACATCCGTCGGCTCGCGGAGGCCTTCGGCGAGCGCGTGCTCGTGACCCGCTGGCTTCCGACGGCCGACCGCTCCACCTCCTGGGGCGAGTACTTCGCGGCGTGGCCGTTCGCCGATCGGTCCGCCGACGACCCGCTCTATGCACTGGTCCCCGAGGCGGAAGGCCTGTCTCCTCATCCGACCGTCGACCTGCCCACGTTCGGCAAGTGGGGCCCGGAGCTCGAGGCGATCGTCGGGCACGGTGGCCGTATCGTGCTGGCGGGGGTGTCGACGGACTGCTGCGTCGTGTCCACCGCTCTCGCCGCCGCCGATGCCGGAGCACGGGTGACGCTCGCCGCCGACGCCTGCGCCGGCTCCACGGCCGAGAACCACGCCGCCGCCGTGCAGGTCATGTCCCTGTATCCCCCGCAGATCACCGTGACCGACACCGCCACCCTCCTCTCTCCCTGACCCGGCCCCATCCGTGCCCGTGCCCCCGGCCCCGCGCCCGTGCGGGACGGAAATCGCACCTTCGCGCGCCCCATCCGGCCCGTTTTCGATCCCGGCACGAGGTGCAGCCCGGCCGCGGGATCGAAAGCGCGCCCTCGTTCGGGGATTCCGGAACGCTTTCGATCCCACGACGGCGGATACTGGCACACTGAGGCCGTGGAAGACTCCCGCAGCACCGCCGGTACCGTGGCCGCGAAGACCGACCGGTCGCCCTGGCGTCGCACGAAGATCGCCGTGGGCGTCCTCGCCGCGGTCGCCGCCGTCGTCGCGATCATCGGGGCGCTCACGCCGTGGCCATCCGCGATGATCATCCGCTCGGTGTTCACGAAGGGCGGCGACGAGACCGCGGCGGAGATGACGAAGCACGTCCCGGACACGCCTCTCGACGAACGGAAGGACATCGCCTACGGGGATGCCGGCGCGGACACGACGATGGACGTCTTCCGCCCCGCCTCCGCCGACAGCGCGTTGCCGACTGTCGTGTGGGTCCACGGAGGTGCCTGGATCTCGGGCTCGAAGGAGGACGTCGATCCCTACCTCCGCATCCTCGCCGCGGAGGGCTACACGACCATCGGCGTGAACTACACCCGCGGACCCGAGGGCGTGTACCCGCTCGCCGTCCACCAGCTCGACGAGGCCCTCGCCTACATCGACGCGCACGCGGCGGAACTCGGCGTCGACCCGCGTCACATCGTGCTGGCGGGGGACTCCGCGGGCGCTCAGCTCGCCAGCCAGATGGCCACGCTCATCACGAATCCGGACTACGCCGAGATCCTCGGTATCCGCCCGTCGATCCGCGCCGACCAGCTCGTCGCGACCGTGCTGAACTGCGGCGTCTACGACCTCGCCGCACTGGCCGAGCTCGACGGAGTCCCGGGGTGGGGCTTCAAGTCGGCGATGTGGGCGTACTCCGGGACGAAGACCTGGGCGGAGGACTCGACCGGCGCCACGATGTCGACCGTGGACTGGGTCACCTCCGACTTCCCCGCGACGTACATCTCGGGCGGCAACGGTGACGGACTCACCTGGCTCCAGTCGATCCCGATGGCGAAGCGGCTGCAGGAGCTCGGCGTCGATGTGACGCCTGTGTTCTGGCCCGCGCCGCACGAGCCCGCCCTCCCGCACGAGTACCAGTTCCACCTCGATCTGCCCGAGGCTCGAAAGGCCCTGGCGGACACCATCGCCTTCCTCGACGCGCACACCCGCTGACCCGGCCCCTGTCGTCCGGCGGGGCTGCCACGGTCGCACGATCCCGACACGACGGCACGACTCGTTCGGCCGGACGTCTGTTCATCCGTTCCCCGGTCGTGCAGGCGGACCTCGGCACGGGTGGAGACGGACCCGGGCACGGGTGCACGACCCGGGCAACGGGTGCACGACCCGGGCACGGGTGCACGACCGAATCCGGGAGATACCCGTGCCACTGGCGCCGGGTCGTGCAGGCGGGGCGGGATCTGGACATAACATGTCTGTGACGATCGGCACGGAAGTGATATGTTCGCGGGATGCACACGGAGAACGAACGCGCACTCGAGTCGGGGATCGTCACGGATCTCTCCGGGCGTATGACCTACGGCTCGTACCTCGCGCTCGACCAGCTCCTCACGGCACAGCATCCGGTGAGCGACCCGCAGCACCACGACGAGATGCTGTTCATCATCCAGCACCAGACGACGGAACTCTGGCTGAAGCAGCTGCTGCATGAGCTCAGCTCGGCGCGGGAGCTGCTCGCGGCGGACGACCTGCGCGAGGCCCTCAAGCGCATCGCCAGGGTCAAGCGGATCCAGGACGTGATGACGCAGCAGTGGTCGGTGCTCGCGACGCTGACCCCGACGGAGTACGCCCAGTTCCGCGGCGCCCTCGGCAACTCGTCCGGCTTCCAGTCGGTGCAGTACCGGGCCGTCGAGTTCGCGCTGGGCAACAAGAACGAGAAGATGCTGAGCGTCTTCCGCGACCACCCGGCGAATCTCGCGCTCCTCACGGCCGAGTGGGAGAAGCCCACGCTGTACGACGAGTTCCTCCGCTACGCCTCTCGCCGCGGCCTCCCGATCCCCCGCGAGATCCTGGACCGCGACGTGCGGGAGCCCTACCGCGAGACCCCGGACCTCGTACCTGCCATCCGTGCGATCTACCAGGACCCGCGCACCCACTGGGACCTCTACGAGGCCTGCGAGGACCTCGTCGATCTCGAGGACAACTTCCAGTTCTGGCGCTTCCGTCACCTCAAGACCGTGTCCCGCACCATCGGGATGAAGGTCGGCACCGGCGGGTCGAGCGGCGTCGGCTTCCTGCAGCGCGCCCTCGACCTGACCTTCTTCCCCGAGCTCTACACCGTCCGCACCGAGATCGGTTCCTGATGCTCACGGCGACGTTCTTCGACGGCGAGCGCTGGCGGGACGGCGTCGTCGGACTCGGCGAGGACGGGCGCCCCCGGCTCGGTGAGGAGACACCCGCGCCGGGGGGCCCGGTCCTCTCCGGCCGCATCGTCGGGGGCTTCACGGACCACCACGTGCACCTGCAGCTCGTCGACCACGCGCTCCTGGCCTCGTCCCGCCTCGGACGAGTGGTCGACCTCGGCGGTGATCCGTCCACGGTGGCGCGGATCGCCGTTCACAACTCAGGAGTTTCGACCGGCGGAGGCGCTTCCGAGGCGGTTCCGGGTGCGCCTGGGCCGGATTCTCCTGACTTGCGAACCGTCGACTTCGCCGGCGCGTTCCTCACGCCTCCCGGTGGATACCCCTCGGACCGCGTCTGGGCGCCGGCGGGTTCGGTGCGGGAGATCGCCGACCCCGCGGCAGCGGCGACCGCGGTCGAGGAGATGGCAGCGGCCGGTGTCTCCTGCGTCAAGGTCGCGAGCAACAGCACCGCCGGCCCGGTCTTCTCCGACGCCCTCTTCCGCACGATCGCCGACCTCGCCGCAGCCCGAGGCCTCCCGGTGATCGCCCATGCGGAGGGCTTCGGCGAAGCGCAGCGCGTCGTCCGCCTCGGAGCGACGCAGCTGGCCCACGCCCCGTTCTCCGAGCGCCTGGACGACGAGGAGATCGCGGAGCAGGCCGCCCGCACCTCCTGGATCAGCACCCTCGCCATCCACGACCCCCACGCGCGGGCCATCGCGATCGACAACGTCGCCCGCTTCCACGCCGCCGGCGGCATCGTCCGCTACGGCACCGACATGGGCAACGGCCCGACCCCGGTCGACCTGAACCCGGCTGAGGTCGCCGCCCTCCGCACCGCCGGCCTCGACGACGGCGCCCTCCTCCTCGCCCTCGCGCCCGTCGACCCGCTCGATCCCCGCTCTCTCCTCCTCCTGCTGCCACCCGGATCCGCCGATCCTCTGGCCGCCCGCCCCCTCACCCCCGCCGACCTGAAGGTGTGACATGACCGACCGCTCCGCCGACACCGCCCTCCTCGATGCCGCCCGCGCCCTGGACGCGTCCGACCCCCTCGCGGCCCACCTCGACGCCTTCGTCGAGGCCCCGGGCGTCACGGCCTACCTCGACGGCAACTCGCTCGGCCGCCCGCTGCGCGACGTGCCGGAGAAGCTCGCCGCGTTCGTGCGCGAGGACTGGGGCACCCGTCTCATCCGCTCCTGGGACGAGCGGTGGATGGCCCTGCCGATGGAACTCGGCGACCGCATCGGCGCCGTCGCCCTCGGCGCGGGCGCGGGGCAGACGGTCGTGTCCGACTCCACGAGCGTCCTCATCTACAAGCTCATGCGGGGCGCCCTTCGACAGGCTCAGGGACCCACGGGCGCGGCTCAGGGACCCACGGGCGCGGCTCAGGGACCCACGGGCGAGGCTCAGGGACCCACGAGGCGGACGGAGCTCGTGATCGAGGAGGGGAACTTCCCCACCGACCGGTTCCTCGCCGAAGGCGTCGCGGCGGAGATGGGGGCCACGCTGCGCTGGATCACGCCCGATCCGGTGCACGGCGTCACGGTCGACGACGTCGCGGCCGTGGTCTCGGAGCGGACCGCGCTCGTCTCGCTCAGCCACGTCGACTACCGCTCTGGTGCCCTCGCCGACATGCCGGGCATCACCGCCGTCGTCCACGAGGCCGGGGCACTGATGATGTGGGACCTCTGCCACTCGGCGGGTGTCGTGCCGATGCAGCTCGACGACTGGGGCGTCGACATGGCGGTCGGCTGCACGTACAAGTACCTCAACGGCGGCCCGGGGTCGCCCGCGTTCGCCTACCTCCGCCACGACCTGCAGGGCGTGCTGCGGCAGCCGATCCAGGGCTGGTGGAGCGCCGCCGACATCTTCGCCATGGGCCCCGAGTACGTCCCGGCGGACGGCATCCGTCAGCTCCTCAGCGGCACGCCGCCGGTGACCTCGATGCTCGCGATGCAGGGCATGATCGACCTCATCGAACAGTCGGGGATCGACGGCGTGCGCGCCAAGTCGGAGTCGCTCACCGCGCTCGCGGTCCGGGCGTACGACGAGCTGCTCGCGCCCCTGGACGTCCGCCTGCTCAGCCCTCGCGACCCCGCGCTGCGCGGTGGACACATCACGATCGGGCACCCGGACTTCCGCGACGTCACGCGGCGGCTCTGGGCCGACGGCGTCATCCCCGACTTCCGCTTCCCGGACGGGATCCGGCTCGGGCTGTCGCCGCTGAGCACGTCGCACGCCGAGACCGTCGCCGGGGTGCTCGCGGTGAGGGACGCACTGGAGTCCGGTGTCTCCTGACCCCGCGGCACCGGTCGTGCTCGATGACATCGACGCCCGCCCCGGCAGCACCGCCTCGCTCCTGCGCACCCTGATCGGCCTGTATCTGCGCCCGCTCGGCGGCTGGATCTCCGCTGCCGATCTCGTGGCGCTGGCCGGCGACCTCGGAATCCCGGCGGCTCCCGCCCGGACGGGCATCGCCCGTCTCAAGCAGAAGGGTCTGCTCCTCCCCGAGCGCCGCGACGCGATCGGCTACCGCCTCAGCCCTGCGGCGGTGCCGATGCTGGAGCGGGGCGACCGCCGGATCTTCCGGATGCGGGAGATGACCGACGACGATCCGTGGTGTCTCGTGTCGTTCTCGATCCCGGAGAGCGCACGCAGCGTGCGCCATCAGCTGCGGCGCCGACTGCACTGGATCGGCGCCGGCGTCGTCTCCCCCGCCCTGTGGATCTGCCCCGGACATCTCCGGGAGGAAGCGGAGCAGATCCTCGACGAGCTGGATGCCCGCCGCTGGGCGACCCTGTTCGACGCGTCGGCCCCGGCCGCGGCAGGGACCCTGGCCGAGGCCGCCGCGGCGTGGTGGGACCTGGACGGGCTGCGCGCCGAGCACGAGTCCTTCCAGACATCGCTCGCGGCCCTGCCCGACGCGCCGTTCCCGGCCTACGTGCACCTCATCGACCGGTGGCGGGTGCTGCCCTACACGGATCCCGGGCTGCCCCCGGCGATGCTGCCGGCCGACTGGCCGGGCGGACGCAGCTTCGAGGCGTTCGCCCGGCTGTCGGCGGCGTGGGAGGCACCCGCCCTCGCCCACGTGCGCGCCGTGACGGCCTAGAGGGTCAGACCGGCGACCTCGCGGACGAACCCGGTCACGTGCTCCTGCAGCCGCAGGATCCGCATCTCGCGCGCGAGCTCGCGGTCGTACCCCGGATAGGCCAGCGGCGGGAGCCTGCGCACCGCGACATTGCACCCGAACTCCGCGCATGCGAGCACGCCGACGGTGTCGCCCTTGCGACCGGCGGCCCCGGCGCGGCGGGCGACGTACAGCTGCACGTCGTTGCGGAGCGTCACGTCCTCGCACCAGGAGCACTGCGCGCGGGCGAGCACGCGCTGCTCGGCGCGCTGCAGCACGACACCGACCGGCTCGTGGTCGATCCACGTGACGACGTAGGAGCGACGAGGCAGCTTCGGGTCGACCCAGCCGAGGTAGTCGAGCCGGTCGAAGTCCGTCTCGGCGAAGCCGGGCGGCAGGGTGATGTCGGAGATCTCCTTGCGGGAGGCGTTGCGGAAGGAGGCGCGCAGAGCGCGCTCGTCGATGGGACGCATAGGGGAAGAGCTTTCGGTGTGATCGCCGGAACGGCGAGACGGATCGGAGGATCACCCGGACGGTGCCGGGGTACGACGCAGCACCGGGGACGGGATTCCGCCTCCGGCCGGTCCTCAGCCTCTGCCTGCGGCGCTGAACGCGCCTGCAGCTCCGCTCCGCGCCCCGAGGGCGCTCATCGACGACAGCACCCGGCGAGCCTACACCCGTTTGTTTCGTCGCGTGTCGGGGGCGCTGCGGGATCCCGACCCGGTCGACGTACTCTGGCGGGACGCCGATCCGAAGGAGTCCCCGTGTCCACGCCGCTGCACCGCCGTCCGCCCCTCGAGGTGCGTGAGCGTGCGACGTGCATGTGCGGGAACGGCGGCCGCTGCTCGTCGTCGGCACCCGGCCACGCCCTGCACCTGATCCAGGAGCGCCTCGCGGCGGCGACTCCGGCAGGGTGGGCGGACGCGTTCGTGATCGCGGCGGATCCGGTCGCCGGAGACCTCGTCGTCCGCACGCTCGACGGCACCACGCATACGCTGTGGAACGGCTCCGGCGCCGCGCTGGAGGCCGCGATCGGCAGCCCGGTCGCCCTCCACCTCGACTACGCCGTCCTCGCCGTCGGGCGCACCCGCTTCAACGTCGCCGTCGTGTGACGATGCCCTGATCCCCTCGGGTCAGGCGCTCGCCATCATCATGTCGCGGACCGCCATGCAAGCGTTCATGCAGGCCTGACACGCCTGAGCGCAGAGCCGGCAGACGTCGCTGTGATCGGCGTGCTGCATGCACTCGTCCATGCACATCTGGCACATCGCGATGCAGGCGTCCAGCATCGCCATCATCGTGGCCGGCGTCATCCCCTGCATGCGGAGCATCGACCGCATCATCGTGTGACACATGTCCGCGCAGTTCATGCAGGCCGGAGCGCAGTCCATCTCCTGGGTCGCGCACACGGTGCAGGCCTGCTCGCAGGCGGCGCAGGCATCCATGCAGGCCTGCAGCACCGACATGTCCATCATCGCCATGTCCGGCATCGACTCCATGTTCTTGGACATGGCACCCATCATCATCGCGTCCATCGCACACCGCTCCCTTCGTCGAGGACGACGGGCAGGACACCCGCCTGGCGCCAGGCTAACCCCTGCGCGGACGGGAGTCGATGGTCGCGGGACGCTGACACGCCGCTGCGCGAATGTCAATCCCGTGGACGGTGCGGAGGGCCGGTGGGAGGCTCGAAGAGCAATCGATCCGTCAAGGAGAGGAGCCTCTTATGAGTGGCGCAGATGACATGAAGAACTCCGCCGAGAAGCTGGGTGGCAAGGCCAAGGAAGGCTTCGGCAAGCTGACCGACAACGAGAAGCTCGAGGCCGAAGGCCAGGCGGATCAGGTGAAGGCCGACGCGAAGCAGGCCGGCGAGAACGTCAAGGACGCCGCGGGCAAGGCCGGCGACAGCGTCAAGGACGCGTTCAACCGCTGATCCCCCACCCGCTGAACCCATGAAGAGGGGGAGGCTCGCCGATGGCGAGCCTCCCCCTCCGCACTCGGGTCAGACCTTGCGGCTGCCGGTGATCGCTCGGATCAGCCAGGCGATCACGGCGATGGCCAGGAGCACCAGACCGACCCACAGCAGGAACTGGAGCGACTGCACCAGTCCTCCGGTGATCGCGAGGATCACGGCGATGACGATGACGATGATCAGGAGGATGTTCATCGGTCTTTCCCTTCTCTGGGGGCGCGGGCGCCCGACTGCGGTGACACCACGCTAGACCCGAACCACACCCTCCCTGGAGGGGGTTGACTTCGACCCTCCCGATGCGCGAAGGAGCAGAGCAATGCCAGGACGACGCAACAATTCCCTGAAGGATCCGGAACTGTACGAGGAGCTCCGCGACGACGGCGCCTCGAAGGAGAAGGCCGCCCGCATCTCGAACGCCGCCGCACGAGACGGCCGCAGCTCGGTCGGCCGGCGCGGCGGGGAGCACGGTGACTACGAGGACTGGACCGTCCCCGAGCTGCGGAAGCGCGCGAAGGAACTGGGCCTCACGGGCTACAGCGGCAAGCGCAAGGCCGAGCTCATCTCCGAACTGCGAAACCACTGACCCGGATGACGCGCTTCGGGATCGAGGAGGAGTTCCTCCTGCTCGATGAGGATTCGCTCGTCCCCGTCGCCCTCAGCGGTGACATCCTGGAGCGCATCGGCGGCGAGGTCGCCGCCGGACGCGTGACCACCGAGTACCTGGCCTCGCAGCTCGAGGCCCTCACCGATCCGGTGCGGACCGGAGCCGAGGCCCTGCAGCAACTGACGACGCTGCGGGCTGCCATCGGCGCGGAGGCCCGCGCGCGGCGCGCGATCGCGGCGCCGACCGGCTCGCCGTTCACCACTCTCCGCTCTCCCCGGCTCTCGCCGTCGGCGCACTACGACGACGTCGCCCGGCGCCTGGCGCACCTCACCCGCGAACACGAGGTGAACGGGCTGCACGTGCACGTCGAGGTCCCGGACGAGGAGGAGCGGGTCCGTGCGCTGAATCGACTCCGCGCGTGGCTGCCCCTGCTGCTCGCCCTCAGCACGAACAGTCCGTTCGGCAACGGCATCGACACCGGCTTCGCCAGCTGGCGGAGCATGCTCATCCGCCGACTCCCCTCGTCGTGGTGCCCGCCCCGGTTCGCCGATGTCGACGACTACCGCACGCGCGTGGACCAGCTCCTCGATCTCGGGACCATCGGGGAGGCGACCTCCCTCTCCTGGGCGGTGCGCCTGTCCGAGCGCTACCCGACGGTCGAGGCGCGCGTCGCGGACACGCAGCTCACCGCGGAGGACGCCGTTCTCTCCGCGCTGCTGACCCGCGGCATCGCCCTGTCGTCCGCGCAGCGGATCGTCGCCGACGAGACGGAGACGATCGACGCGTCGATCTGGATGGCGTCGAGAGCGGGGATGACGGCCCGCATCCTGGATCCGCTCACGGGCGAGGTCGCCCCGGCCTGGACCGTGGCCGAGCACCTGCTCGACGACATCGGCCCGGTGCTGGACGAGCAGGGCGATGCGGACACCGTGCGAGCGGGACTCGCCCGGATGCGGGCGGACGGCACCGGCGCGGCGCGGCAGCGCGCGGCGCACGGACGGGACGGCCTCCCCGCACTCCGACGGCTGCTGGCGGAAGGTACCGGGACATCGGCTGACTGACCGGCCCCTCGCGTCCGACCCCGGGAGTAGGGTCGGCCTGTGTCATCCTTCGCCCCGCTCCAGCGGCTCGTCATCGCGATCGCCGTGCTGGCCTCGTTCGTCACGTTCCTCGACGGAACGGTGGTGAACGTCGCGCTTCCCGCCATCAGTGAAGAGCTGGGCGGCGGGATCACCACGCAGCAGTGGGTGGTCGACGCGTACCTCATCACCCTCAGCGCGCTGATCCTGCTCGCCGGGTCCCTGTCCGACGCCTACGGCCGGGTCCTGGTGATGCGGATCGGGCTCATCGCCTTCGGCATCGCGTCGGTCGCGGTCGCCGCAGCCATCGATCCGCTCATGCTCATCGTGGCCCGCGGAGCGCAGGGAGCGGCCGGCGCCCTCCTCGTCCCGAGCTCCCTCGCCCTCATCACCGCGACCATGCGCGGCGACCTGCAGGCGAGGGCCATCGGCGTCTGGACCGCCTTCACCACGGCGGCCCAACTGGTCGGCCCCCTCCTCGGCGGGCTCTTCGTCGACTTCCTCTCCTGGCGCTTCGTGTTCCTCATCAACGTCCTCCCCATCGGAGTGACGCTGGTGCTGCTCGCCCGCCTGCACCTGCCGGAGCACCCTCGGGGCGTCCGGGTGGACTGGTGGAGCGGAGCACTGTGCGCGCTGGGCCTGGGCGCCATCGTGTTCGCCCTCATCGAGCAGCCGAACCTCGGGTGGGCCTCCCCCGCGATCTGGATCCCCGCCGTGGTCGGGGCCGCGCTCTTCGCCGTCTTCCTGTGGCGGCAGGGCCGCTCGGCCACGCCGCTCATGCCGCTCTGGCTGTTCCGGGTGCGCGACTTCGGGTGGGGCAACCTCGCCACGCTCTTCGTCTACGCCGCGCTCTCGCTCAACGGCTTCGTCGTCGGCGTCTACCTCCAGCAGGGGGCGGGACTCAGCGCGACGGCGGCGGGACTCGCGAGCCTGCCGATGACGATCCTGATGATCCTGCTGAGCTCCCGCGCCGGCGGGTGGGCGGGGCGCTGGGGCCCGCGCATCTTCATGACCGTCGGGCCGCTGATCATGGCCGTCGGAGCGCTGATGCTGCTGACCGTGAACACCGCCTTCGACTACTGGGCGCAGGTGCTCCCGGCCATGATCGTGATGGGGCTGGGCCTGTCGCTCACCGTCGCCCCACTGACGGCCGCGATCCTCGGGGCCATCGACGAGAACCACTCCGGCATCGCCTCCGCCGTGAACAACGCCGTCTCCCGCGTCGCGGGGCTGCTGGTCGTCGCGATGCTGTCGACCATCGTCGGCGGCTCCCTCGACCTCAACGGGTTCCACAACGCCGCCTGGGTCACCGCGGCGCTCCTCGTGCTCGGCGGCGTCGTGTCGTGGATCGGCATCCGCCGGAACCCCTCGGAGGCGGCGGCGCCGCCGGTCGACGCCCCCGCGCAGCCGACGCCTCAGCCGCGATGACCGCGCCGCGCTCTCGACGCGGTCGAAGAACGGCACGCGTGTCCCTGACGCTGGCGGCGTGCGTCGCGATGGGGATCCTCGCTCTCGCCGGCTGCGCCGCCCCGACCGCCCTCCCTGCGGAGGGAACGGGGTCATCGGCCGGCGTCGTGCTTCCTCCGGCCGGAGCCCTTCCGGATTACCAGCTCGGCGGCGCGTATGATCCGGCCGAGGGTGTGGGCATCGTCGGGCGAGACCGCAGCGCGGAGCCGGTCGCGGGACTCTACTCCGTCTGCTACGTCAACGGATTCCAGACCCAGCCGGGCGAGCTCGCCGAGTGGCCCGACGACCTCCTCCTGCATGACGGTGACGATGTGGTCTTCGACCCGGACTGGCCCGACGAGGCCCTTCTGGATACCGGCAGCGCAGCGCAGCGGTCCCGCATCGCGGAGATCGTGATCCCCTGGATCGAGGGCTGCGCGGACTCCGGCTTCCAGGCGGTCGAGTTCGACAACCTCGACTCCTTCTCACGCTCGCTCGGCCTCCTGACTCTGGACCACAACCTCGCGCTCGCAGAGCTCCTCGTCGACGCGGCGCACGGCGTCGGGCTCGCCGCCGGACAGAAGAACGCTGCCGAGGATGCGGAGGCCCTGAAGGAGCGCGCGGGCTTCGACTTCGCCGTGACGGAGGAGTGCGCCGCGTACGCCGAGTGCGGCGCATACACCGCGGTCTACGGGCCGCACGTGATCGACATCGAGTACACCGACCAGCTCCCGCGGTCGTTCGCGGAGCTGTGCGCCGACCCGGACGCCCCGGCATCCCTCGTGCTCCGCGATCGCGACCTCGTCACGCCGGACGACGAGGAGTACGTCTTCGCCGGGTGCCCCTGACGATCGACGGAGGCGCTTGCCTGCCGAGCGCCTCGGCGTCAAGTCCCTGGCGGCCCCCGTTCGCGCGGACGAGGATATCGGTGATCGACTCGATGGGAGCCCCTCCTCATGACCGTTTCCACCCTCGACCCCGACACCGCCGTCGCCTTCTCGCCGCGCGGTCCTCTGTCGGGCGCCGTGCTCGACGTCCTCACCGGTCGCGGCGAGGACGCCGCCGCCCTGCCCGACCTCGCCACCACAGCCGTCGCTGGGAGCAGCGATGTGGTCCGGGACGACGACATCCAGCTCGCCCTCTTCGTCCTCTATGCGTCCTCGTACGGCTCGCTGCCGCAGCTCGATGCGGCGCTGGAGTGGGAGGCCGGGGTGGTCACCGCGCGCCGGATCCTCGAGGACGCCTTCGAGGCCGCACTGCGCGAGACCGTGCCCGTGCCCGAGCTTCCGGAGCCGACAGTCGACGCCGTGGGGCGTGCCCTGTTCGCCCTCGCCGCTGCCGATACGGGCCCCAGCCTGTCGCGGCACATCGCCAGGAAGGCCACCCGCGAGCAGGCCGAGGAGTCGCTGATCCTCCGCTCCGTGTACACGCTGCGGGAGGCCGATCCGCACTCCTGGGCGATCCCACGGCTGACCGGCCGCCCCAAGGCAGCGCTGGTGGAGATCCAGTCGGACGAGTACGGCGGCGGCCGACCGCAGCGGGTGCACGCGGAGCTCTACGCCCGCGCCCTTCGCGCCGCCGGACTCGACGACACATACGGCGCCTACGTCGACGACGCCCCCGCGATCACGCTCGCCTCGCACAACATGATGAGCCTGTTCGGCCTCAACCGCCGCCTCGTGGGCGCGATCGTGGGTCACCTCGCCGCCTACGAGATGACCTCGTCGATCCCGTGCCGCTTCTACGCCGACGGCCTGCACCGGCTGGGGTTCGCCGACGATGTCGCCGCGTACTTCGAGGAGCACGTGGAGGCCGACGCGGTGCACGAGCAGATCGCCGCCCGTGACCTCGCGGGCAGCCTCGCCGAGGACCGTCCGGAGCTGCTCGCAGACATCCTGTTCGGCGCGGCCGCGTGCCTCACGGTCGACGGCTGGGCGGGTGCGCACACCCTCGACGCGTGGACCGAGGGCCGCTCGGCGCTGCGGGAGAGGACGACGGCATGACCGCCCGGGACGAGCCGGTCACCGTCACGGCGTACCCGGACGGCCCCCTCCTGGTGCGCGGAGAGATCGAGTTGCACGCGAGCGACGGCACGGTGATCGACCCGCGTCGGCGGACCGTGGCGCTGTGCCGCTGCGGGCTCTCCGCGCTCAAGCCGTTCTGCGACGGCACACACAAGGCGGCCGGTTTCCGCACCGAGGACTGAGCGGGCGTCAGCCCTCCGGCCAGTAGTGACTGTCCGGGATGGCGCGCGCACCGAAGATCGCCTGCCCGACCCGCACGCACGTCGCGCCCTCCTCGACCGCGATCTCGTAATCCCCGGACATACCCATCGACAGGGCGCCGTCGCCGATGAGTTCGGGGTTCTCCTCACGTGCTCTGTCACGGAGGGTCCGCAGCAGCGCGAAGCAGTCCCGCACCCGGGCATCGTCCGGTGTGAGCAGCGCCAGCGTCATCAGGCCGCGCACACGGAGAGCACCGTACGAGGGCAACGCCTTCAGGAAGTCGAGAAGCTCCTCCGGCGGCATCCCGAACTTCGAGTCCTCGGCCGAGGTGTTCACCTGCACGTACACGTCGAGGCTGCGCCCCGCGGCCTGCAGGCGCCGGTCGAGAGCCTCGGCGACCCGCAGCCGGTCGAGCGCCTGGAACTCGGCGGCGAAGGAGGCGACGTCCCTGGCCTTGTTCGTCTGCAGGTGGCCGATGACCACCCAGTCCACGTCCAGGTCGGCCGTCTCCCGGTGCTTGCGCACGGCTTCCTGCACCTTGTTCTCGCCGAGTCGGCGCAGCCCGGCGTCGATGGCCACCCGCACCCGATCGGTCGGCACCGTCTTGCTCACCGGGAGCAGGTGCACCTCACCGGGGTCGCGTCCTGCGCGCTCCGCGGCGGCGTCGATGCGGGCGCGGACGTCGGCGACGTTGGCGCGGAAGTCCGCGGCGGTGAAGGCCGTCGGGTAGCGCTCGGCGCTCTCCCTCACACGCTCGATCTTTGACATAGGTCAAAATCTAACATAGCTTCGACACCACGTCGCGTACCCGCCGACGCCCCTTTCACGAAGGAGCCCGTCCATGTCCGCACCCGGCCTGTTCTCCGACACCGCCCTGTCGACCCCGCGCCTGCGCACCGAGGTGCCAGGGCCGCAGAGCCGGGCGCTGCACGAGCGCCGGCAGCGGGTCGTCCCGCGCGGCGTCGGCAGCGTGCTCCCCGTCTACATCGAGCACGCCGACGGCCCCTGGGTCACCGACGTCGACGGCAACCGCTTCCTCGACCTCGGCAGCGGGATCGGCGTGACGACCATCGGCCACACCAATCTCGCAGCCGTCACCGCCGCGGCGGAGCAGCTCGACCGGGTCACGCACACGCTCTTCACCGTCACCCCCTACGAGGGCTACGTGCGCCTCGCCGAACTGCTCGCGGAAAAGGTCCCCGGCACCCACGAGACCCGCACGGCCTTCGCGAACTCCGGCGCCGAAGCCGTCGAGAACGCGGTCAAGATCGCCCGGAGGCACACGGGACGGCGCGCCGTCGCCGCCCTGGACCATGCCTTCCACGGGCGCACCAACCTCGCACTCGCGATGAACCACAAGGCGGCGCCGTACGGCACCGGGTTCGGTCCGTTCGCGCCCGATGTCCACCGCCTCCCCAACTCGTACCCCTACCGCGACGGCCTCGACGGCGAGGAAGCCGCCGCGCGCACGATCGCCCATCTCGAACAGCGGATCGGCGTCCACGACCTCGCGGCCGTCATCGCCGAGCCCATCCAGGGCGAGGCCGGCTTCGTCGTCCCGGCCGCGGGCTACCTCCCCGCCCTGCAGGAGTGGTGCACGGAGAATGGCGTGGTGTTCATCGCCGATGAGATCCAGACGGGCCTCGGGCGCACCGGGACGTGGTTCGCGAGCACGCACTTCGACCTCGTGCCGGACCTCGTGCTCACGGCGAAGGGCATCGCCGGCGGGCTGCCCCTGGCCGGGGTGACCGGCCGCGCCGAGATCATGGACGCGCCCGACCCTGGCGGCCTCGGCGGCACATTCGGCGGCAACCCGGTCTCGATCGCCGCCGCCCTCGCAGTGTTCGACGAGCTCGAGCACGGGACCTTCTTCGCCGACGCCCGTCGGATCGGCGCCCACCTGTCCGCCCGACTCGAGGGTCTGCGCACTCGCCATGCGGTCATCGGCGACGTGCGCGGGGTCGGCGCCATGCAGGCCTTCGAGCTGAGCACCCCCGGGACGACGCGACCGCTGGCCGGGGCCGCCTCCATGATCGCGGAGTTCGCCGCCCAGCGCGGCATCCTGCTCCTCACTGCCGGCAGCGACGGCAACGTGATCCGCTTCCTCCCCACTCTGACCACGACCGACGAGCAGCTCGACGTCGCCGTGGACGTGATCGACGAGGCCCTCAGCGCGCTCCGCTGAGCACGCGGAGGCACAGCGCCTCCCCGCTCCACCGCACGCGGGCGAGGTCGTGCACGACCAGGTCGGGGTCAGCCGCCCCGGAGCCTGCGCCCACCCCGACCACGAGGCCGGCACCGGCCGCTCGCGCCGCGCTGACCCCCGGCGCCGAGTCCTCGAAGACCACGCACTCCCCCGGGTCCCGCCCGAGGAGCCGTGCGGCGCGGAGGTACGGGTCGGGCGCCGGCTTGCCTCTGTCCACGTCTTCGGAGGCGACGAGCACCGCGGGCGCCGGGATGCCCGCTCCACCCATCCGGGCGGCCGCGACAGCTCGGTTGCTGCTCGTCGCGACCGCCCACACCTCGGGGGGCAGCGCCGCGAGCAGGGCAGCGGCGCCGGGGATCCCGGTCGTCGCCGGGGCGACGGCGAGCTCCCGAGCGAGGAGGTCGGCCGTCGCCTCGGCCGCCCGTTCCGGCCCCACGATCGCCGCGACCACCTCACTCGGCCGCATGCCATGAGGCGCGTCCCGCAGGAAGTCGAATCCCGGGGCGTGCCGGAGCGCCCAGGCGTCCCACGCGATCGCCGCCGAGGGGACGGAATCCACCAGCACGCCGTCGCAGTCGAACAGGACCCCCGCGGCGCGCACGATCACCTCGGCACCTCGAACCTCGTGTGCTAGTTTTGGCATAGGTCAAATCTATCCGAGGAGAGTGCATGTCCGCGTCCCGCACGCCCCGGACGGCGATCGCCGTCCGCCACGTCCCCTTCGAAGACCTCGGGATCATGGCCCCGCTGCTGGCGGCGCGCGGCTACGAGACCACACTGCTCGACGCCGGCATCGACGCGATCGACCCGGACGCCGTCGCGGACACAGACCTGCTCCTCGTCCTCGGCGGACCGATCGGCGTGTACGACGAGGATCGGTATCCCTTCCTGCACTCCTCGAAGGCGGCTCTCGCGACCCGGCTCGCCACGGGCGGCGCCACGCTCGGCGTCTGTCTCGGCGCCCAGCTCCTGGCCGAGGCTCTGGGCGCAGAGGTACGCCCGACCGGGGCCGTCGAGATCGGCTACGGCCCACTCGCACTCACCCCCGAGGGCCGGGAGTCCGTCCTCGCCCCTCTCGACGGCGAGCCCGTGCTGCACTGGCACGGCGACGAGTTCGCGATCCCCGCCGGGGCGCACTCCCTGGCGCACACGCCCGGCTTCCCCCATCAGGCCTTCGCCGTCGCGCGCACGCTCGGACTCCAGTTCCACCTGGAAGCCGACCACCGCGTCATCGAGCGCTGGCTCATCGGTCACGCGCACGAGCTCCATCACCACGGCATCGACCCGCGGACGATCCGGGAGCAGGCGCAGCGGCACGGCCCGCGGCTCGAGGCCCTCGCCATCCGTGTGCTGAGCGACTGGCTCGACGAGGTCGAGGCGTAGCAGGCGGGCAGGGGAAGAGGCCGGACCCCCAGCGAATCCGGCCTCTGCTCCCCTCGACCTCAGGCGGCGCGACGCAGCGGCACCGTCGGGAAGTCGATCGGCACGTCGAGCGCGATGTTCACGTAGTTCGTGAAGAGGTTCAGCGCGACCTGGCCGATGGTCTCGACGATCTGCTCGTCGTTCCAGCCGTGCGCGCGGAGAGCGTCGACGTCGGCCGAGGTCACCTGACCCCGCTCCTCGACGAGCTTGAGCGCGAAGGCCAGCAGAGCGGCCGTACGGCGGTCGTCGGAGTTGCCGGCCTGGGCCTCGGCGAGCGCCTCGGTCGTGAGGCCCGCCTTCTTGCCGAGCGCGGTGTGCGCCGCGAGGCAGTAGCCGCAGGAGTTGCGGTTCGCGACCGCGACCGCGATCTGCTCACCGAGGGCCGCGCCGAGCGTGCCCCCACCGTAGGCGCCGAAGGCGCTCCACATGCTGGTGAGCGCGGCGGGCGAGTTCGCGACCGCGCGGAACATGGCGGGGACGGCGCCGAAGACGGAGCCGATCTGCTCCAGCTGCTCCTTGACGGGGCCGGTGGCGGTCTCACGGTCGACGAGAGGGACGTTGGGCATGGGGTGCTCCTTTGTGTGTCGGGACGGGCCGGATTCGGCTTCCCCTTCAGTCTTGCTCGCCGCGCAGTACGATACGCATCATCTGGTCTTGCGTTCGTGACATATCGTCCAGAAGAATGGAAGCATGCCACCGCTGGACCGCCTCACCCCGCTGCTCGACCGCTTCCGGGTGCGCAGCCGCCTGTTCCACACCGGACCCCTGTGCGGGACCACGGTCTTCGCCGCGAGTGCGGGCCACGGCTTCCTCCACGTGCTGCGTCGCGGCGAGATGGAGGTGACGCACCAGCGCCCGGACGGCGGCATCGAGCGCGAGACGATCACCCGCCCGAGCCTGCTGTTCTTCCCCCGCCCCGTCGACCACACCTTCCTCAGCGCCCCGACCGATGAATCCGACTTCGCCTGCGCGACGATCGACTTCGACGGCGGAGCCACGCACCCGCTCGTCCGCACCCTCCCCCCGGTGATCGTCCTGCCGCTCGACGAGGTGTCCACCCTCGCCCCCGCGCTGGACCTCCTGTTCGCCGAGGTCGACAACGTGCGCTGCGGTCGTCCGCTGCTGGCAGACCGGATGTTCGAGGTCGTGCTCATCCAGCTCCTGCGCTGGATGCTCGACCACTCCGGCGATCTCACCCTCCCGCCGGGGCTGCTGCCCGGCCTTGCGGACGAACGCCTCGCACCCGCCCTCGTGGCGATGCATGAGGCCCCCGGCGAGCCGTGGACGCTCGACACTCTCGCGCGGACCGCCGCGATGTCGCGCAGCGCCTTCGCGGCGCGCTTCAAGGAGGTCGTGGGCCGAGCGCCGGGCGACTACCTCACCGAGTGGCGTCTCACGATCGCCCAGGAACAGCTCCGTGCGGGGATGTCCGTGAGCGCTGTGGCCGCCGACCTCGGCTATGCGAGCGCCTCCGCCTTCTCCCGCGCGTTCGCCCAGCGGCTCGGTCGCTCTCCGCGGGCCTGGCTCGGCCTCGCCGCCTGAGCTCAGCCGCCGGCTGACATCACGGCAGCGACCCCGGTCACGATCCGGTCGAGGTCGCCGGCCGTGAGCGAAGGGTGCACGGGGAGGGAGAGCACCTCCTGCGCCGCCCGTTCGGTCTCCGGAAGCTCGTCGGCCGGCGCGAAGCGCGCCAGCGAGGGCAGCCGGTGGTTCGGGATCGGGTAGTAGACGCCGGAGCCCACCCCGTGTTCGTCGCGGAGTGCGTCGCGCACCCGGTCGCGCTCCCCCGCGGCGACCCGCACCGTGTACTGGTGGTAGACGTGCTCGGCGCCCTCCGCGACCGCAGGCACGGTGAGCCCGTCGATGCCGGCGAGCGCGGCGTCGAGGAATGCGGCGTTCTCCTGGCGCTGGCGGGTCCAGGCGGCGACCCGCCCGAGCTGCACCCGACCGACCGCGGCGTGCACCTCGCTCATCCGGTTGTTGTAGCCGACGACCTCGTTCGCGTACTGGGTCTCCATACCCTGGTTGCGCAGCAGTCGGACCCGGCGCGCGACCTGCTCATCGACGCACGAGACCATGCCGCCCTCGATCGCCGTCATGTTCTTCGTCGGGTAGAGGCTGAACATGCCGAACCTGCCGATGGTCCCGGCCGGCCGCCCTCGCCAGGCGGCGCCGTGGGCCTGCGCGGCGTCCTCGTAGATGTCCAGGCCATGGTCCTCGGCGACCTCCTCGATGTCGTCCACGAGGAACGGATGCCCGTACAGGTGCACCGGCATGATGCCTTTCGTGCGGGCGGTGACGGCGGCACGGACCCGCGCCGGATCCAGCGTGAAGTGCCTCGGCTCGATGTCGACGAACACCGGCGTCGCGCCGGCCAGGACCACGGAGTTCGCGACCGCCGCGAAGGTGAAGGACGGCACGATCACCTCGTCGCCCTGGCCGACACCGGAGGCGAGCAGGCCCAGGAGCTGACCGCTCGTCCCGGAGTTCACCGCGACGGTGGTGCGGCCTCCCACGAAGTGCATCGCGAACTCGCGCTCGAACGCCGCCACCTCGGGGCCCTGGGCGAGCATGCCGCTGCGGAGCACGCGTTCGACGGCTGCCACCTCGTCGTCGCCGATGAGCGGCGCGGCGGCCGGGATGAAGTCCTTCTGCATGGGTATGTCCTTCGTCGGGAACGGCTCGGCGCGAGCCGGATCGGAGGTGGAGGCAGGAATCGAACCTGCGTGCACGGTCTTGCGGACCGCGACCTGGCCACTCGGTCACTCCACCGGGTCAGATGTCCTCACGCGCCCGGCGGCGAGTACCCCTGCAGGAAGCGGCCGAAGCGCTGCACCGCATCGATCAGCGTGTCGGTCTCGGGCAGGAAGGCGAGGCGCACGTGATCGGTGTCGGCGCCGTTGAAGGCGCGGCCGTGCACCAGCAGGATGTGCTCCGCGTCGAGGAAGTCGAGCACCAGACGCTCGTCGTCACGGATGCCGAACACCTCAGGGTCGAGGCGCGGGAAGAGGTAGAGCCCGCCACCCGCCTCCTGCACGTCGACGCCGGGGATCGCTCGGAGCGCGGCCGTGGCGGCGTCGCGCTGCATTGTCAGCCGCCCCTCGGCCGAGACGAGCGCGTCGAGCGATGCGTCGTGCTCCAGGGCCGCCGTGATCGCGTGCTGTGCCGGCACGGACGCGCACATCCGCATCGAGGCGAGCAGCCGCAGACCGGAGAGGAAGGGGTCATCGGCAGCGAACCCGGTCGTCAACGCCCAGGCGGCCCGATACCCGGCGACGCGGTGCGTCTTCGACAGGCCGGCGAAGGTGACGCAGGGCACGTCGGGGGCGACCTGCGCCGTGGAGACGTGCGTGAATCCGGGGTACACGACACGGTCGTAGATCTCGTCCGACAGCAGCAGCAGACCTTGGCGACGGGCGAGCTCCGCCACGCCCTCCAGGGTCTCCCGCGGGTAGACCGCGCCGGTGGGGTTGTTCGGGTTGATGATGACGATGGCCACGGTCCGTGGGCCGATCGCCGCCGCCATGGCCTCGAGATCCGGGAGCCACCCGGCCTCCTCCGCGCAGCGGTAGTGCACGGGCTCACCCCCGGCGAGGACAGTCGATGCGGTCCACAGCGGATAGTCGGGACTCGGGATGAGGACCTCGTCGCCCGGCTCCAGCAGCGCCTGCAACGTGAGACCCACCAGCTCGGACACGCCGTTGCCGACGGTCACCGCCTCGATCCCGAGGGACGGGAACCCGGCCCGGCGCGAGTAGTGCACGCGGATCGCCTCCCTCGTCTCCGGAAGGCCCGGTGATTCCGAGTACCCATGGGCGTGCGGAAGAGCCTCGCGCAGGGCGTCCACGATGACCGGCGGCGCCTCGAAACCGAACGGGGCCGGGTTGCCGATGTTCAGGCGGAGGATCTGCTCGCCGCGGGCTTCCAACTCGGCCGCACGCTCGGCCACCGGACCCCGCAGGTCGTAGAGCACGCCGTCCAGGCGCGATGATCGGCCGATCCGGAACGGGGCCCTGGCCGTCATTCGTCCCCCTCGGCCTCGGCCGGACCGGAAGCGGCGGCGATGTCGTCGGCCAGTCGTCGCAGGTCGGCGTCGTCGAGGTCGTGCACCGTCAGACGCAGATGGTGGCCGCCGGTCGAGCCGTCCTCCAGCGCGAACTCGGACCCCGGTCGAACGAGCCATCCGCGGTGCGCGAGCCGCTCGGCGACGACCGCGGCCTCCTCGCGGACATCGACCCACGCATTCAGACCGCTCTCCGCGGTGACGGCCGATCCACGGGCGGAGACGAGCGCGGCGAAGGACCTGTTGCGCGCGGCGTATCGGGCCCCCGCCTCCGCGATGAGCCGGTGCACGTCTTCGTCACGGAGCATGGTCGCGGCGAGCTGCTGCATGACGTGGCTCACCCACATCGTGCCGGGGCTGAGCCGGAGGGCGAGGCGCTCGGCGGTGACGGGGTCGGACGCGGTGAGGGCCAGCCGCATGTCGGGTCCGAGGAACTTGGACACCGACCGCACGAGAGCCCACCGTTCGTGGCCCGGTCCGATGACGGTGGCGTACGGAGTCGGGGCGAGCAGCGAGAAGTGGTCGTCCTCGATCACCAGGACGTGGGGGTGCGGAGCGAGCACCTCGCGCAGCGCCGCGGCACGCGCGGGACTGATGCTGACCCCGGTGGGGTTGTGCGCGCGGGGCGTGCAGACGATCGCGCGCACACCGCTCTCCAGAGCGTCACGCACGCCCTCCACGGTCATGCCCTCGTCGTCGACGGGTATCGCGACGGGCGTGTACCCCGCCAGACGCGCGGTCTGGATGCTCGAGAGGAAGCACGGATCCTCGAGACCCACCCGGTCGCCGTGCACGAGCGTCTGAGCGAGCAGGCGCTCCACCGCGTCGACCGCCCCGGCGGTGACCGAAAGACGGAAGGGGCGAGGCTGGTCCTCCGCGATCCATCGGGTCGCCCACTCGGCGAGACCGGCATCGATCACCGACTCGCCGTAGAGGACGGGGCTCGGGTGCACGGCTGCGAGAGCGGCGGCGAGGTCGGGAAGGAGGGCCGCCTGAGGGTTGCCGTTGGCGATGTCGCGGAGCGCGGTTCCGGGCGTGAAGCCCTCGTCCGGCGTGGCGGCGGGTCCGAGCACGGTCGTCCCTGTGCGCCCGCCGGTGGTCGCGATGCGGGCGGTGACGAGTGCGCGGTAGGCGGCGAGCACGGTGTTGCGATTGACGCCGAGCCGCTCGGCCAGCGTGCGGACCGGCGGCAAGCGGTCTCCGGCGACGAGCGTCCCCCGTTCGACGAGGTCGCGCACGCTCTCCGAGATCTCCGCGGCGGTGACGCCGCTGATCCCGTCGGTCTCGTCGTCTCTGCTCTCCGCCGCTGCCATGACTCGACGGTAGGGGAGATTTTGACCTATGTCAAAATCTCCCCGGGGATCAGGGGCGGTCGTCGACCTCCACGCCGTCCTCGATCTCCTCAGGCTCCAGGTCGGTCACGTCGACCTCGGGCGCGTCGCCCTCCCCGTTGTTCGCGGTCGGGGGCTCGCCGTGGAATCCGGTCGTCTCGTCCTGTCGCGGATCGGTCATGATGCCTCCTCGGTTGATGGGACTCCATGATCGGCCCGCCGCGCTGCCGGAGCGAGCACCTTGACAACGCCGCCTCCGGTGGCCCGGCTCCCGATGCACGCAGGCGGAGCCCAGGTACACCGGTTACCGTTCAGGAGCGGTCGGTCCCCACGGATCTCCTCCCGCATCCCGCACGATCACCGCGATCCCCCGACAGAGGACACGATGACCCCCGGCACTCTCCCCCTCGCCGCTTCCGCCCCCGGCTACGACGGATTCATCGGCTGGGTGCTCAGCCTGATCGAGACCCTGGGCGAGGTCGGCGTCGGCCTCGCCGTGCTCATCGAGACGTTCGTCCCGCCGATCCCCTCGGAGGCGATCCTCCCGGCGGCGGGATTCCTCGCCTATGACGGGCGGATGAACGCCTGGGGCGCCTGGGCCGCGGCCACCATCGGCGGACTCGTCGGCGCATGGATCTGGTATGCGCTCGGCGCCGCCGTGGGCCGGGACCGCACGCGGCGCATCGTCGGACGCATCCCCCTTCTCGACCACGACGACTTCGACAAGGCCGAGGCGTTCTTCGCGCGCTGGGGCGGCGGCGCCGTGCTGTTCGGTCGCTGCGTGCCCCTCGTGCGCTCGTTCATCTCGATCCCGGCCGGCATCGAGCGCATGGCGCTGTGGAAGTTCACGCTGTACACGCTGGTCGGCTCGGCGGTCTGGAACGGCATCTGGATCGGCCTGGGCTTCGCCTTCGGCCCTGCCATCCGGCCGATCCTCGAGCAGTGGAGCGGCGTGATCTCCGATGTGGTCGTCGGCGTGCTCATCCTGCTGCTTCTGGTGTTCATCGCGCTGCGCATCCGCCGCCGCATGCGCGAGGCCGCGGCACGGCGGGCAGAGGACAACGGGCAGGCCTGAGGCCCCTCCCCCGCGCGGCTTCGTGTCACGAGGTGTCAGCCGGCGGCGTCGGCCGCGACGATGTCGCCGAGCTTCCAGGCCCGATCGAAGTACGGCTGCAGCGGCCCGTAGAAACGGAAGTAGCTGAACCAGTGCCGCCCCGGAATCGTCTGCACCCAGTTCGAGCGCCCCTCCGTCGGCGGCTCCGGGCCGAACCACAGATCGACGGAGCCGTCCTCGTTGTATCGGAGGTCCTCATCGCGCGACCCGCGGTCGCCGCGCTGCTGCTCGTTGTCGATGAGGCAGCGGGTGTCGGAGTCGTACACCGTCGCAGACCAGAACAGCTTCGCCGGCACGTCCGCCGGCACGTGCAGGCGATAGGTGCGGGCACCGTCGAGCCACTCTCCGTCGGCATCGGTGTAGGCACCGAGGTAGGCCTGCCCGACACCGGGTGTGGTGCTCTTCATCGCCTCCGAGAAGCTGACGGCCTCGTAGAACCATAAGGCCCTCTCGAGGAGCTCGTCATAGCCGTCGCCCCGCTGCGCGGAGTTGTCCAGGACGATCGCCTGCTCCCACACACGGTCGGGCCAGTAGCTCCCCTGCGCGAAGCGCTTCGCGAACGTGTTCGCCTGCGCCATCAGCTCACCCGCTTCGGCGCCGCGCTCCAGGATGCGGGTGAGACGGTCGTCCGGCGCGAAGGGCTCCCCGACGCGGATGCCGAGCTGCCGCAGCATCGCGAGATAGAAGCGATCGCGTTCGTCGACGACCTCCGACTGGTAGATGCGGTGCAGAAGACGCCAGTAGTCCATGCCGCGCGGCTGATCGCCGCTCCACGGCCGACCGTCCGGAGAGATGATGCGCGTCGGTGCGGGGTCCTCCCGATCGCGGTACGGGTAGATCCGTACGGCGCGCACGAGGGCATCGGCGCGCTCCGGATCAGGGTCGAGCGTGCGGAAGCCGAACATGATGTTGACCCCGGAGGACTGCAGGATCCGGAACTCGGCCGTGATGTCTGCGGGGACGGTCGCCCCGGGCGCGACGATCACGTACTTGCCGCCGCGCCCCTGGTCCGGCCCCATCTCCCCCATCGCCCCGACCTCCCGCTGCCAGAAGTCGGAGACGCCGCCGGCCGTGTGCCCCGGGGGCAGGTCGATGACCAGCGCTCCGGTCTCGGCGAGGTCGAAGAAGTTCAGGATGTACGGCGTCGTGGCATTCGCCGTGATGAGGCCGAGGCGGTCGCGATACGTCAGGTATCGGACGAGATCACTGCTCGTCGCACCGAAGACCTCCTCGTGCTGCGACTTCCACTGCGCGTAGGAGACGAGCGGAAGAGCCCAGAGGTAGGCCTGGCAGGCGAACTGGAAGTCCACCTCGTCGAAGATCGCGGGGATCGACTCCCGCGCCGGCAGCTCGCCGTCCTTCCGTACCCCGTCGAGTCCGCTCGCTCCGGTCATATCCGTCCCCCTCTGTCAGCGCGCTCCCGTACTGCGCGAATCGGCTCCGCCTGAACCCCGACAGTAGCGGGGCGGACCTGCCCGCGGAAGGGGTGCGATGTCGGCGGATCGGGGCACGATGGAGGCATGACGGACGGCTACGACCCCGCGTTCCTCGGCATCCCGCTGCCGCTGCCCGCGCCCCCGATGCCGGTGCGCGCGCTCCCTGCGCCCCGGTTCACGGTGCTGCTCGATCCGGAACGGCGCCTCGCCGCGGTGACGGCCGTGACCATAGACGGCGCCCGCCTGCGGGATCTCCCGCGCACGGGTGAGTGGCGCCTCGACCCCCGGGTGCCCGCGGAGGAACAGGCGGGGCCCGCCGTCTACGCCCGGAACGACCTCGACCGCGGACACCTCGTCCGTCGCCGCGACCCGGGATGGGGGGAGCTCGACGAGGCCCGCGCCGCCGCGGAAGCCACCTTCACCTACCCCAACGCGGCCCCGCAGGCGGCCGCCTTCAACCAGTCGAAGGACCTCTGGCTCGGGCTGGAGGACCACGTGCTGGCCTATGCAGAGGCGACGGCGCAGCGCCTATCGGCGTTCACGGCCCCGGTGCTCGCGGACGCCGACCCGCCGTACCGCGGCATCCGCGTGCCCCTGCGGTACTGGAAGATCGTGGCGTGGCGCTCCGAGGACCGACTCGCGGCCGCCGCATTCATCCTCGACCAGACCGAGCTCGTGGACACGCGGGAGGGTGCCTTCGCCGTCGCGAGCCTCGGCGCCTTCCGCACGTTCCAGGTACCGGTCGCCGAGGTGACAGCCCTCACCGGGGTCGACCTCGGCCCCCTTCCCGACGCCGATGTGCTCCCCCGGCGCGGACTCCGCGAGACGGCATGGCGCCCGCTGCACACCGCCGACGACATCGTCCTGTGACAGCGGGCACCCCGCATCACTCGCCGGCGCGCACGCCCTCGAGCGACGGGTAGTCGATGTACCCCTCGGCAGTCGAGCCGTAGAACAGCTCGGGGCGGGGCTCGTTCAGCTCGGCCCCGGTCCGCCACCGCTCCACGAGGTCGGGGTTGGCGATGACGGGACGCCCGGCCGCGACCGCGTCGGCCCAGTCCTCCGCGACCAGTTCCTCGGCCGCGGCTCGGGTGGTCTCGACGCCGAAGCCGGTGTTGACGATGAACGGAGCGCCCGCCGCTCGGCGGATGGCCTGCACGAGCTCTCCGGCCGGCTCGGCGTGCAGCACGTCGACGAAGGCCAGACGCAGCGGCGCAAGTCCCTCGGCCAGCGCGGTGTAGGTCGCGAGCACGTCGGCGGGGTCGTCCTCGATGACGCCCTGGATGCCGTGGGCCGGTGAGAGGCGGATTCCGGTGCGGTCGGCACCCACGGCTGCTGCGACCGCCGTGGTCACCTCGACCGCGAAGCGCGCACGGTTCTCCGGCGAGCCGCCGTACCGGTCGTCGCGGACGTTGGACACCGGGGACAGGAACTCGTGGACGAGGTAGCCGTTGGCACCGTGCACCTCGACGCCGTCGAAGCCGGCCGCGATCGCGTTACGCGCGGCCTGGACGAACTGCTCGACGACCACGGGGATCTCGTCCAGGGTGAGGGCATGCGCGACGGGCAGATCGGCCTTGCCCTTGAGGGTCCGCGTCTGCCCGGGGGCCGCCAGAGCACTCGGCGCGACGACGCGGGGCTCGCCGGAGATGTCCGGATGGCCCACACGGCCGCCGTGCATGAGCTGCATGACGATGGTGCCGCCCTCGGCGTGCACGGCGTCGGCCACGCGGCGCCATCCATCGATCTGCGCGGGGGTCACGATGCCCGGCTGCCCAGGGTACGACTTGCCTTCGAGGACCGGCCAGACCCCCTCCGAGATGATGAGTCCCTGCCCGGCCCGCTGGCGGTAGTACTCCTCGATGATCGCGGTCGGCACGCCCTCCGCGTCCGCACGGGTGCGGGTGAGCGGCGCCATGACGACGCGGTTGGACAGGTGCAGCGAGCCGAAGTCGGCGGAGTCGTAGAGAGTCACAGTGGGGCCAAGGCGTCCGACCGCCACTGTATTCCCGTGAATCGATGACGTATTCCGGTGTATCAACCGCCCAGATCGGCGACGAGGTTCGCGAAGTGGTCGAGGTCGGCGGCGGTCCAGCCGCGCAGGCGCTCGCCGATGCGCCCCTCATACCGGGAGCGGGCGAGAGCCACGCGCTCCTCGGCCAGCGGGGTCGCCACCAGCACCCGGGCGCGACCGTCCTCGGGATCGGGGATGCTCTCGACGAGCCCGAGCTGCTCGAGCTGACGCACCTGCCGGCTCACCGCGGACTTGTCCGTCTGCAGGCGCTCGATGAGTGCTCCCGCCGAGGTCGCCCGTCCGGCGAGGATCGAGGTCAGCACCTGGTAGCCCAGCGGCTGGAGATCCGGATGCACGGTGACCGCGGCCTCGCGCCACCCGACGCGGATGCGGGCGAACAGCCGGCCGAGCTCGTGCTCGACGCGGGCGACCGCCTGGTCGAGGTCGTCGATCGGAGCGCCGTCGGCGGGTTCGTCGGACGGGGCGCTCATATCGCCAGTGTACGGCGAAGCCCCGCGACCGGATGCGGTCGCGGGGCTGTGCTCAGACCTCGGCGAGGAGCCGGAACACCTTGGATGCGGCGTCGATCTCCGCGGGCGTGAGCTCATCGATGACAGCGCGGAGTCGGCTGCCGTACTCCCGGCGGACATCGGTGAGCGCAGTGCACGCGGCCGGTGTCGCGGTGAGCACCCGGAGCCGGCCGTCGCGCTCATCCGGCACCGAGGCGATCAGCCCGAGCTCCTCCAGCATCCGCACCTGGCGGCTGACGACGGACTTGTCCATCTCGAAGCGCTCGGCGAGCTCGTGCGCGCTGGCCGAGCCCGCCCGGTCGATGAAGGTGAGCAGCTTGTACCCCGCCACCTGCAGCTCCGGGTGGACCCGGGACGCCGATTCCTTCCACAGCGACCGGGTCCGCGCGAAGATGAGGTTGAGATGCGCCTGGAGGTCGCTGAGGGCGGTATCGACGTCGGGGGTGCCGACCGCCTCGGACGCGCTCATGTCAGCGCTCCTGCTTCCGATCGTCGCGCTCGAGCACGCTCACGGACCCCGTGGTGGTCGCCGGTTCGGCCTGCCCGGTGCGAATGGTCCCGGTCGAGAGGTTCGCGCCGACCTCGGCCTCGGAGACCTCGATGACGGACTCCTCGGCCTGCTCGCGCAGCTGCTCCGCGGCGTTCTTGGTGGACAGCGGCTTGTTCTTGATGAACGCGATCGCGATGATCGCGATCACGGCCAGCGGGATGGCGAGGATGAACGCGTCCGCGATGCCGTGCCCGTAGGCGCTCTCGACGATCGTGCGGATCGTGTCGGGCAGCTCGCCCACCTTCGGCACGTCGCCGGAACCCAGGCGCTCCAGGGCGCTGATCTCGTCGGGCGTGGTCGGGACGAAGCCCTTCAGACCGTCCTTCATGAAGTCGGCGACGCTCGTGGAGAGCAGCGACCCCATGACGGTCACACCGATGGTGCCGGCGATCGTACGGAAGAAGTTGACGTTCGACGAGGCCGCGCCCAGCTGCTGCGGAGCCGTGTCGTTCTGCACGATCAGGGTCAGGTTCTGCATGACCATGCCGAGCCCGGCACCGAGGACGAACATGTAGACAGCGACGAGCGGGAACGGGGTGTCGTAGCGCAGCGTCGCCATCAGGCTCACGCCGATCGTGGCGAGGATGGAGCCGGTGACCATCCAGCTCTTCCACTTGCCGAAGCGGCTGACGAGCTGGCCGATGATGATCGACGCGCCCATCTGACCGATGATCATCGGGATGGTCATCAGGCCCGACTCGGTGGGCGTCGCGCCCCGGGCCAGCTGGAAGTACTGCGCGAGGAAGACCGAAGTCGCGAACATCGAGACGCCGATCGCGATCGAGGCGATGACCGACAGCGTGAAGGTGCGGTTGCGGAACAGCGTCATCGGGACGATCGGCTCCTTGACGAAGAACTCGACCACGATGAAGGCGGCGATCGCGACGACCGCGGTCACGATGAGCGCGATGCTCGTCCCGGAGTCCCAGTCGAACTGGTTGCCACCCATGGACACCCAGATGAGGAGCGTCGAGACGCCGACGGCGAGCAGGACGATGCCGAAGTAGTCGATCGAGACCTTCGTGCCGCGCTGCGGCTTGGGCAGGTGCAGCGTGAACTGCAGCAGCACGAGGGCGAGGATCGCGAACGGGACGCCGACGAAGAAGTTGGAGCGCCAGCCCCACACGTCGGTGAGGAGTCCGCCCAGCAGCGGTCCGCCGATCGTGCCGAGGGCCATGATGCCGCCGACGACGCCCATGTACTTGCCGCGCTCACGCGGCGAGATGATGAGGGCCACCGCGATCATGACGAGCGACATGAGACCGCCGACGCCGATGCCCTGCACGACGCGGACAGCGATGAGCATGTTCGTATCGGTCGAGAATCCGGCGATCACGGTGCCGACCGTGAAGAGGATGAGCGAGATCTGGACGAGCACCTTGCGGTCGACCAGGTCGGCGAGCTTGCCCCAGATCGGGGTGGAGACGGCGGTGGCGAGAAGGCTCGCGGTGATGACCCAGGTGTACTGCGACTGCGTGCCGCCGAGGTCGGCGATGATGACCGGCATCGAGGTCGAGACGACCGTGCCGGAGAGCACGGCGACGAACATGCCGACGATGAGGCCGGAGATCGCGGTGAAGACCTCGCGGGCCGAGCGCGTGGTCTCGGAAGAGGATGAGGTGTGTGTCACGGGGGAATGCTCCTGCATAGAAAGTTGATCGAGATCAACCATACGCCGATAGTTGCGGTTTCGCAACTATCGGCGGCTACCGCACTCGGAGGCCGGGGTCAAGGACGTCGCCGGGGTGGGCGGGACGGACGACCCTGACCGCATGACCTCCGGAGCCATGCCCCACCTCGACCGGCGCCTGCTGCTGTCGGGCTTCCTGTTCGGCTGCGGGATCGCCGCCTCGATGATCGACCTCTTCGTCTTCCACCTGGTGCTGCACTGGCACCACTTCTACGATCTGTCGACCTCTGACGTGGCCCTCGTCTCGGACGGGTTCTTCCATGCGTTCGGCTGGTTCATCACGATCCTCGGCGTCTTCCTCCTCGCCGACGTCCGCCGTCGTGGCCCCGTGCGATGGACGCGCTGGACGGGCGCGGTGATCACCGGGGTCGGGTTCTTCCAGCTCTTCGACGGCGTGGTCGATCACAAGCTCCTCGGGATCCACCAGATCCGCTACGGCGTCGACCTCGTGCTCTACGACACCGTCTGGATCGTGTCGGCCGTCCTGTTGCTCGCTGCAGGGATCCTCGTGGTGTGGCGGACCCGCCCGGACCCGGCGCGGTGACGGCCATGCGCGAGGGTCACGACGGACACCACGGACCGCCCGAGACGCCGGGCATCGACACCGACGCCGTCGGAGGCGGGATCGATCTGCTCGCGCCGGTCGCGCTCGTCGCCCTCCTCGCCGCAGCCGTTCTCTATCTCGTCGGGTTGCGGCGGACCCGGGACCGCAGCCCCTGGCCCCGGCCGCGGACGGCCGCCTGGATGGCGGGTCTGCTCTGCGCCGGAGTCGGCATGGTCGGACCGTTCGCCGCCCTGGCCCACAGCAGCTTCCCGGTGCACATGGCCGGGCACGTGCTCGTGGGGATGCTGGCGCCACTCCTCCTCGTGCTCGGGCGGCCGGTCACGCTGGCCCTGCGCGCCCTCCCCGTCTCGCGGGCGCGCACTCTGTCCCGAGTGCTGCGCAGCGGCCCGATCCGGGTGCTCACGCATCCGGTGGTCGCCGGCGCCCTCAATGTCGGCGGTCTCTGGCTCCTCTACGCCACACCGCTGTTCCCCCTGATGCACGCCTCACCATGGCTGCATGCCGCCGTGCATCTTCACGTGCTGCTGACCGGATACCTGTTCACCGCGAGCATCGTGGGGCTCGATCCGGATCCGCACCGCGCGTCGGTCACCGTGCGGGCCGGGGTCCTCATCGTCTTCGTCGCCGCGCACTCGATCCTCGCCAAGTGGCTGTGGGCCCACCCGCCCGTCGGCGTCGACGTCGGGGACGCTCGGATCGGGGCGGAGCTGATGTTCTACGCCGGTGACGCGGTGGACGTGCTGCTCATCGTGCTGCTGCTCCGACAGTGGTTCGTGGCGACGCGACCGCGGGATTCGGCTCAGCCGCAGAACGAGGAGAGCCCGTCGTGGAGGCGTTCGATCGCCTCGACGGTCTCCGGAGCCTGAAGGTCGGTCATGCCGCCGAGCTGATCGGCGCCGGAGCGGATGAGGTCGCCGAGCTGTCCGTCCATGCCGTCGGCGACGCGGTCGAGCGTGGCGACGAGGTCGTCGCGAGCGGCGTCGAGCTGCTCCGCGGACACGTCGCCCTGCGCGAGCAGCGCCTGGTACTGGGCGTATGCGTCATCGATCGTCGCGCAGGTCTCCGCGACCGGTACTCCGAACGCGTCTCCGGCAGCCTGAGTGACCTGGGCGCACCCGGCCAGAAGTCCGGCGGCGAGCAGCAGGGGGACGATGGCGATTCGGCGCATGACCCGAGGGTAGCCGCGCCGCCTGGGGCGCGGCTGACCCTCGGGCGGTGCGGCGGTCAGCCGCCGGACGGGTTCTCGAGGGGCTTGCCCTCGTCGTCCGTCGTCTCGCGCTCGAGCACGTCGTCGGTGCTCTCGCCGCTGTCGTCGGGAGCGCCGCCGGAGGCCGTGTCGGCTTCCTCGTCGGCGCCGGGAGTGCCCTGCGTGTTCTGGGGGTCGCTCATGCTCTCCTCCTCTGTTCGTTCCGACGACCGTATGCGCGCCGGCCCCGGTGACGCAGGGGGTTGACCGGGGACACGGCGACGGCCACACTGCCGATGCGCCGGGGCGTCATCCCTGCGTCCAGAGCCGTTCGATCGGTACCGTCCGTCCGAGAATGCGCTCGGCCGCGCGATGCCCGGAGAACACGGCCGCCGGCACGGTCGCCGGGTCGTCGGTCCAGGTGGCTTCGCCCGCCAGGTGCAGCACGCCGCCGACCGGGGTGGCGAGGTCGTCGTGATCCGCGGTGGTCGACCCGACCGTCATGTACGCGTACGACCCGTGCGCGAACGGATCGTCCTGCCAGGCCGTACGATGCAGGCCGATCGGATCCGGGATCCCGTCCCCGTACAGCCGGCGGAGCTGGACCATGATCGAGGCGTGCACCTGGTCGTCGCTCCAGTCCCTCGTCGCCACGGCCGCGGGCCCGGCGGCGAAGGTGAGCAGGAGCGGCTCGTCGTGCAGCGCCGTGAGGTCGTACCAGGAGTGCCACCACCGTGCCTCGGGCCCCTGCTGCCGGAACGCGTAGACCCCGTCTTGCCAGAACCGGGTGGGGAACCGCAGGAAGACCTTCTCGAAGGCGTTCATGCGCAGCCGTCCCAATGCCTCGGCGTTGACGGGCGGCAGCGGAGGGACGATCTCCATGGTCCCGGACTGCAGCACGCCGACCGGGACCGTGACGACCGTCGTGTCGCCGGAGAAGTCCCCGCGCGAGGTCCGCGCCCAGACGCCGTCCTCGCTCCAGTCGACGCGGGTGACGATGTGCTCCAGCCGGACGTCCAGCCCTTCGGCGAGGCGCTCCGGGAGCACCCCGTACCCGTCCGGGAACACGACCTCGTCGCCCTCGATCGCGTCATCGTCGAGGCCATGCGCGGCGAGGTCCTCGATCCACGCCCCGTACTGCTCCTCGGCGCGATGCTCCAGGTATTCACGCACTCGCTGGGCGCGGTCCGCGCTCCACTGCCGGCGTGAGAGCACCTGGTCGGTGACGTCGCGGTAGGAGGCCTCGGGGCCGGAGGCGGCGATGACAGCCGGCAGCGCCTCGTCCACCGCGTGGACATCCGCGGCGAAGGCGCGCGCCTCCTCCGCCGAGAGCGGGCGACCGTCGGGACCGTGATACGCGATCGGCCGGCTGTCCACCTGGAACCCGCCGACGGTGAACTCCACGGTCCGCATGCCGAAGGCCTCGGCGGCGGCAGCCACCGGACTGCCGTCGACACCGTGGATCCACGAGGCGCCGAGATCGACGATGCCGTCGGTCCGGTCCGTATGCACCCGGCCGCCGACCCGGTCGCGCGCTTCGAGCACCACGACCGTCCGCCCCTCGCCCTGCAGCAGCCGCGCAGCGGTCAAGCCCGCCACGCCCGCGCCCACGATCACCGCGTCGACCTGCTCCATGCGCCCCTCCTCGCAGCCCCGCCGCACGGAGCCGTGCCCCGACGATAGCCCAGGCGGGCGGGCATCGACAGGGTGGCGGGGCCTCTGCGTCAGGCGGCGTGCTGGATGACCCCGAGCAGGGTGCCGTCAGGGTCGAAGAACTTCAGGAAGAGAGCGAAGCCGCCGTCGTCGAAGCTCACGACATCGACGCCCTCTGCCGCGAACCGCTCCGCGAGGGCGTGGATCTCGGTCGTGCGCAGGAAGAAGATCGGCCGCTCCTCCCCCGCCACCGTCAGCTTCATCGGCGCGTGCCCCGGCGCTTCCCAGAGCATGAGGTCCGGGCCACCCTCGGCCCGGAGCATGGCGCTCGTGCCGTAGTCGGTGAGGACGCGGAAGCCGAGCAGGCGCTGGTACCACGCGATGGACGCGGCCAGATCGGCGACGGGCAGCTGGATGTGGTCGAGTCCGGTGAGGACGGATGCCATGTGGGAAACCCTCCGTGGTCGTGTCCGTTCACCGTAGCGCTCCCCACCGACCACACCGCCGACCGGATGACAACCCCCTGGGCGATGGAGGCGGAACAGCGCACCCTGGGTCCATGAGCCACCACCCCGATGACATCAAGCAGCCCCTGGACCACCTCCCCCCGGCGGATGAGCGGGACAAGGCCGTCGAGATCGACGAGCCGCACTATCCGACGTCCGGCGCACCCGCCGACAGCCCGGACGTGACGCCGGAGACGGCGGCAGAGCCGGACAAGCCGAACCGCCACGGCGTAGACAAGCTTCCGCCCACGTCGCGCTGACCCGTTCCGCCCGTTCCTCAACTATTGTTGAGGTCTACGGAAGGGCGGCGGATGGAACCCGACGATCTCCTCCCGATCGGAGAGGTCACCCGACGCACGGGCGTCGCCCCCTCCGCGCTGCACTTCTACGAGCAGCTCGGTCTCATCGCCTCGACGCGCACGCCCGGCAACCAGCGGCGATATCGCCGACACATGCTGCGCCGGATCTCCATCATCGTCGTGGCCAAGCGCATCGGCATCCCGCTCAGCGAGGTGCAGGAGCTCTTCCAGACCCTGCCCGTGGACGCGCCGCCCTCGCACGGCGACTGGCGCCGCGTGGCCAAACGCTGGCGCGCCGAGCTCGAGGAGCGACGGACGCAGCTCGAGCATCTGCAGCGCGAGCTCGCGGGCTGCATCGGTTGCGGCTGCCTGTCCCTCAAGGCCTGCCGCCTGCTGAACCCCGAGGACGCCTTGGGCGAGAACGGTCCCGGCCCTCGCCGCATCTGACCGTTCGGCGCGCTCCGCCATTCAGTCCTCGGCGCCGGCGTTCCGCGGTCTCCGGGTGACACGACGGCGATAGGCGGCGGCCTTCGCGCGATCGCCGCATCCCGCCATTCCGCACCAGCGTCGCGTGCGACCACGGGACGCGTCGACGAACGGCCGGGTGCAGTCCTGTCCGTCGCAGAACCGCAGGCGGGGATCGGTGAGCGCGTTCTGTGCGGCGCGGGCGATGAGCGCCAGGACACCCTCGGCCGACCCGAAGGTGCGGATCCGGCCGTCGACGAGTTCCGGGACGGGGGTCGGACGAGACGCCAGGGAATTCACGAGAGCCACCGTCTCCTCATCGACCGGGGCGGCGGACGCCCGCGCACGCAGAGCGGGATACAGCGCTTCCCGCAGCGCGATCGCTCGACTGTAGTCCGCCGACGACACCTCCGGCGGCTCGGACACGGCCCCGCTGAGGGCGAACCACTCCGCGAGGGCGGCGGGTGTCGGCACGCGCTCGACGGCAACCGTGTCCCGCGAAGCGACGGTCGCGACGAAGTCGAGTGCCAGGTTTCCCGCGACGAATGCGAACTCCACATCACCACCTTGACGGGTGACGACTCCGAGCGCAAGACTTGTGCACCCCATCACCTGTCGAGGAGGTGACGACGAGGAGGGTGCGGTGACGGTACATAAAGGGACGCTCGGCCTCTACGTCCTCACGGCCACCCTCGTCCGAAGCGCCGATGCCGGTGCCGCGGTCGGTTTCGTGTTGCTGGCATCCGCAGCGCCGCTCCCACCCGAAGCCGCAGGGTTTCTCGTGGCGGCACTCACGGCTCCTCATCTCGCCGGCCCCTTCGTGGCTCCCCTGCTCGATCGTGCCCGGCGGCCGCTCCGGGTGCTCTTCCCCGCCTTCCTCATCTTCGGGCTGAGCATCGGCGCCGCGGCGATGGCGGTCACGGCCGGGTGGCTCCTCGCCGCGATCGCCCTGTCGACCGTCGCCGGCCTGTGCGGTCCCCTCCACACCGGGGGACTCAGCAGTCGCCTCGCCGAACTCGTCGGACATGACGACCGCCGGCAGCGCCGCGCTCAGGGCCTCGATGCGCTCACCTATGGTCTCGGAGCCGCCGGCGGACCTCTCGTCGTCACGGCCTCCGGGGCGCTCTCCCCCCTCATCGGCGTCCTCGCGATGGCCGCCGCTGCGATCGCCGGAGCCGTCGCGCTCCTCACCCTGCCGGTGGCCCGGTCGATGGGGAGCACACAGGGCGTCGCGACGGTCGGGAGCTCGTGGCGGAACGCGGCGCTGCTGCTCACCACCGGCCCGCTCCGCCGCGTCCTCATCAGCACCTCTCTCACCGCGATCGCGCTGGGGGCGATACCCATCCTGGCGCTGGCGGTGACCGCCACGCGTGAGCTCGGGGGTGCGCAGGTCGCCGGACTGCTGGCGACGGCGTTCGGCATCGGCACCCTCCTCGGCTCGCTCGTCGTCACCGCCGCACCCCTGCGGGGATCGCCGGAGCGTGCGGTCGCCGCGGCGACGGCCGTCGTCGCCGGCGCCCTGGCCTTGTGCGCCCTGGCCCCGACCGTCAGCCTCGCGGCCGCCGCGTTCGCGGTGACGGGTGCCGCGAGCGCCGTCCAATTCACCGCGAGCCTCGCTGCCAGGGTCGAGTACGCTGCGTCCGCCGCCCGCGCGCAGGTGTTCATGACGATGGCGGGCGTGAAGGTGGCGTGCTCCGCCGGCGGCGTCGCGCTCGCCGGCCTGGTCGCCCCCTCCGCTCCTTCGACCCTCCTCGTCGCGGCCGTCGGGGTCGTCGCCCTCGCCGCGGTCGCCACCGCAGCCGACCATCTCCTCAGCGTGGGGATGAACCGGCGACGACCTTCCGGCGCGATATCGGGCGACTCCCTGGACGAAGGTGGGGTGTTGCGAATCCGGGATAGGTGAGACCGTAGAGATATCCCCACCAGCGATCAGCGTGGTTGCGCCTCTTGGCAACGGGTTCCTGTGGTGATGGAACGAAGGATCCATCCAATGGGCAAGTTCATCTACGAGGGCGGTCCGAAGGTCGAGATCGAGGACCGCGCTCTCACACATATCCAGCTCGTCATGATGACGAAGCTCCGGCGCGGAGAGCCGATGCCGTTCTCGTGGAAGGAAGACGCCTCCGTCGGCGGCGGCCGGACGACAGTCTGGGTGCACGCGAACGCGAACATCGTGTTCAAGTTCTTCGGCAGCAGGCCCCCGGCCATCAACCGGCGGTGGGTGGACGCTCTGGCGTACACCGCGAACACGACGAACGGCCTGTACCTGGTGCCGGAGCCGACCGAGACGAGCAGTGCCTCCCGGCAGCTCGCGGACCTCACCGTCTGACACCGGCTCCGCCGACGCGGAGGTCGCAGGCCCGAGGACTCAGTCCTCGAGGTCGGCGTCCTCCGCTTCCGCTTTCTCCGCCTCCTCCTGGGCCTTCTCCGCCTCCTTCTCTGCGCGCTCCTGAGCCTTCTCGGCCTTCTTCTGCGCGTCCTCCTGAGCCTTCCGCTGCTCCTCGGCGGCCTTCTGCGTGGCCTTCTCCGCGGCCTCCTGAGCCTTCTCCGCCTTCTTGTCGGCCGGCACGCCGGGCGCGGGTTCCGGTGCCGCGGGCGGAGCCTCGGCCGGTGTCGACGGCTCTTCCCCGTCTTCCGGGACGGTCACGGGCACCACGACTGCCGGCGTGGGCGATGAACGAGGGCTCGGCTCGGTGTCGACAGGCGTCACCGCGGGATTCGGGTTGAGCGCCCCCGCCGCCCAGAGCGTTCCGGCGACGGTGAGCGCCACCGCGACCGCGACCGCGCCGGTCAGGAGCCCGCGGCGCCGCCGGACGCGCTGCGTGCGAGGGGCCCGGGCGCGGAGCATCGCCCCCTCGGCAGACGGACGAACGGGAAGCACGCGGGTCTGCGTCGGGGGCGCGGAGGGGCCGGTCGGTGTCCGATCCTCGAATGCTGCGGCGGCGATGGGGGCCGGCACCGGCGGGCGGGGCGGCAGCGAAGGATCCTGTGCGAGCGCGGACACCGCCGCGAAGACGCCGGCGGCACTCGGCCGGTCCTCGGGATCCGTGGCGGTCATCCGCTGCAGCAGCGCGGACCACGCCGGACCCACGGATTCCGGGATCGTGGGCGGCTCGATCAGGCGGGCCAGGGTGGCCCCGATCCCCTCCGCCTCGGCGAACGCGCGCTCTCCGGTGAGCGCTTCGCGCAGGACCAGCCCCAGTGCGTAGATGTCGGCGGCGGGCGCCGGCGCCGCGCCGTTCAACTGCTCCGGCGCCAGGTACGCCGCGGTCCCGATCACCGTCCCCGGAGACGTCAGCCGCGCCGCGTCCACGAGCACCGAGATCCCGAAGTCGGCGAGCTTCGCGCCCGATCGGCTCCCGGCGAGAGAGCGACCCGTGAGCAGGACGTTGGAGGGCTTGATGTCGCGGTGCACGATGCCCGCGCCGTGCACGACGTGCAGAGCCTCCGCCAGGTCGGCAGCCAGCGCCGCCACCTCGTCCGAAGGAAGCGGCCCCTGGGCGATCCGCGCCGCGAGGGTCGGCCCGTCGATGAACTCCATGACCAGGTACTCGGCCCGCCCGGGATGCAGCTGCGCGTCGTACAGCGTGACCAGCGCGGGATGGTTGAGTGAGGCGAGGACGGTCATCTCGCCACGAGCGCGCTCGGACGCGGCCCCCTCCTCCGTCTCCGCACGCAGCATCTTGATGGCCACTGTGCGCCCGAGCAGCGAGTCCTCGGCGCGGTACACCCGCGCCATCCCGCCCTGCCCGACGCACTCCCGGAGGTGGTAGCGACCATCGAGCAGCGCCTCCGTGGGAAGCGAGTCATCCGTCATCGTCGAGTCCTCCTGCCACGGCGTCGGGAGCGCCACGGCGAGGCCACTCTAAGAGCGTGGCCGGAGGTCGTCTCGGGCCTTGACAGCGGGGCGGTCGATCGGGAGGTCCTCGCCCGCGGGAGAATGGGACATATGCCCGCGCGTTCCCCTCAGCGACTGCTCCACTCCGTCCGCCGGCTGCTGCACACCGATCCGTCCACCGTCGCCCACACCGAGGCGATGCCCGTGATCGACGAGCACACCGTCCCGCGGGTCCTCGATCTCGCGACGCGCATCGGGGAGTCGATGTTCGCGGTCGGCGCCTCCGCCCACGAGGTCACGCTCGCGATCACCCGCGTGTGCGAGGCCTATGGACTCAAGGGCGTGCAGGTCGACGTGACCTACAACTCGATCACGGTCTCCTTCCACCTCAGCGGGGAGGTGTGGCCGGAGACCCTCGTCCGCGTGGTCCGCGTCGCCGCCCCGGACCACGCCAAGCTGCAGCGCGTGCAGGCGCTCGTGGCTGACATAGACGGCGGCCTGGACCTGGAATCCGCGCGCACCGCCTTCCGCGTCATCCGCCGCGTGCCCTTCCGCTATCAGCAGCCCGTGGTGATCGTCGCACGGGCGCTCCTCGCGGTCGGGGTGAGCATCATGCTCGGGGCCTCTCCGCTCATCGTGGGTCTCACGTTCGTCGCGGCCCTGGGGGCGGCGCTCACCCAGGCGGGCCTCGCCCGGCTGCGGGTGCCGCTGTTCTTCAGCCAGATCGCCGGGGGCCTCGTCACCACGGTCGTCGCGGTGGCGGTCTCGGCGCTCGGCAGCGCGGGGATCGAACCGTTCGTCGGCATCCGTCCGTCGATCATCGTCGCCTCGGGCATCGTGCTCATGCTCGCCGGGCTCACCGTGGTGGGCGCGGCGCAGGACGCCATCGACGGCTTCGCACTCACCGCCGGCGGGCGCATCCTCGACCTGACGATGCAGACGCTCGGCGTGGTGATCGGCATCCTCGTCGGGCTGGAGCTCGGTGGCGTGCTGGGCTTCACGATGGAGCTCCCGGACGACCCGGCGCCGTTCGGACCCCTGCTCAACCAGTTCGCGGGGGCCATCATCATCGCGGTCGCGGTGGCCGTGTTCAACGGCGCCGGGATCCGCATCATCCTCGTCAGCGCCCTGCTCAGCGCCGTCACCCTCGCCGGGTACGCGGGCACCGTCGCGCTCCAGCTGCACCCGGCCGCGGCGAGCGCGGTCGGAGCATTGCTGGCGAGCTTCATCGGCATGCTCATCGCACACAACCTGCACGTGCCCTCGGTCGCGGTGACGACGGCGGCGATCGTCCCGCTCGTCCCCGGCGTCGCGGTCTTCCAGGGCCTGCTCGAGGTCGTGCACGCGGCGGGCACCTCCACCGGGATGCTGACCGTGGGCGGATCGCTCATCGACGCCGCCGTGATCGGCATCGCCCTCGCCTCCGGCGCCTCCCTCGGGCTCTACCTCGGAACGCCGGTGCGGGCGACTCTCGCCGGGGTGGCGAAGACCAGGGCGCGCGTGCGCCGCTGACCCGACGGCGTCATCCCGTCGAGGAGTCGGCGGCGAGGTCGAGCACCCACTCGTTGACCGTGAGCTCGGCCCCGCGGAAGTCCTCCGTGATCGTTCCCCGGCGAGTGAACCCGCCGCGACGACACACGGCGTTCGACGCGGGGTTGTCGACCGCAGGGAACGCGAGCAGGAGCCGCCCGTCCCCCACTCGACCACGGAGCACGTCGACGAGCAGAGCGAGAGCGCGGGCGGCCACCCGCAGGCCCTGCGCGGCAGGCAGCACGAACCAGCCGGTCTCCCACGCGGGCTCGTCCTGCCACGTGATCCGCCACGCGCCGATCGAGCCGAGAGGCTGCCCCTCGTCGTCGATGATCGCGAACATCAGGGCCTCGCCGTCTGCGACGAGACGCAGGTACCTCTCGTGACGCGCCTGCACCTCCGCCGTGCTCTCCGGCCCGTTGAGGTGCACCGTCATCTCCGGGGTGTTCGCCGCCCGCAGGAGAGGGAGATCGTCGGCCGACCAGGGCCGGAGGCTCAGTGTGTCCACGCGCGCAGCCTTGCACGCCCCACCGACACCGGAGACGACGATGCGCCCGCCGCGGGCGGATCCACGGCGGGCGCATCAGTGGGCGGTCAGTGGCCGCCGAGGTCCCTGACCAGCTCGGCCTCGTCCTCCTTGGACAGCGAGGTCTGCACGACGGTGCCGTTGTACGGGGCGAGCGCCTCGGCGAACTTGTCCTCCGTGAGCTTGAGGGCGTAGATGACGACGGCCGACTTGCCGGCCGTCACGGTGGCCTTGACCCGGTCGCGGAACTCGGCGTCGATGCCGGTCTTGTCGAGACCGGAGAACAGGGCCCCGAGCAGGCCGCCGAACACCAGGCCGGCGACCGGGATGAAGAACAGGATGCCGATCAGCGCGCCGAACAGGGCACCAGACGCGACGCCCAGGCCGATCCTGCTCCCGGCGCCCGGGTACTCCACCTTCGTCTTGCCTTCCCCGTCGACCTTCACGAGCGCGAGGCCCGCGAGCTCGACGACGAGGTCGTCCTGCAGGGCCTGGACGCGGTTGTAGGCGCCCTCCGCGTCGCTCTCGGTGTCATAGGAGATGACGATCAGTTCAGCCATGGTTTCCTGCTTTCGGTTGCGGTCGGAGATGCTCTCCACGCGCGCAGAGGCACCGGTCTTCGCCACCGACCCTAGGCGCGCCCCTGGGGACACGACAGAGCGGCGAGCGATGTTCACCCTGGTGACTCCGCTCGGCGATGTCCGTGGCCTGGCCTACGGTCGCTGTCGTGCCCGAGTCCGTGCAGCAGTGGTGGGCGAGACGGCAGTTCTCGCGCGGACTCGACGTGCCCTATGCGGTCGGGACGTACCGGGCGGCGTGGGCGGCTTACCCCGAGCTCATCCGGCAGTACCACCCGGAGCTCAACCACGGCATCGTGCTCTCGCAGATCCCGCTGGCCGCCGATGTCCTGCTCTGCTGGGAGTGCGCCGTCGGGCACCTGTTCGCGGCGACGCCGACCGAGCAGCGCGAGCGTCCGGGGCGGGTCCGACGGCGCTCGTCCTGGTGTCCGGAGTGCGCGGCGCTGGCGCGGCCGCAGCCGGTGATCCTCGGAGAGGCGCGTGCGCTCCCCGCCCGTCCGAAGAAGCAGGCACCGGCGCTCTGCACCAAGACTCCTGCGCTGCCGACGGGAACCGCGTTCCTGAGCGCATGCGCTCCGAAGCCGGCCTCGGCGGCGGAGGGGAAGCTCCGGCAGGCACTGGCCGAACGGCTGGTGTTCCCCGACGAGCTCAACGCGATCAAGGTCGGGCGGCCCTTCTTCCGGCATACGGAGGTGTGGCCCGACATCCTGCTCCCCGAGCTGCGCATCGCGGTCGAGTACGACACGGTCGGCCGGCACGGGCTGGAGCACGTCGGCAAGCGGGAGGAGACGGACCGCCGGAAGGACCGCGCGGTCCGCAGCGCCGGATGGGAGGTCGTCCGGCTGCGCATGGGGAAGCTGGAGCCCCTGGGCCCGTTCGACCTTCCTCTCGCCTCCGTGGGCACCGCCGGGATCACCCGGCTCATCGACCGGCTCCGCGACATCCGCGGCGCCCTGATGGTCGACGCCTATCTGCGCTGAACCGCTTATCCCCTGCTCGAGGATCGACGCAACCCCCGTGCCGGAGGGTGCCGACGACGACAAGATGTCCTCATGAAACTCGTCTCCTACGCCGGCCAGCAGCTCCTCACCTCTGACGACGTCGCCGAGACGCTCCTCACCCTCGCGGCCGCGATCGCCAGCGAGGGCGAGTCCGAAGCGGTGGAGATCCCGATCCTCCTGGACGGGGAGAAGGACTGGGCCGATCTGCTCGTGGGTGTCGGCAACGATGTGCTCGTGAGCCCCCACCACACCGCGGACCCCGAACCCGACTTCGCGACGGAGGTCGACGAGCTGCGCGCGCATCGCCACTTCCCGAAGACCACGGGCGATTCGTCATCGCGCGGAGACATCGACATCCCCGCACTCTCCGACTTCGACATGGGGCACGGTCTCTGACCGCACCGCCGTGCGCGCGTCCCGGCGACGCGGATCTGCCTGCCGCACCCCGTCGAGGAGGGCGATCCCGTGGTCGGCCGCCGCGATCAGCCCGGCGTCGTGCGTGACGCAGATCACGGTCGTTCCGCACTCGGCCTCCTCGCGCAGCACGGCCCGGATCCGCTGGACCGATTCCGCATCCAGAGCGGTCGTCGGCTCGTCCAGCAGGAGGACCGCCCCGCCTGCCGCCAGCCCCTGAGCCAGCAGCACCCGCTGCTGCTGGCCACCGGAGAGCTCCACGAACGGACGACGCCCCAGAGCCTGCACGGCCGTGCGTTCCATCGCCGCCTCGACCGCGTGGCGCGCACGCTGATCCCGCCGCCGGAAGGCGCCGAGCCGCCCCCACGTGCCGACCTCCACGACATCTCGCGCCGTGAGCGGCAGGCCGGGAGGCACCACGGCGCGCTGCGGCACGAAGGCGATCCGGCCCGTCACGCTCCGCTGCCCTCGCGTCGGTGAACGCACGCCGGCGACGACCTCGAGAAGGGTCGACTTCCCGGCGCCGTTCGGGCCGGAGACGGCGACGACCTCTCCGACTCCGATCGACAGGGTGAGGTCGCGCAGCGCATCGCGCTCCCCGAACCGCACGGAGACACCGTCCAGGCACACGGAGGGGTCGGTGGTCGATGAGAGCGTCGTCATATCTCCAGTTTATGAATTTGATAATCATTCTCAACTACGCATAGGCTCGCGTTCCGTGACCTCCTCGTTCTCCGCCCTCCTCACCCCGTTCACGCTCGAGTTCTTCCAGCGCGGGCTCCTCGGCGGCGCGCTCGTCGCGGTCCTCTGCGGGGTCGTCGGCACCTGGGTCGTCGTCCGAGGGATGGCGTTCCTCGGTGAGGCACTGGCCCACGGGATGCTGCCCGGTGTCGCGCTGGCGACAGTGCTCGGGGCTCCCGTCCTCGTGGGCGGAGCGCTCAGCGCCGTCGCGATGAGCATCGGCATCGGCGCCTTGCAACGACGCGCCCGGCTCTCCTACGACACGAGCATCGGTCTGCTGTTCGTCGCGATGCTGGCTCTGGGCGTCATCATCATCTCCCACTCGGGGAGCTTCGCCACGGACGCGACGGCCATCCTGTTCGGCGACATCCTCGCCATCACCCGCGCCGATCTCCTCCTGCTCGCCGCAGCCGCGGCACTGGGAGTGATCGCCGCCACCCTCTGCCACCGACCGTTCGTCGCGCTGGCCCTCGACACCCGGATCGCGACGGTGCTCGGGCTCCGTCCGCGGTGGGCCCAGGCGGCCCTGGTCGGGCTGGTGACCCTCGCGGTCGTGGCGTCGTACCAGGCGGTCGGCTCGCTGCTCGTCGTCGGTCTGCTCCTCGCTCCGGCGGTCGCCGCCGCACAGTGGACGTCGCGGCTGCCCACGCGCATGGTCCTGGCTTCCGCGTTCGGGGTCGCCGCGGTCCTCGTCGGGCTCCTCGCGTCCTGGTACGCGGCCACCGCGGCCGGAGCGTCCGTCGCCGCCGCCGCGATCGGGCTCGCCGGCCTCTCCTGGGCGGCGCGGGCCGCCGTGCGCACACGGCATCCGTTCGCCGACCGGGCCGCCCATCCCGACCCTGCTCCCGCCTCCTGACCCGTCTCCGAAAGGTTCTCGTGCGCTCCCGCCTCCTGCCCCTCATCACTCTCGCCGCCCTCTCCCTCGCCCTCACCTCCTGCGCCGGTCCCGCGACGCAGAGCCCGGCCGCGCCCTCGACTCCCGCGGACGGGCACGGCGCGATCGCCGGAGCGGAAGAGGTCGCCGAACCGCAGCTCGGCCTCACGACCGTCGACGACGCGGGTCGGGTGACCCACCTCGACCTCCTGGATGAGAGCGTCACCGACATCGGTGCGGTCGCCGCCCCCGAGGGCATGGCCACCGACGGCCGGTACCTCTTCGCGGACACCGGCGACGGCGTCGAGGTCGTCGACAGCGGCGTCTGGACGTGGGACCACGTCGACCATTTCCACTACTACCGGGCGGAGCCCGCGCTGCTCGGCACGGTCGAGGGCGACGGCACGGCAACGGTCGCGACGACGAACAGCTCGACCACCGGCGGCACGGGGATCTCCTTCTCCGGATCCGGTGACGCGGTCCTCCTCGACACGGAGGCCCTGTCGAAGGGGGAGATCCGTGAGCTGTTCCGCATCGAGCGCACTCCCCACGAGGGTCTGGTGGTACCGGTCGGGTCGTTCGCCCTCGTGACCGAGGACGATGGTGAGGCGGGCGGCTCCGTCGTCGGCCACACGGCACACGGCGAGCGCACAGGGCTCCGGGAGAACTGCGTCGCGCCGAGCGGCACGATCACGACCAGGGTCGGAGCGGTGATCGGCTGCGCGGACGGTGCCCTGCTGGCTCAGGTCGAGGACGGCGCCGTCGTCGTCGACCGCATCCCCTACCCGGAGGACGCGCCGGCCGGAGCCGTGACGTCCTTCCACAATCGTGAGGGGCGCCCCACGGTCGCCGGCCTCGCCGGGCCCACCGACATCCGCATCCTCGACACCCGGGCCCGGGCCTGGACCCTCCTCACCGCTCCGGCCCCACTCGTGCAGGTGACAGCCGTCGGCGATGAGGACGACACCCTGCTCGCCCTCGCGGAGGACGGCCGTGTGCTCGTGCTCAGCGCGCTCGACGGGGCGGTGCGAGCGGAGACGGCGCCGCTGGTGGCGGAGTCGGTGGCGGGGGGAGCCACCCCGGTCCTCATCGCCGACCAGCACCGTGCCTACCTCAGCGGCCCGGCGGAGCACCGGCTGTTCGAGATCGACTACGCCGACGGCGCCCGCGTCGCGAGGACCTTCGACACGACCGACGCCCCGGCCTTCGTCGCCGAGACGGGGCGCTGACATGCGCTTCCTCCGCGTTCTCACCGCCACGGCGCTCGCCGCGTGCGCCGCTGCCACCCTGACCTCCTGCGCCACCCCTGCCGACACGCGACCGGTGGTCGTCGTCTCGACGAACATCCTGGGCGACGTGGTCGGCGAGCTCGTCGGGGGTCAGGCTCGCGTCGTCACCCTCATGAAGTCGAACGCGGACCCGCACTCGTTCGAGATCTCGGCGCAGGAGGCCGCCACGCTCCGGGACGCCGACCTCCTCGTCTCCAACGGGCTCGGGCTCGAGGAGGGCCTGCAGCAGCATCTCGACGCGGCCGTCGCCGCGGAGGTGCCGTCCTTCGTCGCCGGCGACGCGATCGAGGTGCTGGACTACCGCGACGGCGACGCCGCGGGAATGCCCGATGCGCACTTCTGGACCGACCCCGCGCGCATGATCGACGTCGTCGATGCCCTGGAGCCCGCCCTGGCCGCGCTCGACGGGATCGACGCCGACACCCTCGCCGCGGACGTCGCCGACTACCGCGAGGAGCTCACGACGCTCGACGCCGAGATGACCGCCGCATTCGCCCGGATCCCGGACGAACGCCGGGCGCTCGTGACCAACCATCACGTCTTCGGCTACCTCGCCGACCGCTTCGATTTCGAGGTCGTCGGCGCCGTGATCCCGGGCGGAACCACGCTCGCTGCACCCTCGGCCTCCGACCTCGCCGACCTCGTGGGCGCCGTGGAGGACACGGGCGTGCCCGCCGTCTTCGCGGAGTCCTCCTCCCCCGACCGCCTCGTCCAGGCGCTCGCCGAGGAGGCCGACGTCCACGTCGAGGTGATCGAGCTGTTCACCGAGTCGCTCACCGCGGAAGACGGCGGCGCCCCGGACTACCTGACCATGATGCGCGTCAACACCGAGCGCATCGCCTCCGGTCTCACCCGTTGAGACCACCCTCACAAGAAAGAAGCACCGCATGAAGACACTCCCCCTGCGCCGGGCGCTGGCCGGGGCCGTCGCCCTCGGCGCCGCCGTGACGCTCGCCGCCTGCTCGACCAGCCCCGGGTCCGGCTCCGCCGGGAGCGATGCCCCGGAGTCGGACCCCGGCCCCCGGGTGACCATCTCGTACGAGGGCGGCATCCTCGTCCTCGACGGGGAGACCCTCGACACCGTCGCCGACTTCGATTCGGAGCCGTTCACCCGCCTGAATCCGGCGGGCGACGGTCGCCACGTCATGGTGACGATGAGCGAGGGCTTCCAGGTACTCGACACCGGAGCCGGGTCGACCGATGACGCGGCGCTGACCGACACGGTGTTCGCGGCCGACACCCCCGGCCACGTGGTCCGTCACGGTGGCAAGACCATCCTCTACGCCGACGGCACGAGCGACACCACGATCTTCGACACCGCCGCCCTCGGCGACGACGGCCTCCCGGAAGTGGAGACCATCGACGGCGTCGAGGCGCACCACGGCGTCTCGGTGCTGCTGGAGGACGGCACGTTCCTCACCACGGTGGGCGATGCGGACGGTCGCAGCGGCATCGTGGTGCGCGATGCGGAGGGCACGGAGATCGCGGCGTCCGATCAGTGCCCCGGCGTCCACGGCGAAGGCACGGCGTCCGACGAGGTCGTCGTCTTCGGCTGCGAGGACGGCGCGCTCGTCTACAAGGACGGCGAGATCACCAAGCTCGCCGCCCCGGACCAGCCGTACGGCCGCATGGGCAACGCCTACGTGAGCGAGACGAGCCCGATCGTGGTGGGCGACTACAAGAACGATCCTGACGCCGAGGGGTACCTGCTCGACGCCGTCACGCTCATCGACACCGCGGCGATGACGTCCGAGGTCGTGTCCCTGCCGGAGGGAGCGGAGTACACCTTCCGCGACGTCGTGCGGGGGCCGGACGACCTGGCTTACATCCTCGGCGCCGACGGTGCCATCCATGTGCTCGACCCCGAGACCGGGGAGATCACCGACTCCTACCCCGTCATCGAGGCGTGGGAAGGGCCGGCCGAGTGGCAGGACCCGCACCCCGCCATCGTCGTCGCCGGTGACATCGCCTACGTGACCGAGCCCGCCGCGGACAGCGTGCACGCGGTGAACCTCACCACGGGCGAGGTGCTCGCGAGCACCGAGCTGGAGGTCACCCCGAACGAGATCGCGCCGGCGGCCGGCTGAGCCTCGGCGCTGCGGGTCCGTCCCGTTCCGGGGCGGACCCGCAGCATCGTGTCCCGTGCACGTTCCCGGCACGACCAGACGCGGAACCCTCAGGGCAGCAGGGTGAATCCCGACTCGTAGCTCGTGGCGCCGAGCGCGGCGAGGACGATCTGGAGGAACCCCATCGCCTCGAGCTCCCGAGCACGGGACAACGGACCGACGTCGACGGCGCGGAGCCCCGCATCCTCGATCAGCGACGCGACGGCGATCTTCGCCTCCGCGTAGTCACCGGCGAAGAGGACCGTCGTCCGCGTGGTGCCGTTGGTGCCGGTGACCAGGGTGTCGCCGAGGTTGACGTTGAACGCCTTGACGACCGCTGCCCCCTCGGGGAGCATCCGCGCGAGTTCCGCGGCGCTCGACGAATCGGACGGGACGGTCAGTTCGTCGTAGGTCGTGAAGTCGATGGGGTTGCTGATATCGATCACGACCTTGTCGCGCAGGCGCTCGCGATAGTGGTCGAGGATGCTCGGGTACGCCGCAGAGGGGACTGCGAGCACCACCAGGTCGCCCGTGAGGTCGTCGCCGAGCGCGGCATACGTGACGTCGGGGCGGTCGCCGGAGGAACTGGCGGTGCTCCGACGGACGATCTGGATACCCGCGCCGGCGCGCGCGGCGACGTCCGCGATCGCCGCGCTCATCCTCCCGCTGCCGATGATGCTGATCGAGGTCATGCGTACTGCTCCTTCCGGAAGCGGGCCAGCGCCCTCTCGGCGACCTTCCTCGCGTCGTAGTCGAAGACCGCGCTCCGGCGGAAGTCGCGCCCGACGCGCAGGTCGGTGTCGCGCTTCCGCCGGTCCGCGAACTCGTGCTGCGCGTCGAACATCCACCCCGCCCGCCGTGAGCCGTGCTGCAGGATCGCGGTCCGCTGCATGCGGACCGAGGTGTAGCGCCGGAACGCCTCCGGGATGTCGGCGACCGTGTCGGCGGCCTTCAGGAACACGGCGAGCGCCATGCTGTCCTCGATCGCCTGGTTCACGCCCTGGCCCTGGTGCGGCAGCATCGTGTGTGCGGCGTCGCCGAGCAGGGTCACCGCTCCGTGGGACCAGTTGCGGAGCGGCTCGTGGTCGAAGAGCCCCCACCAGAACGTCTTCTCGATCGCTCCCAGGAAGCGCTGGAGCCGGGTGTCCCACATCTCGCCGGCGAACTCGGCGCGGAGCTCGCTCACGTCGGCGGGGCCCGACCAGGGGCCGTGGAGCGGGCGGTCGCTGGGCACCCCGGCGACGAAGTTGAACAGGGTGCGCTGTTGCAGCGGGTAGCACATGAAGTGCCGCTGATCCCCCATCCACACCTGGCTGATCCGCGGCCAGTCCGCGGGCAGGTGGGAGGCGTCGACGACGCCCCGGTAGACGATGTAGCCGGAGTACACGGGCTCCGGATCGGGCACGATGCTGCGGCGCACCACGGAGTGGATGCCGTCCGCCCCGATGACCGCGTCGAAGAGGTCGGTCACCCCGTTCTCGAAGGTGACGCGGACGCCGGACTCCTCCGTGCGCAGGGAGGCCAGGCGGTGCCCGAGGCGGATGCTCTCCCCGTCGACCTCGCGCGCCAGGACCTCGATGAGATCCGGGCGGTACATCCCGATGTTCCGGTACTGCTTCGCGGAGTCCTCCCACGCCGCGTCGGTGACGAGCGCCCCACTCGCATCCAGGTAGACGCCGTGCCCGTCGGGGGTCGCCCCGGCCCGTCGCACCTGGTCGAGCACACCGAGGGCGTCCAGCACGCGCTGCGCGTTCGGGGCGACGGTCACGCCTGCTCCCACCTCGCCGAGCGCCGTCGCCTGCTCGAACACGGTGACCTGGACACCGGCGATCCGGGTGAGGGCGATCGCGGCCGTGAGCCCGCCCATCCCCCCGCCGATCACGGCGATCCTCGTCCTGCTGTCTACCATTGCCTCTCCTTCATCGAATGACGCACGAACAGGCGTCCTCTCACTTCGCGGCCAGCGCGGGCGCAGCCGGGCGCGACCGGAACATCGTGGCTCCCGTGGCCTGCTCGGCCTCGTGGTCCGGTCCCAGCGGAATCCCCGATCGATCCCGCAGACACAGCGTCGCGATGCCGCCGAGGAGCGAGGCCACCAGGAGGTAGGCCGACACGGCCACGGTCGTACCGGTCCTGTCGAGCAGCAGCTGGGCGATCATCGGTGCGAACGCACCACCCAGCACCGCGCCGATCGCGTAGGTGATCGAGACGCCCGAGAAGCGGATCGAGGCGGGGAAGATCTCGGAGTACCAGGCGGCCAGCGGTCCGTAGGTGAGGCCCAGTCCGGTCGAGATGAGGACGAGCGCGGTGTACAGCCCCGGGAGACCTCCGTGGTCGACCAGCCAGAACACGGGGAAGACGACGAGAGCCTGCAGGGCGAAACCGATCAGGAAGGTGCTCCGCCGCCCGATCACGTCGGAGAGGTACCCGGCGAGGAGCGTCGAGAAGAACCAGACGACGGCGGCCACCGACGCGGCGACGAGCACCGCCGTGGTGTCGAGGCTCTGCACGTTGATCGCATAGCTGTTGAGGAAGCCACCCGTCGTCATGTACCCGAGCGTGCCGTTGCCCGCGAACACGAGGGCGGCCAGGAGCACCAGATACCAGTGGCGCCGGAACAGGGTCACGATCGGCGCCTGGGACTGCCGTCCGCGGCGTGCGATCTCCGCGAAGACGGGGCTCTCCGACACGGAGCGCCGGATGACGAACCCGACGGCGATGAGCACGACGCTCACCAGGAACGGCACGCGCCAGCCCCACTCCAGGTACGCGGCACCCGGGGTGATGACGCCGGTCATGAGGGCCGTCACTCCGGAGGCGAGGAGGAAGCCGAGGGGCACCCCGAGCTGGGGCCACGACCCCGCGCGCCCTCGACGGTCGGCCGGGGCGTGCTCCACTGCCATCAGCACCGCACCTCCCCACTCACCGCCGGCCGAGAGACCCTGGAGGATCCGCAGCAGCAGCAGGAGGATCGGCGCGGCGATCCCGATCTGGGCGTACGTCGGCAGCAGACCGATGAGGGTGGTGGCCGCTCCCATCAGCACGAGGGTGAGGACGAGCATCGTGCGCCGCCCCAGGACGTCGCCGAAGTGCCCGGCCAGGAAGGCGCCGAGCGGACGGAAGAGGAAGGAGATGCCGACCGTGGCGAAGGAGAGCAGCAGGCCGATCTCCTTGCCGGCGGGTTGGAAGAAGAGCTGTGCGAAGACGAGCCCGGCGCTCGTCGCGTAGATGAAGAAGTCGTACCACTCGATGGTCGTGCCGATGATCGTCGCGAAGGCGATGCGGCGCTGCGAGCTGGCGTTGCCTGATGCGGAAGAGGAGGTCATGGTCGTCCCTAACGTCGTTGTCCCCCTCGCGAGCGAGGGGATCGGGATGTGTCCCTCTCATCGTGAGGGCGGGGACTCTGTACGTAAATCGCACTTCTTCGTGGTTATAGTTCAGGTGAGCGGAAGAAGAATCGAGGGGGAGCCGTCATGTCCGACGTGAGTATGAGGCAGCTCGAGCTGTTCGCCGCCCTGCCCAACTTCCCGACCCTCAGCGCCGCGGCAGCTCATCTGCACATCTCGGAATCGGCGCTGTCCCAGGCGGTGACGAGCCTGGAGCGGGCGGTCGGCGCCCAGCTCTGCGTGCGACGGAAGGCACGCGGCCTCACTCTGACGCCGACCGGTCAGCAGTTCGCCAAGCAGGCCCGTCGGATCGTCGCGGATGCTCAGGAGCTCGTCCTCGACGCGCGCCGCGGCACCGAGCTGCGCGGCCCGGTCACGCTCGGGTGCTACGCCAGCTTCGCGACCAGCGTGGTTCCGGAGCTGCTCGAAGGCTTCCCGAAGCGCCATCCGGGCGTGCAGCTCGAGATCATGATCGGCACGAACGAGGAACTCCTCGCGGCACTCGACGCGGGAGACCTCGATGTAGCGCTCGTGTACAACGTGTCCCTGCCCGCCGGATACCGTCGTCGGCGGATCTATGCCACCGAGCTCGAGGTCCACCTGCCGCCCGCGCACCCGCTGGCCGATGCGGCGACCCTGGACCTGCCGGACCTCGCCGACGAGCCCTACATCCAGTACGACGCCAGCCCGGGGACGCGCAACGTCATCGATGCCTTCACCGCGCGCGGACTCGAGCCCCGGATCGAGGCCCGCGTCAGCCAGCTCGCCCTCGTCGAAGCCCTCGTGGGCCGAGGCCTGGGCTACGGCCTCCTCATGTCCCGCCCCAACACCCTGCCCGTGAGCAGCGAGGGACGCCCGGTCGTGATCCGCCCCCTGGACCCCCCGGTGACGGTCTCCCACGTCGTGGGGATCTGGCCGGCGGACATGACCCTGACGTCGCGTGCCGATGCCCTCCTCGACTTCGCGGTGGAGAAGCTCGGCGACTACGGACGCGCGGACGTGCGGACACCGGATCCCTGATCCGTTCCTCGCCGTCGGCGACGGCGGGTCGCGATCAGCACGGCCCCGAGGAGCACGAGCAGACCACCGGCGCCTGCCATCACGACCGTCGCCGGCGCGAGCCCTGTCGTGGCCAGGTCGGAGGCCGCCCCGCCTTCCGACCCGGTCGCCGGGCCGGGGCCTCCGTCCGTTCCGGGATCCGGGTTCTCCGGTTCCGGTTCTGGTTCGGGCTCGGGCCCCGGGTCGTAGACGTTCGTGACCGTGCACACGGTGTCCATCCCGGCCGTGACCTCGACGACGTCGCCCTCCAGCGCTCCCCCGGTGCACGCCCAGCCGTCGCTGCGGTAGTCCGCTGTGGGCGCCCCCGCGACCGCCCGCTCCGAGAGCCGGAACGCACCGGCGCCGAGCGGAGCGAGGGTCACTGCGGTCTCTCCGGACGCCCCCTCGATGCGCGGACGCGGGAACTGCCCGCCGCCGATGGCGCGCAGGGTCCAGTCCGTGGCGTCGGCGGGCCCGGTCGGCGCCCCGGGGCCGACCCCGACGATGGCCTTCCGAAGCGTCAGGGTTCCGCCGACGAACGTGTTGGTCGCGGTGCAGATCGCGTCCTCCCCGAACCCCAGCGTCGCCGTGGTCCCGTCCCAGGCGGTGCCCGTGCAGGACCACTCGGCCTCGTAGCCGCTCGGGCCGTCCTCGGAGAAGATGTAGTCGCCCGGCGGAAGCTGCATGTCGGTGACGAACTCCGAGCCGCTGGGACCGGAGAGAGCCGCATTGCCCGGACCGCGGGCCTTCAGCTCGAAGTCCGCAGGCACTGCTCGGCCGCGCTCGCCGTTCACCACCTGCTTGACCAGCGTGAGGCTGGGCGTGATCGATGCGTTGGTGAGGATGCACACCACGTCCTTGGACGGAGGAACCTGGACGACGTCCCCGGACACGGACCCGCCCGAGCAGTTCCACCCGAGAGGGTCGTAGCCGGATGGGCCTCCCGTCTCGCCGAGGGTCCACGCGCCGGGGGCGACCGCCGCCTGCGTGACAGCCGGGGAGTTGGCGGGCCCCGACACCGTGGCGGCGCCGTCGGTCGCGGTCAGCGTCCAGGCCGAGGGCAGGGCCGGAGTGCCGAAGGCGGAGGCGACCTGCTTGCGCAGCGTCAGGGTCGACTCGGTCCATCGATTCGTGACGGTGCAGATCACACTCTCCAACGGCACGACCTCCACGGTGTCGCCCGTGCCGACCGGAGTGCCCTCGTCATCGACGCACGACCAGCCCTCGCTCGTATAGGAGCCCGCCTCCGGAGCGGTACTGGCCTCCGACAGGGTGAAGGTCCCCGGTGCCACCGCCGCGAAGCTGACCTTGCCCGAGCCGGAGGCGCCGCTGATGACGGTGTCGGCCGATCTCGCGGTGAGCTCCCAGTCCTGCGCGGTGAGCGGGCCGCCGCCCGCGTTCACGACGTTCTTCACCAGGGTGAGCTGGCCGACCTCGAGGGTGTTCGTGACCGTGCATGTCACGTCCGCTCCGGCGCCGACCGTCACGGTGTCGGTCGCCAGGGCGCCGCCCGTGCACGACCACGGGCCGGCCGCATACCCGGCGGGGCCATCCGCCTCGGCGAGCGCGTAGTCGCCGACCGGCACCGGGACGCGGGAGACGGCAGCGGATCCGGAGGCACCGGTGACCGTTTCCGGTCCTGCAGCCGTCAGGGTCCAGTCGGACGGCGGTTGGTCGCTGCCCACCACGTTCTTGACGAGGGTGAGCCAGCCGCCCGCGAAGGTGTTGGTGATGCGGCAGGTGATGTCGGAGCTTTCGCGCACGAAGAGGAGGCCGCCGTCGATGCCGCCGTCGCTCGTGGCGTCGACGCAGGTCCACGCGCCTCCGCTGTATCCGGCAGGGCCGCTCTCGGCGAGCGTGTAGGCGCCGGGGTCGATGGAGGCGTGGTCGACGGCGTCCGAGCCGGAGGGACCGGAGATCCGCTCGGGTCCGCTCGCGCTCAGCACGAAGTCCGACGGGGCGGCCAACGGGTATCCGGTGGCTGCCGGGTCGACGACCTCCTTGACGAGCGTCAGGTGGGGCAGATCCCCGGTGTTCGTGATCTGACAGGTCACCGCACCGCCGAGCGTCATCTCGAACTGGTCGCCGCTCACGGGGACCTCGGTGACCACTCCGGTCGTCAGATCCCGCCGCTCGCACGTCCACGGCCCCGGCACGTAGCTCCCCGGTCCGCCGAACTCGCTCAACGTGTAGACGCCGATCCGGGCGGGCTGGTTCTGCACTTCGGCCGAGCCTCCCACCCCCTCGATGGTCGACGGTCCCTGGGCTCGCAGCGTCCACTCCGACGGGGCCGCGCCGCCGCCCTGCACGTTCTTGACGAGCGTGAGTCTGCCCTGGATGGCGTTGTTCTGCACCGTGCACGTCATCGACTGGTTCGCGGTGATCGTGATCGTGCGTTCCGGCTCCGTCGTCATGTCGCCGTCGCAGTTCCAGGCGAAGAAGGCGTAACCGGCCACGCCGCCGGTCTCGAAGATGCGGTAGGTGCCCGGCGGGACGAGGCGCGACTGCATGCCGTTGAGGCCGTCGCCGGTGAAGGTCTCCCCCGTGGCCACGTTGACGGCGTGCATCGTCCACAGGGTCCGATCCCCCAGACTGGCCCCCGTGTCGAGGTTCTCGATCGCCTTGAAGAGCGAGAGCCGGGCAGTGGGCTCGGCGGCGACGGCGGGGAGTGCGCCGCCGAAACCGACCACGGCGGCCAGCAGCACGCCCAGAACGCCGAATCGGACTCTTCTCATGATCGAACGGCCCCCGCCTCGGGTGCGGATCCCACCCGTCACCTCACCGTAGGGGCGAGGACCTCGGCAGGGCAAGGGTCGCCGGCGGATCGGGAGGGGTGGGCTACGGTCGCCTCATGGCCGAGCCGTTCTTCACCATCGGGCACTCCACCCGCACGATCGATGAGTTCCTCGCGTTGGTGCAGGAGAGCCGTGTGGAGAGCGTCGTGGACGTGCGCCGCCTCCCCGGTTCGAAGCGGCATCCGCAGTTCGACCAGGACGCACTCGCGTCCTCCCTCCGCACCGCCGGGATCGCCTACCACCGTGCAGAGGGGCTGACGGGTCGCCGCCCCGTGAGCAGGGACGTGCCCTTCGAGACCAACGCGTGGTGGCAGAACCGCAGCTTCCACAACTACGCCGATCACGCCCTCTCCGCCGATTTCGGGCAGGCCCTGGACGAGCTCCGCGCCGAGGGCCGCGAGCGGCGCGTCACGGTGATGTGCTCGGAGAGCGTGTGGTGGCGGTGCCATCGACGGATCATCGCCGACCACCTCCTCGCGCGGGACGAAGTCGTCCGCCACATCCTCGGTCCCGGGCACGTCGATCCGGCCGAGCTCAGCGCCGGCGCGGTCGTCCGCGCGGACGGGACGGTCACCTACCCGGCCGCATGACCGCACGTCGGCACAGCATCCCCCTCGTCTCGTCTTCGCGCAACCCCCGTGCCGGAACACCTCTTCTCCTCATAGGACTGGATCGCGGGAGCAGTGCTCGCGCCGACGCCGAGGAGGAGCCATGTCGAAGGCAGCCACAGGACGAAGCGGATCCGCGTCCGCTCCATCGCCAGAGCACGACGAGAAGCCGGACAGCCCGACCGATCTGCAGAAGCGGTCGTGGAAGTACGTCCTGGTCAAGAGCGTCCGGGAGTTCTCCGCCGATCAGTGCATGGACGGCGCCGCGGCCCTCACGTACTACGCGGTGCTCTCGATCTTCCCCGCCATGATCGCCGTCTTCTCGCTGCTCGGCGTGTTCGGCCAGGGCGGGGCCGCCGCCGACGCCGTGCTCGGCATCATCGGCGACGTGGCACCGCCGGAGACCGCGGAAGCTCTCCGCGGTCCGATCGAGCAGATCTCCCAGGCTCCCGGCGCCGGCATCGCGCTCGTGACCGGGATCCTCCTCGCGCTGTGGTCGGCGTCGGGCTATGTCGGGGCGTTCAGCCGGGTGATGAACCGCATCTACGAGATCGAGGAGGGGCGGCCGTTCTGGAAGCTGCGCCCCATGCAGCTGCTCGTCACGCTCATCACCGTCGTCTCGCTGACCATCGTCGCCATCGTGCTCGTGCTCTCCGGAGATGTGGTGTCGGCGCTGGGCGACGCGATCGGCGCCGGCGAGGGCGTGCAGCTCGCGTGGAGCATCGCCAAGTGGCCGCTGCTGCTGTTCGTCGTCGTCTTCCTCGTCGCGATGCTCTACTACGCGACCCCGAACGCCAAGCAGCCCAAGTTCCGGTGGATCAGCATGGGTGCCCTCGTGGCGATCGTCGTGCTGGCCGTCGCCACCCTCGGCTTCGTGCTCTACGTCACCACCTTCTCCAACTACGAGCGCACCTACGGATCGATGGCGGGTGTCATCGTGTTCCTGCTGTGGCTGTGGATCGCGAACCTCGCCCTGCTGTTCGGCGCGGAGTTCGACGCGGAGCTGGAACGCGGCCGCCAGCTTCAGGCCGGGATCGCCGCCGAGCGCGACATCCAGCTCCCCGCACGCGACACTCGTCAGAGCGACAAGCGGGCGGAGAAGGAGCGGAAGGACATCGAGGAGGGACGGCGCATCCGCGTCGAGAACGACGACGACGGGTCGGAGCCGGAAGACCGGACGACCAGAGGACGATGACCCGGTCGGGCTATGGTGAGAGCCATGCCCTTCGCGTCGCCTGTGCGGCGCGTTTTTCCTACCCCAGAGGAGCGAACGAAGCGATGTGCAGGCCTGGTCGTCGCGCGCCGATGCGCAGGATGAGCACCGGAAGACCACTTCTCCGCGAGATCGGGATCATCGGAGGGTGGCTCGCGATCGCGGCAGCGCTCGCCGGCTGCACGGCGATCCCGGCCGATGTCGACGGCACCCTCGACAGGACCCGCGACGGCCAGATCCGGGTCGGGATCACGCACAACCCGCCGTGGACGGACACGACCGATCCGTCGGACCCGGCCGGGGTCGAAGTGCGCCTCGTGGAGGAGTTCGCCGAGACGCTGGACGCGACCGTCGTCTGGACCGCCGACAGCGAGGCGAACCTGGCCGAGCGGTTGCACGACCATGCCCTCGACCTGGCCGTCGGCGGGTTCACCGACGACACCCCTTGGGTCGAGAAGGCGGCGATGACCGTCCCATTCGACGACGCGACGACCGCGGGCGAGACGAAGAAGCACGTGATGCTCACCGTTCTGGGGGAGAACCGGTTCCTCACCACCCTGGAGACCTTCCTGCTCGAACGAGGAGACGCGCGATGAGGGCTCATCCCGACCTTCCGCCCGCGCAGCAGGACACCCTGCGTCGAGCGATCCGCTACGAGTGGTTCACGCTCGCGTTCCTCGCAGTGGCGATCACCGGCGTCTACCTGGTCATGGGCAGCTCGCAGGCGATGAAGGCCGCGTGGATCGAGGACCTGCTCTCCCTCGCCCCGCCGATCGCCTTCCTCGTCGCCGTCCGCATCATCGCGAAGCCGCCGACCGTCAAATACCCGTACGGGTTCTTCCGCTCCGTCGGTGTGGCCCACCTCGTCGCCGGCGTCGCCCTGTTCGCGATGGGCGCGTTCCTCGTGGTCGATTCCGTCATCGGGCTGGTGAGCGGCGACCGGCCTCCGATCGGGTCGGTCCAGGTGTTCGGACACGTGATCTGGTCGGGCTGGCTGATGATGGGCATGATGGCGCTGACCATTCCGCTGCCGATCTACTTCGGGCGTGTGAAGATGCGCCTGGCCAAGGATCTGCACAACAAGGTCCTCTATGCCGATGCGGACATGAACAAGGCCGACTGGATGACCGCGGCCGGCTCGATCGTCGGGGTCGGCGGGATCGGGCTCGGGCTGTGGTGGGCGGACGCCGCCGCGGCGACCTTCATCGCGGGGAGCATCCTCTGGGACGGGTGGCGCAACACCCGCGCCGCGATCACCGACCTCATGGACACCAGGGCGACGACCTTCGACGACGAGAAGCCGCACCCCGACTCCCACGCCGTGCTGGACCACCTCCGCACCCTGCCCTGGGTCCGCGACGTCGCGGTGCGGACGAGGGATCAAGGCCAGTTCTTCCACGTCGAAGCGTTCATCGTGCCCGTCGACGATGCCCTGCCCTCCCTGGCCGACCTCGACCGCGCGCGCCAGGAGTGCCACGAGCTGGACTGGAAGCTCGTCGACGTCGTCCTCGTGCTCGTGCCCGAACTCGCCGACCATCTGACGCGGCGGGAGGACGAGGTCGAGGCATCGTCAGCGCAGGTTCGCCCGTCGCCGCACCCGTAGCAGGGCACCCGCGAGCAGGAGACCGAGCCCGGCCACCGTCAGCGCGCCCGTCATCGGCGTCGGCCCGGAGGCGGCGAGCCCTTCGCCCTCACCGCCGCCCTCGCCGCCTTCCTCGCCGCCGCCGTTGCTCGGCGACTCGACGGGGTCGTAGGTGTTCGTCACGGTCACCGCCACCGGGGTGGTCGCAGCGGCGTCCACCGTCACGGTCGCCGGTTCGATGGTCTGCGCGGCGAGCGTGACCGCGTCGTTGGCGCCGTCCGCGGACTCGCTGACCGTGCAGGTCGCGCCATCCGGCAGCCCGGAGAAGACGACGGGGTCGGCGGCCGTCGCTCCGGCGGGGATCGTGGCGGAGACGATGACGCCGGGTGCCGGGGCGGGCGTGCAGGCCAGGTCGATCGTGATGGCGCCCTGAAGTCCCGCGCCGTCACCGGTGATGATCTTCTGCACGGTGATCTCGCCGGAGGCGTAGGGCGTCGCCCGGACCCCGGCGCGGACCGGGAGCGTCGTCGTCTGCGCGAGGACCAGCTTCTGCGCTGCGGGTCTGTCCGAGGACTCCGGGTCGTAGAGATAGACCGTGCCCTGCGTCAGGGGCACCTGCGCCGTGATCCGGAAGCCGTTCACGGGTGCCGCGGGTCCGGTCCAGCGCGCCCAGAGCTGCGCCCCGGACGCGACAGCCGTGCCGACCGGAACGGGCTGGGTTCCGGCCTGATCGAGGAAGACCTCGACGCCCGCGGCGGCGTCGAGCGTGCCGCTGGCGGTGCCCGAGACGGTGAACGGTCCCACGATCGAGCCGTCTTCCGGGATCGTCGTCGTGCCGGGCTCGATGCCGAGCGTCGGCACCGACGGCTCCGGGAGACCTCCGCTGTCCAGCGCATCCTGGACGACAGCGGCCGTGGCGTTCCGGATGGTCGCGGTGGTGCCGGTGGCCAGGACGAATCCGTCACTGGAGTACCAGATCGCGCTCTGCACGGCCGCCACCTGCTGGGCGAGCGTGAGCCCGGAGATCGGGTTGCTCGTGTCGAACGGGAAGTAGTTGGTGAGGATGTAGTTGATGTAGTCGAGATTGGGCACGTTGGACTCGTCCCACTCGCCGATGTTGTAGCCCGCCCCGACGCCGGTCTCGGTACTGAAATCGATGCAGTACGCCGAGGCCGTCGCCCCCGAGACCGGATCGGCGATGGTGATCAGCTGGGGGCTCACGGCCTCCACGGAGGCCCCGGTCGCCGGATAGGGGCCGGGCGTGGGCCCCAGCGTCGTCAGCTCGCCGGTCACGTTCGTCGGGTACTGCGAGCCGGTGATGGTGACCTGCGTGAAGAAGCCGGCCCGCGGAAGCACCGGATCGGGATCCCACAGAGCCGATGCCGGCGTGGCTCCGAAGAGCACCATCGCCGCGGCGATGGCCGTCGCCAGAAGAGCCCCTGCCGTGCGCGTACGCGATCGCGTCGTCTCGGTGTGCATGGTGTCCCTCGATCTCGCCGATGATCCGAGTGACGGGTTCCCCGACCTGCGACAGCCCGCCGTTGGTCACCGACGATAGACACAGGCTCCTCCGGCGAAAAGGGGCTGAGCGATGTTCACCCGGGTGAGTCCCGGGACTCTCGCGCAAGCGAGCACCTTCTCGCGCAGCGGAGCGCCCGCCGGGGGAGGGAGTTGGGTGGCAGGCGCTCCGTCGGCCGCAGCGCGACCGGCAAGGCCCCCCGAGTCGATCGGTGCAGCACGTTCAGGATGAACCATGCGTACGGCCCGCGCAACGGGTGTGTCCGTCAGTGTCCGTGCGCGAGCTGCTGGACGAGCACGACGATGCCGCCGAGCCCGACGAGGATCCCCAGGGCGATGAGCTGCTGCCATCCGCTCACTCCCGTCCGGCGGACGGCGACGTATCCGATGAGTCCGAGGATCGCGACGTAGACGATCGACGCGATGGTCAGCGCCGTCCGCAGCTCGATCCATCCGAGCACGGCGACGAGGAGGACGAGCAGTGGCATCGCCGCCGATCCCAGCGCTGTACCGGTGAGCCGCAGCACATCCCGCAGCTCGGACCCTCGGGGGAAGCTGCCGTGCGCCGCAAGATGGGCGACCAGATCGGCGGCGAAGCCCGCGAGGGCGATGGCGACGATGCCGACGAGCAGAGTCACCGTGGCCTGCAGGGCGCTGGTGTGCTCCACGTTGGAGTTCTGCACGAGCACGATGGCGAGGCCCGTGAAGGTGGCGTACACCCGCTCCTTAATTGCGGCGCGGTCGTGCTCGGGCCGAGCGGCATCGGAGTCCGGCGTGCTCATGGGCGGGATGCTATCAAGACAGCCCTGCAGACCGAAGCGCATCGTCGAGCACCTTCGCGGCGGTCGGGATCGTGGGCCGGCCGTCCTCGATCTCCCAGAGCGTGTTCTGGAGGAGCCGCGCGCTCGTCCAGCGGGCCGCGCATGCGCGGTCGAGGTGGAGCATGTCGGAGAGGATGTCGAACCGACGACGCACGATGCGTGCCGCATCGGCGGTACGCGGGTCCCGGCTCCATCCACTGTCCAGAGCCGGCCACAGATCGAAGCCCGCGTCGCCGATGAGCGGCTCGGGGTCGATCGCCAGCCACGGCTCGCGCTCCGCGCCGAGGACATTGCCGAAGTGCAGGTCCCAGTGCAGAAACCGGCTGCCGGGCATCGCAGCGACGTCCGCGACGAGGTGCAGCCACCGGTCGAATCGTCGTCGGTCCTCGCCCGACAGCAGCACCGCCGCTCCCGTCGCATCGTTCAGCATCTGCGACACCACCGCCTCCAGGCGCGGAAGACCTGGCGGCGGGTCGACGCGGTGCAGGCGTTCGAGAAGGGAACCGACGACGCGCGTGGCATCGTCGTCCTCCATCGCCTCGAGGCTGCGCTCGGCATCGAGACGTTCGAGGAGCATCGCGCCTTGATCGGGGGCACTCGCGAGGAGCCGGACGATGGCTCGCCCGTCCCACCGCCCCAGCCCGACGACCGCCGCGTCGAACTCCGGCCCCGGCTGCTCCACCTTCACCACGGCGATGAGACCGTCCGTCCGCCGGACCGGGACGACGATCCCCGCTTCTCCGGACCGGAGGGGCCCGTCCGGAGAGAGACTCCACCTGTTCAGGACCTCCGCGGCGCGCGCATGCAGCGCTTCCTCGTGCGCCACGTCAGTCCAGGCGCGCGGACAGCTCCGCCGTGATCCGCGAGACCTGGGTCCGCGCCTCCGCCAATCGCCCGACCTCCTCGTCGAGCCCGGACCGCATGGACGGCGAGGCGCCGTGTGCGCGAGCGAGCTGCAGGTTGGCGCGGAGGTTCAGGGAGGCACCCGAGAGGCCGGCCTCCAGGGCCTCCGTCGCGACGGCGAGGTCCACGGCGAGGTGCGGGTTGCCGCGCGACGCGAGAGTGCGCGCCTCCGCGACCAGGGTGATACCGATGCGGCCGAGGCGCGCGACGGACGCAGCGGCGTCGAGGGCGGCGTTCCGCACCCTCTCCTCCCGTGCCGGGTCCTCCGGTGCCAGTGCGAGCGCGGCACCGAAGCCAGCCGACACCACGCCGTCCGCCTCGACGGCCTGCAGGAGCTCCGCGCGCACGGGGTCGAGGCGGCCGGTGCTCTCGGCGACAGCAGGATCCTCGCGGGTGTATCCGGCGACCATGCCCATCAGTGCCGCGGCCAGGCCGAGCATGACCCCCGACGCCGCACCTCCGCCAGGCGAACCGGTGGGCTGACTGAGCGCGTCGAGCCAGGCGTCCATCGGGCGGGACGTCGGGATGTCTGCAGAATCCGTCATGCCGGTCAGACTATCCGTGGGAAGGATGCAGTATGACGGCGGATCAGCGAGCGGTCCTCCGTGATCCGGCGCCGCGTCTCGCACGACTCCGGATGCATGCGTCTCTACGATGGACTCGTGCAGCTCGTCGACACCCTCTCCGTCGTCGGCGAGGTGCTGTCCTGGATCGGCCTCGGTATCGGCGTGCCGCTCCTCATCGTGGCCCTGCTGATCCGGCTCGTCGAGGGGCAGTGGATCCCCGTCGAGATCGCCGTGATCGATCGGGACGGCCGCCCCACCGCTCGCTGGTTCGCAGGCGGCGACTTCCACGAGAGACCGCTGCGCCGCAGCGAGCCCACGGCCACCACCGATGGATGGCTCGACGGGTTCCACAGCTCGAACGACTTGGCCCGCATCCGGATCGGTGAGCCGCCGCATCTGCGTCGGGTCCTGCGGACCGTCGGGGTGGTCTTCGCCGCGGTCGGTGCCGTCGGTCTGATCGTGTCCTTCCTCCCGCTGGTCCTCTGACGTCGCGCGCGGAAACCTCACGCCGTCGACGGTCGCTGCGAGGATGACCGGCGGAACGATTCCAGCGCGGTGCGATACGTGGCGGCGTCGTTCCGTACCGCATCGGTGACCAGGAGGGCGCGAGGACCGATCTGCCGGACGTACACCCCGCGGCACGGCAGCGTGACCACCTTCCCGAGGCCGCGCCGCCAGGCGTCGGCGAGCGTCGCCACGTCCCGGTGTTCAGGGCTGTCCGCGAGTGTCGTGCGGTTCGTCGCGAGGTGCGCGTCGGAGCCACGCCGCTCCCATTCGCGGTAGGCCGCGTCGTCGAAGACATCGTCTCCGAACTCATCCCGCGCCGTGGGGCCGACGAGCTGGCCGAGCAGCGTCTCCCGCTCATCCGGACCCATCGTCGGATCGAGGGCGCGGTCGAACAACGTCCGATCCGGCTCCGTCGCGGCGTGCGCGACAGCCTTGTCCCAGATCCGGGGCCAGACCTCCGCCCAGTGATCACGGGTCTGCGCGTCCACGGGCCGCTCCGCCTCCGCTGGCCGGTCGACCAGGAGCGGCGGGAGCGCGTCGTCGACAGGGACCAGCCCGTGCGCCTCCCGGACCCAGAGCAGTTCGAGCAGGGCGTGAGGGCGATCGTCGACGGTGATGATCATGTCGTGCGGCCACGGGTCCCCCGGCATCGGGGTCATCGATCGCATGCGCCCTCTGCTCCCCTGGTCGGCTGACCGCCGCCGCGGAGCACCGGGCCGACGACCCCTCGCAACGCGCTGACGTCCTCGTCATGTTCGGTGTTCATCGGCCACCCCTCCCCCGGCTCGCCCCTCATCTTCGCATCCTCCGATCGCGAGGAGCCGTGGTCACCGAGAACGACGCTTTCGTCGCGCGATCAGGCTGTGGCTAGGATCGCCCCGTGAGCCAGATCATCCCGTCACCCCGTCGCCGAGCCTTCGGATGCGGGGTCGCGGCCGCCGTCGTGGCGCTCGTCGGGATCGTGCCGACCGCGATCGTCTTCGTCCTGGCGGGGACGGCGGACCCGAACTACGGATGGCTGTTGTTCCTCACGCTGCCGCTCGCGGTCCTCTTCGGTGGCACCGCCGTCATCCTCGGCGTCATCGGGCTCGTCTTCGCCCGTGCCGACCGCGGCGGCTACGCGTGGCCGGTCGCGGGAACCGTGCTGGGGGCCGTGTCGGTCCTTCCCACCGCCGCGTTCCTCATGGGTGGCTGAACCGCCGCGAGCAGGGTGTCAGCCAGCCCCAACAACCCTCGCCCTCACTGCTTCCTGAAAAAGAGCCCTCGTGCGCCGGAACCCGCCCGCCAACAGACTGATGCTCGCGATGGCTGTGACCCTGGCGGCGTTCTTCGCCTGGGGGACACTCGTGCGTCCCCTGGTCGAGGGCGAGCTGCCTGTGCCGACATCGCTGGTGTTCGCGACGGGAGTGCTGCTCGCCGGCCTGATCATCTGGATCGTGCTCGGACGCATCCAACGACTGCAGCGCACCCAGCGGCGAGCACTGCGGGAGCGCGAGCCGCAGGCGCGAGCCTTCGGCTCCTACGCGCTCAACGGTGTTGCAGCCTACCTGTCACGTGCGATCCCCCTCCTCGGACTCGGCCCCGCCCCCCGCGGCCTGTTGACGGCGAGCCCCACGGGCGTCATCGACCCTTCGGGGTTCCGGGTGGTCCGCGGCGGGGACCGTCTCCTCACCGCATACAGCGTGCCGCGGGATCGGATCCAGGGCGTGACGAGAGGTGCCATCCAGGAGGGCGCCTTCCTCTACCCGACCCTCGAGATCGTGGTCTCGCAGGGAGCGGGACAGGCCACGATCCCGGTCCCGGTGACCAGGGACGACGCGCCGCTTCGCCGGGAGTCACCGGACGGCATGGACCGTTTGATCTCTGACGCGGCACGCATCTGGGGCGTTCCGGTGCTCGGCGACGGCGGCTGACGCGAGCGACTCCGTGACCGGAATCGACGCGCGAGCGCGGGCCGGTAGAGTACGGGAAACAGGGGGGAACATTTTGTCTGACGAGTCCATGGCGCAACGGCGCGACTACAACCCCGGACCGCGAGTGGGGATCACCTTCTCCACCTTCGACCTGCTGCACGCAGGGCACATCATGATGCTCGCCGAGGCGAAGCGGCAGTGCGACTACCTCATCGTCGGCCTGCAGATGGATCCGACCCTGGACCGCCCGGAGAAGAACGCGCCGACGCAGACGGTCGTGGAGCGCTACATCCAGCTTCGCGGCTGTCAGCACGTGGATGAGATCGTGCCGTACTCGACGGAGCAGGACCTCGAGGACATCCTTCGGTCCTTCAAGCTCGATGTGCGCATCGTCGGGGATGAGTACCGCGATCGGGACTTCACCGGCCGCGCGTACTGCGAGGAGAGTGGCATCGAGCTCTACTTCAACAGCCGAGACCATCGGTTCTCCAGCTCGGGCCTCCGGAGGATCGTCGCGGAGAAGGAAGCGGAGCGCGCCGCGGGTCACTGACCCGCGTTCCGCCTGTGGCGACCTCCGGTCATCGAACTCCGCGAAGAACAGGTGACGGATGCGCACATCGACAGCGTGGGGGTTGATCGCAGCGATGACCGCGGTCTCGCTCGTCGCCCTCGGCGTCGTCATGACCTACCGCTTCGCGACTCCGCTCGTCGATCCTGCCCCGCCGACGCCGGACTACGGGGTCCAGGCGCTCGTCGCCGGCGTGACGATGGCGGCAGTGGTGGTGGGTGGCCTCGGCGCGGGCGTGTACGCGACGAAACGCCAGGTCGCCCGAGGTCGCGTCGTCGGTTGGACGGCCGCCGCGATGCTCGCGGGCACCGTCCTGGGAGCGGTTCTGGCCTTCGTCCTGAGCGCACGCTGACGTCTGTGGCTCCGCGATCTCTGCCGCAACATGAGGGACACCCCCCTGCGTCTTATCTCACGCCAGCCTCACGGAGCCGGAACCAGCACGTCGCGTACGAGCGCATCAAGCTGCGCCGCCTCGAGGAATTGTCGAAGAGTGTGGCGCGCGGGCCCGGACGTGGTGCGGCGCCACACTGCGTGACGCCGCACAAGCGGGCTCAGAAGTCCCAGTCGTCGTCTTCCGTGGCCTCGGCCTTGCCGATGACGTACGACGAGCCCGACCCACTGAAGAAGTCGTGGTTCTCATCCGCGTTCGGCGAGAGCGCCGACAGGATGGCCGGGTTCACGTTGGTGACACTGGAGGGGAACATCGCCTCGTAGCCCAGGTTCATCAGAGCCTTGTTGGCGTTGTAGTGCAGGAACTTCTTGACGTCCTCGGTCAGGCCGACACCGTCGTAGAGGTCCTGCGTGTACTGCACCTCGTTGTCGTAGAGCTCGTACATGAGCGAGAACGTGTAGTCCTTGAGCTCATCGCGACGCGCCTGGGTCTCGTTCTCGAGCCCCTTCTGGAACTTGTAGCCGATGTAGTAGCCGTGCACGGCCTCGTCACGGATGATGAGGCGGATCAGGTCGGCCGTGTTCGTCAGCTTCGCCTTCGAGGACCAGTAGATCGGCAGGTAGAACCCCGAGTAGAACAGGAACGACTCCAGCAGGGTGGAGGCCACCTTGCGCTTGAGCGGGTCATCGCCCTGGTAGTAGTCCATGATGATCTGAGCCTTCTTCTGAAGGTTCGGGTTCTCCGTGGACCAGCGGAACGCCTCATCGATCTCCTTCGTCGACGCGAGGGTCGAGAAGATCGAGGAGTAGCTCTTCGCGTGCACCGACTCCATGAACGCGATGTTCGTGTACACGGCCTCTTCGTGAGGCGTGATCGCGTCGGGGATCAGCGACACCGCACCGACGGTGCCCTGGATCGTGTCGAGGAGCGTGAGCCCGGTGAACACCCGCATGGTGAGCAGCTGCTCGTCGGGGGTGAGCGTGTTCCACGACTGCACGTCGTTCGACAGCGGCACCTTCTCCGGCAGCCAGAAGTTGTTCACCAGACGGTTCCAGACCTCGAGGTCCTTGTCGTCCTGGATGCGGTTCCAGTTGATCGCCTGCACGCTGGAGACCAGCTTGAGCGGGGAGTGAGGAGTCATTCTTGTCCTAGTTCCTGGGTCACTGAGCCTGTCGAAGTGTCAGAGCATGCACGAGACGCACTCGGTCATGTCGGTGCCCTCGAGCGCCAGCTGACGCAGACGGATGTAGTAGATCGTCTTGATGCCCTTGCGCCATGCGTAGATCTGGGCCTTGTTGATGTCGCGCGTGGTGGCGGTGTCCTTGAAGAACAGCGTCAGCGACAGACCCTGGTCGACGTGCTGCGTGGCCGCGGCGTACGTGTCGATGACCTTCTCGTAGCCGATCTCGTACGCGTCCTGGTAGTACTCCAGGTTGTCGTTCGTCATGAACGCCGCCGGGTAGTAGACGCGACCGAGCTTGCCTTCCTTGCGGATCTCGATCTTCGAGGCGATCGGGTGGATCGAGGACGTCGAGTTGTTGATGTAGGAGATCGAGCCGGTCGGCGGCACGGCCTGCAGGTTCTGGTTGTAGATGCCGTGCTCCTGGATCGACGCTTTGAGCTGGACCCAGTCCTCCTGCGTCGGGATGTGCTTGCCCGCGAAGAGCTCCTTGACCTTCTCGGTCTCCGGCACCCAGGCGCGGTCGATGTACTTGTCGAAGAACTCGCCGGACGCGTAGGTGGAGTCGGCGAACCCGTCGAACGTCGTGCCGCGCTCGATCGCGAGCTGGTTCGAGGCGCGCAGCGCGTGGAACAGCACGGTGTAGAAGTAGATGTTCGTGAAGTCGACACCCTCCTCCGAGCCGTAGAACACGTGCTCGCGGGCGAGGTAGCCGTGCAGGTTCATCTGGCCGAGGCCGATCGCGTGCGACCGGTCGTTGCCGTCCTCGATCGAACGGACCGAGCCGATGTGGCTCTGGTCGCTGACCGCGGTGAGCGCGCGGATCGCGGTCTCGACCGTCTGGCCGAGGTCGTCGGCGTCCATCGACAGCGCGATGTTCATCGAGCCGAGGTTGCAGGAGATGTCCTTGCCGATCTCCTTGTACGACAGGTCGTCGTTGTAGGTGGTCGGCGTGTTCACCTGCAGGATCTCGCTGCAGAGGTTGGACATGTTGATGCGCCCCTTGATGGGGTTGGCCTTGTTGACCGTGTCCTCGAACATGACGTACGGGTAGCCGGACTCGAACTGGATCTCGGCGACGGTCTGGAAGAACTCGCGCGCGTTGATCTTGGTCTTCTTGATGCGCGGGTCGTCGACCATCTCGCGGTACTTCTCGGTGACCGAGATGTCGCCGAACGGAACGCCGTAGACCTTCTCCACGTCGTACGGCGAGAACAGGTACATGTCCTCGTCGTTCTTGGCGAGCTCGAACGTGATGTCCGGCACCACGACTCCGAGCGACAGCGTCTTGATGCGGATCTTCTCATCGGCGTTCTCGCGCTTGGTGTCGAGGAAGCGCATGATGTCGGGGTGGTGGGCGTTGAGGTACACCGCACCCGCCCCCTGACGCGCGCCGAGCTGGTTGGCGTAGCTGAAGCTGTCTTCGAGGAGCTTCATGACGGGGATGATGCCCGAGGACTGGTTCTCGATCTGCTTGATCGGGGCACCCGACTCGCGGATGTTCGACAGCAGCAGGGCCACGCCGCCGCCGCGCTTGGAGAGCTGCAGCGCGGAGTTGATGCCACGGGCGATCGACTCCATGTTGTCCTCGATGCGCAGCAGGAAGCAGCTGACGAGCTCGCCGCGCTGCGCCTTGCCCGCGTTGAGGAAGGTCGGGGTGGCCGGCTGGAAGCGACCGGAGATGATCTCCTCGACGAGGTTCACGGCGAGCTTCTCGTCGCCGTCCGCGAGGGCGAGCGCGGTCATCACGACGCGGTCCTCGAAGCGCTCGAGGTAGCGCTTGCCGTCGAACGTCTTCAGCGTGTAGCTCGTGTAGTACTTGAACGCGCCGAGGAACGTCTCGAAGCGGAACTTCTTCGAGTAGGCGAGGTCGTTGAGCTTCTGCACGAAGTCGAACGAGTACTTCTCGATGACGGCGCCCTCGTAGTACTCCTTCTCCACGAGGTAGTCCAGGCGCTCCTTGAGCGAGTGGAAGAACACCGTGTTCTGGTTCACGTGCTGCAGGAAGTACTCCCGCGCGGCGCGCTTGTCGGCGTCGAACTGGATCTTCCCGTTCGCGTCGTACAGGTTCAGCATCGCGTTGAGGGCGTGGTAGTCCAGACCCTCATACGCGGGGTTCACCTTGAATGCCACTGTCTCGGTCACTGAAGATTCCACCGTCGTTCCAATCCGTCGCTCACGCGATCCACGTCGTCCTGTGTGCCGAAGATCTCGAGCCGATACAAGTGAGGCACGTGACACTTGCGGCTGATGATGTCGCCGGCGAGGCAGAACGCGTCGCCGAAGTTGGTGTTGCCCGCGGAGATGACCCCGCGGATGTGACGCCGGTTGCGCTCGTCGTTGAGGAACCGGATCACCTGCTTGGGCACGGCCCCCTTCTCGACCCCGCGCCCGGCACCCCCGCCGTAGGTGGGGGTGACCAGGACGAAGGGCTCGTCGACGACGAGGTCCTCTTCGTTCCGGTGGAGGGGGATGCGTCGGGCGGGAAGCCCGAGCTTCTCGATGAAGCGCGCGGTGTTACCCGACACGCTCGAGAAGTAGACCAGGAGCGGCGCAGCGGTCGCGACGGCGCTCATAGCTCTCTCCTTGGGTTCCTGAGCCTGTCGAAGGGCCGGGTCGGTGAGCCTGTCGGACTACGCCAGGCGGGACGCGAGCTCGTCGATCTTGTCGGGACGGAAGCCCGACCAGTGGTCCTCGTCGGTGACGACGACGGGCGCCTGCATGTAGCCGAGTGCCTTGACCTGCTCCAGCGCCGTCGGGTCCTCCGACAGGTCGTGGATCTCGTACTCGATGCCCTTGGCATCCAGGGCACGGTAGGTCGCGTTGCACTGGACGCAGGAAGGCTTGGTGTACACCGTGATCGACATCTGAACCCCTCAAATCTCTGGTTTCTCCGGCAGACCTCCGCCGGGATCTCAATACTACATATAGGGACGGACATTCGGTGCGACCACAAGGGGTAGTAGTTACATCCGTGTAGTTTTTCCACCGCTCTCTACAGATACAACACAGGTTGTCCACCGTTTCTTCCACAGGCGGACCCCCTCTCCCGGGGTCGGCGACCCGCGGGAAATCGCGGCTGGGAGGAGCCTGGGAGAGATCCATCCACAGGAGGCACCCTACGAGGGGCATCCGACATCCCCAGGCCTGTGGAATTCGCCCATCGGCGTGTCCACGGCGTGTCGCGGCGTGTCCATCCCCGGCCCATCGCACCGACGTCCCCGCCGCCCGGTACCGTTGTCGGGTGGCGGGCTATCGGGATCTTCTTCGCACGCCGGGAGTGGGCCGCATGATCGCCGCCCAGCTCACCGCGCGCTTCCCCAACGGGATGATGTCCTTGGCGATCCTGCTGCACGTCGAGCAGCAGACCGGATCGTACGGATCGGCGGGCCTCGTGCTCGCCGCGACCAGTGTCGGCCAAGCGGTCGCCGGCCCCATCACCAGCCGGTGGATGGGCGCCTGGGGCATGCGACGCGTGCTGACCCTCACCCTGTCCGTCTGCGTCATCGCCGTACTCGGCCTGGGACTGCTGCCCCTCTCGGTCCCGGGATACATGGCCCTGGGCATGATCGCCGGCCTCTCGACGCCGCCGGTGCAGGCGGCCGTCCGCACCATCTACCCCAAGCTCGTGAACGCCGGTCAGCTCACCCCGCTGTTCTCCCTCGACGCGTCCCTGCAGGAGATCATCTGGGTGCTGGCGCCGGTCGTCATCACCCTCGTCTCCACCCAGGTCGGCACCATGGAGGGCCTGCTCCTGGTGGCGATCGTCCTCGTCGCCGGCGGTGCGTGGTTCATCCTCTCCCCCGAGGTCGGCCGCGTGCGCATCCCGCGCAGCCGCAACGCGCTGGGCACGGTCGTGCTCAAGCCGCCCGTGCTCCTCGCGACCGTCATCGGATTCCTGCTCATCGGCGCCTGCTCCGCGGTCGAGGTCGGCGTGGTCGCGACGTTCGAGCACGGCAGCCTCGCGGCGGGTCTCGTCCTCGCGGTCTTCTCCGCCGGCAGCCTGGCCGGCGGCCTCGCCTTCGGCCACATCCCGATCGGCCCCTGGGCGATGGCGCGCCGCCTGCTCATCGTCACGGTGGGCCTCGCCCTCACGATGGTCATGCTCAACGTCTACTGGCTGGGCGGCACGCTCATCCTCGCCGGCATCGGCATCGCCCCCGCCCTCGCGGTGCTGTTCGCCATCACCACGGCCAGCGTGAAGTTCAGCGAGACCGCCGAGGCCTTCGGCTGGGCGGGCACCGGGCAGCTCATCGGCGCCGCGGCCGGATCGGCGGTCGCCGGCTTCCTCGTCGACGTCGGCGACTGGCGCGGTGCGTACCTGGCCGCCACCATCTTCGCGGCGGTCGGACTGCTCGTCTCCATCGTGTTCGTGCGGTCCTTCCCCGATCTGCGTCACCGCGACGCCAGCCCCCATCCCGACACCGAGCCCCTGGCGGTCACCCCCTCATGAGCCCCTCCGTCCCGTCCTCCTCCCCCGCGATCGTGTGCGTCGGCGAGTCGATGGCCCTGATCACGCCGACCGGCGCCGACCTCACGACCGCCGACACCGCGTCGATCACCCACGCGGGTGCGGAGGCGAACGTCGCCGTCGGCGTCGCGGCCGCGGGCCATCGGGCTGTCTGGGCCTCTCGTCTCGGCGACGATCCTCTCGGCCGCCGCCTCTCCGCAGAGCTGGAGCAGCGTCGCGTCGAACTCTGGACCGAGGTCGACCCGGAGGCGCCGACCGGAGTGATGTTCAAGGATCCCGGCGTGGAGTCCTCGGCGGTCTACTACTATCGCCGCGGCTCGGCCGCCTCGCGCATGGCACCCGGGTTCCTGTCCCCCGCGCAGCTCGCCGGCGTCCGTATCGTGCACACCACGGGCATCACCCCGGCGCTGTCTGCGACCTGCCTGGCGATGGTCGACCGGCTCTTCGCGGACGCGCGCACCGCCGGAGCCGTCGTCTCCTTCGATGTGAACGACCGCCGGGCGCTGTGGAGCCCCGAGGAGGCGGCCGCGACCCTCGCGCGCCTGGCCGACGCCGCCGACATCGCCTTCGTCGGCCGTGACGAGGCCGAGCGCATCTGGGGCACCGCGACGGCCGCGGAGATCCGCGCGCACCTTCCGCACTGCGGTCTGCTCGTCGTCAAGGACGGCGACGTCGGCGCCACGGCCTTCGCCGGTGACGCGGACCCGGTCTTCGTGCCCGCGCCGACCGTGGACGTGGTGGAGCCCGTCGGTGCGGGGGACGCCTTCGCCTCCGGGTTCCTGGCCGCGACGCTCGACGGCGCCGACCTCGAGACCCGCCTGGCCGCAGGACACGAGGCCGCAGCGCGAGTGCTCCGCATCGCGGCCGACCTGCCGCCCCTGGAGCCGGCGCGCTGACTCCGCCCGCCGCGTCCTGGCGCGGTCGTAGGCTGGTGCCATGCCCGCTCCCGTCACCCTTCCCCGCCTGAGCTGGGGCGATCCCGCGGCGGGGCGACGCGCCCTTCTCGTGCACGGTCTCGGCTCGTCCGGCGCACTCATGTGGCGGCTCGGCGATGCTCTCGCGGCGGCCGGTTGGCACGCGACGGCGGTGGACCTGCGCGGCCACGGTGACGCCCCGCGGGCCCTCGACTACTCCGTCGCGGCGTATGCCGCGGATCTCGTCGCGACGCGGCCTGCCGGGTCGCGCGCCTGGGACGCCGTCGTCGGGCACTCGCTCGGCGGGGCGGCCGGTACGGTGGCCGCCGCCGACGACACGGGCTGGACGCACCGCCTGGTCCTCATCGACCCCGCGATCCACATCGTCCAGCGGGACGCGGCCATCGTCCGCCACAACCAGGAACGCGCCTTCGCCGACAACCGCCTCGACGCCGTGCGGCAGGAGCATCCGCACTGGCACCCGCAGGACCAGGAGCTCAAGGTCGACGCCGTCCGGCGGGCGAGTGCGTGGGCGGTCGAGCAGACCAGCGCCCAGAATCAGCCGTGGGACGTCCGCGGACACGCGGCCCGCCTGACCGTGCCCACGCACGTGATCGGCGGCGACCCCGCCGTCTACAGCATCTTCACCGGAGCCCTCGCCGACGAGGTGCTCGCGAGCAACCCCCGCATCTCCCTGTCGGTCGTGGCCGGCGCCGGCCACTCGGTGCATCGCGACCGCCCGGAGGAATCGATCCGACAGCTCCTGGAGGCTCTGGCATGAACGACTTCGACCCGTCGGCGTATCTCCCCGACGACCTGCTCGACCGCATCCGCGAACGGGCGCCGATCCACGACCGGGAGAACACCTTCCCCCAGGCGGACCTCGACGAGCTCCGCGCAGCTGGCTACCTGTCCATCCTCGTGCCCCGGGAGCGCGGCGGCGCGGGACTCGGCCTGGAGCAGGCGGCCGTCCTCCAGCAGCGGCTCGCCGGCGCCGCGCCCGCAACGGCCCTGGCGATCAACATGCACCTGGTCTGGACCGGCGTGGCCAAGGTCTTCTCGGATCGCGGGGTCCCCGGTCTCGAGTTCGTGCAGGACGGCGCCGTGGCCGGAGAGGTCTTCGCGTTCGGCATCAGCGAGGGCGGCAACGACCTCGTGCTGTTCGGGAGCGACACGGCGGCGGTCCCGGACGGCGGCGGCGGCTACGCCTTCACCGGCACCAAGATCTTCACCTCGCTCGCCCCCGTGTGGACGAAGCTCGGCCTGCACGGCCTCGACACCACGAGCCCGGACGCGCCGAAGCTCGTGTTCGCCTTCGTCGACCGCACGTCCGCGGTCACCACTGCGGATGACTGGGACACCCTCGGCATGCGCGGCACACAGAGCCGGACCACGCGGCTCGACGGCGCCGTCGCGGATGCGGCGCACGTGGTGCGGCGCATCGACCCGGGACCCAGCCCGGACCCGATCGTCTTCGGCATCTTCTCCGTCTTCGAGATCCTCCTCGCCTCCGTCTACACCGGCATCGCGCGCCGGGCCCTCGAGCTGGCCGTGGCGGCGGCGCACCGACGTCGCTCGAAGAAGAGCGGCACCGCGTACAGCCAGGATCCGGACATCCGCTGGCGTATCGCCGACATGGCCCTCGCCTACGACGCGCTCCCGCCGCAGATCGCCGCCCTCGCCCGCGACGTGGATGAGCGCGCGGACCGCGGCGCCGGCTGGTTCCCCGCGCTCTCGGGAGTCAAGCACCGGGCGGTGACGATGGCCAAGCAGGTGGTCGACGAGGCGATGCTGGTGGCCGGTGGCGGCTCGTACTTCTCCGGCAACGAGCTCTCCCGGCTGTACCGCGACGTCCTCGCCGGGGCGTTCCACCCCTCCGACCCCGAGTCGGCGCACGCCACAGCGGCGAGCGCCTGGCTCGGCCCGATCGAGGCCTGATCGGCGCACGCGGACCCCGTTGTCCGCGATCGTCCGCAGTGCCAGGATCGCACCATGGCACCGTCGAAGAAGGACCACACCCTCGACGCGATCTCCAAGACCATCGTCGAGATGCTGCAGGAGGACGGCCGCCGCTCGTACTCCGGGATCGGCCGCATCGTGGGGCTGAGCGAGGCCGCCGTCCGCCAGCGGGTGCAGCGCCTCACCGAGTCGGGCATCATGCAGATCGTCGCGGTGACGGATCCGATGCAGCTCGGCTTCCACCGGCAGGCGATGGTGGGCGTCAAGGTCGCCGGCGACGCGCGGGGCGTGGCCGAGGCGATCGCCGACATCGACGAGGTCGACTACGTCGTGATCACGGTCGGATCGTTCGATGTGCTCGTCGAGGCGGTGTGCGAGGACGACGACCATCTGCTGGCGCTCGTCAACGACCGCATCCGTCCGATCCAGGGCGTGGTGTCGACGGAGACCTTCATCTACGCGAAGCTCCAGAAGCAGCAGTTCGCCTGGGGCACACGCTGACCGTCCCGCTCAGAGCGGCGGCGCCGTATCACGACGGCGGGCGAGCAGGGCGAGGTGCAGGGCGGCGAGGGTCTCCCCGTCGTCCAGATCCGCGCCCAGCAGGTCGCCGATGAGCGCGAGGCGCTGATAGAACACCGAGCGGGAGAGGTGGCTCGCGGCCGCCGCGGCGGAGCGGTTGCCCGGGTGCGCCACGAGAGCGGCGAGCACGGCGAGCAGATCGCCTCGGCGATCCCTGTCGTGACGCACGAGCGGATCCAGCATCTGCTCGCTGTGCGCCTGGAGTCGCCGATCGTCGCGCAGGGCGGACACGAGGCGCTCGAGCGGCCGGTCGGCGACGCGGCGGACCGGCGGCACGTCACCCCCGGACGGCCGCGCGGCGAGGTCGAGCGCGGCACGGGTCGAGGCCAGGAGTCCGAGCACGCCTTCGGCGCTCGGACCGAGGATCGCGGGCGCACCGCCGGAGAGGTGGCGGACGGCCGCATCGGACAGGGCGCCGACGCCGGTCGCGACGAGCAGCACCACGTCGGCGCCGCGCCGCGAGCCCACCGCAGCCAGACCGGCCGCACGCGCACGGGCGACCAGCCGGTCCGATGCCTCGTCGGTGCGGAACACGAGCCCGGTGCCGGTGGTGCCCGCGAGATCCAGCCCGAGCCGCCGGAGCCGGACCTCGACATCCTCCTCACGGGCGAAGCGCGCGCCGAGGAGATCCTCGATGAGGCTGCGGTGCGCGAGCACGGTCCACGCGCCTTCCCCGTCGGCGAGGCAACCGAAGGCGAGGGCGGTCGCCCCCAGCTCCAAGACGGTGGCGCGACCGGCGGGATGCGGTGGACCGTCCGCCGCGATGAGCCAGCCCCAGCGCACACCGCGCGCCTGCACCGGCACACGGTCACCGCCATCCGGGCCGGGCGGACGGAGAGCCTGGCCGACCGGAACGCGGAGAGCTTCGACGGCGACGACCTCTCCTGCCAGGTTCTCGAGGTGGACGGGGACGTCGAGCGCACGGGCGACCTCCGACACGATGAGGTCGGCCGGTGCGCCACGGAGGCTGAGGGCGGTGAAGAGATCATGCAGACGCTGCCGTTCGCGGAGCGCCGCGGTCTGCGCTTCGATCAGCGCCCGGTGCACGGCCTCGGTCACCGCGACGAACTTCACCTCCACCGCGAGCGCGACGAGGGCGAGACCGGCGGCGGCGCAGGCCTCGATGACCGCGTCCGGGACGCGGGACATCCGCGGGCCGAGTTCGATCACGATGCCCGAGACCCCGATCGCCGCCAGCTCCGCCACGAGCACGCGCAGTGCTGCGGTGCCGGTCGGCCAGGCGGCGCCGGTCGTGAGCAGCAGCTCGCCGCCGTCGAGCAGGCGGGCGACGTCGGCGCTGTCCGAGACGTGGACCCACCGCACCCCGGCCTCGAGTGCCGGGCCGCCGACAAGGACGGTCGGCGCTCCCTCCTGGACCGCGGGAAGAGCGAGGACGTCCCCGACGAGCAGCGCCGACGAGCGCCGATCCGGACGGTCTGTCCGACCGAAGAAGAACTCCTGACGCTCTGCCACTCTGCACGGGCTCCGTTCTCTGTGAGCATGGGCCGAGCCCCAGCGTAGCGACCCTCGGTCAGAGTGTGCGATACGCGATCCACTGCGAAGGAGCACCTGTGAACACCGTCCGTCATCTCATCAACGGCACCGAGACGGCCGCTGCGGCGCGCCGCGGCCCCGTCTTCGACCCGGCGACAGGAGCCGTCACGAAGGAGGTCGCCTTCGCCTCGGCCGCCGAGGTCGACGCCGCCGTCGCCGCCGCGGCTGCGGCACTCCCGGCGTGGCGGGAGACGAGCCTCATCAAACGCGCCGATGTGTTCTTCCGGCTCCGCCAGCTCCTCACGGAGCGCACGGACGAGCTGGCGGCGATCGTCACGTCCGAGCACGGCAAGGTCCTGTCCGACGCGGCCGGCGAGGTGTCCCGGGGCATCGAGAACGTCGAGTTCGCGGCCGGCCTCGTACATCTGCTCAAGGGCGAGCGCAGCGAGCAGGTCGCCCGCGGGGTCGACGTGCACTCCGTCAAGCAGCCGGTCGGGGTGGTCGCCGCCATCACCCCGTTCAACTTCCCGGTCATGGTGCCGCTGTGGATGGTCGCCTCGGCCATCGCCTGCGGCAACACCGTCGTCCTCAAGCCCAGTGAGAAGGATCCGTCCGCCGCGGTGTGGCTCGCACGGCTGTTCCACGAGGCGGGCCTGCCGGACGGCGTCCTCAACGTCGTGCACGGCGACCGGGAGGCCGTCGACGCGCTTCTCGAGTCCCCGCGGGTGCAGGCGGTGAGCTTCGTCGGATCGACGCCCATCGCCCGGGCGATCTACCAGCGGGCGTCTGCCGCCGGGAAGCGCGTCCAAGCGCTCGGTGGCGCGAAGAACCACATGGTCGTGATGCCCGACGCCGACATCGACGCGGCCGCCGACGCCGCCGTCTCCGCGGCCTACGGCTCCGCGGGCGAACGCTGCATGGCGGTGTCCGTGCTCGTGGCCGTGGGCGACATCGCCGACGACCTCGTCGCCGCGATCGCCCGCCGCATCGACGGCCTCTCGATCGGCCCCGGCACGGACCCGGCGAGCGCGATGGGCCCGCTCATCACCGCGGAGCACCGCGATCGCGTCGCGTCCTATGTCGCGGGAGCCCCCGGAGAGGGCGCCAGGGTCGTCGTCGACGGCACGAGCGCGGAGTTCGACGGCGACGGCTTCTTCCTCGGCGTGAGCCTGATCGACGACGTCACCCCTGGCATGCGCGTCTATGACGACGAGATCTTCGGCCCGGTCCTGTCCGTCGTGCGCGTGGGCTCCTACGCGGAGGCCGTCGCGTTGGTCAACGCGAACGCCTACGGCAACGGCACGGCGATCTTCACGCGCGACGGCGGGACGGCACGGCAGTACGAGTTCGACATCGAGGTCGGCATGGTCGGCGTCAACGTCCCGATCCCGGTGCCCGTCGGCGCGTACTCCTTCGGCGGGTGGAAGGACTCCCTCTTCGGCGACGCGCACATCTACGGCCCGGAGTCCGTGCACTTCTACACGCGGTCGAAGGTCGTGACGACGCGGTGGCCCGACCACACCCCGTCGCAGATCGACCTCGGCTTCCCGAGCAACCACTGACGAGGAGCGATCACGATGACGACCTTCACCGACCGCCACGGGGTCTCCTCCCCCCTCCCCGCCCCCGACGCCGAAGCGCAGGTGCACGCCGACGACCGCGCCCACGTCTTCCACTCCTGGAGCGCCCAGGCGCTGATCGACCCGTTGCCGGTCGCCGCCGGCCAGGGCTCGACGTTCTGGGACTACGAGGGCACCGCCTACCTCGACTTCTCCAGCCAGCTCGTGAACCTCAACCTCGGCCATCAGCACCCGGACCTCGTCGCCGCGATCCAGCGGCAGGCCGGGCGGCTCGCGACCATCCAGCCGTCGATGGCCAATGATGTGCGGGGTGAGCTCGCGCGCCTCATCGCCGAGGTCGCCCCGGACGGCTTCGAGAAGGTGTTCTTCACGAACGGCGGCGCGGAGGCGAATGAGTACGCGGTGCGCATGGCCCGGCAGGCCACGGGCCGCCGGAAGGTGCTGTCGATGTACCGCAGCTACCACGGCTCCACCGCCACCGCGATCTCCCTCACCGGCGACCCCCGTCGCTGGGCGAACGACGTCACGGACACCGGCGCCGTGCGGTTCTTCGGCCCGTACCTGTACCGCTCCCCGTTCCACAGCGAGACGCCGGAGCAGGAGACCGAGCGCGCCCTCGCGCATCTGGAGCAGACCATCCAGCTCGAGGGCCCGCAGACGATCGCCGCGATCATCGTCGAGACGGTGGTCGGCACCAACGGCGTGCTGCTTCCGCCGCCCGGCTATCTGCCCGGGGTGCGCGCGCTGTGCGACCGCTACGGGATCGTCTTCATCGCCGACGAGGTGATGGTGGGGTTCGGCCGGCTCGGCGAATGGTTCGGCATCGACGCCTTCGAGGGGCGCCCCGATCTGATCACCTTCGCGAAGGGGGTGAACTCGGGCTACGTCCCGCTCGGCGGCGTCGTGATCTCGGACCGCATCGCCGCAGCCTTCGACACCGTTCCGTTCGCGGGCGGGCTCACGTACTCCGGGCACCCTCTCGCCTGCGCGGCCGGTGTCGCCACATTCGAGGTGTTCCGCCGCGACGGCATCCTGGAACGCGTACGCGACCTCGGCGAGCGGATCGTCGGCCCGACGCTGCACGCGTGGGCATCGTCGCATCCGAGCGTGGGCGAGGTGCGCGGCCGCGGCCTGTTCTGGGCGGTGGAGCTCGTGCGGGACCAGCAGACCAGGGAGCCGCTGGTGCCGTTCAACGCGACCGGTACCGATGCCGCGCCGATGACCGCGTTCGCAGCCGCCGCGAAGCGGGCAGGAATCTGGCCCTTCACGCACTTCCACCGCGTGCACATCGCCCCGCCGCTGGTGATCGAGGAGGCGGAGCTGGTGCGGGGACTGGCCGGGATCGAGGAGGCGCTGACGGTCGCCGACGGGTACGCGGTCGGCTGAGAGGCGCCCCCCGCCGGACGCTACTTGCGGTCGAAGTCGAACGCCTTGAGGAGCTCGCCGACGGCCTTGTCGCGCTCCTCGCCGCCGTCCTCGAACATGTGGGTGACGTGCGTGCGCAGGTGGTTCTCCAACAGCAGACGGTTGAGCGACTCGAGGGAGCGCTGGATCGCGCGGGACTGCGTGATGATGTCCATGCAGTACTCCTCGTTCTCGATCATCCGCGCGACACCGCGCATCTGACCCTCGAGGATGCTGGTGCGGTGCAGAGCGCGCTTCTTGATGTCTTCGATCACGTATCGAGGCTACTCGCCCCGTGAAAGGATGACGTCATGCCGCGAACACCCACGACGCTGCTCTCCGTCGCCGACCAGGAGCGTCGGCGCGCGCTGCGGCGGATGAAGGCCGTCGCGCTCGGCGCCCTCATCTTCATGGCCCTCGCCTTCATCGTCGCGTTCGCGTTCCAGGAGCGGGTCGGTGGGCTCGCCTACGTGCGAGCCGCGGCGGAGGGCGGGATGGTCGGCGCGCTGGCGGACTGGTTCGCGGTCACGGCGCTGTTCCGCCGTCCGCTCGGCCTGCCCATCCCGCACACCGCGATCATCCCGAACCGCAAGGACGAGATCGGCCGCACGCTGGGCGAGTTCGTGGAGACGAACTTCCTCGCTGCCGACGTCGTGCGCACCAAGCTGACCAGCACCGCGATCGCCCTCCGCGCCGGCGAGTGGCTCCGCGAGACCCCGCATGCCGAGCGGGTCGCTGCCGAGGGCGCGACGGTCGCGACGGCGGTGCTGAACGCGCTGAGCGACGACGACGTGCGCGACCTCCTCGCCGACCTCGCCCGCGAGCACCTCGTCGCACCGGAGTGGGGGCCGCCCGCCGGAGCGTGGCTGGAGAAGATCGTCGACGCGGAAGCGCACCACGGCGCTGTCGACCTCGCGGTGGACAGCATCGGGCGGTGGCTCGACGCGAACGCCGCGTCCTTCGCCGGACTCGTCTCCCGACGACTCCCCGGGTGGATGCCGAAGATCGCGCACCGCCTGATCGACGACACGGTGTACAACGAGGCGGTCAAGTTCGTCCGCGCCGTGCAGGCCGATCCGCGGCATCCGGCCCGCCTCGCGATCGACGGGTACCTGTCCCGCCTCGCTGACGCTCTGCAGAACGACCCCGCGACGCGCGAGAAACTGGAGAACGCCAAGGCTGCTCTCTTCGACAGCCCGCGCGTCGGCGCCCTGGCGGCGGAGGCCTGGAACACCGCCAAGAACGGACTCCTCACCTCCCTCGCCGACCCGGAGAGCGGGCTGCGGCGTCGCGCCGTGCAAGCCCTGCAGGAGGTCGGCGAGCGGCTCACGACCGACGCCGCCCTGCAGCGCCGGGTCGACACGTGGGTCTCGGACGCGGCCGTCTTCCTCGTCGACCGGTACCGGCACGACATCGCCTCGATCATCACCGACACCGTGGAGCGCTGGGATCCCGCCGAGACCACCGAGAAGATCGAGCTCATGGTCGGCCGCGACCTGCAGTACATCCGTCTGAACGGCACCGTCGTCGGCGCCCTCGCCGGCCTTGCGATCTTCACCGTCGCCCACGCCCTGATCCCGGGAGTCTGACATGGCGCTGTCCCACGATCCGTCCTGGCCGCGCGCCGGGGCCTGGCCCGCGTTCGAGGACACGGCCGATGCGGTGCTCCTCGGCGTCCCGACCTGGCGCACCTCGCTGTCCCCGACCGGAGCCCACGCGACGCCGGCCGCGATCCGCGAGGCGCTCCCCCGCTACGGCACGACGGTCCTCGGCCCGCCGACGATCGACCTGGACGAGGTGCTCCGCATCGCGGATGCCGGGGACGTGCCGGAGCCGGACGGCGACACCGGAGAGGCACGGACGATCGAGCGGGTCCGGGAGCTGGCGCGAGCGTCCGACCTCGTCATCGCTCTCGGCGGCGACAACTCCCTCACCTACCCTGTCGCCCTCGGTGCGGAGGCCACGGGCCTGATCACGTTTGACGCCCACTTCGACCTGCGCGACGGCGTCTCGAACGGCACACCGGTGCGGCGACTCGTCGAAGACGCTCCGGCGGCGTCCGGCCTCCCCACCGCCCGCATCGACCCCACCCGGATCGTGCAGATCGGCCTCGCCGACTTCGCGAACTCCGCCGCCTACGCCCGCCGCGCGGCGGACTGGGGCATCCGGGTCGTCACGCTCGACGACGTGCGCCGTCGGGGGATCGCCGACGTCGTGGCCGAGGCGGTCGAGATCGCGGGGGCGGGCGTCGAGCCCCGCGTGCACCTCGACATCGACGTGGACGTGTGCGACCGCGCGGTCGCCCCGGGGTGCCCGGCCAGCGTCCCCGGAGGCCTGGCGGCGTGGGAGCTGCGCGCCCTCACGCGCGGTGTCGCCGCCGACCCGCGGGTCCGGAGCGCCGACATCGCCGAGGTCGATGCGACAGCGGATGCCGAGGACGGTCGCACCGTGCGACTCGCGGCCCTCTGCGTGCTCGAGCTGCTCGCCGGCCTCGCCGCGCGCTGAGCAGAGGAGCGGCCCGGGCGACGCGCCGGATCAGCGCACGACGAGCTCGGGCGTGATGAGCGCGTGCGCCGAGCCGGACTCGACCCGACGCGGCGCGACGACGTCCCCCGTCGGCCCCATCAATAGATGGAGGATCGCCTCCGCCACATCCTCCGGTCGCTGCTCGACGCTGGAGAATCCCAAGGCTTCGGCGGTGGGCGTGTTGTCGAACCCGATGACCGGGACGGTCTTCCCGGCGTCGGCGAGGCCGAGCAGGGCCCCCACGGCGAGCGAGTCGCTGGCGCAGACGATGGCGTCCGCCCGGATGCCGTCTTCCAGCGCCCGGGTGATCGCCCGACGCGCCTCGGGAACCGAGTCCTCGGCGACGACCCTGGCGCCGTGCGCCCCCGCCTCCGCGACGGCCTCGCGCCACCCGCGTTCTCGATCGTCCCCCGTGCCCGACCCCGACGGCCAGCCCAGGAAGGTCACCGCGCTCCCGTGCTCGAGCGCATACGTCGTCGCCGCCCTGGTGCCCGCCGCGCCGTCCACGTCGACCCAGAGATGCATCGGATCGGAGATGTCGTCATCTCCCCACGGCCGTCCGAAGGAGATGAAGGGCAGACCGAGCGCGTCCAGCCGCGTGACGCGGGGATCGTCGCGCACGGTGCCGGTGAGGATCGCCGCATCGATCTCGGATCCGTCCCACAGTTCGGCGAGCCGGCCGAGTTCCTCCTCCGGGGTCCGTGCCGCGTACACGAGCATGCGCATGCCGCGATCACTCGACCGCTCCGTGATGGCGTGCACGAACCGATCCAGCACCACCCCCGAGATCCCGCCCAGGTACGGGTCGAGCCGGATGCCGATCGTCGAGCTCCGACGCAGGCGCAGCCGGCGGGCCGCCGCGTGCCGACGGTAGCCGAGCTCGTCGATGGAGGCGAGCACGCGCTCCCGGGTGGCCGGCCGGACGATGTCCGGGGTGTTCAGGACGTTCGACACCGTTTGGCGGGAGACGCCGGCGTGTGCCGCCACATCCTCCACCGTGGGGGCCTTGGCCATCGCACTCCTCGATCCCGGCGGCTTGACACGTCCGCACTGCCGCACCTAGCGTATTCCATGCAGAGTTTGATCGTTCAAATTCCTCCCCGCCGGCCCTCATCAAAGGAGAGAGAGACATGACACGGCAGACCACACGCGCCTGGCTCGGCGCCGGAGCGGTCCTGATCACCACCACCCTCGTGCTCACCGGGTGCGGCTCCGGGTTCTCAGGCGAGGAGCAGAGCGAGGGCGACACGGACCTCACCTCCTCCGACGACGGCCTCACGATCCTCATCGGCTCGTCGGGCGACGCCGAGACCGCCGCAGTGCAGTCGGCGCTCGACGCCTGGTCCGAGGAGTCCGGCACCGAGGTCGACCTCCAGGTGGCGAGCGACCTGGCGCAGGAGCTCTCCCAGGGCTTCGCCGCCGGGAACCCCGCCGACCTCTTCTACCTCGCACCGGAGCAGATGGCCGGGTACGCCTCGAACGGCTCCCTCCAGGCGTACGGCGACGAGCTCTCGAACAAGGACGACTTCTACCCCTCCCTCGTCGAGAACTTCACCCTCGACGGCACGTTCTACTGTGCGCCGAAGGACTTCTCCACGCTCGCGCTCGTGATCAACACACGCATGTGGGCGGAGGCGGGACTCACCGATGCCGACCTCCCGAAGAGCTGGGACGACCTCGCGGCCGTCGCGCAGAAGCTCACCACCGCCGACCACGTGGGTCTGGCCTTCGGTGCCGAGTACCAGCGCGTCGGCACGTTCATGGCGCAGGCCGGCGGCGGGCTCGTGAAGGACGGCACGGCGATCGCGGACGACCCCGCGAACGTCGAGGCGCTGGAGTACGTGCAGACCCACCTCGTCGACGGCACCTTCGCCTACGCGAAGGACGTCGGGGCCGGCTGGGGCGGCGAGGCACTCGGGAAGGAGCTGGCCGCGATGGTGATCGAAGGCAACTGGATCACCGGTGCGATGGCGAACGACTTCGGCTCCGTGGACTACACCGTCGCCGAGCTTCCCGAAGGACCGGGCGGCCAGGGCACCCTGCAGTTCACGAACTGCTGGGGCATGGCTGCCGACAGCCCCAACCAGCAGGCGGCCCTCGACCTCGTCGAGTACCTCACCAGTGCCGACAGCCAGCTCGCCTTCTCGAAGGCGTTCGGCCCGATGCCGTCGATCACCTCCGCCGCCGACCAGTGGACCGCGGACAACCCGGACCTCGCGCCCTTCCTCGCGGGAGCGGACTACGCGCAGTTCCCGCCCAACCAGGACGGCGCTGCGGATGTGATCGCCGACTTCAACGCGCAGCTCGAGTCGCTGAAGACGGGAGACCCCGCACAGATCCTCGGCACCGTGCAGTCGAACCTCGAAGCGATCGTCGAGTAGCGATGGCGGGACAGGCCCTGTCTCGCCGCGGGGGAGCCTCCGGACTCCGCCGCGGCGAGGCCGCAGCCGGGTGGCTCTTCACGGCGCCGGTCATCCTCATCCTCGGGGTCTTCTTGCTGGTCCCCGTGCTCATGGCGCTCTGGGTCAGCATGTCGGACTGGGCGGGGCGCGGCAGCCCCCTCTCGCCGTCGGTCTCGTTCGTGGGCACCGAGAACTACTCGGCCGTGCTGGCCGACGGCGGCCTTGCGACCAAGGACTTCGGGACCGCGCTGCGCAATAACTCCTGGTACGTGCTGCTCGTCGTGCCCCTGCAGACGGCCATCGCCCTGTTCCTCGCTGTCCTGGTGAACAGAGCGGTGCTGCGCGGCCGCGGGTTCTTCCGGACCGCGTACTACTTCCCCTCCGTCACGAGCTCGGTGGCGATCACGGTGCTCTGGCTCTTCCTGTTCTCCGCGAGCGGAGCGGTCAACAGCGTGCTCGCCTGGTTCGGCCTGAACGGTCCGAACTGGTTCAACGACCCCCGCGGCATCCTGCATCTCGCGCTCAGCGGCATCGGCATCGACACCGGACCCGCCGCGCTCACCGGCGGCGGGATGCTGGGCATCTCCTGGTGGGAGTGGCTCGCCGGTCCGTCGATCGCCATGAGCGCCTACATCCTGATGGCCATCTTCACGACCTCCGGCACCTTCATGCTGCTCTTCCTCGCCGGTCTGCAGAATCTCGGCGCGGACGTCGACGAGGCGGCCATGATGGACGGGGCGAACGGGTGGCAGCGGTTCTGGCGGGTGACCCTGCCGCAGCTGCGGCCGACGCTGTTCACGGTGCTCACCCTCGGGCTCATCGGCTGCTGGCAGGTGTTCGATCAGATCTACACCGGCACCCGTGGCGCCCCCAGCAAGACGACCCTCACCCCGGCGTACCTGTCGTACAAGACGGCGTTCACGGACCAGGAGTGGGGTCAGGGCGCGGCGATCGCCTTCATCCTCTTCGTCATCATCGTGATCTTCACGCTGCTGCAGCGCTGGGTGCTGCGCGACCGGCCGGTATCGCGGCGCCGCATCCGCGCGTACGAGGTCGCGCGCGAGGGAGGGGTTTCATGAGGCTCTCGCGCACGCAGCTGACCTGGCAGATCGTGCTGTACACCGTGCTGATCGTGCTCGCCGTCATCTACATCTACCCGTTCCTGATCCAGGTGTTCACGAGTTTCAAGACGGACGAGGACGCCGCGAGCTCCGGCGTGAACCTGCTCCCGGAGTCGTGGACGTTCGCCGCCTATGAACGACTCTTCGCCAACTCCGACTTCCCGTCGTGGTTCGTCAACAGCGCCATCGTGACGATCTTCGTCACCGCGGGGCGGGTGTTCTTCAACTCCCTCGCCGGATACGCGCTCGCGCGTCTGCGCTTCCGCGGTCGAGGAGTCGTGTTCGCGGCCCTCGTCGCCGTGATGTCGGTGCCGACCGTCGTCCTGCTCATCCCGAAGTTCCTCGTCATCAACCAGCTCGGCATCTTCAACTCCTACGCCGGCATGATCCTGCCGCTGCTGGTCGACGCCGCCGGCGTCTTCATCATGAAGAACTTCTTCGAGTCGATCCCCGTCTCGGTCGAGGAGCAGGCGCGGATCGACGGAGCCGGTGCGTTCCGGACCTTCTGGTCGGTCGTGCTCCCGATGGCGACGCCCGCCCTCATCACGATCGTCATCCTGTCGTTCCAGGGGTCGTGGAACGAGCTCAGCCACTTCATCGTGTCCACGAACGACCCCGCGCTGACGACCCTCACGAAGGGTGTCGCCTCGCTCGCCAGCGGGCAGCTCAGCCAGGGCACCCAGTACCCGCTCAAGCTCGCCGCGGCGCTCATCATGACGATCCCCGTCGCCGTGATGTTCTTCATCTTCCAGCGTCGCATCATGAATTCCACCGAAGGAGCCGTCAAGGAATGACCGACCGCCCCCACCTCCAGCCGCTGCTCGACGACGCCGTGGTCGTGCTCGACGCCCCCACCCAGGTCTGGTCCGACCGCGACGGCGACGTGGGCGGCGCCCCGATCCACGGGGTCTACCATGGCGACGTCCGTCACATCGCCGCGATCGGACTCGAGGTGCGGGGCACCGCCCTGGAAGCCATCGCCTGCTCGGCGCCGGTCCCGCAGCGTGCGCTGTTCACCGGCCTGCTGCGCGGACTCGACGATGCCGCCGCCGATCCGAAGGTGCGCCTCGACCGGGATCGCACCGTCGAGGCGGGAAGACTGACCGAGACCCTGCGGGTGTCCTCGCACCTCATGCACGAGGTGACGGCCGAGCTCACGGTGCGCATCCGCCCGGATTTCACCCCCCTGCAGCTCGTCAAAGCGGGGGTGGCCGGGGGCGAGGAGTGGTCGTGGGACGGCGAGCGCTGCCGCGCAGGGCAGGCGTCGTTCACGCTGCGCGCTGTGGACGCCGCCGTGTCGATCGACGGTCGGGAGATGCTGCTCACCTGGCGGGTGACCGTCCCTCCGCGCGGCGAGGTCGAGGTGACGTGGTCGGTCGACCTCGACGATCCGACCCTGGTCGTGACGTCGTCGCCCCGGACAGCCGGCGTCCGGCCCGTCCCCACCGGAGCGGACCCTCGCGCCGCGCGCTGGCTGGAGCGCGCCTGCGCCGACCTCGATGCCCTGCGACTGGCCCTTCCGGATCAGCCGGACGAGGCGTTCTACGCCGCGGGCGCCCCCTGGTTCTTCACCCTGTTCGGACGGGACTCGATCTGGGCGGCCCGTCTCGCCCTCGCCGCCGACCGCGACATCGCCGCCTCCACCCTGCGGGTGCTCGCGCGTCTCCAGGGCACGGTGCACGACCCCGGCACCGCGGAGGCCCCGGGCAAGATCGCGCACGAGCTCCGCAGCGCGGAGCTCTCCCTCCCCGGCGAGGGCGTGCTGCTGCCTCCGCTCTACTACGGCACGGTCGACGCGACACCGCTGTGGATCTGCCTCCTCGCCGACGCGCGCGCGGCCGGCCTGACGATCACGGAGCTGAAGGACCTGGAGCCCGCGTTGCGCGCCGCAGTGACGTGGATGATCGAGCACGGCGACGCCTCCGGCAGCGGCTTCATCGACTATGCGGATGAGTCGGGCCACGGCTTGGCGAATCAGGGCTGGAAGGACTCCGGCGACTCGATCCAGTGGCGCGACGGTCGTCTCGCGGAAGGTCCCATCGCGCTCAGCGAAGTGCAGGGATACGCCTACGAGGCCGCAGTGCGCGGAGCAGCGCTCCTCGACGAGCTGGGTGCAGCCGGCGGTGACGACCTGCGTTCGTGGGCGGCGGACCTGCGGCGACGCTTCCGGGAGGCCTACTGGGTCACCACGCCGGAGGGGCGGTACCCCGCCATCGCCCTCGACGCCCACGGCGCCGCGGTCGACACGCTCACCAGCAACATCGGCCATCTCATCGGCACCGGGCTGCTCGATCCGGACGAGGAGCGCGCCTGCGCGGAACTGCTCGTCGGCGAGACGATATCGAGCGGTTACGGCGTCCGCACGATGTCCACGGAGGCCTCGGGATACTGGCCGCTGAGCTACCACGGCGGCAGCGTGTGGACCCACGACACCGCGATCGCCGTGCACGGGATGCTCCGCGCCGGCCTCACCGATCATGCCGGACGCATCGCCGCCCAGCTGCTCGATCTCGCCGAGGGCTTCGACTACCGCGTGCCGGAGCTGCACTCGGGCGAGCCCCGCGTCGACGGCGGCCGACCGGTCCCCTACCCGGCCGCCTGCCGTCCGCAGGCATGGTCCGCCGCTGCCGCCGTGGTCTGCGCCGAAGCCCTGCGGTGAGGGGCGGGACGGTCAGACGACGGCCGTCCCGTCCTTCCAGACGCGCTGCACCAGCGGCACCCCCGGCCGGTACGCGAGGTGCACGCGAGAGGGGGCGTCGAGCAGCACGAGGTCGGCGCGCACACCGGGGGCGATCCGGCCGATGTCGTCGCGCCGGAGCGCGCGCGCCCCGCCGGCCGTGGCGGCCCAGACCGCCTCCGCCGTCGTCATACCCATGTCGCGCACGGCGATGGCGATGCAGAAGGCCATCGACGACGTGAAGCTCGACCCCGGGTTGGTGTCGCACGCGAGCGCCACGGTCACCCCCGCGTCCAGGAGTCCGCGGGCGTCCGGATAGGGCTGACGCGTGGAGAACTCCACACCGGGGAGCAGCGTGAGCACCGTGTCCGACGCGGCGAGCGCGGCGACGTCCGCGTCGGTGAGGTAGGTACCGTGATCCACGGAGGCGGCCCCGAGCTCGACCGCCATCCGCACGCCATCGCCCGGGCCGAGCTGGCTCGCATGCACGCGAGGAGCGAGACCCCGGGCGATGCCCGCCTCCAGGATCCGCCGCGACTGCGCCACCGTGAAGGCGCCGGTCTCGCAGAACACGTCGATCCACCGGGAGTGCGGGGCGCAGGCGTCGAGCATCGGCCCCGCGACGAGGTCGACGTAGGCATCGGGATCGTCAGCGTACTCGACCGGCACCACGTGCGCCCCGAGGAAGGTGACCTCCGGCGTCACCTCGGCGGCGAGGCGCACGAGGCGCTCCTCCTCCGCGACGGCGAGACCGTAGCCGCTCTTGATCTCGACCGTGGTGGTGCCCTGCGTCCGCAGCTCCTCGATGAAGCCACGCAGCCGGCTCCGCAGCTCGTCGTCGCTCGCCGCCCGGGTCGCCTGCACCGTCGAGCGGATGCCGCCCGCCGCGTACCGCTGCCCCGCCATGCGCGCCTCGAACTCCGCCGCGCGATCGCCTCCGAAGACGAGGTGACTGTGGCTGTCGACGAATCCGGGGATCACGGCCCTCCCCCGGGCGTCGACGACCTCGTCGGCGGCGGGGGCTCCCGCGGACGGACCGACCCACACGATCCGCTCGCCGTCGATCAGCACGGCGGCGTCTCTGAGCGTGCCGCTCGGATCGCCCTCGGCGGCGACGTTGGTCGTCAGCTCCCCGATCCCGGTGATGAGGGTGGTCGTCACAGCATCGGCACCTTCAGTCCGCGGTCGCGCGCGACCTCCCTGGCGTGTTCGTAACCGGCGTCCGCATGCCGCATCACGCCGGTTCCCGGGTCGTTGGTCAGCACGCGCGCGAGCTTCTCCGCGGCGAGGGCCGAGCCGTCCGCCACCGTCACCTGCCCGGCATGGATCGAGCGGCCGATCCCCACGCCGCCGCCGTGGTGCAGCGACACCCATGAGGCCCCGGAGGCGGTGTTGAGGAGGGCGTTGAGCAGCGGCCAGTCGGCGATCGCGTCGGAGCCGTCCTTCATGGCCTCGGTCTCCCGGTACGGGGACGCGACGGACCCGGAGTCCAGATGATCGCGGCCGATGACGATCGGTGCGGAGAGCTCTCCCGACGCGACCATCTCGTTGAACTTCAGCCCGGCGAGGTGCCGCTCCTGGTAGCCGAGCCAGCAGATGCGCGCCGGCAGCCCCTCGAAGTGGACGGCCGACCCCGCCTTGTCGAGCCAGCGGTGCAGCGCGGCGTCCTCGGGGAAGAGCTCGGCGATCGCACGGTCCGTCTTGAAGATGTCCTCCGGGTCTCCGGAGAGCGCCACCCAGCGGAACGGTCCTCGCCCTTCCTCGAACTGCGGGCGGATGTAGGCGGGGACGAAGCCCGGGAACGCGAACGCCCGGTCGAACCCGCCGAGCTGCGCCTCCGCGCGGATCGAGTTGCCGTAGTCGAAGACGGCCGCCCCCGCGTCCTGGAAGCCGACCATCGCGGCGACGTGGGCCGCCATGGACGCGCGGGACAGCCGGGTGAACTCCTCCGGATCGCGCGCGGCCTCCGCCTTCCAGCGCGACACGTCGATACCGATCGGCAGGTAGGCGAGCGGGTCATGGGCGCTGGTCTGGTCGGTGACCACGTCGATCGGCACGCCCCGGCGCAGGAGCTCGGGGAAGATCTCCGCGGCATTGCCCACGACGCCGACCGAGAGGGCGTGACCGGCGTCCTTCGCCGCCACGACCCGGGCCACCGCCGCATCGAGGTCGGTCGTGTACTCGTCGAGGTACCGGTGCTCGACGCGGCGCGCCAGCCGCGTCTCGTCGACGTCGACGATCAGGACCGCGCCCTCGTTCAGGGTCACCGCCAGGGGCTGCGCCCCGCCCATGCCGCCGGCGCCGGCGGTCAACGTGAGCGTGCCCCGCAGGGAATCCCGGCCCAGCGAGCGGGCCACAGCGGCGAAGGTCTCGTACGTCCCCTGCAGGATGCCCTGCGTGCCGATGTAGATCCAGGAGCCGGCGGTCATCTGGCCGTACATCGTCAGCCCGAGCTCCTCCAGGCGACGGAACTCCGGCCAGGTCGCCCAGTCACCGACGAGGTTCGAGTTGGCGATGAGCACGCGCGGTGCCCACTCATGGGTGCGGAACACCCCCACCGGCTTCCCGGACTGGACCAGGAGCGTCTCATCCGGCTCCAGCTCGTCGAGCGTGCGGACGATCGCCTCGTACGCCGCCCAGTTGCGCGCCGCCTTGCCCGTCCCGCCGTAGACGACGAGATCCTCCGGGTGCTCGGCGACCTCGGGATCGAGGTTGTTCATGAGCATGCGCTTGGCCGCTTCCGCGCCCCAGCTCTTCGCGGTGCGCTCGGCACCTCGGGCTGCGCGTACCGTACGCGCTGCGGTGTCCTCAGTCATGCATGTGCTCCTTTGCGACACGGGCGACGGCGCCCGACTGGACGAGGGCGGTCACGGCCTCCATCTCGGGCGAGAGGTGGCGGTCAGGTCCGGGGCCTGCGGCGACGGTGCGGACGAGGTCGCGCACGGCCCCGGTCGCCGGGCCCGCCTGCAGCGGCGCGCGCAGGTCGAGCGCACGGGCCGCGGTGAGGATCTCGATCGCGAGGACCCGCGAGAGGCCGTCGACCGCGCGCCGCAGCTTCCGCGCCGCGGCCCAGCCCATCGAGACGTGGTCCTCCTGCATCGCCGACGACGGGATGGAGTCCACCGAGGCCGGAACCGCGAGGCGCTTGAGCTCCGAGACGATGCCGGCCGCCGCATACTGCGCGATCATCAGACCGGAGTCGACGCCGACCTCCGCCGCCAGGAACGGCGGGAGCCCGTGGCTGCGGGCCGGGTCCAGCGCCCGGTCGGTGCGGCGCTCGGACACGGAGGCGACGTCGGCGATGGAGATCGCCAGGAAGTCGAGGACAGCGGCGACCGGGGCCCCGTGGAAGTTGCCGTTGGACTCGATGCGGCCGTCGAGGGTGATGATGGGGTTGTCGATCACGCTGGAGAGCTCGCGCTCCGCGATCATCGCGGCGTGCCCGAGCGTGTCACGTGCGGCGCCGTGCACCTGCGGCGAGCAGCGCAACGAATATGCGTCCTGGACGCGGCCGTCCTCCGGGCCCTTGTGGCTGGCGACCATGGGGGACCCGGTGAGCAGCGCCCGGAGGTGGCCGGCGGAGACCGCCTGTCCCGCCTGCGGACGCAGCGCCATGAGGTCGGCGGCGAACACAGCATCGGTGCCGAGCTGCGACTCGACCGACATCGCCGCCGCCACGTCCGCCGTGAACAGCAACGTCTCGAGGTCGTGGAGCGCGAGCACCAGGGTGCCGAGCATGCCGTCCGTGCCGTTGATGAGGGCCAGCCCCTCCTTCTCGACGAGGGTGAGCGGAGCGATGCCGGCCGCGGCGAGGGCGTCGGCCGCGTCGACGAGACGCCCGGCGGCGTCGCGCACTTCACCCTCCCCCATCGCCGCGAGGGCGATGTGGGCAAGCGGGGCGAGATCCCCGGAGCACCCCAGCGACCCGTACTCGCGGACCACGGGGACGATGCCCGCGTTGAGCAACGCGGCGTAGGTCTCGACCACGACAGGACGCACGCCCGTGCGCCCCGAGGCGAGCGTCTGCAGGCGCAGCAGCTGGAGCCCGCGCACCACTTCCCGCTCCACCTCGGCGCCGGTCCCCGCGGCATGGGAGCGGATGAGGCTCGCCTGCAACTGCAGTCGCCGCTCAGGAGCGATGAAGGTCGTCGCCAGCGCGCCGAAGCCGGTGGACACCCCGTAGTGCGGGTGGGGGTCCGCGGCGAGGCCGTCGATCACACGGCGGCTCTCGGCGACCCTCGCCAGCGCGGCGGGATCCACCCGGACGGGCACGTCATGCCGGACCACGCGGACGACCTCCGCCGGGGAGAGAGGGACGGCGCCGACGATGACAGGGGCAGGATCGCTCATGTCTCGATTCCACACCCATGGAGTCGACGCGGACGAGGCTTCGTGGGAACCTGTGTCTGTGATACCAGACACCTCGGAGACCGACCACGTTCAGGTGCCAGCGGCCGCGCAGACCCTGCGCATCCTCAGCTACCTGGCAGGCCGACCGGCGCCGGTGGCGGCGTCCGCAATCGCCCGCGAGCTCTCGCTCCCGCGGTCGACCGTCTATCACCTGCTCCGCACGCTCGCCGCACATGGCTTCGTCCTGCACCTCCGTGAGGAGCGTCGATGGGGACTCGGCACGTCGGCCTTCGAGCTGGCAGGGGGCTACGCGCGGCAGCAGCCGTTGGCACGGCTCGGCCGTCCGCTCATCGCCGCACTCTCCGACCATCTCGGGGAAAGCGCACACCTCGCGGTGATGAGCGGCGGCGATGTGCTCTACATCGTCGAGGAACGGGCGCCGCGACGCCCGGCACTGGTGACCGACGTGGGCGTGCGCCTCCCTGCGCATTTGACCGCAACGGGACGCGCGATACTCGCCGCCCTCCCCCGTGAACAGGTGCGGGCGCTGTATCCGGATGCTTCGGCCTTCTCCGACCGCACGGGGCGTGGTCCCCGTAGGCCCGGCGAACTGCGCGAACTCCTTCGCGAAGTACGGGTCCGCGAGTATGCGACCGAGGACGGTGAGGTCGCGGACGGACTGCGCTCCGTGGGCGCAGTGGTGCGGGACGCTGCGGGATGGCCGGTCGCCGCCGTGGCGGTCACCTGGGCCGACGACGACGGCAGGGAATCTGCGCTGGCGAAATCGGTACGCGAGACCGCGGCGACGCTCGAGGCACGCCTGGCGCGCTGAGTCCGTCCTGCGGGCCGCGCGGAGCGATCGCGTTAACGCAAGAAGGCCACCCAGCATTGGGTGGCCTTCTTGACTAAAAGGAGTCCGGCGGTGTCCTACTCTCCCACAGGGTCCCCCCTGCAGTACCATCGGCGCTGTGAGGCTTAGCTTCCGGGTTCGGAATGTG
>NZ_JBITWF010000002.1:0-635543 GCF_044543605.1 Microbacterium sp. NPDC064978 | reverse complement strand
AACTCTCTGGGATAGGGACCAGGCATGATGACATCCTCCCCGCCAGCGCCTCCCGACACTAACGATCAGTTGTCACCGATTCGTTCCTCACGCCCGGCGGACATCGATGCGGGCGGGGTGACGAACACCGCGACCGTGACGGGAACGCCGCCGTCGGGGGAGCCGCCGGTGTCCCCGCCGTCCGAGGTCGAGGTGCCGTCGACTCCGGCACCGGGACTGTCGGTGGTGAAGTCGTCCGACCGCACCACGATCACCGCAGCGGGCCAGACGATCATCTACTCCTTCCTCGTGACGAACACGGGGAACATGACGATCGCCGACGTGACGGTGGACGAGACGACCTTCACCGGTACCGGCACGGCTCCGGTCGTGACGTGCCCGGCGGGAGCCGCGTCGCTCGCCCCGGGGGCGGAGGTGACGTGCACCGCACCGTACGTCGTGACGCAGGCCGACATCGATGCGGGCGGTGTGACCAACACGGCCACGGGCACGGGAACGCCGCCGTCCGGGGAGCCGCCGGTGTCGCCGCCGTCGACGGTCAGGGTGCCGTCAGACGGGTCGCCGGCCCTCACGGTCGCCAAGACGGCGGACCTCACCGAGATCTCGGCCGCAGGGCAGACGATCACGTACTCGTTCCTCATCACCAACACGGGCAATCTGACGATGACGGACGTCGGTGTCGAGGAGGTGTCGTTCTCGGGGACGGGAACCGCGCCGGTGGTCACGTGTCCTGCCGAGGCGGCATCGCTGGCCCCGGGAGCGACGGTGACCTGCACCGCGCCGTACGTGGTCACCCAGGCCGATGTGGACGCCGGGCGACTGACGAACACGGCTGTCGCGACGGGGGAGCCCCCGACGGGACCGCCGACCAGCGAGCCGCCGGTCACGCCGCCGTCGACGGTCGAGGTCCCCGGCGACCGGAACCCGGCGATCACGGTCGTGAAGTCGGCCACCCCGAATGCTCCGGACTCCTATGTGGTGGGCCAGGAGGTCACGTACTCGTTCGTCGTGACCAACAGCGGCAACGTCACGCTGACGGATGTCGTGGTGAACGAGGGGGCGTTCTCGGGGACGGGGACGCTGTCGGCGATCGACTGCCCGGCAGGCACCGCATCGATGGCCCCCGGGGCGCAGCTCGTCTGCACCGCGTCGTACGTGCTGACGCAGGCGGACATCGACGCCGGTCAGGTGACGAACTCCGCCACAGCGACCGGCGTCCCGCCCGGGGATCTGCAGCCTCCCGTGTCGCCGCCGTCGGAGACGCGCGTCCCGGCGCTTCCCGCCCCCGGCCTGAACATCGTGAAGTCCGCGACCCCGGCCGTGATGACCACCGTGGGGGAGACTCTGGAGTACTCCTTCGTCGTGACCAACACGGGCAACGTGACGCTGGCGGACGTGGTGGTGGACGACACGGACTTCTCCGGGCAGGGCGAGCTGTCGGCGGTCACATGCCCGGATGAAGCGGCCCGCATCATCCCGGGGCAGACGGTGACCTGCACGGCGACGTACACGACCACTCAGGCCGACGTGGACTCCGGACGGCTGACGAACACCGCGACGGTCACGGCGACACCGCCCACGGGCACGCCGCCGGTGTCACCGCCGTCGACCGTGGAGGTGCCGTTCGACGGGACCAACTCCCTCGTGATCGAGAAGCGGGCGACGACCGTCGACGTCAACGCCAACCGGATCATCGACCTCGGCGATCGCGTGGAGTGGACGATCATCGTCACCAACACCGGGGCACAGACGGTTTCCGACATCGCCGTGTCGGACCCGACGGCCGGTGCGGTCACCTGCCCGGCGACGAGCCTCGCCTCCGGGGAGCAGATGACATGCACGGTGCCCCCGCACACCATCGACGCCGCGGACGTGCGTCGCGGCGAGGTGCGAAACGTCGCGACGGTGACGGGGAACACGCCGGACGGGCCGATCGATCCGCCGACCTCGCAGACGATCACCCGAGTGGTCCCCACCCCGCCGACCGGTCTCGCGGTCACGGGCGGCACGCTCATGGCCGGAGGGCTGCTCCTCGGGGGAGTGATGGTCCTCGCCGGGCTGGGTCTGGGCCTCACCCGGGTGCGCCGGCGAGAGGAAGAGCAGGAGCAGCGCTGACCGAGAAGTGGTCCGTGGCGGGGGCGAATCACCCGCCACGGACGGTCGGGTCGAAGGAGGAGCCCATGATGTCCGCCCGCCACCGCAGGATCGCCCGTCTCACGGCGCCGCTCCTGATCTCCGTGTTGCTGCTCAGCGCCTGCACCGCGGCCGAGGAGGAGCCGACCCCCACCCCGACCGCCGCGGACGGAGCGCCGCAGATCCGCGGTGAAGAAGAAGGGGTCGTCGGAGCGACGAGCGTACCGGAGGACGTGCCGGACGCTCCGGAGGTGCGCGCCGGCACTCAGATCACGACGTGCACCACCGAGGACGACGGCGGGACGGCGGAAGGCGTGGTCGGCAATCCCACGGACGAGGATGCGACGTACGTCGTGACCGTGTTCTTCACCACCGACGCGGGCACGGTCGTCGGGTCCGGTCAGGCGACGGTGGAGGTCCCCGCCGGCGAGGAAGCCGACTGGTCTCTCACCGCGGACTTCGTGCCGCCGAGCGATCTTCGCTGCGCGCTGCGCGGGGCCGGCGCCGCGTCCTGAACCGACCGCCATCGACGGGCGCCGCTACGGCGCGGGGACGTAGTGCGCGAGCGGGTCGAAGGGAGGCTGCGAGGAGAGGTGCGCGACGGCGGCAGCGCCCACCGCGCAGGCCGTCTGCAGGGCCGACTGCGGCGGCAGTCCGCTCTGCAGGGCGAGCACGAGCGCGGCGCAGAAGGCGTCTCCCGCCCCCACGGTGTTGAGCGCGCGGGTGGGCACGCCGTCCGCCCGTGCGATCTCCTCGCCGCCGCGGAACAGGGCAGCCCCTGCGGCGCCGTAGGTCACGGCGACGAGGGCGGCATCGGCCAGCTCCGGCATCAGCTCGCGCTCGGTCTCGTTCACGATGAACAGATCCACCCGCTGGAGCAGCGCGTCGGGAAGGGGCTGTGCGGGGGCGGCGTTGACGGCGACGAACCCCTCGGCGCGGGCGACGACGCTCTCGACGACGGACATCGCGATCTCCAGTTGCAGCAGGACGGCCTCGTCCGGCCCGACGGCGACGCCCTCGAGGGAGACGAGCTCGTTCGCGCCGGGGCACACCGCGATCTGGTTCTCGGCGTCGGCACCCACGACGATGAGGGCCGTCCCGGTGGGCGCGGCGACCGTGCGCAGGTGCGCGGTGTCGACGCCGGCGTGGCCGAGCTCATCGCGCATCCAGGCGCCGTCGGCGTCGGCCCCGACGGCCCCCACCATCCGGACCCGGCCACCCAGCTTGGCCGCCGCGACGGCCTGGTTGGCGCCCTTGCCGCCGAGATCGCGCGAGAGCCGGCCCCCGGCGACGGTCTCGCCGGCGGTCGGCAGCCGATTGACGAAGGCGGTGAGGTCGACATTGGCGCTCCCGACGACGACGAGGGAAGGGGCGAGGACAGCGTCCGGCTTGACGTTCATGAAAAAGAGTGTAAACGTTTACGCACACCCGATTGCAAAGGAGCACCCCATGCCCGTCCCCGTCCTCCTCGACTGCGACCCCGGCCACGACGACGTCTTCGCCATCTGGCTGGCGGCGGGGGACGAGCGCATCGACCTCCGCGGCGTCACGACCGTCGGCGGCAACGGCTACCTGGAACACACCACGAGGAACGCGCAGATCGCCCTCACGGTCGCGGGCGTGACCGGCGTCCCCGTGGCTGCGGGAGCCGACAAGCCGCTCCGCCGCGAGCTCACCCCGGGGGCCTGGATCCACGGGGACAACGCCCTCGGCGGACCCGTCCTCCCCGAGCCCACGGTCCCGCTCGACCCGCGGCACGCCGTCGACTTCCTCGCGGAGACCCTGAAGGCCTCCGCGGAGCCGATCACGGTGATCCCCACGGGCCCGCTGACGAACATCGCCCTGCTCCTCCAGCAGCACCCGGAGGCGGCCCGCAACATCAAGGAGATCATCTGGATGGGCGGATCGACCGGACGCGGCAACGTCGGCGCCTATCCCGAGTTCAACGCCTGGGCCGACCCCGAGGCCGCGGCGGTCGTGTTCGCCTCCGGTCTGCCGCTCACCATGGTCGGCCTCAACATCTCCCACCAGGCGCTCATCACCGAAGAGGTCGTGCAGCGGATCGCGGCGGTCGGCAACCGCACGGCGGCGTTCGGCGTGGAACTGCTGCGCTTCTTCTCCGCGTCGTACGACAAGGCCGAGGGGATGCCGGAGGGACCGCTGCACGACCCCATCACCGTCGCCATCGCGATCGATCGCGCCGTCGCCACGGTGCAGCGCTGCCATGTCGACATCGAGACGGCCGGCGAGTTCACGGCAGGGGCGACGTGTGTCGACCTCCACGACATGCTCGGCAAGGAGCCGAACGCCGACGTCGCGCTGACCCTCGACGTGCCGGCCTTCTGGAACCTGGTGACGGATGCCGTCGCAGCACTCGCCTGAGGGTCACGCGCCCGGCGCGGGAGACGTCGACTCGGCCACGCGCAGGGTCGGGGCCACGCGGCGCAGGGCGTACGGGGCGTCCGGATCCTCCCTCCGCTGCACGAGAGCCTCCACCGCCTCCGCGGCGAGCTCGTCGAACGGCTGGACCACGGTCGTCAGACGCGGCTCGCACACGTCCGCCAGCATGGTGCCGTCGAATCCCGTGATGAGGATGTCGCCCGGGACGCGGAGGCCTGCGCGCTTCAGCGCGGCGACGGCACCGGCGGCGACGAGGTCGTCGCCCGCGACGATCGCGTCCGGGAGCGGACCGCGCGCTCGCAGCTCCGTGACGGCGGACTCGCCGAAGGCGAGCAGGTATTCGCCGAACACGTTCTCCTCGACCGGCAGCGACCGCGCGCGGACGATCGCCTCGAACGCGGAGCGGCGCTCGCGGCCGACCGACGTGACGTCGTTGCCCGACACGAGGACGATGCGAGAGGCGCCGCGGGAGACCAGATGGTCGACGGCGAGCCCGATGCCATGATCGTTGTCCACCCCCACGAAGTCGGCATCCAGGTCCAGCACCCTCCGGTCCACCTGGACCAGGGGAAGGCGCTGGGCGGTATCGGCGACGGCGTCGAACGACAGCTCCGCATCGGACGGGACCACGAAGACCCCCTCGACGCGGCGCTCGACGAGCATGCGCAGACGGGCGCGCTCCCGGTCGACCTCGCCGTGCGAGTCCGCGATGACGAGGTCGAATCCCCGCCGCTGCAGATGGTCCTCGAGGCGATGGACGAGCTCACCGTAGAACGGGTTGCTGATCACCGGGACGACCACGCCGATGGTCGCGCCGGTGCCTTCGCGCAGACCGCGGCCGATGAGGTTGACCCGATAGCCGAGCTGCTCGGCCACCCGGGCCACATGCTCGGCGGTGGCTCCGGAGACGCGCTCCTTGCCGTTCAGCGCGCGGGACACCGTGGCGATCGACACCCCGGCCGCGGCTGCCACATCATGCAGCGTCACCGACGGCTTCCTCATCCGCACCTCGACTCCCGTCGGGCGCCGACACCGGCGCCTCGACTCCCAAGATAAGCCGCGCGTAAAGGATTACGCATTCCGGCGCCCCCGCACCGACACGAAGAAGTGAGAACGATATGCACACCACCGCCCTCCGGCCCCGGACGGCCGTCGCCCCCCTGATGGTCGCCCTCCTCGCGGCGTGCCTCGCGTTCCAGCTGAACGCGAGCATGCTCAGCCCCGCCCTGGTCACGATGGAGCGCGAGCTCGACGCGACGGCATCGGAGATCGCGGCGACCCAGACGGTGTTCTTCACCGCCGCCGCCCTCTTCACCCTGTTCCTCCCGCGGCTGGGCGACCTCATCGGACGGCGGCGCGTGCTCGTCGGCATGCTCGTGGTGATGGCGGTCGGCTGCGTGGTCGCGGCGCTCGCGACGAACGTCCCGATGCTCTTCATCGGCCGCCTCATCCAGGGCGTCTCCGGTCCCGTCGTACCGCTGTGCCTGATCATGCTGCGCGCGGCCGTCGCGGACCCGAAGATGTACGGCACGCTGCTCGGCGTCGTCACGGCCGTCAACGGCGGGATCGCGGGCGGCGACGCGCTGCTCGGTGGCTACCTCGCCACGAACCACGGGTTCGCCTCGATCTTCTGGACCATGGCCGGTGTCGCGGTGGCTGCGGCGCTCGTCGTGCGCCTTCTCGCCCCGGAGACGATGGCGGAGGACCGTCCGCGCATGGACTGGTGGGGGTCGCTGCTCCTGGTCGTCTCCGTCGGGTCGATGCTCGTCGCCCTGAACGAGCTCGGGAAGCTCGCCGAGGCGGACGTGCTCCTGGTGATCGTGCTGGCTGTCGTGGCCGTGGTGTCGTTCCTCGCCTTCTGGAAGCTGGAGGGCGCGCTGCGGGACCCGCTGGTCTCGCCCGCTCAGCTGAAGCAGCGCTCCACCTGGGCGCTCTCCGCGACCTCGTTGCTGACCCTCTCCGGCATCTTCGCGGTGATGAACGGCGTGGTCCCCGCTCTGGCGCAGGACACCGGCATGGGTCTGTCCATGAGCGCCGAGGAGGTGTCGTTCTGGATCCTGATGCCGTACGCGCTCGCCGGCCTGCTGATGGGACCGCTGACCGGACGGCTCGCGGCGACCGTGGGCTACCGCGCGATGCTCCGGGTGGGACTGATCGGCACGATCGTCGTGCTCGTGCTGATGGTGGCGAACGTCGGGACGTCCTCCCGGGTCACCCTGCTGCTGCTCTCGGTCGCGGCCGGCGTCACGTACGCCGGCATCGGCAACATCATGCTGAACGGCCTCGGCGTCGTGCTGTCGCCGAAGGAGCGGCCGGGATCGCTCCCCGGGTTGAACACCGGCGCGATCAACCTCGGGGCGGGACTGAGCTTCGTCGTGATCTACGCGGCCCAGACCTCGTTCGGCGGCAGCGGGGATGCGGCGGGCGGCTACGTCGCCGCGCTCCTCACCGGCGCCGTCGTGCTCGCCGGCGCGCTGACCTTCTCCCTCTTCATCCCGAAGCCCGTCCACGCCGAGCTGACCCGCTGAGGCGGCTCAGCTGAAGAGGATGAGCACGTAGACGGCGAAGGTCGCCAGGTGCGCGGCCCCGTGCATCGCGGTGACCCGCTTCGCCGCGAACGTCGTCACCGACAGCAGCAGGGTGACGGCGAGCATGAGGAGGTTGGCCGGCGACTCGGCGAGCACCACCTGCTGCCCGGTGAGCATGCCGATCAGGAGGACCGCCGGAATGGTCAGGCCGACCGTCGACACGAGCGCCCCGTGGCAGAGGTTGTTCACGCGCTGGGCCTCGCCGTTCAGGGCCGCGCGGATCGAGGTGATCGACTCCGGGAGGAACACGATGCCGGCGATCAGCAGCCCCGCCAGGGCGACGGGAGCGCCGAGCCGGCCGAGACCGTCGTCGAGCAGGGCCGCCATGTCGTGCGAGAGCAGCACGATGGGGACGACGGTGATGACGAGGAGGACGAGGCGGGTCAGCACCTCGACGCGGTGAGCCGCGAGCACCGCGCGGATGGGGGTCCGCGGTGCCGCGTTCGCCGCCGTGTGGGCTGGCCGCAGCCTCTCGTCCACCTCGGTGAAGTCATCGGCCTGCGCACCCATCTGCCGGAACAGGAAGAACGCGTACAGGACGAGTGTGAGCACGATGATCGGGATCTCCTGGCCGACCGTGTACGCACCGCCGTCGCCGATGAGCCCCGGAAGTCCGAACGCCAGAGCGACGAGGACCACGAGCATAGACAGGTACGCGGATGTGCCGGTGCGGTTGTGCGCCATGCCCCGATGGCGGAGTCCGCCGAGGAGGAGGGCCAGGCCGATGACGAGGTTGAGGATGATCATGGAGACGGCCATGACCGAGTCGCGCGCGATCGTGGCGTGCTCGCCCGGCCCGAGCATGACCGCCGAGATGAGGATCACCTCGATGAGCACGATCGACAGGGTCAGCACCAGGGAGCCGTAGGGATCGCCCAGCCGGTGGGCGAGGGCCTCGGCCTGCTTCACGACGCCGAACGCGCACACGAGGATCACGGCGACGATCGCGAGGAGGGCGACGACCAGGAGCGGTCCCGGCACGGGAGGCGCGAGCAACGGGTGCAGGGCGAGCAGGGCGACGACCGCGCCCCAGCCCAGGGCCACACGCAGCAGGTCGGTGCGGGTGATGAACGACCGGATCATGACGGACTCCTTCATGAGTCAGTCGTCGTGTGCGGGTACTGCTCCCTCGTCCGCTGCTCCGGGTGCCGGAGACACCCTCAGGATACCCGCGCTCCCGGAACAGCGGCTGAGCAGTGCAGGTCTCAGCTCTGGGGGGCGTCGTTCCAGGACCAGATGTCGTCGCCGCGCAGGACGGCGTCGGCTCCGCCGTCGCAGTAGATCGTCTGACCCGCCATGTGGGTGTTGACCGGGCTGGTCAGCCAGACGAGGAGCTCGGCGATGGAGGACGCCGGCTGGTGGTAGTTCAGGGGCATCGGCACGGCGGCGTCCACCATGGCCAGACCCTCGGGCGAGTCGAGCAGGCCCGCGGTCATTGCCGTGATGACGGTGCCGGGGGCGACGGCGTTCAGCGGGATGCCCGCTCCCGCCCACGCCGGGGTGATGCTCTCGCGACGGACCCACCGCGACAGGGCGCGCTTGCTGGACGAGTAGTTGAGGAACCCGGCCTCGGGCGTCGCGGCCAGGCGGTCGCCGATCTCGATCGCGCGCGCCTCGTCGCCGGCGAGGGCCGCGTCGACGAGCTCGGGCGACACCGGCTGCAGCGAGGCCATCGACGACACCACGGCGGCGCGCGGCGCATCGGCCAGGCTCAGCGTGGGCTGCAGCGCGGTCAGGAACTCGGTCACGCCGAAGAAGTTGATGGACATCGTCTTCGAGATCGGAGCCGAGATGCCGGCGCAGGCGATGACGGCGTCGATCCCGTCGTCGGCCGCCTCGACCACGGCGCTCGCCGCGGCCAGACGCCCCTCGTGGGTGGACAGATCTCCGTCGACCTCGACGCCGGCGAGGTCGACGCCGATGACGGTGTGGCCCTGAGAGCGGAGCAGCTCGGCGGTGGCGGCGCCGATGCCGGATGCGGATCCGGTGACGACATAGGTGCGGGTCATGGGGTTTCCTCCTTGATGGACACGACCGGCGGCGTGCCGGACAGTGCGGTGACGAAGCGGCCGAGCTGGCGGCGGAATCCGTCGATCTCGTCCGGTGACCAGCCTGCGACCGCATCGCCGACCATGCGATGGCCGGCCTCGACCAGGCGCGCATAGGCCGTCCGGCCCGCGTCCGTCAGGCGCACCTCGACCGTGCGTCCCGAGCGCACGGGGTCGACGACGCCCTGCGTCGCCATGCGGGCGACGAGCTTCGACGTGGTCGGCCGCGACAGTGTCGCGTGCGCGGCCAGGTCGCCGAAGCCCATCGCACCGCCGTTCATCCCGAGCAGGTAGAGCGCGCGGATGGCGGACGGATCGAGGGCGACGTCGACGGCCTCGGCGACCTGGCGTTGCAGATCGCTCTCACTCCATTCCGACACCACGCGGACGAGGGCCAGGTGGATGCCGGCGACGTCTTCGCCGGTGGTCATGTGTCCAGGGTACGCCTCAAAGTTGCCTCAGGCAACAGTTGTGATGTATCCCGCGCTCGCGGTGTCCTCCGCGAGGGTGAAGAAATGCCGATCGCCTGCCCGCCGCGCACGCCGCCACCGGCGCTGCTGCCCGTCGGCATAATCGAGCACGATCCACGCGGGCGGAGGTGTGCCCTGCGGACCGAGGACGAATGAGCACGCCCCGAGGCCGGGGGAGGCGAGTTCGGCGACGAAGCGGTCGTCGCCGGGTGCGAAGGGTGCGGTCTCGTGGAGCTCTGCCGGCTGCAGGCGGAGGACGGTGTCGGAGTGCTCCCGGACGTCGGAGCGGAGTCGACGCCTCATGCGACACCGCCTCGGCGTGCCGCCCACTCGCGGGTGTCGCGGACGCCCTGCGCATCGAGGTAGGCGCGGATCACGTCCGCGGTCAGGCGGATCTGCGCCTCCGTGCCCATCGCCGCCTGCATGACGCCGATCGCGGGCGCGGGCTTCCCGTCCACCCGCTCGAGCGCCTCCCAGACGATGTCCTCGCGGCCGCGGCGACCCAAGGAGTGCGGCATCGAGGTGAACCCCGTGCGGCGATGGTCGGTGGGTCGTGTCTCTGGCATGGGGATTCCTCTCTCGGGGCGGATGGGCAGGCTCGCGCCGAGGGACGTGTGTCCCTCGCGCTGCGCACGTCGGACCGCGGGGGTGCTCTCCCCGACTCCGGCGCACGGGCTGCGGCGGCGCGCCTCCGCAGGCGGCCCTCTGAGTGGCGTGCGGAGCGGTCTGCCTGACCGGTTGCTGTCCTCCGACCGTACCACGTTATTTTGAGTCATTCAAAAGAAGTGAGAGACGATCACGGTTCCGTACAGGGTTGCAGAGCGATTCGCTCAGGCGTTTTTCTCCCGTTCAGCGGGAAATTTGACTTCCCTGTGCTTCCGGGTATGGTCGGGGGTTACGCCAGCCAGTCACAAAGGGGAAGCGCCATGTCAGGAAAGTCCACACCGGGTCGCGCCGGAAAGAAGGCGCCGCAGCTCTCTCTCAAGGAGAAGCGGGCGGCGAAGCGCGCGAAGAACGCCCCGGACGAGTTCCTCAAGCCTCGCAAGGGCGCGAAGAGCTGAGGACTCCGGCCCGGCGGGTGCGGCGCTCGATCGTGGCACCCGCCGGTACCCGGGCGATGGGCTACCGGGGTGCCGCCGTTGTGTCAACGGGCCTGTCCTGAGCGCCGATCCGACGCACGCTGGAGTCTCCGTCACGAGAGGAGCGCGTCATGTCGAACCCGGAAGCCTTCATGTACCCGGATGAGCCGCTGCAGCCGGAGGAGCCTCTGCGACCCGAGGAGGAGGACGTCGTCGAGTCCGATGAGGAGCCTTCGCGAGAAGGCATCGCGGCACACCTCGCCGAGCGCGGAGGCGACGATCCGGACGCTCTTCAGGACGTGCCGGCCGGCGGGGCCGGAGCCGACGCCGGCGCGGGGAACGCGGCCCGCGTGGACCCTGCGTCGAAGAATCCACCGGAGCCCGCCTACGAGTCGACCCACAGCAAGGAGCCCGGCGTCGGTCCGCGGCATGAAGAGGGCTGAGCGACCGATCAGCGGAAGACCCGACTGATTCCGCTCTCGACCTGCACGAGTTGGATGAACACCAGCCCGCGCAGGAGGGGCGCGAAGGGCGACCGCAGCGCTCGCCGGATCGGCCCGCGTGGCCTGGTCTCCCATGTCAGCGTCGCTCGGAGCTGTGTGCCGCCCGCCGCCGGTTCGAGCGCGAGGGTGAGGAGGCGCGGGTTCGCGCTCGGGGCGTCGGGGTGCTCGAAGCGCCAGGCCACGTGTGTGGGATCCTCCGGCGCCGAACGGGTCACCCGGAGGCGATGGAATGCCGGCTTGCGCCGGAGTGGTCGTCCGTCGGGGGCCGTCGTGGGGGCGAACGCCTCCCAGGGACCGTCCTCGGGTCCCGGGAGGATGGTGGCGACGCTCTGATCCCAATCCGGGAGACGGTCGGCGGTCGAGAGCAGTGTCCAGACATCCGTCATGGCCGCCGGGATGAACATCGAGCGTGACCCGGAGATCCCGGAGATCTCCCGCCGTCGCTGCAGCGGGCGGGCTGCGGCTTCGACCTCATCCAGTTGCACCGTGATGTCGTCCGCCGTCACGGCGAGCCGGTCGAGGATGGCGGTGATCAGGCCGCTGGGCTCCTCGAGAAGGGCGCGGAGCACGGCGGCCGAGTCGCCCTGTCGGCCGCCCCCTGTGGCGGCGCGGAGCACCGCGAGGGCGCGGTCCGTCCAGTCGTAGCCCTCGGTCTCGTGGAAGACGATGCGACCGGGGCCGATCGAAGGGGCGTCCACGCCCACGGCCTGGAGCTGTCCGGCGTGCTGCGCCTCGACCGCCGTCCGGGTGGCGTCGAGATCGACGCCCGCACGCCGCAGGACCTGTCCGCCGGTGTCGGCATCGAGCGTGAGCGCGAGCAGCAGGTGATCGATGTCGGCATCGCGGACACCCAGGCGTGACGCCTCCTCCATCGCCGCGAGCGAGAGGGTGTGCATGGTCGCAGCGGCCTGCGTGAACCGGCTCATGCGTTCCGCCGCGGAACCGGGATCGTCGGATCGATGCGACGACTGTGCTTCTTGTGCACGGCCTGCCGCGTGACCCCGAGGGCGTCGGCGACGGCCTGCCAGCTCATCCCGGCGCGGAGCGCGGCCTCCACCTGGCGCAGTTCGAGAGCGTCGGCGAGCGTCCGCAACGAGGCCACCGCGCGCAGCCCGGCACGGGGATCGGTCGTGTCCGCGGCGGCGCGGGCGATGTCGAGGGACTCCATGATGTCAACCTAGGTTGCTGGCAGCGATGCTGTCAACCCGGGTTGCTTCTGGAGCCCCTCGACGATCCGTCAGGCGGCGGAGGGGTGCAGCACGACCTTGATGCAGCCGTCCTTCTTCTCCTGGAACGTCCGGTACAGGTCCGGGGCGTCTTCCAGGGCCGCGTGGTGCGTCGTCAGATCCATCACGCCGAGCGGGTCGGACGGGTCCTCCACGAGCGGGAGGATGTCGTCGATCCAGTTTTTCACGTTGCACTGTCCCATGCGCATGCTGATCTGCTTGTCGAACAGGGTCTTCATGGGCAGGATGTCGGCGTCGCCCGCGTACACACCGCTCAGCGAGACCGTGCCCCCACGACGGACGGCATCGATCGAGGCGTACACGGCGGCGAGACGATCGATCCCGGCCTTGTCGAGCATCTGCCGTGCCGCGGGATCGGGCAACAGTCCGACCGCCTTCTGCAGGAACTCCACGCCGCTGTTGCCGTGTGCCTCCAGGCCCACCGCATCCACGACCGCGTCGGCGCCACGACCCTCGGTGGCATCGCGGATCTCCTCGACGGCCGTGTCCGTGAGGTCGAGCGTCTCGATGCCGTGCCGCTCCGCCATCGCGCGCCGCTCCGCCACCGGCTCGACCGCGATGACGCGGTGGCCGCGGTGCCGGGCGATCCGGCTGACGAACTGCCCGACGGGGCCGAGTCCCATCACCGCGAGCGTCCCGCCCTCGGGAAGCTGCGCGTACTCCACGCCCTGCCATGCGGTCGGCAGGATGTCGCTGAGGAAGAGGTAGCGCTCATCCGGCAGGTCCGGCCCGACCGGGATGTGGTTGTAGTCGGCCAGCGGCACGCGGAGGTACTCGGCCTGCCCGCCGGGGACCTGGCCGTAGAGCTTGGTGTAGCCGAAGAGTGCCGCGCCGCTGCCGTACTTGCGCACCTGGGTCGTCTCGCACTGGGACTGCAGCCCGCGGAGGCAGAAGAAGCACACCCCGCACGAGATGTTGAACGGGATCACGACGCGGTCGCCGGGCTTCAGCTTCGTGACGTTCGCGCCGACCTCCACCACGACGCCCATGGGCTCGTGCCCGAGGATGTCCCCGCGGTCGAGGAACGGGCCCAGCAGTTCGTAGAGGTGCAGGTCGGATCCGCAGATGGCCGACGAGGTGATCCGGACGATGGCGTCCGCCGGCTGCTGGATGACCGGGTCGGCGACCTCCTCCACCGTCACGTTCCGCTTGCCCTGCCAGGTGAGTGCCTTCATCATGTCCTCCACGTCTCGATGTCCGTCGTCCCTCCACGCTCTCGGGCGCGCCGCAGCATGGCCACCCGGTTGACAGGCCGCGGACGACGTGCGATCCCCGGGACTCAGTGGAACGGGCAGCCGCGCCCGGAACCGCTGGCGGATTGTCAACCGGGGTTGTTCGAAGGGTCGCTCGAACCGTCTGAGGCGGCCGATCAGAGCACCTGTTCAGAAGCTCCCTCGCGCAGGATGCGTCGCTCGTGCCACTTCCAGGTCACCACGCCGAAGAGCCCCCATGCGGCACCGACCACGATCGCCGTCAGCATCTCGCTGCCCGCAGCAGCGAGACTTCCGGATTCGATGAAGGACCGTGCCGCGGTCGTCACATGGGTCAACGGAAGAACGCCCGCCAGCGCTTCGAGCGGCGCCGGGAAGAGCGTCACGGGTGCGATCACCCCGCATACGAGCGGGAGCGCGTAGCCAGCGACGTTCGAGGCGACGAGCGGGTCGCGCATACCGAGCCCGAGGCCTCCGATGAAGACACCGAGGCCTGCACTGGCGACCACAGCTGTTACCACGAAGAGCGGGATCTGCAACCAGACCGCTGGCGCGATGGACGCCCGCGACAAGAGAAGGATGGCGTAGGACGATGCGATTCCGGTCACCACGCCGATCAGCACGGGTACGGACAGCCGCCCGAGCCACAGCGACGTGTTCGTGCGGGGTGAGAGAAGGAGGAACGCTCTCGTTCCCTCGAAACGATCGGTGACCACAAGAGTGCTCACCGTCACCGTGGCAGCGATCGCTCCGGAGGCGAGAGACGCCGCCAGGGCGTCGCCAGGCCGGAGGCTCGCCGTCCCGCCGGAGGCGAGCAAGAGGTAGAACAGCGCGGTGAGGAAAGGGACCACCACGAGCCCGACCAGGAAAGTGATCGGGGATCGCGTCTCCGGCAGAGACAGGTAAGAGACCCGGGCTCCCACCGCGAATGCTCCCCTCACGAGACGGCCAACGTTCCGTTGACGCGGGCGCGCGTGATCGCCGCGCGCAGTCCCACACCGGCCAGCACCACCCACACACAGCTCACGGCGACCGAGAGCCCGCCCCATGCCACTGCGGCACTGACGGATTCTGCGTGGCCGGCGAGAACCGCGCTGGTGAGCGGGTGCACCAGGGCCACGGGTGCGAGCCAACCGGGGAGCTCCGCGAATGGCACGACGATTCCGATGAGCATCCACACCGGAACCAGGATGAGGGGTTCGAGTGCGGAGGCGGAGGGGTTCACGACGAACAAGGAGGACAGCAGCGCTGCTGATCCGATGCAAGCGATGAGTGCCACCAGCACGCCGATCGTCGATTCGATCGTCAGTTCGAGCTCATGCGAGATCACGAATTGGATGAGCATTGCGAACGGAATCCCCACCATCCCGATGAGCGCCGCAGACGCGGTCAAGGCTCCGAAGACGACTCCAGGCCGGTGCACGCTCAGAACGTGCGATTCCAGAGTGCCCTGGAATCGCTGATACATGATGAGTCCCGCTGCCGTGGTCGTGGTTGCCCAGACGCCGGCCGTCGACGCGTCCAGCCACGTGAGCGGCGCGAGCGGGGCGCCGACGTTCATCGCGCCGAGTCCCCGCAGCAGGAGGAAGCTCACCGGAGCGAGCAATGCCGTCTGCATGAAGAACGGCACCCGCAGCAATTGCCGGGCGTGGAAGCCCGCAAGAGCGAAGAACACGCGCATCACTCGTCGCCCGGATTCTCTGCCGGGACGCGGCTCCTCGCCAGAAACGCGAGGTAGGACTCTTCCAAGCTCGGCCTGCGCAGCCCCAGTGGCTCGAGGTTCAGCCGCTGCGCGAACGAGGAGTGCGGGTCGGTGTCGGACCACGCGACGTCCACATTCCACCCCCCGTAGGTCTGCGTGGTGAGCACTTCCACGACACCCTCGACGCTCCTCAGCGTCGCCTCGACCTCGTCAGAGAAGGTGCGCGTCCGGTAGCTGGTCACTCCTGTCAGCCCTGCGGCGGAGGCGATGTCTTCCACGCTGCCCTCGACGGCGATGCGCCCCTTGTCGATGACAGCGATGCGATCCGCGAGTTCTTCCGCTTCCTGCATGTAGTGGGTGGTGAGGAGCACTCCCGTGCCGGCCTCACGGAGACCTCGGACAAGGGTCCGCAACTCCCGGGCACCTTCAGCGTCGATGCCGATGGACGGTTCGTCGAGCAGGATCAACTCCGGTTCACACAGGACCGCACGGGCGATGTGCAAGCGTTGCCGCATTCCGCGCGAGAACTGCTCGACCCGGTCCTTGCTCCGCTCGCCCAGCCCGACCATCTCCAGAGCATCGGAGATCCGCTGATCACGCTTCCTCCGGGGGACGCCTTGCAGCTCTGCGAAGAACCGAAGGTTGTCTGTGGCGGATGCTCTCATATAGAACCCGCGGTCACCGCCGAGCACCAGACTCATACGAGCACGGACATGCCGGTAGTGCGTCGTGACGTCCATCCCGCGAAAGAGAATCCGCCCATCCGTGGGCGTCAGGAGAGTGGCGATCATCTTGATCAGAGTCGTCTTGCCTGCACCGTTGGGGCCCAGATAGGTGACGATCTCCCCTGATCGGATCTCCCCGGAGACACCCCGCACGGCCTCCACTTCGTCGGCGCCGCGGGAGTATGTCCTCGTGACGTTCTCCAGCGTGATGAGGGCCGCGTCCGAGCGATGACCACCCATTCGCACAGCCTCCCGTCCATCGATGAGTCGTCAGCGTACAGCAGTGTTCGGAATCATCCGGTCGGGCGAAGGGAGCGAGGAGGGCCTGGGGGTGGGCGGCCGATCTCTACCCGGCCGTCAGTCGGCTGATGGGGCAGAGCCGTCCTCCGGACGCGGGCTTGGTGGGCAGGCGGCGGCGATTCACGTCGAGTCCCTCGTCGAGCACCGTCAGCTCCGGGTCGCTCAGCACGGCGACGGCCGCGGAGAGCCCGGCGATGACGAGCTTCTCGCCGGGGCAGCGGTGACCGGTGGCGACGTCGCCCCCGCCCTGGGGGACGAAGGTCGTGATCTCCTCGTAGTCGTCCACGTCGGTGAACCGCTCGGGGGCGAAGCGCTCCGGGTGGGACCACGACCGGTCGTCGGTGTTCGTGCCGAGGATGTCGAGGACGACCCGGCCGCCCTCCGGGACCGTGACGCCGTCGATCTCGACCTCGGCGATGGTGCGACCAGGCAGCATCGGCACGAACAGTCCGGTCCGCCGCACCTCCTGCGCGAACATCGTCGCGAGCGTTCCACCCACCAGCGATCCCCGCTCGGCCGTCTCGGCGGCGATCCGAGCACGCCACTCGGGGTGGTCGTGCAGCTGCTTCGCGGCGAAGGCCACGAAACGCGCGGCGGCGATCATCGGACGGATGCTGTTCTGCAGCTCGACGCCGGCGACCCGGGCAGGCAGCAGCTCACCGTTCTCGTCGCGATGCGTGGCCCACAGGGCGAGCGCCGTGCCCTCCGGCGCAGCCAGATCGCCGACACGGACGGCTTCGATCAGGCGACGCGCATGCCGGTCCGAGAAGATCCGGTTCGCGAAGGCCTCGACGTAGGCGGGGGAGTACGGCGCTCCGAAACCGTCGACGATCTGCGCCAGGCGCGCGGCCCAGCGGGTCTGCGCCGTCGGCGTGCCCGGGAGCCCGGCCCAGCGCATCATCGCGCGCCCGAACGCACCGACGGCCGCGTCGTAGGCACTGCGGGTGCCGCCGGCGCGCCAGTTATCGCGCTCGGCCGCCCACTCCCGTTCGAGGAACGGCGTGAGCCGCTCGACCTGCGCATCCTCGTATGCCGCCTCGACGAAGGTCGCCTTGCGGTGGCGGTGGGCGGCGCCGTCGAGCGCGTGCACCGACCCGTGCCCGAACAGCGGTTCGCGGATGATCCCCGGCATGGCGCCGGCACGGGCGATGCGGCTCTCGTCGTAGAACAGCTCCACGCCCTCGGCGCCGCGGACGAACGCGGCCGGGTGCCCGAGGAGGCGCATCGGAGCCGACCGGGCGCCGGGGCGGGCTCGGCGCCAGACGCGCTCGCCGAAGTCGTAGCCTCGGGTGAGCAGTGAGGGCGAGTCCTCGTGCAGGACCGCGTCGACATCGTCGGACAGTCGGGAAGTCAGTCGCTGAAGCATGATCCGACCCTGTCACGCGCCCGCGAGGCAGCCCAAGGGGGAGGCGTCCTCGGACCGATTGTGCTAGCCGGGACGGTCGGTGTCGCCGATGTCAAGCACCTGCCCGAGTGAGGTTCGCGGCGCGCAGGATGGGGGGCAGAACGGAGGAACCATGGCCACCAACACCCGCGACCTGACGTGCACCACCCATGACGTGTTCCGCGTGCTGGCGAACGGCTGGCTCTACCCCGCGTGGGTGGTCGGCGCCTCCCGCATGCGCGACGTCGACGACTCCTGGCCGGCGGCGGGGGCCCAGCTGCACCATTCGGTCGGCACGTGGCCCGCGCTCCTGGACGACACGACCGAGCTGGTGGAATGGCACCCGCCGCACCGTGCGGTCATGCGGGCCCGCGGCTGGCCGGTGGGCGAGGCGCAGGTGACGATCCGTGCGCGCACGACCCCGACGGGGTGCCAGGTGCGCATCGACGAGGAGCCGGTCAAGGGCCCGGCGACGATCCTGCCCCGGTTCCTGACCACGCCGATGCTCCGCTGGCGGAATGCGGAGACGCTGCACCGTCTCGGCTACCTCGCCGAGGGCCGCGCGTCCTGACGCGGGCTTTGCGCATCACGCTCCGGCGCGCATGAACTCCTCGGCGGCGCGTACCTGCTCCGCCGACGGACGGATGCCGGTGTACAGGACGAACTGCTCCAGCGCCTGCCGGGTCGCGACCTCGGCTCCCGTGATCACCGTCTTACCCGCGGCCCGGCCGGCGGCTATGAGGGGCGTCTCCGCGGGCAGCGCGACGACGTCGAACACGATCGCAGCGGCGTCGATGGCCTGTTCCGGGAAGGCGAGGGCGTCGGCCTCCGCACCTCCGGCCATGCCGATCGGGGTGACGTTCACGATCACGTCGGCCGTCGCGTCTCCGGCATCCGCACGCCAGGCGAACCCGTACAGCTCGGCGAGGGCGCGGCCGGCCGCCTCGTTCCGGGCGACGATCGTCACGTCCGTGAACCCGGCGTCGCGGAACGCGGCCGCCGTCGCCTTCGCCATGCCGCCCGAGCCGCGGAGGAGGACCGAGGACGTCGGGTCGAGGTCGTTCTCCGTGATCAGCTGCGCGATCGCCGCATAGTCGGTGTTGTGGGCCGTGAGTACGCCGTCGTCGTTCACGATCGTGTTCACGGAGTCGATGGCCTGTGCCGAGGGGTCCATGCGGTCGACGAGAGCGATGACGTCCTCCTTGTAGGGCATCGAGATCGCGCACCCGCGGATGCCGAGGCCACGCACTCCCGCGATGGCCTGGGTGAGGTCGGTCGGGGCGAAGGCCTTGTAGATCCAGTTCAGACCGAGGGCCTCGTACAGGTGGTTGTGGAAGCGCGTGCCGTTGTTGCTCGGCCGTGCGGACAGCGAGATGCAGAGCGTCATGTCCTTGTTCAGCATGGTCACCGGATCAGGCTACCCCCGCATCTGTCAAGGTCCATGGCGGCGGATCACGACCTCCCCTATGGTGAAAGTGCATGCAAGGGGATCGATCGTCTACGCCTCTCCCCAGGGGGCGGAGGCCCTCCCCACGGGCCGGACGATCCGTGCATGCGATTGGGCCCTCTCGAGTAGTTCAGTCCCCAATGAACTCCTCGAGAGGGCCGCTTCCCGGCCGACTGCCACGAAGATTTTTCAGATTTGTCCCCCAAAAGGGGGACAAGACCCGCGCGGAGGGGTTAGGCTGTTTCTGACGCACCCTCCGGTCGTCTTCGGCCCTCATCGCTCCCCCCGCGGTGAGGGCCACACCATTTTCCGGGCGCGTCCGCTCATGCAACATTTGGATTACCTTCTCGCAACGACTATTCCGCTGGGGGTCCCCTCCACTAGCGTTAGCGATGTCGGTGCACCCCTGCGTCGGCTTCTACATCAGCAGAACAGGCAGTACATGAGCACCCAGGGCACGGTCAAGTGGTTCAACTCGGAGAAGGGCTTCGGCTTCATCTCCCCCGACGACGGAGGCGCTGACGTCTTCGCGCACTACTCCGCCATCCAGTCATCCGGCTACCGCTCTCTCGAAGAGAACCAGCGGGTCGAGTTCGATGTGGCGCAGGGCCCCAAGGGCCTGCAGGCAGAGAACATCCGCCCCGTCTGAGGCGGAAGCAACACCGGGAACTCCCCGTCGGAATCACGCGCAGGCGCTGACCCGGCGGGGAGTTTCGTCTTCCCTGGCGGCCTCGGGCCGGTCAGGGCAGGAGGAGTGCGCGCAGCTCGTCGACGGTCGCGACGCGGAACGCCGCGTCGTCGCCCTCGTGCGGGTCGCTGAATCCCCAGCCCACGAAGATCACGGGAACGCCGTTGGCGAGACCGCCCTCGACATCATGGTGCCGGTCGCCGACGAGGACAGGGCGGGAGGTGTCGGCGCCGAGTTCGCGCAGCCGTCGCAGCGCCTCGGCGACGATGTCGGTCTTGGAGGCGAGCGTGGCCTCGTCCGGCGTGGCGCCCACGGTCGTGAGGAACGACGGCCGGAGTCCGAAGTGATCGACCAGGGCGTCGACCTGGTTCTCGGGCTTCGAGCTCGCCGTCGCCTGGGGGATACCCGCCGCGTGCAGGTCGTGGATCAGCTCGGCGACGCCCGGATACGTCCGCACGTCGGTCGTGTACCCGTCGGCCTTGCCGAGGGTGCGGTAGAACGCCACGGCCTCGGCCGACTGCTCCGGCGTCATCCCCGCCTGGTCCTGGAAGGACTGGAACATGGGAGGACCGATCCAGTGCACGAGCTCTTCCCGCGTCGGCGCCGGGTGGCCGAAGTGTGTCAGGGCGATGTTCAGGCGACGCAGGATCCCGACCGAGGCGTCGACGATGGTCCCGTCGACGTCCCAGAGCACACACGAGTAAGGCGAAGAGGGCATGCCTCCAGCCTAGGGTCCCGCGAACGGGTGCCCGCCCGTCCTGCACAGGTGTGCACGAAACGTGTTCATCCACCGAACACGTGAACACCCTTCACGCCGACCTATAGTCGTGACAGCGGCGGGATCACGGGTGAGAATGGGGGCATGTACGTGTCGGTGGAAGTCATCACGATGCTGGCGACGGCCGCGACGACTCTCGTCGCGATCATCAGCGGATTCGGCTGGATGATCGGTCGGATGGACACGCGGTTCGCCGCGATTGACGCGAGGTTCGCGATCCAGGACGCGAAGTTCGACCGGATCGAGCACGAGCTCACCGAGGTGAAGATCGCGATCGCGCGGCTCGAGGGTCCGCAGCCGCGTCTGGTCTCGACGCGCTGAGGTCAGAAGAGGCGGGGGACGCCCGACTCGATGCCCTTCATGTCGTCGTAGTCGAGCACGAGGCAGCGGATTCCGCGATCCTCGGCGAGGACGCGGGCCTGCGGCTTGATCTCCTGGGCGGCGAACACGCCCTGCACCGGGGCGAGGTGGGGGTCGCGACCCAGGAGCTCGAGGTAGCGGGTGAGCTGCTCGACGCCGTCGATGTCGCCGCGGCGCTTGACCTCGACCGCGATCGCCACGCCGTCGGCGTCGCGCACCAGCAGGTCGACCGGGCCGATGGCCGTGGGGTACTCGCGACGCACCAGGGTGGCACCCTCGGCGACGCGGTCCACCTGCTCCGCGAGCAGGCGCTGCAGGTCCGCCTCGACGCCGTCCTTCTGCAGCCCGGGGTCGATCCCGAGCTCGTGGCTGGAGTCGTGGATGACCTCGTAGATCTGCACGCGGAGGGCATCGCCGGTCTTCTTGTGGGTCACGCGCCACACCTCGACGACGCCGGCGCCGGCCTCCTCCTCGCCCGGTTCCTCGGTGGCGAGCACGCACGGCGGGCTCATCCAGTTCAACGGCTTGTAGCTGCCGCCGTCGGAGTGCACGAGCAGACTCCCGTCACCCTTGTGCACGAGCAGGCGGGTGGCGAGCGGAAGATGGGCGTTGAGCCGACCGGTGTAGTCGACCGAGCAGCGGGCGATGACGAGACGCACCCGACGAGCCTACTTCGTCGTCGCCGTGGTCGCGGTCAGAAGATCGCGCCGAAGAGCCCGAGCTCGGTGGCGGCCGACCGGGCGATGAGGAAGCCGATGATGCCGATGATCCAGGCGGTGTTCTCCGCGCCCGTCCGCTCCATCCAGGAGGCGAAGCGCTCCAGCGGCCGCTGCACGAGCGGGGCCGCCACCAGTCGCAGCACGAGGAGCACGACGGCCGGGGCGATCATGAGCGCACAGTATCCGGCCAGGGACAGGATCCGCAGCGAGGTGTCGACGCCGGCGTCCGCCAGCATCGTCATCGCCACGATGTAGGGGAGCATCGTCGCGACCTCCACGAGGCCGGCGGCGATGGCGACGGCCATGACCGCGAACCCGCGCGTCTTCGGGTCGAGCAGCCGTTCCCGCCAGCCGGTGATCCGTCCGGGCCGGGGCGCGGCCGTCGCGGCGGCGGCGGACGGAGCGGGAGGTTGCATCTGCGCGCCCGATGCCGACACGGGGTCTCTGCCCGGCATGCCGGGATCCGGCGGCGCGACGGCGGCCGTGGGCGCCCCGCCCGGCGCTGCTTCGGCGGGCTTCGTCGGCATCACGAACGCCGTGACGAGGAGGGCGGCGCCGACGACGAGGCGGGTGATCATTCCCGCCGGGGAGCCCAGGAAGTCGGAGGCGACGTCGACGAGGTTCACCAGCCCCCACAGGAAGAGGAGTCCGACCACGAGATAGAACACGGCGATCGTCGCGAGATAGAGGAGGATCCGCCCGGCGCGCACACGCCCGGGGTGCAGCAGCAGGAAGACCGGGATGAGCAGTGTCCCGACGCTCAGACCGTCGATGAGCGCGAGCACGGCGAGGGAGAGGGGCAGCGGCAGCCCACCGAAGAGTTCCATGCCTTTACGATCCGGACCCCTGGGCGAACGCGGATCGGGCGAAAGTCGGGGGTCGTCCTGAGCCCCCTCATCCTTTGGTCGGATGCGACGGAGTGCGGGCCGTGGTTGCATGAGGTCATGCACGATCCGGCCGACGGAGGGCCCGCCGCCTGGTACCGGCGGCACCGATGGTGGGTGGACCCCGTCGGCATGGCCGTCCTCGCGACGATCATGGCTGCTCTCGGGTTCCACGGGATCTGGGGCCCCTTCTCGCTGCTGCCCGAGGACGTCTCGCCGTGGTGGGCGCTGGTGCTCGCCATCCCGGCCTGCGCTCTGGCCCTCGGCAAGCGTCGGCACCCGTGGACCGTGCTGGCCCTCGTCACCGTGCTCTTCGTCGCCGACCTTGTCACCGTCGGCGGCGTCGGGACGCTGGTGGTGCTGCTGGACGTGCTGTGGACGGCGGCCTTCCTCGCCGGCCCGCGTGGGCGCCGCGTGCTGCTGGTGCTGCTGGGCACGGCGACCATCGCGCTCTTCCTCGCCGCCCTGCTCTTCTCGGGGGCAGAACCACCGGTCGCGCTGCTGTTCGGCGTGCAGTTCGGAGCGATCTTCGGCACCGACTACTGGTGGGCGGTGGCGGTGTCGCAGGCGCATGAGCTGGCCGAGCTGCACCGTCAGCGGGCGGAAGACGCCGCGGCGACCGCCGCCAGAGACCGGGTGCAGGCGGTGCAGCGCGAGCGGGAGACCATGGCCAGGGAGTTGCACGACGTGGTGGCGGGGCACGTGATGGCGATGGCCATCCGGGCCGAGGCGGCGCTCGCTGCTCCGCCGGACCGGTCGGACGACCGTGCCGCGCTGCAGGCCGTGCGGGATGCCGGGCTGGACGCGCACGGAGCCCTGCGCACGATGATCGGGGTGCTGCGCCGCGGCGACGGCGCGCTCGCTCCGACGCCGGGGTGGGCCGACCTCGACCGCCTCGCCGCCGAGGCCCGGCGCTCGGGGCTGGACGTGCGGCTCGCCGTCGACGATCCGGGCGCGCTCGGCGGGGGCGGGGAGCAGGCGGTGGTGCGGGTGGTGCGCGAGGCGCTGGGAAACTGCGTCCGCCATGCCAACGGGGCGGTGGTCGAGGTCGCGATCGGCCCGGCCGACGGGGCGGCCAGCGTCGCGGTGCGGTCGCGAGGCGGGGCGCCGACCGCGACCGCCGGGCAGGGCGGCGACGGGTGGGGGCTGCAGATGCTGCGGGAGCGCATCACCGCCCTGGGCGGGACGTTCCGGGCCGGACCGGAGCCCGACGGCTGGCTGGTCGAGGCACGACTGCCGGTGGAGGTGCGGGCATGACCGCGCCGACCGTGCTGCTCGCCGACGACCACGGCGCGATCAGGGCGGGCCTGCGCATCATGCTGGAGACGCACGACATCGCCGTGGTGGGCGAGGCGGCCGACGGGGAGGTCGCGGTCCGCAACGCGGCGGCGCTCCGGCCGGACGTGGTCCTCATGGACCTGCGCATGCCGGAACGTGACGGGGTCTCGGCCACCCGCGAGATCGTGGAGCGCGGACTGGGAGATGTCCTCGTGCTGACGAGCTTCGACGAGGATGAGCTCGTGCTCGCGGCGATCCGCGCCGGGGCCGTCGGCTTCCTCCTGAAGACCGTCGACGCGCCGACCCTCGTCCAGGCCGTGCGTGCTGTCGCTGCCGGAGAGGGGGCGCTGGACCCGCGGGTCACCCGGCGTGCGCTCGCCGCGGTGGCGGCGTCCGCCTCGAAGCCTCCGCCGATGACGACGTTCGTGCTCCCGGAACTGACGCCGCGGGAGCGGGACGTCCTCGACGGGATTCTGCAGGGGTGGTCGAACGCCCAGCTCGCCGCGCGCCTGAAGATCTCGGTGCCGACGGTGAAGACCCACGTGTCGAACGTGCTCACCAAGCTCGGGGCGCGTAGCCGGTCACACGCGGCCGCGTTGGTGCGCGGTGTCGAGGACTGAGGTCAGCGCTCGGTGGTCGGAACCGCTGGAGCCTTCTCCTCCGTGCGGAGCGGCCGGGCGGCGCCGGAGAACAGGCCGGAGAGCACCACGAGCGCGACGAGGATGAAGAGCGTGTTGAGCAGCCCGATGTGCTCGCTGATGACGCCGAGCACGGGAGGGCCGCCGAGGAACGCCACGTAGCCGATCGTCGCCGCCGCACTCACCCGTGCGGCGGCCTTGGCCGGGTCGTCCGCCGCCGCCGACATGCCGAGGGGGAAGCCGAGCGACGCGCCGATGCCCCACAGGGCTGCGCCGACGAGGACCAGCGGCAGTGTGGGCGCGAGGATGAACAGCAGGATTCCGGTGGCGGCCGTCGCGGCCAGGATGCGCAGCACCAGCACCCGGCCGAACCGGTCGACCAGCGGTCCGCCGAAGAGGCGCACCACCGTCATCCCGACGGAGAACACCGCCAGGGCGACGGCCCCCGTGCCCTCCGCGAACCCGTGCCCCTGCTCGGTGCCCAGGGCGATCCAGTCGTTGGCCCCGCCCTCCGCGAAGGACATGCCGAGCATGACGGTTCCCAGCAGGTAGGTGCGGGGTTCGCGCCAGGCCTCGAGGGCGGTGTGCATCCGCTGACGGAACGGGGGCTTCTCGTGGTCCTCGGGGTCGAGCGCGGCCTCGCGCACCGGCACCTGGAAGAAGCAGACGACGGCGATCGCGGCGATGAGGACGCCCATCGAGACGGCGTGCGTGCCGACGTCGACCTTGAGCGCCGCGGCGAGGGCGCCGATACCGGCGCCGAGCACGGTGCCGAAGCTGAAGAACGCGTGGAAGACCGGCAGGATGGTGCGGCCCATCTGCTGTTCGATGGCGGTGGCCTCGACGTTCATCATCACGTCCACGCAGCCGTTGCCGAAACCGAAGAGCACCATGCCGACGAGCACGACAGGCACCGACCCGAAGACGGTGGCGCCGAGGCCGACGAGCGCGATTCCGGTCGCGAACGTGAGCATCGCCAGGAGCATGCCGCGTCGCGCGCCGGTCCGCGCCATCACCGCAGGGCTGGTGGAGATGCCGAGGATGGACGCGACGCCCATGCCGAGCAGGATGAGGCCGACCTGCGCGTTGTCGAGGTCGAGCGCCTCCTTGATCCCCGGCACGCGAGAGGCCCAGGTCGCGATCGAGAGGCCGCTGGCGAGGAAGATGGCGAAGATCGCGGTGCGCCAGCGCACGAACTGCGAGCGGGTGAGGGCGGTGTCCATGGCGGACAGCCTATCGAATCGATTCGACCTTCGGTGACGGAACCGGGCTATCCTCGGAGTATGACCAGGGAGACGCCGCGACGGCCCACGATCGCCGATGTGGCTCGCGAGGCGGGGGTCGCCACCTCGACCGCGTCCGTCGTCTTCAGCGGCAAGGCCAAGGTCGCACCCGCCACCCGGGACCGGGTGCTCGCCGCCGCGACCGACCTCGGCTACACCGGCCCCGATCCCCGCGCCGCCTCCCTCCGGCGGGGGCGCAGCGGCATCGTGGCGGTGGTCCTGGAGGGACATCTGCGCGCGGCGTTCCTCGATCCGGTCACGACCGCGATGATGGACGGCCTCACCGACGGCCTGGCCGACCTCAGCGCCGGGATCCTCCTCATGCGCGACGAGCCGGGCGAGGGCGGCTCTGCCATCGCGAGCGCTCCCGTCGACGCCGTGGTGCTCATCGGATGCTCCGGGCGCACCCGCGCGTCCCTGGAGATCGTGCTCGGACGCGGTCTCCCGGTCGTCGTCATCGAGGGCGATGCGGGGCTCGATGTGCCGCGCATCACGCTGGACAACGTCGCCGCCTCCGCGGACATCGCCCGTCACGTGCGCGACCTCGGTCATCAGGACGTCGCGCTCGTCACCCTCTCGCTGGACGCGGAGCGCGAGCGCACCCTCATCACGCCGGAGCGGTTGGCGAACGCGACCGTCGACGTGACGGTCGACCGTCTCGCCGGGATGCGTGAGATCTTCCCCGATGCCCCGGCGATCTCGGCCTCCGGAAGCCTCATCGACGAGGGCATCCTCGTCGGCCGGATGCTGCTGGCCGATCCCGCCACCCGGCCGACCGCCGTGCTCGCGCAGAGCGACCTGCTCGCCGTCGGCGTGATCCGCGCCGCGGAGGAGCTCGGACTCCGTGTCCCCGAAGACCTCTCGGTCGCCGGGTTCGACGGGATCCCGCTCGACGGCCTCGGCGATCTCACCCTCACCACGAGCGTGCAGCCCGCGGTGGAGAAGGGCAGGGCCGCCGGGGAGCAGGTCGCCCGGATGCTGCGCGGGGAGCCGGGCGTGACCCAGGACCTGCATTGCGTGTTCCGTGCCGGCACGACGACCGCACCGCCCCCCTCGCGCTGACAGCGCGCACCGGTCACGAACGCGCGGGCCCGAGGGGAAGCGTCGCCGGCGCGTAGTCGAGGATGCGGTACCGCCCGCACTCGACGAGGGCGGTGGGCTCCGCGGTGGTCGGCAGGTTCCACGGCACGGTCTGCGTGTCCTCGACGAGGAACGACACCGCACCCACGGCGAAGTCCCGACGATCGACGAGCCAGGCGTAGCCGTGGAGCTCGTGGTCGACCTGCACGAGCCGGGCGGGATCCGACGCGTGCAGCTTGGGCAGTCGGATCGTCCAGAACTGTCCCGCACCGGTGCGCCCCGACGCGTCCACCCAGTCGGTCACGCAGGCGAGATCGCGGTCGGGCGCGCTCGCCGCCTGCACGATGCGCGGCACGGCCGCCGCGCTGCCGACGAGGAGGGCGATGGCGACGACGGTGGGGACGACGCGAGTCATCGCGGCTCGCGGCATCCGGACGCGCGGGAGTGCGACGAGGGCGAGGATCGGGGCGAACACGAGCGGCTGCAGGTACCGGGCCGCGTGGGTTCCCGCCGCGATGCCGCCGACGATCACGAAGAGCGGGAGGACCCAGGCTGCCATCGCTACGAGGCGGATGCCGCTGTCCGACGCGTGCGCCGTCCGCACGACCGCGAGCACCGTCAGCGTCAGGATGACGACCGCGGCCAGCACGCCGCCGGGGGTGGACAGGCGCTCGATCGCGAGTCCCGCGTAGTACTCGACGGCGTGGGCCCACTCCGAGGGCTGCACGTAGCCCGCGCCGGAGTTCGCGATCCATGCCGAGAACGGAATGCGACCGAGGAAGCCCAGAGCGCTGCCCCCGACCAGGGCCCCGATCAGGGCCGGCGCGTGACGCCGGACTGGGGGCGCAGCGAGGGAGACAGCGCCGAGGATCAGGGAGAGCGGCACCGTGGCCCATGCGGCGAACAGCGGATTGCTCATGGTCGCGACCGCCGCGACCGCACCGAGGGCGATCACCGGCGTCACGCCTCCAGAGGTGTCGTCGAGGGCGCGCCGACACAGAGCCACGGCGAGGAGCACGCCCACGACCGTGGCCGAGTAGTACGTGGTCGTCAGCATCAGCGACGCGAGCTCGAGCGCGTCGCGCGACGTCGACGACTCGGTGAGGATGAGGAGACAGAACGTCGCGAGGGCCGCGACCGACCAGGCGACCGGTGCCCGACCCTCGACGCGCCGACCGGCGGCGAGGCGGATCGCCCCGTAGAGCGCGAGCACGTTCACCACCGCGTTGGCCGCCAGCACGCCGTCCACGTCGAAGGGCAGCACGGCGTCGAGGGCCGTGAACACCGCGATCTCGGGAAGGAAGAGCACACTGGACATCGCCCAGTCGCCCCCGCCGCCGTCCGGGATCGATCGGGCGACCAGAGCCACGATCAGCGAGTCCCCGTCGTCGAACATCAGGGTCGACCGGGGTGACGACGCCAGGTATCCGACGACGATCAGCGCGAGTCCCAGCGCGGCCGCCCACCCCGCCAGCTCCCGCCCCCGGACCCGCCGCATGCGACCACTCTGACACGCGATCTCGAAGCTCGCGGAGCCGACAGGCGCCTCGGCCCGGTAAACTGGACGGACACCGCCCGCCTGAGCCGTACGGCCGACGAGCCCCGAGGAGCCGCGTATATGCTGATGCTCCTCGCAGTGTTCCTTCTCGGGTCGCTCTTGATGCCCGTTCTGGTGCGCTGGTTGCGAGCTCAGGCTTTCGCCGTCGCCGCCCTCGTCCCGGCCGCCGCGTTCGTGCACGCCCTCGTGCTCACGCCGCAGGTGCTCGACGGCCCGGTCCCGTTCGTCTCGGTGCCGTGGATCCCGCAGCTCGGGCTGAACCTGTCCATGAACATGGACGTCCTCGGGTGGGTGCTCACGCTCATCGTCACCGGCGTCGGCGCGCTCGTGCTGCTCTACTGCCGCTGGTACTTCCACGACGAGGCGGCCGGGATCGGGCAGTTCGCGGGCGTCCTCCTCGCCTTCGCCGGCGCGATGTACGGTCTCGTCCTCACCGACGACCTCGTGATGCTCGTGATGTTCTGGGAGGCCACGAGCATCCTCTCCTACCTCCTCATCGGCCACTACCGACGCCGCGCCGCCAGCCGACGTGCCGCGCTCCAGGCGCTCCTGGTGACCACGCTCGGCGGACTCGTCATGTTCGTCGGCGTCGTGCTCCTCGTCGTCGACGCGGGGACATCGAGCATCCGGGAGATCCTCGCGATCGCGCCGACCGGTCCGATCGTCGATGCGGCGATCGTCATGCTCCTGATCGGCGCCATCAGCAAATCGGCGCTCTTCCCCTTCCACTTCTGGCTCCCGGGCGCCATGGCGGCCCCGACGCCGGTCAGCGCCTACCTGCACGCCGCGGCCATGGTGAAGGCCGGCATCTACCTCATCGCCCGCTTCGCACCCATCTTCGCGTTCAGCCCGACGTGGCGGCCGATCGTGCTCACACTCGGCATCCTCACGATGCTCCTCGGGGGCATCCAGGCGCTGCGGGAGACCGACCTCAAGCGTGTGCTCGCGTTCGGCACGGTGAGCCAGCTCGGTTTCTTCGCTGTCGTCGTCGGCTACGGCACGCAGGCGGCCGCCCTCGCCGGCATCGCGCTGGTGATCGGGCACGCGCTGTTCAAGTCGGCGCTGTTCCTCATCGTCGGCGTCATCGACCGCCAGCTCTCCACCCGTGACGTGACCGAACTCTCCGGCGTCGGCCGGCAGGCGCCGGTCATGGCCACGGCCGCGTTCATCGCCGTGGCCTCGATGGCCGGGGTGGCTCCGACCATCGGATTCGTGGCGAAGGAGTCGACGCTCACGGCGCTGCTGGATGATGCGCTGGGCGGCTCCGTGTGGGGTCTGGTCGCCCTGATCGGCGTCGCGCTCGGATCCATGCTCACCGCGGCATATGGTGTCCGCTTCCTCTGGGGCGCGTTCTGGACCAAGCGCGACGCCGACGGACAGCGGCAGCCCGACACGGTCTGGCCCGATCCGCCGGTCGGCTTCCTCTCGGCACCGATCATCCTCGCCGGGGTGACGCTCGCCGCGGGCATCGGCGCCCCCGCGCTCGACGTCGCCCTGCAGCCCTATGCGCTGACCGCCACCCCCGGACTCGACCACGAGGGCGCGGCCGTCGAGGGTCCGGGACACCTCGCGCTCTGGCACGGCCTCGAACCCGCTCTCGGCATCTCGATCCTGTCGATCCTGCTCGGCATCGGCCTCTTCCTCCTCACCCGCCGGACCGGGTGGGACCGTCGCCCGCGACTGCTGCCGTTCACGGCCGCCGACGCCTACTACGTGGTGATGCGCGGCATCGACCGGCTCTCGGTGCTGAGCACCACGCTCACCCAGCGGGGCTCGCTGCCCGTCTACGTGGGGACGATCTTCGTCGTCTTCGTCGCCGCCGAGGTCACCGCGCTGGTGGCGAGCGACATCGACCGCTATCAGCTCTCGCTCTGGCACACGCCGGCTCAGCTCGCCGTGGCCCCGATCATGGCCGTCGCCGGCGTCGTGGCCGTGCGGGCCCGCAAGCGCTACACCGGCGTCGTGCTCGCCTCCGTCACGGGCCTGGGCATGGTCGTCCTCTTCGCGACCAGCGGAGCACCGGACCTCGCGCTCACCCAGATCCTCGTCGAGACGGTGACGATGGTGACCTTCGCCCTGGTGCTGCGCCGCCTTCCTGCGCGGATGGGCGAGCACAACGCCTCCGTCAGCCGCATCCCGCGCGCCCTGCTCGGGATCGGCGTCGGCCTGACCATGGCCTTCGTCGCCGTCGTCGCGACCCAGTCCCGCGTGGCCGACCCCATCTCGGCGATCTTCCCGGAGATCGCGTACGAGATCGGCCACGGCAAGAACGTCGTGAACGTGGCGCTGGTCGACCTCCGCGGTTGGGACACGATGGGCGAGCTGTCCGTGCTCGTGCTCGCCGCGACCGGTGTCGCCTCTCTCGTGTTCGTGACCCACCGCGCCGACCTGCTCGCCGCCACGAAGACCCTGCCCCGCTCGGTGCGGAAGTCGGCACGGAGCCGGCCGCTCGTGGAGACCACCGACGGCGTGCGCTTCCAGACCGCGGAGAACCGCTCGGCACCGCGCGCCTGGCTCGTGGGCGGCCAGAAGATGAAGCCGGAGAACCGGTCGATCCTGCTCGAGGTGATCGTCCGGATCCTGTTCCACACGATCATCGTCGTGTCGATCTTCCTGCTCTTCGCCGGGCACAACCTCCCCGGCGGCGGCTTCGCTGGCGGGCTCGTCGCGGGCATGGCCCTCGTGATGCGCTACATCGCGGGAGGCCGCTGGGAGCTGGGCGCCGCCGCGCCGACCGATGCCGGAAGACTCCTCGGCGCGGGCCTCATCCTCGCCGTGGGCACCGCCGTCGTGCCGCTGTTCTTCGGCATGGCGCCGCTCACCAGCACCTTCTGGGAGTGGGAGATCCCCGGCATCGGGCATATGGAGTTCGTCACCTCGACCATCTTCGACATCGGCGTCTACCTCGTCGTGATCGGACTCGTCCTCGACGTGCTCCGCAGCCTCGGCGCCGAGGTCGACCGGCAGGCGGCGCTCCGCCCCGGTGAGAGCACCGCCGTCGACTTCTCCTCGAGGACCGGGGGGAACGGCTGATGGACGTCTCGCTCGCCCTCATCGCGATCATGGCCGTGCTCTTCGCCTGCGGCGTCTACGCGATGCTGGAGCGCAGCCTCACCCGCGTCCTCATCGGCTTCCTCCTGCTCGGGAACGCCACGAACCTGCTCCTGCTCATCGTCATGGGCGTACCGGGGAACGCGCCGTTCTTCGGCACGGAGGGCGACCTGAGCGACCCGCTGCCCCAGGCGCTGACGCTCACCGCGATCGTCATCACGTTCGCCGTCTCGGCCTTCCTGCTGGCGCTCATCTACCGCTCCTGGCAGCTCGGTCAGGCGGACACGGTCGAGGACGACGAGGCCGACATCGCGCTGCGGGAGCGCACCGACGAAGACGAAGACCTCATGGACGACGAGTCCGAGACGGACGACGACGACGCCACGACCGACTTCGTGGGCGTGCAGACCGCGCCCATCACCGTCCTGCACATGCGCGACAACCCGGCGATCCACGATGACGCGCCGTACGACGCGCCGTACGTGCCCGAGCCGGAGCCGGAACCCGACGGCGCGGACGAGGCCGACGCGGACCGGGACGACGACACGACAGACGGGGAGGGCAGGCCATGACCACGCTCGTCCCCCTCCTCGTCGCCCTGCCGCTCCTCGGTGCCGCGATCACCCTCGTCTTCGGTCGCAACGCGCGCCTGCAGGTGTTCGTCACCGTCGCCACGCTCGCGGTCGTGTCCGTCATCGCGGCCGTGCTGCTCGTCGTCGTCGACGCAGGCTCCCCGCTCGCGGTCTCCGTGGGCGGGTGGCCGGTGCCCTTCGGCATCGTCCTCTACGTCGACCGCCTCGCCGCCCTGCTGGTGCTCGTCTCCAGCATCGTGCTGCTCGCGGTCCTCCTCTTCTCCATCGGCCAGGGTGTGGCCGACGGGGCGGACGAGACCCCGATCTCGATCTTCAACCCCTCGTACCTGATCCTCGCCGCCGGCATCTTCAACGCCTTCATCGCCGGCGACCTGTTCAACCTGTACGTCGGGTTCGAGATCCTCCTGGTCGCCTCGTACGTGCTCATCACCCTGGGCGGCACCGAGTCCCGTATCCGCACCGGGGCGGTCTACATCGTCGTCTCGCTCGTGTCGTCGATCCTGTTCCTCGCGTCGATCGCGATGATCTACGGTGCCCTCGGCACGGTGAACATGGCCCAGATCGCCGAGCGCATGTCGGAGCTCCCACAGGACACGCAGCTCGTCCTGCACCTCATGCTCGTGGTCGCCTTCGGGATCAAGGCCGCGATCTTCCCCGTGTCGTTCTGGCTGCCCGACTCCTACCCGACGGCCCCCGCGCCGGTCACCGCCGTGTTCGCCGGCCTGCTGACCAAGGTCGGCGTGTACGCGCTGATCCGGACCGAGACGCAGCTGTTCGCCTCGAACAGCATCGACACCCTGCTGCTCATCATCGCGCTGGCGACCATGGTCGTCGGTGTCCTCGGCGCCGTCGCGCAGGCCGAGCTCAAGCGGATCCTGTCGTTCACGCTCGTCAGCCACGTCGGCTACATGATCTTCGGTCTGGCGATCGCGACCCCGGCCGCCATCGGCGCGACCGTGTACTATATCGTCCACCACATCGTCGTGCAGACCACCCTGTTCCTCGCGGTGGGACTCATCGAACGCCGGGCGGGCAGCACGTCGATCCTGAGGGTCAAGGGCCTGCTGAAGATCGCCCCCGTCATCGCGCTGCTGTACTTCATCCCCGCCATCAACCTGGGCGGTCTACCCCCGTTCTCCGGGTTCATCGGCAAGTTCGCCCTGTTCGAGGCCGCGGCCTCCGTGGGCACGCCGCTCATGATCGTGCTCATCTTCGGCGGCATCATCACCTCGCTGCTCACCCTCTATGCGCTCATGCGCGCCTGGAACCTCGCCTTCTGGCGCGAGGAGGAGGACTCGACCGAGACCGAGGGCCGCATCTCCTACCTCACCGGAGCCCCCGCCGCGGATGAGCAGCAGGAGCGCCGGCACATTCCGAGGATCATGACCATGGCCACCGCCGGCATGGTCACGGTCACACTGGCCCTGACGATCTTCGCCGGACCGCTGTACGCTCTGTGCGACCGTATCGGGGCGGGCCTGTTGCAGCCGGTCAACCTCGTACAGCTGGAAGACGAGGTGGAGGGATGAGGCCCGAGACCAAGCGCGTCTGGCGGGACATCGGCATGCAGCTGCCGTTCCTCGCCTGGCTGATCGTGCTGTGGATGCTGCTGTGGGCCCAGTTCACGGTGCTGTCCTTCCTCACGGGACTCGTGGTGGCGATCTTCGTGACGCGGGTGTTCCGCCTCCCCACGGTCGAGCTCTCGGGGCGCGTCAACCTCTGGTACGGGGCCCTGTTCGTCGTGCAGTTCCTGTTCGCGATCCTCCGCGGCGCGCTCTCCGTGACGGCGCAGGTGTTCGACTTCCGCCGCCAGCCGGGTACCGCCATCGTCGCGGTACCCCTCCGCTACGCCGACGACCTCGTCATGACCCACGTCGCCGTGGTGTCGTCGCTCATCCCGGGCTCCCTCGTCGTCGAGGCCGACCGCGACCGCGGGATCCTCTATCTCCACGTGATCGGCGTGCGCAGCAAGGAGGGCGTCGAGAAGCAGCGGCAGGGCGTCCTCGGCTGGGAGAAGCGCATCGTCCGGGCGCTCGGCAACCCGACCCAGTACCGTGCGCTCAAGGCCGACGAGCGCGCCGGCCGCATCGACCCCGCGACGATCGGCGGTGCCCGATGAACACCCTGCTCCTCATCATCCTCGCCGTGTTCGCCGTGGCTGCGATCCTCGCCGTCATCCGCATCGTCCGCGGCCCCTCGATCCTCGACCGCGCCGTCGCTGCCGACGTGCTGCTGACCGAGGTCATGTGCGTGCTCGGCGCCGAGATGGCCATCAACGGCCACACCCGCAACATCCCCGTGCTCCTCATCATCGCGGCGGTCGGCGTGTTCGGGTCGATCGCGGTCGCCCGGTTCGTCGCGAGAAGGGACAACACGACACCATGAACGTGTTCGGTCTGATGATCCCTGATGCCGTCGTCGACGTGGCGGTGCTCGTCCTCATCCTGCTCGGGGCGATCCTCTGCCTCTCCGCCTCCGTGGGGCTCCTGCACTTCCGCGATGTGCCGACGCGACTGCACGCCGCGACGAAGCCCCAGGTGCTCGGGCTGCTGCTGATCTGCGTCGCGATCGCTCTGTCGCAGCGGTCGATCGGCGGCGTGCTGTTCGGTCTCGTGCTCGTGGCGCCCGTGGTACTCATGCAGTTCGCGACCGCCCCCCTGTCCGCGCACATGGTCGGTCGCCAGGCCTACCGCAACGGCACGATCGAGCAGCGGGGTCTCGTCGTCGACGAGCTCGCCGAGTCGAAGCAGACCCCTCCCGCCGCCGGCTGACCGCCTCGGCGCCGACGTAGCCGGTTCCGCCCGCCGTCGGTTCACAACTCAGGAGATCCGCGGCGTCATCGGGCCGCGCGTGCGCTCAGGTCGGATGGGGAACGGATTCTCCTGAATTGTGAACGCCGTGCGCGGCCCCCACTTCTCCTCCACCGCCTCGCGATCCGGAGCGGCCACTCCACATCCGGTCTCATTCCCCGTCCCGCCGTGTCGCGCCGGGCATCCTCCGGGATGTGATCGCCCACTCCGGACCCCAGCGCGCAGCAGAGGTCTTCGACTCCACGGTGTTCAGTCGAGCGGATCTTCGCTCCGCGGGGCTGAGGGGGCGCGAGCTGACCGCCCTGGTGCGGAGCGGGCGGCTTCTGCGACTGCGCCGGGACCGATACGCCCGCCCGGATGTGGATCCTGTCGTCGCGGAGGCCGTGCGGATCGGAGGTCGCGTCACCTGCGTCTCCCTTCTCCAGATGCTCGGGGTGTTCGTGCTCGCGGCCCACGGTGTGCACGTGCAGGTCGAGCCCCATCGCTCGCGGTTGGGGCGTCGAGACGCGGAGGCTCACAGGGTGCACTGGGCAGAGGACGGCGCAGCGAGTACGCTGCACTTCACGTCCCTGGATGCGGCCGTACGGCATGCCGTCCGATGCCAGTCGCCTCGGGCGTCGGTGGCCACCCTGGACAGCCTCCTCCATCAGCGCCTCGTCACGATGGACGAACTGCGCGCGATCTTCGCTCGGCTGCCGCCGCGGTTCGGCGCGGTGCTCGCCCTGGCCGACGCGTCATCCGAGTCGGGGCCGGAGACCTTCGTGCGGCTCCTCCTCCGGTCGCTCGGTGCCTCATTCGAGACACAGGTCCACATCCCCGGCGTGGGTCGAGTCGACTTCGTCGTCGATGGATAGCTGATCGTCGAGTGCGACAGCCGCGCTTTTCACGAGGGTTGGGCGAAGCAGCAGCGGGATCGTGCGCGGGACATGGCGGCCGCTCGTCTCGGCTATGTCACGATCCGGCCGCTCGCCGCTGACATCCTCTCCGATCCCGCAGGCACGCGAGAGGCGCTGCGGGAGGTTCTGGAGGCGCTCGGGCCCCGGCTCGTCGGCGCTCGCCGTTCACAACTCAGGAGAAAGGGCAGCCGCAGCCTGCCTCGGCCGCCGAACCGCCCCAACGCGCCGCGATCTCCTGAGTTATGAACGGTCGACGGACCCGAGGGGCGCGGGCAGCGATTCGAAGGGTCAGGTGCGGGCGGCGAAGGCCTCGATCAGGCGGGCGGCGGGCTCCGAGTCGCTGATGAGGGTGCCGTGGCCGTGGTCGGGGATGACGGCGAGCTCCGCGCCGGGGATCGCGTCGAGGATGACCTGGCACCAACTCATCGGCGCCAGCGGGTCGTCCTCCCCGCGCAGCACCAGCACCGGGCACTGGATGCGCACGAAGGCCTTCTCGGGCTTGTGCACGATGGTCGCGCGCATCTTGCGGATCAGATGCGGGCCGCCGCGAAGGTACTCCCGGGCACCGCGCCAGATGACGAGCGGTCGTTCGCCCACGAGGTCCTGCAGCAGGTATCGCGCCTGGGCGCCCACGTTCCGAGCGGCCTTGTCGACGGTCGGACCCGCCAGCACGACTCCGGCGACGAGGGTGGGATGCCGGGCGGCGAGCTCCGCGGCGATCTGACTCCCCATCGAGTGCCCGATCACCACCACCGGGTCCGCGTCGACGTACCGGAGGTAGGCGGCCACCAGGTCGGCGTGCCGCTGCATGGTCAGGGTGCGTGTGGGCTCAGGCGCCTCGCCGAAGCCGGGGAGGTCGAGCGCGATCACCCGCCCCTGCAGTCGCTGGGTGAGGTCGAGGTAGACGCTGCGCCCCATGCCGATGCCGTGCAGCAGGAGGTAGGTGGGCGGTCCGTCGCCGAAGGTCTCGGCGATCAGGGTCGCGCCTCCGTGCTCGAACTCCAGGAGGGTGGCCGGCGTCCCCTTCGGGGCGAGGTAGCTGGTGGGCACCTGTCCACGCTAGCCGAGCACCCTCCACGCTCCTCTCAGCCGGCGGGCGTGAGCGTCAGGGTGTCGACCGCTGCCGCCTTGACGGCCTTCGGTGTGAACGCCCACGACCGCTGCACCCCCGTCGACCAGTCCGTGGTCTGATCGACGTAGTGCTCGTGGAAGGCGTGCCCTGAGGCTCCGGTGAGGTGGATCCACGTCGAGTCGTCGAAGTCGGCGAGATCGACGACCATCCGCATGGAGGGCACGGTGGTTGTGGCGTACGAGACGCCGAGCTGCCACCCGGTCGCATCGACCACGGAGGCGCCGCCGCCGACCGGATACGGACCACGGTTGAAGAGGGCCTCGATCGGGGCGATGCCTGACGAGCCGAACGTGTCGCTCGTGAGGGTGAGGGCATGCAGATCGCCCCAGTTCCACCGCGCGACGTCCGTGCCCTGAAGCGCGGACAGCTCGTCGTACGCCTCCTCGGCCGACAGTGCGAGCATCTCGTCCCGGCCCTCGACATCGAGCTGGGGGTTGCTCCACAGCGGGTCCGCCGGGTTCTCCAGCATCGCTCCGACGACGGTGAACAGCCGGCCCTGACCGTCGATCGGCAGCGGCTGCTCGCGCTCGGCGAAGATGTTATGCACGAGGTTCGACCAGAGCACGTTCGCGTACGCGGCGCCCGCCGACGAGGCGCTGTTCTGCGCGTCCCAGCCGCGGAGCAGCTCGACGGCCTGCTGCGGACCCGCTCCCTCGACCTCGATGTCCTTCATCGCGGCGACGAGCTGCGTGCCGATCCACATCTCGCCGTCCATCTGGATGTCCCGCATGTCGTCGGCCGTCAGGGGCCCGGCCGCGGCCCGGCGCTCGATGAGGTGGGCGATGCGGGCGGCGCGGTATCCCTGGTCCCAGTCTCGGGAGAGGAAGTGCTCGTAGTCGTCGGTCACGATGGCGTTGTTGGCCGTGACGATGTATCCGGAGCTGGGGTTGTACGACACCGGCAGCTCCTCGAACGGGATGTACCCGGTCCAGTCGTAGCTGCTGTCCCACCCGGGCTGCGGCATCCAGCCGTCGCCAGCACCGCGGATCGGGAGCCGGCCGGGGGTCTGGTAGCCGATGTTGCCGTCGACGTCGGCGTAGATGAGGTTCTGCGCCGGGACGTCGAACAGGGAGGCCGCGCGGCGGAAGTCCTCGAAGTCCTGGGCGGTCGACAGCGCGAAGATCGCCGTCGCGGTGGTGCCGGGGTCGAGCGCCGTCCACCGCAGGCTCACCGCGTACTCGGCGGCATCCGAGCCGGGAGCGGCCGGAACGGCGCCCTCCGCGGTGAGCCCGGGTGTCGGGTCGTCCGCGATCGCCGTGAAGTCATCCGTGAGGCCGGAGATGATCGGTCCGTGCACGGTGGAGCGGATGGTGAGCTCGATGTCGTCCCCGCCGGCGACCTCGATGGTCTCCGTGCTCTCCTCCAGCGGCACGAGCTCGCCGTCGCGCCAGTAGGAGTCGCCCTCGATGCGCTCGACGTACAGGTCGGTGACGTCGGTGGTGAGGTTCGTGAAGCCCCACGCCACGCGCTGGTTGTGTCCGATGACGATGCCCGGAAGCCCCGAGAAGGAGAACCCGCCGACGTCGAACGGGCAGTCCTCGTCCACCGTCGAGCACTTCAGCTGCACCTGATACCAGACCGACGGGAGCGAGGCGCCGAGGTGCGGGTCGTTGGCCAGCAGCGGCATCCCGGATGCGGTGAGGTCCCCGGAGACGACCCAGGAGTTGGAGCCGATCCCCTCGCCGACGTCGCCGACGAGCACGCTCGCCGCTTCGATGACGGACGACGTCTCCTCCCACTCCACCGTGGTGAGCGCCTGCTGTGCCTCGCCGTCGCCCTCGGGAACGGTGAAGGCGGCGGGCTCGGCGCCGGTCTCCAGCGGCGGGACCGTGGAGATGGTGGGTACGATCACGGGGTTCCGGTCGAACGGATAGTCCGGATAGAGCGTGCCGAGCAGAGCCTCCACATCGACCTGCGGGTCCTCGGCGAGCTGCCCCGCGAGGAGCGCCCGCTCGGTCTCGTCCTCGACGTTGGTGCGGAGGTCCCAGGCCATCGCCTTCAGCCACGCCACCGAGTCCGCGGGTTCCCACGGCTCCGGCTCGTAGTCCGGGTTCTGCAGCCCGAGGACCGCGTACTCGAGGGAGAGCTCCGCGCCCGAGCGGGAGGACAGGTAGGCGTTGACGCCGTCCGCGTAGGCCTCGTAGTAGCCGCGGGTGACGTCGTCCATCGCCTCGACCTCGGCCTCGGCGGTCGTGCGCCAGCCCAGCGTGCGCAGGAACGCGTCGGTGCCGGCCTGGGAGGCGCCGAACAGCTCGGCGACTCGGCCGGAGGTGACGTGGCGGCGGAAGTCCATCTCGAAGAACCGGTCCTGCGCGTGCACGAAGCCTTCGGCGAAGAAGAGGTCGTCCGAGGAGTCGGCGGTGATCGTGGGCACCCCGCTGGCGTCGCGCTGCACGGTGACCTCCGCTTTCAGCCCCTCGAGCGTCGTCGAGCCGGAGGTCTGCGGGAAGGAGCGCTGGATCGTCCAGGTCACGAAGAACGCGCCCGCGACGGCCACCACCACGAGGGCGGCGACCACGAGGAACGCGATGCGTCCGATGCGAGCGCCGAGAGAGGGGCGCGGGGAAACGGCGGACGCCGTCGAATCGGTCATCATCGTCGAGAACTCTTTCGGGTAGCCAGGTGAGACTCAGTCCCACCGAGCCCCAGTGCGCGTTTCACGGGTACGCGCTCTCGCATCATAGCCGCCCCGCGCTCGCCGCGGGATGGTCCGCGGCGAGCGGGAGGGTCAGCCGATGAGGCTGGGCTGCAGATCGCGCAGCGTGCGGCGGTGCGTCATGCGGGTGACACCGATCATCGCCAGCAGCATGGCCCCGACGAGCCAGGCGCCCAGCACAGCCAGGTCCCAGCCGGCTCTCGCGTAGTCCCCGCCGTACATGAGCTGGCGCATGGCGTCGACGACGTAGCCGAGGGGCAGCACGTGGTGCAGCGCGGCGAGGGGAGCGGGCAGTGTCTGCCAGGGGAACGTCCCGCCCGCTGTGACGAGCTGGAGCACCATGAGCACGAGGCCGAGGAACTGCCCCACGGACCCGAGCCAGACGTTGAGGGCGAGGATGATCGCGGCGAACGTGGCCGAGGCGAACATCATCACCCCGAGCGTGCCGAGCGGATGATCGAACGTGAAGCCGAGCGTGAGTGCCAGGATCCCCATGAGGCCGAGCATCTGCACCGCGCCGAGCATCGCCGGCGTCAGCCAGCCCGCGAGCGTGATCCGGATCGGGGAGTGCAGCGCCGTGACGGCCCGGCGGGAGATCGGCTTCACGATGAGGAACAGCGCGTAGATGCCGATCCACGCGGAGAGGGCGGCGAAGAACGGGGCGAGGCCGGCGCCGTAGTCCTCCGCGGAGGCGACCTTGTCGCTGGAGACCTTCACCGGGTCCGCGATCGTGTCGGCCTGCAGGGAGCGCAGGTCGGGGGTGGAGGCGGGGATCGCCTGCACACCGTCGGCGAGCCCGTCCCGCAGCTCCGCGGTCCCGGAGGACAGTGTCTTCAGGCCATCGCGGAGTTGGGCCGCGCCCGAGTTCGCCGCGGCCGCGCCCGTCGCGAGGGTGCCGGCGCCGCCGGCGAGCTCGCTCGCCCCCGATGCCAGCGAGGCGGAACCGGCGGCGAGCTGGTCGACCTTGCCGACGGCGTCCTGCACCTGCGCGTTGCCCTCCTCGATCCGGGTTCCGAGCGGATCCAGGCGGGCGAGCACCTCGTCGATCTCCTCGGGCGCGAGTCCCTGCTCCGTCAGGAGGTCGGCGATGTCCGAGCGCACCTGCGGCAGCGCGTCCGTCGCCTCCTGCACCGCGGCTCCGGCCCGGTCGGCGACGTCGGCGAGCTGGCGGTTGCCCGCGCTCACCTGCTGCGCGCCGTCGGCGAGCGTCCGGGCCCCGGAGGCGAGCTGCGCGGAGCCGTCGGCGAGCTTCGCCGTCCCGTCGGCGAGCGTTGTACTCCCGGAGGCGGCGCTGCGCGCGCCGTCGACGAGCTGCGTGGCACCGTCGGTCGCGGAGACCAGGTTGTCGCGCACGTCGCTGAGGCCGGTCAGCAGTCGCTCCGCGGCCTCGCTGCCGACCATCTCGGCGACGGAGCTGCGGATCTTCTCGACGGCCTGCGATCCCATCGACGACGCGAGGTAGTTGTTCGCGTCGTTGGTCTCCAGCTCGATCCTGGCCTGGTGCGGGTCGTCGCCCGCCGCGGAGGTGAGGGCGGTGGAGAAGTCGGCCGGGATCGTCACGGTGAAGTCGACCGCGCCGTGGCGCAGGGCGTCGGCGGCTTCGTCCTCGGTCATGCGCTGCCAGTCGAACGCGTTCCCCTCGATCAGGTTCTCCGCCACGTCCTCCCCGTAGTTGACCGTCTCGTCGCTCGCCGGTTCGGTGCCGGTCGTGGGGGCGGGAGCGCCCTCGTCGTCGACCACCAGGGCCACGGGGACCTCTGAGAACTTCGCGTACGGATCCTGGTTCGCCCAGAGGTAGAGGCCGCCGTAGAGGATCGGCACGCAGATGAGGGCCACGAGGGCGAGGATGCCCATCCGGCTCGCGGTCAGGCGGCGGAGTTCGGCGGCGATCATGGCGGGGACCTTCATCGCGCTTCTCCTTCCTCGTCGGACGGGGCTTCGTCTTCGGTCAGCGGTTCGTCTTCGGTCAGCGGTTCGTCTTCGGTCAGCGGTTCGTCGTCGGTCACGGCCTCGTCGTCGGTCACGGCCTCGTCGTCGGGGCGCTCGAGGACCAGCGGCTCGACGGGACCGGACGCGTTGATCGCATCGAACTCGTGCATGCGCTCGAGGGCGACGGCGGCGGAACCGCCGACGATCACGAGCATCGCGTACCCGCGGTCCGCGAACTCGGCCGCGATGCGCCACCATCCGTCCGGGCTGCCGCCGTGGCGATCCGGGGCGACGAGGACGATGCCCTCGACGCCCTCGCGGAGCACAGCGAGCTCGCACAGGATGCGCACGCGGGCGGCCGGGTCGACCGAGCCGATGGGGACGGAGGCGAGCTCCTGGTATCCCACCCGGCCGAGCCAGCGTCGGGCATGGAGCGGGGTCGCACCGCGCCCGGCGAACATCAACTCCTCACCGACCACCCCGGCGAGGGTGATGTCCGGATGCGGGTCGCTGACGTCCGGGGCGTCGACGAGTGCGACCCGGCGACGCAGTTCCTTCGGGCTCGCCGCCGCATCGATGGTGACGCGGCCCGTGTCCGGGCGCATCCGCCCGCTCGCGATGAGGCCGAGCACGGTCGGCCGCTGCTCGGTCTCCGCGAGCGCGTAGCGGACCGCGCCCGAGTGGAACTCGAGGCTCATGGAGGGAAGAGCCTGTCCGGCGCGACCCTTGCTGACATCGTGCAGTGTGATCCTCATGCGCGGACCTCCTGGTCGTCGGCGGTGATGTCCGGGTGAGAGGAGAGCAGCTCGTCCGCCTCGCGCCAGGAGAGTCCCGCGATGCTGAGCACGGCCCGGACCGCGAGGTCCTCGGCGCCGCTGCTCTGCACGTCGGTGCGGGAGACGACCGTGCGCGCCATCTCCTCGATCAGTCGGGCGAGCGTGGGGGCGGCGAGATCCGTGCGGAAGCTGCCGTCCTCCTGTCCCCTCCGCACGAGGGCGGCGACGCTCCGGCGCAACGGCGCGAGGGCAGCGGCGGTGTGCTCGACGTGCGCCTCGTCGAGGGCGAGCGCGGCGGCGACCTGGATGTGCGCCGCCTCCTCCCAGAGCCGGGCGGCCAGTCGGGCGAGGGCGAGGCGGGCGTCGGGGTCGTCGATGGAGGCGGCGATGGCATTGAAGCGCTGGGCGCCGGTGGAGACGAGTTCGCGGATCAGGGTGTCCCGGTCCTCGAAGTGTCCGTAGAGGGTGCGGCGCGACAGGCCGGCGGTCCGGGCGATCGCGTCGAGGGAGGCGTGCGGGTCGGAGGCAAGGGCGCTGCGAGCCGCGGACAGGATGCCGGCGCGGTTCTCTGCAGCGTCGCGACGGAGGGCGCGAGTGGTCATCCCTCCATGGTAATAACATGCACAGCACTGTGCAAGATAACTCAGCAACCTCGCAGCGTACCGACCGCGAGGCAGGGCGCCGAGGCTCCTCCGGGGAAGGTCGTGTTATGTTACGCGTCGCGCTTCGGCGCATTCTCAGTGGAGAGACCGGTCCGGACCGGGGCTCCGGCGGGATCGGTCCATGCAACGGCGGGGGGACGCCATGATCGAGAAGAAGGATGATGCACGCGCGGTGAGCGGGACATCGGCGGGAGGGGATCGGCACGGCGGCCTGCAGGGCAGGCTGACGGATGCGATCGTCTCGGAGGCGCTCGCGCCGGGCACGCGGGTGGACGAGCGGGGGCTCGCAGCCGCCCTCGGTGCCGCGCCGGCGGATGTCCTCCGCGCCCTGGACGGCCTCGCCGCTGTCGGACTCATCGCGGTGCGCCGCGACGGCACCCGGTGGGTGACCGCCTTCGACGGCGACCGCGCGCGCGACGTGGTGGCCCTGTTCGGCGACGTCTGGATCGGCTCCGTCCGACGCACGATGGCAGTGCTCCACGCGGACGACCTCGACTACCTGGACGAGCTCGTCGAGGACGTGGCACTGGCGGTGCGGTGGCGGGACGGCTCCGCCTTCGGCGACGGCCTGCGCGCTCTCGCGGTCGCCTTCGCGCGGATCGAGGGCAACGCGGAGCGGGCCGAGCTCGTCGGGAGCCTGGGGACGCTTCTCGCGTGCGTCGCCCGTCGCGCGGGGAGTGTCTTCGACTGGTCGGACGTGCGCGCCGCGGTCGTACGGATCGCCGTCGTGCTGCCGGGACGCGACGCGGCGGCGATGCGCACCGCCCTCATCGCGCTGTTCGACGACGTGCTGCCGGGGATCGTCGACCGCGCCGTGGCGCCGGCGCATCCGCTCGCCGCGGCGTCCTGATCACGGGGGCGGGTGCACGGTCGCCCGCGGCGCCCCGTGCGCTCAGTCGGTGCCGGAGTCGAAGGCCGCGCGCTCGGAGGCCGTGTCGACCGCGTCGGCGAGGTTCTCGTCAGCCTCCGAGATCGAGCCGTGCACGGACTCGGTGATCTCGGCGGACTCGCCGGCGGTCACACGGCCGACGAGCTCGCCGGTCGCGCCGCCGACGAGGCCGAGACCCGCGTACTGCTCCAGGCGCGCGCGGGAGTCGGCGATGTCGAGGTTGCGCATCGTGAGCTGGCCGATCCGGTCCACCGGCCCGAACGCGGCGTCGCCGACGCGCTCCATCGACAGCTTCTCCGGTCCGTACGACAGGTTCGGGGAGACCGTGTCGAGGATCGTCCAGTCGTCGCCGCGGCGCAGGCGGATGGTCACGGTGCCCGAGATCGTCGAGCCGACCCAGCGCTGGATGGACTCGCGGAGCATGAGCGACTGCGGCTCGAGCCAGCGGCCCTCGTACATGAGGCGGCCGAGGCGGCGACCCTGCTCGTGGTAGGTCGCGAGGGTGTCCTCGTTGAGGATGCCGTTGACTAGGCGCTCGTACGCGATGAAGAGCAGCGCCATGGCCGGGGCCTCGTAGATGCCGCGCGACTTCGCCTCGATGATGCGGTTCTCGATCTGGTCGCTCATGCCGAGGCCGTGGCGACCGCCGATCGCGTTCGCCTCCTGCACCAGGGCGACCGGGTCGCTGAACTCGACGCCGTTGATCGCGACCGGACGGCCGCCCTCGAACGTCACCGAGACATCCTCGGTCTCGATGGCGACGGAGGGGTCCCAGAACTTCACGCCCATGATCGGGTCGACGGTCTCCAGCGAGACGTCGAGGTGCTCGAGCGTCTTCGCCTCGTGGGTCGCGCCCCAGATGTTGGCGTCCGTCGAGTACGCCTTCTCGGCCGAGTCGCGGTACGGGAAGCCGTGCGCGACGAGCCACTCGCTCATCTCCTGGCGACCGCCTAGCTCGGTGACGAAGTCCGCGTCGAGCCAGGGCTTGTAGATGCGCAGGCGGGGGTTGGCGAGCAGGCCGTAGCGGTAGAAGCGCTCGATGTCGTTGCCCTTGTAGGTCGAGCCGTCGCCCCAGATGTCGACGCCGTCCTCGCGCATCGCACGCACGAGCAGCGTGCCGGTGACCGCGCGGCCGAGGGGAGTGGTGTTGAAGTAGGTCTTGCCGCCGGATCGGATGTGGAAGGCGCCGCAGGAGAGCGCGACGAAGCCCTCTTCGACGAGCGCCGTCTTGCAGTCGATGAGACGAGAGGCCTCGGCGCCGTACTCCAGCGCGCGGCCGGGGATGGAGGCGATGTCGTCCTCGTCGTACTGGCCGAGGTCGCCCGTGTAGGTGAAGGGGACAGCGCCCTTGTCGCGCATCCAGGCGACGGCGACGGAGGTGTCGAGTCCTCCGGAGAAGGCGATGCCGACGCGCTCGCCGACGGGCAGGGACTGGAGGACCTTGGACATGGCTCCCAGTCTATCGGCGCGCGACCCACCCCCTTTCGTGTGTTCCGGCCCCTTTCGGACGCACGCAGAGGGGTGGCTCGCGCGAAAAGGGGTGGGTCGGCGGGAAGATGGGCGCATGGGTGGAGCGATTCTGTGGGGAGCCGTCGCGGCGGCTCCGCTGTTCGTCGGCGCGGTGCTCGCGATGCTGCGCACGTGGCCGCCGCGGTGGCTGGGCATCGTGCTGGGCTTCGGCGCCGGAGCCCTGATGGCCTCCATCGCCTTCGAGCTCTGGGAGGAGGGGCTCGACCGTGGTGGTCCGATCCCCCTCGTCACCGGCGTCGCGCTCGGAGCCCTCAGCTACTACATCGCCGCCCGCATCCTCGACGCCAGAGCCGCCAGGAAGAAGGGCGAGGCCGGGGGAGGCCAGCTCGCAGTGGGGGCGCTCCTCGACGGGATCCCGGAGCAGCTCGTGCTCGGCATCGGTCTCGCCTCGGGGGAGCCGGTGAGCATCGCGCTCGTCGTCGCCATCCTCGTCTCGAACCTCCCGGAGTCCATCGGCTCCGCCGCCGACCTGCTCGACGGCGGCATGCGACGGAGCAGGGTGCTGCTGCTGTGGGCCGGGGTCGCCGTGCTGTGCGCGGCGGCCACCGTCGCCGGGTTCGCCCTGGCGAGCGTGACCGGCGAGGTCTTCCGCTCCGGGGCGAGCGGTTTCGCCGCGGGCGCCCTGCTCGTCATGCTGGTGGACTCGATGGTCCCGGAGGCGCAGTCGAAGGCGAAGGAGTCCACGGGGCTGGCGACCGTCCTCGGATTCGCGCTCGCCGCGGGTCTCGCCTTCGCCTCCTGAACGGGACGGCGGGCGCGTTCAGACCCCGCTGGTGCGGGGGTCGCGGCGGACGCTGCGTCCGGTGATGCGCTCGATGCGGAACGACAGCGGGAGATCACGGTCGTCTCCGGCCCACGGGTGCACCCGCGCCGCCGCCCCGGCCGCCTGATCCTCCGGAACCGGCGACAGGACCCCGTGCATCAGCACACTCCACCCCAGGCCGCCGATCGGATCGTGGTAGTCGACCTCGAAGGAGACCGTGGCCGCCTCGCGGGACAGCGCCGCCAGGTGGCCGTCCGGTGAGGTGCGCAGGAGCAGCTCGTGCCCCGAGACGACGAAGTTCACCGGATGGATCTGCACCAGGCCGTCGTCGACGAATCCGATCCGGCCCACCGTGGTGGTCGCCAGCAACTCGTAGGACTGCTGCTCATCGAGTTCGTTGATCATGCGGACACTCCCTCCCCCTGTGCGGCCAGTGTAGCCACGCCGCTGCCGATCATCGAGGGGATGGACCGGGAATCACCGGGTGAGGTGTCAGGCCGACCACCTCTCCAGGTCCGCGGTGAGCGCGGCGAGGTACTCCGGAGGGCCGGCTTCCGCGAACCACAGCCACAACTCGGCGGCGTGCACGGGGTACCACGCACGGACGCGGGCGGGATCCGCACCGTACCCGTCGATGAGCGCCCGCTCCGAGCGCGGATCCTTCCGTGCGGCTCCCCACGCGGCTCGTGCCAGCTCCCGCAGCGGATCGCCGCTGTGTGCGGCCTCCCAGTCCACGATCCCGGAGATGCGTCCGTGCCGCGCGAGCAGGTTGCCGTCCGTCCAGTCGCCGTGGCAGAAGACGCTTCCGGACGGGGGCGGGATGTGCAGGGGGAGGCGCGGCGCTTCGGCGGCGCGATACCGCTCGATGATGGCCGCGTCGTCCGGCGCGGGAAGCAGGTCGTCCGGCGGTTCGAGCCGGTGCAGGGCGCGGAGCAGGGGTGCCGAGGCACGGAGATCCGCGATCCGGACGTCGGCGTCGGCGTCGTCGAGACGGGCACCGGGGAGTGCGGTCATGAGGATCACGCCCGGCCGCTCCTCGACCACCTCGGGCACCGGGAGCCCGGAGCCGACGAGCCCGCGAAGGGCCCGCACTTCGTTGTGGTGCCGCGCCGGATCGGACAAACGCTTCTCGACCAGCCGTCGCCCGCCGTGCTCGACGAGCCGCACCGCGCCGACCGCTCCCTGCCTCATCCCGTCATCCTCGCACCGGGCCGGTCACTCGAAGCCGGGGTAGTCCTGCAGCCGCTCCTCGAACTTCGCGCGGTCGTCCTCGCTCAGCACCTTGCCGGCGATCACGACGAGCTGGAGCCCCTCGATCGGTTCGCCGGTGCGCGCGCTCTGCGCCTCTCGCGAGCTGCGGAAGCCGCCGTCGGCATCGTTCGACAGGTCGTAGATGTTCGCGTAGAAGCGCAGCGGGTCGGGGTAGTTCTCCGTGTAGTACTCCCACGTCGTCTGCGTGCGAGGGTCATCGCTGCCGTAGAGCTTGGCGATCATGGACGGGTCGATGCCGGAGTTCGTCGGATCGTTGAACGAGTACAGGTTCCACAGGCCGTGGGACGCCACGACCTCATCGATCGCCGCCATCACGTCGAGCTTGCGCGCGTAGCCCTGCACGGGCTGCTCGGTCGCCCAGGCCGCCGACGTGTACTCCGACAGCATCGACTCGCCGCCGTAGCCGTTCCGCTCCGGCCGGACATCCTCGTCGCCGACCCGGACCCACGTGAACCCGAAGTCGGCGGTGAGCCGTTCACGGATGTCGGTGAAGAGGGAATCAGCCTCCGCGCGCACCTCCTCCATGGACTGCTGGGTGAGCGCCTCCTGCGGGGAGGTGCCCTTGATCCCGGGGTAGGCCTCCGCGTGCCGCTGTTCCGCGGTCTTCACGCCTTCGTAGTTCCCGGATGCCGAGGTGCGCAGCGCGCTGAGTGCCCCCACGGTCGCGACGTTGAACAGGAGGGTGAGGACGAGCGCGATGACCCCGAGCCGTCGTCCGCCGGGGGTGAAGAGCGCGGCCACGATCACTCCGAGCACCACGAGCTGCAGCGTGATCATCGTCACTCCGTACAGCAGGTCGGTGCCGCCGACCACGAGCGTGCCGAACAGGATCAGGGTGAAGAGGATCGCGGCGACCAGAGCGATCCAGCCGAGCGCATTCGTGGAGGTCTTCTTCTCCTCCGTGGGCAGCTGTGGATCGACCGGTGGCGTGAGGTCGATCGGCTGCTGCCGCCGGGCACCGCGGTAGCCCCCGGGCGGCGGGACGGGCGGGGCGCCCTCGGTACCGCCGACGTAGCGGGCGCGCTGCCGCTCGTGATCACTCACCATGGCCTGTCCGTCCCGGTGCCGCCGGGGTCGTCACCCTGTTGCTGGTCCCGCTCCTGCGTCCCCTGCTCGAGCTTGTCCTGGAGGTCCTGCAGCTTGTCCTCGGACGGCTGCGGTTCCTCCTGATCCTCTTGCGGCTCCTGCGGCTGCTGTTCCTGCTCCTGCTCCTGCTGCTTCTGCTTGAGGCGGTCCTCGGTGTTGTCCAGGGTGTCCGACATGTCGCGCTCGGGGTCGGGGGACTGCTGCTGCGCCTCGTCGCTGCGGCACTCCTCCGGGGTCTCGACCGTGACGGTCAGCGCCTCGCCGTAGAGGGCGGTCGCCCCGGCGCCATCGCCATCGGCCCTGGCGGCGTCGCCCATCCGCTCGATGACGAGAGCGAGGTTGATCCGGACCGGGCAGACCTCCAGGCCGGTCGCGAGGTCGAGGGAGCGCTCCAGCTCCGCACGGGAGGCGGGGAGCTCGTCGGCACCGGCCAGTGCGGTGCCGATGTTGTAGGGGGCCTTATACGGCTCGAACCAGTTCAGGACGTCCTGTCCACGCGCCGAGGCTTCGGAACCCGCGAAGTCGTCGACGACGTAGGCGGTGATGGCCTGGTGGGCGAACGCGTACATGCTCAGCAGTTTGCCCACGAAGAGCAGGGCGGCGAGGGTGAGCGGGATCGTCCCGATCGCGACCCACCGGCGGATGAGCCGGCGACGGCGGTTCGAGCGGAGGAGGGCTGCGGCGGGGTCGTCCTGCGCAGGCATCACGACCCACCTCCTCCCCTGTCGTCGGCGTCTGAACATCCTATCCGCGACGATCAGGCGCGACGGATACGGCGATGCGACGGACGCCGACCCCGGCTGATCGAGGTCGGCGTCCGTCGCGTGCGGTCCGATTACTCCGCTGCCCTGACGCGGAACGTGTCGAAGGACACGCCGCGCGGCGCGGTCGCGCTCGCGGAGCGGCTGCCACTCAGGCCCACACCACCCGCCGGCAGCGGGGTGGGGTCGCTCGCCCGCAGCTGCCAATCGGCGGGCTCCGCGGCGTCTGTGACCCAGAGCTTCGCGACGAGCGACGTCTTGTCCGTTCCGGTCACGGACGCCTTCAGCGTGTACGTGGTGCCAGGGGTGACCGTGACGCCGTTCAGTGCCCGGGTCGCGAGGACGGTGCCGTCGCGGTGCGCCACGAGCCAGACCGTGCCGTCAGGGCGAAGCCAGGCGCGGACGAGATACCGACCAGCGGACGAGTCGCGGGCGATGACCCCGATGTAGGAGCCTCCTGTGCTCGACGGCTGATCGATGCGGAAGGTCGTCTCCAATGCCGGATCCGGAACCGACGGCGCGTTCAGCGTCGCGTGGCGGGTATCGCCCGCGGCCAGCTTCAGCACGCCGGAGCCGTCGGCGACGCCGGCTGCGGCGGCCGATCCTCCCGTGATCTTCCAGGCGCCGCCCGTGAGGGCTTCGCCCCACCCCGGGCCGGCGGTCCGGTCGAACTCGTCGCTCGCGAGCGGCGCGGGCTCCGCCACCACGGCCTCCCGGGTGGTGGTCGCCGTGCCCCCGACGTCGTCCGTCACCGTGAGGGTGACCGTCCGCGTCCCGGCCGTCGGGTACGTGTGCGTCGCCGTCGCGCCTTCGCCTGTCGTGCCGTCACCCCAGTCCCAGCGGTAGCTGCGGATGCTGCCGTCGGCATCGGTCGATGCCGATGCGTCCGCCGACACCGTCAACCCCGAGGCGGAGAGGGTGAACGAGGCCGTGGGAGCCGCGTTGGCGCCCTGGACGACGACCGATTTCGTGACCGAGCCCACGAGATTCTGGCTGTCGGTGATCGTGAGCTTGACCGGGTAGGTGCCAGGCTTCGCGTACGTGTGCGTCGGCGTCCTCCCCGTACCGGTCGTACCGTCCCCGAAGTCCCAGCGATAGTCCGAGATCGTGGTGGTCCCCGGCGGCACCGAGGCGCTCGCATCGAAGGCCGCATCGAGCCCGGTCGTGGTCGCCGTGAAGGCTGCGACAGGTGCCGTGGAACCCCTGCCGACCCCGTAGTGCGTCTTGACCTGTGCGGCGCTCAGCCCGTACGGGTACACGGCGAACTCGTCGATGTTGCCGGTGAGGGACACCGACTTCGGGACGTTCGGCCAGTTGGCCAGCTTGCCGCTGCCGACCTTCCAGAAGCCCTCGTAGTCCTGACCCTTGGTCACACCGGTGATCTGATCGTTGAGCTGCCCGTCGACGAAGAGCTTCATCCCCTCAGGGCTCACCGAGGCCACGACGTGGTGCCACTGGTTGTCGTTGTACGCCGACGTGGTCGTGATGACCCTCGTGCCGTCGCTGTACACCCCGAAGTTCAGGCGTCCGTCGTTCGACATGTAGACGTTGCGATCGTAGTTCCTCGAGAAACCGGCGGCCGAGCTCTCGAAGTCGAAGAGCAGGCCCCCGGAAGTCGTCGACGTCTGGAACCACATCTCGGCCGAGTACGCGCCGGGCGCCGGCATCTTGGTGGTCGTGTCCACGCGTCCTGTCTCGGTGCCGTCGAGGCTCGTCGCGCCCGCGACACCCTTCGGAACGCCCGACGACAGCGGCTTCGCCCCCGCGCGGAAGAGCGGGCTGTTCGTCCCGGCGACGTCCTGGCCGATCGTTCCCAGGGGGTAGTAGAGCTGCGGTTCGTCGGCGAGCACGGCGTCGGAGTACGGCTGGCCGGATGCGGCGACCGTGACGGTCGCCGTCTTGCTCGTGACCGTGTTGCCGTCGCCGTCCGTGGCGGTGAAGGTGTACGTCTGCTGCGAACCGGCCGGAGCCGTCGTGTCCTCGAAGGTGACGGCGGGCAGGTTCCACCAGGTGGAGTCGACCTTCGTGGTGAACAGCGGAGTGGTCGAACCGGTGCGACGCAGCTCGTAGGTGAGCGTGAGGTCGTCACGATCCCAGTTGGCCGGGATCGACACCTTCACCTGGCCGGGGACGAGCGAGGTCGCGGTCGGCTCCCACCTGTCCCCGGAGAGCCGAGGTCCGTCCTTGGGCCCGCCGGGAGGAGTGGTCGAGAAGCGCACGAGCCCCTCGAACTGTCCGTTGTTGACCGAGCGGAACTCGCCGCCGATGGAGATCATGTTCCCCGTGCCGGTGATGGACAGCCCCGCCTGCCCCAGACCGGTGGTCACGCCGACCGCCCAGTCCGGGGACCAGGCGTACGGCGACGGCGCCGGAGTGCCGCCCCAGTCCTTGCGGCCCGGTGCCGCAGGCTGGGGGGCCAGCGTCCCCCTGGCGTCGGCGGTGTACGCCTCGGAGTACCGGTGGACGCGCGGAGCCTGCTCCGGGTGGAGGCCGAGGGTCAGGCAGGTGTGGGTGTGGCTGGTCGTGTAGACGACCTTGCCGGTGGAGTAGACGCCGTAGTGGTCGCCGATGCAATCCGCGATCCAGCGCACCTTGCCGGTGCCGGCCTCGGCGGCGAAGGTGCCCTCGAGGCTGCCGGTCGCGGCGTCGGCGAAGCCCCATCCGGTGCCGTAGACACCCGTCGCGTCGGTGGCGAGACCGAACGTCCCGGCCTTGCCGGCGTAGATGCCGGATCCGGCGCCGTTCTTGACGGTCTTGGCCAGCTCCCAGTCCGTGTTCAGCGCTCCGGTGGTCTTGTCCACGGAGGCGCTGCCGCGCATCTCGGTGTTGCCGTTGACCTGGGAGAAGCGTCCGCCGACGATCGTGTCCGCGCCGGCCGGGTCCATGACCATGGCATCGACCTGGAGGTCGGTCTGCGGAGCCCAGGGTCGGAGGGCACCGTTGGTGGTGTCGAAGGCGGCCAGGTTCTTCCGGGGCGTGCCGTTGGCCTGCGTGAACAGCCCGCCGGCGTAGACCGTCGTCCCCGACGTCGCGAGGGCGTACACGCCCGAGCCGCCGATGGACGGGACGAATCCGGGGACGAGCTCGCCGGTCGTGGCGTCGATCGCGGCGATGTTCCAGCGGTCCTTGCCGTTGACCTTGTTGAACGAGCCGCCGATGTAGATCCGGGTGCCGTCGGGCGAGGCGGCGACGGCCTTGATCACGCCGTTGACCTTCGGCGCGAACGGCAGGAGCGCGCCCGTGTCGATGTTGTAGGCGAGCACGTTGGAGCGCGCCGTCAGCGCCGTCCCAGGAGCGGCCTTCGGCTCGCGCGCGTTGTCGAACTTGCCGACCGCGTACACGATCGAACCGATCGTCGTCTGCGCCCAGACATACCCGTTGTCGATCTGCACGGTCGGGATCGGATCGGACGTGACCACGTTCTGATCCCGCTGCAACAGCGGAGTCAGGCCGCCCGGGGCTTCGGCGGCCACGGCAGCACCCCCACCGAGGGCGACCAGCCCCGCGGCGACCATCACCCCCGCGATCGCTCCGGCCACGCCCGTGCGCGCGCGCTTCCAGACAGCACTGTTCCCCATGTGTGTTCCCCAGTCTTCTGATGGCCGACCCCACGTCGGCACGACATCGCCGGACGACCGGCCGCGAGAGCTTCCCCCAGAGATGCTCGTATCGCAGTCGTCCGCCTCGGCGAACCCCCGTCGAAGGCATAAGAGCTTGCGACGGGTAACACAATACCATCGAAAGGCGCGGCACACACGCCGTATCTGCAGGGAAGCCCGGGGCCTCGGGTGCCGTCAGGGGGTGTGGGGTGGAACCGACCGTCCGGCGCGAGGGACGCGGAGGCCGCGGAGCCGGGCGACCAGGATCGTCGCGCGGGTGAGCTCCACCGGGAGCGCGGCGAGGATGACCAGTGCGGCGACCCAGTACAGCTCGATCACGTTCCCCACCTCGCCGGCGTCGGAATAGGCGGTGGTACTCGACGGTGCGGCGGGGAGCGACGGGGCGACGCCCGCCTCCCGGTGCTCGTACTCGACGCCGAGCTGTCCGGCGATCGTCTCGAGGTTCCCCTCGTCGATGACGGAGAGTGCATCGGCACCCTGGTACTGGATGTACTCGGAGCCGTTCTGATCGAGGCCGCCCGTCGTCACGCGCATCGGACCGCCCTCGGCCGTCCCGTACCCGAAGACGGCTCCGGCGTCGGTGTAGCGCGCGCTGTCGGCGAAGGACTCCGGCGCGGAACCCGTCGTCTGCTCGCCGTCGCCGAAGTAGAAGACCATGCGCGAACGGTCCGGCGACGACTCCGCCGCGGCGGCGAGGGTCTCGCTCAGCAGCGGTGCGGCCACCCCGATGGAGCTGCCGCGCGACTGGCTCGTGACCTCGGGGCGCAGCACGTCCAGCGATCCGAGGAGGGCGGTGGTGTCGGTGGTCAGCGGAATCCGCAGCTCGGCCGCCGCATCCGAGGTGACCAGGGCGAAACGGGCTCCGGGGTACTCCTCCACGAGGGCCCGCACGTCCGCGCGGACGCCATCGAGCCGGGGAGAGCCGTCGTCCCAGTCCTCGGCGACGATGCTCGCGGTGGTGTCGACGACCAGCACGATGTCGGTGTCGGTCGCCAGCGTCTGCGTGGATCCTCCGGGGAGCCCCGGCCGCAGCAGCATCACGGCGCAGGCGAGGACCATCACGAGCCGCAGGGCCCACAGCGACCGGTGCACGGCGAGAGCGCGTCGATCGGTCACGACCTCGCCGCCGACCCGCGGGGCGCGGACGAGCATCCAGACGCCCACCGCGGCGACGCCGGCGCACAGCAGCAGGATGAGGAACACGGGGAGGACGGGCTGGAAGATCACAGGCGCACCCTCCACACCAGGACGACGAAGCCGAGCGCGAGGACCGAGAGAACGGCGATCCACAGGTTCGGGGTGTCCGTCCAGACCACCTGCGCCTCGCCGCGCAGCGCCGTGGCCTCCTGCTTCTGCACCTCGTCGATGATGTCACCGACCGTGGTCGTGTCACGGAGTCCGTACGCGGCGCCTCCCGTGGCCTCGGCGGCGGCCGCGAGCTCGGCGCTGACGTCGGCGTCCTTGCCCTCGACCGGGTTGATCGCGAACACCCGCACGTCCTGGGAGGCCGCATACGCCGCGGCCTCGTCGAGCGTCACGATCGAGGCGCCGTTGATCTCGTTGTCCGTCGCGAAGATCACCGACCGCGACCGGTCGTCGTCCGGGTGGTCGAAGCCCATGGTGCACGCCGCGAGCCCGTCGCCGATGAGGGAGGCGCCGTCGCCGTTGAGGGTGCCGAGCCAGTGCTCCGGGATCTCGTCCACGTAGTCGAAGCTCGACATCATGCTCGCGAGGTGCTCGCGGATGAAGTCGTAGTCGTCGGTGAGGGGGAAGATCTGCACGGGCGAGCTGTTGAAGATCGTCAGGCCGATGCGCTCCCCTTCGAAGCCGTCGAGCAGCTCGTCGAACACGGAGAGCACCTCGACGTCGACCTCGGACATCGAGCCCGACACGTCCAGACACAGCATGATGTCGCGGCTGGTGTCGACGGGCTGCACCGTCTGGGCGGACATCGGCCGTGCGGCCACGACGCCGGCGGCCAGTGCCGCTCCCGCGCCGAGAGCGAGCAGGCCGGTCAGGGCGACGGCGCGACGGGACAGCGCCTGACGGAAGGACGGGAGCGCCCGCAGCCGCTCCGCCCTGGCCACGCGGGCCGTGTCCGCCGCGCGCCGGTCCCGATGGCGGCGCAGCCCCACCACGAGACCGATCACCACCGCGGCGACGACGACAGCCGCGGCGAGGACCAGCATCCAGACGTTCGCTAGTGCCATGCGCGCACCACCGTCCTGGCGGCTTCGGCTCCGGCGACCGGGTCGATCGCGGGCCCCTGCCGGAAGATGCTCGGATAGTAGTGACGACCCATCGCGTCGATGAGCGCCGGGTGGACGCCGCGGGACACGAGGTCGTCGAGGGCGAGCACCGGTGCCTCCAGACCGCTGTACTCGTTGACGAACGTGCGTACGACGCGGCTCAGCTCCAGGTTCGCCTGCCGTGCGGAGAGTCGGCGGTCCCGGTAGTCGTGCTCGACGCGGTCGATGCGGTCGAGGTACTCCGAGCGCAGAGCGGACAGCACATCGAGCGTGGACGGCTGCCCGGCATCCGCGGCCCCTCCGGAGGCGGCGGTGCGGGGGCGGGTGAGCCGGAACAGCAGCCAGGCGCCCACGATCAGCAGCGCCAGGACGCCGAGAGCGAGCAGCATCCATCCCCACCCGTACTGCGCCGGGGGGTAGAGCTCGTCAGAACCGGGCATCGGACCTCCGGTTCAACAGGTGCAGCAGCTGCGGAACGGCGTGGTCCTGACCGTCGAGCGCGGCCTGGCTGATCTCCATCCGTGTGAGCAGGTCGGCGAGCCGGGCGGCATCCGCCGCCCGCTGCGCGCTGAGCTCGTTCACGATCGTGCGGTCGCCCTGGATGAAATCGGGAACCTGCCAGAGGCTGTCGACGTCGGCGCGCAGCCGCGCGGACCGGTGATCGAGCACCGGTTCGGCGTCGCGCAGGGTGATCCAGAGCACGTCGTGCTGCACGCGCAGTCGGCGCAGCAGCCGCTCGGTCTCCGTCGTCACCGGGGCCTCGTCGGTGACGACGACGACGATCATGCGCCGCGCGATCGTCCGCGTGACGAAGGAGAGCAGGGCGTCGCGATCGCTGGGGGCGGCCGCGTCGTCGACCGCGCGGTCGATCGTCCGCAGCGCGTGTTCCAGGGCGCCTTCGCTGCGCCCCGGCGCCAGGCGACGGACGCGCGAGGAATCGCCGTAGACGACGGTGAAGTCGTCGCCGTGCCGGAGCGTCAGCACGCCGAGCGCTCCGGTCGCCAGGATCGCCAGGTCCTTCTTCGAGCGCTCGTCCGCGGCGAGAGCGGTCATGGAGCGCCCCGTGTCGACGACGAACATCACGGTGTGCATGCGCGTGGCCCGTGACCGCTTGACCAACGGCGTGCCGAGGCGGGCGGTCGCGCGCCAGTCGATGTCACGCACCTGGTCGCCGTACTCGTACTTGCGCAGGTCCTCGAAGTCGAGGCTCCGCCCGTGCAGCAGCGACGCATAGGCGCCGTCGAGCGCGTGCAGCGACTTGCGGTTCGAGTGGATGAAGAGCTTGCTCTTCACCTGCGTGATGAGGCTGGGCATCTGGCGCGGGGTCCCTGAGCGTGTCGACGGGTCAGGGCGTGGGCACGGCGGCGAAGATCTGGTCGATGATCTCCTCGCTGCGGATGCCCTCGGCGTCGGCCTCGAACGTCAGCAGCACGCGGTGCCGCAGCACGAGGTGTCGCAGGGCGCGGATGTCCTCGGGAAGGACGTGGGTCCGGCCGCTGAGGAGGGCGAGGGCACGCGAGGCCTGGAGGAAGGCGATGCTGGCCCGCGGGCTCGCGCCGTACTTGATGAAGCGGGCGCGCTCGTCCCCGATGTACGGCGCGGGATTCCGGGTCACGTACGCGATCGACACGATGTAGTTGCGGATCGCGGGGTCGACGTAGATGCGGCTCGCGACGTCCTGCAGCAGGTGCACGTCGTCCAGCGTGACGGCGCTGTGCACGTGCCGGTCGGGGTCGAGCACGCCCGAGTCGATGCGGCTGAGGATCTCGAACTCCTCCGCCGGGCTCGGGTACTCCACGATCTCCTTGAGGAGGAACCGGTCCATCTGCGCTTCGGGCAGCTCGTACGTGCCCTCCTGCTCGATGGGGTTCTGCGTCGCGATCACGAGGAACGGCTTCGGCAGCGGGTGGATCTCGCCGCCGATGGTGGTCTGGTGCTCCTGCATCGCCTCGAGCATGGCGCTCTGGGTCTTGGCGCTGGAGCGGTTGATCTCGTCGAGCAGCACGAAGTTCGCGTGCACGGGGCCGAGCACCGTCCGGAAGCTGCCCGTCGCGGCGTCGTAGATCTGGTTGCCCGTGATGTCGCTCGGCAGGAGGTCGGGCGTGCACTGGATGCGCTTGAACTTCGCCTTCACGGTGTCCGCGAGCGTGCTGGCGGCAGTGGTCTTGGCGAGGCCGGGCACGCTCTCGAGGAGGATGTGACCGCCGGCGATGAGCGCCACGAGCAGGCTGGTGCGCAGGCGCTCCTGGCCCACCATCTTCGCGGAGTACGCGTCGGAGATCGTCTGCAGCACGGAACCGGCGCGCGCCATCTCGGCGTCGGTCGGAGCGGCGGCGGGGGCCGCGGCGGCGATCGGCGCGGCGGACGCGGGCGGTGGCGGGGGTGCGGAGATCGTCGGCGGGGTCGGCGCGTCGGCGTCGGTCATCGGTCTTCGTCTCCCTCGGTCACACGCGGGCCCGCACGGCGCGCCCCTCCGCCGACCAGCGTAATCGCAACCTGCGCGGAGGTCGCCGCTAAGCGGCCGGATGAGTCTGCTCCCACGCCTCCATTGACATGCAACGTTTTACCCGCTGATACTTGGCTCGTTCGATACCGACCCGACTATGCGAGAGGAGGAGCTATGTCGTTCACAGTTCGGGCAACCAAGGAACGTGACATCAGCTGGGGTGTTCTCTGAGAACGCGCACGCCACCCCGTATCGCTCGGCCTCCTCGGTCGAGCGATACGGGGCCGGAAGGAACTTCATGCGACCGCAGATCAAAAGAGCGCTACCCATCTATTGGCTCGCTGACGATGTCGTCCGCATCGGCGCGCAGCAGGGGATCACGAAGGAGCTCACCGACCCGCAGGGCCAATTGCGCGTCCTGTTACCGCTGCTCGACGGCAGGCGTGAGTACGGCGACGTCCTTCGAGAGGCGTGCCAAGCCCTCGGCGACCTGTCTGAAGACGACGTGCGCGAGGGGATCCAGTATCTCGACGCAAGCGGCCTCATCGAGGACGCGTGCTCTTACGACAGCCTGCCCGTTCGGCTGGAGGCCAATCAGACGTTCTTTGCGGCCGCCGCCGAGAATACGCAGGCAGCGGCGAATCGTGCCCAGCACGTTCTCCGCGAGTCTCATGTCGTTCTGCTCGGGCTCGGAGGGGGCGGAAGCGCAAGCCTCCCGCAGCCTCTGGCGTGCGGCCTCCGTAAGCTCACCATCCTGGACTACGACGTCGTAGATGAGAGCAACCTCAACCGGCAGACTCTGTTCCGGACGAGTGATATCGGGCGGAAGAAGACCGACGTAAGCGCAGAGTATTGTCGAGCGTTCGCTCCGGACGTCGATGTCGAGGTGTTCGATCTGAAGGTCGCCTCGGTGGACGACATCGTTCGGGTCGCGCGGGGAGCCGACGTCATCATCTGCGCCATCGATGAGCCTCGGTTCATTGCCCAACGCCGTGCGAACGCCGCGGCGGTGCGACTCGGAATCCCCGTCGTCATCATGCTCACTCAGCACACCAGCGGCCGCTTCTTCTCGGTGGTTCCGCGAGAGTCCGGCTGCCTCGATTGCTTGCACATCTTCGACGAACTCAACACGGATGGCTTCCTGCGGCAGTTCCATGCACTGATGTCGCCGGCGAGAGACGCGGCGACCGCGGCGATTGCGCCGCACATTCAGAGGCTCACGTCCTTCGGCGTGGACGAGGCGATGCGCCTGATCACCGGATACGCGGCCCCTTTGGGTCTCGGCCGACAGGTCGAGGTGAACTACATCTCAGGAGCGCTCCGCATCATCATGAACTGGGATCGACACCCGGGCTGCCCGACGTGCGGATCGGGCGACTCCCAGTTCGACTACATCTTCGATGCCGACCCGCTGTGAATCCGCCTCGGCTGGGTCTCTGGCGCGTCCGCGACTATCGGGCGTGGTTCGCCGGTGACACGCTCACCCAAGTCGGCCTGAGCATCGGGGCCTTCGCCTTCACTCTTCTCGGCTACTACGTCACATCCGACGCCTTTCTCGCAGGGCTGATCGGCACTGTCTCGGCCGTCGCGCGGGCGGTGTCGACCCTTCCTGGTGGCGTTCTCGCCGACAGGTTCGACGCCCGAAGGCTGATGATCTGGTCGGGCGCGTCCGCGTTCGCAATCTACGCAGGGCTGTCGGCGATGTACGTCACGGGCACGCTGACGACAGCTGCGCTCATCGTGATCGCGGCAGGAGAGGGGCTCGTCGTGGGGCTCTTCTTCACGGTCACGGACGTCGCGCTCCCGCGCATCGTCGGGAAGCGATTCCTGGCCGAGGCATCCGCAGCCAACCAGTCTCGCGACGCAGCCATCCGGCTTGCGGCGGCACCGGTATCGGGGCTGCTCTTCGGTGTGCACCCTTCGTTGCCGCTGATCGTCTCGGCGGTCGCTCGGCTCGGAGAAGTCGGATCCGCCCTCGCGATACGCAAGGACCTCAGCCCCGAGGGCCTCGGTGACGAAGCGGAGGTGCGATCGCTCGCCGCAGGTCGTCGTTGGCTGGCGGTGTGGCGTCAACCGCGAACCCTCATCGGTCTGATCGTGCTGGTCAACTTCTGCCTGGGTGCCTGTGGAATGACCATCGTGCTCAGCCAGCAACAGACAGGCACCCCCGCGTGGCAGATCGGAACCATCCAGACCATGCAGGGCGCAGGCGTGCTCGCAGGTGGAGCCGTCGCGGGATGGATACTCCGCCGATACAGCGGGCGCGCGATCGTGCGCCTATCGATCTGCATGATCACTCTGGCGTTCACCGCTCTTCTCGTTACTCAGAGCGTTCCCGCTGTGGCGGTCATCGGCTTCGTCGCCTCGATGCCGTTGATACCTCTCAACGCCGTGCAGGGGTCGTACCTCGCGTTGATCATCCCCGACCAGATCCGCGGTCGCGTGCTGTCGCTTTCGTCCTTGCTCGGAGCGCTCGCCGGCGGTGCCGCGCCTCTGCTGGCCGGAGCGCTTCTGGAGTACGCCGGTTACTACCTTGCGGTCGGGGTGCCTCTCGCCATCCTCGCGGGGACGGCGGTGGCCGCTGCGCTCTCCGGGGCGGTCGGAGCTATTCCCCGGAGGAGCGAGTTCGACCAGGTCGAACCGCTTCCCCTGTCCGCGGGTGCCATCGCAGACGCGTGATGAGCACGCCGAGCAGGCACAGCGCGCCGCCCACGAACATGAGCGGGGTGGGCACCTCCCCGAGGATCAGCCAGGACAGCAGGATCGCGAGGGCCGGGACCACGTACGTCGTCGCGGAGGTCTTCCCCGCGGTGCTGCGCTGCAGCACGTACGCCCAGGTGGTGAAGGCGATCGCGGTGGGGAAGATCCCGAGGTAGACCACCCATAGCGTTGCGTCGAGGGGCGCCGTCTGTACGTCGGCGATCAGGGCGCCGAGCCAGGGAAGCAGGGCGATCGTGCCGGCGGCCGCCCCGAGCCAGGTCAGCGTGGTGGCGTCGACCCCTGAGGTGAGCAGGTTTTTCTGCAGCAGGGTGCACCCCGCGTACATGACCGCGGCGAGAAGGGCCAGCAAAAGGCCCGTGAGGTCGGGGCCGGTGCTGCTGGTGGAGTTCATGCCGATGAGGACCACCCCGAGGAAGGCGATGGGAGCGCCGATCACGAGGGGTCGGGGGAATCCCTCCCGGAGGAAGAGACCGCTGAAGACGACGACCATGAGCGGCGCCAGGTTCACGACCATCGCGGCGGTTCCGGCGTCGAGGGTGCGTTCGGCGCTGTTGAGGGCCAGGTTGTAGATGCAGAACCATCCGACTCCCCACACGGCGATCAGCAGCCAGTGGCGGCGCTCCGGGAGCCGGATGCCGTGCCGCAGCGCGATGATCGTCAGCACGAGGGTGCCCACGGCCATGCGCAGCAGCGCCAAGGCCCCGGGGTCGTAGTGCGGCCCCGCGCCACGGATCCCGATGAAAGCCGACGCCCAGAGTACGACGGTCACGCCGGCTGCGAGCAGCACGAGGGCACCGCGCGATCGCGCCGGCGAGCCCTGTGGGTCGAGCCGCTCTGACGCCCTGATGTCCTGTCGCACCGTTCGATCCTGGCACCGGCCGCCGACATCGGCGATGCGGGGAAGCGACAGCCGTCGTCGCATTCCCGCCAGCGTCGCCGCGAGGCACTGCTAACGTCGAAGAGCAGCCACTGTCCGGGCGGGTCGAGCGTTCCGCTCCCACCGGGGAAGAACTGTCCTCCTCTCCCGGATACGGCTGCGCCCGATACATGACGGAAGAGTTTGAGGACGATACGTGACGAACAGTGAACGAGTAGCGATCATCGGCGCCGGCCCCTCGGGGATGGCGCAGCTGCGGGCCTTCGAGTCCGCAGCCCGTGCGGGGGCGGAGATCCCCGAACTGGTCTGCTTCGAGAAGCAGGCCGACTGGGGCGGCCAGTGGAACTACACCTGGCGCACCGGGCTGGACGAGTACGGCGAGCCCGTGCACTCCAGCATGTACCGCAACCTGTGGTCGAACGGGCCGAAGGAGGCCCTGGAGTTCGCCGACTACACCTTCGACGAGCACTTCGGACGGCCGATCTCGTCGTACCCGCCGCGTCCGGTGCTGTGGGACTACATCGCGGGGCGTCTCGCGAAGACGCAGGTGCGCGACCTCATCCGTTTCCAGACGGCGGTGCGCTGGGTGGAGTTCGACGAGGAGCGTGAGGTGTTCCGTCTCACCAGCGAGCACCTGCCGACCGGGCGCACGACCACGGAGGAGTTCGACCGCGTGGTCGTGGCCAGCGGGCACTTCTCCTTCCCGAACGTGCCGCATTTCGACGGCATCGAGACCTTCCCCGGATCCGTCGCGCACGCGCACGACTTCCGGGGCGCGGAGGCCCTCGCCGGGCGGGACGTGCTCGTGATCGGGTCGAGCTACTCGGCGGAGGACATCGGCAGCCAGGCCTTCAAGATGGGCGCCCGTTCGGTCACCGCGAGCTACCGGACCGCGCCGATGGGCTACGACTGGCCGGAGGGCTTCGAGGAGCGTCCGTGCGTCGAGCGCTTCGAGGGACGCACCGTGCACTTCGCCGACGGCACCTCGAAGGAGGTCGACGCGGTCATCCTCTGCACCGGCTACCTGCACAAGTACCCGTTCCTGCCCGCGGAGCTCGCCCTGTCCTCGCCGAACAACGTCTACCCCGACGGGCTGTACCGGGGCGTGCTCTGGCAGGGCAACCCGCGCCTGGCCTATCTCGGCGCGCAGGACCAGTGGTTCACGTTCAACATGTTCGACGCGCAGGCCTGGTTCGTGCGCGACGTCATCCTCGGCCGGATCGCCCTCCCCGACGACGCCGAGCGTGCCGCGTCCATCGCCGCGTGGCGGAAGCGGTTCGCCGAGATCGACTCGGCAGCGACGGAGATCCGCTTCCAGGCCGACTACATCCGCGACCTGCTGGAGTGCACCGACTACCCGGCATTCGACCTCGATCGCGTCGTGGAGATCTTCCTCGCCTGGAAGCACGACAAGAAGGCCGACATCATGGGCTACCGCGACCGCGTGTACCCCTCGGTCATGACCGGGACGCTCGCCGCCGCACACCACACCCCGTGGCTGGACGAGCTCGACGACTCCCTCGAGCGCTATCTCGAGGCCGACGCGCTCCTCGTCTGATCGCCGACCCACCCCCTTCCGGCCGTCCCACCCCTTTTCGTACGTTCGCAAGGGGGTGGGGCGCACGGGAAGGGGTGGGTCACCGCCTGGCCCGACGCCGCCCGATCCCCACGACGACCGTGGCAGTGGCGAGGATGATCGCGGCGATGAGGAGCACCCAGAGCGCGACGCCGCCGTAGCCGCCGTTCAACGAGGGATCGAGGAAGGGGTACGGGTACCACCACGGGTTCCCGGTCGCGGGTGCGGTCACGAGGTTCGCGCGGAGCAGGGTGTAGACGACCCACACGATCGGGAAGATCGCGGCGATCCCCACGGTGCCCCAGCCGAGGGCACGACGACGCGGCGCGAACAGCACGTCGGCGAGCAGGACGAGCGGGATGACGACGTGCAGCACCTCGTTGGACCAGGCGACCGTGGCCCCCTGCGGCAGCGCGATCCCGCGGAGCAGCGTGTTGTAGACGACGCCCGTGACGATCATGTAGGTGCTCGCGCACACGAGCAGCGTCGCCAGCCACGTCGGTTCGACTCTCGCGTCGCGGTGCGTCAGCCCCCAGACCCCGCCGACGGCCAGCACCACCGCTGCAAGCACGTTGGAGAGGATCGTGAAGAAGCTGAAGAAGTTCGCGAACACGGTGGGCAGATGCGCGCCCCACGCGGTGTCTGCGGTGAGGGCGATCTCCAGGGTGCGCACGAGCTGCGCGACGATCGCCGCCACCACGAGCGCCGCCGCCGCGAGTCGGATGTAAGGCCACCACCGCGTCATCGCCACCTCCGTCGCCACTGTAGCGGGATCGAAACCGCGCCCTCCCGGCGCGGTGCGGGATCGAGACCGTGCCTCCGCCCGGGTGTGGGATCGAAACCGTGCCTCCGGCGACTCGGGGAGGAGCGTATTCCGTCCCGTATCGCGCTTCCCCGGCGGACAAGCTTCGGCAATGATGGTCGAGATGGCGTCACGAAGGCCACGGACCCGCCGGAGGTAGTCATGTCGTACGACATCGAAGTGTATGGAAAGCTCCGGCTCGCACCGTCCGTGGTGCAGACCGGGGCGGGTCCAGTCACAGCGAGCGAGATCCCTGGCGATGGACTCGTCCAGGTCTGCACTCATGATTCAGGGGAGTACTGCTTCATCGTCGACGGGCCCCACGACGTCGGCGGCGAGGACATGGACAGTGTTCCCACCGGTCTCCCCGACAACGTGCGCTTCCGGTACAGAGTCGTCGTCGAAGGTTCTGCGCAGCCGCATATCGGACACGCGCTGCGTTTCGCGGATGAGCTTGCCGGGGCGGTGGGAGGGGTCGTGCACGATCCACAGGTCGTCGTGGAGGAGACGTCCGACCCTCGATACGTGTCACGGAGGACCGGACCCAGCCGCGAGAAGTTCCTGCACGTCGAGTGGTTCCGGTGCTTCGACGAGGAAAGCCCTTCGCTTGCTCAGATGTATCTCGAGTCAGCGAAGGAGCATCTTCCGGCCGCACTGCCCACCGTGTTCGGGGTCAGCGAGCCACTACGAGGAAAGCTCGCCGAGGACGGGGTGGAAGGGGCCGACCGCATCTACCGCGAAGATAGTCACCAAAGCAGACTGGTCCTCCGGGGGCGAAAGCCCCTCATCTCGGGATTCCTGGATTCGTGGTCCGATCAGTTCGTCGCTGAACACCAGTCCGCACACCTACTCTTCGACGCGGCGGCGCTCTCCAAGCCTCGATTCGTCAGCGCCTTCGAGAGCTTCTTCGTCGATTTCGCACAGCGTTCGAGCAGCTTCTTCTCGTACGCCGAGGTCACGCAGTCCCGCTTCTCACCGACGATGGCGCTGCCGCAATGGGGTGAGTGGCCGGGGCTGCCGCAGAGCCCTCCGTGGCTGAGCTGGTTCTCCACGGAGTACGCCGACCTCGTCCGCCCGCATCTGACCGCGGGTGCGCATCGCGAGCTGAGCGGCGGCATGGTCTATCGCTCGAACATGCCCGCGACGAGCGTCAGCGCTTCATGGACGGAGCCGGGGGCCTGGGTCCCCTCCGAGTTCGTTCCTGTTCAGGCGGATCCTGACAATCACCGCAAATCGACGGCTCGCGCGAGCGAGATGCCCGTCGCGCTCCTGTCATCGGACTACTTCGTCAAGGTCCGGTGAACGCGAGTATTCGCACGATAGCGTCGGTGGGGCCGCTCGGAGGGCAAGCTTCCTGGCCAGTGCGAGGGGAGAAGACAGGTGTCATACGATCTTGACGTTTTCGGGAGCGTGAGATTGAGCCCTCGTGAGTTGGCGAAGATCGCCGCGCCACCGGGAATGCGCCTGAAGCGCGCCCTCGGCTGGGGGGTGAAAGACGTCAGGGCCCTGGATTCCTCGGGCGAAGTGGCGTTTTCTGTGGAAGGACCGATGCGCGTGGAGCGTGACGACCTTCCTGTGGTCGTGGCCCGCACCCTCCCCGGATCGACGTGCGTCTATCACGTTCGCGTGCCGTACGACGTGAAGTCCGTGGGCGACGAGTTCCGTGCCGAGCCCAACGATCACCATCTTGGCGCGGCGAAGGAGTATGCGGAGGATCTCGCCACAGCGGTCGGCGGGCAGGTGGTCGATCCTCAGGTGATCTCCTCACCTGAGGACGAGGAAGCCGACCCTTCACAGCGGACGGCGGAGAAGCTCTACGTTCACCTCCGGTGGTTCCGAAGGTTTGGCGAACTCGCGGACGCCACTGCGCTTGCCGAACGGTACCTCCAAGCGGTCCGGGAGAGCTTCCCGCTCGCTGTGCCTGTTCGCTTCGGGTCGCATGAACCCTTTCAAGGACGCCTTCCCCGCGACGGTGGCGCCGCCTTCGATGCCCTGTACCGGGCGGAACGTCGCGCCGACAGCCTTGCCATGACGAGCAAGGACTTCATCTCGGCGAGCATCTCTCCATGGACCCCGATCGGTGGCGACTATCAGACGATCTCGATCGATTTCGAGCTCGACCACTTGGTGGAGTCGGACGCGTTAGGCGCAGTCGCGGGGTTCCTCGTGGATGTGGCACGTCGCGTCGGCAGCTTCTTCGCCTTCGCCGAGCTCAACGACACTCGGTTCGCGACGGCGCGTCCGCGCGGTTTCGACGGAGCGTGGGGAGGGCTGCCGGTCGACCCTCAGTGGGCCACCTGGTACGACGCGGAGTACTCCACGCTGGTCCGGCCCCGTCTCCGAGGTGGCGAGATCCAGGAGTTCCCGGAGGGGCTCATGCACCGATGGTCCACCACACCGGCAAGGGCAGACGCGATACGCCGGGGGCTCAGCACCACATGGCCGCCACCCGATCTCGTGGGCTCGGTCCACACCGCACCAGGCGGTCCCCGTGGGATCGCACAGGCGAAGGTCGTGCCGGAATCGCTACGAGTCCCTTCCTCGTGAGCGGAAGTGCTGGTCCTCGGTGAGCCTTCGTCGACGAACGCGCGCCACCGCCTGATACGGGATCGAAACCGCGCCTCCAGGGCCTCGGGCCAGTGTGTATTCCGTCCCGTATCGCGCTTCCGAGGGCTGTCGGAGGCCTGCCGATAGGATGGGAGAGCCCGATCGGGCCAGCTCATCCGCCGGTGGAATCCCGGCGAGAGGCATCATCCAGGGGGTTACCCATGCCAGGAATCGTGATCGTCGGCGTGCAGTGGGGCGACGAAGGAAAGGGCAAGGCCACCGATCTGCTCGGTGAGCGCACCGACTGGGTGGTGAAGTTCAACGGCGGCAACAACGCCGGGCACACCGTCGTCGTCGGCGACGAGAAGTACGCCCTCCACCTGCTGCCCTCCGGCATCCTGTCGCCCGGCGTGAACCCGGTCATCGGCAACGGCGTGGTCATCGACCTCGAAGTCCTCTTCTCCGAGCTGGAGGCCCTGTCCGCCCGCGGCATCGACGTCTCGCGGCTCAAGGTCAGCGCCAACGCGCACATCATCACGCAGTACCACCGCACGCTCGACAAGGTCACGGAGCGCTTCCTCGGCAAGCGCAACATCGGCACTACGGGCCGCGGCATCGGCCCGGCCTACGCCGACAAGATCAACCGCGTCGGCATCCGCGTTCAGGACCTCTTCGACGAGAACATCCTGCGCCAGAAGGTCGAGGGTGCCCTCGACCAGAAGAACCACCTCCTGGTGAAGGTCTTCAACCGCCGCGCCGTCACTTGCGACGAGATCGTCGACGACCTGCTCTCCTACGCCGAGCGTCTGCGTCCGATGGTCGCCGACACCGGCTACCTCATCGACCAGGCACTGAGCCGCGGCGAGGTCGTCGTGTTCGAGGGTGGCCAGGCCACGATGCTCGACATCGACCACGGCACCTACCCGTTCGTCACGTCGTCCTCGGCCACGGCCGGCGGCGCCTCGACCGGGTCCGGCGTCGGCCCCGGCGCACTCGACCGCATCGTCGGCATCGTCAAGGCCTACACGACCCGCGTCGGCTCCGGCCCGTTCCCGACCGAGCTGTTCGACGAGCAGGGCGACTGGCTGCGCAAGCAGGGCTTCGAGTTCGGCACCACGACCGGGCGCCCGCGCCGCGTCGGCTGGTACGACGCCCCCATCACCCGCTACGCCACGCGCATCAACGGCATCACCGACCTCGTGCTGACCAAGCTCGACATCCTCACCGGGCTCGAGAAGATCCCGGTGTGCGTGGCCTACGACGTCGACGGGGAGCGCTTCGACGAGGTGCCGGTGAACCAGACCGACTTCCACCACGCGAAGCCGATCCTGGAGTACTTCCCCGGGTGGAGCGAGGACATCTCGACCGCCCGCACCTTCGAGGATCTTCCGCAGACGGCGAAGGACTACGTGCTCGCGCTGGAGGAGATGAGCAACACCCGTATCTCGGTGATCGGCGTCGGCCCGGAGCGCGATCAGGTGATCGTGCGCCACGACCTGCTCGACTGATCGGCATGACACGGTTCTGGCTCGGGGGCTACGGCCCGGCGATGGAAGGCTCCGCCGAGGGGATCGGCGTGCTGGCCGGTGACGAGGGCCGTGAGGCCACGACGCTCGCCTACCGCGGACCCGTGACGCAGACGCCGTCGCCGTCGTGGTTGGCGGCGCATCCGTCCCTCGACGTCGTGTACGCGGCGCTGGAGGGCGATGCCGCGGTGCAGGCGTTCGTGCGCACGGGCGAGATGGCGCTGTCCCCGCTGGGCGATCCGGTGCCGACGGGGGACGGCGTCTGCCATCTCGCGGTGTCGCCGAACGGCCAGACGCTCGTCGCCAGCTGCTACGGCGACGGGCGGGTCGTCCGCTTCGGGCTCGCCGCCGATGGCCGGCTCGTCCCGGCGAAGGAGGATGCGGCCGCGGCCCTGCGTGCCGCCCTGTTCGGCGACGGCGATCCGGACGCGCCTCCCGTCACTCCCGCCGGCGATGGCATCGCCGCGGTCGATCCGTACGGCGCCGCGGACCGCGCATCCCACGCGCACGCCGCCGCCTTCCTCCCGGACGGCCGCGTGGTCACCACCGATCTCGGGTTCGATCTCGTCCGGTTCTGGCGCCTGCAGGGTGGTGGGCTCGCCCTCGATCAGGAGGTCGTGCTCCCGCGCGGCACCGGCCCGCGGCACATGGTCGTGCATCCGAGTGGCCACCTGCACATCGTCACGGAGTACTCGTGCGAAGTGTTCACGCTCGCAGCGGCCGCCGACGGCACCTGGCGTGTGGTCTCCTCCGCTCCGGCGAGCCCCATCGCGCAGGTCGGCGGGGACTTCCCCGCCGAGCTCGCCCGCACGAAGGACGGGCAGTTCCTCTACACCGCTCTCCGCGGCAGCAACACCATCGCGGCGCTGCGGGTGCGTGGCAGCGGCGAGGCTCTGGAGCCCGTCGCGCTCGCCGATTCCGGTGTCGACTGGCCGCGGCATCACCTCGTCTACCAGGGCAAGCTCCTCGTCGCCGGGCAACGTTCCGACACCGTGACGCTGCTCGACCTCGATGACCGCACGGGAGCCCCGCTCGGAGTTCGGCACGAGGCGCAGGCTCCCGCACCGACGAGCATCCTCCCGCTCCGCTGAGCCTGTGCGGGGCTCCGCGTACCCCGGGCTTGACCTCAACCATTCTTGAGGTTCTAGCGTCGTCCTCATGTCGACCGAGACCGGGCGCGCTGCGCCGTCCACGCCCACCCCGCCCCGCATCCTCGGTGGCGAGTACGTCTGGATCACGATCGGCGCGTGCGCCCTCGTGTTCCTCGGCGCCTTCGAATCACTGGCGGTCACCACGGTGATGCCCGCGGTCAGCGCCGACCTCGACGGAGAGCGGCTGTACGCGCTCGCCTTCGCCGGGCCGCTCGCGACGAGCGTGATCGGCATGGTCGTGGCCGGAAACTGGTCGGACCGGCGGGGTCCCGTGGTGCCGTTGTATGCATCCGTCGTCCTGTTCACGGTAGGGCTGCTCGTCGCGGGGCTTGCGTCGAGCATGGAGGTGCTCGTCGCCGGGCGCTTCGCCCAGGGGCTCGGCAACGGCGGGCTCATGGTGGCGCTCTACGTCGTGGTCGCCCGGGTGTATCCGACGTCGCTGCACCCGGCGATCTTCGCGGGGTTCGCCGCCGCGTGGGTCATCCCCTCCCTCATCGGTCCGACGATCGCAGGAGCGGTCACGGAGGTGTGGAGCTGGCACTGGGTCTTCCTCGGGGTCGTGGTCCTCGTCGTGCTGGCACTGCTGATGGTCGTCCCGGCTCTCCGGGGACTCGCCCGCAGCGGGGACGCGAACACGCCCTGGGCGCTCGGACGGCTGGGATGGTCGGTGCTCGCCGCCGTCGCGGTGCTCGCCCTCGACCTCGTGGGAGAGGTCCCGGTCGCCGGTCCGTTCCTTTCGGCGGTGGCGGTGGTGGTCGCGGTCGCGGCGGTGCGCCCACTCGTTCCTCGGGGCACCCTCGTCGCCCGTCGGGGGCTGCCGTCGGTGATCCTGGTCCGCGGTCTGGGGGCGGCGGCGTTCTTCGGGGCGCAGATCTACCTGCCGTACCTGCTCACGGATCGATACCTGCTGTCGCCGACCCTCGCCGGGCTCGCGCTGACCGGGGGTGCGCTCGCCTGGTCGGCGGCGGCGACCGTCCAAGGGCGGATGGGCGAGCGCCTGTCGAGCGTGACGGCCGTGCGGGTGGGGACGATCCTCGTGGTCGTCGGGGTCGCGCTCGTCCTGGTGATCACCGTGATGCAGGCGCCCGCGCTGCTCGCCGCGTTCGCCTGGATCGTCGCCGGCGCCGGGATGGGGTTGATGAGCCCGCGCACGAGCGCTCTCGTCCTGGCGATGTCGTCCCCCGCGGAACAGGGGTTCAACAGTGGCGCCATGACCGTGGCCGACTCGTTCGGCAGTGCGCTCGCCCTCGCCGTCACGGGCTCGCTCTTCGTCGCCCTCGGGGCTGCGGCAGGGGTGGATCCGTTCGCCGGGGTGTTCGCCCTCGCCGCCGTGGTCGGGGCGGGAGCGGCCGTCCTCGCTCCGCGGACGAGGGGTGTCGACCCGGCCGCCGCGGGGTGATTTGCGCCCCGCGTGGCCCGCCCTCTAGCCTGATGAACGGTGTTCAGGTGAACACCGTTCAGGAAGGATGGACCGATGACCCCCACGACCCGCGACACCTCGGCGACCCTCGGCCACGTCGCCGTCTTCGCCGCGCTCATCATCGTGCTCGGCACGGTCGTCGTCCCGCTGCCGGGCGGGGTGCCCATCACCGGACAGACACTCGCCGTCATGCTGGCGGGTCTCGTCCTCGGACCGCGTGTCGCGCCGTGGTCGGCCGCACTCGTCCTCGTGCTCGCGGCGATCGGTCTCCCGGTGCTCGCGGGCGGGCGTGGCGGACTCGGGGTCTTCGTCGGCCCCACGGCGGGATATCTGCTCGGGTGGGTCGCCGGTGTCGTCGTCATCGGACTCCTGATGCGCACCGGCCGCCCGACCTGGTGGCGCGCCGCGATCGCGGCGTTCGTCGGCGGCGTCCTCGTCGTCTACGCCTTCGGCATCCCCGTGCAGGCCCTCGTCACCGGCGTCCCGCTCGACCTCACGGCCCTCTCGACCCTGGCCTTCCTTCCCGGCGACCTCATCAAGGTGACCGCGGCCACCCTCATCGTCGTGGCCCTCCGTCGCGCCTATCCCCGGGCCTTCGCCGACCCCCGCCCCGTCCCCTCCGTCGTCGCCTGACTCTCGGGCCGCCCTTGCCGGTCCCGTCGACTCCGTCCGTTCCGTCGACTCCGTCCGTCCCGTCGACTCCGTCCGTTCCGTCGGTCCCGCGGTCCCGCTCCGCATGCACGACCGTGACACGTCTGCCGGCGGATCGCCCCGTCCGGATCGTGCGACCGTCCCCACGTCGTGCATCCGAAACCTCGGACCGGGCTCGCCGACCCGGGTCCGGTCCCGCAGCCAGCCGGGACGAGTCCCTGGTTCCTGGTCCGGATGCACGACCAGGTCACGTCTGCCGGCGGATCGGTCCCGTCCGAGTCGCGCAGCCGCACTCGGGTCGTGCACCCGGAACGTCGTCGGAAGGAACGTCGTGGATCCGGAACGGGAACCCCGAGGAACACGGGCATATCGGCCGACGGGAACAACTCACCCGTGACTCGACGTTCCTCATGAGCGAGACTGGGCCACGGACCGATGCGGCCACGAGAGGGGCGAGCATGACTGCTGCCGAGAAGACCGACGAATACGACCTCATCGTGCTGGGCGGTGGTCCGGTCGGGGAGAACGTGGCGGACCGGGCGGTGCAGGGCGGTCTCAGCACGATCATCGTGGAGAGCGAGCTCGTCGGCGGGGAGTGCTCGTACTGGGCCTGCATGCCGTCGAAGGCCCTGCTCCGTTCGGCCCAGGCGCTCCGTGCCGCGCAGCACGTCGCCGGCGCCGCGCAGGCCGTCACCGGGACCCTCGACGTGCGGGCGGTGTTCGAGCGCCGCGACTCCTTCACGAGCAACTGGTCCGACGACGGACAGGTGAAGTGGCTCGAGTCCGCCCACATCGACCTCGCCCGAGGCCACGGCCGGCTGACCGGGGAGCGCGAGGTGACCGTGACCGACCAGGACGGCGGCACCCGCGTGCTGCGCGCCCGTCACGCGGTCGCCATCAGCACCGGCTCGGACGCGGTCATCCCGCCGATCGAGGGTCTGCGAGAGGCTTCGCCGTGGACGAGTCGCGAGGCGACCAGTGCCGAGGAGCTGCCCGAGAGCCTCGCGGTGATCGGCGGCGGCGTGGTCGCGGTCGAGATGGCCACCGCGTACGCCGCGCTCGGCTCGTCGGTGACGCTCCTCGCGCGCAGCGGGCTGCTGGGCGGGATGGAGCCCTTCGCCGGGGAGCGGGTGGCCGACGGCCTGCGTGAGCTCGGCGTCGACGTCCGCACCGATACCGGCACGACCGCGGTGCACCGCGACGGCGACCGGGTGACGCTCACGCTCGACGGCGGGGAGACCGTGACCGCCGCCGAGGTGCTCGTGGCGACCGGACGCTCCCCGCGCAGCGCCGATATCGGCCTCGACGTGGTCGGCCTCGAGCCGGGTCGCTGGATCGAGACCGACGACACCCTCCGCGTCCCCGGACACGACTGGCTCTACGCCGTGGGCGACGTCAACGGCCGTGTGCTGCTGACCCACCAGGGCAAGTACCAGGCGCGCGCGGCGGGCGACGTCATCGCCGCCCGCGCGAAGGGCGACGCCGTCGACGACGCCCCCTGGGGGCGTCACGCCACCACGGCCGATCACGCCGCGGTGCCCCAGGTCACCTTCTCGATCCCGGAGGTCGGATCGGTCGGACTCACCGAGGCGGCGGCCCGCGAGGCCGGCACCGCCGTCCGGGCCGTCGACTACGACCTCGGCTGGGTGGCGGGCGCGAGCCTGTACGAGGACGGCTTCGCCGGGCAGGCGCGCCTGGTCGTCGACACCGACCGCGACGTCGTGATCGGGGCGACCTTCGTCGGCCCGGAGGTCGCCGAGCTCGTCCACGCCGCGACCATCGCGATCGTCGGGGAGGCCCCGATCGCCCGACTCTGGCACGCGGTGCCCTCCTACCCCACGATCAGCGAGATCTGGCTGCGGCTGCTGGAGGGCTACGGCCGCGACTCGGCCTGATCCGGGCAATCCGATTCCGGACGCGTGACGAACAGAACGCGCAATATGTCCCAGATTGACGACCCCGCGCGCAACCCGGTGCCGGATGTCGCACCCGTCTTATACGCTCGAACCCACATCCGAGGAGGCAGGACCATGAAGGCTGTACTCGCAGGAAACGTCATCGCCGAGGCCGACCAGGACGACCTCATCCGCATCGAGGGGAACTGGTACTTCCCGCCGGCATCCGTCGCGCCGGACGCCCTCGTCGAGAGCCCCACCCCGTACACGTGCCCGTGGAAGGGCGAGTGCCAGTACTACTCCGTCCAGGTCGACGGAGAGCTGCACAAGGATCTCGCGTGGTCATACCCGCATCCGTACCCGTCGGCGTTCGACCGGGTCGGCAAGGACTTCTCCGGCTACGTCGCCTTCGCCCCTGGCGTCGAGGTCTCGGCCTAGTCCCGCACGACGCACGACCGCACGTCCGAACGACCGTCGGAGAGACACCCTCATGATCGAGTTCCGCAACGTCACGAAGCGCTTCCCCGACGGGACGCTCGCCGTGGACGACTTCAGCCTCGTGCTGCCCTCCCGCAAGACCACCGTGTTCGTCGGATCCTCCGGCTGCGGGAAGACCACCCTGCTGCGGATGATCAACCGCATGGTCGAGCCGACGTCGGGGGAGGTCGAGATCGACGGGGAGAGCGTGCTCTCGGGCGACCCGGTCGCCCTGCGCCGGCGCATCGGCTATGTGATGCAGAACTCCGGGCTCATGCCGCACTTCACCGTCATCGACAACGTGGCCACCGTGCTGCGGCTGAACGGGGTGAAGCGCACACAGGCGCATGAGCGTGCTCGCGAGCTGCTCACGACCGTCGGCCTCGACCAGGCGCTCGCCGAGAGGTACCCGAGCCAGTTGTCAGGCGGTCAGCAGCAGCGCGTCGGGGTGGCCCGCGGGCTCGCCGCCGATCCGAACATCCTCCTCATGGACGAGCCGTTCGGAGCGGTCGACCCCATCGTGCGCGCCGACCTCCAGCAGGAGACCCTGCGGCTGCAGCACGAGCTCGACAAGACGGTCGTGTTCGTCACGCACGACATCGACGAGGCGTTCCTCCTCGGCGACCAGGTCGTCATCCTCGACAAGGGCGCCCGGATCGTGCAGGTCGGCAGCCCGAGCGAGATCATCGAGAACCCGGCCGACGACTTCGTCTCCTCGTTCATCGGAGCCGACCGCGGCCGTCGCGCGCTGCACCTCAAGCAGACCCCGCGCGGGACCGTGGTCGTCGACTCCGAGGGCCGCACGCAGGGAGCGATCGTCGATGCGCCGGAGGGCGTGGTCGACGGAGCAGATGCGATGAAGGCGGCCCCGTGAACTGGGTCGGCGACAACCTCGGGCTGATCCTCGAGCTCACTGCCGTTCATCTGCAGCAGAGCGCGATCGCCATCGTGCTCGGGTTCGTGCTGGCGCTCCCACTGGGGTGGGTGGCCTGGCGGTATCAGCTCGTGAAGGGTCCGGTCATCGTCCTGACCGGACTGCTGTACACGATCCCGTCCCTCGCCCTCCTGATCTTGCTGCCGTCTGTGGCGGGCTACCCGGCGCGCAGCCCGGTCAACCTCGTCATCGGTCTCACCATCTACGCGATCGCGATCCTCGTGCGCGCGGTGTCCGACGGCCTGGACTCGGTCGACCCCGCGATCCGGCAGTCCGCGGTCGCGATGGGCTACGGCGGGTTCCGCCGCTTCTGGACGGTCGACTTCCCGCTCGCCGGGCCGGTCATCCTCGCGGGCCTCCGCGTGGCGGCGGTGAGCACCATCTCGCTCGCGACGGTCGGCATCCTCGTCGGCGTCACGAACCTCGGCTACCTGTTCACGAACGGCCTCCAGCGCCGCATCCTCGCCGAGGTCTTCACCGGCATCGTCGCCGTCGTCGTCATCGCTCTGGTCATCGACCTCCTGCTCGTGCTCCTCGGGCGTGCCCTCATGCCGTGGACGCGGGCGGCGGCCACCCCCGCCGCCGCGCGTCGGACGATCACGTTGAGGACGGCCGCATGAACGTGTTCACCGAGGCCTTCGCCTGGCTGTTCTCCCCCGACCGCTGGGTCGGGACGTACTCCCTCCCCGTCCTGTTCGGCCAGCATGTCTTCTACACGGTGGTCTCCGTGCTGATCGCCGCGGTGATCGCCGTACCGCTCGGCTGGCTCATCGGGCACACCGGGAAGGGGCGGGAGATCGCGGTCGCCGTCTCCGGAGCGGCCCGCGCCATCCCGTCCTTCGGACTCATGGTCCTCCTGGTGCTTCTGCTGGGCGTGCTGCGCACACCGCTGGCGGCGATCATCACCTTCGTCGTCCTGGCGATCCCGTCCCTGCTGGCCGGCGCCTACACGGGCCTGGAGGCAGTCGATCGCCGAACCATCGATGCGGCGCGGGCGATGGGGATGACCGGCTGGCAGGTGTTCTGGAAGGTCGAGGTGCCGCTCGGCATGCCGCTGCTGGTCGGCGGCCTCCGTTCGGCGTTGCTGCAGGTGATCGCCACGGTGACGATCGCGGCCTACGTGAACCTCGGCGGCCTCGGCTGGCCGATCATCCAGGGCATCCCGCTCCGCCGTTTCGACCAGGTGCTCGGCGGCGCGATCCTCGTCGCGGTGCTCGCGCTCCTCGTCGACCTCCTGCTCGCGCTCGCCCAGCACGCCGCGGTGCCCCGCGGTGTGCGCACCCGTCCGCAACGCCGCCGCGCTCGGGCGACCGCCCCCGCGGCCGCACCCGCCTGACCCACAGCATCGTCCCCCAGAGAAGAGGAAGTCCATGTTCACCGCACGAAAGTCCCGCCTCGCCCTTGCCGGCGGCGTCGCGCTCGCCGCCGCCCTCGCCCTCTCCGGCTGCGCCAACAGCAACCCCCTGGACGCGCCCACCGACGACTCCGGCGACGGTGGGGGCATCGACACCATCGTCATCGGCTCGCAGGCCTACTACTCGAACGAGATCATCGCCGAGATCTACGCGCAGGCGCTCGAGGCCGCCGACTTCGACGTCGACCGTCAGTTCAGCATCGGCCAGCGCGACGCCTATATGCCGGACGTCGAGTCCGGGGCGATCGACCTGTTCCCGGAGTACACGGGCAACCTGCTCGAGTACCTGGACAAGGATGCGACCGCCACGAGCCCGGACGACGTCTACGCCGCGCTGAAGGACGCGCTCCCGGACGGCCTCACCGCGCTCGACTACGCCGAGGCGTCCGACCAGGACACCTACACGGTGCTCAAGAGCTTCGCCGAGGAGAACGACCTCACCTCGATCGCCGACCTCGCGGACGTGACCACCCCGGTCACGATCGGTGCGGCGCCCGAGTTCGAGCAGCGCCCGTACGGTCCGGCTGCGGCCAAGGAGGTCTACGGCGTCGACCTCGCGTTCTCGGCCACCGGTCCCACGACGCTGGAGTCGCTGCTCGCCGGAGAGATCCAGGTGGCGGACATCTACTCCGCCGACCCCGCATTCCAGACCGAGGACATCGTGGCGCTGGAGGACCCGGAGAACATCATCCTGGCCTCCAACGTCGTGCCGATCGCGTCCAGCGACGTGGCCGACGAGATCGCCGACGTCATCAACGGCATCAGCGCCAAGCTGACCGCCGAGGAGCTCGTCGCCCTCAACGTGCAGAGCACGGTCGACCAGAAGTCGGCGGAGGACATCGCGAAGCAGTGGCTCACGGACAACGACCTCATCTGAGTCGTTCCCGCGAAGCGCCCGGCCCTCAGGGCCCGGGCGCTTCGTCGTTCTCGCCCACCCGCGTGCACAACTCCGGAGATCTCGCCCGACACGCCGCGGAGCACCCCCGGCCGACGGTGTGTCGCCCCGAATCTCCGGAGTTGTGCACGGGGCGGGGTCAGGTCCGAGCGTCCTGCTTCGGCACGACCACCTGCTTGACGATGATGAGGATCGAGGCGGTGACGGGCACGGCCACCAGAGCGCCGAGCAGGCCGAGGAGCGTGCCGCCGGCGAGAGCGCCGATGACGACGAGCGAGCCCGGCACCGCGACGGCCTTGTTCATGACCCGCGGCGTGAGCACATACGCCTCGATCTGCATGTAGACGAGGTAGATCGCGGCGAAGATCAGGGCGGCGATCGGGTTCGTGAACAGCGCGAGGATGGTGCCGATCATCCAGAACAGCACCGAGCCGACCAGCGGGATGAGCGTGACGCAGAAGGCGATGGCGGCCATGAGCGGCGGGAACGGCAGACCGAGGACCGTGTAGAGGATGAGGGCGAGGGTCGCGTTGCAGAAGGCGAGGACCACCATCCCCATCACGTAACCACCCACGGAGTCGGTGATCTGCTGGGAGATGTCGTCCGCGCGGCCGCGGTCGCGGGCCGGGACGAGGCGCAGCAGCCCCTGGCGCATGGCCGGGAGCGTCGCGACGAAGTACAGGGTCAGTACGAGCACGACGATCGCGCCCGAGATGCCGCTCGCGATGGACGCACCGACCTGCAGCGCGCCTCCGCCGATCGTCGCGAGGTTGCCGAAGTCCGACAGGAACTTCTCCACCTCCGATACGAGGTCCTGGAACTGGTCGCCGAACTGGTCGTTGAGGGTGGCGTAGATGTCGGACTTCGTGAAGTCCCGGATCATGCCGGGGACCGACTTCACGAAGCCCGCGATCTGCTCGACGACGATGGGAACGATCATCCAGAGGACGAGGCCGACGACGACGATGAGGGCGAGGATCGTCACCACGACGGAGAGCGCGCGGGACAGCCCGCGGCGTTCCAGGAAGCGGACGGCCGGGTCGAGGCCGAGCGCGGCGAACAGCGCGAGCGCGATGTAGATGAGCACGGTGGAGAGGTTGTAGAGCGCGCTGCCGATCACGAGCGCCCCGAGGCCGCCGAGCGTCACGAGGAACCCGAAGACGAACGGCCGATCGATCCGCGTCCAGAACGAGCGGCTCGGCGTGGTCGGCTCGATCACCACGGGCCGGGGCGGGCCGGGCGCCATCGGCGTGTTTCCCGGCGCCTCCACCGCGGCGCCGACGAGCGCGGCATCGACGGGGGCGGGTTCCGGGGCGCGGCTGCCCTGGTCGTCCTGGGGAGCGGAGGCCGGCGACTGGTCGTTGCTCATGAGCACACGATAGCGGTGCCCCTCGTCGGGGGCAGGGTGATCTGCGGCTCTAGAGTAGGGGCATGACTGCCGCTGAGGATCCGAAGGCCGAACTGCTCCGGCTGCGTGCGAGCATCGACAACATCGACGCGGCCCTGATCTTCCTGCTCGCGGAGCGGTTCCGCGCCACACAGCAGGTGGGACACCTGAAGGCCGAGCACGCGATGCCGCCGTCCGACCCGAACCGCGAGGAGCAGCAGGTCGCCCGGCTCCGGGCGCTCGCCGAAGACGCCCACCTCGACCCGGAGTTCGCGGAGAAGTGGTTCAACTTCGTCGTCGCCGAGGTCATCCGGCACCACACCGAGGCCGCCGAGGGACGCTGACTCCGCTCGTCAGGCCCCGCGCGCCGCGAGCAGCCGATCGCGCACCTCGCGCCGCAGCACCTTGCCGATGAGCGACCGCGGGAGGTCGTCGACGACGGTGATGCGCCGCGGCACCTTGTAGGCGGTCAGCCGCGTACGGCAGAAGTCGCGGAGCCCCTCCATGTCCTCGGCGGCGCCCTCACGGAGGACAACGGCCGCCGCGACCTCTTCGCCGCCGCTCGACCGGGGCAGCCCGACGACGGCCGCCGCCACGACGTCCGGGTGGGCTTCGAGCGCGTTCTCCACCTCGCTGGGCGCGACGTTGAAGCCGCCGGTGATGATGAGCTCCTTCCGGCGGTCGACGATGGTGACGAATCCGTCCGGTGAAACCTCCGCGATATCGCCGGTACGGAGCCAGCCGTCCGGCAACAGGGCCTCGGCCGTCTCCCCCGGCCGACCCCAGTAGCCCTGGAAAACCTGCGGTCCGCGCAGCAGCAGCTCGCCGGGCTCGCCCGTGGGCACGTCGGCGTCGGGGTCGTCGGGATCGACGACGCGGATCTCGGTGCTCGGGAACGGCACTCCCACCGTGCCGGGCCGCCGGGTCGGACCCATCGGGTTGCCGAGCGCGACGGGGGAGGCCTCGGTCATCCCATAGCCTTCGACGAGCAGCCCTCCGGTCGCCTCCTCCCAGCGCCGCACGGTCTCGACGGGGAGGCTCATGGCCCCGGAGATCGCGAACCGGACGCTCGAGAGGTCGACGGTGCCGCGTCCCGCCGCCCGCGCCAGCTGATCGTAGATCGGCGGGACGGCGGGGAGGAAGGTCGGCGGGCTCGTGCGGGCGGCGTCGGTCACGAGGCCCAGGTCGAACGTCGGGAACAGCACGACCTTGGCCCCGATGCTCAGGGCGAACGTGAGGCACAGGGTGAGGCCGTACGCGTGGAAGAGCGGAAGCACGGCGTAGAAGGTCTCCTCGCCGTCGCGGAGCCCGGGCACCCAGGCCCGCCCCTGCATCGCGTTGGCCCGCAGGTTCGCATGGGTGAGGATGGCCCCCTTGGGAATCCCTGTCGTGCCGCTCGTGTACTGCAGGACGGCGGTGTCGCCGAGCGACGGCGCGGGCGTCCGTCGGGGAAGCCGCCGGTGGGACACGAGCTTCTTCCACGGCGTCAGGTGCCGCGCGCGCGGCGTGCCGGTCAGCTTCGCCCGGGACGCCCGGGCCTTCGGGACCGGGAGTCGCAGCAGGAGGCGCTTCGACAGGGGCATCGCCGCCGTGAGGTCGACGCTCACGATGTGGTCGACCCGGAGATCGTCCGGGAATCCCGCCACGGTGTCGGCGACCTTGTCCCACACGATCGCGACCCGGGCCCCGTGGTCCTCGAACTGGTGGCGCAGCTCTCGCGCCGTGTAGAGCGGGTTGTGCTCGACGACGATCGCGCCGAGACGCAGGACCGCGTAGAAGGCGACGACATGCTGCGGGCAGTTCGGCAGCACCAGCGCCACGCGGTCGCCCTTGGTGACCCCGAGGTGGCGGAGTCCTTCCGCAGCGCGGTCGATCTGCTCACCGAGGTCCCGGTAGCTCGTGACGGCGCCGAAGAACTCGAGGGCGGGCCGCCGCGCGTACTGCCGGATGCCGGCGGCCAGCATCTCCGGCAGCGTCTGCGTCGGCTCCTCGATGTCGGCCGGCACGCCCTCGGCATAGGAGCGGAGCCAGGGACGGGAGGACAGCGGCGCGTCGGTCATACCCTCATCCTCCGACACGGACCTGTGCTCCGCCTCCCCCTTGCGCTCACCGCCGTTCGGCGGCAGTCACCCGTCCGCGAGCATGCCCATGACGATCGCGTCGACCCATTCGCCGTCCCAGCGCAGCGCCTCCCGGCGCCGGCCTTCGACGACGAACCCGGCCTTTTCGTAGGCGCGCTGCGCCCGCGGGTTGAAGGCGTACACCTCGAGCTCCACACGATGCAGCCCCACCGCGTCGAAGGCGTGACGGAGCACCGCGCGCGTGGCCTCCGTCCCGTATCCGGCGCCGAACCACCGCGGACCCGCGAGCGCGATGCGGAACCCTGCGGAGAGGTTCTCCTCGTCCAGGTCGCTGAGGACCACCTCGCCGATGTGCGCGCCGTCGTCGCGACGGAGGATCGCCCAATCCGCCCGGTCCTCCCGGTCGGCGAGCGACCGGAGCCAGGTCTCCACGCCCTCGCGCGTGAAGCGCGCGTGGGTGCCGGTCAACCGCAGCACCTCGGGCTCCTGCAGCGCCGCCCAGGTGCCGTCGAGATGCTCGGGTCCGAGCGGCACGAGGTCCAGTCGCTCGGTGGACAGCGCGGGGACGGGAGTGAGAGAGAGCGCCATCAGACGGTGAGCACCCGCCCCGTGACGATGCCCTCGACCGCGCGCACGTACGCCTGGCCGACCTCGTCGTCGGTGACCGGGCGGTGGCCGGGGAAGGTCGAGAAGTACCCGGGGGAGTTCGCCAGCACGTCGGGGGAGACCGCGTTGATGCGGATCCCCCGCGGGGCCTCGGCTGCCGCCGTGATCACGAACGACTCCAGGGCGCCGTTGGCCATCGCCGCCGCCGCTCCCGACGCGATCGGCTCTCGCGCGAGCACGCCGCTGGTGAGGGTGATCGAGCCGCCGTCGGTCACGTGGTCGAGGGCGATCCGCACGACGTCGAGCTGCGCGAGGGTCTTCCCGGTGAAGGCGGACAGGTAGTCGTCGCGGTCGAGATCGGTGAGCGGCTTGAAGGGCACGGAACCCACGGCGACCACGACGGCATCGACCGGGCCGACCCGCTCGAAGAGGCTGCGGATGGAGGCGGGATCGGTCACGTCCACGCTCTGCTCGCCGGAGCGGGACGCCCGCACGACCTCGTGTCCGCGGACGTCGAGGGTGGCGGCGACGACCCCGCCGATGCTGCCGGTCGCGCCGATCACGAGTGCCTTCATGCGGATTCCTCTCCCAGGACGGATCGAGGCGACGGACCGGCCGCCCCGCGGGATCGAGTCTCCCATCCTTGGCCGGGCGGGAGGGAGCGGATGCTCACGGACGGAACGGATGGCCACCGTCCTCAAGCACCATGCCCCTGACCCGCGACGAGGATGCTGCCATATTTCTCGATCGGTATGAATATATGTTCGACCTCCGAAGCAAGGGGAACATATGACGTCGGCCTCGTTCTCGCGGTCGTGGACAACGATCGGAACGATCGGGTGGCGTGATGCTGGGCAGATCGGCAAGGGGGCCGGAGTTGTGAGCGGACAAGCGCGCATCTGGGCGCAGCGGAAAATGATCTTTGGTACGGGCGGCTGGGACATTCAGACGATGCAACCCTGCCTCCGTCTGAACGGTGGCGGGGGCGGCAGCAAGTCGCAAAGCGTAGTCTGCTCCATCTACTAGAAGGGGGACCGTTCATGTCTCATGAAGCGACCATCGACCGGAGCAGGCGAGAAGGGGTCATCTTCCTTGCGATCGCCGCCGGCGGAATCCTCACGTTGATCTCAGCGGTTCTCGCCCTCCCCATCGGAATCGCACTAAGCGTCACTAGTGCTGTCCTAGCGGTCGTGACTCACGGCGTGAAACGAAAGCTCCTGGCAGCGATCGCGAGCTCCGGCGCAGTGCTGTGCGCGACGATTGCGCTATCGCTGCTTGCCACCAGGTTCTGACCACGCCCTGGGGAGAGGGTCAGCGCGGGCTGAACTCGGCGGCCACCACGCGGGTCGCCGCGCCGAGCAGGACGGCATCGTCGACCGCGCTCGGCACCACGGTGGGCCCGAGAGAGGGGTGCGAGGCGGCTCGGACCGCGGTGGCCGTCGCGTCGACCAGTGCGGCTCCGACGATCTCGTCGGGACCGCTCAGCACGATCGTCGGCAGGTCGACGGCGGCGGCGATGACCGAGAGCGACGTGCCGAGCCGCGCACCCGCGGCGGCGAGCACCTGCGGGCGGTCCGCTCCCGAGGCGTCCAGGCGCCGGGCGATGGCGGGAGCCGCGGCCCACGCGTGGACGCAGCCCTCGCGGCCGCACAGACAGGCCTCGCCGGGGTCGCCGCCAGCACCGACGTGCGCGAGCTCGCGGGCACCGATGGATCGTTCGACCGGGGCGCCGTCGTCGCCGACCACGCGGATCGCGGTGCCGATGCGGGTGCCGAGGCGGACGAGGAGGAAGTCGGTGCCGACGGAGCCGAACCGCTGCTCGGCATCGGCCACGAGATCGGCGTCGTCGAAGAGGTGCACGGGGGCGTCGAGGATCTCCGCGAGTCGTGGCCCGAGACCGAGCAGCGCGGAGGAGCCGGTGGGCACACCGATGCCGATGCCGAGCGCGGGACCGTCGGCGAGGCTCCGCAGCTCCGCGACGAGACCGGCGACGGCTTCCGCGGGGTCCGGGATGCGCGGCCGGTGGAGGCGGTGCGAGAGGCGCCCGTCGGGCGAGGCCAGCGCCCCGATGACCTCACCGGGCACGGAGAGGTCGAGCGCGATGACCTGCACGGCGCGCTGGTCGAACTCGATCATCACGGCGGGCTTTCCCGGCCGGGACTCCTGACTGGGTCCGCTCTCCCGGATCACGCCGTCGGCGAGCAGATCGCGCACGACGTCCGACACGGTGGGGCGGGCGAGGCCGGTGAGCCGGGAGAGATCCGCGCGGCTGAGAGCCGACTGCTCCATGAGCGTGCGCAGGACGAGGGCGCGGTTGCGTTCCCGGATGCCGCGAGCGTGGCCGTTGGACGACGTCTGCGCGTCTCGTGTCCGATCGGCGGCGCGCTCTAGGATCTGGGGGTAGCGCATGATGCTCCTCCCGATCGACGCTCGGGCTGACTAAGTTCAATGAATAAACTAACGGACCGAGCGTACGGAGCGGTACGCGCGCTGTCAATCGACGGACCTCGGCCCCGAGAAGGAACTCGCAGATGTTCACCCACGACGACGCGCTGGACACCCAGGCGGCGGTTCGGCGAGCGAACCTGCGGCGGGCGCTCCAACTCGTCTTCCAGGCGTCCGGTTCGCAGACGCGCGCCGGTATCGCGCGGGCGACCGGCCTCACAGCGGCGACCGCGTCGTCCCTCGTCGCGGAACTCATCGAGCACCGGCTCATCGCGGAGGGCGAGCAGGCGGTGAGCACGGGGGGCAAACGCGCGACCACGCTCAGCATCGACGCGGAGCATCATCTGATCCTCGTGCTCGTCGTGCAGCCGACCAGTGCGTACCTGGCGCTCGTCGCCCTCGACGGCTCCGAGGTCGCCCGCCGCAGCGTCTCCTACACGACGCAGACCCGCGACCGGGTGCTGGACGAGACCGTCGCCGAGGTGGTGGCCGCCTACGGCGCGCGGCTGCTCGCGATCGGCGTGCAGGTCCCGGGGACGACCGACGGGCGCACGGTGCTGGAGAGCGTGCAGCTGGAGTGGCACGAGGTGCCGCTGGCCGAGCGCTTCGAGACCATTGCGGGCGTCCCGGTCCTCCTCGTCAACGACGTGGACGCCGAGGCCATCGCGGAGGCCGGTCTCGACGCCGCCCCGTCGGGATACCGGCTGTTCATCCACAGCGGCGGCGGCATCGGCGCCGCGGTCACCCTCGACGGAGAGCTCGCGCCGGGGCCTCGCGACCGTGCGGGGGAGATCGGGCATGTGCAGGTGGTGTTCGGCGAGGCCGCGCGTCCGTGCCGCTGCGGACGCCGCGGCTGTCTGGAGTCGGCGGCCGCGATGGGACCGATGCTGGGGGAGGAGTTCTCGGACGCGCTGGACGTGCCGGCCGTCCGCACCCTCGTCTCCCGTGCGGATCAGACGCTGATCGACGACGGCGCGCGGGCCCTGGCCCGTGCCATCAAGCTCATCGGGGCGCTGCTCGATCCGATCGAGGTCGTCATCGGCGGTCCCGCGACGGAGCTCGGTCCTCGGTTCCTGGAGCGTGTCCGCGCCGAGAGCGGCTATCCCGCCCGCGGCACCGCCGACGTGCCGATCCGCTACGCCGATCCCCGCGTCGCTCCTTCCGCCGGGGCCGCGCAGGCCGCCCTCACCGCGGTCCTCGGCGTGCGATGGAGCCCCGAGCAGCTCCGCGCCGGCGGCCCCCGCCCCTGACCCCGCCCCTGACCTCTGCCGGCGGATGTTCCGGCTGCACGACCCGGGTACGTTCGCACGACCGGATCCGTCCGGAACCCCTGCACGCGCGCCGCGGTCGTGCAGGTGTGCCGGACGGGAACCCGGGGGGTGGACCGGAAGCCGGGTGGGTTACTTCACGCTGCCGGCGGTGAGGCCGCCGACGAGACGCTTCTCGATGAGCATGAACAGGATGATGACGGGCAGGATCGCGACGATCGAGACGCCGAAGACGTACTGCCAGCTCGTCTCGTACTGACCGACGAACTTCGTGAGCGCGACCGACAGCGGCTGGTTCTTGTCGGTGGACAGGATCACCAGCGAGGCGGCGAACTCGTTCCAGCAGGCCACGAACGTGAACACGATCGCGGTGACGATGCCCGGCCAGACGAGCGGGAGGTTGATCCGGAACAGGACCGTGAGGCGCCCGGCGCCGTCGATCTGCGCGGCCTCGTCGACCTCCTTCGGGATGCCGGCGAAGAACGAGTGCATGATCCACACCGCGAACGAGAGGTTGAAGGCAGCGTTGATGAAGATCATCGCGGTCCAGGTGTCGCCGAGGCCGAGGACGGTGAACTGCCGGAACAGGCCCGAGGTGAGCACGGCCGGCTGCAGCATCTGCGTCACGATCACGAGGAACAGGAACACCATGCGCCCGGGGAACCGGAACCGGGCCGTGTAGTAGGCCGCGGGGAGCGACACGAGCAGCACGAGGAGGGTCGCGAACACGGAGATGACGATGGTCGAGACGAGGTTGTACGGCAGTGGCGTCTCGGGCGTCGACCACATCGTGAGGTAGTTCTCCCAGTGCCACTCCACCGGGAGGTAGGTCGGGTCGACCGAGCGGATCTGCGCCTTCGTCTTCACCGAACCGAAGAACATGATGAGGTACGGCAGCACGAAGATCGCGAGCACGAGGAACCCGGCGGCGGTGCGCAGGATCACCCGGGGCAGAGTCACCTGGTCGGCGGTGTAGCGGCGCCGACGGCCGGGGATCGGCGGGGTGCGTCGTCCGCGGGAGTCGGCGGTGGTCACGAGGGCGGTCTCGGTCACGGTCATGATCAGACCTCCTTCATGGGCTTGACGATCTTGACGTAAGCCGCGACGATCGCGATCACGATGAGGAAGGCCACGACCGACAGCGCGCTCGCGACGTCGACCTTCTTCTGCAGCTCGATGTACTTGAAGATCAGGGTCATGATCGTGTCGGCGCCGTAGCCCGGGATGGACCCGGTCATCACCTTGAGGATCGGCAGCGAGTTGAAGACGTTGATGATGTTGATGAGGATCGCCACGGCGAGGGCGCTGCGCAGCTGCGGCAGGATGATCGACCAATAGGTGCGGGCGGCGCCGGCGCCGTCCATCTTCGCGGCCTCGATCGCGTCGGCGGGGACCGCCTGAAGCCCCGCGAGGATCGTGTAGGTCGTGAAGGGCAGCGACACGAACACCGCGATGACGATGGACCAGACGAACGCCGTCGTCGGGTTCTTCGTCCAGCCGTAGCCCACCGCGTCGTCGGAGAGCCCGATGTCGTAGAGGAACTTGTTGAACACCCCGAAGTACGGTTCGAGGCTGTAGTAGAAGACCATCGTGGTCATCACCACCGACGCGGCCCACGGCACGATGACCGCCATCCGCACGAGCTGGCGACCCGGGAACGCCTTGTTGAGGATCTGCGCGAGGCCGAGCGAGATGACGACCGTGAACAGCACCACCGACACGACCCAGACGATCGTGCGGACGAAGATCGGCCAGAACTCCGGGAACGTGAAGACGGTCACGAAGTTGTCGAAGCCGACCGAGCCCTTGTCCAGACCCGAGAGCGAGATGTCCCGCGTGGAGTTGAAGAACATGACGCCGGCGGGGAACAGCACCACGCCGATGATGAGCACCAGCGCGGGAGCGATCCAGGGCAGCGCCTGGAGGAGGTCCCGCCCGCCGGGGCGACCGCGCACGGCCGTCCCGACGTCCGGGGTGCGGGGGCGGCCGGTGGCCGCCCCCGCGAGGTTCGAGGATTCTGTCGTCTGGCTCATGGGGGATTCCCGAACCTCTCCGTTCCGCGGGTCAGCCCGCGTCCACCTGGTCCTGGATCTGCTTCAGCACATCGGCCGCCGGCTGGTCCTGGATCTGTCCGAACAGCGACTTGAAGGCGCCGTCCGCGGCCGACCACTTCGGGTTGGTCGACGGGTAGAACTGCGCGTCGGGCAGCACGTCGAGGAACGGCTTGAGGGCCTCCTCGCCGGACAGCTCCTCGGCGCCGGACTTCGTGACGGGGAGGAAGCCCTCCGCCTGCACCCACGGCACGTAGACCTCAGGCGAGTAGAAGTGGTCGAGGAACTTCGTGATCGCCTCCTGCTTGTCGCCGTCGTTCTCGAACGCCATCAGCTGGTCCATGACGCCGAGGGTGAACGGCGAGCCGTCCTTCGTCGGGATCGGGACGATGGAGTAGTCGAGCTCCGGGTTGTTCTCGGCGATCTGACCGACCGTCGGCGGCAGGCCGACCTGCATGCCGATCTTGCCCTGGATGAAGATGTCCATCAGCGGGGAGCGCTGCGTGGAGCCGGGGTCGGCCTGGGTCGCTCCGGCGTCGATCATCTTCTTGATCTGCTCGGCGCCGACCAGGTTCTCCGGGGTGTCGATGGTGATCTCCGACGCGTCGCCGAAGGATCCCCCGCCGCCCCAGAGCCACACGGCGGCCTCGGCCTGTGCCTCCTCCGAGCCGAGCGGCATGCCGTAGCCCGCGACACCACCGCCGAGCCCGGACACCTTGGTCGCCGCGTCGAGCAGGGAGTCCCAGTCGGTCGGCGCCTCGACGCCCGCCTGGGAGAGGAGGTCGTTGTTGACGAACAGGGCGCGCGCGGAGGCGATCATCGGCAGCGCGTAGGCGGTGCCGTCGACCTCGGCGTTGGCGAGGAAGGAGTCCTGGAAGTCGGAGTAGACGTCGTCGGACACGACCTCCTCGACGGGGTAGAGCAGCTCGTCCTCGACGAAGCCCGCGAAGGGGCCGCCGTTGTAGATGTCGGGCGCCTCGCCGGCCTGGACCTTCGTGGAGATGACCTTCTCGAGGTTGTCCCACGACTGCACCTCGAGGTTGACCTTGATGTCGGGGTTGTCTGAGGTGAACCCGTCGATGACGTCTTCCCAGAGACCCTTCGTGGCGTCGGAGTAGCTGGGGACGAGCAGGTCGAGCGTACTGGCGTCGTCGCCGCCGCCGCTGTCTCCTCCCGATCCACCGAAACCGCAGGATGCGAGCGACAGCGTGGCGACGGCCGCGACCGCTGCGGCCCCGTATCGCCGTGACTTGTTCATGGGCATTGCATTCCTCACTGTGGGTGCTGCTCCAGCGGGCGGGATCCGCTCTCCGGAGAGGGGGGTGGTGCACAGTCGCAGAACACTCCACGCGACGGTGCGTGATGATCGCGCCGCCTGAGCGGTCGTGATCGTCCGAGCGGGGGCTCGGGGGAACTCGTCCTGATTATTTGTCAGGCAAACAAACAAATCAAGATGTTGCTCTCCTGGGACGAAATACTATGATCGGATAACGCCCGAAACAATCACAAGTACGCAACATCTCGTCCGAAAGGCCTCTTCATGACCGCTTCGCTGCCCGGCGCACACATGCGCGCAGAGCTCCGCTCCCAGCCGGAGATGTGGGCCACCGCCGCCGAACTCACCGCCGAGCAGGCTCTGCTGCCGGCCCGGGGTGCACGGGTCGCGGTCGTCGGCTGCGGCACGTCGTGGTTCATGGCGCAGTCCTACGCCGCGCTGCGCGAGTCGTCCGGCCACGGCGAGACCGACGCGTTCGCGGCCTCCGAGGCCTTCGTCGACCGCGGCTACGACGCCGTCGTCGCCCTCACCCGCTCCGGCACCACCACCGAGGTGCTGGAGCTCGTCGACCGCATCAAGGGGCGCACCCGCACGATCGGCGTGATCGGCGACCCCGACTCCCCGCTCGTCTCCCTCGTCGACGATGCCGTGCTGCTGCCGTTCGCCGACGAACAGTCGGTGGTGCAAACGCGCTTCGCCACGACCGCGCTCGCCCTCTTCCGGGCGTCGCTGGGTGAGGACCTCTCCGGAGCCATCGCCGACGCGTCGGCCGTGCTGGCCGAAGACGGGGACGACATCGAGCTGCGCGATGCCGAGCAGTACACGTTCCTCGGTCGGGGCTGGACGATCGGCCTGGCCCACGAGGCCGCCCTGAAGCTGCGCGAGTCGTCACAGTCGTGGACCGAGGCGTATCCGTCGATGGACTACCGTCACGGTCCGATCGCCATCGCCGCCCCGGGCCGGGTGACGTGGCAGTTCGGAGAGGCACCGGAAGGACTGGCCGCGGAGGTGCGCGCCACGGGCGCCCGTTTCGAGCACCGCGCGATCGACCCGCTCGCCGATCTCGTGCGCCTGCACCGGACAGCCCTCGACCGTGCCGTGGCCCGCGGGCTCGACCCCGACCAGCCGCGCAACCTCACGCGATCCGTCATCCTGGATGCATGACGCCAGCGATCCCCGGAGCCGAGCGATGACCCCGAACGACGCCGCGGACGCGATCCCCGACGTCGCGAGGGACGAGGCCGGCGAGAAGCTCGCCGCGGTGCGCACGCTCGGCGCCGGGTCGCCCGTCCTGGCCTTCGACGTCGGAGGGACGGACATCAAGTCGGCGCTGTTCGATGCGGACGGGCGGGCGCTCGGTCTCCGCCGCACGCCCACCCCCACGGCCGACGGCGACCGCACCCCCGCGCTGCTCGACCGGCTGCAGGTGCTCGCCGCGCAGCTCCGCGATGAGCATCCCGATGTGACGCCGCGCGCCGCCGGGCTCGTTGTGCCGGGGATCGTCGACGCGGCCGCCGGGATCGGAGTGTTCGCGAGCAACATGGGCTGGCGGGACGCACCGCTGCGCGCGCTCGCCGCCGAGCGTCTCGGCCTCCCCGTCGCGTTCGACCACGACGTGCGCGCCGCGAGTTGGGCCGAGCACGAGCTGGGCGGCGCGCGGGCCTACGACGACGCGGTGATCCTCGTGATCGGCACCGGGATCGCGGGGGCCCTGCTCGTCGGCGGCCACCCCTACACGGCCGGAGGCTACGCCGGCGAGATCGGTCACTCCCCGATCGCCGACGGACCGGTGTGCCCGTGCGGTGCCCGTGGCTGTCTGGAGGCCGTGGCCTCGGCGGGCGCCATCGCGCGCCGCTACCGGGAGGCCACGGGGACGACCCCGGACGGTGCCAAGGACGTCATCGCCCGCGCGGCCGCCGGGGATCGGGTCGCCGCGGAAATCTGGGACTCGGCGCTGGACGCACTCACCCTGTCGCTCGCGCAGCTGACCGCCGTGGTCGCCCCCGAGGCCGTGGTGATCGGCGGCGGACTGTCGCGGGCGGGCGGCGCGCTCTTCGACGAGCTGCGGACCCGTCTCGCCGCCCGCCTCAGCTTCCACCGCCTCCCCGCGCTCGTCCCCGCCGAGCTGTCCGGCAACGCGGGCCTGATCGGCGCCGCCCTCCGCGCCAGGGAGCTCGCATGATCCTCACCGTCACCCCGAACCCGGCCCTGGACCTCACCTGGCGGGTCGATCGCCTCGTCGCAGGCGGGACGCACCGCACGGACACCGGGGCGTCCCGCGCCGGCGGCAAGGGCCTCAACGTCGCCAGGGTCGCGCACGCCGAGGGGGCGTCCGTCCTCGCGCTGACCACGGCCGGCGGTCCGGTCGGCGCGGAGTTCGCCGCGGAGCTCACGGCCAGCGGCCTGCCCCATGTGCTCGTGCCCGTCGCGGCCGACACCCGTCGCAGCATCGCCCTCGTCGACGAGGCCGCGGGCGACACCACGATCGTCAACGAACGAGGGGTGAACCCCACCGATGCCGAGTGGGGCGGGCTTCTCGCGGAGATCGTCGACCGGCTTCCCGGCGCCGGGGTCCTCGTCGTCTCCGGGAGCCTCCCCCCGGGAGCGCCGGAATCGCTCGTGCCGATGCTCGTCGCGGTGGGCGCCGACGCCCGGGTCCCGGTGATCGTGGACACCTCAGGCCCGGCCCTCCTGCGCGCCGCCGACGCCGGAGCCACCGTGCTCAAGCCCAATGCCGCGGAGCTCGCCGAGGCCACCGGCATCGACGACCCCGTCGAGGGGGCCCGGTCGCTGCTGGCCCGGGGCGCCGAGCTCGTGCTCCTGTCGCTCGGGGCCGACGGCATGCTCGCGGTGACCGCGACCGATCTCCTGCACGCCCGACTCGACGAGCCGCTCTCCGGCAACCCGACCGGTGCGGGAGACGCCGCGGTCGCGGCCTGCGCCGTGCTCTCCGCGGAGGGCGAGCGTGATCCCGAGGTCATCCTCCGCCGCGCGACCGCGTGGTCGGCGGCCGCCGTGCTCATGCCGCTCGCCGGCGACATCTCTCCACGCTGGCGCGCGCTCGAGGAGCAGCTCCGCGTGTCCCGCCCCGACCCCGCCTCTTTCCGGAAGGACCCTTCGTGACCCTCGTCTCCGCCCGGGAGCTCCTCTCCGCGGCTGCCACCGCCGGCACCGGCATCGGTGCCTTCAACGTCATCCACCTGGAGACCGCGGAGGGCCTCGTGCGGGCCTCCGCACTCGCACAGCTCCCCGTGATCCTGCAGATCTCGCAGAACTGCGCCGACTATCACGGCGGTCTGGAGCCGATCGCCCTCGCGACGCTCGCCGCGGCACGACGCGCGGAGACCCCGGTGGCGGTGCACCTCGACCACGCGGAGCGACCGGAGCTCGTCGAGGAGGCGGTGGCCCTCGGCTTCGGCTCGGTCATGTTCGACGGCGGCGCGCTGCCCTACGACGAGAACGTGGCGGTGACCGCCGAGGTCGCCGCCCGGGCGCGCGCGGCAGGGGTCTACGTGGAGGGCGAGCTCGGCGAGGTGGGCGGGAAGGACGGCGCCCATGCCCCCGGCGTGCGCACCGATCCGGACGAGGCGCGGGCGTTCGTCGCCGCGACCGGGGTGGACGCGCTCGCCGTGGCCGTGGGGTCGTCGCACGCCATGACCGACCGCACCGCCTCCCTCGACCTCGACCTCATCGCCCGCCTGCGGGCGTCCCTCCGCGGTGCCGCCTCCGACGGGACCGACGTGCCACTCGTGCTGCACGGCTCCTCCGGGGCTGCCGACGCCGTGATCGCCGACGCCGTGCGCGCCGGGATGACGAAGGTCAACGTCTCCACCCACCTCAACGGCTTCTTCACGCGCGCGGTCCGCGAGGTGCTCGCCGCCGACGAGCGTCTCGTCGACTCCCGCAAGTACCTCGCTCCCGCCCGCGCCGCCCTCGCGGACGAGGCCGCCCGGATGCTGCGACTGTTCGCCCTGCTGCCGTCGCAGAATCCCGCTCCGGTCGCAGAGGTTCCCGGCAGGGCTGCGACCTCGACGCGAAACGACGACCGGTGAAGCGCGCGGCCCGACTGCACGCGATCCTCGACCTCCTCGCGGCGGACGGGGAGGTGACGGTGGAGGAGCTGGTGGAGCGGTTCGGAGCCTCTCCGGCCACCACCCGCCGCGACCTCGACTCCCTCGCCGAGCAGCGGCTGCTCACCCGCACGCACGGCGGGGCCGTTGCCCAGACCGTCGCCTACGAACTGCCCCTCCGCTACAAGAGCCATCTCCGCACGCACGAGAAGGAGAGCATCGCACAGACCGCGGCGGCGCTCGTCACCCCCGGTATGGTGGTCGGCCTCTCCGGCGGCACGACGACCACGGCCATCGCGGCCGCGCTCGCCGCCCGCGAGGACCTGGCAGCGGAGGGCGGGATCACGGTGGTCACGAACGCCGTGAACATCGCCGCTCAGCTCGCCACCCGGCCGGAGATCAAGGTGGTCGTCACGGGCGGTGTCATCCACTCGCGCACGTACGAGCTCGTGGGCCCGTTCGTCGAGCAGCTGCTCCGCGGGGTGCGGCTGGACCTCGCCTTCATCGGTGTGAACGGGATGGACGCGACAGCCGGGGCGACCACGCAGGACGAGCGCGAGGCGGCGGTGAACCGGATGATGGCGGAGCGTGCGCGGCGCGCCGTCGTCGTGACCGACGGCAGCAAGCTCGGGGTCGAGGCGTTCTCCACGGTCGGCGGGCCGGAGCTCTTCGCCACCGTCATCACGGATCGAGGAGCCGACGGCGCCGCGGTCGATGCGCTGCGCGCCGCGGGGTACAGCGTCCTCCTCGCCTGAGGCGCTCCGGCCGCCCGCGGACACCCCGAGGGCCTCGGCGTCCCCAGATCGCCGAGGCCCTGCGGGAGCGTCGCGGCTGCATACCGTGACCCTCCCGAGCAGATGGTGTCCGTCTCGTCTTCCCGCTCCCCAGCGGCGTTTCCCCAGAACCGACGGCGCCTCCCTCGGGCCTCTCCCTTCGAGGCCTGTCGCTCGACACCTTCCGAAGAACAGGAGAGGGTGGGTGCGATTCTGATACCTCGGTCCGGCAAAAAAGTCAGAATCCGTTGCCGTGACACTGGAATGGGGCGGAAACCCCCGTCGTCAGCGCGGCGCTCGCCAGGGCGTCGGCGGGAGAAGCACCGGTCGAGAGGCCGTCGTGGACCGCGGTGAGGAGCTCGCAGGCGTCGTCGTCCGGCACCGTGACCGGGGCCGCGATGACCGAATCCGCGCCCGCGTGCAGCCAGACCCGCGTCATGCCCAGGGCCTCCTCTCCCCAGCGCACGGAGGAGCGCCCCAGCTCGCACGCCGAGAGGATCACGGTCCGCGGCACCCGGGGGATGAGGTCGACGTCGTAGCCGAAGAGCACCCCGTCGGCGAGCTCGAAGCCGGAGAACAGAGGATTGTCGACCGCATGGCGTCCGTGCGCGGCGATGTGGAGCACATCGACGGAACCGGCCAGTGCCGTGGCGGCGGTCACGGTCGCCTCGGTGCCCTGCAGCAGGCGGGTCGCCCCCCGCGTCGTCCATGAATCCGCCGCGCGCCGGACCTCTTCCGCCGCCCGCGGTACCCGTGGTCCCGCCGCGAAGCCCACGCTCGGGGTCGAGGCGGCGGCCGTCGTGCCGTGAAACCAGCGCGAGACCGAGGTCGCGAGGGTGAACGGCACGCCGTGCATGCCGGGGAGCATGGCCCACGGCACCCCGCCGAGGATTCCGGGAACGGTGACGACGAACCGCTCGGCGCCCGCGGCGGCCCCGCGCATCGGCCCGAGCAGCTCGTCGTCAAGGACTGCGAGGCGTGCCGTCAGAGCGCGCGCGGTCACCGGCCCCATCGCGCCGCCCCGCGTGAGCGCGGCCATGTCGAGGTCGGCGCGCAGGCCGTCGAGAGCGGTCCGTACCCGCGACCACGACAGGTCGACGACGGTCGCGCCGTCCGGCCGCACCACCACCCCGTGCAGGCCGGTGCCGGTGTAGACGTAGGCCAGCACCGCCGTATCGGACGGCAGGAGCGCGGAGGTCTCGGCGAGCGTCCGGCGCTCCCTCGTCGCTCCCGAGCCGGTGGCGGACCACTGCCGCTCCCGCACCCGGTCGCGGAGCGAGCGGACGGTGGGGTCGGTCGTCCAGTCCGCCCCCGCGAGGTCGGCGCGCAGCATCCGCAGTTCTGCGAGGTCGGCGGCGAGGGCGTCGTCGTGCGGGGGGCGGACGGGGGCGACCTGTTGGCTGAGGTGCCGGGCGCGCTCGGACCACTCGAAGAGCGTCGCAGGGTCGCGGCGGCGGACGGCGGCGGCGAGCCCGGTGAACACGAGGTCGCTGGCGTGCATGGCGACGGAGGCCTGCAGGTCGAGGGCGCCGAACGACCGCTGCCACGCCGACATCAGTTCGAGCCCGGCGGCCGCGGCGCGCAGCGCCTCCCCGTCACGGCCGCGTCCGGCGGCGCGGGCCGCGCGGACCTCCTGCGCACGGAGCCGCAGCGGCGTCGGGGCCGAGGCGGGGACGCGGGGGAGGCGGCCGGTGCCGTCGCGGCGGGCGCTCAGCCGCAGGGCCGTGGCCTCGGTGCGGAAGCCGCTCCGGTCGAGCTCCTGCGCCACGCGTTCCCACGCGTCCGCATCGAGGGGGCGGTCGGGCCGGATCCGCTGCCGCGCCTCCAGCTCCACCGCGGCGGCTCTGGCCGCCCAGCCGCTGCTGCCGAGGGCGGTGAAGCGTCGGGCGGCGGTGCGGGCGGCGCGCTCGGCCGCTCGAGGGTCGTGCCGGACGAGCGAACGGGCGAGGTGGAATTCGGCCTCACCACGGGCCTGGCGCATCCGCTGCGCACCGAACTGTACGGCCACGCGGCCGAGCAGCGCCTCCGCCTCGGTGGTCAGGCCCGCGTCGCGGAGCACCTCGGCGCGGTCGAGGTCGCTGATGGCGGTGGCCAGGGCGCTGGTGGCCGCGAACGTCGGCCGGGACGCGGCCATCAGGCGCAGCGCCGACACGAGGTCCCCGCCGAGCAGCGCGGCATAGCCGAGGTTGTGCGTGGCCTCGGCGAGGGAGTCCCGTTCCTCGTGCGCCTCGTAGATCCCGATCGCACGTCGGAGGTCGGCCATGCAGGTGTCCAGCTGATGGCGCTGCATCCGCACCACCGACCGGTTCATCAGACAGTTCGCGAGGGCCGGCGTCTCGGCACCGGCAGCGGTGAGGGCGTCGATCGCGGCGGTCAGGCTCGCCTCGGCCTCCTCCATCCGTCCGCCGTGCATGAGGAGGGCGCCGAGCTGCCCGCCGAGGAGGGCGACCGTCTCGGCCTGCAGTCCGTCCCTGGCCAGGGCCTCCCGGCACAGCGCCTCCGCCGCCGCGGGCTCACCGGTCTGCGCGAGCACATACGCCGTCGTGCCGTCGATCCGCGCGCGGAGGTCGACGTCGTCCGTGCGGGCGGCGGCTTTCTCCAGCTCCCGCCGGGCGCGGGTGAACTGCCGGGCGTTGGCCGCCTCGACGCCGCGTCGGTGCAGCGCGCTCGCGGACAGGGGCATCCGTCCAGGATGCCGTGCCGGGGTGGTCGTGCGGAAGGGTGCGAGGCGTCAGGACCTCTCGTGCGGCGTCGGCAGCGACGTCAGGACGGCGGCGACGGCCTTCGCGGCGACGGCGGGCTTCACGCCCTGGGCGGGGACCGCGCCGAGCTGGGCGGCGACCCGTCCGGCGATGTACGGAGCCGCGAAGGAGGTGCCGCTCCACACCGCGAAGCCGCCTCGGTAGTCGTCCGGGTCGAGCGTCTCGCGCGGCAGCCCGTCGACGTCTGCGCGGGTCGCGGCCTGCGCGCCGCCGACGAAGGCCGGCGAGGTGCTGACCACCGCGGCGCCCGGGGCGTACACCTGCACCCACGGGCCGACGTTCGAGAACAGGGCCACGGAGTGCGCCGACGGGTTCAGGGCGCCGACGGAGACGTGCGGAGCCCCGTGGTCGGACCGCAGCCCGTTGTCGGCGCCGGGCCACGGCCACAGCGACGCGGGGAAGGAGGGGCGGTCGATCGCGTCGTTGCCGGCCGAGCAGACGACCACGCAGCCGAGTTCCCTGGCCTTCGCGAGCAGCTCGTACAGCGTCGTGCTGAAGAGCCCGTCGGTCGGGGTCTCGTGGTAGTAGCTGAGGGAGAGGTTCAGCACGTCGATCGGGAAGCCCGTCGTCGGATCCTCCCGATGCCGCCGGAGCAGCTCCACGACCTGCGCCACGGTCTCGAGGAGCGTGCTCTCGTCCACCACCCCGAGCGCGCCGGCGACACGGATCGACAGGATGTCGGCGTCCGGAGCGGCCTGACGCACGAGGCCCGCGATGAAGGTGCCGTGCCCGGCCACCGCGTCGATCTCGCCGTCGAGCTGCCCGTAGAGGTCGGGGTAGCGCTCCGGGTCGGCGTCGTCCGTGAAGCCCACGGGGACGCCGTCGAGCTCCACGTGCCGGGTGACGATGTCGGACGGCAGCCAGGCGTGCTCGCCGCACCCGGTGTCGAGGACCGCTACGACCGGCCGTCGTCCGCGCTTCGGAGCGGCGGCGCGGGCCGGGGCGGGACCGAGCCAGGTGACCGGCTGCCGCGCCCCGCGTCCGGGCTCCAGGTAGTCGTCGCTGCCGCCTCCGCCGGGTGCCGCACCGCGGACGGGGTTCGTCCGGGTGAACGGGTTGGTCCGGGTGAACGGGTTCGTCCGGGTGAACGGGTTGAGTCCGACCGGATCGATCGAGAGCACGTGCTCGAGGCTGGTCCGCGGCATCGTCGAGCGCGACAGACGGCGCGCGCGTTGCAGCACCCGCCAGGCATCGGGTGCCACGGGGGACTCGCCCCTGGTCGGCTCATCCGGCGTGGTCAAGCGCGCCCGCAGGAAACCCGCGACGCCCGGCACGAGCTCGCCGTTCCCGATCTCCCGCTCCGGCGACTCCAGCTCCAGCCGCCAGCCGAAGGAGTCGGCGGCATCCCTCAGGGCGCGCAGCTCGCGGTCGTACGCCTCCTGCTCGTCGAGGGCGCGCGTGATCAGCAGGCGCTCCGGCAGGTACGCGGTGGGGAACGCTCGGATCCCGTCCACCGGTTCGGTGCTGGGGTCGAGGGCGGTCCCGCGGCGGATCGATCCCTCCGCGCGGTCCTGCCAGGTCCATCCCTGGGGTTGCTCCATCGGTCATCCTCTCCGTGGGCATCGACGGCGACGGCGTCGGCGATGCGGGGTCACAACTCGAACTGCGGGGTCTCCAGGGTGCGGGTCTCGTCGCCGACCGTCGCGGTCAGGCGCACGCGGCTGAGCCCCGACGGCACCTCGTCGAACATGAATCGGCCGGTCTCCGCCGGGGTCGTGCGGCGTTCGCGCTCGCCCTGCAGCAACACGATCTCCGCAGCGGCGGTGTCCACCCAGCCGTCGATCCGTCGTCGTCCGGACGCGGTCGTCGTGACGTGGAGGAGGATGCTCGTGCTGCCGTCGCTGAACTGCAGGGTGAGGGCGTCGGTCTCGCCGCGGACCGTGCCGAGCTGGCCTTCCACGAGGGTGAGCAGCGCGTACTCGCGGTTGAGCCCGTCCGCCGCGACCGCGGCGACCATCCGGTCGATCAGCCCGGCAGGGACCGGATCGACCTCTCCCCAGAGGCTGCGCAGGCGGGCGAAGAGCCGGGCGTCGTCCTCATCGCTCATGATCGTCCCTCCGTCCGACGGGCCGGGGCGTCGAGGAGGTCGCGGAGCTTCGCGAGGCAGCGGCTGCGGGTCGGCCCGATGCTGCCGACCGGCATGGACAGGTCGCGGGCGAGGCGCGCATAGTCGGGGCGGTCCTCGAAGGCGATCACCCGGAGGAGACGCTGGCAGCGCTCGGCGAGGCGGCGGACCGCGGCCCAGAGCCGTCGGTTCTCGTCGTCCAGCGTGGCGTGCTCCTCGGCGGACGCCTGCTCCGGAAGCAGGGCGTCCAGGTCGTCGGATTCCGCGGTGTCGACGCGACCGTTCGCCTTGCCGACCTTCCAGGCCTCGCGGCGGGCGGTGGTCGTGAGCCACGCGGAGACGGCCCGCGGGTCGGCGATGGCACCGTGGCCGCGCACGAGCTGGAGCCAGGTCGTCTGCACGACGTCTTCCGCGAGGGTGCGTTCGAGGCCGTAGGCGCGCACGACGTGCCACAGCACCGGCGTCATCAGCCGCACCAGGTCGTCCATCGAGCGGCCGTCGCCATCGCGCCACGCATCGAACAGGTCCGCGGCACGTTCCCAGCGTGCGCGCCCGTCGTCGGATGCCGGATCGAAGGCGGCGCCGGGGGCACCGTCGATCATGAAGCCCATTGTGATCACACCTACCAGGAGCACGGCAAGGGCTCGGTGATACATGTCGCGGTCCAAGAATTCCGACGCCCGAATCCGTGGGGCGACGACACCCTCGATAGCGTGGAGGGGTGATCGCTCTCGTCGTCGTGCTGTTCCTCAATGCCGGCTTCAACGTGCTCGTCTGGCCGCGGTTCTACAAGCGGGTCGCGAACGATCCGCGCGCCAGGGACGAGAACGGCAAGGCCACCCCGTTCCTCCGCGTGCACGTCATCCTCATCGCGATCGCGCTGGTGCTCGCCGTAGCCTCCGCGGCGGCGGGGATCACCGTGCTGGCGGTCGCGCCCTAGCGCACTGTCTCCGCCTCAGTCCGCCTCGTACTGGGCGGCGTGTGCGGCCCACCGAGACTCGACGGGAAGGTTGCGGAGGGCGCGATTCCCGATCGCGAGGGCGGCGGCCAGCACGCACAGGGCTGCGCAGATCAGGATGGTGCCCTGGCGTCCCGCCCACGCGAGGCCGAAGCCGGCGATGAGGGGGGCGAGCGGCATGGCTCCCATCGCAAGCACGCCGATGGCGCTGTTCGCGCGCCCCAGCAGTCGGGAGGGCGTGGCCACCATGAAGTAGCCCATCATCCCCGCATTGAGGGCGGGGAGGAGGAGCACCGAGGCACCGAGGACGACCGCGACGGCCCACGGCGCGGACACGAACGACAGCACCACGGCGCAGAGGGCGACGACCGTGAGTCCGCCGATCGTCAGCACCCCCGCCGGGATCCGGGGCACGAGGAACGGGGCGACGACCGCGCCGACGAGCATCACGGCGCCGATCGCCGCGCTGACCGTGCCGATGAGCAGTTCGGAGTGCCCCGCCTGCTGCAGGGCGTAGACGACGGTGGTGATCGCGGCGTTGAAGCCGAGGTTGATGATCGTCATGATGAGCATGACGCCGCCGAGGTCGGGGCGGGACAGCAGCCAGCCGAATCCCTCCCGGAACTCCCGCCAGGCGTTCGGGCGGGCCGGGGGCGCGTCGAGGTCCGCGTCCTCCTCGGCACCGGTGTCGGCGATGCCCGCTCGCCTGGTCTGACGGCCGAGCAACCCGGCGGTCACGGCCGCGACGAGGTGGCAGGCGGTCATGACGACGCCGACCAGCCAGCCGCCCACGCCGAGCAACAGCCCGCCCAGCGGCCCTCCTGCGAGCTGGAGGGCAGCGTCGCGCCCCTGGTTCGCGGCCTGCGCCCGCCCCATCGCGTCATCCGGGACGATCTCCTTCAATGCGCTCTCGCCGGCGACGTCGAAGAGGCCGCTCCGTGCGGCCAACAGCACGTCGATCACGAGGAGGGTGGCGAAGGTGAGAGCGCCGCCGAGGGCGAGGAGCGTGAAGGCTCCGGCCAGCACGATCCCCAGGATCGAGCCGACGAGCATGAGCACGATGCGCCGGTGCCGGTCCGCCAGGATGCCGCCGACCAGCGTGAGCAGCAGGCGGGCCACCATGCCCGCACCTGCGATGACGCCGGCCTGCGCGGGGTCGTTCGTGATGATCAGCGCGAGCAGCGGCACGGCGAATCCGAACAGGGCAGACGCCAGGCCTTTGCTCGTATCGCTGACGAGCCAGGTGAGGTAACGCGTGTTCCGCAACAGGCGGTGGGGGGTGGGCGTCATCGTCATGGCTCGACGATAGTTGCGCAAGACTAATTGCGCAACTATTCGTGCGGAATTGCGTGACTAGGATCGGGGAATGGCCGACGACGCGGAAACGACCTCCCGGGAGGACGCCGCCTTCATGACGTCGGCCATGCTCAAGGCCTACTCGCACCCGTTGCGCCGACAGATCCTCCGCCTGATCGCCCGGCGGGGATTCCTGCGCGCGGCGGACATCGCGGGCGAGCTCGATGTGCCCGCCAACAGCGCCAGCTTCCACCTGCGAGTGCTCGCCGAGGCGGGGCTCATCGAGGAGGCGCCGGAGCAGGCCAGAGACCGCCGCGACCGCGTGTGGACGGGCCGCAAAGGGGCCCTCAATGTCGGCGGTCCGGAGAACCCCGTGCCCGACGAGGCGCTCGGCGGGGCCGTCGTGGCGGCGCTCGCCGAAGACCACCAGGACCTCGTGCGGCGGGTGATGGCCTGGACCCCGGAGTACGTTTCCGGCCGCACGGCCGAGGTGCACGCGTCATTCGTGCAGCGCACCATCCGCCTCACGGAGGCCGAGTTCGACGACGTGATGCACAACATCAACGACGTGCTCTCCGCCGCCGACGCCGCGCACGACGACACCGACCCGACCGGCCGTTACTGGCAGATGGACATCGTCGTCGCCGACGACACCATCTGAGTCACTCGTCGTCGTCGTCGGGGCGCTCGCCGCTGAGGATGAGGATGCGGCGGAGGTGCATCGCCGTCAGCACGCCCGGTCCCATCGAACTGCGGACGTCGAACGTGCGGTCGTCGACGCGCTCCAGCAGGAGCCGGATCGCCCGCGCCGCCTCGCCGCGACGGCGGTGCGCCGCGCTCGAGGCGGGGTCGTCCTCGGCGATGACGTCGGCGACGGCGTGGCAGGCCGCGGACAACGGCTCGGGCAGCGCGGGGTCGAGGGGCATGCCGGCGGGGCGCTCCCAGATCGTGTCGGCCGTGGCGTCGGCGATGTCGCGGATGAGGTGCGCGATCCGGTCCAGGGTGGAGAGCTGCTCGTGGATGTGGGCGGTTCCCGCGTGCCGACGGCGCGCTCGGGGGTTGTAGCGCACGCTCTCGTCGGCTTCGGCCAGGGCCGCACGGAGGTCGGCAGTGGTCTCGGCGAGCGCGGCGGCATCGTCCGCCCACTGCGCGGTCTCCGGCGGCCAGGATTCGGAGACCGCGGAGCCGATGTCGTGCAGGTGTCCCGCGAGCTGTCGGCGGAACTCGTCCACCCGCGCCTCTGCCGACCCGATGAGCGGTGCGGGCGCGAAGAGAAGGTTCACCACCAGGCCGATCACGACTCCGACCCCCATCTGGGCCAGGTAGCCGACGGAGTAGTCGTCCGCGTTCTGACCGCCGATGATGAGCACGAACAGCGCCGCCATCGGGACGTACTCCTTGCCGACGCCGAACCAGCCGGTGCCGGAGACGAGGACGCCGAGGCCGACGACGAGGGGGATCGTCCACCACGTCGGTCCGACGGTGAGCACGATCACCGCGGCCAGACCGATACCGGTGGCCAGGCCGAACAGGGTCTGCAGGCTCGACCGCATGGACCCCATGAGCGTCGGATACATGCTCACGAGCGCGCCGAGGGGTGCGTAGTACGGGTACTCGTCGGTGACTCCCGGCATGTGCGGCGCGATTGTCCACGCGAGCCCGACGGCGAGCGCCGTCTTGACGACGAGGAGCAGGCGGGCGGGTCGGACCGCCTCGCGAATGGTGCGGGCGAGGTACGAGCGGCGCTCGCGGACGCGCAGGCGGGAAAGGTCAGGCGTCACGTCATCCTCTCCTCGCGGCGGTCGGGTGGTCCTCTCTGGCGAGGATAGGGCCGAGGGCCGCCTGCGGCCACCGGGTTGCCTCGGCTCGGGCCGCCGGGTAGAGGCGGTAGGACGCGGATGCCGCGACCGCGCGGGGTGCGCAGCCGCGGCATCCGCGGATTCGGATCCTTGCGTCAGGGCGTGGCCCGACGGAACGCGAGGAACGAGATGACGCTGAGGACGGCCACGACCACGAGCCCCCAGAGCGCGAGGCCCACGGCGCCGAGGTCGAGGATGCCGAGCCACACGTCGCCCCACAGCTCGAGCCGTGTCACCAGGTACACGACCCCCACGAGGAGGAGCGCCAGGGCGACGCCGACGATGGTGAGGACCATCGGACCCCAGCTCTTGTAGATGGTCGCGCCGGTGAACCCGACCACGAAGAAGAACAGGGCGAGGGTGAAGTAGACGACGAAGGCGCCGAGCGGGCCGGCCTCCCACAGCCACGGCAGGTGGAACACCCAGCCGTTCACGCCGTAGCCGTTGGTGGCGAGCTCGATCGCACCGCCCAGGAGGAACAGCACCCCGAGCAGTGCGCTCCCGAGGATCGCGGTCAGCAGCGTCCCGATGAAGAACTCGCGCCGGGTGACGCTCATGGCCTGCGAGAACGGGAACGTCAGCGTCATGGCCGACAGACCGATCGCGAAGAAGTACCACAGCGGCGCCTGGCCGCCTCCGCCGTACTTGGGGGCATCGCCCGGGATCATCGCGTAGATGAGGACCGAGATCACGACGGCGGAGCCGAGGATGATCAGCGGGACCCAGACGAAGGTCTGCCGGTTGATGAGCTGCAGTCGGATGACGTTGAGTGTGCGTCGCATCAGCGGACTCCTTCCGTGGTGGCATCGGCTCTCGTGGCGCCGCGGCTCTCGGCCTTCTGGGTGAGGCGGACGATGAGCTGCTGCAGCGAGACGGGGGCGAGGTCGAGACCCGCGGCCCGCACGTCGGCGCGGTCGTCGGCGGTGAGGGTGCCGAGCACGGTGGCCGAGGCGACGCGGCCGAGCTCATCCCGGTGCAGCACCTCGCGGCCGGCGGTCCAGGCGTCGACCCTGGTGGCGTCGCCGACGACGGTCACGGCGCGGTCGCGGACGGCATCGGTGTCCTCGTTCAGGAGGATCTGGCCGTTGTCGATCACGATGACCTTCTCGATGAGGTTCGCGACCTCGTCGATCAGGTGCGAGGAGAGGATGATCGTGCGCGGGTGCTCCGCGTAGTCCTCCACGAGCCGGTCGTAGAAGATCTGTCGGGCGACGGCGTCGAGCCCCAGGTAGGGCTCGTCGAAGAACGTGATCTCGGCGCGCGAAGCCAGGCCGATGATGACGCCGACCGCGGAGAGCTGCCCGCGGGAGAGCTTCTTGATGGTCTGCTTCATCGGCAGCTGGAACTCCGCGATGAGCTCGTCCGCGAGGTCCTGGTCCCAGTGCGGGAAGAACAGGCGCGCGGCGGCGAACGCGTGCCGCGGGGTCGCGTCGTCCGGGTACTTCTGGCTCTCCCGGACGAAGCAGATCCGGCCGAGCACGTGGGCGTTCTCGTACGGGTGCTCGCCGAACACCTTCACAGTGCCGGAGGACTCGAAGTTCTGCGCCGTGAGGATCGACATGAGTGTCGTCTTCCCGGCACCGTTGCGGCCGAGGAGCCCGTAGATCGAGCCTCCCTCGAGCGAGAGCGACACGTTGTCGAGCGCCCTCTTCTCCTTGTAGCGCTTGGTGAGGTTCTGCACCTCGATGACGGCGGTCATGCGGGGTTCTTCCCTTCTGGGGTGGGGGCGGATGCGGCGCGCTGCCGGAGCAGGTCCGCGAGGTCTTCCGCGCCGAGACCCAGCGTGCGGGCCTCCGCGAGGAGCGGGTCGATGTAGCGGTCGGCGAAGGCCGCGCGGCGCTCGCCAAGGAGCAGTTCCCTGGCGCCTTCCGAGACGAACATGCCGATGCCTCGGCGCTTGTGGAGCACTCCCTTGTCGGTGAGCATGGCGACTCCCTTCGCAGCGGTGGCGGGGTTGATGCGGTAGAACGCGGCGAGCTCGTTCGTCGAAGGGGCCTGCGCCTCCTCGGCCAGCGAGCCGTCGAGGATGGAGTCCTCGATCTGCTCGGCGATCTGGAGGAAGAGCGGCTTGCCTTCTTCGATCACGAGTCCTCCGTGGTTGCTGGGTTACTTACTTGACTAAGTAACCATGGGACCCGGTTCCGTGTCAACCCTCTCCTTCGCGGGCAGGCACAGCTTCGGAGATCTCTGTCGACACGCCGCCTGACGGGCGGTCCGGGCGGCGTGCCGGCCGTCAGCTCCGAAGTTGTGCACGGGGGGGGCGAGGCGGGCCGCGTACAGTGGGCTGGTGCCGGAGTTCCCCTACAGTCGCCTGCGTCGCTGGCCCGACGTCGAGGCGGACAATCTCCAGGCCCACGATGCGACCGACCTCCTGCTTGTGGAACGCGCACTCGCGCTCGACGTGCCGGGGTCCGAGACGGTCGTGATCGGCGACGAGTACGGCGCGATCACGCTGGCTCTCGCGGCTGCCGGGCGCTCCGGGATCCGGGTGCACCAGGACCTCGCGACCGGACGCCGCGCACTCGCCCGCAACGCCGAGGAGCTCGGGAGCGGTGGGTTCACCCCGCATGAACTCGACGAGGGCCTGCTCGCCGGTGCACAACTGGTGCTGCTGCAGCTCCCGAAGGCCCTCGCCGAACTGGAGGAGATCGCGGATGCGGTCGCCCGGTGGGCTGCGCCTGACGTGGTGCTCGTCGCAGGCGGTCGGGTGAAGCACATGACTCTGGCGCAGAACGAGGTGCTGGGGCGGAGCTTCGCCCGGGTACAGGCGCAGCGCGCCGAGCGGAAGTCGCGGCTGCTCGTCGCCTCCGAGCCGCTCCCGGTGCCCGAGTCGCCGCCGTTCCCGGTCACCGCGCGGCACGGCGACCTCGTCCTCGTGGCCCACGGCGGCGCCTTCGCCGGGTCCCGCCTCGATATCGGCACCCGGGTCCTGCTCGAGGTGCTCGACCTCGACGGTCCACAACTGAGGAGAACAGAGGTGACACGCGCCGAGAACGAGCGGAACGGCGGTGAGAGCAGCCGTTCTTCCGGAGTTGTGAACGGCGGACGCCGCGTGCTCGACCTCGGCTGCGGGACCGGAGCGCTCGCCGTGTCCTGGGCGCTCGCCCACCCGCAGGACCGCGTCGTCGCCACAGACCGCTCGGCCGCCGCCGTCGCCTCCGCCCGTGCCACCGCGTCGGCGAACGGCGTGGCCGACCGGGTCGAGGTCACGCACGACGACGCGGGTTCGGCGCTCGCCGCGGGGAGCTTCGACACGGTGCTCTTGAATCCGCCGTTCCACCTCGGCGCCAGCGTGCACACCGGCGCCGCGACCCGCCTGTTCGAGGCCGCCGCGCGTCTGCTCCGACCGGGCGGGGACCTGTTCACGGTGTACAACTCGAGCCTCGGCCACCGGGCCGAGATGAGCCGTCTGATCGGCCCCACCGACCAGCTCCGGCGCACCCCGAAGTTCACCGTGACGCGCACCGTCCGGCGCCCGTGAGTACGCCGCACCGAGATTGCTAGACGCTCGTACTATCCCCCGGTCAGCGGCGGAAACCCGGGTACGTCCGTGGAGCAGGATTTGCCGCTGACCGGCCATTTCGTTACGTTGGTCTGCGGGCCTGACGGCCCATAGACCAGTCCGCGGTCACGTCCTTCCTTCGATGAGCTGTGCGGCGAAGAGGCGTGGGCGTACGGTCGATCCCCTCTGCGGCGGATCCGAAATCCGCCGCCTGTGCCGCCACAGCGAAGACGTCGAACGGCCTCGTGAGGATCACCCGGGCGTAACCGAAGCAGGCTCAGCCACCCGAAGGCCGAGCCGCAGGGGAAACGTGTCCGAAACAGCACTCGAAGCGCGCCATCTGTACAAGGTGTTCGGGAGGAATCCGAGCGCCGCCGTCCGCCGACTGAAGGCCGGGGAGAGCCGCACGGCCGTCGCCGATGCGGGGACCGCCGCGGTCATCGACGCCAGCTTCACCGTCAACCGCGGTGAGATCTTCGTCATCATGGGCCTGTCCGGATCGGGCAAGTCGACCATCATCCGCATGCTCAACGGCCTGCACGACATCACCGCCGGCACCGTCACCGTGGGCGGCGACCCGATCACGGGGATCCCGGCCGCGCGCCTGCGCGAGATCCGCCGCGACCGCATCTCGATGGTGTTCCAGCACTTCGCGCTGCTGCCGCACCGCACGGTCGCCGCGAACGTCGCCTACCCGCTCGAACTCAAGGGGGTCGGCAAGGCCGAGCGCCAGGCCAAGGCCGAGGAGATCCTCGCCCTCGTCGGACTCGAGGGGCAGGGAGACAAGCTGCCCTCCGAGCTCTCCGGCGGCATGCAGCAGCGCGTCGGCATCGCCCGCGCCCTCGCCGCCGACAGCGACATCCTGCTCATGGACGAGGCCTTCAGCGCGCTCGACCCGCTGATCCGCCGCGAGATGCAGGAGCAGCTCCTGGAGCTGCAGCAGAAGCTCCAGAAGACCATCGTCTTCATCACGCACGACCTCAACGAGGCCATGTTCCTCGGCGACCGCATCGCCGTCATGCGCGACGGGCGCATCGTGCAGATCGGCACGCCGGAGGACATCCTCATGGACCCGGCGAACGACTACGTCGAGCAGTTCGTGCAGGACGTCGACCGCGCGCGCGTGCTCACCGCCGCGAACGTCATGGAGCGTCCGCGCCCCGTCGTCGCCGAGTCGGCCGGTCCCCGCACGGCGCTCCGCCAGATGCGGGACGCCTACATGTCGGCGACCTACGTGGTCGGCAAGGATCGCCAGCTGGTCGGCGTCGTCACCGACCGCGACGCCGTGAAGCTCGTCCGTCAGGGCGCCACGCGCCTCGACTCGATCATCAAGCCGGTGCTGCAGAGCGTCCGCGAGGACGACGTCCTCATGAACCTGTTCGTCCCCGCCGTCGAGTCGCCGCTGCCCCTCGCGGTGACGGATGCCGACGGCCGCCTTGCGGGCGTGATCCCGCGCGTCACCCTGCTCGCGGCGCTCGGTCCCGGGCCCGGAGCGACCGAGGAGATCCTGCTGCCGATGACCCCCATGCCCCAGGCCGAGATCGACGCCGTGCTCGACGACGGATGGACGGCCGAGCCCGGCCCTTCGACGAGCTCAGGGACCCAGGGTGGGTTCGGCTCAGAGGCCCAGGTCGACACGGAGGAGGTGCGCTGATGGACGGTTTCCGCATCCCCGTCGGCGACTGGGTCGCCGCCGGCGTCGACTGGATCACCGCCAACCTCGACGGTCTGCTCGACGCGGTCTCGTTCGTGGTGAGCTTCCTCGTCGACGGCCTCACGCGCCTGCTCCTCACCCCGCATTTCGCGGTCATCATCGTGATCGCTGCGCTGATCGCCTGGGTCGTGCGCTCGTGGCAGCTCGCGATCGGCACGATCCTGTCGTTCGGGCTCATCGTCGCCATGGACCTCTGGGTCCCGGCGATGCAGACGCTCGCGCTGGTCCTCGTCGCCGCCGTGGTGGCCGTGCTGATCGCGGTGCCACTGGGCATCTGGTCGGCGCGCAACGCGACGGTGCGCGCGACGTTGAAGCCGGTGCTCGACTTCATGCAGACCATGCCGGCCTTCGTGTACCTGATCCCTGCGATCGTGTTCTTCGGCATCGGTGTGGTGCCCGGACTCGTCGCCACCGTGATCTTCGCGCTGCCTCCCGGCGTGCGCCTGACCGAGCTGGGCATCCGCGGTGTCGACGCCGAGACCGTCGAGGCCGGACACGCCTTCGGAGCGACGCCGAGTCAGATCCTCCGCGGGATCCAGCTGCCGCTCGCGATGCCGACCATCATGGCCGGCGTGAACCAGGTCATCATGCTCGCGCTGTCGATGGCGGTCATCGCCGGTATGGCCGGAGCCGACGGGCTCGGGAAGATGGTCGTCGAGGCGATCTCGACGATCAACATCCCCAAGGGTGTCGAGGCGGGACTGGGCGTCGTGCTCATCGCCGTGTTCCTCGACCGGGTGACCGCCGCTCTGGGCGCGCCCGGCGAGAACCGCTCCTCGCTCCTCGGCATGCTGAGGCGTCGCGGTTCGTCCCGGCCTTCCGCTCCCGTGGCGTCGGAGCCCGCAGCCTCCGCGCCCGCCGACTCCGCCCCGACCGAGTCCGAGCTCGCCCGCGCCTGAGCGCCCCGCCCCGCGCCCCCGTCTCCGTCCCCCACCCCCTTTCGTCCGGTGCGGGATGGAAAACGGGCGCGTGGGCGCGGCTCCCGGCACGGTTTCGATCCGGCACAGCTGTCCCGCGGCCTCGTCCGCACCTCCTGAATCACATACGGAACGCAAGAGAGAGAGTCACATGAAGAAGAAGATCCTGACCATCACCGCCCTCGGTGCAGCCGCAGCGCTCACCCTCGCCGGATGCAGCGGCGACGGCGCCGGTGGCACGAGCGGCGGCGGCGACGGTGCCGAGGACAAGGGCACCATCACCCTCGGGTTCCTGCCCTCCTGGACCGACGGCCTCAGCACCGCCTACCTCCTGCAGGACCAGCTCGAGAAGATCGGCTACACGGTCGAGATGAAGACGCTCACCGAGGCCGGCCCGCTCTACACCGGACTCGCGCAGGGCGACGTCGACATGTACCCGTCGGCGTGGCCGGAACTCACCCACGCCTCCTACATGGACACCTACGGCGACGACATCGAAGACCTCGGCACGTACTACAAGAACGCGAAGCTGACCCTCGCGGTGCCGGAGTACTCCGAGCTCACCTCGATCGAGGACCTCGCGGGCAAGGGCGCCGACTTCGACGGCAAGATCTACGGCATCGAGCCGGGTGCGGGCCTGACCGCCCAGACCCAGAAGATGATGCCCGAGTACGGCCTCGACGGCGAGTACGAGCTCGTCACCTCGTCGACCGCGGCGATGCTCACCGAGCTGAAGACCGCGACCGACAAGAAGGAGGACATCGTCGTCACGCTGTGGCGTCCGTTCTGGGCGAACGACGCCTTCCCCGTGAAGGACCTCGAGGACCCGAAGGGTGCCATGGGCGAGGCCGAGGGCCTGCACTTCCTGGGCACCACGGGCTTCGCGGACGAGTTCCCCGAGGCGGCCGAGCTGATCAAGAAGATCAAGCTGGACGACGAGCAGTACGGCGCGCTCGAAGACCTCGTGGTCAACGAGTACGGCGAGGGCAAGGAAGCCGACGCGGTCGACGCGTGGCTCGAGGAGTACGGCGACCAGTTCGACTGGACCGTCACCAGCTGACACCCGTCGCACCTCTCGAAGGAGGGTCTCCCGCAGCGGGAGGCCCTCCTTCGTCGTGGGTGACCCTTTTCGCTCGCGGTCACGGTCATGGTCGCGCTCAGCTATTCCGATCGTCCGGTCTGATCGCGCTGTCCCCCGAAGGGGGGACAGCGCGCCTACGACAGCCCGGGTACTGTCCTGTACAGGCGGGATGTTGAACTCGATACAAGAAGAGGTATCTGATGAATCGACAGAACCGATTCCCGCGCGTCGGTATCGCGAGCGTCGTCATAGTCGCCATGCTCGCTTCCTCCGGGGGTGTGGCAGCGAACGCGTTTGAAATCGACGGTACGGAGGAAGCCGTGGATGTCGTCTCGTCCGCCGCGGAGATCCATCCGCAGGCAGATGAAGTGACGCAGGTGCCGTTGCAGCCTCTGAACGGAGCGCTCGTCTCAGCCGGGGAGGACGCAACCGTATCCGTGCCTCGCGCCTTCTCGGACCCGATTGAAATCTCGCCGGCCGGTACGTGGGGAGGGGAGCTGACGGGCCTCACGATCGGTCTGCCTGAGCAGGTTCAAAGCGCTGAGGTGTCCGTTGCACAGGACGGGAGCGCGGTGGGCGAGGGGTCAGAGGTGACCGGGGTGATTCAGGCACTTGAGGGTGGTTTGCGCATTAGCACGGTCATCACCGGCCCGGATGCGCCCGGACGCTTGTCGTATGCGCTGCCCGACGATGTGGATATCGCGATCAACGAGGACGGCTCGGCTTCATTGAGCAGAACTGCCGTGGACGACGGCACTGAGGTACTCACCGCAATGATCGGAAGGATTGGCACACCGTGGGCTACGGATGCGAGAGGCCAGCGCATCGCGACGCACTACGAAGTCTCCGGCAGCAAGCTCGTCCAGGTCGTCGATCACCATCAGGGTGGCGGTTAACGTCACATCCTTGGCAGGCGCGCTCCTTGGCTTCGGTGCGGCACTCCTTAATGTCTGCAACATCAAGAGCCGTGGTGTTTGGGTAGGGCACACCTGGGTGACTGGAGTTCTGCCCTTCGCCCCTACGGTGATGCGGTCCGGCTACTTCTGCGTGCCCAATTAGCGTGAAAGGGTCTCCTGCGGTGGAGAAAACCATGACCAATATGTTGTTAGCGGCGCTGATGGTTTTGTCCACGGGCGCCTTGATGTCGACCGACCTTCGCCATATACGAGTGGTGCACGTAACGCTGTGGGGGCTCATGCTCTCAGAAGTCGCCCTCCTCGCTCTGCTGGTCTTCGTCGATGGAGCGAGTGCTGCGGGGTGGGTGCCGCTGATCCTCTGCATCGTCGCGGGAGTGAACGTCGCATTGTGGATCGGAGCTATCGTCCGGTCGTCGGGAGGAGCCGGTAGCGAGATCTGACACCCGTCGCACGTCTCGAAGGAGGGTCTCCCGCAGCGGGAGGCCCTCCTTCGTCGTGGGTGAGCCCCCCTTATGCTCATGCCCGGAAGGTGGAAGCATGGCCCGCACTCGCCGACCCGCCCGGGTCGCGGAGGGGGGAAGAGACCGATGTGCACAGGACTGAGCTTCACGACCGCCGACCACTACTTCGGGAGGAACCTCGATCTGGAGTTCTCCTACAACGAGACGGTGACCGTCACGCCGCGGAACTTCCCGTTCCCGTTCCACCGGCTGCCGTCGTTGCCGACGCACCACGCGATCATCGGGATCGCCACGATCGCCGACGGCTACCCGCTCTACTACGACGCGGTCAACGAGAAGGGGCTCGGCATGGCCGGGCTCAACTTCCCGGACAACGCGCACTATCCGGCACCGGGGTCGGGGGATACCGAGGTCACGCCGTTCGAGTTCATCCCCTGGGTTCTCGGACAGTTCGAGACCGTGGCCGAGGTGAAAGAGGCCCTGCGGTCGGTGAGTCTCGTGGACATCAACTTCAGCCCGGAGTTCCCGCTGTCGCCGCTGCACTGGATCATCGCCGACAAGAGCGCGTCGATCACGGTCGAGAGCGTGCGCGGCGGCCTCAAGGTGTATGACAACCCGTGGGGCGTGCTCACGAACAATCCCACGTTCGACATCCAGAGCTTCCGGCTCAACGACTATCAGCACCTCTCGAAGCGGCAGCCGGAGAACACCTTCGCCTCGGACGTCCCGATGGACCTCTACAGCCGGGGCATGGGCGGGATCGGCCTGCCGGGCGACCTGTCGTCGTCGTCGCGGTTCGTGAAGGCGGTGTTCACACGCATGAACTCGGTGTGCGGGACGTCGGAGTCGGAGTCGATCAGCCAGTTCTTCCAGATCCTCGGCTCGGTCGCCCAGCAGCGCGGGTGCGTGCAGGTCGGCGATGAGGACAAGTACGAGATCACGATCTACTCGTCGTGCGCCAACACCGCGACCGGCGTGTACTACTACACGACCTACGAGAACAGCCAGATCACGGGTGTGGACATGCACAAGGAGGATCTCGACGGCTCCGAGCTCGCGGCGTATCCGCTCGTGAAGGGCCAGCAGATCGCGATGCAGAACTGATCTCCGGAACGCGCAACCCCCTCATCGGCCGGCGGGTCGCGGCGTAGCCTGTGGCCGTGGACGGGTTCGCGGCGGTCGACTTCGGGTTCGCCCGCGAGGTCCTGCAGCGGGGCATCGCGGCGCTGTACCTCGTCGCGTTCGTCTCGACGCTGAACCAGTTCCGTCCGCTCCTCGGCGAGCATGGGCTCCTGCCCGCGCCCGTGCTGCTCGACTGGGTGACGCAGAAGCGCGAGCGCCGGAAGCTGCTGCACCCCACGCTCTTCACCCGCGTCCGCTACACCGACCGGCGCCTGGTGGCCCTGTCCTGGGCGGGGATCGTCGTCGCCGCGCTGCTCGTCGTCGGGGTGCCGCAGCTCGGACCGCCGTGGGTGCCGATGCTCGCGTTCCTCGCCCTGTGGTTCGGCTACATGTCGGTGGTGAGCGTGGGGCAGACGTTCTACTCGTTCGGGTGGGAGATGCTGCTGCTGGAGGCGGGGTTCCTCGCGGCCTTCCTCGGCTCGAACGACCAGCCGCCGCCGACTGTGGTGATCGTGCTGTTCTGGTGGCTGCTGTTCCGGCTGGAGTTCGGCGCCGGGATGATCAAGATCCGCGGCGGACGCGAGTGGCGCGACCTCACCGCGATGACCTTCCACCACGAGACCCAGCCGATGCCCGGGCCGCTGAGCCGCCAGGCGCATCTGCTGCCGCGGTGGTTCCACAAGCTCGAGGTGGTCGGCAACCACATCGCGCAGCTCGTCGTGCCGTTCTTCCTCTTCGCGCCGATCCTCACCCTCTGGCTCCCCGACAGTGCTGGCTGGGTCTCTGAGCCTGTCGAAGGGGCCGCGTGGGTCGGTGCCGTCGCCGGGGGGATCGTGATCGCGACGCAGCTGTGGCTCGTGCTCACCGGGAACTTCGCGTGGCTGAACTGGGCCACGATCGTGCTCGGGTTCTCCGCGATCGGCCTCCCCGGCATCGGGACTCCGGAGCGGACGCCGGAGACCTCGCTGCCGTGGACGGTGTCGGGCATGCCGCTGTGGTGGGTCGTGGCGACCTCGGCGGTCGGGGTGCTCTTCGTCGTGCTGAGCGTGCCCGCGGTGCGCAACCTCTTCGCGCGACGGCAGCTCATGAACGCGAGCTTCAACCGCTGGCAGCTCGCCAACGCCTACGGAGCCTTCGGCACGGTCACGCGGGAGCGGGTCGAGATCGTCGTCGAGGGGTCGGACGACGAGGAGGGCCGGCACTGGCGCGAGTACGAGTTCCGGGGGAAGCCGGGGGACGTGCGGCGGATCCCGCGGCAGTTCGCTCCGTATCATCTGCGGCTGGACTGGCTGATGTGGTTCCTGCCGCTCGGGCACTCGCTGGACGACTGGTTCTCCGTGTTCCTCGTGCGGCTGCTGGAGGCGGATGCCCCGACGCTGCGGATGCTGCGCGTCGACCCCTTCCACGGCGAGCGGCCGCGGTGGGTGCGAGCCGTGTCCTACCGCTACCGCTTCACGACCGGCGTCGAACACCGTGCCGACGGCGCGGTCTGGGTCCGGACGGGTCGCCGGGTGGTGCTCGGTCCGGTCGGGCTCCGCTGAGGTCGCAGATCCGCACGAGGTCGCACGGATTCCGGGCGAAGCTGCGACCTCAGCGAGAATCTGCGACCTGACGCAACCCGACGCGACGGAACGCGGCCGGGAGAACACGCGCCGAGCGCGGCGAAACGCCCCGGCCGGGGAGAGTCCCCGGTCGGAGCGTTCCGGATCGCTGGACGTCGATCAGCTGACCTTCTTCCGGTAGGAGATGATCGCGAAGACGTAGGCGACCGCGAGGATCCCGACGCACCAGGCGAGAGCGACCCAGATGTCGGACCCGACCGGCTCCCCCGCGAACAACGCCTGGATGGAGTTGACGATCGAGGTCACCGGCTGGTTCTCCGCGAACCACTGCACCGGAGCCGGCATGGTGTCGGTCGGCACGAACGCCGAGCTGATGAACGGCAGGAAGATCAGCGGATACGAGAAGGCGCTGGCCCCGTCGACGGTCTTGGCGTTCAGGCCCGCGATGATCGCCAGCCAGGTGAGCGCCAGGGTGAACAGCATCAGGATGCCGATCACTCCGAGCCAGGCCCAGACGCTCGCCCCGGTGCGGAAGCCCATCAGGAACCCGACCCCGAAGATGATCGCGAGGGTGATCGCGTTCGCCGTGAGGGACGTGAGCACGTGGGCCCACAAGACGCTCGACCGGGCGATCGGCATGGAGTGGAACCGCTCGAAGATGCCGCTCTGCATATCGGTGAACAGCCGGAACGCCGTGTAGGCGATACCCGACGCGATCGCGATGAGCAGGATGCCCGGCAGCAGGTAGTTCACGTAGTTCTCGGCCCCGGTGCTCTGCTGGAGCGCGCCGCCGAAGACGTACACGAACAGGAGCATCAGGGCGATCGGGGTGACTGCGGTGGTGATGATCGTGTCGGGGCTGCGGAAGATGTGCCGCATCGAGCGGCCGGTGAGCGTCGCCGTGTCGGCGGCGAAGTGCGTGGTCATGCTGCATCTCCTCTCTTCGCCTGGGTCCCTGAGCCCGTCGAAGGGCCGATGAGGCTGAGGAAGATCTCCTCGAGGGTGGGCTGCTTCTCGACGTACTCGACCTTCGCGGGCGGAAGGAGCCGCTTCAGTCCGGCGAGGGTGTCGTTCGCGATGATGCGGCCCTCATGCAGGATCGCGATGCGGTCGGCGAGCTGCTCCGCCTCATCGAGGTACTGCGTGGTGAGCAGCACGGTCGTGCCGCCGCTCGCGAGTTCCTTCACGACGTCCCACACCTCGATGCGCGACTCGGGGTCGAGGCCCGTGGTCGGCTCGTCGAGGTAGATGACATCGGGGTCGCCGACCAGGCTCATCGCGATGTCGAGTCGGCGTCGCATCCCGCCGGAGTACGTGCCGACCTTGCGACCCCCGGCCTCCGTGAGCCGGAAGCGTGCGAGGAGCCGGTCGGCCACCGCACCCGGGTCGGGCAGGTGCCGCAGCTTCGCGACGAGCACGAGGTTCTCGCGTCCGGTGAGGATCTCGTCGACCGCGGCGAACTGCCCGGTGAGGCTGATCCTCTCCCGCACGCCGAGGGGGTCCGCCGCGACGTCGATGCCCTGCACCGACGCGGCGCCGGCATCCGCCTTCAGCAGCGTGGAGAGGATCCGGACCATCGTGGTCTTGCCCGCGCCGTTCGACCCGAGGAGGGCGAAGATCGATCCCCGCTCCACCTCGAAGTCGACGCCGCGCAGCACGTGCAGGTCCTTGTACGACTTCTCGATGCCGCGGACGGAGATCGCAGGCGTCGTCATGATTCCTCCTCCTTCTTCTTCGCGTCGTCGAACGCCTTGATGAGGCGTGCGCGCTCCTTGTCGATCCACTGGCGACCGCCGTACGCCGCGGCGTAGTTCTCGGCGAACTCGACCGGGTCGTCGCCGACGATCGCGCTGACCGGGGTGCCGTCGATCGCGGCGCGCTCCCACATGTCGGCGATGTCGAGGAACATCTTCACGATGGTGTCGCCGTCGGTGAGGCCCCCGTAGGAGAGGTTGTAGCGCTGCTGGGCCTTCGCCATCTCCCGGTACGGTTCGGGGAGGGCGTTGATACGGGCCTGCGCCTGCTTGTACTGCTTCTTCTCTTCGAGTGATCCGGTGATCGCTTCGATCCACTTCGCGGCCATGCTCAGTTCTCCTTGTTCTCGGTGTCGCGCTTTTCCAGCTGTTCGATGTGCGTCTTTAGGAAGCTCCAGGTGGTCCAGAACTCCTCGAGCTCCTGTCGGCCCTGGGCGTTCAGGGTGTACACCTTCCGGGGTGGGCCCTTCTCGCTCGGCACCTTCTCGACGTCGACGAGGTTCTTCTGCTCGATGCGCACCAGGAGTGCGTAGATCGTGCCCTCGGCGATGTCGGTGAACCCGTGGTCTCGGATCCGTGCCGTGATCTCGTACCCGTAGGCCGGCTGCTCGGCGAGGAGGGCCAGCACGATGCCCTCCAGGGTTCCCTTGAGCATCTCGGTCATCTGCTTACCCATCGGTACCCTCCTCTCGTTGTTTGTCTTCCGTTCGGTACTCAGTGTTGCTGGGTACCGGTACAAAGTAACACCGAGTACCGGTACTTAGCAACACCGAATACTGAATCTCTTCGCCGAGACCCCGGGTACGCGGCGAGACCCCGGGCTGCAGACGCGAGAACCCCGGGGCGTCGACGACAACCCGGGGTCTCAGCGAAAGAGGGGAGGGAGCGGAAGCGTCAGCCGCGGAGATAGGCGAGGACGGCGAGGACGCGGCGGTGGCCGCTGTCACTGGCGGCGAGCCCGAGCTTGGCGAAGATGTTGCCGATGTGCTTGCTCACCGCGGTCTCCGTCACGAACAGGCGTGCGGCGATGGTGGTGTTGTCGAGGCCCTCGGCCATGAGCCCGAGCACCTCACGCTCCCGCGGAGTGAGGGTCTGCACGGGGTCGTCGGCGCGGCGCCGGCTCATGAGCTGCGAGATGACCTCGGGGTCCATCACGGTCCCCCCGGCGGCCACCCGGCGCAGGGCGTCGACGAACGCGGCGACCTTGCCCACGCGCTCCTTCAACAGGTAGCCGAGGCCGTCCGCCCCCGCCGCGAGGAGCTCCCCCGCGTACCGGTCCTCCACGTACGCCGAGAGCACGAGCACCGGGAAGCCGGGGCGGCGGGCTCTCGCCTCGGCCGCGGCCTTGAGCCCCTCGCTGGTGAAGGTCGGCGGCATCCGCACATCGACCACCGCCGCATCGGCCTCGTCGAGGAGGGCGAGGAAGCCCTCCGCGTCCGGCACGGCGCCGATCACGTCGAAGCCCTCACTGCGCAACAGGAGCGCGAGGCCCTCCCGCAGCAGGGTGTCGTCCTCCGCGATCACGATCCGCATGGCAGCTCCGTTCGCAGGATGGTGGGTCCCCCGGCGGGACTCGACAGGTCCATCGTGCCCTCGCACGCCTCCACCCGGCGTCGGATCCCCGCGAAACCTCCGCCCGGACGCTCGACCGCGCCGCCGACCCCGTCGTCCTCCACCGTGATGAGGAGCAGCTCGCCCTCTCGCTCGACCCGCACCGTGGCGCGGGTCGCGGCGCTGTACTTGTTCACGTTGGTCAGCGCCTCCGCGACCACGAAGTACGAGGCCGACTCGACCGCTGCCGGCACCCGACCGACGTCCGCGGCGTCGAGCGTGCACGGGACGACGCTGCGCCCGGCGAGCGAGGCGAGCGCCCCCTCGAGACCCAGTTCGTCGAGGATCGGCGGATAGATGTCGTGCACCGTGCGGCGGAGACCGGCGAGGGCATCGGTCGCCGCGTCCTGCGCGCGCCGCAACGGCTCGAGCACGTCGCCGCCCGTCTCCTGGGCGCGCTCCGCGATCCCCAGCATCATCACGACGTTCACCAGGCGGTTCTGGGCGCCGTCGTGCAGGTCGCGCTCGATGCGACGGAGCTCGGCGGCATGGGCGTCGAGGGCGGCCGCGCGGCTGAGAGTCAGCGCGTCGACGCGGGCGGCGAGGCGCGACTTCTGCGGCGTCGCGAGGAGCTTCGCCGAGACGAACGCCACCAGCCGGGCGACCACCGGCACGAGGAACAGCGCGGCCACCGCATAGGCGAGGGCGACGAGCGGCATGGTCCACGCCAGCTCCCACGACGTGACCGGGTACGGTGAGCCCACCGGGTCGTCGGCCGGGGCGAACTGCCAGTACCAGGTGACCGCGAGGCTGTTGACGGCGGACAGGGGCAGCGCGAGCGTCAGCAGCGACAGCCACATCACCGGGAAGGCGTGCACCGTGAGCCACAGCGCGTCTCGGGCGGTGGCGCGAGAGAAGGCGTAGCGGAGCCGTTCGTCGATCGTCGCGCCGCGCGGCAGCGTGCGCGTGAGCGGAGGGAGGTCCTCCCCGCGCCGGCGTCCGATCCGGCGGCGCGCCCGGTCGCTCCAGGCATGCAGCACCTGCACGACCTGCGGGAGCAGCAGCACCCCGCCCGTGATGAGCATGAGCGGCAGCAGCACGAGGATGACGCAGAACAGCGCGAGGGACACGACGGAGGCCCCGAGTTCGACGGCGAGGAACCGCGCATCGGGCAGCCATCCACGCAGCCAGCGGCGCATCCATCCGTCGTTCACCCTGCAAGTCTGCCCGAGCGCCCCGCGGCCCGCGGTAGAGCCAGCTCCACCATCGATGCGGCACCGTGCGGGATGGGAGCCGTCGCGCGGCTTTCCTACCGTCGAAGCATGACCTCCCTCTCCTCTGCGCCGCTCGTCGAAGCGGCCCCCGCCGAGGCCCTGCGCCTCAGCGGCCTCGTCAAGACCTACGGTTCCGGCAGCACCCGGGTGACCGCACTCCGAGGCATCGACCTCGCCATCGCGCGGGGCTCGTTCACCGCGATCATGGGGCCGTCCGGCTCCGGCAAGAGCACACTGCTGCACAGTGCCGCAGGTCTCGACCGCCCGACCAGTGGCACGGTGCACCTGGGCGGCACCGAGATCTCCGCGCTCACGCCCCGGCAGCTCACGGCCTTCCGCCGCGACCACGTGGGCTTCGTCTTCCAGGCCTACAACCTGCTGCCGGCGCTGAGCGTGGAGGACAACATCACCCTCCCGCTGCGCCTCGGCCGCCGCCCCCTCGATCACGGCCGGCTCGAGACGCTGCTCGACGCGGTGGGGCTCACCGACCGTCGCCACCGTCGCCCTGCCGAGCTCTCCGGCGGACAGCAGCAGCGCGTCGCAATCGCCCGAGCCCTCATCACCCGCCCGCACGTCGTGTTCGGCGACGAGCCCACCGGGGCCCTGGACTCCCGCACCGGGAAGCAGGTGCTCGACCTCCTCGCGCACACCGCGAAGGAGCTGCATCAGACCGTGGTCGTCGTCACCCACGATCCCGTGGTGGCCTCGCACGCCGACCGGGTGATCTTCCTCGCCGACGGGGCGTTCGCCGGACATCTCGACGGCGGCACCCCGCAGCAGATCACGGATCGCATGAGCACGCTGGGGGAGTGGTGATGTCGGCCGCGCCGCTCGGGCTCGGACGGATCGTCCGCGCCGACCTCCGTCATCATCGGCGCAGTCTGGCCGGGGTCTTCGTCGCCATCTTCGTCGCGAGTGCGCTCGTCACCGGACTCGGCGTGCTCGTCGAGTCCGGCATCCGCGGCGGCCTCGCCCCGCAGCGCTACACGGCGGCCGAGGTGGTCGTCGGGGCGGTGCAGCAGGTCGACGTGCCGGAGGACCTGCCGGTGCCGCTGCGTGAGCGCGCTCCCGTCCCCGCCGACGCCGTGCGCGAGATCGCCGCGCTTCCGGGCGTCGAGGCCGTGGTCGCCGACGTGACCGTGCCTCTGTCGGTGCCCGGCGGGACGGCCCCTGCCGTGGTCGAGGCGCACCCCTGGTCCGCGACGGCACTCACCGGCTTCACGCTCGCGGAGGGGCGGGAGCCCGCCGCCGACGACGAGGTCGTGGTGGTCTCCGGAGCCGGGCACGCCGTGGGCGACTCCCTTGCGCTCGCCCACGGCGGCATCGCGGCGACGTACACGGTCGTCGGTGTGGTCTCGGCGGAGAGCCTGCCGGAGCGCGCGGTGTCGGTGTTCCTGACGGACGAGCGCATCCGCGACCTCGACCCGCACGACGGGGCCCCGCAGGCGCTCGGCGTGTTCGTCGACGGGGACCCCGAGCGCACGGCGGTCGCGATCCGCGAGGCGTTCCCGGATCTGGTCGCCCGGACCGGAGACGCCAGAGGAGACGTGGAGTTCCTCGACTCGGCGGCGGCGCGCACCCTGCTCATCGCGATCGGCAGCGCGTTCGTGGGCACTTGCATCCTCGTCGCCCTGTTCATCGTCGCGGGCACGCTGTCGCTGTCGGTCCAGGCGCGTCGCCGCGAGTATGCCCTGCTCCGCGCGGTGGGGGCGACCCCGTCGCAGGTGCACGCCCTCATCGCGCGGGAGACGCTCGCGGTCGCCGTCGTCGCCGCGCTGCTCGGGATCGCCCCGGGGTACCTGCTGTCCTCCGCACTGCAGTCGGCGTTCGTGGCCGGAGGAGTCATCCCCGGCGACTTCGCCCTCGCGCTGAGCCCGTTCCCGGCGCTGAGCGCACTGGTGCTGGTGCTCGGAGCGGCCTGGGGAGCGGCACGCATTGCAGCGCGGCGCCCCGCCCGCCTCGATCCGATCGAGGCGCTGCGCGAGTCCTCGACGGGCCAGGGCCCGATCGGCCTGCCCCGCATCATCACCGGCATCGTGTTCGCCGCCGCCGGCGTCTCGGTCTCGACCGTCCCGCTGATGCTCCGCGGCGACGCAGCGGTCGGCGCCTCCGCCGGGGCCGCGATCATGCTCATCGTGGCGCTCGCGCTCCTGGGACCGTGGCTCGTCGCCCTGTGCGTGCGCCTCGTCGGGCCGGTGCTGCGTCGTTCGTCGGCCGCGGGCTTCCTCGCCGCCGCCCACACCACCGCGGGCAGTCGGCGGATGGCGGCCGCGATCCTCCCGATCGCCCTCGGCATCGGGTTGGGTCTCGTGCAGATCGGCGGGCCGGCGATCGTCGCGGACGAGGCCGCGACCCAGGCCCGGGCCGGGGTCACCGCCGACCTGCGTGTGGCCGCTCCGGCCGGGCTCTCCCCCGACGCCGTCGGCGCGCTGCGCGACGAGCCGGGGGTGACGGCAGCGACCGGCGTGGTCGTCAGCACCGCGGTGCTCGACTCGCTCGACATCGAAGGTCAGATCGAGCGCACGGAGTACGTGCTCCAGGGCGTGGACCCGACGACCGCGGACGGCCTGCTCGACCTGCGGGTGCAGGAGGGGTCCCTCACCGCCCTCGACGGCGGTGCGACCGTCGCGGTCAGCGCCGATGCGGCGCACACGCTCGGCCTCGACGTCGGCGACCCGGTGACGGGCGTCCTCGGCGACGGGGCGCCGCTGGAGGCGACCGTGGTCGGCATCTACGAGCGCGGTCTCGGGTTCGGCGATCTCACCATGGCGGTCGACCACGTCCGCGCGCACACCTCCGCAGCGCTCGACTCGTTCGCCCTCGTGTCGGTGGACGGTGACGCGCCGGCCGACGCCTTCGCCGCCGACGGTCTGCAGGTGGCCCCCGGCTCGGGTCAGAAGCCCAGCATGACCGGGGCCGTGTCGCAGCAGGGATGGGTGAGCCTCATCGGTCTGCTGGTCATCCTCGGGTACATCGCGATCGCCGTCGTGAACACGCTCGTCATGGCGACGGGGGAGCGGTCCCGGGAGTTCGCCCTGCTGCAGCTCATCGGCGCCTCCCGGGGACAGGTGCGCGCCACGATGCGCACCGAGGCGATCCTGATCGCCGCCCTCGCGATGGTCTTCGGCGTGCTGGTGGCGATCCCGCCGCTGATGGGGATGAGCTACGGCATCTCCGGGCAGCCGCTCCCGGCGATGCCCGTGCTCGGCTCCCTCGCGATCGTCGGCGGCATGGGCGCACTCGCCCTCGTCGCGCTGCGGGTCGCGACAGGGGCCGCGCTGCGCCGCCGCCCGATCGAGGAGATCGGCTCTCGCGAGTAGGCCCGCGACCACCGGGGGGCGCATCGGGATCCCGGTGCGCCCTCCGGCGTGCCGTCCCGGGGTGAAAAGCAGGGGTGAATTCCCCCGGTTCGGTCGGGGGCCTCCGCGGCAGCCGGGCAGGCTGGCGGAGGCCCGGACCGAGTCCACCCTGCCCGAAAGGGTGCTCGGCGGTCGCCTGAGGGGGCGGGGGGCTTCCGTGTGCGCGGATGCGTGCCGGAACGCGATGAATGGGGAGAGCAGTCATGGGATTCCGTGTTGCCCGCAAGGACCGCACGTCCGATGGCCTTCCGCCGGAGCGGCACAGCCGCTGGCGGGGCCGGACGAAGAGGCTGATCGGCGGTGCCGTGAGCACGGCGCTCGTCGCGTCGTCGATGATCGTCGTCGGCGGGACGCTGACCGCCGCGCCTGCCGCCGCGGCAGAGCCGTTCCTCTGCACGCCAGGAGCGGTGTACGTGCAGAGCGCCACCGAGGTGCGCGAGTTCGCCGTGAACGAGCAGGGCGGCACCCTCGGCGCCACGAGCATCGGCCTCGGCCACTCCGACAACGGGCTCGGCCTGTCGGCGGACGGAACGTACGCGTACACGGTGACCAACGTCGGCACGACAAGGTGCTGGCCAAGCACTACCGTCGGGGCGAGGGAACGACGACCCGAACGCCGTTCACGCTGGGAACCAGCCGCACAGACTCCTCTGTCCTCCGAGGGGCCGTGCATCCCGTCACGGGCGTGTACTACTTCGCCAGCGGCACGCTCGATGGCGCCATCAACCTTTATGCGTGGAACGAGAGCGTCACGCCGCAGACCTACGTGCAGGTCGGCAAGCTGCGCCCGACTACCGGCAGCAGCGCCTTCGGGGCCAACGGCGACATGGCCTTCAGTGCCTCCGGTCAGCTCGTGCTGGTCGCCGACCGATACATCTACTCCGCCGACCTGCCCGCAACGCTCCAGCCCAGCACGGCCACGATCGATGCCAAGCAGGTGCACGACATGGGCGCGGGCGTGCAGGGCAACGGCATCGCGTTCGGGAACCTCGGCCACATCTTCGTCTCGGTTGGGGGGACCAACCCGTACATCGTCGAGGTCGATCTGCCCCGCGGACAGACCGTCAACACCACCTCGCTCGGGTCCTTCTCGCCCACCGACATGGCGAGCTGCACGTTCCCGAACACGCTGACGCTGAAGAAGGATCTCCCCGAAGGCCGTCACGCCGGGACCGACCAGTTCGGGCTCCGCGTGCAGTCGCCGGTCGGCTACCAGGTCGCGCAGACCGACGCCGTCACCCGTGGCGACCGCTCCGGTCTGCAGCCGGACTACGTCGGCCCCGTGTTCACCAACCAGGGGGACACCTTCCGGCTGTCCGAGTCGGCGGCGGGCTCGACCGACCTCACGAAGTACGACGCCTCCCTCGTCTGCCTGCAGGTGAACGCCGACGGCTCGACCACCCCGGTGGCCGTCACCGCCGACGGACAGGTCACCCAGCCGTCCGGCCCGCTCGGCACCGACGTCACGTGCACCTACACGAACGTCCGCCTCGCGCCGGACCTCGCTCTCCGCAAGACCTCCGACCCCGCCGACGGCACCGCCGTGCAGCCCGGCCAGCGACTGACCTACACGGTGCAGGCCGAGAACACCGGCAACACCCGCCTCGACCCGGTCACCGTGACCGACGACCTGTCGGGTGTGCTCGCCAACGCCGAGTACCAGGGCGACGTGGCGACGGCGATCGACGGCGACCCGGTGTCGTCCGGTGCCGCCACCGTCACGGGCGACGACCTCGCCTGGACCGGTGCCCTCGAGCCCGGGCAGGTACTCACGATCACGTACTCCGTCGTCGTCGACGAGGGCGTGGAGGGCGAGCGCATCGCCAACCGCGTCACCGCATCCGGCACCCCGCCCGGCGGTCTGCCTCCGATCACCCCTCCAGCCGTCACCACCGAGCACCCCGTCGCCGGCTTCGAGGTCGCGAAGACCTCCGATCCCGCCGCGGGCACCGTGGTGGAGCCGGGCCAGACCATCGAGTACACCGTCACGGGCACGAACACCGGGGCGACCGTCCTGAACCCGGCGACCGTCACCGACGATCTCTCCGGCGTGCTCGCGAGCGCCGCCTTCAACGACGACATCACGACCACGGTCGGCGGCACCACCGTCACCACGGGCGGCGCGACCCTGACCGGGAACGCCCTCGCCTGGACCGGAACGCTTCAGCCCGGACAGACCGTGACGATCACGTATTCGGTGACCGTGGGCGACGACACCTCCGGCGAGATCCTGCGCAACAGCGTGACCGGATCGGGCACTCCCACCACCCCGAACCCGGGCGACCCGACCGGGCCGCAGGTTCCGGGTGACCCCATCGTCCCGCCGACGGTCACCACCGAGCACCCCGTGATCGGCTCCGGCTTCACGATCTCGAAGTCGGCCGACCCCGCCTCCGGCACGGCCGTGTCCGCCGGTGACACGATCACCTACACGATCACCGGCACCAATACGGGCGACACCGACCTCGATCCCGCGGAGATCGTCGACGACCTGTCGGGCGTGCTCGGCTCCGCCGGCTACAACGACGACGTCACGGCCGACCGCGGCTCCGTGCGGGTCGCCGACGCCACCCTCACCTGGACCGGCGCTATCCCGCGCGGGGAATCGGTCACGATCCGCTACACCGTGACGGTGGACGCGGGTGTCGAGAAGGCCCTGCTGCACAACGTCGTCACCGGATCGGCCACGCCGCAGATCCCGACCGACCCCGCCGACCCCTCCGGGGCGAAGACCCCGGGGACCCCGATCGTCCCGCCGGCGGCGGAGACGGAGCATCCCGTCGTCGACACGGGCTTCGAGGTCACGAAGTCGGCCGACCCGGCCTCCGGCACCGCCGTCCGCGCGGGTGACACGATCACCTACACGGTCTCGGGCGTCAACACCGGCAACACGGTCCTCGACCCCGCGACGATCGTCGACGACCTCTCGGACGTCCTCGCGAACGCGGAGTACGGCGGCGACGCGAAGGCCTCGTCCGGATCCGTCACGCTCTCCGGCACCACCCTCACCTGGACCGGGACGCTCGCTCCCGGCGACCGCGTCGACATCACCTACACGGTGACGGTGGACGAGGATGCGACGGGCGTGCTGCTCCGCAACACGGTCTCCGGTGAGGGCACCCCGCTGATCCCGACCGACCCGACCGACCCGGAGAGTCCGACGACGCCGGGCACCCCGGTCGAGACCCCGCCGGCGACGACGGAGCACCCCGTCGCGACCCCCGGGTTCACCGTCACCAAGACGGCCGACCCGGCGACGGGCACGCGCGTGGACCCCGGCAGCGTGATCACCTACACCGTGACCGGCCGCAACACGGGCGACACCGTCCTCGACCCCGTCGAGATCGGCGACGACCTGCGCGCGGCGCTGGCCCACGCGTCGTACAATGACGACGTGTCCGCCACCCGCGGCGACGTCCGCGTGGCCGCGGGCGCCCTCTCGTGGAACGGCGTGCTGCGCCCCGGCCAGGACGTCGTGATCACCTACTCGGTGACCGTCGACGCCACCGCCGGCGGCGAGACCATCGCGAACACGGCGACCGGAGAGGCGACCCCGCTGATCCCCGCCGACCCGAGCGACCCGGAGAGCCCCACGACTCCCGGCACGCCGATCGCGCCGCCGCCGTCGAGCACGGAGCACCCCGTGAACGAGCCCGGCTTCGCGTTCGCCAAGACCGTCGACCCCGCCGCGGGCACCGCAGTGGACCCCGGTGACGTGCTCACGTACACGCTGACGGCCGCCAACACGGGCCAGACGGCGCTCGACCCGGTGACGATCACCGACGACCTGTCCGGCGTGCTGCCGTACGCGACGTTCAACGCGGACGCCGTGGCGAGCATCGCGGGTGCCGCTGCGGCTCCCGCGACCCTGGACGGCACCGAGCTGTCGTGGACGGGGGCGCTCGCGGTCGGCCAGACCGTGACCGTCACCTACTCCGTGACCGTGAGCGCCGACGGCGTCGGCACCGTGATCGAGAACGCGGCGTCCGCGACGGCGACCCCGCCGGGAGGATCGACGATCACGCCGCCGCCCGGTGTCACGACCAACCCGGTCAACGAGCCCGGATTCTCGGTCTCGAAGAGCGTCGACCCGGCTGCGGGCACGGCGGTCGACCCGGGCAGCGTCCTCACCTACACGGTGACCGGCGTGAACACGGGGGAGACGGCTCTCGACCCTGTCACCGTCACCGATGACCTCTCCGGTGTCCTGGCGCACGCCGAGTACAACGACGACGCGACCGCGACGATCGGCGGCACGGTGACCACCGCGCCGACGGTGGCCGAGGGGGGGCTGTCGTGGACGGGTGCGCTACAGGTCGGCGAGACCGTCACGATCACCTACTCGGTGACCGTGCGGGCGGATGCCGGCGGGTCCATGATCGAGAACTCGGCCTCCGGCTCGGCGACCCCGCCGGGTGGCGTGCCGCCTATCGAGACGCCGCCGGCGACGACCGAGAACCCCGTGAACGAGCCGGGCTTCGAGCTGCGCAAGTTCGCGGACCCCGCCTCCGGCACGCGTGTCGACCCGGGCAGCGTCGTCACCTACACGGTGACCGGCGTGAACACGGGGGAGACGGCGCTGGCTCCGGTCCGCATCGTCGACGACCTGTCGGGCGTGCTCGCCCACGCCGCCTACAACGGCGACGCGACGGCGACCCTGAGCGACGGCACCGCCGCGACACCCGTCGTCGCGGGAGATGAGCTCACCTGGACCGGTGACCTCGCGGTCGGCGAGCGCGTCACGATCACCTACTCGGTGACCGTGCACGGCGACGCCGGCGGCGCGATCATCGCGAACACCGTCGAAGGCACGGCGACGCCTCCGGGCGGCGCCGAGCTGACCCCGCCGCCGGTGACGACGGAGAACCCCGTCGGCACCCCGGGCTTCACGTTCGTCAAGACGTCCGACCCCGCATCCGGCTCCGCCGTCGCGACGGGCAGCGTCGTGACCTACACCCTCACCGGCACCAACACCGGCGAGACGGGTCTGGACGAGGTCGTCGTCACGGACGACCTGGCCGGAGTGCTGCGGCACGCCGACCTCCGCGGCTCGGCGACCGCCACGGTGGGTGACCGTGCGGTGGCCGCGCCGACGATCGACGGCACGACGCTGCGCTGGACCGGCAGCCTCGCCGAAGGGGAGCGCGTCGTGATCACCTATGCGGTGACCGTGCACGCCGACGCGGCGGGAGCGACGCTGCGGAACGCGGCCACGGCGTCGGCCACGCCTCCCGGCGGGGAGACGATCACGCCGCCGACGAGCACGACCGAGAACCCGGTGCTGACGCCGCTCGCCCTCACGGGTGGACAGCTGGCCCCGTGGGTCCTCGGGCTCGCGATCGCCCTGCTGATCGGCGGTGCCGTGCTGCTGCTGGTGCGCCGACGCCGCATGCAAAGCTAGCGGTTCCGCCGGAGAGCCCCGCCCGTCGTCTGCGACGGGCGGGGCTCTCGTCATCCGCGGAGGAGGCCGTGCCGGGCGGCCTGTTCGAGCGCCTCCGTACGGTTGGCCGCGTCGAGCTTGCGGTAGATGCTGCGGAGCTGCGTCTTCAGGGTGTTCGGCGAGACCTGGAGCTCCGCGGCGATCTCGGGCAGCGGCGCTCCGGTGGTGAGCGCGTGCAGCACCACCTGCTCCCGCGAGGACAGCCTCGGGCGGGCGGCGAACGACGGCAACGCGGATCGGCCGGGCAGCGGCGCGCCGCCGATCGGAGCGAGGTCGGCCCGGACGGCGGCGAAATCCTCGGCGCTGAGCAGCGCCAGCGGGGTGCGCAGTCCGCGGTCGGCGAGCTGGGCGTTCAGCACCGCGGTCACGGCCTGCGCGGCGGCGGGACTGACCCGGTGGAGGGCGGCACTCTGCACCGCCGCGGCCTCCGCGCGCTCGCGTGAGGTCGTCGGCTCGAGACGCGTGTGAGAGAGGAGCCGCGCCGCCTCGGGGGCGCGACCGTCGATCAGGGCGACCCTGGCTCGTTCCAGAAGGGTGCCGAAGCGGTCCGCCCCGGCGTCGCGCTGCTTGACGCCGCGCGCGGCGCGGATGTCGCCGAGGGCGAGGTGGAGCAGGATCCGCGGGCGGCTCAGCGCCTGGCGGGCCGGCGGAGAGCCGGCCTCGCGTCCGCGCAGTCGGGCGAACGACTCCAGTCGCTCCAGCCCGCCGGCGGCATCGCCCTCGTGCAGCGCGATCCAGGCTTCGACCGTCGCCATCGTCGTCCAGTGCTCGCTCGTCGCCCGGTGCGGGAGGAAGGCGCGCGCGTGGTGCTTGGCTGCGGCGAGGTCGCCGTCCTCGACCGCCAGCATCGCCTCGGCGACGCGGTAGAACGTGCCGCGGTAGCCGTCCAGCTGCGCGGGATCCCACGAGCCGTCGCGGATGATCTCGACATAGTGCCGGGCCTCCGGCAGATCGCCGTTGAGGGCGTGGATCCCGCCGAGGAGGCTGACGGCGTGGAACGCCTTCCCGCTGCCCTGCGACGCCGCGAGGGCGGCGGCCTCGTCGAAGAGGCGCACGGCCTGTTCCCGACGGCCGCCGTAGTAGAGCGAGATGCCGAGGTGCGTGCACAGCAGCGGCATCTCCATCGCGTACTGCTCCCACTGGGACTCGGGTGTCTCGGTGAACAGAGCCAGCGCGCGGGCGGCCACCTGCCCCGCCCTGTCGGGCATCCCGATCACGCGCAGCGCCGCACTCTCGGCAGTCCAGATGAACAGGCGCTCCGTCGGCGAGAGCGTGTTCCGACGGGCGTTCGCGGCGGAGATCGCCATCCGCAGCAGTTGCAGTCCGCGCACCCGCCGGAGCCGGTTGGCATTGAGGCAGATGCCCAGGAGCATGGCCACCAGCGGCTCCTGCTTCAGCCGGGCGAGAGGCAGGTCGCCCAGCAGCGCCACGACCCGGCGACCGTCGTGGTCCAGGAGGTGGCTCCACCCGGACATGATGACGTGGGCCGCGAGGTGGAGGTCGTCCTCCTCCATCGCGAGGCGCAGTCCTTCGAAGGGGGCGCCGCGGCGCAGGGCGCCCTCGATCGCGAGGCGTCGGAGCACGCGGATCTCGGCGGGGAACCGCCGCAGGAGGTCGTGACGCAGCAGGGTGCGGGCCGGCGCGGCGATCGTGAAGGTCCGGCGCCCGGAGTCCGTCGACCATCGGCCGAAGCCGAACGCCTCGGCCTCGTCGAGGGCCGCGCCGATGTCCGGATCGCTGCTGAGGGCCTGCGCCAACGGCAGGTCGACCGTGTCCGTGATGCTGATCCGGATAAGACCCTCCAGGACGCCGGCGCCGAACGTGCCCTCCTCCATGCGGCTGCGGAGGTAGTCGTCGACCGCCGCCGTCGCGACCTCCACGATCGTCGTGCCGTCGGGGGCACGGCCGCGGAGAGCGACGGCACGCACGACCGCCGCGAATCCCTCGGTGGCCGCCCGCACGGCGACGGCGGTGTCCTCGTCCACGTCGAGAGCGCGGCGGATCTCGTCGGTGTCGAACGCGAGGTCTTCCGGAGAGATCAGCGCGGTGTCGATCACGAGGCCGATGCCGTCGCTGTCGAAGGGACTGGGGCGATTCGTGGCGACGATCAGGCGGACGTGCGACGGGACGGCGACCGTGCGGCAGAGGTCGAAGACCGCATCCCGGTCGAGCGCGGCGGCGTCGTCCAGGACGATGACGACAGGCTCCTCGCGATCGCACAGGTAGTGCCCGACGGCGGGCCAGCCGTCCCCGGTGGCCGGATCGGTGCTGCCTGCGTCCGTGTCCGTGTCCGTGCCGCGCAGCACCCGCAGCAGCGCAGATGCCAGTGCCGGGCTCGTCGCCAGGGCCGGTGTGACCGTGAGCCACACGACCCGGGCGGAGCAGGTGAAGGCCCAGCCGACCAGGGCGGTGGTCTTCCCGGAGCCCGCGGCGCCGCGCAGCAGCGTGAGCGGAGCCCCGGCATCCAGCACCGCGTTCAGCCGCGGACGCCCGATCACGTGCGCGGAAACCCGCGGAAACCTCGTGTCCCCTTGCGCGCCGAAAGCCGGCATCGTCCCTCCCCAGGTACGCATCCCCACCCCTACGATATCCAAACCCGCACGGTGCAGGACGCTGCGGAGCGGGGGCGCCGGGAGTTCTAGGCTCGGAGGAGTGAGTGGTCCGATATCGCCCGTGTCCCGCCGTGTGCCGACCAGCGCCCTGCTCGTGAGCGCAGCCCTCGGCGCGGTTCAGGCCCTCGTCTTCCTGGCTGTCGTCCCGGTCACGAGCGTGCTGGCCGCCGCCTCCCCTCCCGCGTATGCCCTGGTCGCGGCCGTGCACACCGCACTGCCCTTCCTCGCCCGCGTCGTCACCCGGGTCCCCGGCATGGCGACGCTGGCCGCCTTCGTGACCGGGGTGCTGACGCTCGCGGTGTCCCCCATCGGGCTGCTCGGGGTGGTGCCGCTCGTCCTCGGCGGCGCGGTCCTCGACCTCGCGCTGCCGTTCCGGCGCGACGCCGCGGTCCGCCCGGGTCGTGTCCTGCTCGCCGGCGCCGTGACCGGGGTGGTGCTCTTCCTCGTGGCCCTCCCGGTGTTCTCCCCGGAGCACCTCGTCCCGCCGGTGCTCATCGCCACGCTGCTCGGCCGGGTGCTCGGGGAGCTCGCGGTGGCGGGAGTCGTCCTCGCCGTCCGCCGGCTGCTGCGTCGCGCCGGCGTCGCCCGCTGACTGCGGTTCACTATACCCCCACCGGGTATAGTGGACCCATGGCCGGTCGTCGCGTGCTCCAGAGGGCGCTGCTCGTCGTCCTCCTCGTGGGCGGCGTCGTGCTCGGGCTCCTCGGCATGCACGCGCTCGACACGCACGGCACCCCCGGAGCGCACGCGATGGCGGGCCACGCGGCACCGGTGCCCGCGCACCCCTCGGCGTCGGCGGCGCATGCGGCGTCCGTCGCCGAGGCGGCCGTCGCCCCCGACGACTCCGCGGGGGATGGCGGCGCGGCCTGCGTCCTCGCGCTCCTCGGCGGACTGCTCCTGGTGCTGCGCCCCATTCGCGCGGCCGTGATCGCTCCCCTGCTGCGCGCCCTCCGCGTGCGCGCGGGAACCGCCGCCGCCCCTCTCCGTCCCCCCTCACTCCACGTCCTCTGCATCAGTCGGACCTGATCGGCGCTGGTGAGCGCCCGGGCTCCGCGACCGCGGACGCCCTTCCGACAGACAGAGATGAGAGAGAAATGAAGAATCGAACCGCTGCCGCCGCCGCCCTCGTGCTGGTCGGAACCCTCGCCCTCGCGGGATGCGCCTCGGCCGCACCTGCGGGACCGGCTGACCACTCCGGTATGGATCACTCCACCTCGGACGCCCCGCTGGCCGGAGCGAACGAGGCCGATGCGATGTTCGCGTCCATGATGATCGTCCATCACGAGCAGGCCGTCGAGATGTCGGACATCGTGCTCGCGAAGGATGACGTCGACCCACGGGTGACCGACCTCGCCGAACGCATCAAGGCCGCTCAGGGCCCGGAGATCGAGCAGCTGCAGGGATGGCTCGACGACTGGGGTGCCGAGGCGGGTGACCCCGCCGAGATGGACCACGGTGACGGCATGATGAGCGACGACGACCTCGCCGCGCTCGAAGCCGCCGCGGGCCCGGAGGCGTCCCGGCTGTTCCTGGAGCAGATGATCGCCCACCATGAGGGCGCGGTCGAGATGGCCGAGACGGAGGTCGCGGACGGCGAGAACGCCGACGCGGTCGCCCTCGCGCAGGACATCGTCGACGCGCAGACCGCGGAGATCGCGGAGATGAAGGAGATCCTCGCCACGCTCTGATCGGCACCGGGCCCCGTGTCGCCTCCGCGGCGCGGGGCCCGTCGACCTTCTGCGCCTGTCCTTTCCGCGCTGTTATGTACGTTTTACACTACTATGGACTCATGAGCGAGATCGCGATCACGGAAGCCCGGGGGCGGCTGGCGTCCATCATCGACGAGGCGCGCAAGGAGCCCGTCTATCTCACCCGACGAAACCTCCCGGTGGCGGCTGTCGTCGATGCCAGCCTGCTGGAGCGGCTCCTCGAAGACGCGGAGGAACTGGCCGACATCCGCGCGGTCGATGCCGCCTGGGAGGAGACCGCCCGACTCGCCGAGACGCCGATCCCGTGGGAGGAGGTGAAGCGGGACCTCGGGCTCGTGCCGTGACCTACGACGTCCAGGTCCTGCCCGTCGCCGTGCGGGCGATCCGCAAGCTCCCTCCTGAGGCGAGGCGACGTATCCAGGCCGTCATCGAGCTCCTCTCCGAAGACCCACGGCCCCCCGCGGCACGCAAGCTCACCGGCCGACCGGAGTGGCGGGTGCGGACGGGGGACTACCGGGTTCTCTACCGGATCGAGGACGGGATCCTGGCGGTCGTCGTCGTGCACGCCAGCCACCGTCGCGAGGTGTACCGCTAGCGATCGCGGCGGCGCAGGCGGCGCAGCGGGGCAGACAGGCGGTGCCAGAGCGTCGGCGCGGGCTCCTCGTCCTCCGCGGGCGGCGGGGCGACGGCGAACTGGACGAACTCCTCCGCGCCGTGGTGCACGACGCGGTAGAGCGCCGTGCCGATGAGCACACCCAAGGCGATCGACATGACGGAGACGAGGGCGGCGGTGAAGTCGGCGAGACCGTTGTCGGTCGCCACCGCCTCGGTGAGTCCCACCAGCCCCGCCGCTCCCGGCACCAGCAGCCAGAACGCGGGGAGGAACGTGAGCTGCGACGGGGCCCCGTGGCGCAGCCCGGCGATCCAGAACACGACCGGCGTGACGGCGACCGCGCCGACGAAGCCGCCGACCGCCGGGTCGATGAACTCCGTTCCCGCCCATTGGCCGAGGTAGGCGACGACCAAGGCGAGCAGCACCCACCCGAATGTGGACGGCGGGGAGGAGAAGTGCAGGTAGTTGCCGAGCGCGAACACGAGGATGCCCAGCAGCGGCACCCACCAGGGCAGGTAGGACGAGGAGGCGTCGAGCGCCTCGTACGAGTCGCTCGAGACGCCCACCACCGCGCCCGCGGCGAGGATGCCGAAGGCGAGGAGGGCGAGCTGCACGAACCCGTAGATGAGGCGGGACGCACCGGAGATCATCTGCCCGGCTGCGAGCTCGACCGTCGCCGTGGTGAGCACGCCGCCGGGGAGGAAGGTCACCAGCGGCGCGATCAGCAGCCGGATCGGGTCGCCGATCTCGATCACCTCCGCGAGCAGGAACACCGCGGCGGCGCACACGAAGGCCGCGGCGATGGGCATGACCAGCTGCAGTGTGGGGGAGCGCACGAGCTTGAGCAGGCCGATCCCGAACCCGAGCACGAAGGCGACGAGCGTGCCCTGCCAGGTCGGCGCGAGCAGGAGCGCGAGGCCGGTCGTGAGGATGGCATGCCCGAGCGTGCGGGTGAACCAGCCGAGCCGCGGGCGCATCGCGCCGATCTCGTTGAGCCGCCGGATGCCGTCCAGCGGGTCCACGGCGCCGGTCTTCGCCTGCGCGATGAGGTCGTACAGCGCGGCGATCTGGTCGAAGCGGAACGAGGCGTTCGTGGCCGACCGGAACGCGACCCGCTGCTCCTCCGCGTCCCCCGTCTCCACGATGATGATCGTCGGCAGGACGACGAAGTCGGCGCCGTCTCCCCCCGATGCCGTGGCCACCTCGGCGATCGTGTCCCGGATGCGGTCGACGGACTCCGCCGATGCATTCATGCCCTGAGCCAGTCCCAGGAGGAACTGCCGCAGCGCCGACCGGTCGACGACGTCGGTCATGTCACGTGAACAGGAACGACAGCGCCACCCCGACGACGATGGCCGTGCCGACGTAGACGAGGTTCGGCAGCTGGAACGAGTGGTCGATGACGAACTTGCCCATCTTCGTCGTCCCGGTCTGGTCGAACGCGACCGTCGCCACCTGGCTGCCGTTGGCGGGCAGCGTGTAGATGCCCATCGCCGCCGGCCACAGCCCCACCAGCAGGGAGGCGGGCAGACCGATCGTGATGCCGATCGGGACGATCGCGTTCGTGGCGCTCGACTGGCTGGTCGTGAGCATGGCGACCGCGAAGAGCGCCAGCGCGAACAGCAGAGCGCCGAGGAAGGCGGACGATCCGGAGACGACCGAGCCCAGCCCGTCGACGATGAGGGTCTGGTTCGCGGCGACGAACGTGTTGGCGAGCCAGGCGATGCCGAACAGGGCGATGGCCCCGACGATGCCCGCGGGGAACGTGGACTGCTTCGGCACGTCGGCGGCCTTGACCTTGCAGAACACGAAGATCAGCGCGGCGATGATGCCCATGACGACCTCGATGATCACCGTGACGCTCAGGCGGAGCGGGTCGCCGTCGTCATCGGTGCCGATGACCGGACGGAGGTTCTCGAACAGGCCGAAGAAGACGATCACCGCGACGCCGGCGAGGAACAGCGAGGCCGAGAGCACGGCGGTCGGCGGGAGCTTGTTCTCGTGCGCGTCGACGGTGGGCGGCTTGATCTGCCCCTCCGCCAGGCGCTTCTGGTACTCCGGGTCGTCCTCGAGGTCCTTGCCGTGACGCATCATGACCAGGGCGGCGACGAGCAGGCCCGCGATCGAGGCCGGCCACATGATGAGGAGCAGGCCGCCGAGGTCGACGCCCTGCGGCGCGAGCAGCACGACCATCGATGCGGTGGCCGCGGAGACCGGCGAGCACAGGATGCCGACCTGCGAGGCGACGGCCGAGACCGACAGCGCCCGCTCCGGCCGGATCTTCTGCTGGTAGGAGACGTCGTAGATCACGGGCAGCAGCGGGTAGAAGATGTTGCCGGTCCCCGCGCCGACCGTGAAGAGGAACGACATGGCCGGCGCGAGGAAGACGACGGACTTCGGGCGTTTGCGGATGACCTTCGCGGCCACCGACACCATCCAGTCGATGCCGCCGGCGGCCTGCATGGTCGAGGCCGCGGTGATGACCGTGATGACGATGAACACCGCGTCGACGGGGGCGTTGCCGGGGGCCTCCCCGAACACGAACACGAGCACCGCGACGCCGACGAGGCCCCACACGCCCAGGCCGATCCCGCTCGTGCGGGTGCCCATGAAGATCGCCAGGACGACGACGATGAGCTCGGCGACGAGGATCCAGACGCTGTCGTTCACGACGACGGCCCCTTCACGACCGGCGCCGCCCCGGTGAGGACCTGCACCGGCAGCTCGGTCTCGACGATATTCCCGTCGGCCGCCTCGACCTTCAGCGCCAACGCGTTCTCGACCGGGCTGACCGCCGTGACGAACTCGCTGTTCTCGAAGTGCAACGACTGCAGGTTGCCCACCGCATACCCGGTGGAGAGCTCGCCGCTGAGCAGGGAGGCGTGGAAGAGCGGCCGTCGCTGGTCCTCGGCGTCGTAGTGCGGACAGAAGCTGCCGTGCAGGAACCCGAGACCCTCGGGGAGCACCTGCAGCGTGGGTCCGTAGCTGTCGGTCGTGCCGCCCTCGAACCAGCAGATGCCGCCCGCGCTGCCTCCCGTGAACACGACGTTCGACGAGGGGTCCTCCCACATCTCGCGCATGATCTCGTCGAGGCCCTGACGCTTCCAGACGTCGAGCATGTTGGCGGTGTTCCCGCCGCCGACGTGGATGACGTCGAAGCCCTTCACGAACCCGGCCAGGTCGTCGACGGCGCGATGGAACAGCGGCAGGTGGTGCGGCGCGCATCTGTCGGAGTCGTACGTGGAGTAGAAGCTCACGATGTAGGCGGTGTCATCGCCGGTCGCGGTGCCGACGAAGAGGACCCGAGGCCGCTCCTTGCCGGTGAGCTTCAGGATGTACTCGTGCGTCGGATCGTTCCGACGTTCCATCATGGCCTTGCCGGCCCCGGTTGCGACGACGTGCGACATGCCCCCACCTCACTGTCGAGTGTGAATGCGCTCAACCTAGCGTCGCGCCGTCACCGCCGTCCAGAGCGGTCACCCTGGCCGGGTGAATCCCGGCCTCTCAGCCGAAGACGCGAGCCGTGCCGACCATGCCTTCCAGGAGGGCGGCTGTGCGGGCGCGCGGTCCCTCCGGCGCGATGCCGAGGACGCGGGCGAGCTCCAGGGCGAGAGCGGCGTGTCCGGCGGCGCTGGGGTGGAAGGGGTCGTTCATGAGGCCCCACGGCATCCCGCCACCGCCCAGCTCCGCGAAGTGCGCGTACTGGTCGACGAGGATCACGTCCTCCGCGGACGCGACCCGACGGACGGCCTCCGCGAAGTCGGCGATCCGCGCCCGCTCCGGCGCGTTGCGGACGTCGATGGCGGGCGGCGTCTGGAGCACCGGGATGGCGCCGAGTTCGCGCACCCGGCTCACGAAGTCATGCAGGGAGGCGGCGTAGTCATCCGGCGAGATCACCGGTCGGGGCCCGCCGTCCGAGGCGTCGTTGGTGCCGACCATGAGGGTGACGACATCCGGCTGCCAGCCCGCGACCCGACGCCCCCAGTCGTCGAGGATGTCGACGATCCGGTTGCCGCTGATCGCGGTGTTGAGCACGATGTCGCGGACGCGCTCGAGCTCGCCCCTGATCAGCTCGTGGAGGTGCTCCTGGTAGCTGCGCCCGCCCTGGGTGTGCACCAGGCCGTGGGTGATCGAGTCGCCGGTGATGACCCAGTTCAGCGGTGCCGGGTCGCGGAGCGCGTCGGCGAGGCGGCGGAGGTCGTCGTCGGCGGTGGCAGGGGAGGCGGAGGGGGCGATCGGCACGTTTCCGAGCTTATCCGGCGTAATGCTCAGGGGCCGTTCCCGTCCTGTTTGCCGAGGGGCGAGGCTGGGCATGTGAGCGCGGACGGGATCCGTGGCCCAGGACGTCGTCGAATCCCCAACCCGACGACGTGGAGAAATCGAGTCCCTCGTGCGGCGGGCTGCTCCCCCGGCCCGCCGCACATCCCCGGGTCTCGGGGCGTTCCGTCGGCCCATTCCGGAACGCCGATATACGCGCGGCTGCGAACACCTGCGATGCGCCGCATGAGGGGTACCGTCGTTGGCGGCCTGTTCGAGGGAGGGGAACCTTGCGGGCCGGGGGAGAGCTCCGCGGCATCGCCGCGGGCGGAGAGAGTGCGACGCCGCGCGGCGTGGAGACACGTGCGGCGTGCATCGTCGCGTTCCGCAATCCTGCGGAACGCGCGTAGTACGTCGGGCCCCGCCGTGTCTCATCTTCGACCGTGCCCACGTCGCGTGTGCGCGGCTGTCACCGGAGGAACACATGCTGACCCATTCGCCACCCGTCCGACCCCGCTCGGGACGGAGCCGCATCGCCCGCCGCGTCGCCGCCGTCGCCATGATCGTCGGCGGATTCGTCGGAGCCCTGCTCGTCCCCGTCGCGGCGACCGCGGCCCCGCCGTACACGACCGGCGCGACGGTCGAGTCCCTGGCCTTCACGGAGACGGCCGTCGCCAGCGGCACGAAGGCCGAGCTGACCGGCACCTGGTCCCTGCCGGACAACCCGGTCGCACCTGCCGGCTTCGTCGTCGAGCTCCCCGAGGGCCTCCGTGGGCTGCCGGACACCTTCCCGTTGCTCGACGCGGCGGGAGCTGAGGCGGGACGCTGCGTGACGACCGCCGCGCAGCTCGTCTGCGACATCGACAGGGCTTACCTCGAGGAGCACCCCGTCGGTCTCTCCGGAGGCTTCTCCTTCTGGGCGACGGTGACCACCGAGGTGAGCGAGACCACCACGGTCACCTACGACTTCGGTGACGTCACCGCTTCCGTCGATGTGAAGCCGGACCCCTTCATCTGCACGACCGACTGTGACTTCCGAGGCCGCGCGGACTTCAAGAGCGGGGAGTACCAGAACACCTCGGACACCATCGCGTGGGACGTCGCCGTCGGGGCGGGAGCGAAGGGCATGGCCGCGGGTCAGGAAGTCGTCGTCACCGACGTCATCGGCTCCGACCAGGAGCTCCTGCGCGAATCCGCCGCCGGGGAACGCTACCCGTCGCTGTGGGTCGCCACCGGTCTGCAGACGCTCCCCAGCGGTCTCGTCGTCCCGGGGCCGGTCACCGAGGTCCCTGCCGCCGACTACACCGTCTCCGCCGACGGGACCACCGTCACCTTCACCGCCGTCGAGGGCGGCTTCTACAACGTGCACTACCTCTCGCGGGTGACCGACGACGGTGCGGCCGGCACCTACCGCAACGCCGCCGAGATCCGGGTCGGCACCGAGACATCGTCGACGGTCACGTCGGAGGTCACCCGCCACGGCGGCTCGGGGACGGGGAACGGCACGCGCGTCGGGCGCTTCACGGCGCTGAAGACCCTCAGCGGTCCGGCGGCCGCGACCGAGCGGATCCCCGCCGGGACCCGGTACGTGCTGGAGTACACGTACCCGGCAGGGCCGGGCTTCCCGGCGGGCTCGGGGGTGCTCGATCTCGAGGCCGGATCGCCGGTGACGAGCCCGGCGCTGCCTGCCGGCGCGGAGGTCACGGTCCGCGAGCGGGCGCCGGAACCCGTGGCCGGCACCGCCTGGGGCACGCCTGTGATCAGCCCGGAGCGGTTCACGGTGGGGGACGAGACCGTCACCGTGAGCGTGCAGAACCCGGTGGCCGTCGTGCCCCCGCCGCCCGTTCCGGCCACGCCGAGCACGCCGGCCACGCCGAGCACGCCGGCCACGCCGAGCACGCCGGCGACGCCGTCGGGCACTCCCGGGGGCTCGCTGGCCACGACCGGCGGGGAGATCGCGACAGCGGGTCTGCTCGCCGGGGTGCTGCTTCTGGGGATGGGAGGTGCGCTGGCGGCCGCGCGACGCGCACGCCGCGGGAACCGCTGATCGCACGCGCCGGGCGGGGTGCGGCCTACATCCGTCGGGCCGCACCCCGCGTCGGCGCGAGAACGCACGGGTGAGGTCTGTCGCCTCACCGACACAGGCCCTCGGGGGAAGGGAACACCATGAGCGACGAACGCAGAGACGAGGAGAGGGAACGCGACGCGGACCTGCTGGACCGGGTCCGCGGGGGTGACGAGCAGGCCTATGCGGAGCTGTGGGAGCGCTACGCCCCCGCGGCGGCGGCCGTGGCCCGCAGCTACTGGTGGTCAGCCGATGCCGACGACCTCGTCGCAGAGTCCTTCACCCGCATCTATCAGGCGATCCAGGCCGGGAAGGGGCCGACGGCCGCGTTCAAGCCGTACCTGTTCGCCACGATGCGCAACCTCGCCATCAGCTGGGGCCGCGCCCGTCGCGAGGTGCCCATCGAGTACATCGAGGCGGTGGAGGACCCGAACAGCACGGATGCCGCGGCCGACGCCGATTTCGACGCCTCGCTCGTCTCGCAGGCCATCCTGGCCCTGCCGGAGCGCTGGCAGGACGTGCTGTGGTTCGGCGAGGTCGAGCACCTCTCCATGCACGAGATCGGCAAGCGCCTCGACATCAGCGAGCGCGCGGCCGCGGTCCTCGCCTTCCGTGCCAGGGAGGGGCTCCGGCAGGCCTGGATCACCGCGCACGTCGCGGCCCGCCCGCCGGCCTCCCGGGAGTGTCAGTGGACGATGGGGAAGCTGGGCGCGCACGCCCGCCAGCGCCTCACGCCCCGGGACACGGCCCGTGTGCACGCCCACCTCGACGAGTGCGCCGACTGCCGCGCCAAGGCCGAGGAGGCGCGTCACGCCAGCTCGCGCATGCTGTCCGTCCTCTTCCCCGCCGGCATCACGGTGGGGGCCGGTGCGCAGATCTGGCAGTCGCTGACATCTGCCGGACTGTCCGCCAGCGCCGCCCCGCTGCCGCCCACGATCGCTGCTCCGGTCGCGGGTATCGCTGCGGCGAAGGCCACCATCGGTATCGTGGCCGCGGTCACCGCGACGACGCTCGCGGCGACCGTCGCCGCCACGGTGGTCGGGGGCACCGCCGTGGTCGCGGCGCCCGCCGCCACGGAGGTCGTGACGTGGAGCGTACCCACCCCGGTCCCATCCCCGGAGGCGACATCCGCCCCGGCGGCGACGCCGGTCGCGAGCCCTCCGCCGTCGGCCGCGCCGGAGCCGTCCGCTCCGGCAGCGCCGCCGCCGGAGCCGGAGCCGGAACCCGTCCCCGAGGCGAGCGTGCCGAGCCCTCCTGTCCTCATCGACGTGCCAGGGCAGGTCTCACGCACCGAGCTGCTGTCCGTGACCGTGGCGTGCGAGGTCGGTGCCGACCTCACGGTGTCCGCCTACGGCGCCACCCTGGCGGCGGGGACGTGCGCGGCGAACGAGCGATGGCAGGCGAGCTTCCGCGTCGACGCCTATCCGGTGCCCGCCGGGACCGCGGTGACCCTGAGTTTCGCGCAGTCCAACATCGCCGGGATCTCCGGCGCGGCGAGCGCGGAGGTGGTCATCGTGGATTGATTTCGGAACCGCGCGTAATCACACCCGCGGATCGCTGTCCTGTAGGAGTCCGCCATCTCCGGATACCAGCGGATGAAGAGATCGAGATTGGAACCACATCGCCATGAGGAAACGATCGGGCGCCTTCGTGCTCGGATTGCTGCTCGCCCTGGGTACCGTCGCTGCCGCGGCACCCGCTGACGCCGCGACGGGAGCCGCGACCATCGTCGACGCGAACACCGGCCGGTTCACGCTGCCGGACGGCACGATCGCCACCGCCACACTCGCCGGCGGCTCCCGAATCTTCGGCGGCGAGGGTAAGACGCTGAGTTCCTGGAGCGGCACGGACGCCATGTACGCGGCCGGTGTCTCGGCGAAGGACCTCGCGACGCTCGACGTCCACTCGAACGCGAACTGCGGGACGTCGTCGCGCTGCGGCGAGGGGCAGCTCACGATCACGTTCGATCGCCCGGTCGACGATCCCGCGATCCACATCGCCGAGTTCGGCGCCGGGACCGGCGGTACCGGACTCGGCGGGATCTCGGTCGCAGACGGCATCCGTTTCGCCTCCTCCGACGGCGGCGCCACCCGTGCGGTCGTCTCCGACGGCGCCACTTTCGTGGACGGAGGCGACGGCTACTCCCGCGGCGACATGAGGATCTCCTGCACCGCGGCCTCGCGCCCCGGCGGCTGCGGAAGCTTCACCGTCCCGGGCACCAAGATCACCCGGATCGTCTTCGACGTCGCCCGCTTCGCCCTCGGCGGCACGCAGACCGCAGCGCTGGACGGCTACGCCCTCGGGGTGACCGCCACCGCCACGCCGGACCCGAAGGTCGCCGGACTCTCGATCGCCAAGGTCGTCGACAAGGCCGCGGCCGCACCGGGCGACGTCCTCGACTACACCATCACCGTCCGGAACACCGGCGAGGCGGAGGCCCGACAGGTGCCCGTGACCGACACGCTCCCCGCCGGACTGCGCGAGGCGACGGCCGATCAGGGCGGCGTGGTCGCCGACGGCGCGGTCGCCTGGACGATCGACGCCCTTCCCGCCGGCGGCACGAGCACCCTGCACGTCTCCGGGACCGTCGACCGCGCAGGCGCGGGCACCACCCTCGTCAACCGCGCCGTGGTGGAGAACCCCGCCGGTGTCCCGGCCGAGACGCCGGCGCCCACGTCCTCCACGCCGTGTGCGGACGACGCGAGTGTCGCCTGCGCCTCCACGGTCGTCGCCGCCCTGCCGGCGTTGTCGCTCGCGAAGACCGTCGACAAGCAGGTCGCCGGCCATGACGAAGCGCTGTCGTACACCCTGGTCGTCGGCAACGCCGGGACGGCCCCGGCGACCGATGTCCCCGTGACCGATGTCCTTCCGCCCGCCTTGACCGCGGTCTCGGCCGATCAGGGCGGCGTGGTCGCCGACGGCGCCGTCCACTGGACGCTCCCCGAGGTCCCGGCCGGCGGCGAGGTCGTGCTGCACGTGACCGGCATGACGCCGGGAGGTCTCGACGAGGCCCAGCTCGTGAACCGCGCCACCGTGCAGAACTCCGCCGCTGCGCCGAACGGGACGCCTGCGCCGACGGTGACCACCCCGTGTCCCGACGACCCGCAGCAGGCATGCGCCCTGACCGCGGTGGCCCCGCTCGCCTCGTTGGAGATCGACAAGACCGTGGCGCAGTCCGCCGCGCCGGCCGGGTCCATCCTCGACTACACGATCACCGTGTCGAACGTCGGCCCCGGTGTCGCGACGCAGATCCCCGTCGTCGACGACCTGCCCGACGGTGCGCGGTTCATCGCCGCCTCGACCGGGGGCGTCGCCGTGCAGGACAGGGTGGGCTGGGTGGTGCCGGAGCTCGGCCCCGGGGAGTCGGCCACGATGACCCTCCGCGCGCAGCTGCCGCGGGACGCCGAGGGCACCGTCGTCAACCGCGCCACCGTCGCCTATGACGAGTCGATGATCGCCGGTCTGCGGGCAGCGGCTGTCCAGGCCGGGATCGCCGTTCCGGACGACCTGTCCGGCCTCCCCGCGCTGCCGCCGCTGTCGGCGACGCACGCCTGCGCGGACGACGCGCAGTGGTCGTGCGCGGCGACCGTCGTCCGTGCCCCTGCCGCTGCAGGGCTCGCGCAGACGGGCGGCACGCCGCTCTCCGTCCTCCCCGCGATCGCGCTGCTGGCGGGTGGAGCTCTGCTCCTCATCGTCTCCGCGCGTCGCGCGACCCACCGATAACCACTGATCGCGTCAGCCACGGGGGACCTCCCTCCGGGGGCTGATCGAGGTACCCAGAAATGCACTTCTCACAGTCCACTTCGTCCGTTCCGCTGCCGAAAGGCTCCGTCATGATCGTCTTCGGGACCCGTCCCGAGATCATCAAGCTCGCTCCGCTCGTCCGCGAACTGGGAGATGCCGCCTTCGTCGTCCATACCGGGCAGCACTACGACCCGGGGATGTCCCGGGTGTTCCTCCGGTCCTGCGGGATCGAGCGCGTCGATCTCCAGCTGCATGTCGGCGGTCTCCCGCGCGCGGCGCAGATCGGGCGCGCCGCCGAGCAGATCGCCGAGGCCATCACCCGCTTCGAGCCGCAGTACGTCGTGGTCCAGGGCGACACGAACGCGACGTTCGCCGCCGCTCTCGCCGCGAATGCCGCAGGGGTGCGCCTCGGGCACGTCGAGGCGGGACTGCGGGCGCACGATCGCCGGATGCCCGAGGAGCACAACCGGGTGATGGTCGACCACATCGCCGACGACCTGTTCGCGGCGACGGAGGCGAACCGTGCCAACCTCCTCGCCGAGGGCATCGACGAGGAGCGCATCCTCGTCACCGGCAATCCGGTGGTGGAGGCGGTGCGCGCCCAGCGCGCGGGCGCGGCCGGCGATGCGGACGAGCTCGCGCGGCTCGGATTGACGCCTGCCGGCTTCGTGCTCGCCACACTGCACCGTCAGGAGAACGTGGACACTCCGGAGAACCTCCTGGCCACCCTCCGCGCGTTCAACGCGATCGCGGCGTCGGGGTGGCCCGTCGTGTTCCCCGTGCACCCACGCACCAGGGCGATGCTCACCTCGCTGGACGCCACGCACCTCCTGGACGCACTGATCGCCGAGGAGCCGCTCCCCTACGAGCGGTTCCTGGCGCTCGCCGCCCACGCCGCTCTGCTGGTCTCCGACTCCGGCGGCATCCAGGAGGAGGCGACGGTGATCGGCCGCCCCGTCCTCGTCGTGCGGGACTCGACCGAGCGCCCCGAGGCGCTGGGCGCCTTCACCCGGCTCGTCACCCCGCAGGAGCTCGCTCCGGCCGCCTCCGCCCTGCTCGGCGCGGTGGAGCCGACCCTCGCCCGACTCGCCACCCTGCCGTCCCCCTTCGGCGACGGGCAGGCCACCGCGCACATCGCGGCGCACATCCGCAGCACCGTCGCCTCGACCCGCACTGAGGAGTCCTGATGTACAGCAACGCCCTGACCACCCCGCTCGCCACGGTCGGCGCCCTCGCCGTCACAGGTCCGGAATCGATGACCACCTGGGTCATGGCGGCGGGGATCGCGGTGACCGTGGGGGCGGGGCTGCTCCTGCGCACCCGCCTGCTGCGGCGGTCGGCGCCGGCTCCCCGCCCGATCCGTCGGTCCGTCGCGCCGGAAGAGGACCCCGCGCGGGGGAGGACACCCTGATGTTCCCGGTGCTCAACGCGTTCACGGTCCTGCTCGGCGTCGCGTTCGTCACGTACGTCCTGTTCATCCTCATCCCCTATCTCCGTTATCCGAAGACCACCCCGGGCGATCCGGCGAGCTTCGAATGGCACTTCTTCATCCCGTGCCGGGACGAGGAGGCGGTGATCGATACGACCGTGTCGCGGGCGCGGCGGGATTTTCCCGGCGCCCACGTCTGGGTGATCGACGACGACAGCGAGGACGCCACGGCATCGATCGTCACCCGATGGGCCGAGGCCGACGAGCACGTGCATCTCGTTCAGCGCCGTCGCCCCGAGGCGCGGACCGGCAAGGGCGACGCACTCAACGCCGCCTATCATCAGCTCCTGGCCTGGCTCCCCGCAGACGCCGACCACGATCGGATCGTCGTCGTCGTCATCGACGCGGACGGCGAGATGGAGCCCAACGCCCTCGAGATCTGCGCCGCCGACGACATCTTCGGCGACGAGAGCGTGGGGGCGGCGCAGATCGCGGTCTGGATGAAGAACCGCGACGACCCGAAGCCCTACCCGCACGGCGGGCGGTTCGCCAACACGTTCGCGCGGTTCCTGCTGCGGATGCAGGATCTCGAGTTCCGCACCACCATCGCCGCGATGCAGTCGCTCCGGGCGAAGACCGGGACCGTGGGGCTGGGCGGCAACGGCCAGTTCACCCGGCTCTCCGTGCTCGATGCGATCGGCGACACCTTCGGCGAACCGTGGCACGGTGCCCTGCTCGAGGACTACGAGCTGGGCGTCCATGTCGTGCTGGCGGGCTACCAGGTCCGCCACGTCTACGACACGCACGTGAACCAGGAGGCGCTGCCCTCGATCCGCCGTCTGCTCACGCAGCGCACCCGGTGGGCGCAGGGGAACATCCAGTGCGTCAAGTACATCCGCGAAGTGGTGAAGTCGCCGTACGTCGACAACGCCGGGGTCATCGAGACCGTGTACTACCTCGTGCTGCCCTTCCTCCAGATGCTCGGAGGGCTCTCGTTCCTCATCCTGTTCGGCGCCCAGGTCGGGTACTGGGTGCAGCAGCCGGAGCTCCTCCAGGTCGCGCTCGGCGACACCCTCGGCGTCCTCGGGCTGCTGTTCGCCTTCTCCGTCGCCCCGTTCGCCGTCTGGGGGTTCGTCTACAAGATCCGCTGCGAACCCCAGGCGAGCTGGCTGACGGCGCTGGGGTGGGGGCTCGGGGTGTGGCTCTACGTCTATTACATGTACATCTGCATCGCGCGGGCGTTCCTGCGCATCGTCCGGGGCAAGAACGGATGGGCCAAGACACGCCGCAATGCGGAGGCCCACGTCGTCGTCAACGGATCCGTCGCCGTGGAGGCCTGATGACCACCGTCACCGAAACCCTGCCCGCCCTCCGCGCCCGTCGACTGGATCGGGTGTCGCCGCCGAACCGTGCCGCGCGGGTGGTCGTGGCCCTGCTGATGCTCGCCGCGGGCGGAGCGCTCCTGGCGGTCAACACCTCCTTCCGCGCCGTCGAGGCGGTCGTCGCGACGTGGCTGCTCTCGCCGTTCGTCGAGGGCCAGCGCGCGGCGATCGGCGAGCACTATCTCGTCTGGACCCCGACCGGAGACCTGATCGCTCTGCAGATCACGGTCGAGTGCACAGCACTCCTGATCGGGCTCCCGCTCACCGTGGTCGCCGCGGTGATCCTCGCCTTCACCCGCGTGCGGTGGAGCCGGCTGTTCGGCGGGCTCGCAGCCATGTGGGGGATCGTCTTCGCGGTCAACATGCTGCGGCTCGTCCTGATCGGCTGGGCCACCCAGACCTGGGGTCTCGATCCGGGCTACAAGGTGAGCCACGTGTTCGTGGGTTCCCTCGTCGGCGTCCTGGGGTACGTCGTCGGACTCGTCGTCATGCTGCTGATCATCGGCGTCCGTGCCCCGCAGCGCCGGAATGCTCGCCGTCCGCGGGCGTAATCGACCCCCGTCCCCCCCCGTCTCATTCGCGGCGAAGCACTCTGCTCGTCGTGTCCACATCAAGAAAGAGGCTCATCATGAAGAGCATCCTCAAGACCGCGTGCAGCGCCGGTGTCGGCCTGCTGATCGTCGGGGGCTCGCTCCTCGGCGCGCAGGGGGCCATGGCCGCCGACCAGCCCGACTCCACCGACGGCGCATCGAGCGGCGGCATCTCCTCGGTCCGCAGCACGGAAGACGTCGACGGTCAGGCCTCGACCCGCGGCTACCTGGGTCGAGCCACCCAGACGGCCGCGACGGGCGTGACGCCGGGGTCGGAGATCAAGGAGGGCGCGATCGTGCAGCTCGTCAACGACGAGCAGATCGACGGCGTCTACAAGGTGATCCTGCCCGTGCCGGCGCACACGACCTTCGCGTCGGCGACCAGCGGCGGTCAGCTCGTCGGCGGGAACGTCGTCTGGACGTTCAACGTCACGCACGACGGCGGCACCAGCATCGTCACCCCGATGGCGACGTTCACCGTCGACGCCGACTACTGGGGTCCGCAGATCACCAACAGCGCCAAGGTGCTCTACACCGGCGGCGTCTTCACCGACGACCACCGCTTCACCTACAACTACAGCCACACCTTCGCCGAGCGTCCGCCGGTGCCGGTGGCCGATCCTGCCGTCGGACTCGCGGGCGCCGGTGTGATCGCCGTCGGAGCTGCCGGCGCGTTCGCGCTGCGTCGTCGTCCCTCGGCGACCCGGTGACGGGCGCCGGACAGACACGGAGGGACAGAGACCTGTGAAGAAGACATCCTTTCTTCGGGGTGCGCTGACCGTGAGGGTGCTCACCGCTCTGGCGGCGGGCGCCCTCGCGGGCGCCCCCGCCGCCTCGGCGGCCGACGTCAACGGCTGGAGCGGATCGGGAGACACCCGCACCGCGTCGGCCGCCGGAGCGACGGCCCGCATCACCACCACCGACAAGGTGCAGATCAAGAGCTCCGGTGACGTCGTCAACCTCGCCACCGTGCGCGACGGCGGGGAGCTCGGGCTCAACGTGATCGGCCTCAACGAGGGCTACCCCTGCAAGAACGGCATCGAGTGCGTCCGCGGGAACGTCGTGGTCGACTTCGGCCAGCAGGTGACGAACCCGAAGATCACCCTCGCCGACCTCGGCGGTGACGTCTACTCCATCGGCGGCGTCGTGCAGTCCTCGGCGAAGTACACGCTGAAGACCTCCGGGGTGAGCCTCAGCGCCGTGAGCGGCAACCTGGACGTGACGTCGAACACGATCACCTCGACCTCCTTCGCCGCCAAGACCGGCACGGTGCAGGTCAACGGCACGGTCTCGAAGGTGGAGTTCCAGCTCAGCATGCGCTCGAAGGGCGCGTTCCTCGGGCTCGTGCCGACCTGGACGAAGGTGCCGAGCGACCTGCACAGCATCGACATCGACGTGGACAAGCCGACGGCGCCCGCGCTGACGGTGGACAAGAACGATCACCGCGACAGCGCCGTGATCGGCGACCAGCTCTCGTACGACATCGTGGTGCGCAACACCGGCACCGCTGCGGCGAGCAACGTCGTCGTCAGCGACGACCTGCCGGCCGGACTCACCGGTATCACCGCCTCGTACACCGCTGGCACGACCGGTCAGGTGTCGGTCACCGGGCAGCGCGTCCAGGGCACGATCCCATCGCTCGCTCCTGGCGCGTCCTCGACGATCACCGTGAAGGCGACCGTCGGGGCATCCACGCCGATCGGGAACCTGCGCAACAACGCCTGCGCCGTGGGAGCCGCCACGAACCAGGCCTGCGACTGGGACGACACCACGATCACCAAGAAGACCACGCCCGTGCTGACGATCAGCAAGGACGACGGTCAGGGTGATGTGAAGCTCGGACAGGACCTGACGTACGACATCGTCGTGCGGAACACCGGCGACGGTGCGGCCACGAACGTCGTGGTCAGCGACCCGCTCCCGGCCGGTCTCGACTTCGTCTCGGGCAGCGGCCCGTCGGGTGCGACGATGAGCGCCTCCGGGCGCACCGTGACCGCCAACCTCGGCACACTCGAGGCAGGGCAGTCGGTCACGCTGAAGGTGAACGCCAAGGTCAACCAGTCGGCTCCTCCCGGGGCGCTGACCAACCAGGCCTGCGCGGTCGCCGGTAACGCGGCGAACGTCTGCGCGACCGACACCGACACCGTCAAGCGCGAGTTCTTCCAGTACACGTTCAACTCGAACCCGACCGACCCGACGCCGGGCCAGGCCGTGACGTACCGGATGGAGTTCGGCAACAACGGCAACGTCGACTCGGCGAACGCGGAGATCGCATACACGCTGGCGGGCATCCTCGACGATTCCAGCTGGAACCCGTCGAGCGTGACGGCCAATCGCGGCACCGTCACCGTGAGCGGCGACAGCATCGACTGGAAGGGACCCCTCGCCTCGGGTGAGACGGTCGTGATCACCTTCACCGGTGTCTGGAACGGGAACGGCGACGGTTTCGCCTTCCCCAACGTCACCTACTACGGCAGCGCGCGCTAGCCGGAACTCAGGCGAACGCGCGGGTGCAGGCCCATTCCTCTGGGGTGGCCTGTGCTCGCGCGTTCGCCTGTTTCCGCGCGTCGGCGGGGTCAGTCGCGGTCGGCGCGGCTGATGAGGTCCATCAGCTCGTCGAGCGTGTCGACGTCGATGACCTCGGTGCCGTCGGGCTCGCGCACCTCGATGCCGTCGACCTCCAGCTCCTCATCGAGCTGCACGAGGATGCGCGACTCCGGGAACTGCCGGGGGGCGACGAACGCGAGCAGCACGGCGTCCGCGAACACCACGACCGACGTGGCCTCGAGGTCGTCCCGCAGGTCGACCTGCTCGACCACCGGCTCCTCGTCCACCGCATCCTCGATGTCCAGCGCGACCTCCTCGACGATCGCCCGCCACCGCTTCTCGCTCATCGAGAGCACGCGCGCGATGGCCGCCACGAGCTCGTCCGGATCCATGTCCTCCGCGCTCTCGTCGCCGTCGAGCTCGGGGTCCACGTTCACGTTCACGACGGTGCCGGCGGCGTCCAGGCTCGCCCGTCCGTAGACGAGACCGTTCTCGGAGACGGGGTCTTCGAGCAGACCGCTCTCGACGATGCGGGACAGGAGGATTTCGAGCGCCATGCTTCCAGTCTCGCGCATCCTGCCTTCCGTGGCCCCTGGTTCTTCCGCGACCTCGGCCCAGGGTCGCGCGTAATCGAACACCCCTTCGCGCCTCTTGTTCACTGGACCATCCCGACTCGACGGCCCAGGGCCGCGTTCGAAAGGCAGGCTGCTGTGATCCGTCCCCTCTCCCCCGGCATCGGCGTGGCGCTCGCCGTCGGTGTCGCTCTCGCCCTCGCGATCCCGTCATCCCCGCTCCCGGCGGCTGCGGAGGTCGCCCCCGACACCCCCGCCCTGAACTGGGTCGTGAACACCGCCCCCGGCGGTCCGAGCGAGGAGACGCTGCGTGCGGCCATCGCCGACGCGGGAGGGACGTTCCTGATCTCGTACCCGGAGATCGGGGTCACCGTCGTCCGGGCGCCCGAGGGCGGGTTCGCCGCGCAGCTCCGCGACCTCCCGTGGGTGCAGTCCGTCGGTCCCACCCGCACGTCGACCACGCCCGACCGCCTCCCCGACCCCGCCGAGTCCGCGGCAGGCGTCACGGAGGAACCCGAGGCGATGCCTGCCGAGGGCACCGCGTGGGACACGGTCGCCGTCGGCGCGACGACCCCGGGCGGCGCAGGTGTGGTCGTCGGGGTCGCGGACAACGGCATCGATGCGGGGCACCCCGACCTCGCCGACCGCATCGACCCCGCTCTCTCGGTCGGCTGCGGCATCAACGGCGTCCCGGACACCCGACCGGCGGCGTGGGCTCCGGAAGCGGGACTCTCCGGGGCCCACGGGACGCATGTGGCCGGCAGTATCGCGGGTGCTACCGACGGCGCCGGCATCCGGGGGATCGCCCCGGACGCGCGGGTCGCCGCCATCAAGGTCGACAACCAGACCGGGCACATCTACCCGGAGGCCAGCATCTGCGCCACGATGTGGGCGGTCCGGCACGACATCCCGGTCGTGAACCACAGCTATTACGTCGACCCCTGGTACGTCTGGTGCGCCGGCGACGAGACGCAGTCCGCCGCGCTCGAGGCCCTCCGCCGCACATACGCGTACGCGCATGAGCAGGGCGTCGTCACCGTCGCCGCCGTGGGCAACGAGGCGCAGGACCTCGCCACCATGACCACCGATGTCGTCAGCCCCAACGACGGTGCACCCGAGCCGCGCCCCGTGGACGCCTCCTGCCTGAAGGCCCCGGCCGGGCTGCCCGACGTGATCTCGGTCGCCGCCGCCGACCAGGACGAGACCAGCGGCGCCGTCGTCATGGCCCGATTCTCCAACTACGGAGCGGGCACGGTCACCGTCACCGCACCCGGCGTCGTCTGGTCTGCGGTGACCCGTCAGGACGACGGCTCGATCTACGCGCTGTTCCCCGGCACCTCCATGGCCTCCCCGCACGTCGCGGGGCTCGCCGCGCGGCTGCTCGCGGCCGACCCGACGCTCACCCCGGACGAGGTCACGCGCCGTATCACGGCAACGGCCGACGGGGTCGCGGACGAAGGGCCGGACCGGATGGGCGCAGGCCTCATGGACGCCGACATCGGCGCCTCCGTCCCCGCCGTCGGCGTCTACTCCCGTGTCGCCCTCACCGGTCAGCCGTTCCGGGTGACCGGCAGCGGGTATCCGCCGCGGAGCCGTGTGGAGCTTCGCGTGGGCACGGCCACCATGCCGGTGCAGACCGACGGGCAGGGACGGTTCGCGACCGTGTTCCCCATCCCGGCGGATGCCCCTGCGGGCGTGAGCACTCTGACCGCCGGCGCGGCCCGTGCGCCCATAGTCATCCGCACTTCTCCGGCTGCGCCGACCATCCTCACCCCGAAGGCCGGAACCACGGTCGCGGCGACCACCACGACGATCTCGGGTACCGGCGTCCCGGGCTCGCGCGTCCGCGTGCACGTGCGCGACGGGGAGCTCACGCCGTTCCTGCGGTTCGTGACCGTGCGCGACGACGGCACCTGGACGGTGGACGCGCCGCTGACGCAGGGGACCTACGAGGTCGTGGCCCGGACGGTCATGGGCACCGACACCTCGGCCACCACCGCGCCGATCCGGTTCTCGGTGCACACGAAGTCGGCGATCGGCTACTCGGTCGAGCTGTCCCCGCAGCCGGGAGCCGCGCAGGACACGCTGATCGTCCTGGACCTCGCCAACGCCGGGGCAGTGGGAGGACGGGCTGTCGTGGACATCGATCTGACGGCGTTCGCGGATGTCGAGGTCCCCGTGCCGCCGGTGGGCGAGGTCGAGCGGACGGCTCGGGGGCTGCGGTGGACCCTCACGCTGGACTCGGCGCAGAAGGCCCAGCTGCAGATCCCCGCGACCTCCGGCGACGACCCGGCGTTCCCCGTGATCGCTGTTCGATGAGACAGGCGGTCACGCCGGTTCAGGCGCTTTCCGGAAGCGATGGCCTGAATCGGCGCGACAGCCTGCGCGTCACAACCACTTCTTGTACTTGAACACCCCGAACAGGCCGACGGCGAAGGCAAGCATCGCCCCGATCGCCATCGGATAGCCGAACGCCCAGTGCAGCTCGGGCATCACGTCGAAGTTCATGCCGTAGACGGTGCCGACGAGGGTGGGCGCGAAGATGATGGCCGCCCACGAGGAGATCTTCTTGATCTCATCGTTCTGGGCCAAACCCGCCTCCGAATGCCGCCGGGCGACGAGGGCCGACTGCACCGTGAGGGCGTTCTCCAGGATCGCCCGGAACGAGTCCACGCGCTCGTTGACGCGGATCGTGTGGTCGAGCACGTCGCGGAGCGAGCGCTGCAGCTCCTCGTCGATCCGGTACTTCTCCGACCCGCGGCGCAGCCACTCCAGCATGCCGCTCAGGGGGTGCACGGCGCGCTGGAAGTTGATGACCTCCCGGGAGAGCTCGTAGATGCGGCGGGAGAGGGCGTCGTCGTCGCTGTCGCCGAAGAGCTGGTCCTCGATCTCGTCGATGTCGTTCTCGAGGCCGGCGACGACGGGCTCGTACTCGTCCACGACCTCGTCGAGGATCGCGTAGAACACCGCCTCCGGTCCCATCGCGAGCAGCTCCGGGTTCGCCTCCATCCGGCGGCGGACCGCGGCGAGGTTCGGCGACTCGGCGTGGCGGATCGTCACCACGAAGTCGGGGCCGATGAACAGGTGCAGCTCCCCGAACTCGATCGACTCCTCCTTGTCGCGGTACCGGGCGGGGCGCAGCACGGCGAAGAGGGTGTCGCCGTAGCGCTCCACCTTCGAGCGCTGATGCCCCGAGAGCGCGTCCTCGACGGCGAGCGGATGCAGATCGAACTCCCTGGCGACCGAGGCGACCTCCTCGGGACTCGGTCGATACAGACCGATCCACGCGATCCCGCCGGCGGCATCCAGCATCCGGTAGGTCTCGTCCAGGTTCTTCGGGGTCTCCACGCGACGTCCGTGGACGTACACGCCGTTGTCGATGAGCGCCATGATGCGGCTCCGTTCTCGCGGGTGCACGCAGACCAGGGTCTGCGTGCGGATTCGTCAGGGGGCGGGAGACGCCGCCGATGACTGCGAGGCGAGAGGCACGGACGCGGAGCGGGAGCTCAACGCGCAGATGCAGGGAAGCGCGACGCAGCGAGGGCGGCGTCGTTACTATCGTCGGACATCGCCATCACCGCCTCTCCGTGCTTCTCCGGGGGCCAGCTTACCCCTCCGTTTCGAATCGCCCGAATGGCCCATTCCGACCGGAGATGCCGCCACGTGCGCGATTCGAAGGATCAGGGGATGATGGCGTCGATGTAACCGCCGTCGACGCGGACCGCGGCGCCCGTCGTCGCCGAGGCGAGCGGGGACGCGAGGTACGCGACCATGTTCGCGATCTCCTCCGGCTCGATGAGCCGCTGCAGCAGGGACTGGGGGCGGTGCACGCGCATGAACTCACGCTGCGCCTCCTCCCACGGCAGCTGCGGATCCACGAGCGAGTACACGAAGTCCTCCACGCCGCCGGTGTGGGTCGGGCCCGCGAGCACCGAGTTCACCGTCACGCCCGTGCCGGCCGCCTCCTTCGCGAAACCCCGGGACACCGCGAGCAGCGCGGTCTTCGACATGCCGTAGTGGATCATCTCGGCGGGGATCACGACCGCGGAGTCGCTGGCGATGTCGAGCACCCGACCCCAGCCGCGCTCGCTCATGCCGGGCAGGGTCGCGCGGATGAGCCGGACGGCGGCGAGCACGTTCACCTCGAAGTACCGCCGCCACTCGTCGTCGGAGATGTCGAGCGCGGGGGTCGCTCCGAAGATGCCGAGGTTGTTGACGAGGATGTCCACGTCTCCGGTGGCGGCGAGGACCGCAGCGGCCCCGTCCTCCGTGGTGACGTCGCCCGGCGCTGGGACGAGGTTCCGGTCCGGATCCTCCGCCTGCAGGGTTGCGATGACCGACGACACGGTCTCGGGGTTCCGGCCGTTGACCGCGACCCGCGCTCCCGCGTCGGCGAGGGTCGTCGCGATGGCGAGTCCGATGCCCTGAGTGGAACCCGTGACGAGGGCGGTTCTCCCGGCGAGGTCGATGCGCATGATGTCTCCTTCGTGTCGCTGCGGCCCCGGGTACAACGCCCGTCGCGCCGGTTTCATGCCCGCTCCGCCGGCACCCCGGTCCGGGAGAGGCGGTACTCGACCATGCGCGCACCGTCTCCGTGCGGGACGAGAAGCGCACCCGCGGGTCCCGAGTCAGGTGCGGGACGGGAAACGGGCCGGGGACGAGAGCGGAAGGCGCGGGTTTGATCTCGCACGGGGGGACGCCGTGGGTGCGGGATGGGAAACGTGCCGGGGGCGCGTGCGGGAGGGGCGTTTTCGATCCCGCACGTGCGCACGCCCCGGGGGGCTAGAGGGGGATGGGGGTGCCGGCGCGGGACGCGGACTCCTGGGCGGCCTTCACGATCTCGACGGTGCGGATGCCGACACCGGCGTCGGGCTGGGGCTGACGGCCCGCGCGGACGGCCTGCACGAACTCCTCGAGCAGCAGGGCGTCGAGGTCGGCCCCGACCGGGGTCCAGGTCTCTCCGTGGGCATCGTGCCCGGCCACGCCCTTCGCGAAGGGGCTCACGGTCACGGTCCCGCGCTCTGCCACGACCTCGAGGGTGAGGCCGCCCCAGGTCGCCGAGCTCGTCGGCCAGCTCCACGAGCAGTCGATCGTGGCGACCACGCCGCTCGGATACTGGATCGTCACGAGGCCCCCCGTCTCGACCGCGAGGTCGCGCTCCCCGTGCAGGATGCTGTTCGACACCGCGCGGACGGTCTGCGCGCGCTCTCCCAGGAGCTCGTCGAGGAGATCGGCGCAGTGCACGACGTGGTCGACCAGGGCGCCGCCGCCGGCGAGCTCGGGGTCGGTGAACCAGGTCCGGTCCTGCGGCAGCTTGCCGTTGTTGATGCCGGTGACGCCGAGGATCGCCCCGAGGCGTCCGCTGCGCAGCTCGGCGACCGCATCACGCACCGCGGGGGAGAAGCGCACCGGGTACGCCACCATGAGCAGCACGCCCGCCCGGCCGCAGGCGTCGCGCATCGCGATCGCGTCCTCGACCGTCGTCGCGAGCGGCTTCTCGCACAGCACGTGCACGCCGGCCGCGGCGGCCTGCTCGACGAGGGCGCGGTGACGGGAGTTCTCGGCGGCCACGACGACCGCGTCGGGGCCCCACGCGAAGGCGTCCTCGTAGGTCTCGACGTACGCGACCCCGAGCTCCGCGGCCAGGGCGGCGCCGCGCGGAGCGTCGTCCGGGGCGGAGGCGCCGTCGGGGTCGGCGGCGATCAGCTCGACGTCGGGCATCTGCTGCAGCGCGTGCACGTAGCTGAGGGCGTGCGTGTGCGCGAAGGACAGCACGGCGATCCGCAGCGGGCGGGGAGCGGTCATCGGGTGGCCTCCTCGGCGACGGCGACGGCGGGGGACGAAGCGGGGAGGGCGACCGGGGCTCCGGAGGCGATCGAGGCGTAGGCGGCCTCGGCGACCGCGACCGCCCGGATCCCGTCCTCCGGGGTGACGGCGGCGTCGCGTCCCTCCGCGATCGCGGCCACGAAGTCGGCGATCTCCGCGTAGTACGGGCTCTCCTCCGGTGACATCGGCGGCAGGTAGTCGGTCGCGCCCTCGACGAGCACGGCGTCGGTGCGCAGCGTGTGGTCCTCGGCGCTGTCGTAGCGCAGGCGCCCCTCGGAGCCGGCGACCTCGACGCTCGTGCGGAAGGGCATGCCGGGCTGCACCCAGCTCGCGTGCACGTGGCTGATGACCCCGTTGCGATGGGTCAGCACGACGTGCGCCGTGACCGGGGCCGGCACACGGTCGTCGACCGTCGGCGGGTTCTGCACGGCGTAGACGCTGTCGACCGGGCCGGCGAACCACAGCGCCTGATCGATGTCGTGGATCATGAGGTCGCGGATGACGCCGCCCCCGGCGCGCTCCGAGAAGAACCACGGGGCCTGGGGCGCGGCGCCGAGGCGACGGAAGCGCTGCACGGCGGGGATGCCGATCTGCCCGGCGTCGATGCCGGCCTTGATGCGGGCGTACTCCCCCATGTACCGGACGACGTGCGCGGGGAACAGCCGCACTCCCGCGGCGGCTGCGGCGGCGGTCACCTCGGCGGCGGCCTCCGCGGTCGCGGCGAGCGGCTTCTCGCAGATCACGTCGAGCCCGCGGGCGATGGCGCGCAGGGCGAAGTCGGCGTGGGTGCTGCTGGGGGTGACGATGTCGACGACGTCGACCTTCTCGAGGAGCGCGTCGACGTCGGCCACGACCTCGAAGCCGTACTCGGCGGCGATCTCCTCGGCGCCCTCCTTCGAGGTGACGAAGCCCTGCACGCCGAGCGCCCGCCAGGCGTCGGCGTGCACGCGGGAGATCCCGCCCGCGCCGATGAGTCCGACCTTCAACGTGCTCACTGCTTCTCCTCGGGGTCGTCGCCGGCCGCGGGGTCGTGCGGCAGGGGGGTGATCGGTGGGGCGGGCATGTCCTCGATGCCGTAGATGTCGCCCGGATGCCGCTGGAACGCGTGCACGACGGCGCCGTGGGCGGCGGCTTCCGCTCCCAGCCGTGCCTCCGCGACGGGCACCTGGAACGGCAGTCCGAGGTGGCCGGGCAGAGCGGCGCGCAGGGGGTCGAGCAGCTGTTCGTGCGCGGCCGAGAGTCCGCCGCCGATCACGACCATGGCGGGGTCGACCGTCATGATCAGGGTCGCGATCCCATGGGCGAGTTCATCGATGAAGCCGTCGAGCTCCTCCTGGGCGGCCTGCTCTCCGGTGCGCGCCAGGGCGAACACCTCGGCGGCCGTCGGGGCGGTGCGCCACGAGATCTGCCCGGTCTCGGTGTTCAGGCCACGGAACGCCAGGCGACCGATGTCTCCCGCCGCGTTGTGGATGCCGCGTCGGGGACGGCCCCCGAGGATGAGGCCCATGGCGATGCGGTTGCCGACGGACAGGTAGATGACGTCGTCGACGAGCTGCGCGACGCCGAGGTGGTGCTCCGCGACGGCCGCGAGTCGCACGCCGTTGTCGACGGCCACGGGGCAGCCGAACGCCTGACGCAGCTGCGAGCCGATGTCGATGCCGGACCACTCCGGGATGACGACCGAGGTGGTGACCCGTCCGTCGTCGTCGACGATGCCGGGCAGGGAGACGCCGATCGCCCGCAGACCGGTCCGCGGCAGCGAGAGCGGGGCGAGAGTGCCGCGGACGTCGTCGATCACCGCGGCGAGCTTGGCCGGGCCGTCCGGCTGCTCCGCGACGCCGGGGAACGCCCGCTGGGCGATGACCACGCCCGCGAGATCCGCGACGACGACCCGCACGCTCGCGACCCCGATGTCCACGCCCACCACCACACCGGCCGTGGCGTGGAAGGAGTAGCGGCGGGCCGGGCGCCCCGCGCCGCCGCCGTTCTGCGCGGGAGCGTCGACGAGGAGTCCGGAGTCGGAGAGCACCGCCACGGCGTTCTCCACCGAGGTGCGAGAGACCTCGAGCGAGCGGGAGAGGTCGCTGACGGTCGCCGGCCCCGCGTCCCGCAGCCGGAGTGCGGACCGCGCCACGATCGAGAGCGGACTGGTCGCGCCCATCGGGTCCCTCCTTCGTCTCCGCCGTTGGTGCGATCAAATTAGCACACCCGATTCTCAGATCGGGGATTGTTGTTCACGGCCGAGAAACACGGCCGAAACAAGCCTCTGAGAACTTGTGCTTGACGAATTATCCAAAGCCAATGTCATAATGAACCGTACTCAGCACGGTTTACGCAAAGGAGCACCATGCGCGTCAGCAAGATCACCGGCGTCGTCGTGGGAGTCGCGGCCGCCACCCTGTTGGCCGGATGTTCGGCCGGCGGAGGCAACACCGCAGAGGGCGAGCAGGACATCACGGTCTGGCTCTACCCCGTCATCGCCGACGAGGCGATGCACAAGGACTTCTGGGACTCGACCATCGAGGCGTTCGAGAAGGAGAACGAGAACGTCAACGTGAAGTACGAGATCTTCCCGTGGGCGAACCGCGACGAGGCCCTGCAGACGGCGATCGCCGCCGGCAAGGGACCGGACGTCGTCTACCTCATCCCCGACCAGCTCGCGGCGTACCAGAAGTCGATCGCGCCGCTGAACGACCTGCTCAGCGAGGAGCGCCAGGGCGACCTGCTCCCCAACGTCAAGGAGTCGGTCACGCTCGGCGGCGACATCCTCGGTGCCCCGATCCTCACCAGCGCGCAGCCCCTCATCTGCAACGCGGCCGCGTTCGAGGCCGCCGGCGTGACCGAGTACCCGGAGACCTGGGACGACATCGCCGAGATGGCCCCGGCCTTCGTCGACAAGGGCATGTACGCCCTCAACTACCCGGCGTCGGCCGAGAACACCCTCAACCTCACCTACTACCCGCTGCTCTGGCAGGCCGGTGGCGAGGTCTACACCGAGGACGGCGAGGTCGGCTTCGACAGCAAGGCCGGCGAAGAGGCCCTCAGCTTCCTGACCGACCTGGCCGAGGAGGGCGCGCTCGACCCGGAGGCCCTCACCACCAACGTCCCGCTGGAGCAGACCGCCATCGCCCAGGGCAAGGTCGCCTGTACCTGGAACAACGCCGTGACCGAGGTCGCGCCGTTCTGGGGCGAGGAGAACGTCAAGGTCCTCGCGCCGCTGACCGATGAGGAGTCCGTCGCCTACGGCACCGTCGGCTCGCTGTCCGTGCTCAAGGGCTCGAAGGCCCCGGAGGCTGCAGCCGCGTTCGCCGAGTTCGCGACCGGCGCCGACGTCGTCGAGCCGTACCTCAAGGCCGCCGGGTTCTTCTCGGCCCTCAGCACGACCGAGCCGCTGTACGCCGACGACCCGCTCCTCGGCGAGGTCGAGAAGTACGTCCCCGACACCACGGTGGGCGAGCTCGACGCCAGCTCCCGTGCGCTCATGGGCGTGCTCTCGCCGGAGATCCAGGCCGCCCTGCTCGGCCAGAAGTCCCCGGCCGACGCCCTGAAGGACGCCGCGGCCGCCGCAGCCCCGCTGCTGCAGAAGTGACACCCCGGGGGCGTGCGGGTACCCGCCGCACGCCCCCTCTCTCCGCCCCCCACGTGAGGAATCGACAATGACGACGGCCACCACGGCGCCGAAGCCCGCAGGACGGGTCGCCCGGGTGCTCGCCCGACGGGAAGCGCGCGTCGCATTCCTGTTCGTGCTCCCCGCCTTCCTGCTGTTCATCGCCTTCCGCTTCGGCCCGAGCATCGCGGGTGTGGCGCTGAGCTTCTTCGACTACGACATCTCCGGCGAGATCGCCTGGCGCGGCCTCGACCACTTCCAGCGCCTCGTCGCCGACCCGCTGTTCTGGCGGGCGCTGGGGACCACCCTCGTCTACACGGTCTTCGCCGTGCCGATCGCGCTCGTGCTGTCGACGATCATGGCCCTCGGCGTGCGCCGCGCCTTCCGCGGCGCCCGGTTCTTCCGCTCGATCTTCTTCCTCCCCGTCATCACCTCGCTCGTGCTGGCCGGCTCGATCTTCGTCTGGATCTTCTCCGCCAACGGTCCGTGGTCCGCCCTGATGACCCCGCTCGGCCTCGGCGGCTCCTGGCTCGGCAGCACGGTGCTCGTGATCCCCGCGATCGTCGTCGTCGGCGTCTGGTCCCGGTTCGGCTACGGGATGATGATCCTCATCGCCGCCCTGCAGGACGTGCCGCGCGAGCTGGAGGAGGCGGCGCTGGTCGACGGCGCGAACGCCTGGCAGCGCTTCCGGTGGATCATCCTCCCGCACCTGCGCCCGACGTTCTTCTTCCTCGCGGTGATCGAGACGACCGCCGCCTTCCAGGTCTTCGACGTCATCTACGTGATGACCCAGGGCGGCCCGGCGAACGCCAGCTACTCGCTCGTCTACATGCTCTACGACCAGGGCTTCCGCTACTTCGACTACGGCTACGCGGCCGCGGTGGGCGTGGCCCTGTTCATCATGACCCTCGTGGTCGCCCTCATCCAGCGCCTCGTGATCGGAAAGCAGAAATGACCGCCCTCCTGCAGCCGCCGACGCAGACGACGCCACCCGCGACGCGTCCCGCCGCGCGCAAGCGCCGCTCGTTCCGCGCGCTCGAGCCGACCGGCTGGGGCATCGCCGTCCGCTGGATCTGGCTGAGTCTCGCCGGCATCCTCAGCTTCTTCCCCTTCTATGCGATGGTCGTGCTGAGCCTGAAGCCGGGCATGGTCGTCGAGCTGCCCGGCTCGCTGATCCCCTGGAACGACATCTCCTTCGAGGCGTACGAGCAGGTGCTCGGCGGACAGAACATCCTCGTCTGGCTCTTCAACACGCTCGTCTACTCGCTCGTGTCGGTCGTGGCGGTGCTGTTCCTCTCCGCGCTCGCCGGATACGCCTTCGCCAAGAAGCGCTTCCGTGGCAAGGAGGTCATGTTCTGGTCGTTCCTGGCGATGGTCATGGTGCCGTTCCACGTGACGCTGATCCCGACGTTCATCCTCATGGCGAACCTGGGCGGCATCGACACGTACTGGGGACTCATCCTGCCGACGCTCGCGAACGCGCAGGCCGTGTTCTTGATGCGCCAGTTCATCCAGGGCCTGCCGGACGAGCTGTTCGAGGCCGCCCGCATCGACGGCGCCGGCGAGTTCCGCATCTTCCTGCGGATCGTGCTGCCGCTGTGCAAGCCGATCCTCGCGACGCTCGGGATCTTCGTCTTCCTCTGGCACTGGAACGACTTCCTCTGGCCGCTCATCATCGCCAAGTCCAACTCGATGTTCACCCTCACCGTGGGCATCTCGTCGCTGCAGCAGCAGGATGTGCCGCTCAGCACCATGCTCGCCGGCTCCGTCGTGGCGCTGCTGCCGATCTTCCTCGCGTACCTCATCGCTCAGCGGTACGTGCAGGAGGGCGTCACCGGCACCGGGATCAAGGGCTGAGAAGAAGGGAACCGCACCACCATGACGCAGTACGCATTCGCCTCCGAGGCCGAGCTCGAGGAGGCGCTCGCCACCCCGAGCGACGGGCTCGTGGCCGACCTCGCGCAGGGCTCCGGAGACCTCGTGATCCTCGGCGCCGGCGGCAAGATGGGCCCGACCCTGGCGATGCTCGCCCGGCGCGGCCTGGACGCCGCCGGCCGCACCGACGACGCGGTGTACGCGGTCTCCCGCTTCGGCGACGCCGCCATCCGCGAGCGCCTGGAGGCCGCGGGGGTGCGCGTCGTGCCGTTCGACCTCATCGAGAACGACGACCTCTCCGGTCTCCCCGATGCCCCAAACGTGGTGTTCATGGTGGGCGCGAAGTTCGGCGCCGCGACCAACGCCTCCTGGGCCTGGGAGGTCAACGCGGCTCTGCCCGACCGCATCGCCCGCCGCTACCGCGACAGCGCGATCTCGGTGCTCTCCACCGGGAACGTGTACCCGTTCGTCCCCGCCTCCTCCGGCGGCGCCGCCGAGGAGACCACGCCCGCGCCGATCGGCGAGTACGCGCAGTCCTGCCTCGGACGGGAGCGCGTGTTCGAGTTCGGGGCGCAGGAGCGCGGCACCAAGGTCGCGATCATCCGCCTGAACTACGCCGTCGACCTCCGCTACGGGGTGCTCGCCGACATCGGCAGCGCCGTGCACGCGGGGGAGCCGGTCTCGGTCGCCACCGCCAACGTCAACGTGATCTGGCAGGGCTACGCGAACGAGGTCGTGCTGCGGAGCCTCGCGCACGCCTCCACCGACCCCTTCGTGATCAACCTCACGGGACCGGAGCTGCTCAGCGTCTCCTCGATCGCCCACCGTTTCGGCGCCCTGTTCGAGCGGGAGGTCGAGATCGTCGACGAGCCGATGCCGACCGCGCTGCTCAGCGACGCCCGGCGCTGCATGGCCCTGTTCGGCTACCCGTCCGTCTCCTCCGAGGAGCTCATCCGCATGCAGGCCGGCTGGATCCGCGACGGGCTGCCGATGATCGCCAAGCCCACCAAGTGGGCCGTGCGGGACGGGAAGTTCTGATGACCGACGCCGCTGCGCACACGGCGACCGTGCCGTCGCTGCGCCCTGAGGCCGCTGCGACCCTGGCCCGCGGCGCCGTGATCCCGGCCCATCCGCTCGCCCTCACCGCAGAGCGCACGCTCGACGAGCGGCGGCAGCGGGCGCTGTCCCGCTACTACCTCGACGCCGGGGCCGGCGGTCTCGCCGTCGGCGTGCACACGACGCAGTTCGAGATCCGCGACCCGGAGCACGCGCTCTTCGAGCCGGTGCTCGCACTGGCCGCGGAGGAGATGGACGCCCGCGACGACGCGACCCTCGTGCGCATCGCCGGAGTGGCGGGCGACACCGCGCAGGCGGTCGCCGAGGCGGAGCTCGCCCGCTCCCTCGGCTACGACGCCGTGCTGGTGAGTCCCCGCGTCGCGGGTGCGGACGAGCGTGCCCTGCTCGACCGCGCCCGCGCCGTCGGCGAGGTGCTGCCGCTGGTCGGCTTCTATCTGCAGACCGCGATCGGCGGGCCCGTGCTCGACCGCGAGTTCTGGCGGGAGTTCGCCGCGATCCCGTCCGTCGTCGCCGTGAAGGCGGCGCCCTTCGACCGCTATCGCACGCTGGAGCTCGTGCGGGGCGTGGCCGCCTCGGGACGCGCCGACGAGATCGCGCTGTACACCGGCAACGACGACGCGATCGTCGCCGACCTGCTCTCCGAGTTCCATGTCGACTCCCCGTCCGGGCGGCGCACCCTCCGGTTCGTCGGCGGGCTGCTGGGCCAGTGGGCCGTCGGCACGCATGCGGCCGTCGCGCTGCTGGAGCGTGTGCACCGAGCCCTCGCGGGAGACGCGGAGGCCTACCGGGAGGTGGGACGCCGTGCCTCCGACATGGTGGACGTGAATCAGGCCGTTTTCGATCCGGGCAACGACTTCCACGGGGTCATCGCCGGGGTGCACGAGATGCTCCGCCAGCAGGGCCTCCTCGAAGGCATCTGGTGCCTCGACCCGGCCGAGGGCCTCTCCCCGGGGCAGGCGGAGGAGATCGCCCGTGTCCGGCAGGCGTACCCGGAGCTCAACGACGACGCGTTCATCGCCGAGAACCTCGAGGCCTGGCTGCGATGACCGCGGGGACGGGCGCACCGACCGTGGTCGCGGTCGTCTCCGCCGAGCTGTTCGCGGAGTTCTTCTCGACGGACGATGCGGCCCGCCTGGAGACCATCGCGGCGCGGCTCGGTGGGTCGTTCGTGCGGGTGGACCGCCTCGCGGAGGCAGTGCTCGACGAGGCGCGCGTCGTGGTGACGAGCTGGGGCGTGGGTCCTTTCGACGACACCGTGCTCGCCACCCTCCCGAAGCTCGAGCTCATCGCGCACACCGGCGCCACGATCAAGCCCTTCGCCACCGACGCGCTGTTCGACCGTGGCGTGCGGGTGACGCAGGCCGGGGCGGGGATGGCCCGGTCGGTGGCGGAGGTGTCGCTGACGTTCACGCTCGCCCTGCTGCACCGGGTGCCGGAGATGCATGACGCCCTGCGCGTCGGCGACGGCTGGTGGGACGCGGAGGCCGTCGGGGTGCAGCACGAGATCCTCGGGGCGCCCATCGCGGTCATCGGCGTCTCCCGGACCGGGCGGGCGTACCTCGAGCTGATCCGGGCGCTCGGCGCGCAGCCGCTGCTCGTCGACCCCACGCTCGACGCGGCCGAGGCGTCGTCCCTCGGGGCGGAGCTCGTGGGGCTCGACGCCGCGCTTCGCCGCGCGCAGATCGTCGCGGTGCACGCCCCGACGTTGCCGGAGACGCACCACCTGATCGGTGCGCGCGAACTCGCCCTGATGCCGGATGGCGCGGGCCTGGTGAACACGGCGCGCTCGTGGCTGGTCGACGAGGCCGCCCTGCTCGCCGAACTCCAGCGCGGTCGGTTGAGCGCCGCGATCGACGTGTTCGACGAGGAGCCGTTGCCCGTGGAGAGTCCCTTCCGCTCGGCCCCGCGGGTGCTGCTCACCCCGCACCGCGCGGCCGGGACCAGGGAGGGGCGGCTGCGACAGGGGCGGATCGTGGCGGACGAGCTCGACGCCTTCGCCGCGGGGCAGCCCCTCGGACACGCCGTCCACCGCGACCAGCTCTCCTCGATGGCATGAGCGCCGTGCTCGTGCGGTCGGCGCGCGCGGAGGATCAGTCCGCCCTCGCTGCACTGTGGGCGGCCGCCTTCACGCCGCCCCTCGCGCCGGACCAGTGGCTGGTGGACGACGAGCGGCTGGATCACACGATCGTCGCCGCCGACGACGACGGCCTGTGCGGGTCGATCTACGGGTTGCCGAAGCGCCTGCGGGAGTCGGACGGCGGCGTGGCGCAGGTGCACGCGATCGGCAGCGTCGCGGTCGCCGAGCGGGCTCGCGGTCGGGGACTGGCCCGCCGGCTCGTGGCGGCCACCCTGGACGCGGCCGGTGACGCCGACTGGGCCCTGCTGTTCACCGGGACTCCCGAGGTGTACCGGTCGAGCGGCTTCGCGACCATCTCGATGCCCCGCACGATGGCCGGGCCGTGGACGGCGTCGGCGACGGCCGCAGAGCACGCCTCGGTCCGCCGTGAGTCCGTGGGACTCGGTGTCCTCGGCCCGGTGCGCGAGGTCTACGAGCGCTCCCGCACCGGTGCGGTCGTGCTCGCTCCGGTGCGCAGCGACCGCGACTGGACGATGGCGGAGGTGCGGCTACGGGGCGCGACGCTGTACCGGTTCGCCGAGGCGGAGACGACGGTCGGCTACGCGGTGGCGGAGGTGCGCGACGGCGTCGGGCTGCTGCACGAGAGCGCGACCGATCCCACCCTGGCCGATCCTGCCGCGGTGCGTCGCACCCTGCTGGACGCCGTGGCCGCGGACTGGGCCGCGGCGGGCGTCCGCACCTGCGAGCTGGCCGTCCCCGCGCTCGCCGCGGACGAACGCGCCGTCCGCGCGTTCGCTCCGGCGGCCGTGCGGCAGGACGACCGCACCGGGATGATCCGGCCGCTGCGCCGCGAGGCCCGGGTGGACGGCATCCGCCACTTCACGGCGGGCGACTACTTCTGAGCATCCGCTCGGAGAGCGCTGGGGATCGGGGACTGATCGGTGACCGCGATCCGGCCGAGGGCCGGACGCCTGACCGCGGCGAGGACGCCGCAAGGAGGATGAGCATGACCCAGCTGGACACCACCACGGAGACCGCCGCGCTGCGCAGTCGACGCATGCTGCTCGCCGGTTTCGGCGCCGCCGCCCTCGGCGGGGTCGCGGCGATCGGCACCCCTGCCGTCGCCCAGGCCGCAGGGCCCACCGTGCCGCAGGAGTCGTCGGGCTCCAAGAACGTCGCGCACGGAGGCGTCGCCACCGCTCTCGCGACGCGCAAGGGCAAGGACGGCGACCTCGTGCGCACGAGCGGCTACGCCGCCCCGGGCGACGGCGGCGACGGGCTCTACCGGTTCGTGAAGAAGGACGCCCCCGCGGCCAACGGCGGCACGGTGCTCGCGGGGCCGAAGGGCGGCGCCTGGGTGCTCGTGCACGACGGCACGGTCGACTTCCGGAAGTTCGGCATCATGGACGCCTCCGCGCCCGCCGACGACGCGCTCGACACGATGGTGGGCGACGCCCGCGTGCGGCGCGTGGAGGCGCACACCGACCTCAACTTCGTCCGTCGTCATAAGTTCTCCCGGTCGAACATCGCCTTCGACTTCGGGCACCACCTGATGACGACCGAGGGTATCGAGAACGCCGGGAAGGACGACCCCTTCGCGGCCGTCATGTTCTTCCGCGGCGAGGTGACCGACGCAGTGCAGGAGGCGAAGCTCGGGGAGGACGTGCCCGACCTTGCCGACATCTTCCCCGTCGCCGACTCCTCGTTCTTCGCGGTCGGGGAGTGGTACGCCGCCGAGGTCAACGCGCTGTCTGGTCGCTGGGAGCGCGAGCTGCAGCGGCTGGTGCAGGTGACCCAGATCGTCGACGGTCGGCACATCCGCGTGAACTACAAGAACGGCTGGCCGCTCGGCAAGGACCGCACGATGACGTGGCGGCATGTGAAGCCGGTGCAGGACGTGACGGTGTCGAACCTCAAGTTCCTCGGCAAGGGGACGGACGAGTACACCGGGTCGCACCCGCTGGCCTTCGAGTACGCGGTGCGCTGCGACGTGGACCACATTGACGGCACGGCGACCTTCTGGCCGCTGATCCAGCGCCGGTGGAACACGTACTTCACCACGGAGAGCTGCACGCTGAAGAACCCGACCTCCGTCACGTGGGGTGGCGCCGGCTACCTGACGCAGCAGATCTACTGCCTGTACGGGTACGTCGCCAACTGCCACACCGCCAACGCCCGGCACCTCAACGACTTCACCGCCAGCGCCTACTGCCTCGTGGAGAACTGCCACGGCGACGGCGACGACCAGGGACCCTTCGTCACGCACGGCCAGTACGAGCACGACCTCACCTACACGGGCAACTCCGGACTCATGACGTTCGCGAACTCCGGCGCCGCGTGGGGATCGGCGGCCAAGCGCATCACCGTCCGCAAGCACGTGTGCTCGTGGTTCGTCGCGCGCGTGCGCATCACCGACCTGACGCTCGAGGACGTGCAGGTGATCGGCAAGCAGTCACTCGCCGGTTCCGGGATGCTGTGGATCAACGCGGACGGCGCGCAGCTGCGGGGCTGCACCGCGTCGGACACGCTCGTCATCACCCAGGCCTCCGACAACTCCGCACGCCCGACCGTGATCGCCGACTCGCACTTCACGTTCGTCGCTCCCGGCGAGCTCACCAATGCGACGGTGAAGACGCCGGTGACCTTCGTCGACACGGTGCTCGACCGCGTCGGCGGCATGAAGATCAACGGGCCGGGTGCAGTCACCTTCCGCGGCTCGACCCTCACCGCGGCGGACGATGCCGCCCCCATCGCCTCGGCGACGGGCAAGCTGCGCGTCGAGGGCTCCACGCTCCGGAACGCCCGCATCGCGGCAGCATCGAAGGACCGTCAGGTCGTCGAGATCGCGGGTTCCGAGGTGTCGGCGAAGGGCGGGACGACGGTGTCGCGGTCGGGTGCGGGCGAGCTGCACCTGACGCTCGCCGACAGCACATTCCGGGCGGAGGGGGCGACCACGCACGTCGCCGTGACGAGCGGCGCGACCCACTACCGCGCGGTCGGCAACCGGTTCGAGGGCGGCGCCCTGGAGCTCCGCGACGACGCCTTCGGGGCCGGCTCGACACTGCTGCACACCGGCAACGTCGAAGCCGGTGTCACCCGGTCGGCGTTCCCCGCCGAGGGCGACCGCGTCGTCGACACCGCCAACCTCGTCGTCGGCTGATCCCGCCGGGCACGACTTCGGAGCTGCGGCGCGACTCGCCGCCTCCCCGGCCCCGCCTACGGCGTGTCGCCGGGGGTCTCCGAAGTCGTGCCCGGGCGGCGCAGCGGTGGGGCTGCTTGTCGCCGGTGTGCTCACCACGGGTGCCACGGTGGCGGCAGCAGGCGGACCGGCGCCCCAGTCTGTCCAGGCCGTCTGGAAGCCGATTCCGGCCGATGGCTCCGGGGGCAACCAGTCGGGTTGCGTCCTGCTGTCCGGATGCTTCGGCGGATGAGGGCCGCGATGAAGGGCCTGTTGGTCACGGTCGTTCTCGCGACGGGGGTGGTGGTCGCGGCAAGTGCCGCGCCGGCGCCCACCGTCGTCCAGGCCGACTGGAAGCGCACCATCATGGCAGGGTGAGTTGATCCCCCGGGCGTAACTCCGGAGATGCGGCGCGATCCGCCGCCGCCTCGGCCCCGCCTACGGCGTGTCGCCGGGGTTCTCCGGAGTTGTGCCCGGGCGGTGCCGGGGGCTGTCCGGGTTCAGCGGGACTGACATCCTCAGGCCTCGGGTAGCCCGACGAGCTCGGCGCTGCGCCGCCAGAGGGCCTCGGCGAGAGCGGGATCGTTCACCTGCGGGTTCACGCGGGTGGTGAGGACGCGCTCGTCGTAGTACCCACCGGAGATCCAGGTCTCGCCGGGCGTGCCCTCGAGGAACCAGCGCAGCGTCGCGCCGCCGCGGTCGCTGCCGATGAGGACGAGGGGGCGCAGCGGGGTGCGGTAGACGAGGCGCATGATGCTCGACGACTCGGCGGCGAAGTTCGTCGCCACGGTGCCGGGGTGGAAGGCCACCGCGCTGAGCCCCTGCGCATGGAACTTCTCGTGCAGGCTCTTCGCCATCAGGACGTTGGCGAGCTTGGCGTCGCCGTAGGCCTTGTTCGGGGAGTATCGGCGGGTGTTGTCGAGATCGTCGACGTCGAGATGCCCGAAGAGGCGGTGGGCGACACTGGAGGTGTTCACGACCGCGCCGCGCGCGGCGAGGAGTTGCGGGAGCAGGAGGTTCGTCAGCAGGAACGGGGCGAGGTGGTTCACCTGCATGGTCTTCTCGTGCCCGTCGACGGTGGGGGTGCGGTCGCCGAAGATGCCGCCGGCGTTGTTGGCCAGCACGTCGATGCCCGCCGCGCCCACGGCGTCCGCGAGCTGCGCGGCGAGGGTGCGCACGTCGTCGAGGCGCGCGAAGTCGGCAGTGAACCACTCCGCGCCGGCCTCCTCCGCCACGGCCCGCATCTTGTCGGGTGAACGGCCCACGAGGAGCAGGCGGTGCGGGGATCCGGCGAGCTGGCGGGCGGCGGCGGCGCCGATCCCGTCCGAGGCTCCGGTGAGGACGATGGTGCGCGCGGCCACGGCGGCGCTCACTCGGCCGACGGAGTGATGCGGCGCACGGCCCTGGTCACGTGCTCGGCGATCACCGCGCGCGCCTGCTCCGGATCGCCGGTCGCGATGGCGTCGACGATCTGCTGGTGGCTGCGCACGTGCTCCTCCTGCTCGGCGGGGTCGAGGGCGGAGTTGGCCGCCTGGATGAACCCGGCGATCCGGCCGCGGAGCTGGGCGCTGAGCTCGTCGAGGAACCGGTGCTCGGCGAGGTCGGCCAGGGTCTCGTGGAAGAGGCGGTCCTGGCGCAGGACCTCGGCGACGTCGCCCGGCGCCGCATCCGCCATCGCCTGGATGATGGCCTCCAGCCGGGCCGCCGACTCGTCGTTCCAGCGTTCCTGCACCCGGATCGCCATGAACTGCTCCAGCACGATCCGCAGGCTCGAGATCTCCTCCAGGTCCTGCGCGCTGAGCTGGGCGACGCGGGCGCCGCGGCGGGGCTCGCGGGTGATGAGGCGCTCCTCGGCGAGCCGGGTCAGGGCCTCGCGCACGGGGATGTGGCTGACGCCGAGACGGTCGGCGAGCTTGCGCTCCACGAGGCGCTCGCCGGGGGCGAGTTCTCCGGAGTGGATCGCCGCCCGGAGCTCGTCCGTGACCTGCTCGGCGATGTTCTGATCCGACACGCTGCGCATCCGGGGCCCTTCTCGATCTCGCGCGGCCCGGTGCTCGTCGAGCGGGGGCTCCTTCGCTCGGTCGATGCTATGGCATGAGGCCGGGACTGGACAGGAACCGCGCGGTGCTAGATGCTATAGCAAAACCCGAAACCGATGACGAAGGAGTTGTCATGTCCGGCAGAGAGACGCTCGCGCAGGCGCGCGCCGCGGAGGACGCGGTGGGAGCCACCGCCATGAAGAAGGCGATCTGGAGGCTGGGTCCGTTCCTCGGACTGCTCTACCTCGTCGCCTACATCGACCGGAACAACGCGGGCTTCGCGAAGCTGGAGATGACCGCCGCCCTCCAGATCACTGAGGCTGCCTTCGGCTTCGCGGCGGGCATCTTCTTCATCGGCTACCTGCTGTTCGAGGTGCCGAGCAACCTGCTGCTGGAGAAGTTCGGCGCCCGCAAGTGGATCGCGCGCATCATGATCTCGTGGGGCATCGTCGCCGCGCTGACCGCCTTCGTGCAGGACGCGACGCAGTTCGCGATCGCGCGCTTCATCCTCGGGATCGCGGAGGCCGGATTCTTCCCCGGCGTGCTGCTCTACCTCACGCTGTGGTTCCCGCGGCAGTACCGCACGCAGGTGCTCGCCGTCTTCGTGCTCTCGAACCCGATCGCCAACGCGGTCGCCGCGCCGCTGTCCGGCTGGATGCTGGAGCTGCACGGGCTGTGGGGGCTCGAGGGCTGGCAGCTCGTCTTCCTGCTGCAGGGCGTCCCGGCCGTGCTCCTCGCGTTCGTCGTGTTCTTCTGGCTCCCCGACCGCCCCCAGGACGCGCGCTGGCTGAACCCCGCCGAGCAGCGCTGGATCACCGACACGCTCGCCGCCGAGACCCAGGCGACCGAGCAGCGGCACGGACGTCTTCGTCTCGGCGAGGTCTTCCGCAACGGGCGCCTCTGGACGCTCATCGTGCTCTTCTTCGGTGTCGTGTTCGGTGCGTACGGGCTGGGGATGTGGCTGCCGACCATCGTGAAGAGCATGGGCGACTTCTCGAACTCCACCACGGGGTGGCTCGTGGCGCTGCCGAACCTGTGCGCGGCCCTCGTGATGCTGCCGTGGGAGCGCGCCGCCCGGAAGCAGGGCAACATCCCGCTGCAGATCGGCATCACGCTCAGCATCACCGCCCTCTCGCTCATCGCAGCGGTCGCGGCGCAGGGCACGCCGGTGCTCGCGCTCGCAGCGCTGTGCGTCGGGATGTCGGCGCTCTTCTCGACCACCCCGCTGTTCTGGAGCCTGCCGCCCATGGTGCTCACTGGCACGGCGGCCGCGGCCGGCCTCGCCTTCATCAACTCGGTCGGCAACCTCGCCGGCTTCGCGGGACCCTACGCGATCGGCTGGATCAGCGAGACCACGGGGTCGGCGGTGTGGGGCCTGCTCCTCATCTCGGGGCTCACGTTGCTCGGGGCGACGATCGCCTTCGTGCTCAGCCGCCGCACGGACTTCACGACGGCGCCCGACCTCGCCGTCGAGGCGTCCACGGCCCGGCGATGACCGGGCCGGGTCGGCGGTCGTGACGAGAACGTGACCCCGCCGGCCCGGTTCGCTCTAGACGCCTCTCCGCTTTTGCTACATGCTATAGCGCAACACCCTTACCCGAAGCACCACCCGACCTTGGAGGCACCCATGTCGCGTCGTCGTGTTCGGCTCGGCGGAGCAGCAGTGCTGCTGACCGCCGCGCTCATCACCGCTGGTTGCAGCACCTCATCCACCCCCGACGGCCAGGCGCAGGAGGGCGGCACGCTCACCGTCGCCGCCGCGCAGGGCATCCCGCAGCTCAATCCCGCCATCCGTACGTTCGCGTGGGAGGAGGTGCTGTTCCCGCTGCTGTGGAACGGCCTCACCACGACCGACGAGTCCGGCGAGGTCGTCGGCGATCTCGCCGAGAGCTGGGAGGCCTCCGATGACCAGAAGACCTGGACGTTCACCCTCCGCGACGGCGTGACGTTCTCGAACGGCGAGGACTTCACCGCCGACGACGCGGTGGCCGCCTTCGACTACTACCTCGACCCGGAGACGGCGACGCAGGAGAAGAACAAGATCTCGATGGTCACCGACGTCGCCGCGCCGGACGAGAAGACCGTCGTGGTGACGCTGTCCGAGCCCATCGCGACCTTCCCCGCGGGCATCGTCTGGGTGAAGATGATCGACGTCGACGCGCTCGACACGATCGACAAGGAGCCCATCGGCACCGGGCCGTACGTCGTGGACGCCTTCACGCCCGACGACAGCCTCACCCTCGTGCCCAACCCGGAGTACTTCGGCGAGGCGCCGGCGCTCGACGAGATCACGATCGTGAAGGCCGCCGAGTCCACCGCCGCCGTCACCGGCCTCCGCTCCGGCGACATCGACGTGCTGTGGTCGGTGCCGCAGGGGGATGTGGCGGGTCTGGAAGGCGGCGACATCGCCCTGGTGAAGCCCGAGAACCCGAGCCAGTGGCCCTCGTGGGAGATCGACACGACCTCGCCGCCCTTCGACGACGTGCGCGCCCGGCAGGCCCTGGCCTACGCGATCGACCGCGAGGCCATCCTCGACGCCGCCTACTACGGCCAGGGCACGGTCTCGCCGACGAACAACGCGCTCGGCGAGGTCAACCCGTGGTTCGGCGGCGAGCTGACCGATTACTCCTATGACCTGGACAAGGCGAAGGAGCTGTTCGCCGAGGCCGGGGTGACCGAGGGCAGCACGCTCACCTGGTGGGGCGTGGCCGGACAGTACCCGGAGTGGAACACGAGCGGCGAGATCCTGCAGGCGAGCCTGAAGGAGATCGGCATCACGCTGAAGATCGACAACAACGACATCGGCACCTGGGTCGACGCGTTCTACCCCGCGGGCAAGAGCTACCCCGGGTACATCGTGCCGAACTTCCAGTCCACCCCGCCCGAGCCGGCCTACTCGCTGAACTTCTACCTGGAGGGGCGGTGCGAGTGCAACTGGGTCGACCCCGACTTCCAGACGGCGTTCGCCGACGCCGTCGCCGAGCCGGACGAGACCGCGCGGGCCGAGAAGTGGGGCACGGTGCAGACCATCATCAACGAGCAGGTGCCGCTCATCGTGCCGCTGCAGTCGACGGTCGTCACCGCCACCAGCACGGCGGTCGACGGTGTGTGGGTCGAGGGCGGCGGACAGCTGCACCTCGAGGGCGCGCAGCTGAAGGGCTGACGTGGTCCTCTCCGTCCTCCGGCGGGTGGCGATCAGCATCGCGATGCTGATCGCCACCTCGCTCCTCGTCTTCGTCGTGCTCCGGCTGCTGCCGGGCGACCCCGTCATCACCCGCCTCGGCTCGACGCCGGGCGTGGATGCCGAGACCATCGCCCGGCTCCGGGAGGAGGCAGGCCTCGACGCCCCCGTCATCGAGCAGTACCTGCGGTGGATCGGCGGCGTCTTCACGGGCGACTTCGGCCAGTCCTACTTCAACCAGTACTCGGTGACGGAGCTCATCGCGCAGCGCCTGCCCGCGACGCTGGAGCTCACGCTCATCGGGGTGCTGCTGGCCGTGCTCATCGCCACCCCGGCTGCCGTGTTCGCCTCACTGCGTCCGCTCGGCGTGGTCGACAGGGTGCTCACCGCGATCTCGACCGCGGGCATGGCCCTTCCGCAGTTCCTCATCGGCATCGTGCTCATCGTCGTGTTCGCCGTGCAGCTCAAGGTGCTGCCGGCCCGCGGCTACACGCCGTTCGCGGAGGACCCAGCCGAGAACCTCGTGCGCATGATCCTCCCCGGCCTCACCCTCGCCTTCGCGGCGGCGCCGCTGCTCATGCGGTTCCTCCGGGCCTCGATGGTCGAGGTGCTGGACGCCCCCTACATCCGCACCGCGAAGGGCAAGGGACAGTCGGCGAGTGGCGTGGTGCTCGGCCACGCGCTCCGCAACGCCCTGATCCCCGGACTCACCATGCTCGGCCTGATCATCGGCTACACCCTGGGCGGCGTGGTGATCGTGGAGTACGTGTTCGGCGTCCCCGGACTCGGCTCGCTCGCGATCGACGCGGTCTTCAAGCGGGACTACGCGGTGCTGCAGTCGGTCGTGCTGCTGATCTCCGCGATGTTCATCCTCACCACGCTCATCGTCGACCTCCTCTACGGGGTGCTCGATCCGCGTCTTCGTGCAAGGAGCAGCCGTGGCTGACACCCTCACCCTCGCGCTGCGCTCCGCGCGTCCCCGCCGACGGGTCGCCGTCGCCTCCTGGATCCCGCTGGGGCTGCTGGCGATCATCGTCCTCGCCTGCGTGCTCGCCCCGCTCCTGGCCCCGTACGACCCCGCGGCGCAGTCGTCCGACCGGTTCGCGGGCCCCTCGGCGGCGCACCTCTTCGGGACCGACGAGCTGGGCCGCGACCTCTTCAGCCGCGTGCTCTACGGCGGCCAGCTCACCGTGTTCATCGCCGGGGGCGCGACGCTCGTGGCCATGGTCCTCGGCATCGCGTGGGGCATGGCGGCGGCGTTCGGGCGCGGCTGGGTCGATGAGATCCTCATGCGCCTCGCCGACACGGTCATGGCGATCCCGCAGATCCTGTTCGCGCTCGTCTTCATCTCCGCCTTCGGCGCCGACCCCGTGAAACTCGCCGTCATCATCGGGGTGCTCCTCACGCCGACCACCGCGCGGCTCGTGCGGTCGTCGGTGCTCAGCGAACTGCAGGAGGACTACTTCACGGCCGCTGTGGCGTTCGGCTCGACCCGGCGCCGACTGCTCTTCGCCGAGGTGCTGCCGAACGCCAAGGGGCCGATCGTCGTGCAGGCGGCCATCAACGCCGCCAACGCGATCCTCCTGGAGGCGTCGATGAGCTTCGTCGGGCTCGGCATCGCGCCGCCCGAGGCCACCTGGGGCACGCTCGTGCAGCAGGGCTACCAGAAGATGTACCAGTCCATCGGGTACGTGCTGTTCCCCGCCCTGTTCATCTTTATCACCATCTGGCTGCTCAACGTGCTCGCCGACCAGTTCGGCGGCGATCGGAAGGGGAGGGGCCGATGACCGACCTCACGCCCGTCCTGCAGGTGCAGGATCTCACCGTCTCCTACGGCGACGTCATGCCCGTCCAGGGCATCACGTTCGCGGTGCGGCCCGGTGAGCGCATCGGCCTCGTCGGCGAATCCGGCTCCGGCAAGTCGCTCACGGCGCTGTCGATCATGCGGCTGAACGACGGGGCGACCCTCGGCGGCAGCATCCGGCTGCGCGACCGCGAACTGCTCACGCTGAGCCCGCGGGAGATGACCCGCGTGCGCGGAGGCGAGATCGCGATGGTCTATCAGGACCCGATGTCATCGCTGAACCCGGTCCGCACGATCGGGCACCAGCTCGTGGAGGCGATCCGGCTGCACGACCGGGTCTCGGCGGCGGCCGCCCGCGCGCGGGCCGTCGAGCTGCTGACCGAGGTCGGGGTGCCGCTGCCCGAGGAGCGTCTGGGCCAGTACCCGCACGAGTTCTCCGGCGGGATGCGGCAGCGCGTCATGATCGCGATGGCCATGTCCTCCCGGCCCGCCGTGCTCATCGCGGACGAGCCGACCACGGCCCTCGACGTGACGACGCAGTCCCGGATCATCGACCTCCTCGATCGGCTCGCGGAGGACCACGGGACCGCGGTCGTGCTCATCACGCACGACCTCGGCGTCGCCGCCGGGTTCTGCGAGCGCATCCACGTGATGCGGCACGGGCGCGTGGTCGAGGAGGGGCCGGTCGACCGCATCTACACGGCCCCGGAGCATCCGTACACGCAGGCGCTGCTCGGCGCGGTCGTCGACCTCACGGTGGACGTGCAGCAGCCCATCCGCACCGCCGCGGAGGTGCTCGAACGCGGGACGGAGCCGCTCGCCGAGGCCGGGTCGATCAGCGCGGTGGATCGGGCGCGGGAGTCCGGCGACGTGCTGGTGGACGTGCAGGGCGTCTCGAAGGTGTTCACGCTCGGCTCCGGGCGCCGGGTGACCGCGGTCGACGACGTGTCGTTCCAGATCCGGCGCGGCGAGACGGTCGGGCTCGTCGGCGAGTCGGGCTCCGGCAAGTCGACCGTGTCGAAGGCCGTGCTCGCGCTCGGCGGCATCGACGGAGGCACGGTCGTCTTCGACGGGCAGCGCCCGCACGACCTCCGCGGCGAGGAGCTGCGGCGGCTGCGCAAGCGCATGCAGATGGTGTTCCAGGACCCGTTCTCGGCCCTGAACCGGCGGCAGACCGTCGCGCAGATCATCGAGGCGCCGCTGCGCGCCCACGGCATCGGCACCCGGGCCTCCCGCGCCGAGAAGGTGCGCGAGACCATGCACCGCGTGCGTCTGGACGAGGAGTTCGCGCACCGGCTGCCGCGCTCGATGTCCGGCGGGCAGTGCCAGCGCGTGTCCATCGCCCGGTCGCTCGTGCTCGAGCCGGAGTTCCTCGTGCTCGACGAATCGGTGTCGGCGCTCGACGTGTCGATCCAGGCGCAGGTTCTCAATCTGCTGCGGGAGCTGCAGGCGGAGCTCGGCCTCACCTACCTCTTCATCAGCCACGACCTGGCGGTGATCCGGTACATGTCCTCGACGGTCGCCGTGATGCAGCAGGGCCGCATCGTCGAGATCGGGGCGCGCGACGCGCTCTTCGCGAACCCGCAGCACGAGTACACGCGCGGGCTCATGGCGGCGATCCCCATCGCCGACCCGGTCCTCGAGCGCCGACGGCGCGCGGAGGCCGCGGCGCTCTGGCAGGCCCAGGGCGGGCAGACGGGCGCGGTCCCTGCCGCGCTCGCAGGACGAGGAGGACGACGATGACCACCATGGATCAGGAGACGGGGCCCTCGACGGACGCCGCGGGCGCCGGCGCGGCGGTGCGGTCGACCGGCCGCCGCGCGCTCATGGCCGGGCTCGGCGCGGTCGCGCTCGGCACGGTGGGCGTTCTCGCGAGCACCGCACCGGCGCAGGCCGCGCCGGTCGCCGCCGGCGCCAAGGACGTCACGCGAGCGGAGTCCGTCGCCGACCTGGCCCGTCTCCGCGCCCGCGACGGCGAGGTGGCGGTCGTCGCCGGGTACCGGAAGCCCGGCGACGCCGGACTGCTCGTGTACGTGGGCAGCGAGAACGCGAAGACCAAGGTCAACGGCGGCACCGTGATCGCGGGGAAGCACGACACCCGGTGGGTGCTGCAGCACGACGGCACCGTCGACTTCCGGGTCTTCGGTATTACAGGACCGGAGAAGCCGGCCGACGATGCGCTCGCGGCGATGGTGAACGATCCCCGCATCCGCCGCATCGAGGCGAGCACCGACCTCCTGTTCCGGCGTCGGCATCGCTTCACCCGGTCGTACGTCGAGATCGACTTCGGCGGACACGTCATCACGACGGACGGCATCGAGAAGAACACCCACGACAACCCGTTCGGTGCCGTGATGTTCTTCACCGGAGTGCCGAAGGACGTCACGGTCGAGCACGCGCTGGCCGAGGCCTGGCCGGAGTTGACCGACGCGGTCGCCGTGCCGGACGCGTCCCGGTTCCCCGTGGACTCGTGGTGGGCGGTGCAGTGCGACCCCGTCGCCGGAGGAGGGGCTGATGAGCGCGAGCTGCAGCGGTTCGTGCAGGTGACGCAGCAGATCGACGGCACCCACATCCGCATCGATTACCTCAACGGCTGGCCGCTCGACACGGGGCGGAAGCTCATCTGGCGGCAGATGGCACCGGTCGCGGGCGTGCGGATCGCGAACATGCGGTTCCTCGGTGCCGGTCCCTTCGACGGTCCCACCGACGGCTCCTTCCCCGACTCTCGCGAGCTCACCGGCTCCCACCCGATCGCCTTCGAGTACGCGATCCACTGCGACGTCGCCGACGTGCACGCGAGCCGCACCTGGTGGCCCGTGATCATGCGGCGCTGGAACACGCACTTCACGACGGAGCGCTGCTCGGTCGAGAACCCGCCGACCGTGTTCTACGGCGGTGCGGGGTACCTGACGCAGCAGATCTACAGCCTCTACGGCCGGGTGAGCGACTGCACGTCGTCGAACGCCCGGCACCTGAACGACCTCACCGCCAGCGCCTACTGCCTCGTCGAGAACTGTCATGGCGACGGCGACGACCAGGGCGGCAATCCCTTCACCACGCACGGCCAGTACGAGCACGACCTCACCTTCATCGGCAACTCGGGGCTGATGGACATCGCCAACTCCGGCGCGCAGTGGGGAACGGCCGCCAAGCGCATCACGGTGCGCGATCACGTCTGCTCCTGGTTCGTCGCCGGGACGAAGATCAGCGATCTGACGCTGGAGAACGTGCGCGTCATCGGCCGCTCGACCTTCGATCCGCAGGCGACCATGACCATCAACGCCGACGGCGCCCAGGTGCGCGGGTGCACCGCGGGGCTGTTGGCGATCGGACAGCGGTCGCAGCGCTCGTCGCGGCCGACCGTGATCGCGGACTCCACCTTTGCGCTGCCCAAGGATCAGGTGCTCGTGCAGACCCCGGTCACGGCTCCCGTCCGCTTCGTGGACTGCACGATCACCGGGATCGACGGGGTCAAGGCGCGCGGGTCTGGGCCGGTCGAGTTCGTGGACTGTCGTCTCAGCGGCCCGGCGGGCGGCGCCCCGTTCGAGGTCGGCGCATCGAAGGTGACGATCCGCGGCGGATCCGTGCGCGACGTGCGCCTGACCGCGACAGCGGTGCGGGATCAGCTCATCGCTCTGGACGGGGTCGAGCTGTCCACGGAGCGCGCGGACGGCGCTCTGCTCAGCAGGGCCGCAGGCGCCGGCGTCGTCACCTGGCGGGTGAGCGGGGTGACCTCGACGGTGCCGAAGGGCGCTGCCCACCTCGACATCGGCGCGGGCGTCAATCACGCCCGCGTCACCGGCAGCCAGTTCGTCGGCGGACGACTGCGGCTGGCGGACGGATTCGCCGAGCCGTCGACGCTGCTCTACAGCGACACCGTCGAGCGCGGCGTCGAGACCGCACTGCCGGAAGCCGGACCGCGCGTCGTCATCGCCGACGTGCTGACGAGCGCGTGACGGACGGCATCATGGATATCAGGGAGGACCACGCGTGAACGACACCGCAGCGGCGACGCACCTCGGAGACCGCATCCGCATCCCCCGCACACGGGCGCGCATCGGCATCGCCCGGCGCGACATCACCCCGCCCGTCGGCATCCGCGCCAAGAACTGGGGACCGGCCGACTGGGAGCGCTCCGAGGGGGCGCACCGGCCGTTCGAGCTGACCGCGCTCACGGTGGTGGCCGTGGACGAGCGGCCGCGGGTGCTGCTCGCCGTGGACGGCACGTGGTGGCGCCGAGTGGCCGACGAGCAGGGCGTGCGCGGGGCGATCCTCGACGGTCTGGGCCTCGAGCCCGATCAGCTCATGCTCTCCCTCTCGCACACCCACGCGGGGGCCGTGCTGTGCGCCGCGGACGCGCATCTGCCGGGCGGCGAGCTCATCCCCGGGTACCTGGAGGCGCTGTCCACCGCGGGAATCGCGGCAGGGCGGGAAGCGCTGGAGACCGCGCGACCGGGACTGATCGAGTGGACCACGGGCACCTGCACCCTCGCGGCGGAGCGGGAGCTCGACCTCGACGGCCGCGCGCTCGTCGGCTACAACCCGCAGGGCACCGCCGACGACACGGTGACGATCGGCCGGATCAGCATCGACGGAGAGGTGCGGGCGACGCTGGTGAACTACGCCTGCCATCCGACGACCCTGGCCTGGCAGAACCGAGAGGTGTCGCCGGACTACGTCGGCGCGATGCGCGAGATCGTGGAGGCCGCCACCGATGCACCGTGCCTGTTCGTGCAGGGGGCCTCGGGCGAGCTGGCCCCGCGGGAGCAGTACACCGGCGACGTCGCGGTGGCCGACCGGCACGGACGTTCACTCGGGCACGCGGTGCTCGCGGCGCTGGACGGGCTTCCGGTGCCGGGCGAGGAGCTGACGCTGGACGGGGTCGTGGAGTCGGGTGCTCCGCTCGCGATCTGGACCGGGACTCCGGCGGACGGCGGCGAGGCGGCGGCGGGAGTCGTCTCGTCGGTCGAGCTGCCGCTGCGCGACCTGCCCACCCTGGACGAGCTCGCCGAGGAGTGGAAGGACATCGACCCCCGGTCGCGGGAGGAGCGTCTCGGACGGGCCCGGAACCTCCGCGACGGGTACATCGAGGGCCCGACCGTGTCGCATCCGGTGTGGGCGTGGCGGCTCGGTGACGCCGTGATCCTGGGGCATCCGGGCGAGGCGTATTCCCGGCTGCAGACGACGCTGCGGGAGCGGTTCCCGGAGACGCCGATCGTGGTGATGAACCTCACGAACGGTCCGGGCTTCGTGTACCTCCCGACCCGCGAGGCCTACGACCGCGGTGCCTATCAGTCGTGGCAGACGCCCTTGGCCCCCGGTGCCCTGGAGCTCCTGGAGTCCCACGCCGTGTCGTTGGTGGCCGGACTGCGGGGGTAGCCCCCTTTCGAATCGCCCACTTTGCTCCATTTCCGGCCGAAATCGAACCAGTTGCGCGATTCGAACCGGATAGAGTTGCTATAGCAAATCCCCGAGGCAGAGGAGAGACATGACCGCGCGCCCCGTCGCCATCGTCACCGGAGGCTCGGCCGGCATCGGCTGGGAGATCGGACAGCGACTCTCCGCGGACGGCTACCTCGTCGTCGCGACCGACCGCGTCCCCGGGCTCACCGCGGGCGAGAACCCCGCCGGGATCCTGTGGCGGGAGCTCGACGTCACCGACCACGCCGCCGTCGACCGGGTCTTCGGCGAGATCGAGGCGGAGCTCGGGCCCATCGAGGTGCTCGTGAACAACGCCGGCATCCAGCGGCACCGCGGCATCGAGGACCTCACGTGGGACGAGTGGTCCGCGGTCGTGGACGTGAACCTGCACGGGGTGTTCTCCGCCCTCCAAGCTGCAGGGAAGCGGATGCTCGACCGGGGTGAAGGCCGCATCGTCAACATCTCGTCCATCTCCTCGCGAGGCTCCGCGGGGCGGGCGCCGTATGCCACGACCAAGGCCGCCGTCATCGGCCTCACCTCCACGGCCGGAGCGGAGTGGGCGTCGCGAGGGGTGCGCGTCAACGCGGTGGCCCCGGGCTACGTCGACACCGGTGTGTTCCGGCAGGGCGTCGAACAGGGGACGCTGAGCCTCGACACGATCCTGTCCCGCATCCCCGCGAAGCGCCTGGCCGACGCGAGTGAGATCGCCGCGGCCGTGAGCTTCCTCGTGTCGGACCAGTCGCGCTACATGAACGGTCAGACGCTGTACGTCGACGGCGGCTTCATGGTGGACTACGGCGTGCCCCTCGCGAAGAAGCCCGAATGACCACCGTCGCCCGGATCGACACGGCCACGGCGGTGCTCCCCCTTCCGGCACCGCTGCAGCTCGGTGCGATGACGGTCACGCGACGGGAGTATTCCGCGGTGCAGGTGACGGCGGACGACGGCACCACCGGGGTCGCCTACTGCCTATCGCGCGAGGCCCCGATGGCGGAGATCGTCGAGCGCCTGGTGGCTCCGCACGCAGTGGGGCTCGACGCCGACGACCCGGCGGCCGCGTGGGACCGGATGCTCCGCGGCAGTGCGATCGTCGGACGGGTGGGGCTCGTGCGGCGGGCGATCGGTCTCGTCGACATCGCCCTGTGGGACATCGCGGCCCGTCGTGCCGGCGTGCCGCTGTGGACCCTGCTCGGCACCGGTGACGCCCCGCGGGAGGGGATGCTCGTCGCCGCGTATCCCTCTCCGCAGCGGACGCCGCGGGAGGTCGCCGATGAGGTGCTCGCGCAGGCGGACGGCTGGGCGCAGGTGAAGATCTCCCGCATTCCCGATCCGGCATACATGCGCGAACTGCTCGCGATCCTCGGCGCCGAGCTGCCGTCCGCGACCGGTCTCGTCGTGGACGTGGGCTTCGGCTGGCCCGATGCGGAGGCTGCAGTGGCGGAGGTCGCGCAGTGGGGCGACCCGCGCCTGGCCTGGCTGGAGGACCCGCTGCTCCCCGAGGACGCGGCCGGCGTGGCCCGGATCCGCCGGGAGACCGGATTGCCGGTGGCGGTGGGCGACGAGGTGACGGACCCCGCCGTGCTCCGGGCTCTCGTGGAGGTCGGCGAGGTCGATGCCCTCCGCCTCGACGTCGTCGCGATCGGCGGCATCACGCCCGCCAGGGAACTCATCTCCTGGGCGGCAGAGCGCGGCGTCCCGGTGTCCGGACACGTGTACCCCGAGGTCACGGCGCACCTCGGCATCCAGGTGGAGACCTTCGCCCGCGGGGTGAATCCCTACGACCCCGCGCCCTCGTTCGTGACGGGCGGTCCGGAGTTCGCCGGGACCGTGACGCCGCCTGCAGCTCCTGGGCTCGGCTTCGGCCTCGATCCCGCCGTCTTCCGATTCGAGAGGGACTGACATGACAGACTCCCCGCGTAGCGTGGTGGTGACCGGCAGCGGCAAGGGCATCGGGCGCGCGGTCGCCGAGCGGCTCACCGCCGACGGCTGGATCGTGGTCGGGCTCGAACGCTCGCCCGGCTCCGGCACCGTCGAGGACGGCATCGTCGCCGAGGTGGTGCTCGGCGACGCCTCCGACCGCACCGCCCATCAGCGCGCGGCCACCGCGGCACGCGCCAGGGCACCGCTGGCCGGCTGGGTGAACAACGCCGGCATCACGAAGCGCACGCCGCTGCACGAGCTCGACGAGACGGTCGTGCGCGAGATCGTCGACATCAACGGCTTCGGCTACCTCTGGGGCTGCTCGACGGCCGTGTCCGCGTTCCTCGATCAGGGCGAGGCGGGCGCGATCGTGAACATCGGGTCGATCCACGGTCGATCGAGCTTCGTGGACCACGCCGCCTACGAGTTCACGAAGGGCGGCATCGACGCCCTGAGCCGCAGCGTCGCGGTGACATATGGCGGATTGGGCATACGGGCGAACACCGTCGCGCCGGGCGGCGTGCGCACTCCGCATCTGGAGGCACAGATCGCCAGGGCCGCCGACCCCGAGGCGGAGGAGCGGCTGCTCGCGGAGGGCCCGCCGATGGGACGCATCGCCCGCGCGGAGGAGGTCGCCGCGGTGACGGCGTTCCTGCTCTCCGACGAGGCCCCCTACCTCTCGGGCCAGTCCATCGCGGTCGACGGAGCCTGGACCGCGTCGTTCGGGGACATCGCGCTCGACCCCGCGCTGCGGGAGCGGTTCGCGGCGCCGTCGGCTTCCTGAGCCCCGGCCACGCCGATGTCCCCGGTCCGTGCGACGATCCGCTCGTCGACGGGAGAACGGGATGCGCGGGGAAGCGACGGTTCTGCACGCCGATCTCGATGCGTTCTACGCCTCGGTCGAGCAGCGTGATGCGCCGGAGCTCCGCGGGCGCCCGGTGATCGTCGGCGGCGGGGTCGTGCTGGCCGCGAGCTATGAGGCGAAGGCACGCGGCGTCCGCACGGCGATGGGCGGACGGCAGGCACGAGAGCTGTGCCCCGACGCCGTCGTCGTGCCGCCGCGGATGGAGGCCTACTCCGCCGCCAGCAAGGACGTCTTCCGCATCTTCCGCGACACCACCCCGCTCGTGGAGGGTCTCTCGATCGACGAGGCGTTCCTCGAGGTCGGCGGTCTGCGTCGCATCGCCGGCACTCCCGAGGCCATCGCCGTCCGGCTGCGGGAGCGGGTGCGCGCCGAGGCGGGCCTGGCCATCTCGGTCGGCGTCGCCCGCACGAAGTTCCTCGCCAAGGTCGCGAGTGCGGTGAGCAAGCCCGACGGACTCCTCATCGTCGAGCCCGACCGGGAGGAGGAGTTCCTGCTGCCGCTTCCCGTCGAGCGGCTGTGGGGCGTCGGCGCCGTGACGGCGGAGAAGCTGCACCGGTACGGCATCCGCACGGTCGGCCAGCTCGCGGAGCTCGAGGCGGCGACGGCGGAGCGGATGCTCGGGAAGGCGACCGGAGCGCACGTCCATGCTCTCGCCCGCCTGCGGGATCCGCGCCCCGTGGACACGACGCGGCGCCGCGGGTCGATCGGGTCGCAGCGCGCGCTCGGGACCCGTCCCCGGTCGGCCGACGAGCTCGACGTCATCCTCACCCAGATCGTCGACCGGCTCGCGCGGCGTCTCCGCGACGGCGGCCGCGTGTGCCGGACGGTCGTGCTGCGGCTGCGCTTCGGCGACTTCACGAAGGCCACCCGCTCGCGGTCGCTTCGGGCGCCGACCGACCGCACCGCCCTGCTGCTCGCCGTCGCCCGCACGCTCCTCGCCGCGGCGCAGCCCGAGATCAGCGGTCGCGGGCTCACCCTGCTCGGCCTCTCGTTCACCCAGCTCGATGCCGCGGACAGCGTCCCGCCCGAGCTGCCGATCGACTGGGGCGACGAGTCCCGCCTCGATACCGTGCTCGACACGCTCCGTGACCGCTACGGCTCCGCCTCGGTCTCCCGCGCCGCCCACCTCGGCCGCGACCCCGGTTGGTCGTCCCCGGTGCTTCCGGAGCACCACTGACCCTCTTTCGAATCGCCTGAATGGTCCCATTTCGACCGGAAATACAGCCAATCGGGCGATTCGAAGCGGGTCAGGCCTTGAGCATCGACGCCCGCGAGATCACGCCGTCGACCACGTCGAAGGTCGCGATGGTCTCCGTGGCGACGCCGGCGTTGATGACCTGCTCCTGCGCGACGACCCAGCGGGAGCCGAACAGGACGCTCGTGTCGATCACGCAGGAGAGCTCCGGGTTCTGCAGCCGCGGCTCGTAGAAGGCACGGATCGCGGCCGAGCCGACGAGGGGTTCCGGCGCGACCCCGGTGACCACGGCATCGTCGGCATATGTCGCGACGAAGGCGTCGAGGTCGTGCGCGTTGAAGGCGTCGAGCTGCGCCTGCACGGTGTCGAGAGCGGAACGGTCGAGGGCGGTGCGGTCAGTCAATGCGAACTCCTCCGTTGACGTCGTAGGTGGCTCCGGTGATGAAGCGGGCGCGCTCCGAGGCGAGCGACGCGATGATCCAGGCGACGTCCTCCGGCTGACCGAAGGCGCCGAGGGGGATGCCCGACTCGAGCTTCGCGCGGCCTTCACCCTGGAGCTGATCGGTGATCGCGCTGGCGACCGGTCCGGGGGTGACGGCGTTGACACGGATGCCCTCGGCGGCGAGGTGCCGGGCGAAGCTGCGGGTGATCGCGAGGATCGCCCCCTTGCTGGCCGCGTAGTGGATGCCCGTCTGCAGCGCGCCCACCTGGCCGGCGATCGAGGCGATGTTGATGACGGAGCGGTCGCCGTCGGCAGCCCGGAGCAGAGGGAGCGCCGCGCGGGTGAGCAGGAAGGTCCCGCGGGCGTTCGTCTCCAGGACGAAGTCCCACTCCTCGATGTCGATCTCGGGATACGGGGTGTACGGGCACACGCCGCCGTTGTTGACGAGGACGTGCAGGTCGCCCCAGGCGTCCGTGATCTCGGCGATGAGCGCGGCGATGGAGTCCGGTTCGCGGAGGTCGAGGCGCGACACGTGGACGTCCGGGGAGCCCGCCGCGCGGCACTCCTCCGCCACGCGGACGGCTTCGGCCTCGCGTCCGGCGTAGGTGATCCAGAGGGCGACGCCCTCGCGGGCGAGTTCGAGGGCGGCGGCGGTTCCGATGCCGGAACTGGCGCCCGTGACGAGTGCGCGGCGAACAGTCATGCCTAAACGCTATAGCAAGAAGCGGTCTCGCGACAGCGGCTGTACGCGAGCTTGCTAGATGCTATAGCATCGCATCCATGACCGCGCCGCTCATCCTCGTCACCGACTGCGACCTCCCGGGAATCGTCATCGAAGACACCCTCCGCGCCGCCGGCCTCCGTGCCGAACGGGCCGCCTCCGGGAGTCCGGACGACATCGCCGCCGCCGGAGCCGACGCCGAGGCGCTGGTCGTGCAGTGGGCGCGCATCGACGGCCCCCTCATGGACCGCCTGCCGAACCTCCGTTTCATCAGCCGGGTCGGCATCGGCTACGACATGATCGACGTCGAGGCCGCCACGGCCCGCGGCATCGCCGTCGCGAACACGCCGAGCTACTGCATCGAAGAGGTCGCCGCGCACACCGTCGCGATGATCATGACCCAGGCCCGCGGCCTCTCCGCCTACGACCGGGCCGTGCGCGACGGCGTCTGGAAGGCCGTCGACGCCCGGCCGCTCGCCGTGCGGCCGTCCTCCACCACCGTGTCGGTGCTCGGGTTCGGGCGCATCGGATCGATCGTCGCCCGCGGGTGCCGGGCGCTCGGCTTCCGCGTGCTCGTCGCCGACCCCTACGCTTCCGACGACGCCGTGCGCGACGCGGGCTGCGAGCCCGTCGACATCCCCTCGGCGATCGCCCGCGCCGACATCCTCACGCTGCACGTGCCGCTGACGGACGAGACCCGCCACCTGATCGACGCCGCGGCCCTGGCGACGATGAAGCGCGACGCCGTGATCGTGAACACCTGCCGCGGCCCGCTCATCGACGAGGACGCCCTGGCCGCGGCGTTCCGCGACGGGCGGCTCGCCGGTGCCGCCCTCGACGTCTTCGCGGAGGAGCCCCTCCCCGCGACCTCCCCGCTGCGGGCGCTCGACACCGTGCTCCTCACGCCGCACGCCGCCTGGTACTCCCCGGAGGCCCTGGCGGATCTTCCCGTGCACGCCGCCGAGAACGTGATCCGCTCGCTCGCCGGCGAGGCCGTGCCCATCGTCAACCCGGCCTTCGCCGCCGCGCGCTGAGAGGACTCCCATGGAACTGCTGCGACTCGGCGAGATCGGCCACGAGCGCCCCTACGTCCGCGATGACGAGGGCGTGGTGCGCGATCTCGGATCCCTGACCCGCGACATCGACGGCGCCTTCCTCGCCGCGGACGGCATCGCCCGCGTGCGGGCGGCGCTCGCGGACGGCTCGCTGCCGCAAGCCGAGACGACGGGACTGCGCGTCGGCGCCCCTGTGGCGCGGCCGACCGCCGTGATCTGCATCGGACAGAACTACGCGGCGCACGCGGCGGAGTCCGGCGCCGAGCCGCCCGCACACCCGGTGGTGTTCTTCAAGCACCCGAACACGGTCGTGGGCCCGGACGACGTCGTGCTCCTGCCGCCGGGCGCCGAGAAGGTGGATTGGGAGGTCGAGCTCGCGGTCGTCATCGGCCGCACGGCGCGGTATCTGCCCTCCGTCGAGGCCGCGCGCGACGTGATCGCCGGCTACACCATCTCGAACGACGTGTCCGAGCGGGCGTATCAGCTCGAGGTCTCCGGTGGACAGTGGTCGAAGGGGAAGTGCTCCGAGACGTTCAACCCCCTCGGCCCCGCGCTGGTGCCCACCGACGAGGTCGACCCCCAGGCGCTGCGCCTGCGGTCCTTCGTGAACGGCGAGCCGCGGCAGGACTCCTCCACCGCCGACATGATCTTCCCCGTGCTGCAGCTCGTGCACGAGCTCAGCCACTACCTCGTGCTCGAACCAGGAGACGTCATCAACACCGGTACCCCGCAGGGCGTCGCGCTGTCCGGGCGCTTCCCCTATCTGCAGGACGGCGACGAGATGACCATCGAGATCGAGCGGCTCGGCCGTCAGCACCAGCGCACGGAGCGGGTCCGGCTCGGGTGAGGCCTGTGCCCGGGGCACGGTTCCTTTCGCTGAGTGCAACCGTGTCCCGGGTAGAGGCCTCTCCCGGGCACCCCGCGGCCACAGGCATCCGCGCCGGCTCAGGCGGGTGGAGGGGAAAGGTGCCTGATGTCGCGCGAGCGCCTGAACCCGCGCGAGGGTCAGCCGGCGAAGGGGAGGACCGGGAGGCCGTGCACCCCGGGACGCACCGCGAAGACCGACCCCGCGGCAGTGCCGTGATCGGGCGGCAGGCCCTGCGCGGAGGTCGTGATGAAGAGCGTGCCGAGGTCGTCGCCGCCGAACGTGCAGGCACTGACCTGGGGCACCGGCAGCACGATGTCCTCGCGCACGGCCCCGGACGGCTCGAACCCGCGCACACGGCTCCCGCCCCACAGCGCGACCCAGACGCTGCCGTCCGCGGCGACCGTGAGGCCGTCGGGCACGCCGTCGTCTTCGGGGATGTGCGCGAACACCCGGCGTCCGCGGAGGTCGCCCTCGGCCACGTCGAACACGTCGATCCGGCCGGTGTCGGTGTCCACGTAGTAGACGCGGCGGCCGTCGGGGGAGTAGCTGACCCCGTTGGACGAGGTCACGCGGGGGAGCACCGTGGTCACGTCGAGCGCGGCGTCGATGCGCAGCACGGTCCCTGCACCCTCGGCGGAGTCCGTGGACATCGATCCGGCCAGAAGTCGCCCTCGCGGGTCGCAGCAGCCGTCGTTCATGCGCACCGCGCCGTCGTCGAGCAGGGTCGCGACGGGACGGGCCTCCGTGTCGGGGCCGTCGGCGAGGTACAGGGTACGCGCGCCCACCGCCACGAAGCCCCCGGACGTCCGCGGACGGAAGAACGCGAGGTACTCGTCGTCGACGTGCTGGCGGACGATATCGTCGCCGCGGAGGGTGAGCAGGTCGCCCGCGTCTCCGTCGACCCAGCGCAGCCCGCCCCACCCGGGCCACCAGACCGGGGCTTCGGCGTGGACGGCGACCGGGCCGGTCACGTTCTCGGGAGTCATGCGCCCTCCGCCGTCCGCCGCGGGTCGGTCACGGGCAGCGGCTCCGGAACGGGGCCGTCATGATCCGCCGCTGCGGCACGGGCGGACGGAAGCTCCTTCGCCACCTGCTTCTCGAGCACGGTCACGGCCTCGTCGGAGAGCAGGATGAGGCCGTCGAGCTCCTCGCGCACCCGCTTGTACGCGATGTTCCGCTCGGACTGCGTCGCCGACTCGTCCACGGCGACCTTGAGGAGCTGCTGCGCACGGTCGAGGCGCTTGCGCTCGGCCTCGGTGAACGTCGAGTCGCGCAGCCGACGGGCGTCCTTCTCCGCGATCTCGAACGCGACGGCGTAGTCGCCGACTGCCTGCAGGTACTCCGCGATCTGCTGCTCCGAGAGCGTCGCGTCGGCGGAGGCCGGACGCAGCGCGTCCGCGGTCTTCTTCGCGCGGAGGAAGGCGGCCGTCAGCGGCTGGCGGCCGTCGCTCATCGCGGGGAAGGCGATCAGCTTGGCGACGTCGAGCTCGTAGTCGAGCCAGCGCGCGGTGATCTCGTCATGCTCCGCGAAGAGGCGGGCGAGCAGGTCGTCGGGCGCCACCGACGCGGTCGTGTCGACCACGGTCGGACCCTGGCGCTTCGCCTGCCGTCCGGCCGCGCGCGCCTCGATCTCGGCCGTCTTCAGCTGCGCCTTCATACGCAGCGTCTCCAGCCGGCGCTCGTGCCGACGCTTGGAGCTGCGCTCCCAGGCCTTGGCGGCGCCGCCGGCCATGCCCATGATCGGGAAGATGAGCCACCAGTAGTCACCCGCGAAGTTCCAGAAGCCCCGGATGAACTCGTCCATGATGGGTTCAGCCTACTGCGCGACGGCGGGTCGCCGGGGGCCCGCACGCGAGGGAGGGCGGCCGCATGAAGAGCGTCGGCATCGTCGGGATCGAGAACAGCCACGCCACGGAGATCGTCCGCTTCCTCAACGTCGAGGCCCCGGACGTGCCCGTGCTAATCACGGCCCTCGTGGCACGGGAGCCGGAGCGCACGCGGGAACTGGCCGCGCTCGGCGGCATCGAACGCGTCGTCGACGAGGCGGGCGCGCTCCTCGGCACGGTGGATGCGCTCATCGTGACCGCCCGCGACGGTGCCGATCATCGCGCCATCGCCGTCCCCTTCCTGGAAGCCGGGGTGCCGGTCTGGGTCGACAAGCCCCTCGCAGCAGCGGTCGCCGATGCCGACGCGATCCTCGCCGCCGCGCAGGGTGGGCAGGCGCCCGTCACCTCATCGTCCACGCTCCGCTGGCTCGCCGACACCGCGGAGCTCGTGGCGGAGGCCGGCCGCATCGGGGAGGTCCAGGCGGTCACCGTCACGGGGCCTGCCGATCCGGACAGCCCGTACAGCGGCATCTTCTTCTACGGCATCCACATCGCCGATCTCGCCCAGGTTCTGCGGCCCGGCATCGCGGAGGACGTCGAGGTGCAGTTCCTGCCCGCGGGTGTCGTCGCCCGCTACCGGGTCGGCGGGGTGCCCGTCACGCTGGAGTTCGTGCGTCCGGAGGGCGACCGTCAGGTGCCGTTCCGGGCGACCGTCGTCGGCCGACGGGGCATCGCCAGCCGGGAGATCCCGATCGGTCCCGGGTACGTGCAGCCCGGCGTCCGTGCCTTCGCCCGGATGCTCGAGACCGGTGAGCCGCCGGTCCCCGCGTCCGAGATGCGCGCCCCGATCGCCGTGCTCGACCAGGTCGCCGGGGTCCTCGCCTCCCGCTGACCCGGGCGGCGACACCATCCGTTCACGAAGCGTTCGGATACGGGTACGGCGGTCTCGTAATTCCCCGTCACCTTCGGGAGTTGGAATACCGATGGTCTCGGAATCCCGGGGCCTCACCTCCCGAAAGGTCATCATGCGCCGCTTCACCCTGCCCGCCGTCGGCCTCCTGGGCGTGGCCGCCCTCGCCCTCACCGGATGCCAGACCCCCACCGCCGATGCGGCCCCCGCCGACCCGGACGCCCCGATCACGATCGCGACCATCCCCGTCGGCGACGACCCCACGGCCGAGAACCCCATCGAGGTGTTCGGCGCGCTGCTGGAGGAGGCCACGGGCCGCGAGGTCGAGATCACCGACGTGCCCGACTACCTCAGCGTGGTGGAGGCCATCCGCGCCGACCACGTCGACATCGGGATCATGAGTGGATTCCCGTCCGCGCTCGCCGTGAACACCGGCGAGGTCGATGCCCTCGTCGCGTTCGAGGGCGACGGCAAGCCCGTATCCACCTGCGTCGTGCTCGCGGACTCGCCCGTGCAGACGCTCGAGGACCTCGCGGGGAAGACCGTCGCGTTCGCGGATCAGGCCTCCAGCTCCGGATACTTCATGCCGGTCTACATGCTGCACGAGGCCGGGTTGGAGCAGGGCGACGACTACGAGGCCATCTTCGCGGGCGGCCATGAGGGCAGCTTCGCGGCCCTGGAGCAGGGGCAGGTGGATGCCGCGTGCACCGCCGTCATGCTCACCGAGCTCGGCGCGCCGATGTTCCCCTTCGCGGACGGCGAGTGGCGCGCAGTCGGCGAGAGCCCGGCCATGGACGTCGCCGGCGCCGTCCTCGGTCGTCCCTCGCTCGACGCCGCGACACGCAAGGCCATCCAGGACGGTATCGCCGCCGTGTTCACCCCCGAGAACGCTGAGAAGCTGGGCGCCTTCGGGTCGTTCGCAGCCGCCCCGCAGACGGTCGACCCGGACGACAGCGCGTTCGAGTCCTTCGCCGAGATCGCGGCCGTCGCGGGCGTCGAGCTGAAGGACCTCCAGTGACGGGCATGAGCGTCGCCGTGGCTGCCCGGCACCAGGACGACGGGCGCACGCCGACGGCCGAGGTGCGCCAGGCGCTGCCGCTCGTCAGCGTCCGCGGTCTGCGCGTCGCCTACGACACCACGACGGTGCTCGACCGCGTCGATCTCGACCTCTTCCCCGGCGAGATGGTCGCGCTGCTGGGAGCGTCGGGCTCAGGGAAGTCGACGCTGATGAGGAGCCTCACCGGATTCGCGCCCATCGCCGCGGGCTCCGCGCGGGTCGCCGGACACGACGTCACGAATCTGGCGCGCGGCGAGCTGCGCACGCTGCGGTCCGAGGTGGGGCAGGTCTTCCAGCAGTTCAACCTCATCCCGCGCCTCAGCGTCCTCACCAACGTGCTGACCGGGGCGCTGCACACCGCGGGACCGCTCAATCTCGTCGGCGGATTCACGAGCGCGGATCGCCGCCGGGCCCTCGACCTGCTCGACCGTGTCGGGATCGCGCACAAGGCGGCGGCGCCGGCGCGGTCGCTGTCCGGCGGCCAGCAGCAGCGCGTGGCGATCGCCCGCGCGCTCATGCAGCGCCCGAAGCTGATCCTCGCCGACGAGCCGGTGGCCTCGCTCGACCCGAAGCTCGCCGACTCCGTGCTCGGACTGCTCCGCGAGATCGCGGTGCAGGACGGGATCCCGGTGCTCGTGAGCCTGCACGTGCTGCCGCTCGCCCTCGCGCACAGCGACCGCATCGTCGGTCTGCGGCACGGGGAGATGCTCGTCTCCGGCGTCACGTCGCAGCTGGACGTGGCCGCACTGGAGGCCCTGTACGACGACGAGGAGCACGCCGATGACCACGACCGTTGAGCGCCAGGACCGGACCGTACGCCCCCAGCTCGAACCGGCGGAGCGCGCCCGGCTCGACAGCGCGTTCCGCGTCCCCCGCGCCCGCTTCCTTCTCGGCATCCCGGTCGCGGCCCTTCTGCTGATCTGGTCCTTCGCCGGGGCGGGTTTCGACTTCGTGAAGCTCGGCGACGGGGCCGTCAACATGGGGGAGTTCCTGTCCCGGCTGTTCCCGCCAGACTTCTCGAAGATCGGCACCATCCTCGCGCTGCTGCTGGAGACGTTCCAGATGGCCGTCGTCGGCACGGTCCTCGGTGCGGTGCTGTCCCTGATCGTCGCGTTCGGGGCGACGTCCACCCTCGCGCCACCGTGGCTGTACTACCCGACGCGCTGGATGATGAACATCATCCGCTCCGTGCCCGACCTCGTCTTCGCCCTGATGTTCGTCTCGGCGGTCGGACTGGGGCCCTTCGCCGGCATCCTCGCCATGACGCTCGGCTCCATCGGGTCGATCGGCAAGATCTTCGCGGAGGCCATGGAACAGGTCGACCGCGGTCCCGTCGTCGCGATGGAGGCGGTCGGCGCCTCGAAGCGTCAGGTGATCCAATACGCGGTGCTCCCCCAGGCCGCACCCCTGCTCACCTCGTACACGTTGCTGCTGTTCGAGGGGAACGTCCGCGGCGCGACGATCCTCGGTCTCGTCGGCGCCGGCGGCATCGGCCTGGAGCTGACGACCGCCATGCGCATGTACGACTACGGCCACCTCAGCGCCATCATCCTCTGCATCATCGTGCTCGTCACACTGATCGACCAGGGCAGTGCCCTCATCCGAAGGAGAATCACATGACCACGATCGACACCGGTCTCATCCTCAGCGCGCCGGTCAACCTGCGCGACCTCGGCGGCATCGCCATCGACGGCGGGGTGCTCCGTCCGGGTCTGGCCATCCGTACCGACGACCTCGCCTATGTGACCGCGGAGGTCGCGGACGAGCTCCTCGCAGGCGGGCTGACGGCCATCATCGACCTGCGCTCGCCGCTCGAGGTCGCGGTCACCGGCCGCGGTCCCCTCGGCGAGCACCCGGTCGCGTACCACCACCTCCCCCTGATCGCCGATGTCGGCGCATCGATGGATCGGGAGCACCCGGCGCTAACGCACGAGGCGATGGGGCTGATGTACCTGCGCATGGTGGAGGGCGCCGCGCCGCAGCTCGTGACCGCGCTCAACGTCATCGCGCACACCCCGGGAGCGACGGCGTTCCACTGTGCGGCGGGGCGCGACCGCACGGGAGTCCTCGCCGCGATGCTGCTGCTCGCCCTCGGGGCTGGGGACGACGACATCGTGGCCGACTACGCGCGCACCGGCGACAACATGGTCGCGATCATGGCCCGCACCGCTCCGGTCATGGGGGCGATGTGGAAAGCGCTCGGCTTCGACCTCGACGCGCGGGACGCGTCGTCGGCGCTGCTGGAGGGGTCGATGGACGTGTCCATGCGCAGCCTCCTCGACACACTCCGGGCTCAGCACGGCGACCCGCTGGCTCCGCTCCGCGCGGCCGGGCTGTCCGACGCGACCATCGTCCGGTTGCGCGAGCGGGCGCTCGGGGCATGACCGTCGTGACGCCTTCGGGCGTGGGGCGCCGCCGCCCCGGCCGTCCGCGCGACGAGGACATCGATGCACAGATCGTCGCTGCCACGCTGGACATCATCGATGCGGGCGAGGATGTGACGGTCGCGCGGGTCGTCGCCCGGAGCGGGGTGAGCCGGGCGGCGCTGTACCGGCGCTGGCCGTCACTCACGACGCTGATCGCTGCGGCGCTCGACGTGGGCCGGGAGGTTCCGCCGGAGTACCCGATCGATGCCGACCTGCGCGAGATCCTCCTCACCGGCCTCGGGCTCGGCGCGGAGGGCGTGGCCCCGTCCGCGCCTGGCTATTCCGAGGAGCGGTTCCGTCAGCGCATCCGTCTCGTCATGTCCGATCGGGGTCTGCAGAAGGCCTACTGGGAGTCGCACGTCTCCCGTCGTCGGGTTCCGCTGCAGAACGCGCTGCGCGCCGGTGTTGTGCGCGGCGAGCTCCGGGCGGATCTCGACGTCGAGGCCTGCTTCGACGCGGTGGCCGGTGTCGCGTACTACCAGCTGGTCGTCCGCGGCGACCGCATCAGCGACCCGGCCGTCGTGGCTCGCCTGCGCGCCGCCATCGAGGTGATCTGGCGCGGAATGGTGGCCTGACGGCGACCCACGCGCTGACCCGGGCACAGCTTCGGAGATCCGGGCCGACACGCCGGCGACAGGTTCCGTTCGACGGCGTGTCGCCTGCGGTCTCCGAAGCTGTGCCCGGCCGACGCGGGTTCAGGCCTGCGTGAGGTCCTGCGCGAGCATGAGGATGATGCCGCTGGGGCCGCGGAGGTAGGTCAGTCGGTAGATGTCCCGGTAGTTCGCGACGCCGCGCAGGGGATGGAACCCGTGCCGCGCGGCGATGGCGAGGGAGGCGTCGATGTCGTCGACGGAGAAGGCGATCCGGTGCATGCCGATCTCGTTCGGTCTCGTCGGCTCCGTCTCGATCGCGTCCGGATGGATGTACTCGAAGAGCTCGATCTGCCCGCGCCCGTCCGGGGTCTGCAGCACGGCGATCCGCGCGTGGTTCCCGTCGAGTCCGACCGCGGTGGACGCCCACTCGCCGCTGACCTCGTCCCGTCCGACCACGGACAGCCCCAGGTCGGTGAAGAAGGCGATGGTGGCGTCGAGGTCGCGCACGGCGATCCCGATGTTCTCGAGGGCGATGGCCATGCCCGCGATGCTACTCCGGCGTCAACGACCGAGCTTCTCGGCGCAGGCCACGCAGTATTCCGCGAACGGCCGTACCTCCAGGCGCTCCGGCGGGATGGGCTTGCCGCAGCGCGCGCAGATGCCGTAGGTCCCGGCGTCCATCCGCATCAGCGCCTCGTCCACCTGGCGGAGCTCCGCCTGCGCCGCCTCGGCGAGCCCCGACAGCCGGGACCACTCCGACGAGAGCGTCACCCCTTCCGGGTCGTGCTCGTCGTCGTCGTTCGAGCCCTCACGGTCGTGCATGAGCTCGGCGAGGGTGGCCGCCGTCGCCGTGACGCGAGCTGCGGCCTCGGCGCGACGCTCTTCCAACAGCGCTCGCAGATCCATCCGCCCACTCTAGGCCCGGCGACGCTCGCGTCGTCGCGGGTCCAGGCGTCCGCGCCGATTCAGGCGCCCGCGCGGAATCAGGCGACACGGGCAGCAGGCGCCTGAACTCCCGCGCCTGCCTGTCCTCTCCTGAAAGCCTGCGCCCGCGACGGCGCGCGCAGGGTCAGGCATCCGCGCGGCATCAGGCGACACCAGCAGCAGGTGCCTGAACTCGCGCGAACGCCTGTCCCCCGCGAACCGGATTCAGCCGCGGGTGCGCGGAGCCTCCACGGTGGGCACGGAGTCGGTGTGCACGCTGGGGTGATCCCGCTCCAGCGCCGCGCCCTCCATGTCGACGTTCGGGATGATGCGGTCGAGCCACTTCGGCAGCCACCAGGCCGAGCGTCCGAGCAGGTGCATGAGCGCGGGCATCAGCAGCATCCGCACGACAAACGCGTCGAGCAGCACGCCGAACGCGAGGCCGAACCCGATGGACCGGATGATGGTCGACTCCGAGAACACGAACCCGCCGAACACCGACACCATGATGAGCGCGGCCGCGATGACCACCGAGCGCCCGGCCCGGAACCCCTGCGCCACGGCATCGCGCGCGGAGGCACCGTGCACATAGGCCTCGCGCATCCCCGACGCGAGGAAGAGCTGGTAGTCCATCGCCAACCCGAACAGGATGCCGACGAGGATCACCGGCAGGAAGCTCAGGATCGGACCGGTGCTGTGCAACCCGATGAGGTCGGCGCCCCATCCCCACTGGAACACCGCGACGATGAGCCCGTACGTCGCGAACAGCGACAGCACGAACCCTCCCGTGGCGATGAGCGGCACGAGCAGCGAGCGGAACACGACGATCATGATGAGCAGCGACAGGCCCACGACGACCACGAGGTACAGCGGGAGCACGCTCGCCAGGGCCTCGGAGATGTCGATGTTCGTGGCAGCCTGCCCGGCGACGCCGAGGGTGATCCCGCCGTCGATCTCGGGGAGGCCCCGCAGATCCTGCACGAGCTTCTCGGTGGAGGCGCTGTTCGGGCCCTCGGCGGGCAGCACCTGGAAGGCGAGGAGCGTATTGTCGTCCGACGTCGCGATGGGAGCGACCGCGACCACGTCGTCCTGCTCCGCGATCTTCTCGGCCACGGTCACCTGGGTGGCCAGCAGGTCGTCGTCGCTCACGGCGTCGTCGAGGGTCGCGGTCACCAGGAGCGGCCCGTTCGCGCCCTCGCCGAACTGCTCGTCGACGGTCTGGAACGCGCGGTAGCTGGTGGAGTCGGCGGGCTCGCTCGACCCGTCCGGGAGGCCGAGGCGCATCGACATCGCGGGGATCGCGATCACGAGCAGCGCGACGACGCTGACGAGGGCGGTGACGACCGCGCGCAGCGTCGACATCCGGCGCACGGGCTTTCCGGCCGCGTGCTCCTGGCCGATGGTCGCCCGCGCCTTGCGGCCGAGCAGGCGGGTGCCGACGAGGCCGAGGATCGCCGGGGCGAGGGTCACGGCCACGAGCACGGCGACGGCGACGCAGACCGCGCCCACCGTGCCCATGAGGCCGAGGAACGGCACGCCCGTCACATTGAGGGCGAGGAGCGCGACGATGACCGTGGTCCCCGCGAACACCACCGCGGTCCCCGAGGTGCCGGTGGCCAGACCGATGGACTCGCGCACGGGCGACCCGGCCAGCAGCTGCTTGCGGTGCCGGTTCACGATGAAGAGGGAGTAGTCGATGCCGACCGCGAGCCCCAGCATCACGCCGAGGACGGGGGTGACCGAGGCCATGTCGACGACGCCGGAGAACGCGAGGGACGCCGTGACGCCCACGCCGACGCCGACCACGGCCGTGACGATGGGCAGGGCCGCACCGATCAGCGAGCCGAGCATGACGATGAGCACGACCGCGGCGAACGCGAGACCGATGGCCTCGCCGACGCCGAAGATCTCCGGCACGCCCTGGGCGATGTCGGTGCCGAAGTCGACCGTGACGCCGTCGATCTCCTCGTCCTGGAAGTGGGCGATGGTGCTCTGCTTGGTCTCTTCGGCGAGTTCCAGGCGCGGGTCGACGAAGGAGACGTTGACGATCGCCGTGGAGCCGTCCTCCGAGACGACGCCGATGCCGTCCGAGAGGTCGAGGAGGGTCGTTCCGAGCTCCAGCTGCTCCGCACTGTCGGCGAGCTCGTCGCGGTTCGCGTCGATGGTGGCCTGCTGGGCCTCGAGCTGCGCGAGCTGGGCGTTCAGCTCCGCGAGCTGCGCGTCGAGCGCGGCGGTCTGCTCGGGCGGTGCACCGGCGGCGTCGGCCTGAGCCCGCGCTCCTTCGAGCTGGGTGATCCCGGTCTCGAGCTGGGCGCGGCCGTCGTCGAGCTGGGCCTGGCCGGCGTCGAGCTGCGCGCGGCCGTCGTCGAGCTGGGCCTGTCCGTCTGTCAGCTCCTTCGCCTGCTCGTCCTGCTGCCGCTGGGCGTCGAACGGGTCGACGACGGAGGCGACGCCGTCGAGGTCCTCCGCGCTCGCGGCGAGGTCGGAGATCGCCTGCTTCTGCTCGTCGGTGAACGGCTCGCCGTCGTCCGTCCGGTAGACGACCGTCCCGGTGCCGCCGGCGGTGCCCGGCAGCTTGTCGGCGAGCTGATCGGTGACCTCGCCGGACGCGGTGCCCGGGATGTCGAAGCTGTTGCTCAGCGTGCCGCCGAACGTGAGGAAGGCGCCGACGCCGAGCCCGAGGATGAGCACCCAGGAGACGATCACCGTCCATGCTTTGCGCGCAGCGAAAGAACCCAGACGGAACAGCAGTGAAGCCACGTGATCTCCTTCAGACGAAAAGAGCATACGGCACGTCTCGTCTAGGGATCTGTGGCTATCCTGAACGCATGGTGAACGAGCATCGCAGCGGCCCCGTGCGCAGCACCGCGGCTCGCGAGGCGATCCTCGACGCGACGGCCCGGCTCTTCCACAATCAGGGGTACGACCGCCTCACGATCGAGGGCATCGCCAAGGAGGCCAAGGTCGGCAAGCAGACCATCTACCGCTGGTGGCCGTCGCGGGGTGCGCTCATCGGGGAGTGCCTGGCCGAGGGGCGACTCATCCCCGTGGACTTCGTCGTGCCCGACACCGGAGACCTCTCCGCCGACGTGGAGACCTGGCTGCGCAGCGTGCTCTCCATCGTCGAGAAACCCCAGGGCGGGGTGCTGCTGCGATCACTCGTGGCCGCGGCGACCGAGGACGCCTCGGTCGGCGCGCACCTCGGGGAGAGCCTCGGGGTGGAGAAGTACCTGTCGGAGCGCCTCCGCGGGGGCATCCGCGACGGCCAGCTGCCGAAGGACGCCCCGGTCGAGCAGCTCGGCCGCGCGATCCTCGGGGCCATCATCGTGGAGTCCCTCGGCCGCGAGGCCCACGATCCGGGTTCCGTCGTCGCCCTGACCCGCTACCTCTTCGCCCGCTGAGGTCGCGGATCCGCACGAGGTCGCATGGGTTCCTGGAATCCCTGCGACCGGGGTGCGAATCTGCGACGTAAGGCCAGGTCAGCCGAGGAGGACGGTGAGCACGGTCGCGCCGCCGCCACCGAGGATCAGTGCCACGATGACGGTCCACGCAATGATGCGGATGCGCCGGTTGCGCTTCTCGCCGAGGTCGCCGTAGTCCTCGCTGAGGCCGTCGCCGCTCATCAGGCCACCGGCTCCGTGACGGTCGGACCGAAGTACGACGGCAGCGTGGCCTGCGAGCGCTCGCGGAGCTCTGCCGCCGAGACGGTGAAGACGTCCTGCACCTCGAGCTGTGGCTCGCTGTCCGTGACGCCGATGCGGGCGACCGGGTAGCCGCGGCCCTCGCAGAGACCGCGGAACTTCACGTCGTCCTCGCGGGGGACGGTCACGAGCACGCGGCCGGTCGACTCGGAGAACAGGGCGGTCGCGGCGTCCACGCCATCGCGTTCGATGATCTCGTTCAGCCAGACGCGGGCACCGACGCCGAAGCGCATGACCCCCTCGGCCAGGGCCTGCGCGAGACCACCCTCCGAGAGGTCGTGCGCCGAGGAGATGAGCCACTCGTCACGGGCTGCGGCGAGCAGTCCGGCCAGGCGCTTCTCGCCCGCGAGGTCGACCTTCGGCGGGCGGCCGCCGAGGTGCTGGTGCACGACGTCGGCCCACGCGGAGCCGGACAGCTCGGTCGAAGTCGTGCCGAGCAGGTAGATGTTCTGCCCCTCGTCCTGCCAGCCGGACGGGATGCGGCGGGAGACGTCGTCGATGATGCCCAGCACGCCGACGAGCGGCGTCGGGTGGATCGGCACGTCGCCGGTCTGGTTGTAGAACGAGACGTTACCGCCCGTGACCGGGGTGCCCAGCTCGTAGCAGCCGTCCGCGAGGCCGTCGACGGTCTGCCCGAACTGCCACATGACCTCGGGGTTCTCGGGGGAGCCGAAGTTCAGGCAGTCGGTGATCGCGGTCGGCACGGCGCCGGTGACGGCGACGTTCCGGTAGGCCTCGGCGAGCGCGAGCTGCGCGCCCGCATAGGGGTCGAGCTGGCAGTAGCGGCCATTGGCGTCCGTCGAGACCGCGAAGCCCAGGCCGGATTCCTCGTCCACGCGGATCATGCCGGCGTCGTCGGGGAAGCTCAGGGCCGTGTTGCCGAGCACGTAGTAGTCGTACTGGTTCGTGATCCAACTCGTGTCCGCGAGGTTCGGGGAGGCGACGAGGGCGAGGAACTGTTCGCGGAGCGTCTCCGGGTCGTTTGCCCGCGGCAGGTTCTCGGCGGCGTCCGCCTGCAGGGCGTCGATCCACGTCGGGTAGGCGACGGGACGGTCGTAGACGGGGCCGTCGACCGCGACGGTCGAGGGGTCGACGTCGACGATGCGCTCGCCCTGCCAGTCGATGATGAGGCGTCCGTCGCCGGTGACCTCGCCGAGCACGGAGGTCTCGACCTCCCACTTGTTCACGACGGCCAGGAAGGCGTCGAGCTTCTCGGGGGCGACGATCGCCATCATGCGCTCCTGCGACTCCGACATGAGGATCTCCTCGGCCGTGAGCGTGGGGTCGCGCAGCAGCACGTTGTCGAGGGAGACCTTCATGCCGCTGTTGCCGTTGGCCGCGAGCTCGCTCGTCGCGCACGAGATGCCGGCGGCGCCGAGGTCCTGGATCGCCTCGACGAGCTCGCCGCGGTACAGCTCCAGGCAGCACTCGATGAGCACCTTCTCGGCGAACGGGTCTCCCACCTGCACCGCGGGGCGCTTGGTGGGGCCGCCGTCGGCGAACGTGTCGGAGGCCAGGATGCTGGCACCGCCGATGCCGTCGCCACCCGTGCGGGCACCGAACAGGACCACCTTGTTGCCGACGCCGGTGGCGTTCGCGAGCTTGAGGTCTTCGTGGCGCAGCACGCCCACCGCGAGCGCGTTCACGAGCGGGTTGGCCTGGTAGACGCTGTCGAAGACGGTCTCGCCGCCGATGTTCGGAAGGCCCAGGCAGTTGCCGTAGAAGCTGATGCCGCTGGTCACGCCGTGCACGACGCGGGCGGTGTCCGGGTGGTCGATCGCGCCGAAGCGCAGGGCGTCCATGACCGCGACGGGGCGGGCGCCCATCGAGATGATGTCGCGGACGATGCCGCCGACGCCTGTCGCCGCGCCCTGGAAGGGCTCGATGAACGACGGGTGGTTGTGCGACTCGGCCTTGAAGGTGACGGCCCAGCCCTCGCCGACGTCGACGACGCCCGCGTTCTGGCCCATGCCGACCATCAGGCGTTCCTTCATCTCGTCGGAGACCTTCTGGCCGAAACGGCGCAGGTAGTTCTTGCTCGACTTATAGGAGCAGTGCTCCGACCACATCACCGAGTACATCGCCAGCTCGCCCGAGGTGGGGCGGCGGCCGAGGATCTCCTTGATGCGCGCGTACTCGTCGTCCTTGAGCCCGAGGGCGCCGTACGGCTGCTCCTTCTCGGGCGTCGCGATCGCGTTCTCGACGGAGTCGGGGACGTGCTGGGGGGAAGGTGCAGGGGCGGTGGTCACGCGCACTCCAAAGGAAGGGGCCGGCGGGGCGTCTTCAGTCTACCGGCGCGGTCGGGGCCGTTCTCTCGTGCGCGCAGGCGCACGGCGTCGGGGTGGGAAGGCGGCGGCGTCATGGCAGCTCGGCGAGGCTCAGGCCCTGTGCGCGTGCTGCGGCCGCCAGCTCACGGTCGAAGGTGAGGAGCGCAGTGACCACGTCGCCGAGTTCGAGCGCGGCGGCGAGGTGGAGAGCATCCAGAGTGCGGAGCCCTGAGCCTGCCTGGATGGCCGCGGTCAGCGTTTCGTCGTCGACAGAGACGAGCGCGACGCGGTCGAGGAGGTCGACGACGGCTGCGCGGTCGAGGGAACGGCGGTCGGCGATCGCGTGCAGTTCCACGGCGAGGAGGCTCGAAGAGACGAACTCGCTGCCGTTCGCGAAGGCGCGGACGACCGCTTCCGACCCCTCTTCCTCGATGAGTGCCTTCGCGGCCGCTGAGGTGTCGAGGTAGATCACGACCGGTCGGCCCGAAGCTCGCCAAGGATCTCCGTCGCGGACAGCGAGTCCGGCACGGGGGCGTGGCGGAGCGGACCGTTCGCGCGGGGCAGCGTCACCCGCCCGTTGGCGATCATGCGCGTCCAGGCCGTCTCGGCGGGCGGCGACAACTCGGCGATCGGGCGCCCGCGGTCTGTCACCGTCAGGTGCTCGCCGGCGGTGACGCGCGCCAGCACCCGCGCGGTCTGCTGATTCAGTTCGGTCTTCGACACGGTGCCCATCTCCTCAGGGTAGATCCAAAGTAGTAGAACTACTAGTTCTTGGATTCGTGGGTCCAGTGAACCATCGCTCGGCGACATTGCGAGGCCGGGCGGACGGAGCTCCGCGAAGGTTCTGGATAACTCCCCCACAGGGCAGCGTCAGGAGGAGGAGTGCGCTGCCGCGAACCGCTGCGCCAGCATCCCCGCAGCCTCGCGCAGCGCCTCGGGCCCGACCACCGTGAACGGTGCGTCGAACCGGGCCACCGCGGCGAGCACACCCGTCCACGACCAGGAGCCGACCGTAAGGCGGCACGAGCCGTCCGACAGGGGCACCACCTCGCCGTCGCCGACCCACGGCATCACCTCCCGCGCGGGCAGGTCGAGGTCCACCTCGCCCGTGCACGGCCAGCGGTCCTCGGTCGTCGAGCCCTTGGCGCGCGCGGCGAGGAGTGTCTGCGCGTTCGCGGCGGGGAGAGGCCGCGGCGTGAAGGAGGGCCCGGTCGGCGTGCGGGGCCGCAGTCGATCGAGGCGGTACGTGCGCCAGTCGGCCGCGTCGAGGTCCCAGGCCAGCAGGTACCAGCGGCCTTCCCGCGCCACGACGGCATGGGGCTCCGTGCGCTGGGGCGGGCGGTCCCGTGCGGAGCCGTAGTCGAATCGGAGCACCTGTCGGTCGCGCACGGCCGCGCTCGCCGCCTCCAGCACGGCCGGGTCCACGCGGACCTCGGCGGGCGCTCCGGTGAAGCGGATGCCGTCGATCCGGTGTCGCAGGCGTGAGGGCATCACCTGGCGCACGGTCGCGAGTGCACGCTGTGCGGCCTCGGTGACTTCGACCCCGGTCGCGCTCGCACTCTGCAGGGCCACGGCGATCGCCACGGCCTGATCGTCGTCGAACAGCAGCGGCGGCATATCGGATCCCGCTTCGAGGCGGTAGCCGCCGTAGGGGCCCTTGCTCGAGCCGATGCGGTAGCCGAGGGCGCGGAGCCGACCGACGTCGCGGCGCACCGTCCTGGGTGTGACACCGAGGCGGTCGGCGAGTTCTCCGCCCGGCCAGTCCCGCGTCGCCTGCAGCAGAGACAGCAGCGTGAGCATGCGCGAGGAGCTTGCGGTCATGGCTCCATTCTGTGTGGGAAAGCGGACAGAAACAGACCTCTACTGCTGTGAGGGTGGGGTCACACGGCCCGATCGGCGGGCCGGGACACGGAGGCACCATGACTCTCACGACCACCACCCACCTCAACTTCCGCGGCACGGCTCGGGAGGCGCTCGACTTCTACGGGTCGGTCTTCGGCGGCGAGGTCACCGCGGCGACCTACGGGCAGTTCGGGATGCCGGAGGGGGTTCCCGGGTTCGACAAGGTCGTGTTCGGGCAGCTCGACGGACCCGTGCGGCTGATGGCGTACGACATCCCGGGTGCGGACGACACCGCTGCGCCCTCGGGAGCCACCCGCCGCGAGAACGGGATGACGATCACCGACCGCTCCTTCTTCCAGTCGCTGCGGGCGGATTCCCTCGCGGAGCTTCAGCCCGTGTGGGATGCCCTCGCCGACGGCGCGACGGTGGTCGAGCCCCTCGCCGCCTCCGCGTGGTCGGCCGGCTTCGGCATGCTCACGGACCGCTTCGGCGTGACCTGGGTCCTCGACGTCGCCTGATCGCCGACCCACCCCCTTGCGCTCGACTCGGCCCCTTGCGGTCGTCCCGGCCCTCTGCGGTCGTCCGCAAGGGGCCGGGATGCACAGAACGGGGTGGCTCGACGAGCGGCGTGCCTCCTGTGCCCGAACCGGCCCCTTGCGGTCTACCCGGCCCTCTGCGGTCGTCCGCAGGGGGCCGGGTTGCGCGGAAGGGGGTGGGTCGGCGCGGGCGCGCGACACGACATGTCAAGGGCCTCTTCGCTGTCGGTCGCCTCACGTAGAAAGGAGGGAGACGAAAGGCAGGGCATGGCCGCAGGAGACATCGAGACGTTCTCGCGCAACGGCATCTGGTTCAACCGGATCCAGGGCGAGTCGCACACGCTGGGCAGCAGCTTCGAGTCGATGGAGGAGGCGGTGAAGGTCGGCCGCGGGGCGGCGACCGCGCGCCAGGTGCAGCACTTCGTCCGCACGGAGGAGGGGCCGTCGGAGGACGTGGCCCCGAACGAAGCGCACCCGCGCGACCTCATGTGGTGAGGCGCGGATGATCCTGCAGGCGTGTGTGAACGGCGCCAGAGACGTCGCGGAGCACCCGTGGCTGAGCGCCGACGAGACGGTGGTCGCTCAAGACGCCGCGGCGGCCGTCGATGCCGGGGCTGCGGAGATCCACGTGCACGCGAAGGACGCCGCCGGCCGCGACTCCCTCGCGCCCGAGGATGTGCAGCGGTGGCTCGGGGCCGTCCGCGCCGCGGCGCCGGGAGTGCCCGTGGGCGTGACGACCGGGGCCTGGGCCGAGCCCGACGTGTCGCGAAGGCTCGAGGCCATCGGAGGCTGGACGGAGCTCCCCGACTATGCCTCCGTGAACTGGCACGAAGACGGGGCCGACGATGTGGCCGTGGCGCTGGGTCGACGGGGCATCGGCGTGGAGGCGGGTATCTGGGACGCGGCGGGACTCGAGGCGTGGCGGGTCTCCCCGGTCCGCGGCGACTGCCTGCGCGTGCTCGTGGAGCTTCCCGCGGAGGCGGCCGACGTCGTCCGTTCGCACGCTGAAGGTCTGATCGCGCACGTGGCTCGCGAGGAGCCCGACCTGCCGATCCTGCTGCACGGGGAGGAGCTGTCGACCTGGCCCGCCCTCGACCTGGCCGCGGAGTTCGGCCTCGACACGCGGATCGGCCTGGAGGACACACTCCTCCTCCCAGACGGCTCCGAGGCTCCGAGCAATGCCGCCCTCGTCCGCGCCGCCCGCGCCCGCCTCCCGCGCCCCTAGCCACGCCGCGTCCCTCCTTTCGCGTGAGAGTGCAGGAACGTCCCTTCGGCCACCGGATTCGGGGCGTTCTTGCACTTCTGACCGCAACGAGGTGACGATCCTCTCTACCTACCGTCGCTGGAGCACGACCGCCCCTACGCTGGAGCGATGTTCGCCGGTACCTCCGTCCTCTTCCTCCTCGTCTACCTGGTCGTCCCGCTTCTCGCGCTGCTGCTCCTGTGGCTGATCATCTACTCGGCGGTCCGGGCGGCGCTGACTGCGCATCGCCGCGCGCTTGCCGCCGAGCGCACCACCGCGCCGGATACTCTCTGACCCTTCGCCTCCAGCGACCTCGACGGCCTCATGCGTCGTCGCTGGAGTCCCGGTGCAGGCGCAGAACCGTTCCTCCCGTCGCCGGCTCGGGCACGTTTCTGCCCTTCTCTGCACGGGTTCCCGTCCGGGACCCCGGTGCGAGCGCAGAAACATCCCTCATCCTGATCTCGCCTCGACCGGAACGGTTTCGCACTCCCCACCGGGTGCATCCCATTCAGTGCCGATACGGGATCAGAAACGGCCCCGACACCGCCCGCCCCGGAACGTTTTCGCACTCTGCACCCGCGGGAGACCGCACGAACGGGCCGCACGAACACCCCGGACTCACGCGGTGCTCCACCCACGCCAGTCGGGACGGTCGACGACGCAGAAGCGGTTCCCCTCGGGGTCTTCCATGATGATGTAGTCCGCGTCGTCGGGGCGGCCGTCCCAGTGCACCTCCCGTGCTCCGAGTCCGGCGAGGCGCTCCACCTCCGCGGACTGATCCTCCGCATAGATGTCGAGGTGGATGCGTGGCGGAAGCACACGCTCCGAGTGGTGCGCGTCGAGCGCGATGCACGGTGCGTCGGCGTCGCGGGGTGTGAGCACGACCCAGTCGTCCTCCGCGGGGTCTCGTTCGACGTAGTCGAGGGCGGCCTTCCAGAATGCGGTCTGGGCCGGGAGGTCCTCCACGCGGATCACGATCGACACGATCTTCAACATGCGGCGAGGGTACGGCGAGGGAAGGTGTCCGCGGAGGGGGTTGCGCCGCCGCGTGCGATCAGCTTCCGGAACGGCCGAAGTCGCTCGTGAGCCACTCCTCGACCGATGCGAACGGGAACTCCCGGGCCGCGAACACCCCCGGCAGCGCCCGCACCTCCCGCATCCGGTCGAGCCGGAACAGCCGCCAGTCGTCGCGGTCGATGTCGAAGCCGACCACGTACCACCGCCCTCCGCGGAGGATATGGCGATGCGGCGCGATCACCCGCTCCGAAGCGCGATCGTGCTGGTCGGTATAGGTGAAGGCGACGCGAGCATCCTGAGCGACCGCGTCGGCGAGTGTCCCGACTGCAGCCCACTCCGCGGGCGCCGGCTCGGCCCGCAGGATCTGCGTGGACAGCGCCGTCGCCGCGGCCCGTCGCCGGAGGCCAGGCGGGAGGACCTGCTCGATCTTCCCGCGGGCGACGGCGGCGGCCGGGTCTTCCGGGCTCCACGCTTCGAGGACGAGCAGCCCGGTGATGATCGCGGTGACGTCGTCGGCGTCCAGGAGCAGCGGCGGGATGCGCGTCCCCGGTCGCAGGCGATAGACGGCGCCGGGACCGGGGCGGGAATGGACGTCGTAGCCGAGCTCGCGCAGGCGCTGCACATCGCGGCGGACCGTCCGCGGGCTCACCGTGAGGCGGGCGGCGAGGTCGGGCACGCTCCACTCGCCGCCGGTCTGCAGGAGGGACAGCAGATGGAGGGTGCGGTGCGAGGGGGCGTCCACAGCTCCATCATCGCGCGAGATGCGGCCGGAATCAGGCCGTATCCGTCCGTAGCGTGGAGCGACACCGACCGAGAGGACCCTCATGCGCATCGCTGTCACCACCCCGAACGGCCACGTCGGGCACCACCTCACCCGGATGCTGATCCGCGCCGGTGTCCGTCCCCTACTGCTCACCAGGGACCCCGATCGCATCGCCGCCGACCTCCGCCCGTACGTCGACATGGCGCAGGCCGACTCGCAGGATCCCGAGGCGATCGTCGCCGCGACGGGGGACGTCGATGCCCTGTACTGGGTGGATCCGTCGGCGTTCTCCGACGACCCGCTCGCCGACTACGCGCGTGCGACCGAGGCCCTGGTGCAGGCCGTCCGGGCGAACGGCGTCCGGCGGGTGGTGTTCCAGAGCAGCGTCGGGGCGGAGAAGCGGCACGGCGTCGGCGAGATCGACGGCCTGGCCGGCACGGAGGTCGCGCTCGACGCCCTCGACATCGACGTGACGCATCTGCGCTGCGGCTACTTCTTCACCAACCTGTTGCTCGACGTCGAGTCACTGCGGGGAGGGACGCTCGCCACCGTGCTGCCGCTGGACTTCCGGATGCCGTGGGTGGCGCCGCGCGACATCGCGGAGGTCGCCGCCCTCACGCTGCTGAACGGGGAGTGGAGGGGGCGGCGGGTGCAGGCCGTGCACGGACCCGCGGATCTGAGCTGGGCCGAGGTGGCCGCGATCCTGACGCGCGAGCTCGGGCGAGAGGTGACCGTGCAGCGCGTCGATGACGAGGAGATGCGTCAGGGGCTCCGCGCTGCGGGGATGCCGGAGGCGATGGCCGAGGCCGTGCTGGGGATGTCGACCGGGCTCCGCGACGGCTTCGTGGCGGAGCAGCCGCGGTCCGTCCTCTCGACGACGCCGACGACTCTCGAAGCATGGGTGCGCGAGGAGCTCATCGGAGTGGTGTGACCGGCATCCTGCCGGAACCGGTCCCGTCCGATATGGTGCGGCCATGGAGACTACATCCGAGGTGACGCACGAGACCGATGACGACGCGCGGTCGGGGACCGCGCCCGAGACCGATGAGGTCGACCTCGCGGAGCGGCGACGGCTGGCCGTGAACAGCTTCGGATGGATCGCCGCGTGGGGTGTGTCGGTCGTGGCCCTGATCGTCGGCATCAGTCTCACGGGAGTCGGGACGGTCGAGCACATCGTCGAGTACGACGACAGCTACGACGTCTTCACGCGAGAGGTCTGGCCCGCGGGTCTCGTGCTCCTCGGCGTGGGCGCGCTCGGCATCATCGCCACCGCCCTCGCCACCACGGTCCTCACGCAGAGGCGCTGACCCCGGACGGAGAACGCCCCCGCCGTTCGGGTCGGCGGGGGCGTCGGTTCCATGGAGTCGCGTTACTGCACGGACCAGCCTCCGTCGGAGGCGAGGATGGCGCCGTTGATGTTCACGGCGTCATCCGAGAGCAGGAAGGTGATCGACGCGGCCGGGTGCTCGGCGGTCGCGACGGTCGGGATGGCCTGCTGGAACGGGGCGAGGCGGCCGGAGCCGTACTCGGACATGTTCGGGGGCATCGGGATGCCGGTGGCGACGCCGCCGGGGGCGACGGAGTTCACGCGGATACCCTTCGGCCCGTACATGAAAGCGGCGGACTTGGTGACCCCGATGATGCCGTGCTTGCTGGCCGTGTAGGCGTTGCCCGAGGCGTTGCCCCGCAGACCCGCCTCGCTCGACACGTTGAGGATCGCGCCGCGACCGGCCTTCTCCATGACGGGGATGACCGCGCGCATGAGCTTGAACGGCGCGGTGAGGTTGATCGCGATGACGCGGTCCCACACGGCATCCGGGGTCTCGCCCGCAGGGGAGAAGTCGTCGTTGATACCGGCGACGTTCGCGAGCCCGTCGATGCGGTCGCCCGCGGCGGCGAGCACGGCGTCGATCGCGTCCTGCTTCGTGAGGTCGCCCGCGACCGTCACGATGTCGGCATCCGGGAGCTCGGCCTTGAGGGCGTCGAGCTTCTCGGCCGCGATGTCGCTGGCGAGCACGCGTCCGCCTTCCCGGGCGATGCGCGAGGCGGTGGCCTTGCCGATGCCGGACGCGGCGCCCGTGACGATGACGGTCTTGCCGGCGAAGCGGCCCGCCGTGACCTTCTCGGTCCAGCCCTCGGAGGCGTCGTCCTCGGGAATCTCGCCGTTGTTCGCGGCGCGCACGAGGTCGTCGACGACCGACTGCGGGAGCTGGCCCTGGCTCATGGCGACGAGCTGCTGCAGGGGGAGTCCGAGCACGGGGGTGAGGAGTTCGGGGTCGGCACCCGTCTGCTCGAAGAGGCCCCGGATGAGCGGGCCGCCGGTGGGGTCGTTCATCCAGTCGCCGATGGTGGAGTGTGCGGTGAGGGCCATGCTCTTTCTCCTTGCTCGGGTTTCGCAACGGTGCGTCTACTTATGTTCCAGTGTACGCCTGAGTACGCTCGAAAGGTGCCCCGTCCTCGCAGTGAAAAGGCCCGCCAGTCCGTGCTGGAGGCGATGCGTCGCGCGCTCGCCGCAGACGGGTACGAGGCCGTGACGATCGAGGGTCTCGCGGCTGAGGCGGAGGTGTCGAAGCAGACCATCTACCGCTGGTGGCCGTCGAAGGCCGCGATCCTCGGCGAGGCGCTGCTCGAAGGGGCGGTCCCTGGTTCGGATGTCGTCGTACCGATGACGGATGACCTCGGCGCGGACCTGCGCGCATGGTTCACAGCGGTGTCCGCGGGGCTCGCTCGGCCCGAGGGCGTCTCGCTCGCGCGGGCGCTCATCGAGGTGACGGCGGCCGACCCGGAGCTGGGGCTCGTGTTGAACGAGCGGCTGGCGGCGCCGATCCGGGAATGGGTGTCGGAGCGGGTCTCTCGCGGGCGGGCGGACGGAGACGTGCGGGCGGACGTGGATGCCGCCGCGGTCGCCGACGAGTTCATCGCGATCGCCTCGTACTCCGCTCTTATCGGACAGCCGTTGAGTGTGGAGCGGGTGGAGGAGACGGTGGTGCGGTTGCTGCGGGGGATCGCGGCGTAACTAGTCCGCGGTAGGGCTGAACCGGAGCACGTTCGTGTCAGGCCTGCGGAACCCGAGGCGCGGCTGGTCCATCTCGATACCGTAGCCCGGCGCGGAGCGCGGCGAGTGCAGATCGGGCTCGTTGCGCCGGCGCATCAACGGTCCCGACTCAAGCGCGCCAGTACACCGAGCCGTCCGTCTCTCGGGCAAGGATCCCGTGGACGACAAGGAACCGTCGCAGCGTCGGTACATCGGAGTCGTACCGTTCGAGGCGGAGGTTCAGGTCCGCTTCGCTGAGCCGCTCACCGTCGGCGATCACGCGGTCTCCGATGGCCTTCAGCATCGCCCGTCGCTCGCTTGATCTCCGCGGGTACTGCTTGACCCGACCGCTGGCGTCGAACCACCGCTGCAGCGGATCCGGCATCGACACACCTCGAAGTCCCGCCAACTCCGCCCTGATGCCTTCGGAGTTCAGAGAAAGGCTGTCGCCGGTCGCGGTGATGAGGCCACTCCGGGTCAGAGCGTCGACCGCCTTCTCCGCCTTTCCCCGGGGGACGTCCTCCGTGGTCACTCGGAGGACGATGCTCGCGAAAACCCGAGCGACCTCCTCGTTTGCCAGACAAGCCAACATTGCTCTCACGTCGCTCACGATGCCTCCACGGTCCAAGGTCGGCGCTGCGGGTTCCGCATCGGCCCGAGCAGGACGAGCAGCACGCAGAGAGCATAGAGGGCGCACGAACAGATGATTGCCCACTCGAGAAGCGAGCACGGGAAACGCTGATCAATCGCCGGGGTCAGGGTCCATCGCTGCGACGAAGGGCACTGCGATAGCCCCTCATCATCGCGACGTACCAGCCGGCGACGCCCATCACCGCAGTCACTTCGAGGACGGGAGCGACGTATGGCAAGAGTCCGCCGCCCACGAATGCGGCGATGAACCAAGCCCACACGCCGAGGGTCGCGATCAGGTGACGGCGAGGCTTCGTGATCGTCGATAACCACGTGGGGCGATCGACGAAGAGACGCCTCGATCGCCCGCCACGTGACAAAGGGCCGCCGAGTCTTCGCCACCCTTCGGGCTGCTTGCCGAACATCGTGGTTCCCTCCTCGTGAAGCGTCAACGACTCGCGATGCGTTGCAGGTCCGCATCGGTGACGTCCTGAAAGCCGACCGACACGGGCGCGAGGCGAGTGGTGTGTGCCTTGCCACTGCCGTCCGTGTAGTCAATGGACGGGCTCATGACGCGGAAGTCGAAGTCTCCGTCGCATGCAAGTTCCGCTGTGACGCTGTGCGATCGGGTGTCCAATGCGACCTCGTCTGCGTGGACGTCTGGTGAGCCCGGGTCGAAGCGCTGGACCGACGCCACCGCCTCAGGAACGGGGAAGTCGGCCGTCGTGCATCGCGGCATACCGACCACGTCCGCACCGGCGTCTGCGGAGGCGAAGTCGTCGGCCGGCGCGCCCCTCAGTGACCAGCTGCCGACAGGCACCTGGGTGATCGTCGGAGAGCCCGCGAAGACGAGGCCGACCGTGCGGAACGACAACCCGGCGGCGGGAATGTCGAGAGTGAAGGTGACGTTCCCGAGCGTGGCCCCGTTGGCGCCGTCTCCGCGGGCGACGGTGAAGTCGCCCGGCGGGATCGACAACTCGTCTGAAAGCACGATGCCCGTGAGATCCGTCCAGATCGCGTCGTCGAGCTCAGCCACGAAGATCAGATTGACCGGATACGTCGCGTTGGTCGGCTGGACGATCGTCGCGGATGTCCGTGCGAAGGAGGCGGTCGAACGCGGCATTCCCCCGGGAGAGCAGGACGCCAGGGTGGGGATGAGGCTCAGCGCGAGGATGCTCCATGTACTCAGCGTCCCGACGAGGTTCTGACGTCGTTGCGAGACCATCGAGAACCACGAGTGGTCGCCTCCGAGCGGATCGTCAACGAAGATGCGGGCTCCCACGTCGCTTCTGCTCGACATCACGACGAGAGTTGTGCCGAAGTCGGCGGTAGGCCGCTCTTCCCAAGAGGAAGATGGTGTACCCCGCACCCCCGACGACGACGAGCCAGAGGAGGATGACGGTGACGGCGAAGACGTTTCCGAACATTGGGGTTCCTTCGTGCTGCGGCGCTGGCGGCGTTCAATAGGTGGAGACGGATGTGCCGCTTACGCGGATCCCGATAGAGCCCTTTGTGGTTGCCCAGGCCAAGTTCGCGGTGTACCGGAGTTCCGCCCATGCCGGGCCCGCGGCGCTCTGCGTCGCCCGCTTGATGCTGCCCGATCGGGTGCAGGAGCCGGCGACGTTGTCGCAGGTGAGCGATCGCATGTCGCGAACCCTCGCGCGACCTGAAGTGCTGGTCTGATAGTCGATGACGAAGGTCGCGCTGCTGATGAGGTCGTAGACCCCCACCCGGCATCCAACCTTCCAGCCCGCGGAGCTTCTGCAACCGCTGATGGAAGACCGCGTTGCTGCGTCTGACGCACCGGTTGGAAGCTCGAGTTCGGTCCAACTCCGAGAACCGTCGGCGAAGATGCTGATGGTGCGAGTGCCGGTGCTCGTGGATTCGATCATCGTCCGCACAGGATCCTTTCCAGCAAGTGAGTCAGGAGCTTCGCCGTGCTCCATCTTGTCGACTAGCTGATCCTGGATCTCCAGGTCGATGCCGCCCTCGGTCATCGTGGATCGGATCGCTGACTCTTCGGCGTCGGAGAGAAGTCCCGCATCGGCCGAAGCGGGAGCCGCGAGGAGCAGCGTTGTAGCCACACTCAGGCCAGCCACCAGTCCGAGGCTGGGAATGTACCGTCTTATGGATCCTCCTACGCGATCTGCATTTGCAGAGAGTAAAGCGCACGCATGAGGACGATTGCAATATATTTGGATGACGAACGTAGTCCAGGCGATGGTGTCAGAAATGGTGTGGTTCCCGGCGCCTCGAAGGGCTCACTGAGTGTTGGCCTGGGAGTGATCGGCTCTCGGGTGGGATGCCGCCGTCCGCCCATCCGTGAAGCGCGCCTGCGCGCGGTCGTGGCGTCGCGGTACGGGCACGTGCTCTGTCGCGGCCGCGAGGCCCATGCGCTTCGTCGAGACGTACACGCTCTCGGCGGTGTCGACGAGAAACGTCTCGTGCCACACGCCGACCGCTCCCGGAGCCTTGCGAGCAGCGCGGTTGAAGGCGGTCCAGGCCGGACGGTGCTGCTGTTCCGGGTTCGAGGCATAGGCGTAGAGCTTGTCGACGGACGACCAGAACTGCACGACGTAGGGCCCGCCCGATCCGAGGAGGAGCTGGTAGCCGAGCAGGCCGGAGTCTGGCTCGGTGCTGAGCTCGCGGAGCATGCGCGGCATGGCGACGAACGCCGGCAGCCACAGGTCGGGGCGCCACCACCGGTTGATCTGCATCCCGATGTGGAACACGACGAGCTCGCCCTCGTGGCGGTGGGTCATGCGGCCCGTGATGACTTTCGACATGGCGACTCCTCAACTGGATAGCGATGCTATCCATAATGGATAGCGCTACTATCGAAGTCAAGAGGTGGCCATGAGGATTTCCGAACTGTCGGCGCAGACCGGCGTGACCGTGCCGACGATCAAGTACTACCTGCGCGAGGGGCTGCTGCCCGAGGGGGAGCGCACCTCCGCGACGCAGGCCGCGTACGGCGAGAAGCACGTCGAGCGGTTACGGGTGATCCGGGCGCTGCTCGACGCCGGCGTGAGCATCGCTGAGACGCGACGGGTGGTCGCAGCGCTGGATGATCCGCCCGCGAACCCGCACGAGCTGCTGGGGACCGCGCACGTCGCGATCACCCTGCCGGCCGATGACGCGTTGGACCTCGCCGGCGCTGAGGCGCTCGCCGCCCAGCTCGGGTGGAAGCCCGGGATGTGTGACCCCGCGGTGCTGCATGCGGTTGCGCGAGCGTTGCAGGGGCTGGAGCGCGTCGGGTTCACGGTTCCGGAGGCGGTGATGGCGGAGTACCTCGCGAGTGCGCGGCGGATCGCGGATGCGGAGATCGCGGGGGTGCCGGAGGAGTCTGCGGAAGCGGCCGTGCGGTACGTGGTGTTGGGGTCGGTGCTGGTGGAGCCGTTGTTGTTGGCGTTGCGGCGGGTGGCGCAGCAGGTGAAGTCGGGGGAGCGGTTCAGCCGGCCGGAACTTAACGGGTAAGCGCGGCGGCGAGACGCTCCCGAAGCGCCGGATCACACACGTAGATGTACGTTCCACGCATCCCGCGCGTGAGCAGCACCCCGTAGATGTTTCGGATGAACGTCAGCAGGTCATCGTCCCCGAACTCATCCTTCAGGTGCCCGGTGTTCTCCTTGCCCTTCTTGTCGCGATAGCTCTCGCGACAGGCGACGATCCGACCCGTTGCAGGGTCCAGGCGTAGGTCTGGCCCAATGATGACGCCAGCGTAGTTGAGGTCGTACCCCTGTACCGTGTGGATCGAGCCGACCTCTTCGAGTGAGTCTCTTGAGTTGATCCAGTCCTTGTCGGTTCCGTTCCACCGAAGTCGCTCGCCATCGAGTTCAATGTCGAAGGCATCTGAGTCCTTCCGCGACACCCATTCCCACGCGTAGCCAGCGACAAGTCGGGAGAGACCGACCTCAGCATCCTTCTGGCGGATGGCTTCGCGCATTTCTCCGAGGTCGTCGAAGAGGCGGAGTTCGTACTCGCCGAGATCCGGTAGCGACGGCGCTTCGCTCCGAAGAAGGGCCCGGATAAATTCCACATAATCTGCGCCAGCCTGGACCCGCATCTGGGTGGTCAGACGGAAGAAGCGGTGCTCGTCCTTCGCTCGGGACACCTCCGCGCTGAGCGTTGTCGGGGAAAGGTCATGAGGCCGCACGCTCTGCTCGCCGTCGACGAGCAGGAGCTGATGCTTGCTCCGAGCCTTGATCCAGTCGAGCTGGGTGTATCGAGGATCGTCGCTCCCGAACAGCGCCTCGTTGATTTCGCGGAACTTCTTGTTTTGCACGCCCGATGCTTGGTTGGCCCGCTGCCCGAGACGATGGGTCTCGTCGACGAGCACGAGGTCGTATGGCTGGTCCGATTCACTCAGCTGGAACGGCGACATCACCATCGAAGCGTCGAGCTTGGGCGTCTTCTTGAAGACCTTCTTCACCGACATCCGCAGAGACTGTTGAGGGATCACGAGGGCCATTCGAAGCGTCCTCAGCAGATCGCGATTCTCCGGGACGAAGAACTCCGAGAACATGGAGTCCGGCTCGATGCCGTCCTGGTCTCGGTAGTCGCGGATATCGGCGAGCAGCTTCATGAGAAAGATCGCGATGATCGTCTTTCCCGTTCCGGGGTTGCCCTGCACAACGAGGGTCGATCGAGCGCCCGGGTCCTGGAGATCTTCGAGAAGCCCCTCCAAGATGTCCATGATCGCGATGCCCTGGTCCTCGGTGAGAGCTTTGAACGGCGACAGCTTGAAGAGGTCCGAGTTCTCGATCTGCGGGATGCTCCGAGAGAAAAGTCCCTCTGCTCGCAATGCCTCAAACACGTCACGGAAGGACTCGCGGTAGATATCGCGGTCGTAGTACTGCGCGTCAGTCAGGCCGTCGTTGCCATTGAGGAGGTGATAACGTCCGTCGCCCGAGAACCACCGGATGAGATGCGATTCAAGGTCGAGGCACACTGACTTGTTGAACCTGTGGTTTACGACGACGCGAATCGACTTGAGGGACTCGTTCCGTTTTGACCCAGAGAGATGTTGACGCATCCGAGTGGCGGCACTCACGGTCTCACCGACGTAAAGTCCTGGCGAACTGCGCCGGGAATCCCCTTCGATCACGTACACAACCGGCCAGTTGGTGTGCCGGGCGTCATCACGCGCCCAGGTATCAACGGCGTCACGGCGGAACGGGAGGCGCTGGATGCTGAACTCTGTCACTCCGGCGCCTCGGCGAGCTTGGTGTACTTCGTCATGCGGCCCTTGGCGAACTCGACGGGGTACTTCGCCTTCGTCGACTCCAGCTTCTTCAGGACGATCTCGTCGAGGTCGCCGCCGATCTTGTTCGCGAGATGGATGCAGTACGTGATGACATCCGCGAGCTCTTCTTCGACCCGTTCTTGGTCGAAGTCAGGAGACCATTGGAAGCACTCGAGGAGCTCACCGGCCTCGATTGCGATGCTCTTGGCGAGGTTCTCTGGCGAGTGGAACTGGTCCCAGTCTCGTTCCGCGACGAAAGCACGAAGGGCAGCGAGAGTCTGCGGCGACGGCATGATGCGACGCTAGCAGCGAGCCCGCCATTGGGCGAACACCGTGTCGCACCAACGAACGCCAAGTTGACGCTACGTTGGTCGCAGGGTCAAAGAGGATCGTTGGGGGAGTCGCCGATGCTGATGAATGAATGGACGTTCAATCCCGAGCTCGCTCGTGAGATCGAGGACCAGTTCGAGAGCGCAATAGCCGCCTACTCCGCGAAGCCCACGCTGATCACTGAGCATGCGAATCATGAGGAATCGATTCGGACCGGTGGATACGCGAACCGCACACTTCTGGAACTAGTTCAGAACGCCGCCGACGCCATGGCAGGTAGCGCCCTAGACGGCGGCTTAGGGCGAGTGGAGATCGTGCTGGACCCGGCCACGAAGGTCTTGTACTGCGCGAACTCTGGCCGACCGTTCTCCAAGAACGGTCTCGTCGCTATCACGCACGCTCATCTCAGCGGCAAGCGGGGAGACGAGATCGGTCGGTTCGGGCTTGGATTCAAGTCCGTATTGGCGGTCACCGACTCGCCGCAGATCCTGAGCCGTTCTGTCTCGTTCGAGTTCAACTCGGACAAGGCGCAGTCAGCGATAAAGGGGATCGGTTCCGCCGACCGTCGGCTCCCAGCACTCCGAACGGCCACGTTGCTCGACGTCCGTCGGCTCTTCGACGCGGATCCGATCGCAAGGAACCTCGCCGAATGGGCGACCACGATAGTCCGTCTGCCTGGTATGGACGATACCGAGAGAATCCGCCGAGAGATGGAGACCTTCAAGTCCGAGTTCCTCTTGTTCGTCAGTGCGGTGCGGGAGATCAGGCTCACGGTACTTGGAGACAAGGGGTTTGCGACTAGTCACGTGTCGAAGGATCTCGGGGGCGGCCGATTCAAGATTGAGCGCCCGGACTCGACGGGCGATGAATGGCTCGTCAATGAGCGGATGCATGCACCCAGCGCCGCAGCTAGACGAGAGGTCGGCGAAGCCGTCTCGCGCAACGAGATCAAGGTCAGCATCGCGATGCCCGTCAGACCCCGCCGAGCCAATCTGGAGACTGGGGACGCCGGTACCCAGATCGGCCAATTCTGGAGCTACTTCCCTCTGCAGGACCGAACATCTGCCACCGCCTTCTTCAACGCCCCGTGGAGCGTAAACGATGACCGCACCACGCTGCTGCGAAACAGGTACAACCGTGAAATCCTCGCGACCGTCGCTGACATGTTTGTCGAGCTGCTCCCACGAATCAGCAACGAACAGGATCCCGCCGCCCACCTCGACTACCTCCCGGCTCGAGGCCGCGAAGCCACCTACATCGGCGATGAAGTCCTGTGCGGACTCGTGCCGCCGCTGGCCGTCGCAGCGGCGCTGATACCTGACGGCCGCGGGGTGCTGCGAAGACCAGAAGAGCTCAGGCCCCTTGATCTGTTGTGCGAGTGGAAAGTTCCCGAGATCGCCCATGAAGCATGGATCGCCTCATCGAACACCAAGAACGACGTGCCCCACTGGCGCTGCTATAGCTCTACCCAGCGGGTTGCGCGACTTCGGCAGTTGTTCGCCGTGAGCGTGAGCCAGGACCGGTTCGACGAGAACAGCCGCGACATGAAGCGCGCGCTCGAACTCGTGCCGAAGCGCGGCATCCAATCCTGGCTCCGGGAGTGGGCAGAGGGCGACGATGTCGAATCAGCGGCCAACGCGGTCAAGGTCGTCATCGCGAATCGTGGGGCGGAGGAAGCGGACAGAGCTCGCGTCATTCCGACGACCGACGGGCTGCGCGCGCTCGCGGACAGGTCTCTTGTCTTCCTCTCGAAAGCCGAGGACCCGGAGATCGAGGGCGCGGTGTTCGTCGCTCCCGACTTCCTCGCCTATCCCGACATGGAACAGGCCCTTCGTTCCGCCGGCTTCCGCGACCTCGATCCCATCGCCATTCTCCACGCGCGCCTCGCGAAACTCTCCACCGCCCCCGGCGCCGAGCAGCAGACGAAGTTCTGGGAAGCTGCACTCGGCGTCAGCACGCGCGACGCGGTAAAGGCGGTTCGCGCAACGCCTGCTGCGCAGGTCCTGGTCCCGACTCGTGACAGCGGCTGGCACTGGCCCCAGCAGGTTTTCGATCTGGACGGCGATCTACCGGGCGCCGACGGCCGAGTCCTCCTCGACCGTCAGAGGTGCGTTCCCGCGCTCGCTCATGAGATCGGAGTCGTGAGCTCTCCGCGCCGCGACTACGACTTCGAAGACGAGACGGCTGCCGACGAGTATCGGGACTGGGTCATCGCGGACTTGAACAGCAAACTCACGCCTGGTGAACGCCCCATCGAGCAGATATCGCTCTATCCGGGACAAGGCGGCTCCGCTGGCCCGTTCTCGATCCTATTGATCCTTGAGACCGCAGGCGCGGCGGAGCAGATCCGCGCGAGCTGGACAAGCGGTCTCCTGGAGTTCGGCGACGCTCCTTGGGACTGTGAGGACGTCGCCTCCGGGGTGTCCTACCGAGTGAAATCGCCCGTTCGATGGGCGGTCGAACGCGCAGGCCTGCTCCGCACATCCCGAGGGTTTCGACGGATCAGGCACGTCGTGTCTCCCGCGCTCGTCGAGTACCGCGATCTGCTGCCGCTCTACGAGGGACCGCGCAGCATCGTCGACACGCTTCAGCTGTCCCACGACCTGTCGACGATCGCCCCTGAGGTACTCCGAGAGGCGCTCGCGATCGACCTGCTGCCGCCCCATCTCACCGACCCGGTGCTGGTGCGATTCATTCTCGAGGTCGCTCCCCTGGCCTATGCCGACGGGCGTCCCCCACGTATGCCTGCCCGTGTCGGACGCGTGATCGAATCGCGACCGACAGGGACGGTGTACATCGCGGTGGACGAGGAGCAGCGCGACTACCTGGCGCAACATCACCAACCGTATCTCCGGACGTCCGAAGCCGAGGCCGAGCGGCTCGTTGCCGACGTCGGATGCAAGCGGTTCGAGGACTCCTTCGCCTTCTCGATGCGCATTGATGGCCAGCAGGACGCGGAGAGGCTGCTTGATGTCTTCACCGGGCTCAGGGGCTGGCCCAGTACCGAAGATCTGGGGAGTTCGACGTTCTCCCGCGCCGAGTCCATCGCGAAGTGGGTCACAACAGAGGACGGCGTTGAGACCCAGTCGCTCGATTCGTTCCGCGACGGCGGAGACTTCGTCGTTGCGAGCCGCGTCCCTGAGAGGGAGGCCCTACGACTCGTCAGCGAAGCATTCGACCTCGGCCTCAACAACGCGGAGATTGAGCGCGTGCTCGAGGTCGGCCTCGCTCAGCACCTGGAACTGATTCGACAGGAAGCGTTGTCGGCGACGGGGGTCGCGGATCGTCTCGATGTCTACTTCGGTGCTGACGATCTGCGGGAAAAGCTTCCTAGGGGGCTCTGGCAGGGACTGATAGCCCAGAACCTGGTGTCCAGAGACACATCCGTGGCCGAGCTCTGTCTCTCGGTCTACCGCAAGGACACCATCAAGGAGCTCGCCGATCTCTTTCGGCGTGAAGGCTTCCCCGACGTTCCGACGCAATGGGCTGGCGGCGCGGCGACCATCACCTGGCTGCGGAAGATGGGTTTCGGGCCCGAGTTCGCCGGACAGCGCATCCAACGCCAGGCCGCGGAGTTCGTGGTGCCGGGGGCGACAGTGTTGCCCGCATTGCACGACTACCAATCGCGGATTAGCAGCGAGCTCCGGTCCGCGCTTCTCGAGATCGGCCAAGAAGGCCGTCGCGCCAAAGCCATGGTCGAACTGCCAACCGGAGCCGGCAAGACACGAGTCGCGTCGCAGACCCTCCTTCAGCTCTTCATCGACGGCGAATTGAGGGGGCCGGTCCTCTGGATCGCTCAGTCCCAGGAGCTCTGCGAACAGGCTGTGCAGACGTTCAGCGAGGTATGGCGCGGGCTCTGCACAGAGCAGCGGGCCGACATACCCCTTACGATCGGGCGACTTTGGGAGAGTAACGACGTCCAGAAGCCGGACACTGCTCACAGCATCATCGTCGCGACCGATGCGAAACTCGAGACGTTGCTCGACAGCGCTGAATATGGCTGGCTCAGTCGTCCTGCAGCTGTGTTCGTCGACGAGGGTCACGTCGCTGGCGCATCCACGCGATACACACGGATCCTGACGTGGCTCGGAGTCGACGGAAGACAATTTGAGAGGCCGCTGATCGGCCTGTCAGCGACACCTTTTAAGGGCACGTCCGTACAGGCCACGGATCAGCTGGCAGCGCGCTTCGGTCGAAGAAAGATCGTCGCGTTCGAGAAGAACCCGTACCAGGAGCTGGTCGCACGCGACGTCCTGGCACGAGTGAAGCACGCTGTGCTCGAAGGTGCCGACGTCCGTCTCTCAGACGAGGAGGCGCGTGAGGCCAAGCGTACGAACCGCGTCAGCGGTTCTGTGCTCGACCGCGTCGCGGCCGACCATGCCCGCATGCGAATCCTGGTTGAGAGCATCAGAAACCTGGTGAGCTCGAAATCCGAACAAGGGCGGTCGGTCCTCGTGTTCACCCCGAACGTCCTCTCTGCGCAGGTCCTCGCTGCCACGCTCAACTGCCTGAACATCGACGCCGCCTCGGTGAGTGGTCGGACCGGTCGGCAGGAGCGGCGAGATGTGATCAAGCGCTTCAAAGACGGCGAGACCCAGGTACTCGCGAACTGCGACCTATTGACCCAGGGCTTCGACGCGCCCGGCGTCACGGCCCTATATATCGCGCGTCCCACATTCAGCCCGAACGCATACATACAAATGGCCGGTCGCGGACTGCGCGGTTCAAAGAACGGCGGAAAGGACGAGTGTCTCATCGTGGACATGGCGGACAACTTCGGCAGCAGCGACATCAACAGCCTGCTCGGCTTTCGCGAGTATGAAGAGCTGTGGCAGGAGCAGCAGTCGTGATCTTGAGCCCGGACCTTCAGGACATCGAGCGCATCGCGCAAAGTGATGCCGAGCGCAAGCTTGCCCGACTACTCCACGCGGTGCCGCAGGCCGACGCCGTCGCGTTCTACTCGATCAAGCTCCGGACTGCACCGGGGAAGCAGATGGCGGAGGCCGACTTCATCATCCTCTGGAAGGGCGTCGCGATCGTCGCTGAAGTCAAGGGCGGGGGGGTGAAGAGGTTCGAGGGAGTCTGGTACACCGTGGACAGACACGGCGACAATCACAAGCTGAAGTCCTCGCCCATCGACCAGGCCCGGGATGCGATGTTCGCCCTGAGGGACATCCTTCGAGAAGACGGGCTCGGCTGGTACCCTTCGGAGGCGATCGCTGTCACGCCGGACATCGGGCATCCGCCGACGGATGTCGCGTGGAAGGCTTCGCACTGGTTGGCGAAGGAGTCTATGACGGTCGGCTCTTTGACCGCCGCGCTCGATACCGTGGCGCGTTCGGCGCAGAAAGCCCCGAGGGGCGCCAGCGCGGCGCGCATCGACGAGCTCCGGGAGCGACTCTTCGGCGAGTTTTCCCTTTTGCCCATCATCGACGCGCAGCGAGGAGCGGTGATCGACGAGCAGAACACCGCCACCGCGGAGCAGGCGAGAGTCCTCGCCGGTCTCGCGAGGAACCCGCGAATTCTCGTGCTCGGAGGTGCTGGCACCGGTAAGTCCGTCGTCCTCGCAGAGGCGGCGAAACAGGAGGCAGAGGCGGGCAGGTCCGTGTTGGTGACGTTCCGGTCTCCCGGGCTCCGGAATTTTTTCGAGCCTCGCCTGGCCGGACGCGCGATCGAGATGAGCGCGTTCGACGAGATCGACCCCTCGGCGCAGTTCGACGTCCTATTCGTCGACGAGGCGCAAGATCTCATGTATCCCGAGGCGATGGACGTGCTCGACCGGGTCGTCAGAGACGGCCGAGGGCAAGGGCGTTGGAGGATGTTTCTCGACCAAAACAACCAGGCTCATGTAGACGGCAGCTTCGATGACGAAGTCTTCGATATCGTCCGCGCCGAGGGAATCGAGTACGACCTGAGCAAGAACGTCCGCAACACGCGCGCGATTGTCCACGCAGTGCAGGAGTATCTCGGTGCCGATGTCGGCGACCCGGGGATCGTGAACGGTCAGCGCATCAACTGGGAGACCGTGGCCGAGCAGGAAGCGCGCGCACATGCGATCCGCATTGCGAAGTCATTCAAGAAGGAAGGGGTCAGTGCCGAAGACATCTGGGTCATTTCGGCGTCGACGGCCGGGTCGTTTGATGAGACCGTCGACGGGATCCGCGTTCTCAGCCCGAGAATCGCGAAGGGCCTCGAGGCGGAGCACGTCATCGTCTGTGATATGCCCCAGGAGTTCACGGACGCCGCACTCGCGTCGCTTTACGTCGCCCTCACGCGCGCGCGTGTGTCTCTCCACGTCATCTACACCGACGCCGACCGCCGACGCCTGCGTGCGCTGGGGCGCAGAGCTGAGGTGACGGCGTGACGCTCACCCCGGCACAGGTCCGTGTGCTCACGCATCTTCGCGACGCTTACGTCGGACCCGAGCAGGGAGAGGATGAAGTGCTCATCGAGAACCGTCCCTCGCTGCAGTACGCAGTCGGCATGCTCTTTCCCTCTGAAGATGAGGTCGCGGCACTCGGAAGCGTCGCGGCAGGAGAGATCGACCCGGGGCAGCTCATCATGGCCGATGTCGAAGAAGGCGACGTCGAAGAGGGCGATGCAGCGTGCCCCATCGCGGAGGATTGGCGACCGTCCTCTGTGGCGGTTTCCTTCATCACCGACTCAGAGTCCGTCCTCTGCGACTTCTCTGCGGGTACATATGCGCTGATCGAGGATGACGGACCGCAGCGATGGCAGCGTACCGGCCATGACTACCGGGACGTCGAGCTCACGCGAGGCAAGGCGCAGGTGCGGCAGATGGCGGCGGGCGACGTTTCGTTCGAGATCGGCACTCGGTGGCGGCCATACGGCTCCTCGAATTGGCTCGTGACACTGCATGTCCGACTGCGGACGAAGTCGACCGGCGATGATCGTTCCGATATCCCTCTCATGCTATTCCAGGTCGATCTGGCTGCGCGGCCAGCAGACGGGCTCATTCTCGAGTACGACATGTCGCGCGCGCTCGACGTCGACCCGGAGGCTGCTGAACTGCGCTTGAGGTATCGGAGCCGCAAAGTGTTCGCAGTCGGACACGGAATGGCAGCGGACTGGGAGACGGATGAGTTCGGCAACTGCATTCGGATCAGGCTCGAGCCGGTCCCGCACGTCGTGGTGCCCGCGATCGAACAGGCCAGCAGCTCCAAGCTCAACGAGCGTGCGCGACCCGCACTCGATCTGGAGTTCCTCGCAACTATCGAGTCGGAGCCGGCGCCGGTCCTGGAGGCGTTCGGCTGTTTCATCGACGACTTCTCCGACTGGGTCGCGGATCAGCGGGTGCAGGCTTCAGGCCTCGGTCAAGACGCCGAGGCGATCGCGCAGCGTGCGGGGATCACAACGGATCGGATGCGCCAGGGAGTTCGCTTGCTCGCGAATCCCGACTCGAGCGCCCTCCGATCATCGTTTGCACTCGCCATGTCGGCCATGCGCCTCCAGATGCGCCAGGCGGCTATCGGACGTGGCGAGACGGATCCGAAGCCCGCGTGGCGTCCGTTCCAGCTCGGCTTCTTGCTGGTCTCGCTCGAATCGAGCGTTGACGACTCTCACCCTGATCGTTCGCTGGTCGACTTGATCTGGTTTCCGACCGGCGGCGGAAAGACAGAAGCATACCTCGCGCTCGCTGCCATTGTGATCTTCTTACGGCGAATCGAATACGGATCGGCGGGCGGCGGTACCGCGGTGATCACCCGTTACACCTTGCGATTGCTCACTTCGCAGCAGTTCCAGCGCGCCGCCTCGTTGATCTGCGCCATGGAGCTACTTCGGACGACCGATCCGAGGGCCAAGGGAATGGCGGCGTTTTCGATCGGGCTCTGGGTCGGGAACGAGGCGACACCAGGTTCACGCTCCGACGCCAAGTACGCCCTCGACCGCCTCTATAAGGCTCAACATCCGCAAGATGCAAACGAGTTCCAGATCACGGAATGTCCTTGGTGCTTGGCCGAGCTCGTCCCGCGAAAGAAGGACGACACGCGAAAGAAGTACGGCGCGCGCTTAGTGGGCAAGGATGTGGTCTTCCGGTGTGTCGAGCCCGCCTGCGAGTTCTCGCGTCGCGATCTACCAATGAACGTCGTGGACGAGCTGCTCTATGAAGCGCCGCCGACCTTCCTGCTCGCCACAGTCGACAAGTTCGCCCGCCTTCAGTTTAAGGAATCCGCCGGACGACTCCTCGGTATTGGAATGCCTTACCGGCAGCCGTCGCTCGTCATACAAGACGAGCTCCATCTGCTGTCCGGTCCGCTCGGCACCAGTGTCGCGGTCTTCGATGCCATGATCCAGATACTGCTGAGCCAAGCGGGGTCCACGCCCAAAATCGTCGCCTCGACGGCGACGATCCGCGCGTCCGGCGCCCAGGTGAAGGGACTGTACGGCCGACAGGTCGCGCTCTATCCACCAGCGGGTATCGACGGTGACACCACGTTCTTCGCCAGTCCCGTGGCGAGCGGTGAGGGGCGGGTTTATGCCGGCTTGATGCCGCAAAGCGTCTCGCAGGCCACCGCCCTCGTCGCAGCGTCCTCACCCATGCTGGAGTTGCCGGGCCTTCTGCTCGGCACGGAGCGCGTCGGAGATCGCGTCGATCCCTACTGGACCTTCGTGATGTATCACAACAGCCTTCGGGAACTTGGCCGCACGGCGGCGCTGCTCCTGGACGACATCAATGGCCGCATCAGAACCCGTGCGGACCGGCTTGGGCTCGACCCAAGAACAGTGCACGCCGACCGGGTGCTTGAACTCACGAGCCGGCGCGGGCCTGAAGAGCTACCCAAGGACCTGCGGCGGCTTCGCCTCAGCGCGGACGATTCGCCCGAGGCCGTGGACGCGGTGCTGTCATCGAACATGCTGTCCGTCGGAATCGACGTGCAGAGGCTCGCTCTGATGCTGATGGTCGGACAACCGAAAACGACGGCGGAGTACATCCAGGCCACCAGCCGCGTGGGACGCGGTTCTGTGAACGGCGTCGTGGTGACGTTGTTCCGGTCCAACCGAGCTCGTGACCGATCTCACTTCGAGACCTTCCGGGGGTACCACGATGCGCTCTACAGGAGCGTCGAACCTACGAGTGTGACGCCCTGGTCGCTCTCCTCCCGCGATCGCTCGCTGGCCGGGGCGCTCATGTCGCTGCTTCGGCATTCAGTTCCCGGTCTCGCCAAGGACGAAGACGCAGGCGCGCTCGATCTGTCCGATGATCGCCTTCGAAACTCGGTGGAAAGACTCGTTGGGCGATTCCTCGCCCTGGTCCGGCAATCGGATGAGGACGAAGGGGACGCTGTCGGCGAGCAGGTGAGGCGGCTTCTTCGGGAATGGGATCGGAAAGCTGCAGAAGCCCGCCGTTCCGGAGAAAGCCTTCGATACGAGCACCGTCAGGCGGGAGACCGCGCCCTGGTGAAACGCTTCGGGCAGGCGGGCGATGAGTGGATGGTCGGTGACTCGATGCGCTCCGTCGAACCCAGTGTCGCCGTCGAGGTACAGGAGCCCAGACAGGAGGCGCGTCGTGCAGAAGATCCGTCATGATCTTCGTCTTTCGGAGACGGTATCGCCGTACGGGGTAGGTGCGATCGTCGATATCAAGGGCGAATCCCTCATCGCTCCCGACACATCGTGGTGGGATCGGAAGGTCTCACCGGAGATCCACTGCGATCGCCTCGTCGACCAACTTAGGGTGTCCGGGCGCCCGCGGCCGGTGCTCCGCCAGGCCCCCTCGCATGCCGGCCGGGCGGGCCAAGAGACCGCGAGTCTCACCTATTGGCGATTCCCGGCGTGGCGTTTCTGCGAGCGTTGCCTCAAGCTCTCCATGCTGACGACGATCGACAAGGGCCGGTTCCGCAACCGGTGCGGTTGCGGCGGAGCACTCGTTCCGATGCGATACGTCGCGGTCTGCAAGGCAGGAAGTCACGTCCAGGATGTCCATTGGTTCGCGTGGGCCCACCGCGGCCACGACAACGGCGTAACTGAGGAAGTCCGCTTCTGCCGCGCGTACGACGAGCTGCGTTTCGTCCGTTCCAGGGCGAACGGCGAAGGTCTCGCCTCTCTGTGCGTAGTCTGCGACGGATGCAAGCGGTCACGATCCCTTTCGACGCTCGTGGTTGCAGGCGCCCTCCGCCGTGACGGGATCCGGTGTGAGGGTCGGCAGCCCTGGGAGCCCATGGACTCGGTGTCCTCACGCTGCGACGATGACCTCGTCGCAGTCCAGCGTGGAGCGACCGGCAACTACATCGCCGACCGCATCTCCGCGCTCGACATCCCCGAGGAGCAGACGCAGTCGGAGGATGCCAGCGCGAAAATTCGGGCTCACGACTATTTCCAGCGCCTGGTTGATGACAACGGCGGGCCGAAGTCGGAGATCATTGCCGGGTGGATTGCGGACGAGGTCGGCCTCGGGGTCGATGCCGTGCTGTCGATCGCCAGAGGCGCGGAGTACTCCGCCGATACCGGCATGCACGTGCTGAAGGATGGCGAGTGGGCTGCGTTCGTGAAGAAGATCGCCCGCGGTAAAGATCTGGAACTCAGTGACTTCGTCGTCGACGGGTGGTCCGGTGCGTCCATCGCGACGGGACCGTCGGCGCTCAGCAGCGTGATCACGGGGCTCGGGCAGGTCCACCGTGTCCGTGAGGTGCGCGCCCTCAGAGGCTTTCGCAGGCACAGCCCCAACTCCGATTTCATCAGCGCCGACCTCGGGGCCGATCCGAAACAGCGCCCCGTCTATCCGTCCCTGGAGCTCTTCGGCGAAGGCATTTTCCTGCAATTTGATGAGGAGGCGCTCCGCGAGTGGGAGTCGCTTCCCGATGTGCAGGCCCGTGCGCACATACTCATGGACCGTCGTGAACATCTGGAGTGGGCTCGCACCCGTCTCGACGTACCCGAACCTCGCTTCATAGCGCTGCACACGATCGCTCATCTGCTGATCCGTCGCCTCGCTTTCGCCAGCGGCTACTCGTCGGCGGCTCTGCAGGAACGGATATACGCAAGCACGGAACGCCCCGATAACACGGCGGGCGTTCTCGTCTACACCGCCGCCGGTGACGCGCAGGGGACCCTCGGTGGACTCGTACGCCTCGGCGCTCCGGACCTGTTGATCCCCCTGCTCATCGCAGCGCTCGACGATGCCGACGTCTGCTCGAACGATCCGGTGTGCATCGAGAGCGATCGACAAGGATCGTCCCATCTGAATCTGTCGGCGTGCCACGGCTGCGCCCTTGTGAGCGAGACTTCTTGCGAGGCAGGAAACCGGCTACTGGATCGGCAACTCGTCCTCGGTGGAAGCGAGGTGACAGGGTTGCTCGCTTATGTGCTACCTGAGGTTCGAGCCCTCTCGGACGGCGCCTTGTGAACTCATTGCACGCCCTCCGTCGCGATGGAGGTCGGTCCTCGAAGCCGGGCCGTCTACCCGGCGCTGTCCCCGGCGGCAGGCGAGTGTCTAGCCGCTTCGGACCGGTTCTCCACACTCTCCTCGGACCACGTGTGGGCTGAAGGTCGTCGCACCGCCTCGACGATCCGGGCGGCCACCTCCTCTGCGTCTGCCCGGATCTCGTGCTCCCAGAAGCGCAGAACGAGCCAACCTCGCTCGGTAAGTCGAAGCGTGGTCTCGGAATCACGGGCTTGATTCGCGGCGATCTTGTCCGACCAGAACCCGGCATTGGCTTTGGGGGCCTGATGATGTCGCGGACAGCCGTGCCAGAAGCATCCGTCTATGAAGACGGCGACGCGAGCGCCGCGGAACAGCAAGTCGGCCGTGCGACGGAAGTCTCGCTCAGGTCGAGCGCTGACCCGGTAACGGAGGCCCGCAGCATGCACCAGTCGGCGCACCTGCATCTCGGGTTTCGTGTCCTGCCCGCGGTTGGCCTGCATGGTCGCCCGCGCCTCTGGGCTGCTCGCCCATGAAGCCGATTCGCCTTCCGCCGGCGTCGCATCCATCCGTCCATCATCCAACGTCATAAGATCAAGTCGCACCCACTTCCTACGCTGGGTGCGAACGCGCGGGAGGCACAGTTGGGGAACCCGATCTCCGTCCTCGATCTGTTCGCCGGAGCAGGCGGGCTCAGCCAGGGGATGCACGAGGCATCGTCTCGGTTCAACGTCGTGCGTGCAGTCGAGAAGGATCGGGACGCGGCTGCCTCGTTCGCCCTCAACCATGGCGAGGGCATCACTTACCAGGGTGGGATTGAGGGATGGTTGCGGGACGAGCCGGTCCCGTCCGTCGACGTCGTGGTCGGCGGACCCCCGTGTCAGGGATTCTCCACTCTCGGTAAGCAGAACGCTGAAGACGAACGCAACACCTTGTGGCGGGAGTATGCCGAGACGATCACCCGCGCTCAGCCGAAGTATTTCGTGTTGGAGAATGTCGCGGTGTTCGCGAAGTCCCCCCAATTTCGCTCACTCACGGACGCGACAGAGAGCGAAGGTATCCTTCGCGACTATTCGTTCGAATGGGATATCTTGAACGCCGCCGACTTCGGTACGCCGCAGGCGCGAAGGCGGGCGATCCTCATCGGCAGACACCGCGACATGCCGGAAATCGGACTGCCGAAAGCCAGTCATCATCGCGATGAGCATGTCACCGTTGGCGATGTCTTCGCGGGCATCCCGCACAGTGTGATGCCTGAACTCGATGATCGCCGTGTCGAGATCGACGGTCGCGATCACCGCGGCTGGTGGTCATCACGCGAGCTTCATGTCGGGCGCGACTACGCCGAGGTCTCCCTTCGGAGATTCGCTAAGATTCCCCCGGGCGGCAATCGTTTCGATCTCCCCGACGAGCTCCTCGCCCCATGCTGGCGGAGTCACAAGTCCGGGTCGGGAGACGTAATGGGTCGGCTCCATACCCACAAGCCGTCGGTGACCATCAGGACCGAGTTCTTCAAGCCGGAGAAGGGTCGCTACCTTCATCCTTTCGCCGACCGGGCGATCACGCACTACGAGGCAGCCGTTCTTCAGGGGTTTCCTGCGGACTATCGGTTCGCCGGATCGCGCACGGCCATCGCGCGGCAGATCGGCAATGCAGTCCCGATCCCGCTGGGCAGGGCGATCGGGAGTCTGCTCGCCGATGCGTTGCGCTGAGTTTCTGAGCGTGGATCGACCGCACACAGATAGCCTGCGCGTCGATGTGATCGAGATCAGTAGACGAGAGCGCATGAAACCGCTGCGACGCGCTCAATGCTCGCTGTCGGGGAGCGCGCTGAGTTGCTGAGGAGTCGCGCGCTGCATCGCGAGAACAGTCCCTTTCGAGGTGAGAAGCATCCCGTCCGCCTTCGCCCAATTCGTCCACACCATTGTCTCAATGGGCTGTCAGAACGCCCGCGACAGTGGTGACACTTTTGGCCATCGAGCCGCCCTGCTGGCGCACGTGTGCGTTGAAGCGGTCAGACGGCGGGAGTGCCTTCAGGAGGTTGGCGACCGCGCGCACCTGACGCCGAACCGTAGACATAGGTGGCGAGGTCGCGGTAGGTGGTCCAGATTGATCTGCCCACGAGTGCCACAACGATGGCCGCCTTCTGCTGGTCCGAGTTGTATAACAAGGGTCGTCGTCTGGTGCCGCAGTACGTGCGGTGGACGGCGCAAGGTCGTCGTTTTCGACGTCGTCGAACGGTACGGGGACTGCGACGAGCATCTCCTCCCACTTCACAGCGCGACACCCTCGCGGGCGAGCAGAGGATGGTCTCATCGTCACAAGTTGTGACCGGTATTCCGGTGAAGCAGATCGGTGTCCTCGGATCGGTCGGCATGGTCCGCCTCTATCCAGCGGCCACACTTGGGAGCCCGCCCGGCGATTTATCATCATGGTCGTCGACATCTAGACAGATAGTGAATCATCGACCCACCCGTTGGCGACCTGGGTTTTTAGGGATGGTCGGCCGCCCTACTTGAACCCGCCCGTCAACCGCCCGTGCATCGTGCCGCTCGAGTCGTTCATCCCGACGATCTCCACCGTCTTCCCCAGCGCCTGGTACTTCGTCTCGATCGCATCCAACGCCGCAACGGTCGACGCATCCCACACGTGCGACCCCGACAGATCGACGACAACGCGACCGGGATCCTCCGTATAAGAGAACAACGTCGTCAGGTCGTTACTCGACGCGAAGAACAGCTCCCCCTCCACGACGTACGTCACCACATCGCCCGCAGGCCCCAGAACCCGACGAACCGAAACGAAGTGCGCCACCCGCCGCACGAACAGTACGGACGCAACGAGCACCCCACCGACGACCCCCACCGCAAAGTTGTGCGTGATCAGCACCAGCATCACCGTCGCGATCATCACGAACGTCTCGCTCCTCGGCATCCGCTTCAGCGTCGACGGCCGCACACTATGCCAGTCGAACGCCCCGATCGCGACCATGATCATCACGGCGACGAGCGCCGCCATCGGAATGGTCCCGACGAAGTCGCCGAACACGACCACCAGCAGGAACAGGAAGATCCCGGCGCAGAACGTCGAGATGCGGGTCCGCGCGCCCGACGCCTTCACGTTGATCATCGTCTGACCGATCACCGCACAGCCGCCCATGCCGCCGAACATCCCGGACAAAACGTTCGCGACGCCCTGCCCCCACGACTCCCGGGTCTTGTTCGAGTGGGTGTCGGTGATCTCGTCGACGAGCTTCGCAGTGAGCAGCGACTCCATGAGCCCGACGAGCGCGACTCCGAGCGCGAACGGCGCGATGATCGTGAACGTCTCCCACGTCAGCGGAACGTTCGGGATGAACAGCGACGGCAGACTCCGCGGCAGCTCACCCTGATCGCCGACCGTCGGCACCGCGATCCCGAAGGTGAGCACGACGCCGGTCACGATGATCACCGACACCAGCGGCGCCGGCACGATCTTGGTGAGCTTCGGCATCACCAGCATCACGACGATCCCGAGCGCCACCAGCGGATACACCAGCCACGGCACATCGATCAGCTGCGGGAACTGCGAGCTGAACACGAAGATCGCCAGCGCGTTCACGAACCCGACCATGACGCTGCGAGGGATGAACCGCATCAGCTTCGCGACGCCGAGCACTCCGAGGATCACCTGGAAGATGCCGGCGAGGATGACCGTGGCGATGAAGTAGTCCAGTCCGTACGTCGGCGCGACGGGAGCGATGACGAGCGCCACGGCTCCGGTCGCCGCGGTCACCATCGCCGGCCGCCCGCCGAGGAACGCGATCGATACCGCCATGATGAACGATGAGAACAGCCCGACCTTCGGGTCGACGCCGGCGATCACCGAGAACGCGATGGCCTCCGGGATGAGCGCGAGCCCGACGACGAGCCCGGCCAGCACTTCTCGCGTCAGCAGTCGCGGGTTCTTCAAGGCTTCGAGCACCGAGGGGTGGGCGCGATAACGGGCGCGGTCGTCGACCGTCGTTGCAGACATGGAGCTCCAGGGGAAGGCGCCTCAGAGAGGAGGCAGACGTTCCAGCCTAAGGCGGAGCTCGCGCTCTGGAGCGCGGGCAGATGACACACCCACTCGAGATTCGCCCGTGCAGTGGCGCGCGCGTGGACTCCGCTATGGTCTGGATCAAGCGTGTTCAACGAAGAACGGAGTGATGGTGGAGTTTGCAGAACGTCTTGATTCCCTCGCGACGAAGGTGAAGAACCAGGCGACGGCGATCGGGACCGAGGAGGCGACGAAGAACGCCTTCGTCATGCCCTTCATATCGACGATTCTTGGCTACGACGTCTTCGATCCGTTGGAAGTCGTCCCCGAGTTCACGGCCGACGTCGGGACCAAGAAGGGCGAGAAGATCGATTACGCCATCATGCGGGACTCGGAGGTGCAGATCCTCATCGAGTGCAAGCCGTCGATGGGTTCCCTGAAGATCGAGCATGCTTCGCAGCTCTTCCGCTACTTCGCTGTCACGAATGCGCGCATCGCGGTCCTGACTAACGGCGTTGTCTGGCATTTTTACACGGACCTGGACGCTCCGAACCGTATGGACGCCAAGCCCTTCCTCGTACTCGATCTGCTCGACATCGACGAGACACTCATTCCCGAGATCCAGAAGCTCAGCAAGGAGAGCTTCGACCTCGATTCGATCATCAGCGCCGCGGAGGAGCTCAAGTACATCGGCGCGTTGAAGCGTGAGATTGCGAGCCAGTTCCGCGAGCCGACCGATGAGTGGATCAAGTTCTTCGCGACGCGTGTCTATGACGGTTCGTATACGCAGAAGGTGCGGCAACAGTTCACCGGTCTCGTCGGGAAAGCGGCGCACCAGTTCCTGAATGAGCGCGTGAACGACCGGCTGAAAACCGCGCTCGGGGTCAGTGGCATCACCCATGCGGCCGATCCCGCGCCTGCGACGAGCGCGGAGGTCGTGGAAGCGGACCTCGATAGGGACACCGAGATCGAGACGACCCTTGAAGAGCTGGAGGGGTACCAGATCGTCAAGGCCATCGCCTGCGGCGAGGTCAAGCCGCAGCGCGTCACGCACCGTGACGCCAAGAGCTACTTCGCGGTGCTCCTCGACGACAACAACCGGAAGCCCGTCGCTCGCCTCCACTTCAACGGCAAGCAGAAGTACCTGGGGCTACTCGACGCGGACAAGGTGGAGACCCGTCATCCGATCGACGAGCTCGACGAGATCTACTCTCACGCCGACGCCATCCGCGAGGCCGTGCGCCGGTACAAGGAGTAAATGTCCACACATCCGTCAGGATGAACAAGACCGCCCCGAAGGAGCCCCGCATGTCGCTCGCCCCCTCCACGTCCCAGGACAAGGCACCCGCCGCGCTCCCCGGCGCCGTGGTCATCGCCGCGATCCGCCGCGTCCTCCTCTGGTCGCTGATCACCGCGTTCCTCTACCCCGTGTTCATGACCGCGAGTAAGGGCATCTGCCCCGGCGGCGTCGACGGGAACGGCGGGTTCATCGACTCCGCGGGCCAGCCGGTGGACGAGGCTCCCCAGTGCATCCAGCTGACGCTCGCGCCGAGCCCCCTCGTCTACGTCGCCATCGCCGTCATCGTGCTGCTCGCGCTCGGTCGCGTGATGAAGGCGGCCGATGAGCGCGCGGCGCTGCGAACCCTGGAGTGGACCCTGCGCGGAGTCGGACTGCTCGTGGTGGTCGCGATCGTCGTCTCGCACGTCTGGTTCGCGCTGATCCCGATCGAGCAGTTCACCGGCGACTCCTGGACCGTGTCCAGCCCGTTCCCGTTCGGCTCGATCGACGTCGAGGTGACGCCGATGGCCACCTCGTGACGGCTTAGTCCCGCCAGTCGATCCCGACGCCGGCGATCCGTCGCCCGGCCTCGTCGGCGGCGACCGGCTCTCCGACGTCCGCCCCGCGCTCGAGCGAGACGGCGGAGTGCACGATGGTGTCGGCGTACACGTGCACGAGGTTGTAGCCCTGCGCGGCGTCCTGGCCGCGCGTGGCGCCGACGGGCTGCGCGAGGTCCTGCCCGTACGCGCTCGATGACGCAACGGCGACGGGGATCCCGGCGAAGGTACCGAACGACGGATGGTGCACATGCCCCGACAGGATGCCCCGCACGTCCGACCCCCGCAGCACCGCGGCCAGCGCGTCCTGATCCCGCAGCTCGACCGTCACGGCGAGGTCGAGCACCGTCGGCAGGGGCGGATGGTGCAGGAGCAGCAGCGTGCCCTGTGGTGCCGCCGTCGACAGCTCTCCCTCCAGCCACTCCAGCTGCGACGACGGCACCTCCCCCCAATGCGCGCCGGGCACCGTCGAATCGACGACGATGACGCGCATCCCCCCGAACCACCGCACCTCGACGATCGGCTCGTCACCCGCCCCCGCGAGTCCGAGCTCCGATCGCATGGCACGGCGGTCGTCATGGTTGCCGGCCGCCCACACGACCTCGCACCCGAGCGCCGCGGCAGCGGGCGTCACGAGTTCGCGCAGTCGCCCGTACGCGGCGGCATCGCCCCGGTCCGTCAGGTCCCCCGTGAACAGCAGCGCGTCGGGACGGAGCCCCGAGGCGACGAGCCGGTCGAGCATCTCCGCCAGGTTCGCGTCGGCGTCGGCCCCGCTGCCGTACAGCGGCGACCGCTCACCGGGCAGGTGCGTGTCGGAGATGTGCACGAAGGTGTGCGACGGGCGAGGGTGTTCGGTGAGGATCATGTCTCTTCCTGGTCGGCGGACGAAGGCAGGTCGGGGCAGATGTCAGACGGCGGCGGCCGTGGAGCCGGGGACGAGCGTTCCCGTGAACGAGCGGCGCACGAGCGTCTCCGGCTCGTCCGCGGTGAGCAGCTGCTGCATGGTCTCGACGGCGGCCGCGGCCACCGCCTCCACGGGGATCCGCAGGGTGGTGAGCCCGAGCAGGTCGGCGCCGGGCAGGATGCCGTCGCACCCGGTCACGCTCACGTCGTCCGGCACGCGGAGCCCGGCCGCGCGGGCGGCGCGCATGACGGCGAGCTGCCGGTAGTCCGAGGCGCACATGACGGCGGTCGCCCCGGCGCGCACGGCGACGAGGGCTTCGTCGACGCCGTCGTCGGGACCGGCACCGGCTGAGATCATCGTCACGGCGACGCCGGCCGCGGTCAGCACCTCCTGCATCGCGAGCGCGCGGAGGTGCTCGGGGTACGACGCGTCGGGGCTTCCGGCGAGCACGACGACGGTCCGATGCCCGAGCCCGACGATGTGCTCCGCGAGCAGACGTCCGTGGCCCTCGTCGTCGTAGTGGGCGGTGTGGATGCGGCCCGCTGACTCCACGCGCCCGGCACGGAGGATCGGCACCTGGTCGGCGAACGGCTCGAGCTGCGCTGCGGAGATGCCGCCGGTGGCGACGATGAGTCCCGCGACCCGCATGCCGAGCAGCCGGTGCAGCGCATTCACCTGCTTGGCGCCCTGCTCGTCGGCGCCGATCGTGACGGTCACGAGGTCGAGGCCGCGCTGATGCGCCTCCTCCTGCAACCGGGAGAAGAGGAGGCCGTACGCGGGGTTGCTCGCGTCGCGCAGCATGAGGCCGACGGTGCCGGTGCGTCCGGCGGCGAGCTCAGCGGCCATCGTGTTGCGCACGTATCCGAGCCGCTCGGCGGCTTCCAGGATGCGCTCCTGCGTCTCCGGCGCGAACCGGCCCTCGCCCTTCAGCGCCCTGGTCGCCGTCGCGCGGGACACTCCGGCTGCCGCGGCGACGTCGCTGATCGTGACCCGCAGGGCGGGCGTCCCGGCATCCGCCCCGCTCATGCGCGCTGCTTCCGTCGGCGGGGCGCTCCGGCGCGTGAACCTCGTCCATACACGAGATACATGGTGACACCCATGATGATCATGAGCAGCACGGTGTAGACGAACGTGATGGGCATCGCGTCGAGGTTGTTCTCCCCGCGCGTGCTCTCCTGGATCGCGACGCCGAGCGGCTTGTACAGCGGGTGGTAGAGGAAGATCGCGGCGTCGTAGTCGTCGAGCAGGCTGTTGAAGTTCAGCGCCGTGATCGCGGCCGCGGTCGGCAGCACGAGCGGGATGAGCACGCGCCGGAACGTGGTCAGCGAGCGGGCGCCGAGGATGCGCGAGGCGTCTTCCAGGGAGTCCGGCACGGACGCGAAGCCCGCCTTGAGCAGCCGCAGCGTGAACGGGATCTTCACGCAGATGTACGCGACGAGCAGCAGCACCGGCGTCCCCGTGAGCACGATGTTGCCGACGAGCGGCTGCGGGGCGTCGAACGCCATCACGAAGGCCAGCGCGATCAGCACGATCGGCAGGATCCACGGGATGTGCAGCACGTACTCGATGGCCGTCGTGAGCAGGTTGCGGTGCTTCTGCATCATCCGCGCGACGAACAGCAGCCCGCCCACGACGATGACCGCGGCGAGGGCGCTGTAGACGACGCTCACGATGAACGGCCGGAGGGCCGCCGCGCTGGAGAACACGGTGATGTAGTTGTCGAGCGTGAAGCTGTCGAGCGTGATGGATCCGGCGAGGATGCTCCGCGCGTCCACGAACGAGAAGATCACGATGAGCACGACCGGGATGAGGTAGATCACCCAGAGCAGGTAGGCGACCACGTGCACGACGGCATTCGCGAACGGGTTGCGGATCCGCTGCTTCTGGATCGGCGTCGCCACCTTCGCCACCGAGAAGTACACCCCCGACTTCTCGGCGCGGTTCATGATCGCGAGCAGGATGATCGTCGCGACACCGAGCACGATCGCCAGCAGCGCCGCGATGTCACGGGTGATCGGACTCCGCGACAGGTCGATGATGAGGGGTGCGACGGTCTGGAAGTCCGGACCGCCGAGCACGAGCGGCGCGGTCAGGGCCCCGAGGCCGATGAGGAACGTCAGCACCGTGACGGCGAAGAGCATCGGCTTCATGACCGGCAGCACGATGCGCCGCAGGATCGTCCATGTCGAGGCACCCATGAGCTTCGCGGCCTCGATCGACGCGTAGTCCACCTTGCCGAGCGACGAGGACAGGAACAGCATGTGGTTCGTCGTCGTCGCGAACGTCATCACGAACACGACCGCGAAGTAGCCGGAGAACCAGTCCCGGTTCATGTCCGGCCAGATGTTCACCATCAGATTCGTGATGAAGCCGAACTTGCCGTAGATGAAGTTGTAGCCGGCCGCGAGCACGATGCCGCCGTAGATCAGGGTGGTGGCGTAGCCGAGCCAGAGGAGTTTCGCGCCGCGCACCTGGAAGTACTGCGTCACCAGCACGATGAACACCCCGACGACGTTCACCGTGACCGACAGCGTGATCGCGAGGAGGAAGCTGTTGCCGAGCGTCTTCAGCGCGCGCTCGCTGCCGAGCAGCTTCTCGACGGCGCGGATGCTGAACTGCCCGTCCGGGAAGAAGGTCGCGGCGAGCAGCTCGGCGTTCGGCAGCACGAGGAAGGCGGCGGCGAACCAGATCACGACGATGCCGGTCACCCAGGCGAGCGGCGAGCGGAGCATCGCGCGCACGCTGCCGGGACGGCCGCGGCGGAGGCGGGGCTTCGTCGCGGTGCCCGCCTCGGCCGCCTCGGTCGTCAGCGCGCCGGGGGTGTCGGTCATCGCCGCGGACGGCGGCGGCACCGGACGGGAGTCGTTCTGCGGGTCGCTCATGTCACGCCGCCGGGTACTGCAGGATCCACCGCGGGTGGACGTCGATGCGCACGGCGTCGCCGACGTCCCAGCGGTGCGCGCTCGCCGCGGCCGGCACGCTCACCCGGAGCGACGCGTCGGCAGCGGAGACCGTGTAGACGCTGTGGCTGCCGTGGTACGTGCGCTCGCCGACGGTGCCGTCGAGCGACGCCGTGCCGCCGGCGGTGGCCTCGGACGGCGACGCCAGGTGCAGCTTCTCCGGCCGCACGTAGCTCTCGGCCGTGGCATCGAGGCCGGCGCCGATCGCGACGAGCTGCGCGGGCGTGAGGCGGTTGTTCTCGCCGATGAACCGGCAGACGAACGGTGTCGCGCTGCGGTCGTAGATCTCCTCCGGCGTGCCCACCTGCTGCAGCGTCCCGGCGTCGAGCACGGCGATGCGGTCGCTGAGGGTGAGCGCCTCCTCCTGATCATGCGTGACGTACACGGTGGTCACGCCGACCTCGTGCTGCAGCTCCTTGAGCTGTTCGCGCAGCTGCACGCGGAGCTTGGCGTCGAGGTTCGACAGCGGCTCGTCGAGCAGCAGGATGCTGGGGGTGAGCGCGAGCGCCCGGGCGATGGCGACGCGCTGCTGCTGGCCGCCGGACAGTTCCGCCACGTTCTTCTCGAGCTGCGACGCGGCGAGCCCGGTGCGGTCGGCGACCTCGTCCACGCGCCGCCGCTGCTCGGCCTTCGACACCTTCTGCACCGAGAGGCCGAACGCAATGTTCTCCCGCACATTCATGCTCGGGAACAGGGCGTAGTTCTGGAACACCATGCCCACGCCGCGCTTCTCGCTCGGCACCCGGGTCACGTCGCGACCGGCGATGTGGATGCGGCCACCGGTGGGCTCGATGAACCCCGCGAGCGTGCGCAGGGCGGTGGTCTTGCCGCATCCGGACGGACCCAGGAGGGTGAAGAACTCACCCTCCTGGATCTCCAGATCGAGGTGCGAGACCGCACGGTGGTCGCCGAACACGACCTCGACGTCGTCGAAACGGATCATCGTCTTCTCTCTCTGCCGGAGCGGCGGGACGGCTCGGCTCAGCCGATGTACTCGAGCGTGACCTTCTCGACCCAGGCGCCGAGGTTCTCGCTCACGAAGCCGAAGTCGATGTCCTGACGGTCGAGCGTGCCCATGAGCTCGACGACCTCGGGGTTGGCCTTCTCAACCGCGCCCTCGTTCACCGGCATGGCGTTGAACTCCGCGGCGAACTCGCCCTGGACCTCGGCGCTGCCGAACCAGTCGATGAACTCCTGCGCCTTCTCCTCGTTGTCCGTGCCGTTGATCTGAGCGATCTGCTCGGTCACATAGGGGACGCCGTACTCGGGAACGATCATGCCCGTGCTGGTGCCGTACTCCTCGTCGCGGGCGGAGATGCCGCTCGACGGCAGCACGCCGTAGTCCACCTCGTCGCGGGTGATGCGGGCGTAGAGGTCGGTGCCCTCCACAGCGGGGGAGCCGTTGGCATAGTACGACTTCACCAGGTCCCAGCCCTCGTCGCTCACGCCGAGGTCGCCGTCCTCGTCGAGGTGACGGGTGAGCATGCTGGCGAGCACGAGCTGCGGGGTGGCCTGGCCGAGCGCGGGGTTGACCTCGTAACGGCCGGCGAACTCCTCGTCGGTGTACAGGTCGTCCGGGTCCGCCGGAGCGTCGCTGATGCGGTTCTCGTCGTAGACCGTGACGATCGCCTGCTCCACGAGCGGCCAGAACGCGCCGTCCTTCGGGTCGCCGGCGTCCGCGGGGACCTCGCCGCTCCAGCTCGGTTCGTAGGCCGTGATGGCTTCCTCGGTCTTGAGCTGCTCGAAGAACATGTTGTTCAGGCCGAAGACCACGTCGCCGACGGGGTTGTTCTTCTCCGCGATGATGCGGTTCGTCAGGTCGGCGCCGCCGAGGCCCACGATCTCGATGTCGATGCCCGCGTCCGCCGCCTTCTCGGTGATCCACTCACCGCGGCCGTCGCTGTTCGAGTTCGTGTAGACGATGAGGGTGTCGCCGGAGCCGCTGTCGCTGCCGCCGCCGTCGCCCGCGTCTCCGTCGCCGCCCGCCGTGCATCCGGTGAGCGCGATCGCCGCCGCGGCCGTCAATCCGATGAGCGCCCAGCGCCTCTGCTGCCTGTCGGCCATGTTCGTCCCTTTCTCGCCTTCGAGGTATGTCGATGCGACACTACCGGTTCTTGTGGTGAAGGCACAAAGATTGTCTGGTTTCGTGAGCGCGGTCGCGCGTCCGCACTCAAGGTAGGCGCGCGGCGTGAACGCGAGGATGCGACGAGGTGAACAGGTGGGATTCGTGAATGTCATCCATTAGTTGACGCTCACGAGCTCGGCCCATAGACTCGCTTCATGGATGGATCATCGACCAGCGGCTTGTCGCTTGCCGACCTCGCCTCCCTCGTCGACGCTGGCGGACGAGAAGCGCCGTCTCGCTCGGATGACGAGGTTCTGATGATCCGTCAGGCCGACGAGTTGGTCCGGCGTTCGCGTGAGCGCTTGCAGGAGTCGGTCTCCACTGCGCGTTCGCATGGCGTCTCGTGGCAAGAGATCGGCGCCACGCTCGGCGTGAGCCGACAAGCAGCGTTCAAGCGATTCGGCACCAAGGGTGAGGCAGGGATGATGGCAGCGCCGGTGACAGACCTCTCGGATCGCACGAGCGCGGTATTCGCACACCTGGATGCCGGCGACTACGAGGCGGTGCGAGCACACATGACGTACGCCTGCGGTCGCGCGCTGACCAAGCGCAAACTGATGAGCGTGTGGGACCAGATCCGCAGTGACACCGGCCGCCTCGAAGCCTGCGTCGATTCGACGGTACAGACGGCGGACGGCAGTACGCCGCTGAGCACGCTCGCCAACCGGCACCTGAGTAACGGAGCGATCGTGCAGGTGACCCTGCACCACGAGGCCGGAGAGTGGATCGGCCGCGTTGCCTACAACGGCTTCGGCAAGATCACGGGCATCCTCATCGCCCCACCGGGGTCTCGCGACCTGCCGTTCTAGACTCGTTCCACCCGGGCGTCTCACCCTCCTGACAGGGCGGGTTGCTGTGATTCGATCCCGCCGCCGCTGTCCTGCTCGGGACGTGTGGTGTTCGTCGCGTGCTGGGCGCACGCGCGATCGTCGGACCGATCGACACGGCCCGTGATCTTTCCTGCCGCGTCTGCCGCCCGGCCCTGCTCTTCGACGTGTAGGGACGGGCAGGAGGAGTGGCAGACCGCGGCAGAATGCCGGCATGCAATCGAACATAACTTCGAAAGTCGAGACCTGACGAGATAGAATGAAGCATGTCGAAAACGTCCGGACTGCGCGAGGCGATGGATCGCCTCGACGAGGCGTGGGGCGCCGCGGGCGATGTCGCCGAGCTCTCCCGCGTGCAGCTCGTCGAGGTGGCCCACGCGATCGGACTTCTGCAGCGCCGGCTCGATGCGATCCACGTCGACGTGGCCGCCGGCATCGCTCGGGAGTCGCGCGCGGAGCTCGGAGCCGACAGCTTGGCGAAGCAACGCGGGTACCGCACGGCGGCGAAGCTCATCGCCGCGACGACGGGCATCTCGACGGCGGAGGCGCAGCGCCTGGTGAAGGTCGGAGAGGCGACCGCGCCGCGGAGCGATCTGCTCGGCGCGCCGCTGCCCGCGCGGTATCCGCTCCTCCGGGAAGCACTCGCGTCGGGTGTGCTCGGAGCGCCGGCGATCGGTCTCCTCGTCGCTCTCCTCGATCGCTGCCGCGTGGCCGCCGGTGTGGAGCGCATCGCCGAGGCGGAACGCGTGCTGACCGCCGCAGCCGAAGGGCTCGAGCTCGATGCGGTGCGCAAGCTCGTCCTCCGCGCCGAAGCGTGGCTCGACCCCGACGGCGTAGCGCCGCGGGCGGAGGAACAGCGCGGTCGGCGTGGACTGCGCATCTTCGAACGTGACGGCATGGTGCACCTGCACGCGCAGCTCGATGTCGAGTCCGCTGCGCCGGTCGTCACCGCGATCCGCGGGCACGTGTCTGCCGTGTTCGCCGCCCGCCTCGAAGCCCCCGATGCGGAGTCGCCCGACGCGGATCGGCGCTCCGTCGCGATGATCCAGGCCGATGCGCTGTCCCTCTTCTGCGCGCACGTGCTCGGGTGCGAGGGCGATCGGGTGCCGCTCGCCGGGGCGACGGTGATCGTTCGGGTATCGCTGGACGATCTGCAGGTGGGAACCGGGTCGGCGACGGTCGACGGGCTCGACCAGGTGATCGACATCGGTGCTGCCCGGCGGATGGCGGCCAGCGGGGGCGTCATCCCCTGCGTCCTCGGCGGTGCGAGCGAGGTTCTGGACTGGGGCCGCGAGAAGCGCCTCTTCACCCGAGCCCAACGACTGGCGCTCGCCGAGCGGGATGGCGGGTGCGCCATGTGCGGGCTCCCGCCGGGGATGACGAAGGCTCACCACCTCCGCTGGTGGCAGCGAGATCGAGGTCCGACCGATCTCTCGAACGGGATCCTGCTCTGCGAGACCTGCCACCACCGTATCCACGACAACGGGTGGGACATCGTGATCGAGGGTTCCGGCGTGACCGGCCGACCGTGGTTCCTTCCGCCGCGGTGGGTCGACCCGCAGCGCACACCGCGGCTGGGCGGACGGGCGCGCTTCGATGTCGCAGCGTGAGTGGGATCCCGCGGGCGTCAGCGCGTGTGGAGGGATCTGCTGCGTGGACGGATCTGTCGGTGGGGGATCAGCGGCGAAGTCGGGAGCGGACGCGGCGGGCGGCTCGTGCGAGGGCGTCGCGCCAGGCGCCGCCCGGCCACTCGCGGCGCAGCCGCAGGCTGCCGTCCTCGTTCCGTACGAGCTCGACCCGACGGCCCGCGAGAAGCGGCGACCTGCCGAGGTGCGCCGTCACGTCCGGCGCCGCTGTCAGCGGGGCGGTGAACATCCACCCGGCGTAGCGGACGGCGACGGTGAGGTCGGCGTCGCGAGCGCCGTCCTCACGGAACGCCTTCATCGGGTCCAGCGCGATGGACACCGCGTCGAGGCGCTTCGGGCGTCGGCCGCCGATCTTGCGCTCCGAGCCTGCCGTCGACTCCGGCGCCTGTCCGGGGGTCGGCGTATCCCGCGCGACGAGGTCGACGCGGTCAGCGCGACGCTCCTTGCGGGCGTTGAGCAGCCCGGAGGGGAGGTCTTCGGTCGCCGACGGGGGCAGGGAGACCAGCCGGTCGGCGGAACCGACGGTCTCGAACACGAACGCCTCCTCGCCGTCCCGGAGCAGACGGACGCGCACGGTGAGCTGCAACCCGCCGCGCGACCAGCGCGCCGCGGTCACGGTGGCCGTGCAGGTCGTGTCCGCCTCGAACGCGGCGAAGGCGAGCAGGTCATCCCGGCGGTCGGCGCGCAGCAGAGCCGCCCGGATGCGCTGCGGGAACGACAGCCCCGCATCCACGCCGGGGCCGAATCGACGCTGCGCGAGCGGCACCACCACATCCAGCAGGCGGTCGCGGTACTCCGCCGGGTACTTCACCATCCGTCGTCCGGCGATCCGGTTGAGGATCTTGCCGCGGAACCAGTGCCGCAGCAGCCGGTCGCGCACCTTCCCGGGCTCCGTGTTCGCCTCGACGACATCGAGCACGGTCTCCAGGTGCGGGAAGTACGACTCGGGGTCGATGCGCGACGAGCTCGCACTCCCGGGCTCCTTCACCCACGCGTAGCAGGGCTCGCTGGCGAGCACCGAGATCGTGTCGGCGGCGAAGTACGCCTGCATCACGAACAGGTGGTCCTCGAGCCGCACCTTGCCATCAGGGAAGCGGATGCCGTGCTCGCGGAGGAACGCCGTCCGGAACATCTTGTGCGGCGTCAGCATCTCCAGGATCGGGTCCTCGCCGAGCACCGCGTGCGGGATGTCGCGCTGGAAGATCTTGGCGGGCAGCTTCCGTCCGATGCCCACCTCCTTGCCGACCACGACGTCCGACCCGTGCTCATCGGCGTAGTCGCACAGCCGCTCGAGTGCGCGCGGGTACAGCCAGTCGTCCTGGTCGACGAACTGCACGTACGTCCCTCTGGCCTCCTCGACGCCGCGGTTGCGCGGAGTGCCGGGCCAGCCGGAGTGCGGCAGCGACAGCACCCGTACATGAGGGCGATCCTTCGCGATGCTCTCCAGCCGCGCGGCCGTCTCCTCCCCGGAGCCGTCGTCGCAGAGCAGGACCTCGAACGCCTCCCGATCCAGCGTCTGGGCGTCGAGCGAGGCGATGAGGTCGTCGAACGACGCCTTCGGCCGGAACACCGGCACCACCACACTCACCCGCACTCGGCTGCCCGCCGCCTCGTGCCCGGTCGTACTGCTCATGGACGCCGTCCCCCCTGTGGTCGTACCCGGCTCGAATCTCCCCCGCCGGAGATTCCAGCCAACCACCCCTTCCTGTGGAGCGCGCCAGGCTCGCGGCGGTCCCGGGTGTATGCCGGCGCCGCGGAGGAGTCAGCGCAGGGTGAGACCGATCTCGAACGAGCGCCGCCAGGGGAGCGTCAACTCCTCGATCCGCACGTCGTCGGCGGGCAGCATCGACTCCAGCAGGCCCGTCAGCTCGTCGCGGATGACCCGCTCGGCCGTCGCCACCTGCGCATCGTCGGCCATCGGATAGATGTCAGGGAAGAGGGACGGCCCCGCATCCGTGCGCACCACGGCCTGGTAGGCGAAGTCGTCGAGCAGGCGGGTCAGCAGGGCGATCCGCGCGGCGCGTTCGTCGAAGGAGCCCGAGGCCCGACCGACGACGCCGGCGGCGGCCACCGCGACGACGCTGCCGAGCGTGTTCCCGGCGGTGTTCCACCCGCCGAAAGCCTCCAGGCGGCCGAGCAGTCCGGCTTCGGCGAGCGCGCGCACGAGCGCCTCGTCCGCGCCGTTCGGGTAGCGCACGTCGGCCAGGGCCACGTGCTCACCGGCGTCCAGACGCTCCCGCACGAGAGCGACCGTCCCCGCGACGGCGTCCGCATCGACGACCTCGGGCCGCCCGCGGAACATGTCGTGCCGGTCGGGGTCGGGGGCGTGCAGCACGAGGGTGACGTCGCCTCCGGCGGCCACCTCCTCGGCGCCGGCCGCGCGGATCTGCCGGCTCGCCGACGCCGCGAGCGACATGTTCTCGTAGGGCGGGACGCGCTCCATGCCGTCGGCGTCCGCGCACGCCACCGAGAACGAGGCGATCACCCCGGCGTTCGCCGCCAGGGCCCGGGCGACGAGCGCGGCGCCCACCTCGTCGGCACCGGGGTACATCAGCACGCGACGGCCCGACGGCAGCATCCGCATCCAGTGCCGGAGCCACACCTGCTCTGCGCTGCCCGCCGCGAAGGGGGCGGTGTCGTCGGCGGTGATCGCCAGGAAGTCGAGGGTCTCGTCCTCCATGAGTCCCAGCGTGGAGAGGTTCACGATGTGGTTGCGCAGCCGTCGAGACGAGTAGTCGGAGACGACCTCGGCGGGCACCGGAGTCAGGTCGTCCAGCGGCAGCACCTCGGTCTCGCCGAGCAGTCGGTGCGCGTCGCCGCCGAGTGCGTGGATCTCCTTGCCGTGCTCCGTCCAGTAGGTCGGCTCCTCGGCGGCGGAGTACGAGTTGCTCGCCCGGGTCACGAGCGACACCGCCGAGATCGGCAGGTCGGGCCGCAGCCGCCGCACCTCGCGCAGCACGTCGAGGCGCGCCAGCACGTCGCGGGTGGTGTCGTCGCTCGTGCGGCTCGCGATCAGACCGCCGTAGAGGAGCATGTCCACCGAGACGACCAGGTGCACCGTCGCGGGGTCGGCCGCCCGCTCCCGCAGCCACCCGCCCAACGCGTCGGCGTCGCCCGCGGTCCGGTACGAGGGGAGGATCTCGGCGGGCGGGACGTCGAGGATCACTCCGGCGACGGCCGCGACGTCGCCCGGGAGCTTGACGTTCACCGGCCGATCGTCGAGGGGGAGCAACGCGATGCGCGGGCGGAGGGTCGGGTCGGACACGAGGAGCCTTTCGTCGGTGAAGGGGATCGCAGGTCGGGAGTCGTCGGGGATCAGGGGCGGGCGATGGAGACGAGGTACGAGTAGCGGTCGCCGCGGTACACCGACTCGGCGTACTCGATCGGGCGGCTGCGGGCGTCATAGGTCGTGCGCTTCACGAGGAACGCGGGGGAGAACGGCGGCGTCTGCAGCGCGGCGGCCTGCTCCTCGTCGAGCACGACCGCGTGGATCTCCTGGTCGGCGCGCACGGCGGTGATGCCGAACCGGGTGCGCAGGTCGTCGTAGAGCGAGTCCCCCACGATGCCGTCCTCCAGACCCGGCACGGCGTCGGCCGCGATCGAGCACACCTCCAGGCAGATCGGGATGTCGTCGGCCGTCCGGACGCGGCGGATCCGCACGACGGGGGACTGCGGGCTGAGGTTCAGGGCGTACCCTGCGGTCTGCCCGGCCGCCGCGGTGCCGACGTCGACGGAGAGGGAGCCCGGTCGCATGTTCCGGGCGAGCATGTCCTCCGAGAACGAGGTCAGCTCGAAGGCCTTGCTGATCCGCGAGGCGCTCACGAATGTGCCGGCCCCCTGGAGCCGATACACCAGTCCGTCCCGTTCGAGCTCGTCGAGGGCGCGACGCACGGTCTGCCGGTTCACCTCGAGCGACTCCGCGAGTTCGCGTTCCGTGGGCAGCTTCTCGTGGGGTGCGAGGCCCTGGTCGATGACCTGCTCCAGATGCCGCCGCACGCGTTCGTGCTTCGTGACGCCCTCGATCGCCGACATGATTCCCCCTCGTTTGGACTAACCCAATCTTGACGATCACCCCGGTTTGTGTCAATGTCTCCTCTCAGCGGTTCTTAATTGGTCTATTCCAATCCTTTGCACGGTCAACGATGAGCGGAGAATCCCCATGCACGTGAAGCACAACATGCGCCGACGCGTCCTGGTCGCCGGGGCGCTGGGCACGGCGACGATCGTCGCCCTGAGCGGCTGCGCCGGCGGCGGCGGCGACGCGGACGGCCCCACCGAGATCACGTTCTCGTACCTGTGGGGCGGGGAGGAGGCGAAGGCGCTGGAGGCGATCATCGCCGACTTCAACGCCAGCCAGGACGACATCGTCGTCAAGGGCGTCTCCAGCCCCGACACCCAGAAGCAGCTCACGTCGATGTCGTCGTCGAACGGCTCCTTCGACATCTCCGACAACTTCGGCAACACCGTCGGCGCCTGGGCTTCTAAGGGCATCCTCGCGCCGCTCGACGACGCGATCGCCGCCGAGGACATCGACGTCGACGACTTCGTCCCGAGCGCCATGGAGCAGATGACCTACGACGGCACGATCTACTCGCTGCCGATCGCGATCCACAGCTTCCAGCTCCTCTACAACCCGCAGCTGCTGGAGGAGGCCGGGGTCACCCCGCCGACGACGATGGACGAGCTCGCCGCCGCCATCCCGAAGCTCACCAAGAAGGACGCCTCCGGCAAGATCACGCAGCTCGGTCTCGGCTCGGCGAACGACAGCACCACCCTCACGACCCTCGGCTACGCGTTCGGCGGCAGCTGGGACGGCGAGGACGGCCCGACCCCCGCGGAGGACGGGAACCTCGAGGCCCTGCAGTGGTACCAGGACAACGTGATCGAGCCGGTCGGCGCCGATGCCATGGCCACGTTCGTATCCGGACAGGGCGAGTACCTCTCCGCACAGGACCCGTTCTTCAGCGGCCAGGTCGCCATGATCATCGACGGCGAGTGGCGGTCGGCCAGCGCCGCCAAGATCGCCCCCGACTTCGAGTGGGGCGTGACCGCGATCCCCGCCGCCTCGCCGGACCTGGAGAACAGCACGCAGGTCACCGCGAGCACCCTGTTCATCCCCGCGAACTCGAAGCACAAGGAGGAGGCGGCCACCTTCCTCGCCTACCTCGTCAGCGACGAGCCCATGGAGAAGTTCGCCGTCGCCCTCGGCAACCTCCCCGGCCGCTCCTCCCTCGCCGGCAGCGCCGCGTTCGACGAGCTGCAGGACTTCGGTGTCTGGGCGGAGGCCGCGTCCTCCCCGAACGCGAAGTCCCTGGCCAGCCGTCCGTACAGCGCCGAGTACGCGACGGACCTCGCGACCGCGTTCGACGAGGTCGTGCGGCTGACCGCCACCCCGGAGGAGGCGATCGCGACCGTCGAGGAGCGCATGGCCTCCTACACCTCGAAGTGAGCCGGTCCTCGTGACCACGGCAACAGCACCCCGGGTCCGGCAGGAGAACGCTCCTGCCGGACCCGGCGCTCCCGTCCGGCGGCGCCGCAGCCGCCGGACCACGCTGATCGGCCTGGCTTTCGCGTCGCCGTTCATCGTCGGCTTCCTGTTCCTGTTCGCCTATCCGATCGCGGCGTCGGCGTACTACAGCTTCACCGACTTCAACCTGTTCCAGGCGCCCGAGTGGGTGGGGCTGGACAACTACACCCAGATGTTCGCCGACGGGGTGTTCTGGAAGTCCCTCGCCAACACGGCCGTGCTCACGATGTTCGGCGTACCGCTCGCGATCGGCATCGCCCTGGCCGGTGCGCACCTGCTGAACACCCCCGTGCGGGGCCAGCCGCTGTATCGCGCGCTCGTGTATCTCCCGTCGATCGTGCCGGTCGTCGTCGGCGGCTACCTGTGGCGCTGGCTCCTGAACGCCCAGTACGGCTTCATCAACCACTTCCTGTCGTGGTTCGGCATCGAGGGGCCGGCCTGGCTGCAGCAGCCGGAGTGGACGAAGCCCGCCATCATCCTCATGTCGCTGTGGACCGTGGGCGGCACCATGATCATCTACCTCGCCGCCCTGCAGGAGGTGCCGAAGGAGCTGTACGAGGCGGCCGAGCTCGACGGCGCAGGCGCCTGGCGCCGCTTCACCAACGTCACCTGGCCCACGGTCTCCCCGGTCACCCTGTTCCAGGTGATCGTGAGCATCATCGGGTTCCTGCAGATCTTCACGCAGCCCTACATCCTGTCGCAGGAGCGCTTGAATCAGGCGGGGTCGGGCCCGGGGCAGTCGATGCTCTCGTACGCGATGTACCTGTACCAGAACGCCTTCGTGTTCCTGAAGATGGGCTACGCCTCCGCCATGGCGTGGACGCTGTTCATCGTCACACTCGTCGTGAGCCTCATCGTGCTCGCGACCTCGAGGAAGTGGGTCCACGATGGCGCACGCTGACATCTCCGCTCCGGTGCGCCGCCCCCGTCGCACCCGCCGCACGCTCCGCCGCGTCCGGCAGCAGATCGCGGTGACGCTGCTCGCGCTGCTGTTCCTGTTCCCGTTGCTGGTGATGCTGTCGACCGCGTTCAAGACGCCCGGCGACGTGTTCTCCTCGCCGCCCACCCTGCTGCCCGCCGAGTGGACCACGGCCAACTTCGCCGAGGCGTTCGCGCAGATCCCGGTGTGGCGCTACCTCGCCAACACGCTCTTCGTCTCGGGCATGAGCATCCTCGGCACGGTCATCTCGTGTCCGCTCGTCGCCTACGCCCTCGCGAAGGTGAAGTGGCGCGGTGCCCGGCCGCTCCTGATCCTCGTGCTCGCCACGATGATGCTGCCGCCGCAGGTCACGCTGATCCCGCTGTTCCTCGTGTGGAACGGGCTGGAGGCGACGAACACCTACCTCCCGCTCATCGTCCCCGCGTTCCTGGGCACGCCGTTCTTCATCTTCATGATCCGGCAGTTCCTCCTCGCGGTACCGGACGAGCTCATCGAGGCCGCCCGTCTCGACGGCGCCTCGGAGTTCCGCACCTACGCGACGATCGTCCTTCCCCTGGCGCGTCCGGCCATCGTGACCGCCGCGATCTTCCAGTTCGTCTGGGCGTGGACCGACTTCCTCAATCCCCTCATCTACCTCAACGACCAGTCGACGTACACGCTGTCCATCGGTCTGTATGCCTTCTTCGGGGAGAACGACGTGGCCTGGGGGCCGCTCATGGCCGCGTGCGTGATGTTCACGCTCCCGGCCGTGGCGATCTTCCTCCTCGGTCAGAAGTTCTTCATCGGCGGCGCCAGTGCAGGAGCCCTCAAGTGACCCACGATCCCCTCGCTCTCCTCCGCGGCCGGCTCGTCGCCTCGGTCCAGGCGTCCACGGGCGCCCCCGCCAGGGACACCCACGTCATCGGTGCGCTCGCCGAGTCTGCGCTCCTCGGCGGCGCGAGCGGTCTGCGGCTCAACGGGCCGGAAGACATCCGCCGGGTGCGTCCGGTCACCGACGTGCCGATCATCGGACTCCACAAGATCTGGAACGGCGTCCGCAACGTCATCACCCCGGAGCTCGCGCTCGCCACGGGGCTGGCGGAGGCCGGGGCCGACATCATCGCGGTGGACGCCACGGCGGAGCAGCTCGGCGCGGACTTCCGGCTCATCGGGGAGATCGCCGCGGCGACGGGGCGACCGGTGATGGCCGACGTGTCGACGGTCGCGGAGGGCGAGCGCGCGTGGGCGGCGGGGGCGGCGGTCGTCGGCACGACCCTGTCCGGCTACACCCCGCACTCGCCGCGCCAGGACGAACCGGACCTCGACCTCGTGGCCGCGCTCGCCGCCGCGGGGATCCCGGCCATCGCCGAGGGGCGCTACCAGACCCCTGCGCAGGTACGAGCGGCCTTCGATGCCGGAGCCTTCGCCGTCGTCGTGGGCGGGGCGATCACCGATCCCATCGCCCTCACCCGCCGCTTCGTCGCCGCGACGCCGGCCGCCACGGAGCGAGCGTGATCGTCGGGGTCGACATCGGCGGCACGAAGATCGCCGTCGCCGGGTTTCGGCAGGAGCCGGACGGCGGACGCCGTCGCGTCACCGCCGTGCGCACCCTGTCCACTCCGGCCAGGGAGGGCGGCGAGGCCATCGTGCGGGCGGTCGTCGATGCGATCGACATGGTCCGCGGTGCGGAGCGGGTCGCGACGGTCGGTGTGGGCACCGCCGGGGTCGTCGATCAGGACGGCGGCATCACCTCGGCGACCGATGCGATCAGCGGCTGGGCGGGCTTCCCGCTGCGCGCGGCGCTCATCCACGCCCTCGATGTGCCGGTGGCGGTCGTGAACGACGTGCACGCGGCGGCGGTCGCGGAGGCCGCGGCAGGGGCGGGTCGGGGAGCGTGCGGGCTGTTGATGGTCACCGTCGGCACCGGCATCGGCGGAGCCGTCGTGCTCCCGGACGGTCTCCGCGCGGGCGTGACCGGCACGGCGGGGTCGGTCGGGCACACCGAACTGGCCCTCCCTCCGGAGCTGGCCGGGCGGCGCTGCGGCTGCGGAGGAGTCGGACACGTCGAAGCCGTCGCCTCCGGCCCTGGGCTGGAGCAGACGTACCGGGAGCGCACGGGCACGGCGCTCACGCTGCGGGAGGTGGACGCGGCCGCTTGCGCCGGTGACGCGGTCGCCGAGGAGGTGATCGCGGAGGGGGCGCGGTTCCTCGGTCGCGCGCTGGCCGGGGCGCAGGCGCTTCTCGACGTCGAGGTGATCGCGGTCGGCGGCGGTGTGGCGGCCATCGGGGAGCGCTATCTTGCCGAGGTCGCCCGCGCGTACCGGGCGGCGGCGATGCCGGGCCCGACGGCAGCCCGCGTGCGACCCGCGGAGCTCGGGATCGACGCGACCGTCACCGGGGCTGCGGTGCTCGCGCCGGTCTGAGTCCGGATTCCCACCCCGCGTTCAGCGTTAACGATATATCGTTGAGTATCGTTCACGACTGGGAGGTCATCATGAACAACGCATTCCCCTCCACCCCGTTCGGCGGGAACAGCAACGGCAGCAGCGGCGGCGATTTCGTCGGCGGCCTCGGCAATCTCTTCGGCGGCTCGCAGGGTCCGGCCGGAGCGCTGTTCGAGGCGATGGACCAGCTGCGCAAGTCGTTCGAGTCGCGCCCCTCCGGCGGATCCCGCATGGCCCGCGGCGACGTGCGCGCCGCCGTCCTCTCGCTCCTCGTCGAGCGACCGATGCACGGCTACCAGATCATCAACGAGATCGCCGAGCGCAGCGGCGGCACCTGGAAGCCGAGCGCCGGTTCCGTCTACCCGACGCTCCAGCTCCTCGCCGACGAGGGCCTGATCGAGGCCGAGGAGCAGAACGGCCGCAAGACCTACGCTCTCACCGAGGCCGGCCGTGCCGTCGCCGCGGAGAGCACCGAGACCCCGCCGTGGGTGCCGTCCTCCGACAAGGACCGCAGCCGCGACGCCCGCTACAGCGCCCTGCCCAAGGCCGGGGTCGACCTCGCCGCCGCGGCCGCGCAGGTCGGGCGCAGCGGCTCGCCGGAGCAGGTGCAGCAGGCCATCGAGGTGCTCGACGAGGCCCGCCGTAGGCTGTACACGATCCTCGCCCAGGACTGACCGCGTCGTGCGGCGTCCGGCGCGGAACGGCGGAAGGATGACGCGATGACGGCAGCGGCGGCACAGGGTCCTCACCGAGCCCGGTACCGCCGCATCCTGTCGTTCGCGAGCCGTGAGTTCCTGAAGATCTGGTGGTTCGAGCTCGTCCTTCCGCGGTTCGGGCTGTCTTCCGTCGCGGAGCGCACGCGCGCCCGCCGCATGCAGCGGTTCGCGCGCCGATTCCACACGCTCGCGATTGAACTCGGCGGCCTCATGATCAAGGTCGGGCAGTTCATGTCCTCGCGCCTCGACGTGCTGCCGCCCGAGATCACGGCGGAGCTGGAGGGGCTGCAGGACGAGGTCCCGGCCGTGCCCACGCCGCAGATCCGGGCGCTCGCGGAGGCCGAGCTGGGCATGCCGCTCGAGCGTGTGTACACCTGGTTCGACGACACCCCGGTCGCGGCCGCATCCCTCGGCCAGGTGCACCGCGCCCGCCTCTCGTCGCTCGATGCCGAGGACACCGGGCTCGACGAGGTCGTGGTCAAGGTGCAGCGCCCTGGCATCGACGAGATCGTCGCCGTCGACCTCGCCGCCCTCCGCCGGGTCGCGCGGTGGCTCACGCGGGTCCGGATCGTCGCCGACCGGGTGGACGCCCCCGCCCTCGTCGAGGAGTTCGCCGTGACGAGCCTCGAGGAGATCGACTACCTCCACGAGGCCCGCAGCGCCGAGCGGTTCCGCGAGAACTTCGCCGACGACCCGCGTGTGGCCGCCCCCGAGATCGTCTGGGAGCGTACGACCCGACGGGTGCTCACACTGTCCGACGTGACCGCGATCAAGATCAACGACACCGCGGCTCTCCGAGCGGCAGGCATCGACCCCTCCGCGGTCGCGGATGCCTTCGCCGAGGTCATGTTCGACCAGGTCTTCACGCACCGGTTCGTGCATGCCGACCCGCACCCCGGCAACATCTTCGTCACGCCGGTCCCTTCGACGAGCTCAGGGACCCAGGGCGGCTCAGGGGCTCAGGGGGGCTTCCGCCTGACGTTCATCGACTTCGGCATGATGGCCGAGGTGTCCGACAACCTCCGGCAGGGACTGCGGACGCTGCTCATCGCGGTGACCGCGCGGGACAGCCGGGGCCTTGTCCGCGCCGCGAAGGAGATCGGTGTGCTCCTGCCGACTGCCGACACCGGCGAGCTGGAGCGGGCGCTGACCGCCCTCTTCGCGCGCTTCGGGGGGATGGGCTTCGCGGAGCTGAGCCGCGTGGACCCGCGGGAGTTCACCGACTTCGCCGAGGAGTTCGGCGACATGGTGCGCCGGCTCCCGCTGCAGCTCCCCGAGGACATGCTGCTCCTCATCCGGGCCGTGTCCCTCACCTCCGGCATGTGCAGCGCCCTGAACCCGGCGTTCAACGTGTGGGACGCGGCCGAGCCGTATGCCGCGCGGCTGCTCCGGGACGAGTCCGGCACCCTCATGCAGGACATGGCGGAACAGGCGATGGCGAACGCGGCCACGACCTGGCGGCTCCCGAAGCGCATCGACGACATCATCACCCGCGTCGACGACGGCAATGTGTCCTTCGACACCTCCCGACTGGAGCGGCGGCTCGACCGGCTGGAGGGCATCGCGCGACGGATCGCCTCCGGGGTCCTGTTCGCGGCGATGCTCGTGGGCGGGGCGCTGCTCGTCGGTCCGCTGCCCCCGCTGGGCATCACCCTGCTGTGGGTGTCGGTGCTGCCGCTGCTGGGCGCCCTCTTCCTGGGTCGCCGCCGCCCCCGCTGACCCCACTCGACAGCCCCGCCAGAACAGGCGAACGCCCGGGATCAGGCACTCCCGCGGGAGAACGCCTGCTGTCCCGCGTTCGCCTGAGCCCGCGCAGGTGGAAAGATGGTCTCTCATGGACATGCCTGACGAGAAGCCCGCCGAACGCTCCGCAGGATCGACCCGTCCGCGCACCGACGCCGTCGTGACCGGGACGCACCGCCAGGCCGCGAAGGCCTCCGAGACCGCGCGCAAGATCGTCCGCGACATCACGACGGTCCCGCCGCGCAGCGTGCACCCGGCGCTCGTCCCCGGGGTCTCGGTCGAGGAGACGGGGCGCACCTACCGCACGGACCCGCTGGTCTTCGGCGTCGCCGCCGCGTTCGCCCTCGCCTTCATCGCCTGGGGCGTGTTCGCGGGGGACAACCTCGCCGGCACGACCAGCACGGTGCTGGCCTGGGTGGTCGAGTACTTCGGCTTCTTCTTCACGACGATCGCCACGATCATCCTCGTCTTCATGCTGTTCGTCGGGTTCAGCAAGTACGGGCGCATCCCCCTCGGCCGCGACGACGAGGAGCCCGAGTTCTCGATGTTCTCGTGGATCTCGATGCTCTTCGCGGCGGGCATGGGCATCGGCCTGGTGTTCTGGGGCGCCGCCGAGCCGCTGACGTTCTTCGAGAACCCGCCGCCCGGCACCGTCGAGGCGAACACCCTCGAGGCCATGCACACCGCGCAGACCCAGGTGCTGTACCACTGGGGCCCGCAGGCCTGGGCGTTCTACGCGCTCGTCGGTGGAGCCATCGCCTACGGCGCCTACCGCCGCGGTCGTACGCCGCTGATCTCGTCGATCTTCGCCCCGCTGCTGGGCGAGAACCGCACGACGGGTCCGGTCGGCCGCACGATCGACATCTTCTCCATCATCGTGACGCTGTTCGGCACGGCCGCCTCGCTCGGCCTCGGGGCGCTGCAGATCGGCCACGGGGTCGAGATCATCAGCGGAGCCGGACCCCTCGGCAACGGCATCCTCATCGCGGTCATCGCCGTGCTCACGGCGTGCTTCATCGCCTCCGCCGTGTCGGGCGTCTCCAAGGGCATCCGCGCGCTGTCGAACATCAACGCCGTCGTCGCCATCCTGCTGGCGTTCTTCGTCTTCTTCGTCGGTCCGACGCTGCTGATCCTCAATGTCATCCCGTCGGTCGCGGTCCAGTTCCTCGGTGACCTGCCGACCATGATCGGCCGCTCCGCCTCGCAGGGTGAGGCCGCGCAGGCCTTCCTGTCGAGCTGGACGATCTTCTACTGGGCGTGGTGGATCTCGTGGTCGCCCTTCGTCGGGATGTTCATCGCGAAGATCTCGCGCGGCCGCACGCTCCGTCAGTTCGTGTCGGTCGTCATCGTGGTGCCCTCCGCGATCTCGCTCGTGTGGTTCGCGATCTTCGGCACCACGGCCATCCAGCAGCAGATGGACGGCGCGGGCCTCGCGGTCGACCCGCCGGAGGAAGTGCTGTTCGGGGTACTGGAGAACCTCCCGTTCCCGCTCGTGACCAGCATCGTCCTGATCATCCTCATCGCGATCTTCTTCATCACCGGCGCCGACTCCGCCTCGCTCGTCATGGGCACGCTGTCGCAGCAGGGCCGCCCGGAGCCGTCGCGCTGGGTCGCCGTCGTCTGGGGTGTGCTCGTGGGGGTGATCGCCGCCGTGCTGCTGGTCAGCGGGGCCGAGGGCAGCGGACTGCAGTCGCTGCAGAACGCGACGATCATCGCGGCTCTGCCGTTCGCGATCATCATGGCCTTCATGATGATCGCGTTCATGAAGGATCTGCGGCGCGATCCGCTGATCCTGCGCGACCGGTATGCTCGCGCCGCCGTCCGGCACAGCGTCATGGCCGGGCTCGAGGAGTACGGCGACGACTTCGCCCTCGTGCCCGTCGAGTACGACCACTCGGAGGACGACCTCGCCTGGATCGACGAGGACACCGTCGACGACACGCTCGCCGAGGTCTACGAAGCGGCGACCGAGGCGATCGACATCATCCCGCCGGCCGAGGTGGACGCCGCCGTCGAGGCCGCGATGGACGCCCCCGCCGACAAGGACTGAGCGCGAGAGCTCAGGCGCTCACGCCGGGTCAGGCACTTCCGCACGGAAGGCGCCTGAACCGGCGTGATCGCCTGACTCGGCGGCCGCGGTGATCCGTGCGGCCATGCCGGAGAAGATCAGTCCGTGGAAGGGCAGCACGGCGAGCCAGTACAGCCGGCCGAGGAGGCCGCGGGGGAAGAACACGGCACGCTGTTCGTAGCGGGCGCCCTCGCCGTCGGGCACCGCGCGCAGTTCGAGCCAGGCCTCGCCCGGCACCTTCATCTCCGCGCGGAGCCGCAGCAGGTGGCCTTCCTCGGTCTGCTCCACCGCCTCCACGCGCCAGAAGTCGATCGCATCCCCGACCCGGGCGGCGGTGCGGCTGCGGCGTCCGCGGCTGAGGCCCACGCCGCCGACCACGCGGTCCATGAGCCCCCGCACCGCCCAGAGCAGCGGCGACGAGTACCACCCGTTCTCCCCGCCGATCCCGAGGATGACGCGCCACAGCTCCGCGACGGATGCGCGCGTCGCGACCGACCGCTTATCCGTGAACACGGTCCGTCCCGCCCAGTCGGGGTCGCTCGGCAGCGGGTCGCTCGGCGCTCCGGACACCTCGGCATCCTGCCAGCTCGTCTCCACGGCGTCCGCGTCCACCCGGCCGAGGGCCAGCGCCACGGAGCGGCGATACGGCGTGAGGCCGCCGTCGGGCCGCGGGATGAGTGCGTCGACGGCGTGATCCTTCATGATGCACTCGTTCTGCAGCGAGGCCACCAGGGGCCGGGCGATGGAGCGCGGCACCGGCGTGACGAGGTTCACCCAGTGCGACGCGAGCTCCGGCGTCAGCACCGGAAGGGCCGCGATGGCGCGCTGCCGCAGACCGGCCTCCACCGCGTACCCGTTCATCATCTGGCCGTAGCGCAGCACATCCGGTCCGCCGATGTCGACGGCGCGATTGACACCCGCGTCGACCCGCGCCGCGCCGAGTAGATAGTGCAGCACGTCGCGGACGGCGATGGGCTGGATCCGGTTGCGCACCCACTTCGGCGCCGGCATGTACGGCAGCACGTCGGTGAGGTGCCGGATCATCTCGAAGGACGCCGAGCCGGAGCCGATCACCACGCCCGCCTGCAGGACGAGGGTGGGCACTCCGGACTCCAGAAAGATCTCGCCGACGTGGACCCGGGAGCGCAGGTGCGGGGAGAGCTTCACGTCGTCCGGGTGCAGGCCGCCGAGGTAGACGATCCGCCGGACCCCGGCTCGGGCAGCCGCCGTGGCGACGGTGGTCGCCGCGCGCTCGTCGCTCTCCTCGAAGCCCTTGCCGGCCGACATGGAGTGGATGAGGTAGTACACGACATCGACGTCGTCCATCGCGGAGGCCACGGCGTGCTCGTCGTCGGCGGACCCCTCGAAGATCTCGCACTCCTCGCCCCAGCCGAAGGAGGCGGCACGAGCGGCATCTCGCGCGAGGACCCGGACCCGGTAGCCGGCGTTCAGCAGGCGCGGTGTCAGGCGGCCGCCGATGTAGCCGGTGGCTCCGAGGACGAGCGCGCGCGGCGCGGAGCCGTCGCCGCGCGGGATCGCCCGCAGGACGTCCTCGCGACCGGTGGGCTGGGTGAGCTCGCTCATGCTCCGAGCGTAGATCCCGGGGCCGACACGCGGAACGGGCTTGCGCCCCCAGCATCGCGCCGTCACGACACGCTCGCGAGCACCCCGGAGACACGGTACGGTCGTATCCGTGACTTCAATCGAATCGATTCGACGAGCACCCGCGGACGTCGCCACCCGTCGGGCGCGCATCGCCGTCTCGGCGCTGTTCCTCACGAACGGCGCCCTGTTCGCGAACATCCTGCCGCGGTACCCCGAGATCAAGGCCGCCCTCGGCCTCGACAACCTCGGCTACGGTCTCGCTCTCGCCGCCTTCCCCGCCGGCGCGATCGCGGCCGGACTCCTGGCGGCCACGCTGATCCGTCGCTTCGGGTCGGCGCACATCGCGGTCATCGGCACCGTCCTCACGAGCCTCGGTCTGCTGTCGGCGGCGCTGTCCCCGACCGGCGTCCTCTTCGCGATCGCGCTCTTCGTCGGCGGTGCCTCCGACGCCATCACCGATGTCGCGCAGAACGCCCACGGCCTGCGCGTGCAACGGCGGTACGGACGCTCCATCATCAACTCCTTCCACGCCATCTGGTCCATCGGCGCGGTGCTCGGCGGAGTGATGGCGGCGGGCGCGATCGCGCTGCAGCTCCCGCTCGCCGTCCACCTGGGGATCTCGACCGCGGTGTTCGCCACAGTCGCCCTCGTCGCCCTCCGCTTCTGCCTGCCCGGCCCTGACGACGAGACGGAGGAGGACGCCGCGGCGGAACCGGAGGAGATGTCCGGAGCCGTCCGTCGCGGCATCCCGGCGCGGACGGTCGTGGCCGTGATCGCCCTGACCCTCATCGCGATGGCCGGCGCCATCGCCGAAGACGCCGGCAACTCGTGGGCCACGCTCTACCTCGGCGACTCCCTCGGGGCCGCGGCGGCCGTCGCGCCGCTCGGGTTCATCGCCCTCGTCGGCGCGCAGTTCGTCGGGCGTCTGCTCGGCGATCCGATGACCGACCGCTTCGGACAGCGCTGGGTGGCGCGGGTCGGCGGCCTCATCGCCGCCCTCGGGATGACCCTCGCTCTGCTGTTCCCGAGCGTGCCCGGCACGATCCTCGGGTTCGCGGCTGTCGGCTTCGGCATCGCCACCCTCATCCCCGCCGCGATGCATGCCGCCGATGAGCTCCCGGGGCTGCGGCCCGGTGTCGGGCTCACCGTGGTGTCCTGGCTGCTCCGGCTCGGCTTCCTGCTGTCGCCGCCGTTCGTCGGATGGCTGGCGGAGACGCAGAGCCTTCGCGCAGGACTCGTGGTGGCGCCGGTCGCGGCGCTCGTGGCGGTGCTGCTCGCAGGCTTCCTGGACAAGCGGCGCCCGCGGAACGCGTCGGACTAGGCCGGCTCGTCCACGAGGTCGGCGCCGCTGTGCACGGCGTCCGCCTCGGCGGCCTCCTGGATCGCGGCGGTCATCCCGACGAGGAACCGCATCACGACCACGCGCTCGTCGTCGGAGAGGTCGTCCACGAGGGAGAGCATCCGGCGGTGCATCGCCCCGAGCGTCGCCCGCACCTCGTCGTCGCTGCTCACGGTCGGCACGACGATGCCGGCGCGACGGTCGGTGGGGTGGGGTTCGCGGCGCGCGTGCCCGCCCTTCTCCAGCCGGTCGATGAGTGTGGTCGTCGACGCCGTGGAGATGTCCAGCGTGCGGGCCAGGTCGATCGGGCGCACGATGCGTCCCGCCTTCTGCTCGCGCAGCAGGAACCGGAGGGCGACGAGGTCGGTCTCGTTCATCCCCATGGACGCGCGCGTGCGGGCGCGCATCGCCGTCTCGGCGCTGCGGTAGCGCCGCAGCATGTTGAGCACGTCGACCGTGGTGGCGCGCTCGCTGTCGGGGTACCAGTACCCGGAGGCGTGGAACTCGCCGGTGCTGTCGGTCACGCGACCTCTCCTTCGTCGCTGGAACCGGCCTCCCGCTCGAGCATCTCCATCGCGCCGGTCTCGACCTCTGCGGGGACGATGCGCAGGAGCCCGCCCGTGATCGCGTCGGTCTCGGCGCTGATGATCTGCTCGATCCGGCGTCGCGAGACGGAGGGGAAGAGTTCCTCCAGACGGGCGAGCAGATCGGCGTAGCGGATGTACGACGCCTCCTCGAGACTCAGTCGCTCCGGCATGGCATCCTTTCGGGGGCAGACTTCCATCTTCGCATCTCCGGAAGTCCTGGTCGCCCCCGAATATCGCTAGTCAGCCTTACTGTCAGTCAGTCGAGGTACCATGGGAAGCGGGGAAGGAGGATCTCTGCATGGGGAACATCAGTACCGACGTCACGACCTCGGCGCTCGCGCGCGATGTCGACGATTTCCGTCGCGCCGACGCGCAGCTGAACCGCCGTCTCGCCGCCCGCCGCGAGCCCAACGATACCGACCGCGCGGCGATGCACTTCATCAGCACGGCGCCCGTCGAGAAGCCGGTCACTCCCCGCGATCTCGCCACGTACCTCGGCATCAGCACGGCCGCCGTCACGAGTGTCGTGCGACGGATGTCCGAGCGGGGGCAGATCGTCGTCGCCCCGCACCCCCTGGATGCCCGGTCCAAAGTTCTCCGTCCTTCGCTCCGTGATCTGCACGGTCACGGGGATGAGCTCACCCAGCGGGTCGCCGCCCTGGAGGAGGAGTTCTCCCCGGAGGAGGCCGCGGTGATCTCCCGCTTCCTGCGCCGACTCACCGACGAGCTCGGCGACCTTCCCTGATCGATTTGATTTAACTAGTTAAACTAGTAAACTATCCTCGTCCAGGTTTTCTGCCACGAGGAGAAGAACATGGGAACCCTCACCTACGCGAACCTCGCCGACCCGATCGAGATCGACGACGAGCTGCTCGCCCACCTTCGCGCCGCCACCGTGACCAAGCTGCGGCGCAACGAGCCGTTCGCGCTCACGGTGCAGACCGGCGCCGACCGCACCGAGACGCTCTGGATCCACGCGTCCATTCCGATCCGCTTCGTCGTCGAGACGTCGGTCACCCTCCAGCGGCCGCTGCTGGCCCGCCTCATGCAGGCCGCGGGCTCGACCGGCGGACTCGACCTCACCGACCCCGAGCTCTCGCTCGATGCGATGTCGCGCGAACTGCACGCGATGTCCGCCTGATAACGGAGGGGTGCACAACCTGCCTCATCGCCTCGGGATCCTCTTCAAGGGCTCTCGGATTCCCGGACGGTGACGGCTACGGCGAGCACGGAGCGGGGGCTCTGGATCGCCGACCGCGGCATCCGGCCGCCGGGATTCGGGTTCCCGGCAGCCGGATGCCGTTTCTTCGTCAGAGGGCGGTGTAGCCGCCGTCGACCAGGTGGTAGCTGCCGGTGATGAAGCTGGCCGCGTCGCTCGCGAGGAACACCACGAGGTTCGCCACCTCGTCCGCCTGGCCGAGGCGACCGATCGGGTGCTTCGACACGAGGAAGTCCTTCGCCTCGTCGCCCATGTTCGCCAGGAGCGGGGTGTCGATGAAGCCGGGGCCGACCGAGTTCACGCGGACGCCCTGCGCCGAGTACTCCAGAGCGGCGGTCTTCGTCATTCCGACGACGCCGTGCTTGGCGGTGACGTAGGCGGGGGAGCCTGCGAAGCCGACGCTGCCGAGGATCGAGGCGATGTTCACGACCGAGCCGCCGCCGTTGGCGAGGATCGACGGGATCTGCGCCTTCATGTTGCGGAACACCGCGTTGAGGTTGATGGCGATCACCTTGTCCCACGCGTCTTCCTCATAGTCCGCGGTGGGCGCGGTGGCGCCGCCGATGCCGGCGTTGTTGACGCCGATGCGGAGCGGGGCGAGCGAGTTGGCGAGCTCGACCGACGAGGCGATCCAGGCCGGGTCCGTCGCGTCGCCGACCGACGCCTCCGCGGTGCCTCCGGCGGCGCGGATCTCCTCGACGACCGCGTTCGCGTTCTCCGCGTTCAGATCGTTCACGACCACCGCCGCGCCGTTCTGCGCCAGCAGCAGGGCGACCGAGCGGCCGATGCCGCTGCCCGCTCCTGTCACGATCGCCGAGCGGTTCGAGACGTCGTACTGAGCCACTTTCGGGCTCCTTCCCGGGCGGGCGCGGTGCCGGGAGATCTTCTCGGACGGTCCGTCCTTCCCTCCAGCCTACGCCCGGAATACCGGTGTGGATTCATGTGAATGGAAATGCTCGGCCGCCTGCGTGACGGCGTGGTCGTGCGCCGTCTGCGTGCGGTGCGGCCGGATGCGGTCGTGACGGGTCTCGGGCCCGTCGATGCGGTCACCGTGGCGCACGCCTCCGCGACGGCGCATCTCGTGCTCGGCATCGGCGAAGTGTCCGCCGGCGCGTGGTGCGACGCGGTTCTCACGGAGGGCGACGAGGACGGCCTGTCCCGCTTCCTCGCCCGAGCGGCGGAGGTCGAGGAGCGCCGGGGGGGCTCGACGACTCCCTCCGGACACGCCGCCGATCCTCGAGTCCTGGTCGCCGCGCTGGGCGGTGGATGCGGCCCGCCTCGGCGCTCGGATCGCCGCGGCATTCGACGGTGTCCCGGTGCGCGTCGATCACATCGGCTCGACGGCCGTGCCCGGGCTGCGCGCCAAGCCGATCATCGACCTCCAGGTGGGGGTGCGCGACCTCGCGGACGCGGATGCCGCGGAGCAGCGCCTCGGGGACGCCGGCTTCGTGAACGTGCAGCGCATCGTGCCGGACGCGCCGGGCGTCTCCCGGGACAACGCGCGGACGGGCGGCGATCCGGACGAGTGGTCGAAACGCCTGTTCGCGAGCGTGGACGCCAGGGCCCGGGCGATCGTGCACGTGCGACGCGTCGGGGCGTCGAACGGGCGATACGCCCTCCTGTTCCGAGACTGGCTGCGGGCGGACCCGGAGGCGCGCGACGAGTACGCGGCGCTCAAGACCGCTCTGGCCTCCGCGCACCGGGGCGACCGTGACTTCGACGGCTACGCGCGGGCGAAGGACCACTGGTTCGACCGGGCGCAGGGGGAGATGGAGGCCTGGGCGCGGGCGACCGGGTGGGTGCCGGGCGGCCGTGCGGCGTGAGTGCCGCGGAGAGATCCGAGCTCATGACGCAGGGCGAGGCTGCTCCTCGGCTGCGGGATCGCTGTGCTCCGGTGCCGCGTCGTCCGAGTCCTCGGGGTCATCGACATCCTCGCACGGCTGAAGGCCGCGCATGAGCGTGGCACCCAGGCACAGCAGGACGAGAGCGACCACCCCGGCACCGACCAGGGCAAGCCGGGGGCCGGCCATCGCCACGATGATGCCGGCGGAGAGGAAGACAAGGATCTGGATGACGTTCTCGGCCATCTCGTCGAGCCCGCCGATTCGCCCCAGGTGTTCGTCCTCGACGCTCGTCTGAAAGAGCGAGGTGACGGCGACGTTGTAGGGCGCGTTGACGAGCGCGCTGATACCCACGCCGACGAGGAGGACTCCGATGTTGGGTGCCATGCCCATCACGAACTGCGCGACCACGAAGAAGGCGAGGCAGACAAGGAACAATGGTTTGACCTTCACCCACTTCACGAAGATCCCCACGAGCAAAGCAGCGACGACCGCAATCAGTCCGTTCCACGACAGCACGATTCCCAGGGTCTCGACGGGGAGGCCGAGTTCGTCGTCGAGCAGGAAGATGAGACCGAAGGAGTTGACGCCCGCAGTGAACGTCACGCCGTAGGAAGCGACCAGCATGCCGAGCGCGAGTCGGTTGCGCGCCAGGATGCCGACAGCTTCGGGAATGCCGCGGATCGAGTCGGTGGCTTCCCCCAGGCCGGTGCGGATGCTGACGCGGAGAGGCGTCTTCTCTCCACTCGTGGGCTCGGGGCGGATCAGGACCTGCAGGAGCGCGGCCGAGATGAGGAAAGACACCGCGTCCAGGAGGAAGGCGACCGACGGGCCGTAGGCGGCGAAGGCAAGCGCCGCCAACGCCGGACCGACGGAGGCGAGGGCCCAGCTCACCGCCTGGATGATGCTGTTCGCGCGGGGGATCATCCCGCGCCGAACCAGGCGGGGCACGAAGACGAACGCCGACGAGGCGAAGAAGACGCTCGCCGTCGCTGCGCTGAAGACGAGCACATAGGCGAGCGCGCCTGGAGCAACCAACCATGCGACGACAGCGAGCGCCACGCTGAGAGCGCCGCGGATGAGCATGGTGGCAATGAACGTCTTCCGAAGGTCGAAGCGATCGGCGATCGCTCCGGCGATCGGAGCGAAGAGCATCCCGGGGATGACTCCTGCCAACAGGAGAAGGACGCGGGTGAGCTCCTTGTCCGGAGTCTCCTCGTAGAACCAGAGATTCAACGACATGACCCGGAAGGCGTCGCCGAGGTTCGACACGGCGATCGTGCTCAGGAACACGAAGAAGGTTCCGGGGAGGCCGAAGAACGACCTTCCGGGGTGCCGCACTGTGTTCATGCTCTGCCTTCCTTAATACGTGGCAAGGAGGCTTGGACCATGTCCCGAAGTGCCTCCCCCCTTGCTAGATCCCTCGCCGGCTTTCTTACACGTTGGGAAGATACTTCTGTCGGCTCGGCCACGCTTACACTCGCGAGCGCTGCCAGGATCGCGTCCACGGTAGCAGGGAACGAAAAAGCTTCTCGATGGAGCTGGGCATTCGAGGCCAGAAGAGCCAGGCGACAATCGTCCACTTCTTCGCCTCTCCGAATTCGTGCGATCTCAAACTGAGACCGAGCGATTATGTAGGTACGCAGATGGTGCGGCTCGGGGACGCCGGGCAGCGCAGGCATGCACGAACTCGTGTGGGCGAGTATCTCAATTGGTTCCGATATGCCACTAATCGTCGCTCTTGGCCACCGTTCGACGAACGACCGAGCGAAGTTGGCGAGGTGGTTCCAATCTCTGTTTTGGATGAGGAAGGCGCTGTATATGGAAGAATGAGCGGCGAGCAGCTGGAAGCGAGCACGAGCCGCGGCGGACATCGCAGTCTGTTCAAACGTAGCCGGCAGATAACATCGGCCACCCGGAACATAGGCACCTCTGTCGGCCAAATCGGAGAAGGCCCGAAGGGTCGGAGCCAACCCATCTGGCTCGTAGACGAGTTGCAGACGGGCGACATTTATCTGCGAATCCACGATCAGATTCCAGCGTTCGTTGTTGGATGCAGCTCCTGAGGATGCGGCCAACACTAAGTCCTCCGCCAGCGAAAGCAAGTACTCGCCAGGGTGATGACGTGCCAGCGCCAGGAGTGCTCGGTTAGCCCACCGAACGTGTTCCCTCGTCGAGGCTTCTCGGGGAGGGTGCTCGTCGATGCATCCCAGCAGCGTTGGACGCGGTCGCGGCCGATCGCCAAGCCATTCCTTCAGCGTGTCGGGCAGATAGTCAGCCACGACCCGGCCTCCGGTTGAAGCACGTAAGAAACGTCGGAATCTCGTCAGATGTGAGTCCCAATTGTGAACGGATATCGTCGGCTGAAAGCGCACCCGTGAGCCGTTGCGCTAGCCCCAGTGCCGTTGCCACCATAAGCATGACCTGAACCGCGTGTCCCGTGTGCTGCCAGACATGTCGGTACGCATGCGGGGAACGATACTTCCACGCGAGCCTCTCCGTCGCGCTGACGGTCAACACTGCGAAGTCGGCATAATCCGGCGCATGCTGTTGACCGGACGCGGCGTCCCAGAGGCCCCGCGAGGGCGCGGTTCCTATCTGGCGCAATGTGTGCTGCTCGTCGTCGTACCAGTAGGTTGCTGAGGGGATGCCAGGCACGTCGAAGACAAGGACGTATGCATCGATATCGTGGCGAGCGCCTGCGCTTGGATATGCCTTGAGGTGAGATACACCGAAGAATTTCGCGTCGGTAAGGGATCGTGAGCGAAATGTCTCGCCCAGCACTGTTGCCACATCTCCTACGGTTGTCGGATTCGTCGAAGGCTGTAGTTGGGTGCTTCGCCTTTCCCGCAAGACGGCTTTCAGTGATGCGTCGAGAGGCTTCTCTTCGCTCGCGGGGAGCCGGACGAAGGGGCGCCCTCGGTGGCGCTCTGTGGTCCTGTGTGGTTGCGGCCGCTGCGAGAGACTATTCTTGAGCGCATCGACCTCGACGTGATCCGCGGCGAAGCGAGTTCGTTCTCCTTCCCAATGTGCGAACCAGGCGGCCTCGCCCCAAGCGTCCCATGGTGGGGGCGTTCCAGCGCTCTGCCCATGCACCAGCATCCCCCGCAGAATGAGCTCGTCGATCAACCGATGCGCATCTCTTGGTTCCAGCTCGGACCATTCCACCAGCGCGTCGATCTCTACCGGCTCCACTGCGAAAGTGAGAATCCGAGCTGCTGCCGGATCGACGGCCAGGCCAGCACTCAGCTCGGGGCCGTCCACCAGCAGACGGGTGCCGTAAAAACGCAATCGTAGGCCGTTGCGGCGTTGGACTCTCACTCGACGGCAGCCGACCGTGTCACGAAAGGCTCTACAGGGGCAAACCCCGCCCGCTCCGCGGCGAGCGTCAGCCGCTGACGAAAGTTGGCCCGCATTGAAGGGCAAGCAACTTCCCCCTCTTCCCAGCGTTTTGGGCATCCGCCCCCGCACACGGGGAACAGCGAGCAAGTCTTGCATGGAAACGGTCGATGCTCGACCGAGGTTGCCCAATCGTCAAACCGACCCCGAGGGCGCCGTGCGGTGGCAGCGAGTGAGGCAGCAGTCGTCAGCATCGTGGCTCCGATGTCCCGAGGGACAAGGGGCTGCTCAGTGCAGGAGTACATTCGACCGTATTGATCGATAACTTCACTTCCGACGTGTGTCGCTACGCACGTTGTTGATGCGATTTTACCCGGCAGCAAGCGGTGGTTCAGCCCGAGTTCTGCCATGCGCCGGAACCAGGTGACCTCAAGAGCTGAGACATCCGATCTGTCTGCGCTCAACTCGGAAACGTCGTTACCCCAACTGTGTATCGGAGATAGCTGGAAAACGAAGCGATCGTCAGTGAATCCTCGTCGCGACATCTCCGTGAGGTACTCATCGAGATGGCTGAGATTGTGCCGATCGACATTCGTGCGTAGCACGAAAATGACGTCGCTGAAGGCTGGTGATTCGGCTGCGTACTTTAAGGTTTCGAGGATCGAGTCAAAAGACCCCATGCCGCTCTTGAGCGGTCGGTGCTTGTTGTGAACCTCCCGGGGACCGTCTATCGTGATGTCAAATCGAGTCACCCTTGCGACTTTCACGAGTTCCGTGAGTTTTCTTGGTGAAAGCAGGGCGCCATTGGTTGTGATTTTAGAGCTGTAGTCCCGATCGAACGCTTTCGCTTCGGCGATGAATTGTCGCGCCATGTCAATAGCTTCGGTGTATGCCATGAGCGGCTCCGCACCGAACCATGCGATATGGACGTTGCGTGTCGTGGGCTGGCGGATCGCCTCGAGTACTCGCGCTGTCATTGATTGTCGGTGGTTTTCCGACAGCCTGCCTTTGGTGTGCTCCTGTCCACAGTAGGTGCAAGACATGTTGCAGTAAGACGTAGGGAGTAGTACGAACTCTCTAGTTGAAGCGTCACCCTCTGCCTCCCCCATTTCGTTCCTAACTCTGGCAGTCTCCTGCTGCGAGTCGGTGACGAGTATCCGACGTTCGAGCAACGCGTCGACGGCACCGGGAGAAAGCAGGTCAGTCGGGTCACGTCTGTTCGCTAACTCATTGGCCAACTCGACGGGAAGCATCGCAACTGTGGGTGTCGTCGATGCATAAACCACGACGTACGACGTTCCATCTCGAGATCGAACGATCTGATCGCTGAACTCTAAGAAAGGGGAGACAACGGGCATAATCACCTCAACTCTGGAGCGGCGTAGAGGACGGCGAACGCCGCCGCCCTCTACGTGCACTACTCGCTAGCAGACATTGACCTTGTTCTGAGCGAGGTCAACGAAGTCGTCCGCTTCGACAGCATCGAACAGCAGGTTCTCGGTCGAAATGCTCTGGACGGTTGATGTTGACTGATCCATTTCCGCTCCTTCGGTTGAATGGTGTTGGTTTGAGGATGCTAGCCAGAAGGAACGGGGATGTCTGTCCCCCTTTTGTGGGACAACGGGTGCCGCGCCTGAAGGGAGTGGCTGTGTTCGCGATGGGCCCTGCGCGAGGACTTGGCCTGCCCGTCCGTGGGCCGACGGGTCCAGTTCCCTTGAGCCTTGTGAGAGAAGAACTGCCGGTTGCCCGATCGAACCCGATGGAAGCGCCGCGATGCTCGCTCCGGGCTCGTCAGGCGTCATTGGTGCGACGTGAACGCGACACCGGAGCGCGAGACCCGACGAGGCTCTTGACACGCTCGCGACGCGGGTCTAACGTACAACCAAATGGTTGCACAAGCGGAGTTGAGCGAAGCGGAGGTCGACCGTGTGTTCCACGCACTGGCGACGTCGACCCGGCGGGACATCCTGCGCCGGACGATCGAGCGGGAGCAGTCCGTCTCGACCCTCGCCTCCGAGTACGAGATGTCGTTCGCCGCGGTCCAGAAGCATGTGGCCGTGCTCGAGGCGGCGAACCTCATCGTCAAGCGCGCCGAGGGACGCGAGCGGCTCGTCCGCGCGAACCCCGAGATGATCGCCCGCGCCAGGGCGCTCCTCGCCCGATACGAAGAGCTGTGGCGGTCGCGCATCGCCCGGCTCGACGATCTCCTGGCCGAGCCGTCCCCGCCCGCGGGGAAGCCGGCCCCCACCGACCCCACCAGCAGTCAACGCACCGAATCGCAAGGAGACTGACATGCCTGTCACGGACATCATCACGGATGCCGAGAACCTCACCATGACCGTCGTCGCCGACCTCGCCGCGCCCGTCGAGCGCGTCTGGGCCGCCTACACCGACCCGCAGCAGCTCGAGCGGTTCTGGGGTCCTCCCGGCTGGCCGGCCACCTTCACGCAGTGGGACCACACCGTCGGAGGCCGAGCCGTCTACACGATGAACGGTCCCCGCGGGGAGAAGGCCTCCGGCACGTGGGAGTTCCTGGAGATCGACGCGCCGCGCAGCTTCACGGCGCTCGACTCGTTCGCCGACGAGGACGGCACGCCGGACGCGAACCTCCCCTCCATGCGCATGACCTTCACGTTCGAGCCGACGGCCGAGGGCACGCGCATGGTCAACACGAGCCACTTCACGTCCGCCGAGGCGCTCGAGCAGGTCGTCGCGATGGGCGCCGTGGAGGGCACCCGGATGGCCATGGCCCAGCTCGACGCCGTGCTGCAGGACCTCCGCGACTACGCGCAGGGCAAGGGCACGCGGGTGGAGCTGCTGGACGACACGCACGTGCGCATCACCCGCCTCGTCGAGGGTCCGCGCGAGCTGGTGTGGCGCGCCCACTTCGAGCCCGAGCTCATCCGGCAGTGGATGCTCGGCCCGGACGGGTGGGAGATGACCGAGTGCGTGTCGGCGACCGAGGTCGGCCAGTCGTACCGGAACTCCTGGGCGCCCGTGGGCGACACGGAGGGTGAGCCGTTCGGCTTCGAGGGGGAAGCGCTGCTGATCGACGCCCCGAAGCGTGCCGTCACCACCGAGCGGATGCAGGGCATGCCCACCGAGACGCTCAACGACCTCAACCTCTATGAGGAGGACGGCGCGACCCTCGTCACGGTGCTCATCGAGTACCCCGACATGGAGACGCGGGACATGATCCTCGCCACCGGCATGGCCGACGGCATGGAGGCCTCGTTCGCGCGACTGGAGCGGGAGCTGCTGTCCGTCTGACACCCCGGCACTCGCGCCGGAACAGGCGGTTCTCGCGGAGAGCCGCCTGTTCCGGCGCTTCTGCCTGTGCGAAAGCGGGATAAAGTGGCGGCACGATGAGGATCACGCGCCGTACCCTGCTCCTCGGCGCCGGTGCCGGTGCCGTCTCGGTGCTTCTCGCCTCCTGCACCCCGGAGCCGGAACCGACGCCGACCCCCACTCGCACGCGCGAACCGGAGCCGCCGCCCGGTGTCCCCGCTCCGAGCGGCAGTATCCGCAGCACCTGGACCACCGACCCGTTCGCCCGGGGCGCCGCGAGCTTCACTCCCGTGGGGGTGCTCGCCGCGACCCGCACGGCGCTCGCGCAGCCCGTCGACGACCGGCTCTTCTTCGCGGGCGAGGCGACCGACGACCAGGCGCCGGGTACCGTCCGCGGCGCCCTGCGGTCGGGCCGCCGTGCCGCTCGGGAGCTCACCGTCGCTGCGGAGGACGGCGAGCGGGTGGCCGTGATCGGCGCCGGGATCGCCGGGGCGACCGCCGCCGCGCAGCTCGCGGAGGACGGCCTGCAGGTGACGGTGTTCGAAGCGCGCGACCGCGTCGGCGGTCGGATCCTCTCCCGCACGGGCGACGACTGGCCGGTTCCGGTGCAGCTCGGCGCGTGGCTGTTCGGCGATGCCGACGCGGAGCTTCTCGATGCGATCGACGAGGGGGACATGGAGCTCGTCGACCTCGAGGGGGCGCGGTGGCGCTCCGCCGAGGGCGACGTCGACCCCGTGGATCCGCAGCCGGTGGAGGCCGCGGTGACCACGGCACAGTCTGCCCCGCAGGACTCCTCGGTGGCGGACGCCCTGGTGGCGGCCGGCATCGACCCGGAGGATCCCGCGACCGCCGCCCTCCTCGCGCTCCTCGCCGCACGCACGGGCGCCGACGCCGCCGACCTGTCGAGCTGGTTCGCCCCGCCGCTCCCCGACGCAGCGCTGCAGGGCGTCGGCGACGATCTGACCCCGTTCATCGAGAGCACCTTGGACGGGGTGAAGGTCGGGCTGAGCTCCCCGGTCACCCGTCTCGCCTGGGACGACACCGGCGTGAGCGTGCGCCTCGGCACCGGCGAGGCCCTCTCCTTCGACCGGGTGCTGCTGACGGTGCCGCTCGGGGTGCTGCAGGAGCAGGGCATCGAGTTCGATCCGCCGCTGCCGTTCGACAACCGCGGCGCCGTGTCCGCGCTCGGCATGGGTGCGATCGAGACGGTCTGGCTGCGGTGGGACGAGCCGTTCTGGGACGGTGACGAGGCGATCTGGCACGCGGTCGGCGAGGACATCGCGATCCCCACGTGGATCAACCTCCGCCCCTCGACCGGCGAGAACGTGCTCGTCGGGATCGTGGGCGGTGCGGCCGCGCGGGACTTCGCGGAGCTCGGGGACGCCGAGGCCGTCGAGGCGGCGCTCGGGTCGCTGGCGCTCTACGCCTGAACCGTCTCACGTGCGGCCTCGGCCGGGGCGCTGTCCTCGGGCGGCGGCTCCGTACGAGCGCGGTCCCACGGGTCCGGCAGGCGGCTGATGAGCACGAGCGCGGTCGCCACGGCGGCGAAGACGGCCAGCGCGATCGCGCAGGAGACCGTGAACTCGACGGGACCGCTCACCTGCCGCGGGTCGAGGAAGTAGTACGGGTACCAGCCGATCAGCGGTCCGCGGATGAGTGTCGCGACGCCCCACAGAACCGGGTACGCCAGGGTCACCGGGATCACCCGCCACGGCACCGCCCGATGCCCGGGGGCCAGGGCCCAGGCCGCGACGGTCACCGCGGGCAGCCAGAAGTGCAGCACCTGATCCGACCACGGCACGTCGATGCGGATCCCCCGGACTCCGGCCTGCCAGACCAGGATCGCGAACACGAGTCCGGCGGTGATGGTCCAGGTGAGCACGAGCGCGAGCGCCACGGTGAGCCACCGCGGATCGCGGGCTCTCCGCAGCGCGAGGACTCCGGCGATGGTCAGGAGGACGACGAAGGCGATGTTCGACTGATTGGTCAGATACGCGAAGAAGTTCTGGCTCGCGATGGTGTTCGACGCGAGTCCCCACGCGAAGCGGTGGATCAGCGCGATGAGGCAGACGGCGGCGGCGGTGAGCCGGAGCAGGCCGAAGACGGTGCGCTTGTTCACCGTCGCCTCGTCCTTTCCGCCATCCGCCGAGTCTACGGAGCCGACCCGGGGTGACGCCGCATCAGGCCCCCGCGCGGGTTCAGGCGCGGGTGAGTGTGGGGGCCGGTTCTCGCGGGAACGTTTGTTCTCGCGGGGTCGGTCAGCGCCGCGGGGCGCGCGTGGAGCACAGAGCCAGCGCGATGAGGGCCGGCTGGAAGAACAGACGCACGAAGCGCTTCATATCGGTGTCGAGGCCGAAGCCGTCGCGATGATGCATCCACTGGGCCACGTTGCCGGGGAACACCGCGGCGAAGAAGAGAGCGGCGACGGTGCCGACCGAGCGACGGCGGCGACGGGCGAGAAGGAGAGCGGAGCCGAGTGCGACCTCGGCGACGCCGGACGCGAGCACCGTGGTGTCCGGATCGAGCGGCAGCGATTCCGGCACCTGCGCCTGGAACTCCCCTCGGGCGAACGTGAGGTGGGAGACGCCGGCGAACACGAGCGAGGCGCCGAGGAAGATCCGGCCGATGGTGCGGGGAGTCGACATGGTGCGAGTGTACGCCCCGCGCTCTCCGTCAGATCAGGCGGCGGAGCGCTTCTTCCAGGGTGATGCCCTGCGCTTCGGCGCGGTCCCTGAGGCGGGCGTGCTCGTCGGGGGACAGCGGGACCTGGAGCACGATGGGGTCGTCCTGGGCGAGGTCGAGTCCGTCGAGGAGGTCGGAGGTCTCGGCCCACAGCGGCTGGGCGAAGTCCGCCTCCGCGACGGGCGCCGGGGTGCGGGACGGGGCCGCGGAAGTGGGCGACGGTGCAGTGGCTGCAGTGGCTGCAGTGGCTGCAGTGGCTGCAGCGGCGACCGGGGCGGAGGCCGCGACGGCGGCTCCGGCGTCGGTCGCGCGGGTGAACCCGGGGCCTCGCCGCGGCTCCTGCTTCTGCTGATAGGCCTTGGCGGCGGCGTTCGCGCGCTTGTCGGCGGCCTCGTTCAGGGGGTGACCGGCGTGGCCCTTGACCCAGGAGAACTCGACGTCGCGACCGCGCATGGCCTCGTCGATCCCCTCGAGGAGGTCACGGTTCAGCACGGGCCCGCCGTCGGACTTCCGCCAGCCGCGACGCTTCCAGCCGGGCATCCACTTCGTCACGGAGTCGATCACGTAGCGGCTGTCGCACTCGATGAGCAGCTTCTCGTCGGTGCCGGCCGTCGCCTGGAGCAGCTCGAGGACGGCGCGGAGCTCGCCCTGGTTGTTCGTGCCGTGCGGGGAGCCGCCGGCGGCCCAGTTCGCGTCGTCGATGTACCAGGCCCAGCCGTTCGGGCCGGGGTTGCCCAGGGCGGAGCCGTCTGCGGCGGCGGTGATGGTCATCCGTCCACCGTATCGCTGGCCGCGGACGGACTTTCGCGCCGAGGTCGCACGGAATCCCCGGGAGCCTGCGACGGGAGTGGGAGAGTGCGACGCCGTGCGGGGTCAGTCCTCGGGGTCGGCGTTCTCGGTGCTCTCGGCCTCGGGAGCGGGCGGGGCGACCGGGAACACGATGGAGCTCACCGAGGACGGGGTGTCGAGGCCGAGGGCCAGCGGGTCGACCGTCGGCGCGGCATCGAGCGTGTCTGCGGCCGAGGTCTCGAGAGGTTCAGAGGGGAGTCCCCACTGCTTCTCTTCTTCCTCGGGTCGCTGCTGGAAGAGTCCCATGCGTCCATTGTGACCCCCGGTCGGCCCGAGGTCGCCGTTTCCCACCGAGGTCGCAGGGATCCGGCGGGCTCGTGCGACGGGAGTGCGAATCTGCGACCGCGGGCTCACGCGTCGCGAGCGGCCTCCCGCACGGCATCGACGAGGGCGCGCCACGGACCGTCCACGGCGGAGTCGGGCAGCTCCCGCTCCCGGCGCTCGGACGGGGTGCGGGTGCGGATGCTCCACACGAACCGGTCGGCCCCCGGCTCCGTGTCGACGTCGTCGTCCCAGGGGCAGCTGTCGATGAGGCCGATCCACTCCTCGGCGTCCGGCGGCTCGGCCTCCACGCGCCACTGGCGACGGATGCCGGCGAGCCCTCCCGAGCGCACGACGGCGATGACGACGGGGGCGTCAGGCGGCGTCGGGTCCTCGGTCATCCTCATAGACTCCCACGGTCGTCCAGGCACGTCGAGCCGCGGCGACCGTCTCCTGATCGACCGTGGCCGCTGCGGCGACCGTGGCGTCGGCGAAGTCCGTGAAGTTCGCGGTGCTCGACAGGCCGCCGGTGAGCGCCCGGTACCAGACCGTGCCGGCGCGCTCCCAGGCGTTGCCGCCGAGGTCGAGGGCGAAGAGGGCGAAGGCGCGGTTCGGGATGCCGGAGTTGATGTGCACGCCTCCGTTGTCTTCGGTCGTGCGCACGAACCCGCTCATGTGGTCGGGTTGCGGGTCTTTCCCGAGTTCATCGTCGTCGTAGGCCGTGCCCGGCGCGATCATGGAGCGCAGAGCCGACCCCTCCACGGCGTCGGTGAAGATCTCCGCCCCGATGAGCCAGCTCGCCCGGTCGGCGGACTGCCCCAGCGCGTACTGCTCGGTGAGGGCGCCGAACACGTCGGCGACGGACTCGTTCAGTGCGCCCGGCTGGCCCTGATACTCCAGGTTCGCCGTGTGCTGCACGACGCCGTGGGCGAGCTCATGCCCGATCACGGTGAGCGAGCCGGTGAAGTGCTGGAACACCTCGCCGTCGCCGTCGCCGAACACCATGCGCTCGCCGTCCCAGAACGCGTTGTCGTAGTCGACGCCGTAATGGACGGTCGCGTCGAGGGGAGCGCCGGCGTCGTCGAGCGAGTTGCGGCCGAACGCGGAGAGCAGCATCTCGAACGTCGCGCCCAGGCCGTCGAACGCCTCGTTGACGGCGGTGTCGGCGACCGGCTCGTCGTCTTCCGTGCGGACCACGGCCCCCGGGAGCTGCTGCGTGTTGCCGGCGTCGCTGATCGTGCGGTTCGGCGCATCGGAGAGCTGCGCGACGAGGTCGCCGTTCTCGTCGATGGAGAGGTCGATGTGGGCGCGGAAGGGCGGGCGCCCGGCGGTGAGCGTCTGCCGGGCGGCGGCCGCGGCCTTGGGGAAGCGACCCGACTCGGCCAGGCGCGCGAGCAGGTAGGAGGGGACGACGCCGGGGTGCGGGAAGGATTCTGCGCTGCTCATGCGTCGACCCTACGCCGGGGATCGGACAGAGCAGGAGACCCGCTGCCGTTCCTCGAGGACGGCGGGAGCCATGGCAGCGGTGGCCGTGCGAGTGCTAGTCGCCGGATTCGCCAGGGGAGGCGCCGGGTCGGCGACGTGCCCCGACGATGAGCAGCACGATTCCCAGCACCGCCAGCAGGATGTTCACGCCGAGGTACACGGCGCCGTCGGCGCCGCCCGCCCGGACGACCGAGAAGGATGCGACCGTCCCGATGACGGCGAGAGCGAGGCACACGAAAGCGACGATCCTCAGCGTGCCGGCCTTCCTCATCTCATCCCTTCCGTCCGGACCCAGCGTAGCCGCGCGGCGCCCGGCACCCCACACGGCAGGAGACCCCCAGGACTGTCGCGTAAAATCGGCCTAATGACCGACGCGCCCGACGCCACTCCCGACCTGGGCCCCGGCATCGACCCCGACGACCTCGCCACCACGCTGCGCGTCCTCGCCGAGCTGCACACGATCGACAACGAGCACCCCGACTTCGTGGCCGTGCGCCACGCGACCGCGGCGATGTTCAAGGCGGTCAAGCGCGTGCGGCGCAAGGAGATCCGGGACGCGATCGCCGAGGCGGACAAGGCCGTCGTCGCTCGCACCGCCACCGGCGCTCCCGACCGCATCGACGACGAGACGCGCGGCAACGATCTCGCCACGAGCGTGGTGGACGCGCCCATCGCCGGCGAGCTCCTCAAACCCCGCAACTGCTACATCTGCAAGCAGCCGTACACGCTCGTCGACGCGTTCTACCACCAGCTCTGCCCTGACTGCGCGCGCTTCAGTCACGGCAAGCGCACCGCCCGCACGGACCTCACCGGCAAGCGCGCTCTGCTCACCGGCGGCCGCGCGAAGATCGGCATGCACATCGCGCTGCGCCTCCTCCGCGACGGCGCGCACACCACGATCACCACCCGGTTCCCGCGCGACGCGGTGCGCCGGTTCTCGGCCCTGCCGGATGCGGGCGACTGGCTGCACCGGCTGCGCGTGGTCGGCATCGACCTCCGCGACCCGGCCCAGGTGATCGGGCTCGCCGACTCGGTCGCCGCGCAGGGGCCCCTCGACATCCTCATCAACAACGCCGCCCAGACGGTCCGCCGCTCGCCGGGAGCCTATTCGCTGCTCGCCGACGCGGAGCTCCAGCCGCTGCCGGACGGGCCGCTGCCGGAGATGGAGACCTTCGGGCACACCGTCGACCCGCACCCGCAGGCGCTGCAGGCCTCGGTCGATTCGCACCCGCTGCTGTCGGTGGCCGCGCTCGGGGGCACGGTCGCAGAGCAGGGGGGACAGGCGCTCACCGCGGAAGACCTCGCACGGCTCGCGATGGCACCGGGCTCGTCCTCGCTGGAGAAGCACGCGGACGGCACGGCGATCGACGCGGGCGGACTCGTGCCGGACGTGAACCGCGTCAACAGCTGGGTGCAGTCCGTGGATCAGGTCGATCCGCTGGAGATGCTCGAGGTGCAGCTCGCCAACACGACCGCGCCGTTCCTGCTCATCAGCCGGCTGCGGGCGTCGATGGCCGCGTCGCCGTCGCGCCGGAAGTACGTCGTGAACGTCTCCGCGATGGAGGGGCAGTTCTCCCGGCGCTACAAGGGTCCAGGCCACCCGCACACGAACATGGCGAAGGCCGCGCTGAACATGCTGACCCGTACGAGCGCGGGGGAGATGCTGGAGACGGACGGCATCCTCATGACCGCCGTCGACACCGGCTGGATCACCGACGAGCGCCCGCACTACACGAAGGTCCGGCTCGCGGAGGAGGGCTTCCACGCCCCGCTCGACCTGGTCGACGGCGCCGCCCGCGTGTACGACCCGATCGTGCGCGGCGAGGCCGGCGAGGACATCCACGGCGTCTTCCTCAAGGACTACGAGCCCAGCCCCTGGTGACGCCCGTTCGACTCCGTTCGAATCGCCTGAATGGTTCTATCCGGAGCCGAAACAGGGCGAATCGCGCGATTCGAAAGCCGGGTCAGCCGGGATAGGGGTGCGGGAACCAGACGGTCACGATGAGGCCGCCGCCGGTGCGGGGGGTCAGCACGAGGGTGCCGCCGTGTGTCTGGGTGATGCGCTGGACGATCGCGAGGCCGAGGCCCACCCCGGCGTGCTCCGCTCCCCGCGTGCGCTCGGTGCCGCGCTGGAAGGGTTCGACGAGCGTGGCGACCTGGGAGGCGGGGAGCTCCGCACCGGTGTTCTCCACGACGAGGGCCACCGCGTCCGGGAGGGAGTGCGTGCGCACCGCGACGGAGCCGCCGCCGTCGCCCCGGTTGTGGACGATCGCGTTGGCGACGAGGTTCATGACGAGTTGCGGCAGCAGGGCGGAGGAGCCGAGCACGGTCGCCGGGACGCCGGAGACCTCAACCTCGACCCCGCGGCGGTCGGCGAGCGGGAGGAGGGCCTCGACGGACTCCTCGGCCAGGAGCGACAGGTCGACGAGCGTCCGCGAGAAGGTGCGCTGATCCGCCCTGCTCAGCAGCAGCAGCGCCTCGGTGAGGTCGATCGCCCGCGTGTTCACCTCGCGGAGCCGGTCGATGAGGGCGTCGACGTCCCGGTCGGGATCGGTGCGGGCCACGTCGAGGAGCGTCTGCGAGATGGCCAAGGGGGTCCGCAGCTCGTGCGAGGCGTTCGCGGCGAAGCGCTGCTGCTCGGAGACGTGCGCCTCCAGCTGCTCCAGCATGGTGTCGAAGACGTCGGCGAGGTCGCGGAACTCGTCGCTCGGGCCCTCCATGCGGATCCGGTGCGACAGCGAGCCCTGGGCCGCGAGCCGGGCCGCGTCGCCGATGCGGTCGAGCGGGGCCAGCATCCGGCCGGCGAGCAGCCACCCGCCGCCGAGACCGATCGCGAGCAGGGCGACCATCACCATCGCGGCGACGGGTACGAACGCCCGGATCAGGTCCGAGCGGTTGGGGACGAAGAACTCGACGACGGGGATCTGCACATCCGGGACGTACCGCAGGAGGTAGAGCGCCACGGCGCCGAGCAGCAGGAGGCCGGAGACGACGACGATGCCCGCGTAACTCAGCGTCAGCTTGAGGCGGACGCTCATCCCGCGCCGCCTACGCATCCGGGTCGGCCCCGATCCGGTAGCCGACGCCGGGCACCGTGAGGATCAGCCACGGCTCGCCGAGGCGCTTGCGCAGCGAGGAGACGGTGATGCGGACGGCGTTCGTGAACGGGTCGGCGTTCTCGTCCCACGCCCGTTCCAGCAGCTCCTCGGCGCTGACCACACCGCCCTCGGCGTCGACGAGCACCTCCAGCACGGCGAACTGCTTGCGGGTGAGGGCGACGTACCGGCCGTCGCGGTAGACCTCGCGGCGGAACGGGTCGAGACGAAGACCGGCGATCTCCAGCACCGGCGGTCGCGCGCGCTGGCGGCGGCGATCGAGGGCGCGCAGCCGCAGCACCAGCTCCCGCAGCTCGAACGGCTTGGTGAGGTAGTCGTCGGCGCCGAGCTCGAACCCGGAGGCCTTGTCGTCCAGCCGGTCGGCGGCCGTGAGCATGAGGATGGGGATGCCGCTGCCCGAGGCGACGATCCAGCGCGCGATGTCATCGCCGGACGGCCCCGGCACGTCGCGGTCGAGGATCGCGATGTCGTACGCGTTGATGCTCAGGAGCTCGAGCGCGGTGTCGCCGTCGCCGGCGATGTCGGCCGCGATCGCCTCGAGCCGCAGCCCGTCGCGGACCGCCTCGGCGAGGTAGGGCTCGTCCTCGACGATCAGCACACGCATGGCAGTGATCCTACGCAGTGCGGCATATCGGCGGTGTATGGAAAACGCCATACGCCCCGGCAACCGCGTCCTCTCTTCACTGGAAGCATGAACGACCTCCACACCCCCCGAGCCGTCCGGGCACGGCGCCGTCGGCGGATCGCCACCACGGCCTCCGTGCTGGCACTCGCCGTGGTCGCCGCCGTCGCCGTGCAGCAGTCGCTGTCGGCCGCGTTCGCCGAGACCGCCCCGATCGTCACGCCCGCCACCACCGGCTCCTCCGGCTCCGACACCGATCCGCATCCGCCGACCACCGGATCGGTGCTCGCCCCGAGCGAGGCGGACGGCGTGATCCGCGACGGCGATCAGCCGACGGTCTTCGACGTCGACAGGATCGCCGTCGGCAACCTCGACCCCGCGCTGCTCGACGCCCTCCAGCGTGCCGCCTCCGATGCCGAGGCCGACGGGGTCACCTTCGTCGTGAACAGCGGATGGCGGTCGGCCACGCTGCAGGAGCAGTTGCTCCGCGACGCCATCGACGACTACGGCTCGGAGGAGGAGGCGCGCCGCTGGGTGGCGACCGCCGAGACCTCGGCGCACGTCTCCGGCGACGCGGTCGACCTCGGTCCGCTCCCCACCCTCGACTGGCTCGCCCAGCGCGGCTGGCGCTACGGGCTCTGCCAGACCTACGCCAACGAGTCCTGGCACTACGAGCTGCGACCGGAGGCTGTCGAGGACGGCTGCCCCGCACAGTACGCCGATGCCACCGAAGACCCGAGGATGCAGCGATGACCGCGGTGCTCGCGGAGGGGGCGACCCTGTCCCGCCTGCACGCACCGACCCTGTCCACCCTTCCGGGCGCCGTCGCCGAGAACCTCCGCCGCGTGCGGGCCGCCGCTGCGGTTCCCGTCATGGCCGTGGTAAAGGCCGACGCCTACGGTCACGGCATGGTGGCGGTGGCGACCGCCGCCGTGGCCGCGGGAGCTGAGTGGCTCGGGGTCACCGACGTCGCCGAGGGGGTCGCGCTGCGCGAGGCCGGCCTGCGGGTGCCGATCCTCGCCTGGCTGCATCCGGCGGGCATCGACGCGCCGCTCGCGGCCGCTGCGGGGGTCGACGTGGCCGTGGGCTCCGTCGAGGAGCTGCGCCAGCTCGCGGCCGATGCCACAGCTTCCGTGCGGGTGCACCTGCACCTCGACACCGGGATGGCGCGCGGAGGGTGCCCCGTGGAGGACTGGGACACTCTGCTGCGCACGGCGAGGGCGGCCCGTGGACGGATCGATGTCGTCGGGGTGATGGGGCACCTCCCCTGCGCGGACGCCGCGGATCCGCGGGCGAACGCGGCCGCGGTGCTGCGAATGCGCCAGGGGAGGGACGCGGTCCTGCGCGCCGGGTTCGGACCGCTGCTCGTGCACCTCGCGGCGACGTCGGGGGCTCTCACGGACCCCGCCACGCACTTCGACATGGTGCGGGTGGGGGCCGCCCTCGTGGGGATCGACCCGTCCGAGACGGTGTCGTTGGTCGGGGCCTCCCGGTTCACCGCGCCCGTGGTGCACAGCGCCGCCGTGCCGGCCGGAACCGTCGTGGGCTACGGGGGCACGCACACGACGGCGACGGCCACGCACCTGAGCGTCGTGGGCGTCGGGTACGCGGACGGCATCCCGCGGGAGGTCGGGCCGGGTGCAGGGGTGGAGATCGGAGGGGAACGGCACCTGATGGTCGGGAGGGTGTCGATGGATCAGATCGTCGTCGACACCGGGGGGAGGGCGTTCCCGCGGGGAGCGGTCGCGACGGTGTTCGGGCCGGACGGCGGCGCAGTGCCGTCGGTGCAGGAGTGGGCGCGGTGGGCGGGCACCATCCCGCACACCATCGTCACGGGCATCGGCCCGCGAGTGAGAAGGAGCGTGGCATGACGATGAAGGTCCTGGTCATCGGAGGGGGACAGAACCCGGAGCACGAGGTGTCGCTCGCGTCGGCGGCGGCGGTCGCCGCGGCGCTGCGGTTGGGGGGACACGCCGTCACGACCGTGACGATCGACCGCGACGGCGTGTGGCGCGCGGACGGCATCCCGCCCGGCGTGAGTCCGGCGGCATCGTTGCAGCAGGCCCTGCCGCTGCTCGCGGCGAGCGACGTCGTGTTCCCGGCCGTGCACGGGGCGCTCGGGGAGGACGGCGCCCTCGCGGCGCTGTGCGCGCTCGCCGGGGTCCCCGTGGTCGGCTCCGCGCTGGGGGCGGGGGCGATCGGCATGGACAAATGGGCCACGAAGCTGGTGGCCCAGGCCGTGGGGCTGCGGACCGCCAGGGGGCGACTGGTCGCCGCGGAGGACATCGGCGATGTGGAGTTCGACGGCGCGGTCGTGGTCAAGCCGGTCACGGCCGGCTCAAGCCACGGCGTGAGCCTGGTGACGGAGGAGGGCGACCTGCTCACGGCGCTGCGGGGGGCAGCGCGGTTCGACCGGCGGATCCTGGTCGAGGAGGTCGTGCATGCACGGGAGATCGACGTCGCCGTGCTGCGGGAGAAGGGCGGGGTGCGGTGGGCCGCCCCGCCCCTGGAGATCCACGCGCCCGGGCTCTTCGACATCGCGACGAAGTACGACGGCACGGCCCGCTTCACGGTTCCCGCGCAGCTCGATGCAGCCGCCACGACGGCGCTCAAGCGCGCGGCGATCGCGATGTTCGATGCCCTGGGGTGCGACGGCGTCGCCCGGATGGACTTCTTCCTCACGGACGAGGGCCCTGTGCTCAACGAGGTGAACACGATGCCGGGGCTGACCGCCGCCTCCCAGGTGCCGCGGATGTTCGCGGCGGCCGGGGTGGACTACGTCGACCTCGTGGGCAGGCTCGTCCGAGCGGCCGTGTGAGAGGGGCTCGACACGGCGCGTGCGGAGGCGGATGCTGGGGGCATGGCAGCCTTCACAGCGGAGAACGCGTTCAGCGGTTTCAGCGTCGACGACATCGACGCGGCGAAAGAGTTCTACGGCACGACCCTCGGGCTCGACGTCGAGGTCAACGCGATGGGGTTCCTCGATCTGCGCCTGCCCCGCGGCGGGTCGATCCTCGTCTACGCGAAACCGAACCACACCCCGGCGAGCTTCACGATCTTGAATTTCCCGGTGGCGGACGTCGACGCCGCGGTCGAGGAGCTCAACGAGCGCGGCGTGCAGACGAAGATCTACGGCGACGACGAGTTCCCGTCGGACTCCCGCGGCATCGTCCGCGGGAACGGGCAGGGGCCGGACATCGCGTGGTTCCGCGACCCGGCGGGGAACGTGCTCGCTGTCATGCAGGCCTGACGGGGCCCGCATCGCTCACAGCCGGTCGACCGCCGTCACCGTGACGACCGCCGCGCCCGCTTCGTCCGACGCGGCGAGGTCGACGGTGGCGCTGATGCCCCAGTCGTGGTCGCCGGCGGGGTCGTCGATGATCTGCCGCGCCGTCCACGCGGTCGGACCCTCGGTGAGCAGCAGCATGCGGGAGCTGCGGGCGTCCGGTCCGGTGCCGATGTCGTCGTGCTCGGCGAAGTACGCATCCAGCGCGTCCGACCAGGCGGCGGCGCCGAACGACGGGTCGAGCTCGGCCAGCGCATCCACGTCCTCACGCGCGGCGAGCTGCACGCGCCGGAAGAGTTCGTTGCGGACGAGCGTGCGGAAGGCGCGGGTGTTGCTCGTGAGGCGCTTCGGTGCGGGCGGGACGATCGGCTCGTCGGTCTCGCCGCGGGCGGCGGTCCCTGCGGTCAGCTCGCTCCACTCGTCGAGCAGGCTGGAGTCGATCTGGCGCACGAGCTCGCCGAGCCAGGCGATGAGGTCGTGGAGGTCCTCGTCCTTCCGCTCCTCGGGGATCGTCTGGGAGGCGGCGCGGTACGCGTCCGACAGGTACCGCAGGACGACGCCCTCGGAGCGGGCGATCTTGTAGAACGCGACGTACTCGCCGAACGACATGGCCCGCTCGTACATGTCACGGACGACGGACTTCGGGTGCAGCGCGAAGTCCCGGATCCACGGCTGCGCAGCGCTGAACGTCTCGAAGGCCGCGTCGAGGAGCTCCTCCAGGGGCTTCGGGTACGTGATCCCTTCGAGGAGCTCCATGCGCTCGTCGTACTCGATGCCCTCGCGCTTCATCGCGGCGACCGCCTCGCCCCGCGCGAGGAACTCCTGCTGGCTGAGCACGGCGCGCGGATCGTCCAGCGTCGCCTCGATGATCGAGATCATGTCCAGGGCGTACGACCCCGTCCCCACCTGGGTCCCTGAGCCTTCCTGGGTCCCTGAGCCTGTCGAAGGGTGGGTCCCTGAGCCTTCCTGGGTCCCTGAGCCCGTCGAAGGGTCCAGCAGATCGAACGCCGCGAGGGCGAAGGGGGACAGCGGCTGGTTGAGCGCGAAGTTGGGCTGCAGGTCGACCGTGAGCCTGACCCCCTTCGGTGCTCCGGGCACGCCCGTGTCGAACGTCTCCACGACGCCCGATTCCCGGAGCGTCCGGAAGATCGCGAGGGCGCGGAGGGCGAGCGCACGCTGCCGGGCGCGCGGCTCATGGTTGTCGAAGACGAGCCGGCGGACGTTCCCGAACACATCATCGCCCCGGGCGATGACGTTGAGCAGCATCGCGCTGGTGATCTGCATGTGCGAGGTCAGGGTCTCCGGCGTCGCGTCGATGAGCTTCCGGAACGACGGCTCGCCCCACGACACGAACCCGTCCGGGGCCTTCTTGCGGATGATCTTCCGCTTCTTCTTCGGGTCGTCGCCGGCCTTGCGGATCGCGGCGAGGTTCTCCGTCTCGTGCTCGGGCGCCTGGGCGACGACGGTACCAGCGGTGTCGTAGCCCGCGCGTCCGGCCCGCCCCGCGATCTGATGGAACTCCCGGGCGTTGAGCTGGCGCATCCGGGTGCCGTCGAACTTCGTCAGCGCGGTGAGCAGCACGGTCCGGATGGGGACGTTGATGCCCACGCCGAGCGTGTCGGTGCCGCAGATCACCCGCAGGAGACCGCGCTGGGCCAGCTGTTCGACGAGCCGGCGGTACTTCGGCAGCATGCCGGCGTGGTGCACGCCGATGCCGGCCCGGAGGAAGCGGGAGAGCGTCTTGCCGAACGCCGTCGTGAAGCGGAAGCCGCCGATGAGGGCGGCGATCTCGTCCCGCTGCTCACGCGTCGCGACCTTCGTGCTCGACAGGGCCTGGGCCCGCTCCATGGCGGCCGCCTGCGAGAAGTGCACGATGTAGACCGGGGCCTGTCCCGTGTTCAGCAGGTCGTCGATGGTCTCGTGGATGGGCGTCGTCTCGTAGAAGAAGTGCAGCGGGACCGGGCGCTCCACTCCGGTGACCGAGGCGGTCTCCCGTCCTGTGCGACGCGTCAGGTCGGCGGCGAGGGTGGTGACGTCGCCGAGGGTGGCGGACATCAGCACGAACTGGGCCTGTGGGAGCTCGAGGAGCGGCACCTGCCAGGCCCACCCGCGGTCCGGGTCGCCGTAGAAGTGGAACTCGTCCATGACGACGAGGCCCACGTCGGCGGCATCACCCTGCCGCAGGGCCAGGTTCGCGAGGATCTCGGCGGTGCAGCAGATGATGGGGGCGTCCGCGTTCACGGCGGAGTCTCCCGTCACCATCCCCACGTTCTCGGCGCCGAACACCTCTGCCAGCGCGAAGAACTTCTCGCTGACGAGGGCCTTGATCGGCGCCGTGTAGTAGCTGCGGCGGCCGCCGACCATCGCCGCGAAGTGGGCTCCGACCGCGACGAGCGACTTTCCGGTGCCCGTCGGCGTGGACAGGATGACGTTCGCGCCGGAGACGATCTCGATGAGCGCCTCGTCCTGCGCGGGGTAGAGGCGGATGCCGGTCGACTCCGCCCATTCCACGAACGTCAGGTAGACCGCGTCGGGGTCCGCCGCGTCGGGAACGAGAGAGGGTTCGAGCCGCGGCGTGGGATTCATGGTGCTTCGATCATCCCATCTGCGTCATGTCGCCGATCCCGTGACCCCGAGCGCGGTGAGCAGCTCGTACGCCGTGGAGCGCGCGTGCACGATCACGGTCCCGAGCTGCGACGACGAGGCCGACACCGAGAGCAGGAGCTGGCCATACGGCGCGAGGATGAAGCTCAGCAGGGCCATCTGGTTCTCTCCGATGGACAGCGACACGATGGCCGACAGGGTCGGCTCCGTCCCGCCGGCGATGATCTCGGCTTCGGCTCGCGCGACCCCGAACAGGGAGCCGTTCATCGCCGCGAGCTGCTCGCCGCCGTCCTGGTCGACGCCGAGCGAGGCGATGTGGAGGCCGTCGGCTGTGCCGAGGACCGCGGTCGTCAGCTCCGGGAAGCGCTCCTCCAACTGCTGCAGACGGGTCTGCGCCGACGGGCCGACGATGCGCGACCACAGGGCCCAGTTGCCGGCGACGTCGGGGTGCATGCGGGACGGATCGGGCGTCGCGGCGGCGTCGTGCCGCCGGGCGGGTCCGGTCATGGCTTCTCCTCCGGAAGATCGAGAGCGGCGCCGGCGACACGCATCACGCTGTCGCGGTCGCGCGCGTCGGCCGCGAGGACGCGCGAGGCGGGGATGCCGTGTCGCGCGAGAGGGGCGGCGAGCGCGCGCCGGATATCGCCGATCGCTCGTCCGGCGGTGTGGCTGACGGCGATCACGACGCGATGCTCCTCGCCCGCGAAGACGTCCAGCCACTCGTCGGCGTCGGCGACGAGGGTGTCGCGGTCGCCGCGCAGCCAGAGCAGCACCCGGGTGCCCGGGATCGAGACGCGCTGCCGTGCCGACGCGAAGCGCTGCTGCCCCGGGATGCCGATGAGCGCGATGGAGACCTCGGGCGTCGGCCGCCAGGTCCCGTAGTCGAGCCCGACCGTCGTGGTGGTCTTGCCGTCACCGCTCGCGAACGACATCGGCACGTCGGTGTCCACCGGCGCGACGTCGCTCAGTGCACGGACCGCGGTCGTCTTGCCCGCGCCCACCGGACCGGCGAAGATCACCCGGTACCGCTGAGGCAGGTCGGTCCGTCGGCGCCGGGGGCGCCTCATCGTCCGCTCCCCGGGACCGGTCTTTCGCTGTCGCCCTCTCCCGAGGCCGCTCCCCACGGCCTCATGGATCACGCGCCGAGGGCGGCGACCCGGCGGTTCACCGAGGAGCGCAGCAGGGCGAGGTTCGTGGCCTGGCGATCGGCGGCCAGGTAGATGAACAGATCGTCGTCGAGCATCTTGAGCAGGTGCAGCTGCGTGTTCAGCGTCAGCAGCATGTCCTCGAGCTCGCCATCGATGCCGAGGGCATCGATCGTGCGCTTCTTGTTCTTCACGATCTCGCTGTTGAACGCGCTCGCGACCTCGAGGTCGAAGTCCGGACGGACGGAGCTCGAGGCGAGCGGCAGCCCTGATTCGAGGTCGACGATCGACGCCCCGATGAATCCGTTGATGTCGCGCTCGATGTCCGCCAGAAGCGTGTTGAGCTGATCTTGCGTGGCCATGGTTCTCCCCAGTCGTCTTCATCGCGCGCAGCAGCGACCGCCCTGTGCGGTCGTCCCCGGCGCCGCGCGACCTGTGAAGTGTATAACGTTACTCGACGAGGCGGCCAGTCTCAGACCGAGGTCGCCGCGCGGAGGGCGATCCGGACCATGTCGCCGAACGTCTGCTCGCGCTCCTGGGCCGTGGTCTCCTCGCCGGTGACGATGTGGTCGCTGACCGCGCAGATCGCGAGGGCGCGGCGTCCGTGGAACGCGGCGAGCGTGTAGAGCCCTGCCGCCTCCATCTCGACGCCGAGGATGCCGTGCCGCACGAAGGGCTCCGTGAGCTCCGGCCGGGTGCTGTAGAACTGATCGCTCGAGAACAGCGGCCCCACGTGCACCGTGGACGACACCGGCTCCGACTCGCTCGCCTCCACCGCCGCGCGGAGCAGGGCGAAGTCGGCGAGCGGGGCGTAGTCGAGCCCGTGGAAGCGCACGCGGTTGATCCCGGAGTCGGTGCTCGCGCCGTTGGCGATGATGATGTCGCGGACCGCGAGCTTCTCGGTCAGCGCGCCGCAGGATCCGACCCGGACGATCGTCTGCACGTCGTACTCCGTGAAAAGTTCCGTCGCGTAGATCGCCATCGACGGCTGCCCCATCCCCGAACCCTGGACGGAGACCCGATGCCCCTCCCAGGTGCCGGTGAAGCCCAGCATGCCGCGCGTCTCCGAGTACAGCTCGGCGTCGTCGAGGAAGGTCTCGGCGATCCACTTCGCCCGCAGCGGATCGCCGGGGAACAGGACGACGGGGGCGATCTGACCGGGTTCCGCGGCGATGTGGGTGCTCATCCGCTCAGCGTACTCAGCCCTCGCGACGCCGGACGATCTCCCCGATCCAGAGGGGCGCGAAGGGCGAGGTGCAGCCGGGGGCGGTGGGGTAGTCGGCCAGCACCTGGAGCCGTTCTCCGATCTCCACCGCCCGTCCCCGCAGGTCCGGATGGAAGATGCCGATGTTCGCGAGGGTCTCGTTCATGGCCCACTGCAGGCGCGGCGGGGCCTGCTGCAGGTCGCGGTCGATCAGGTCGAGCAGGTGCGGCAGGTCGAGACCGTCGGCGTCCTTCGTCACGCGGACCGTCGTGAGCGACCACGCGGCGGCCGCGACGGTGGGATCCGCGTCGTCGAACCAGCGCTGGCGCAGCTCCTCGGCGAGGGGCGACTTCTTGAGCACGTAGTTCACGAACCAGTCGTTCACCTTGGGCGGCCGCGTCTCGCGCAGCATCGTGTCGAGCTCGTCGGCGGTGAAGTCGGCCGGACGGCACACGAGCAGGGCCAGGAGCCGGGCGGACGTCTCGCCGGTCGCCCACAGCTCCCGCGCCAGGGCCTGGTCCGTCTTGATGCGCTTCGCGAGGGCGCGCATGCGGCTCAGGTTGATGCCGTGGTCGTCGCCGCGCTTCTCGTTCGCCGCGCGCTGCTTCGGGTCCTCCAGCGCCGCGAGCTCCGCCAGCGCCTCCTCGACTGTCATCCCGCCAGGGTAACCCCGCCGACCCACCCCTTTCGGTGCGTCCCGGCCCGTTGCGAACGCACAGAGGGGGCCGGGAGGTGCGAAAGGGGGTGGGTCGGTACTCAGTCTTCGTCGAGGAGCTCGCCGCGGATGCGACGGAGGTCTTCCATGAGGGAGCCGATGAGGATCCAGTGCTGCGAGGAGGGCGGACGGATCACGAGGGGAGCGGTCAGAGCGGGGATGGCGGAGGTCAGCGTCTCGGGCTCCGGAGAGGGCGCTGTGGTCTGCACCGCGAGGCGCACGTCGTGTCCGGCCCGGCGGAGTTGCTCGGCGATCGCGGCGACCGCGGGCTCTTCGCCGAGCCGGTCGTCGTAGTGGTCGAAGTAGGCCCGCGTCATGCCGATGGTCTGCGTGACGATGGGCGAGAGCCGGTCGAGCAGCGCCCTCAGCTCCTGCAGGTCGGCGCGATGGGTCGAGCGCCGGGGGTTCAGCGTGAGCGACTCCTCCCCGGCGGCGATCGCGGCTTCGGCGGCGTCCTTCATGGGTCGCAGCAGCCGCACCTCGAGCATGAGCTCCTGCAGCCGCGCCGGAGTCTGCGGGGCGGGCAGGGCGTCCGCGAGGCGGTCGAGGCTCGCGGCGAGCTCCCGTCCGAGCAGCCCCACATCCCGCCGCGCCGGCTCGACGAGCACCGGCGGCACGATCAGCGCATTCACGACGATGCCGATCACCACCCCGATGAGGGTCTCCCCGATCCGGGCGATCGCGTACTCCGGACTCGACGACCCGAGCGCCAGCACGAGCATCGCCGAGATCGCGACCTGGTTGCCGGTGCCGGGGGACGCCCGGAAGATCCATGCCACGAGCATCGCGACGACGATCGCGAGCAGCACGATCCAGCTCGGCGAGCCGAGGAGCAGGCCGAGGCCGACGGCGATCACCACGCCGACGATCACGCCGATGCTGCGCTCCAGCGCCTTCGACAGCGACTGGTTGACGCTGGGCTGCACGACCAGCAGCGCGGCGATCGCGGCGAACACCGGCAGCTGCCCGGGGAAGACCAAGCCCGCGATCAGCCACGCGGCGATGGTCGCCGCGGCCGACTTCACCACCTGCAGCAGGGGGGAGCGCTGGGAGGCGCGGATCGCGGCGGGGATGCGCATGGCCTCCACGGTAGTCGCGCCGATGTCAACCCCATCGCCGATCTCGCCCGCAGCGGGCTGAATGGAAGCACACGAACGACGAACAAGTGAGGAGCATCCCCATGGTGCAGATCATCGAGACCATCGACGTCGACGTTCCCGTCCGCACGGCGTACAACCAGTGGACGCAGTTCGAGAGCTTCCCGAAGTTCCTCGACGAGGTCGTCTCCATCACGCAGATCGACGCGACCCACACGCACTGGAAGGTGAATGTGGGGGGCGCGGAGCGTGAGTTCGACGCCGAGATCACCGAGCAGCACCCGGATGAGCGCGTCGCGTGGAACAGCGTCGGCGGCGAGACAGAGCACGCGGGCGTCGTGACGTTCCACAAGATCGACGAGAACACCACGCGTGTGACCGTCCAGCTCGACTGGGCGCCGGAGGGACTCCTGGAGAAGGTCGGTGCCCTGGTCGGCGCCGGATCCCACGCGGTGAAGAAGGACCTGAAGAACTTCAAGGAGTTCATCGAGGGCCGTGGCGTCGAGACCGGCGCCTGGCGCGGTGACGTGGACGCCTGACGCATCCTCTTCGAGGCCCGGACCGCTGCGCGCGGCCCGGGCCTCGTCGCGTGTGAGGGCTGCGGGCGTCGGAGGGTCGTGCTTGCATGGGCGCATGGACACGAGGGAGCGCCTGCGCGGCGAGGGGCGTGCCGTGCTCGCGACCGTGGTCTGCTTCGTCGGGGGAGCTCTCGCCGGGGCGCTGCTCCTCGCCGGCCCGCCGCGGCCGCTGACGGGTGAGGGAGGACTGGCGCTGCCCGCTGCGGGGGTCGCCGGCGGTGTCGCGGCCCTGGCCTTCGTCGTCAGCACTCTCCTGCACCGTCGGGATGAGGGGGCCGCGATGCCGCGCTGGCAACGGGTCGTGTCGCGCCTCTCGGCCGCCGCCCTCACCGTCGCATTCGGGGCGGTGACGGCGATGGGTGTGCTGCTCACGGCCGAGGTGCTCGCGGCGGGCCTGCGCGGCCTCGCGCTCGGAGCCATCGGCGGCGGGCTGCTCACGGGGGTCGCGGCCGCGGTCGGCGGACGACTCGCCTTCGGTGCGGGAATCGGGCTCCGGACCGCGGACCTCGCCGGGCTCCTGTTCGGGTTCCTCGTGATCGGCACGCTGTTCGCGATGGTGACCGCCGTCGACCCCCGGTGGTGGGAGGAGAACTTCTCGCAGCTCGGGGTGGGGTGGGCGTTCAACGGCACCCTCGTCGTCGCCGGGCTGCTGGTCGCCACCGTCGGCTCGTACATCGGTCGCGATCTGCATCGGCTGCTCGGGGACCACGCGCTGTCCCGGATCGCGACCGTGGTCGTGCTGTGGGCGGCGGCCGGACTCGCTCTCGCCGCGGTCGGGCTCCTGCCGCTGTATCGAGCCCCCGTGCCGCACGACATCGCAGCCGTCGCGGCGCTGCTCCTCTTCCTCGGGGCTGCCGCGGCGACGACTTTGATCGTCCCCGGTCGGCCCCTGGCCCTCGTGGTGACCTCCGTCGCCGTCGGGGTGCTCGTGGTCGGGGCCGTGCTGCTGTGGTGGCCGCTCGGCTTCTTCCCGGTGACCGCGGTGGAGGCGGTCGTCGTCGGGCTCGGACTGCTGTGGATGACGACGCTCGTGCGGGTGCTCGCGATCGTCGTGCCGGAGGGGACCCGTCCGTCCGCGCGGCCCTCGCTCTGGGAGGGCGGGCGTTCGCGCGGGCTCAGGCGGGTGGGTGGACCAGGAGCCTGATGCGGCGCGGGGGCCTGCGTCGGCGTAGGGAGGTGGGCGGGAAGAGGGCGCGGAAGATAGGGCATCCGTCCGATGTCGAGGGGGCACCTCAGAGCGGAGTGTAGGGATACACCGAACCGTCGAGGAGACATCATGTTCGAGCACCCCTCCCTCATCCATCAGGTCACCGTCTTCGAGCAGGAGCAGATCGAGCGCGCGGTCGCCCGGCGCCGGATGCTCATCGAGCACGCGGACCAGATCGTGCCGCGTCCTGCGGGTCCGCTGCGCCGGCTGCTGCGCCTCGGACGCGGGCGAGCGTCGGCGCCGCAGGCTCCGCGCACAGCGGCGTGCGATCCGGCCGTCGCCCGATGACGGACGGCGTCGTCCTGTCCTTCCCCGGCCCGCCGGATGTCCGCGGGCAGTGGCACGATGGGTCCATGGCCCCAGCCCCCACCGCCGCGATGGTCGGGCGTGATGCCGAGCTCGCCGGGATGCGCCGCCTGTTCGACGGCGTGCGCCAGGGTGTGCCCGCCGCGCTGCTCGTGGAGGGCGAGGCGGGGATCGGCAAGTCCCGGCTGGTGCGGGAGTTCAGCGCCGAGATCGCGACCGCGGCCGACGTGCACGGGGGCTGGTGTCTCGACCTCGGCACCTCGCGCGCCCCGTTCGGCCCGCTCGCCGGCATCCTCCGCTCGCTCGTGGAGCGGCTGGGCGCGGAGCGTGTGCGCGAGGCGGTCGGCGTGGGCGTCGAGGCGCTCGGCATGCTGCTGCCCGAGCTCGTCGACGCCCCCGCCGCTCGCGACCGCACCAGCCCCGAACGCCTGCGCGACGCGATCGCCTCCCTCATCGAGGCCGCCACGGAGCTGGCGCCGCAGGTCATCGTCGTCGAAGACCTGCACTGGGCCGACGACTCGACCCTCGCGATCCTCTCCTTCCTGCTGCGCACGCTCGACCGCGGCCGCCTCCTGCTGCTCATCACCTGCCGCACCGACGATGTGCGCCGAGGCGACGCGGTGAGCCGGTTCATCGGCGAGGCCACGAGGGCGCGACTGCTCGAACGGATGACCGTGCCGCGCCTCGACGACCATGCGGTCGGCGAGCTGGTCGCACAGATCACGGGACGCGCGCCGACCGCGACGGCGCTGGAGCGGCTGCAGGTGCGCGCGGAGGGCGTCCCCTTCTTCGTCGAGGAGATCGCCGGGTGCGCCCAGGGCCCCCTGCCTGAGAGCCTGCGCGACCTGCTGCTCGCCCGCTTCGACCGCCTCGGCGAAGACGCGCGCCGGGTGGTGCAGGTGATGTCCGGCGCCGAGCGGCCGCTCACGGATCCGCTGCTGCTGCGCCTCGTCGACCTTCCGGAGGATCGTGTCGAAGACGCCGTCCGTGAGGCCGTGCGCAGCGGCATCATCGTCGTCGGCGAGGACGACTACCGGTTCCGCCACGCTCTGCTGCGGGAGGCCGTGCACGGCGACCTGCTCCCCGGCGAGAGGGCGCGGCTGCACCGGGCCTACGCCGAGGCGTTGGAGGAGGGCGGGGGCGACGACGCGGCGGCGTCGGCCTACCACTGGCAGCTCGCGCAGGACGATCGTCGTGCGATCGCGGCCGCCGCCGACGCCATGCGGCAGGCGAAGGCCCAGTACGCCTTCGCCAGCGCGGCGCGGTTCGGGGAGCTCGTCCTCGAGCTCTGGCCGCTCGTGCCGGACGCGGCGGAGGCGACGGGCTTCGCGCGTCTCGACCTCCTCCACGTGCTCGGGTCGGTCCTGCGCAACGCCGGCGACGGGGAGCGCGCGCTCGCGGTCGCCAACGTCGCGCTGAGCGAGGTCGACGCGGCGACGGTCGACCCGCGACTGCACGCCCGGCTGCTGCGCAACAAGGCGCTGTACCTCGTCAACCTCGGGCGTCTCGGAGCCGTCCCGTTGCTTCAGGAGGCGCTGGCGCTCGCCGAGCGGGTCGACGACGACGTGTTCCGTGCGGAACTGCTGAATCAGCTCGCGAGTCGTCGCATGATCGCGGGTGACCGGGAGGAGGCCATCCGCCTCGCCGACGAGGCGGAGCGCCGGGCGGCGGGCGCCCCGACGACGGACCAGCTCTCGATCGCCGCGAACGTCCGTGGCGGGTCGCTGGCGCACCTCGGACGGGTCGCGGAGGGGGTGCGCGAGTACGGACGGGCACGCGACCTCGCCGCCGGATCGACGGCCGAGATGCGTTACCGCGTCAACTACTCCGACCTGCTGACGCTGCTGGGCCGCTACCGGGAGGCGGTCGCCGTCGCGGAGGAGGGTCTGCGGCGAGCCCGTGAGCTCCGCGTCGAGCGCACCTCGGGCTCGATCATGGCGCAGAACATGATCGTGCCGCTGCTGGAGCTCGGCGAGATCGACCAGGTCGAGGACATGCTGGCCCGCGACTTCCTGCAGGGCACGCTGCGGGTGTTCCGGATGTACGTGAGCATGACCCGGGTGCGGGTGCTCGCCTGGCGGGGCCGGGCCGCGGAGGCCGCCGAGACCCTGCAGGAGTGGCTGCCGGCGTTCGAGGAGACGGGGGTCTCAGAGCGGCAGATCTGGTACGACCGGATCACGATGCAGGTCGCCGTCGCCGAGAGTCAGGGCGACCTCCGCGGAGCGCTCGACGTGATCCTGGCGATGCTGGAGGACGAGCGTCCGGCGTTGCTGCATCAGCGGCGGCTGCTCCTGGAGGCGGGGGCCCTCGTGACGGCGCTGCGTGCGGGCGGCGCGGACGTCGATGCGGCGGTCGCGGCGGTGCGGACGGCCTGGGAGGCGCAGCCGCCGGAACTCCAGGACGACGCGTGGTCGACGGTGCTGCACGCCCTGCTCGAACCGGAGCCGGCGGTGGTCGACGAGGCGCTGGTGTGTGCGGACGGGGACGACGTTCCGGTGACGTTCCGGGTGGTGCTCCGGCTCGAGCGGGCCCGGCTGCACGTCGCCGCCGGGGAGCGCGCCGAGGCGGCTGCCGTGCTGGCCACGGCGACGGCGATCGCTGAGCGCCTCGGCCACGTGCCGCTGCAGAAGGCACTGACACGGTTCGGCGATGCGTCCAGGGTGCGTCCGACCGGACCCCGCGAGGCCGACGCGGAGCAGCTGACGGCCAGGGAGCGGCAGGTACTCGCCCTGATCGCTGAGGGCCTGAGCAACCGCCAGATCGGGGAGCGCCTGTTCATCAGTGTGAAGACCGTCAGCGTGCACGTCTCGGCGGTGCTGCGCAAACTCGGTGTCAGCACGCGCACCGAGGCGGCACTCGCCCATCGCACGGCCGAAGAGGCGGCATCCGGTCAGTCGGCCGTGGTAGCGTGACCGAGCATGCATGTCGGATCATCGGCATGATGCAGGCCGCGCGAGCGGCCGGTCAACAGAAAGTAGAAAACACATGGCCACTGGCACTGTGAAATGGTTCAACGCAGAGAAGGGCTTCGGCTTCATCGCTCCCGATGACGGCACCGAAGACCTCTTCGCCCACTACTCGGCTATCGCCGGCTCCGGTTTCAAGGAGCTCCGCGAGAACCAGAAGGTCGAATTCGACGCTGAGCGTGGCCCCAAGGGCATGCAGGCGGCGAACATCCGCGCTCTCTGAGCGTGCGCTGACTTCCTGAAGCCGGCCGGATCCGTACGGGTCCGGCCGGCTTTTTCGTTGCCCCGACACCTTCGAATCGCCCACTTTGCGGCATCCGGGCGCCGGATGGGACAAGGTGAGCGATTCGAAACGGGAGTGAGGCAGCCCTAACCTCCGTGTTAGATTAGGCGAGGCTTACCAAAGGCCGGACGCTCTCGCGTCGACACCCCATCTCCCATCCCGAAGGGAACGCCTGTGCGCACCTCTCGACTTCTCGCCCTCGGCGCGGCCGCCGCGCTCGCCGTGACGCTCTCCGCCTGCTCGTCCTCCGCGCCGGAGTCGACCGCGACCACCGGGGGCAACCCGGCCTCCGACGACGCGTTCCCGGTCACCATCGAGCACGTCTACGGCGAGACGACCATCGACGAGAAGCCCGAGCGCGTGGCGACCATCGCATGGGCGAACCACGAGGTGCCGCTGGCCCTCGGCATCGTCCCGGTCGGCATGAGCAAGGCCACCTGGGGCGACGACGACGACAACGGCATCCTCCCCTGGGTCGAGGAGAAGCTCGACGAGCTCGGGGGCGAGGCCCCGGTGCTCTTCGACGAGACCGACGGCATCGACTACGAGGCCGTGGCCGACACCGAGCCCGACGTCATCCTCGCCGCCTACTCCGGCCTCACGCAGGAGGAGTACGACACGCTCTCCAAGATCGCCCCGGTCGTCGCCTACCCCGACGTCGCGTGGGGCACGTCCGTCGACGACATGGTCGAGATGAACTCCAAGGCCCTGGGGCTCGAGGCTCAGGGCGAGGCCCTGATCGAGGACCTGCACGCCGACGCCGACGCGGCCCTCGCGGCCAACAGCGCGCTCGAGGGCAAGAAGGTGCTGTTCGCCTACTTCGACCCGAGCGACCTGAGCCAGATCGGCTACTACACCGCGGCCGACACGCGCCCCGGCTACCTGCACGACCTCGGCCTGCCGCTCCCCGCGATCGTGGAGGAGAACGAGGACAGCGACCAGTTCTACCTGCAGGTGAGCGCCGAGGAGGCGCAGAAGTTCGACGACGTCGACGTGCTCGTGACCTACGGCGACGACTCCACCCTCGCCACGCTGCAGGCCGACCCGCTGCTGTCGAAGATCCCGGCCATCGCGGAGGGCCGCGTCGCGATCCTCCCGGACGCCACCCCCATCGCCGCATCGGCGAACCCGTCGGCGCTGTCGATCCCGTGGGGTCTCGAGGACTACCTGGCCATCCTCGCCGCGCCGCTCGCGAAGTAAGCTCCGCGTCCGCCCCCCAGCGGAGAGTCGTCGTGATCTCAGCACCCGTCCTCGCGCCGGACGCCGCCACCCTGCGGCGTCCGGCGGTGGTACGCACCCTCTGGCTGCTCGCCGGGGTCGGTGTGATCCTCGTGCTCGTCGTGCTCTCGGTGTCGTTCGGGGTGCGGGCGGTCACCCTCGACGACATCCTCGCGGCGCTCTCCGGGCAGTCGGACACGATCGCTCAGGCCGCGGTCGTCAAGCGCATCCCCCGCACGGTGCTCGCGCTCCTCGTGGGGGCGGCCCTCGCCCTCGCGGGAGCGACGATGCAGGCCGTCACCCGCAACCCCGTCGCCGACCCCGGCCTCCTGGGGGTCTCGAACGGCGCCTCGTTCGCGGTCGTCCTCGGCATCGCGTTCTTCGGACTCAGCAATCCCTACGGGCAGATGGCCTTCGCGATCGTCGGCGCCGCGGCGGCCGCCGTGTTCGTCTACACCGTCGGCTCCCTCGGCCGTGGCGGGGCCACCCCGCTCAAGCTGGCCCTCGCGGGGGCGGCGACCTCCGCCGCGTTCGCCTCGCTCATCAGCGCGGTCATGCTGCCGCGGGTCGACCTGCTGCAGACGTTCCAGTCGTGGCAGATCGGCGGCGTCGGCGGGGCGGAGTGGCCGCGGATCGCGATCACCGCGCCGGTCCTCGCGGTCGGCGCCCTCATCTGCTTCCTGTGCGCACGGGGCATGAACTCCCTCGCCCTCGGCGACGACATGGCCAAGGGGCTCGGCGAGCACGTGCTGCGCACCCGGATGCTGTCGGCCCTCGGTGCGGTCATCCTGGCCGGCGCGGCGACGGCGATCGCGGGGCCGATCGGGTTCGTCGGGCTCATCGTCCCCCACATGTGCCGGATGCTCGTGGGCACAGACCACCGCTGGCTGCTGCCGTTCTCGGCCCTCGCCGGCGCCGCGCTGCTCACCGCGAGCGACATCGTCGGACGCGTGATCTCGCCGTCGTCCGAGGAGATCCAGGTGGGTATCATCACGGCGATCATCGGGGCGCCGTTCTTCATCTGGATCGTCCGCCGACAGAAGGTGCGGGAGCTGTGAGCACGACCGAGCACACCCTCGTCCGCGGCGACGAGTCCGCCGCCGCCCGCACCGCGCGTGTCATCGCCGGCCGCCGGGCACGCCACCGCCGTCATGCCGTGGTCACCGTCGCGCTCGGGGCCGTCGTGGTCGTGCTCTTCACGGTGGCGCTCATGGTCGGCAACACGTTCTACCCGCTCGACGAGGTCGTCCGCGTGATCCTCGGCGAGGCGGTGCCCGGTGCGTCGTTCACCGTCGGCGACCTGCGCCTGCCGCGCGCCGTCCTCGCCGTCCTCACCGGCCTCGCGTTCGGCATGGCGGGCGTGACGTTCCAGACCATGCTGCGCAACCCGCTCGCCTCGCCGGACATCATCGGCATCTCGAACGGGGCCGGTGCCGCCGCGGTGTTCGGCATCGTCGTGCTCTCGCTCAACGGCCCCGCCGTCTCGCTCCTCGCGCTCGTCGGCGCCCTCGTCACCGCGCTGGCGATCTACCTCCTCGCCATCAAGGGCGGCTTCGCGGGCACCCGCCTCATCCTCATCGGGATCGGCGTCGCGGCGATGCTGCAGAGCGTCATCTCCTACCTGCTGTCCCGGGCCGCGAACTGGGACATCCAGACCGCGATGCAGTGGCTCACCGGCAGCCTCAACAACGCATCGTGGGAGCGGGTGCTGCCGATGGCGATCGCCGCCGCGATCCTCGTGCCGCTGCTGCTCTCGCAGGGCCGGGCGCTGGGCACGCTCCAGCTCGGGGACGACTCCGCCGCGGGTCTCGGCGTGCGGGTCACCGCCACGCGCCTCGTCTTCATCCTCGGCGCCGTGGCCCTCCTCGCCTTCGCGACCGCCGCCACCGGGCCGATCGCCTTCGTCGCGTTCATGGCCGGACCCATCGCCGCGCGGCTCACCGGTCCCGGCGCCACGCTGCTGCTGCCCAGCGGCCTCGTCGGCGCGGTGCTCGTGCTCGGCGGCGACCTCATCGCCCAGTTCGCGCTCGGAGCGCGCTACCCGGTCGGCGTGGTCACCGGCGTCGTCGGCGCGCCGTACCTCATCTACCTGCTCATCCGCACCAACCGCACCGGAGGCTCGCTGTGACCGCCGCCCACCGCCTGTCCGCCGAAGGGGTCACCCTCTCCTACGGCGACCGCACCGTGGTCGAGGGCCTCGACCTGCAGATCGCGCCGGGGAAGATCACCACGATCGTCGGCGCCAACGGCTGCGGTAAATCGACGCTGCTGCGCGCCCTCGCCCGCCTGTTGTCGCCGGGGGACGGGGAGGTCGTGCTCGACGGGAAGTCCATCCACGCCCGCCCCACGAAGGAGGTCGCGCGCATCCTCGGCCTGCTGCCGCAGTCGCCCGTGGCCCCCGAGGGCATCGCCGTCGCGGACCTCGTCGGTCGCGGGCGTCATCCCCACCAGCGGGCGCTGTCGCGGTGGAGCGCGCGCGACTACGAGGTCGTCGCCGACGCCCTGGACGCGACCGGCATCAGCGACCTCGCCGACCGTAGCGTCGACGAGCTCTCCGGCGGCCAGCGTCAGCGCGTCTGGATCGCGATGGCCCTCGCGCAGGAGACCGACATCCTGCTGCTGGACGAGCCGACGACCTTCCTCGACGTCGCCCACCAGGTCGAGGTGCTCGACCTGCTCACCGACCTCAGCGTGGCCCGCGGCACCACGATCGTCATGGTGCTGCACGACCTCAACCTCGCCGCACGCTACGCCGACGAGCTGGTGGCCATGAAAGACGGCCGCGTGCACGCGATCGGCGCCCCGCAGGACGTCGTCACCGCCGAGCTCGTGCAGGAGGTCTTCGGCCTCCCCAATCAGATCACCATCGACCCGGTCTCCGGCAAGCCGATGGTCACCCCCATCGGAAGGCATCATGTCCGCTGAATCCACCACGACCGAGCGCCCCACCTACATCCTCACCCGCGCCGAGGTGCGCGCCGTCGACCGCGTCTCCCCGTCGTTCGTGCGGGTGACGCTCGGCGGCGAGGAGCTCAGCGAGCTGGGGACCCCCGGCGCGGTCTACGACAGCCGGGTCAAGCTCGTCTTCCCGCCCGCGTCCGGCGTGCTCGCGGAGATCGACCGGTCGACGTACGACTGGTGGGGCTCGTACCTCGCCGTCCCGGAGGAGGAGCGCGGCTCGATGCGCACCTACTCCGTGCGCGAGCTGCGGGTCGCCGACGACGGCCGCACCGAGGTCGACATCGACTTCGTGCTGCACCTGGAGCCCGGACTCACCGGTCCGGCCTCGCGGTGGGCGAGCACCGCCGCGGTGGGTCAGGAGCTGTGGCTGGTCGGCCCGCGCCGCGGCGTCGTCGCGCACGGCGGGGCGGAGTACGCGCCGGGGGCGGCGACCTCGGTGGTCCTCGTCGGGGATGAGACCGCGGCCCCCGCCATCGCCCGCATCCTGGAGGACGCCCCGCGCGACCTCCGCGGCGTCGCCTTCATCGAGGTGCCGTCGCCCGCCGACGTGCTCGCGATCGACGTGCCGGCCGGGGTCGACGTGCACTGGCTCCCGCGCGACATCGGCGAGCCGCACGGCCTTCGCCTCATCCCCGCGGTGCTCGAGTATCTGGGGGATGACGACGCCGGGGACGAGATCCGCGTCACCGACATCGAGGGGGAGGACCTCCTGTGGGAGACCCCCGAGTACTCGAGCCTGGGGGAGGAGATCCCCCGTGAGGACGACCGCGCCGGCCGCTACTTCTGGATCGCGGGCGAGAGCGGTGTCGTGACGACGCTGCGTCGGCACCTCGTGAAGGACCTCGGCGTCGACCGCGCACAGGTCGCCTTCATGGGCTACTGGCGCCGCGGCGTCGCGATGCGGGGCTGAGATGACCGAGGCCATCGATCGCCACAGCCTGGAGGGGGAGTCCCTCGTCCTCGGCTACGGCCGCACCCGGGTCGTGCACGACGTATCCCTGCGCCTCGCGCCGGGCCGGGTGACCACGCTGATCGGACCGAACGGCAGCGGCAAGTCGACCGTCCTCCGCGCTCTCGCGCGGCTGCACCGCATCGAGGCGGGGACCGTGCGCGTCGGCGGCGCGGAGTCGCGCGACGCCGCCGCCCTCTCCGCCAAGGAGTTCGCGAAGACCGTCGCGATGCTGTCGCAGTCCCGGCCGCACCCGTCCGGGATCGAGGTCTCCGACGTCGTCGCCTACGGCCGCCACCCGCACCGCGGACGGTTCTCCGGCGTGAGCGACGCCGACCGAGCGGCCGTGGCGCGCGCCCTCGCCCTCACCGGCCTCTCCGCCATGGCCGCCCGTCCGGTCGACCAGCTCTCCGGCGGCGAGCTGCAGCGCGTCTGGCTGGCGACCGCACTCGCCCAGGACACCGGGGTGCTGCTGCTCGACGAGCCGACCAACCACCTCGACCTGCGCTACCAGGTGGAGACCCTCGACCTGGTGCGGGAGCTCGCCGACGACCACGGCACCGCGCTCGGCGTCGTGCTGCACGACCTCGACCACGCCGCCTCGGTCGCCGACGACGTCGTGCTGATGCACCGCGGCCGGGTCCACGCGGCGGGGGCGCCCGCCGAAGTGCTCACCGGCGAGAACCTCTCGCACGTGTACGGCCTGCGCATCGACACCGCCCTCGACGAGGAGACCGGGCTGGTGCGGGTGCGTCCGCGCGGTCGCCACCACGGTCGCCTCCGCGCCCCCTCCGCCTCCTGATCCCGACCCCTGAAGGAACCACCGATGAAGAAGACCTCCCTCGCCGTGCTCGCCCTCGGCGGCGCCCTCACCCTCGCGCTCGCCGGCTGCGGCACCACGCAGACGCCGTCCGCCGAGGGATCGGACGCCCCGACCTCGACGAGCGCGGGCTGCACGGACGACACCACGAGCACCTCGACCGGGGCGGTCTCCGTCACCGACGACCTCGGCCGCACGGTCGAGCTCGACACGCCGGCCGAGCGGATCGCGGTGCTCGAGTGGCAGCAGATCGAGGACGCCCTGTCGCTGTGCGTGACGCCGGTCGCGGTGGCCGACGCCGAGGGGTACAGCACCTGGGTCACCGCGGAGGAGCTGCCGGAGGGCGTCGTCGACGTGGGCACCCGCCAGGAGCCGAACCTGGAGACGCTGTTCGGCACCGACCCCGACCTCGTGATCGTCGAGGTCAGTGCCGCGGACGACCCCATCGTCGCGCAGCTCGAGGCCTACGACGTGCCCGTGCTCGCGACGATCGGCGCCGATGCGAAGGACCCGATCGCCAAGATGCTGAACACCTTCGACCTCATCGCCCAGGTCACCGGCCGCGGGGAGCGGGCCGACGTCGTCACCGAGGAGTTCCAGGAGCACCTCGACACCGCGAAGGCCGAGCTCGCCGACCGCGACCTCGCCACCACCGACTTCGTGTTCTTCGACGGCTGGGTCGACGGCGGCAACGTGGCGCTGCGTCCGTTCGGCCAGGGTTCGCTCGTCGGCGAGGTGGGCGAGGAGCTCGGGCTGACGAACGCCTGGACCGGCGAGGTCGACCCCGTGTACGGCCTCGGGCAGACCGATGTCGAGGGCATGACGACGGTCGGCGACGCGAACCTGTTCTACACCGGCACCGCGGACCCGGAGTCCGAGAGCTTCGTCGACGCCCTCGCGGACAACCCCGCGTGGACCTCGCTCCCCGCGGTGGCGGAGGACCGCCTGACCGCGTTCCCGGCAGGTATCTGGACCTTCGGCGGCCCGCGCTCGACCGCGCAGATCATCGACGGCTACCTCGAGGTGCTCTCGAAGTGACGGAGACCCTCCGCCTCGACGACGCGACGGCGACCGCGGAGCCTGACGCCCCGGCGTCCGCCGTCCGCGTGGGGGCGGAGGGTCGGAAGCCCGCGGTGTGGACGGGCGTCGGCGTGCTCGTCGCTCTCGCCGTCGTGCTGGTGGCGGTCGCCTGCTGGCACCTCACGCAGGGCACGAGCGGCGCGGTGTTCGCTGACGCCGACGTCCTCTGGGGATCGCGGGTGCCGCGGCTCGCCGCCGGCGTCGCGGTGGGCGTGGCCCTCGGCGTCGCCGGCATCCTGCTGCAGTCCCTCGCCCGCAATGCCCTCGCGTCACCCGACACGCTCGGCGTGACCGCCGGGGCCTACCTCGCCGTCACGGCGCTCGCCGCGTTCGGGATCGCCGTGCCGGTGTGGGCCTCCGGGGCGGTGGCGTTCGCGGGCGGCATCGTCGCCGCGGGCATCGTGCTCGGACTCGCCGGAGGGGCGGGGTCGTCCACGACCCGCCTCATCCTCGCGGGCTCTGCGCTGGCGCTCGCCTTCCAGGCCGCGACCTCGACCCTGCTCATCCTGTTCGACGAGGAGACCAAGGGACTGCTCGCCTGGGGGAGCGGGAGCCTGTCGCAGCTCGGACTCACCGCGTTCCTGCAGGCGGCTCCGGTCGTCGTGGTCGTCACGGTGCTGGCCCTCGTGCTCGCGCGGCGCCTCGACATCCTGTCCCTGGGCGACGACACCGCCTCGTCGCTCGGCGTGCCGATCCGGTCGACCAGGACCATCGGGATCCTCCTCGCGGTCACCCTCACGGCGGTCGCGGTGACGCTCGCCGGGCCGATGGGCTTCGTCGGGCTGTGTGCGCCGGTGCTCGCGCGGCTGCTGACGCGGGTGGTGCCGAGCCTGAACCGCCATCTGCTGCTGATCCCCGCGTCGGGGCTCCTCGGCGCCCTCGTCGTCATCCTCTCCGACGCCCTCCTGCGCGCGCTGATCGGCGCGGAGGCCGCGATCCTCATCCCGACCGGCGTCGCGACGACGCTGCTCGGCGCGATCGTGCTCGTGCTCATGGCCCGACGCCTCCGCGACGCCGGTCCCACGCGCGAGCCTCCGCGGGTGCGCTTCGGGGTGCGCAGCCGCCTGCGCTTCCGGATCACCCTCGCCCTCGTCGCCCTCGGCGTGGTCGGGGTGCTGCTGCTCGGACTGCTCGCCGGGCACACCTGGCTGCTCACCGGCGACATCGCGCTATGGCTGCAGGGGCAGGCTCCCGCGCCCATCGCCTTCGCCCTCGACGAGCGCGCGCCGCGGATCGTGGCCGCCGTGGTCGCCGGCGCCGCGCTCGCGCTCTCCGGCGCCGTGATCCAGGGGGTGAGCCGCAACCCGCTCGCCGACCCGGGCATCCTCGGCGTCACCGGCGGCGGCGGGCTCGGCGCGGTGCTGGTGATCACGAGCATCACGTCGTCGACGGGCGGGATGATCGCGGGAGCCGTCACCGGCTCGCTGCTCGCCTTCGCCCTCGTCTACCTGCTGTCGTGGCGGGGCGGCCTGAACGCGGACCGTTTCCTGCTCATCGGCATCGGGGTCTCGTACTTCACGGTCTCCCTCACGACCTTCTTCCTGCTGCGCTCGAACCCGTGGGACACCCCGAAGATCTACACCTGGCTCTCCGGGACGACGTACGGGCGGGTGTGGGAGCAGGTCATCCCGCTGGCGATCGTCCTCGTGATCGCGGTGCCGTTCGTGGTGATGAGTCGCCGGGAGCTCGACGTGCTGTCGCTCGATGAGGACACCCCGCGACTGGTCGGCATCCGGCTGGAGCCCGTCCGGTTGACGCTGCTGCTGGTGGCGGCCGTCCTCGCGGCGCTGAGCGTGACGGCGATCGGGGTCATCGGCTTCGTGGGGCTCGTGGCGCCGCACGCGGCGCGGGCCCTGGTGGGCGCGCGGCACTCGCGAGTGATCCCGACGGCGGTGCTCCTCGGCGGGCTGCTCGTGGGCATCGCGGACACGATCGGCCGGACGGTGATCGCCCCCGCGCAGCTTCCGGCGGGTCTCGTGGTCGCGCTGATCGGTGCCCCGTACTTCGTCTGGCTGCTCTGGCGCTCCCGCTGACCCGCTTCGAATCGCCCGAATGGCCCCATCTCCGGAGGAAATGGGGCCATTCGGGCGATTCGAACGAGGGTTACCGGGCCAGGAACTGCGTCAGGGCGGCGTTGACCTCGTCGGCGTGGGTCCAGAGGAGGCCGTGCGGGGCGCCCTCCACCTCGACGTACTCGGCCTCGGCGACGGCCTGGTGGAAGCGGCGGGCGGTCGCGTCGATCGGCAGGATGTTGTCCTTGGTGCCGTGCAGGATCAGGGTCGGCTTGCCGGCGGCGGCCACGGCCTTCACGTCGTCGCGGAAGTCCTCGATCCAGGTCGGGACCACGGCGTAGGCGGCGACCGGGGCGCTGGTGACGGAGAGGCTCCAGTTCGCGTCGACGACCTGCTGGCTGATGCGCGTGCCGAGGTTCTCGTCGAGGTTGTAGAAGTCCTTGTAGAACTGGGTGAACCAGGAGTAGCGGTCGTCCTTGGCGGCGGCCTCGATCCCGTCGAAGACCTCCTGCGGCACGCCCTCGGGGTTGTCGTCGCGCTGCACGAGGAAGGGCTCGAGCGACGCGAGGAAGGCGAGCTTCGCGACGCGCTCGTGGCCGTAGCGGCCGACGTAGCGGGCGAGCTCGCCGGTGCCCATGGAGAAGCCGACGAGCACGACGTCGCGGAGGTCGAGGGTCTCGAGCACGGTGTTCAGATCGGCGGCGAAGGTGTCGTAGTCGTAGCCGGAGCCGACCTTGGAGGACTGTCCGAAGCCGCGGCGGTCGTAGGTGATGACGCGGTACCCCTGGGCGAGGAGCTCGCGGGTCTGGCGCTCCCAGCTGTGCCCGTTGAGCGGGTAGCCGTGGATCAGCACGACGGGCTGACCGCTGCCCTGGTCTTCGTAGTAGAGCTCGATCGGGGTGGTGTTCTCGGTGCCGACGGTGATGTAACCCATGATGTGTTCCTTCCGATGCCGGTGAGAACGATCGTTCTCGCCTGATGTGATCAATCTAGAGAACGTTCGTTCTCATGTCAAGTAGACTTCTGGACATGACCGAAGACGAGGCGCGCGAACGCATCCTCTCCGCCGCGGAGGAGCTGTACTACCGCAAGGGCTACGCGGCGGTCGGCATGGACGAGCTGCGGGCTGCCGCCGGCGTGTCGTTGCGGCGCGTGTACTCGCTGTTCCCGGCGAAGACCGACATCGTCGCGGCGGTGCTGACGCGGAAGCACGCCGAATGGGAGCAGGGGCTCACGGCGGCGGTGGCACAGAGCGGCGACGACCCGCGCGCCCGCCTCCTCGCGGTCTACGGCTACCTGGAGGACTGGTTCTGCAGCGACGGGTTCCGGGGCTGCGCCTTCATCAACGCATTCGGCGAGCTCGGGGGCACGAGTCCCGAGGTCGCCGGCATCGTCCGCGCGCACAAGGCGTCGTTCCAGCAGTACATGGCGGAGCTCGTCGCGGCGACCGGCGCCCCGGTGGGCCTGGCCGCCCAGCTCTCGCTCCTCGCCGAGGGGGCGCAGAGCACGGCGGCGATCGGTGCGGACCCGGAGGCCGCCGTGCACGCGCGCCGCGCCGCCGAGGTCCTGATCGACGCCGCCCTCGCTCCGGCCTGACGCCTCCACTCGCTAACCTGGTTAGCGAAACGAAGGGGCACTGTCAAGGCCACTCCCTTCCGTCCCCGTCCGGCGTAGGGTGCGGGCATGGAGACCTCGACGAAGGGCATCGCCCGCCAGAGCCTCGTGATCGCCGCCGCCGTGTTCATGCTGATCGCCGCGGCCATCGGCGCCGGCGCCTTCGGCGGTGACTCCGTCGATGAGCTGCAGAACGGCGCGCTCTCGGCCCAAGGCTCGTACCTCGCCCCCGCCGGACCGGCCTTCTCGATCTGGTCGCTCATCTATGTGGGACTCCTCGCCTACACCGTGTGGCAGGCGCTCCCCGCGCAGCGCCGCGACGAGCGACAGCAGGCGGTCGGCGGCTGGATCGCCCTCTCGATGGTGCTCAACGGCCTCTGGCTCGTGACCGCGCGCTACCTGACGCTGTGGCTGACCGTGCTCGTGATCGCGCTCCTGCTCGCGACGCTCGCCCGCGTCATCGTGCTCCTCGGCCGGTTCCCCGCCCGCAATCTCGCTGATCGCCTCCTCACCGACGGGGCCAACGGCCTGCACTTCGGCTGGGTCACCATCGCGACGGTCGCCAACACCGCCGCCTGGCTCACCCAGACGGTCCCGGAGATCGGAGCGGGTGCCCCCGACGCTTGGGCCGTCGCCGTGCTCGTGGTCGTGCTGGTGATCGGCGCCGCATCGGCCTGGTTCACCGGACGCCTCGCGCCGGCGCTCGCGACCGCCTGGGGTCTGAGCTGGCTCGCGGTCGGGCGTCTCACGGGCGAGCCGGAGAGCACGCCCACCGCCGTCACCGCGATCATCGTGGCCGTCCTGCTCGTCGTCGTCGGTGTCGTGGCGGTCCTCCGTCGGCGTCGCGTCGCGGGCACGCACGACCGCGCGCCGCTCGGTCGCTAGAGGACCAGCCGGTAGCCCATTCCTGACTCCGTCAGCAGGTGGACGGGCGTCGAAGGCTCGCGCTCCAGCTTCTTGCGGAGCCGGGACATGTAGAGCCGCAGGTAGCCGGAGTCGGACACCTGGGCACTGCCCCAGATCTCCTTGAGGAGATCCTGCCGGGTCACCAGCGCGCCCGGATGCCGCGCGAGGTGCTCGAGCATCCGCCACTCGGTCGGCGTGAGGTGCACCCGGGTGCCGGCGCGGGTCACGGTCTTCGTGGCGAGGTCGACGACGACGTCCCCGAACGCGACCACGGACTCACCGTTCGCGGCGACCGCGCGGCGGGAGAGCGCCCGCAGCCGGGCCAGCAGCTCGTCGACCTGGAAGGGCTTCGTGACGAAGTCGTCCGCCCCGGCGTCCAGCGCCTCCACCTTGTCGGCGGAGCCCGTCCGCCCCGACACGACGATGATGGGCACGCTCGTCCAGCCGCGGAGCGCCTGGATCACCTCGATGCCGTCGAGGCGGGGCATGCCGAGGTCGAGCATGATGAGGTCGGGATGGCTCTGCGCTGCGGCGGCGATCGCGGCGGCGCCATCGGCGGCCACGACGACCTCGTAGCCGTGCGCCGCGAGGGTGATCCGCAGCGCCCGCACCATCTGCGGGTCGTCGTCGGCGATGAGGAGCTTCACTCCGTCCCCTCCGTGTCGGAAGACCCTGCGGCGAGCGGCAGGGAGATGACCATGGTGAGTCCGCCCCCTGGGGTGTCCTCCGGAGTCAGGCTACCGCCCATGCCCTCCGTGAAACCGCGCGACAGGGCGAGCCCGAGCCCGAGCCCCGCTGTGTTGTCGGTGTCGCCGAAACGCTGGAACGGCTGGAAGACGGCATCGCGGCGTTCCGGCGCGATGCCCTCGCCGCGGTCGATGATCCGGAGCTCTGCCCGATCCCCCAGCCGGCTGCTCGACACGAGCACGCGACTGCCGTCGGGAGCGTGACGGTGGGCGTTGGCGAGCACGTTCACGAGTACCCGCTGCAAGAGCACGGGGTCCGCGTGCAGCGGCGGCAGGTCGGGGTCCAGGGCGAGCTCGACGTCGGCGGGGCCGAGACCGAGCTCGTCCACCGCGGCGAGCACGGGGCCGGCCGCGTCGATCCGCTGGGCCGAGACCGCGAGCACCCCCGCCTCCACGCGGCTCACGTCGAGGAGATCGGTGACGAGGGCGGAGAGGGTCGCGAGGCTCTCGTCCGCGGTCTCCAGCAGCTCCGCGCGATCCCCGGCGGACAGGCCGTGCGCGCCGCGGAGCCCGCCGATCGCGGCGACCGCCGAGGCCAGCGGCCGGCGCAGGTCGTGACTGACGGCGGAGAGCAGGGCGCTGCGGACCTGGTCGGTCTCGGCGAGGGCCTCCACCTCCCGTGCGGTCGCGCGGAGATCGGTGTGCTCGATGGCGGCGGCGAGCTGGGCGACGATCGCGTCGAGCAGTCGGCGCTCCGGACCGGCGATCGGCTCGCCGTTGAGCTCCAGCACGGCGCGCGGGCCCCCACCGGACGCGACCCCGACCGGGATGGTCGTGGCGCGGCCGTCCGGTACCGGCTCGCCGTCCCTGGCCAGCACCTCGCCGGAGGGAGTGAGCAGCCGCACCCCGCTCAGGCCGAACGCCTCCCGCGTGCGGCTGACGAGGGCGAGCACGGCGTTGTCGCCGCGGAGCACGTTCCCGGCGACGGCCGCGAGGAGCTCCGCCTCGGCGGTCGCCCGCTGCGCGGTCCGCGCTCGGCGGGCGGCCTGGTCGACGATGAGGCTCACGAGGATCGCGATGATCACGTAGAGGGTGAGCGCGAGCACGTGCAGCGGGTGCGCGATCGTGATCGTGAACAGCGGGGCGACGAAGAGGAAGTCGAGGGTGATGCCGGAGAGCACCGCCGCGAACACGGCGGGACGGATGCCGCCGATGAGGGCGACCACCACGACGAGCAGCTGGTAGGCGAGCACCTCCGCCGTGATCGACTCGGGGCTGCGGACGGTGAACATCAGCCAGGACAGCAGCGGGCCGAACACGAGGGCCACGCCGAAGCCCAGCGCCTGCCGACGCCAGCCGAGCGCACCGCCGGTGATGCGGGGGAGGGCGAGCCGGCCGCCCGCCGCGGCGTGGGTCACGATGTGCACGTCGATGTCGCCCGAGCGGCGGATGACCTCGGCGCCGATCCCCGGCCCGGTGAGGGCGGCGGCGAGGCGGCCGCGCCGGCTCACCCCGATCACGAGCTGCGTGGCGTCGGCGCCCTGCGCGAACTCGACGAGCGTCGCCGGGATGTCGTCCCCGACCACCTGGTGGTACGTGCCGCCGAGGGACTCGACGAGGGAGCGCTGCGCGGCGAGGGCGCCGGGGGTCTCGTCGCGCAGTCCGTCCTGGGCGGTCACGTGCACGGCGAGCAGCTCCCCGCCGGCGGAGCGTGCGGCGATGCGGGCCCCGCGGCGCAGCAGCGTCTCGCCCTCCGGGCCGCCGGTGAGGGCGACGACCACCCGCTCGCGCGCCTGCCAGGCTCCCGCGATGCCCTGTTCCGCGCGATAGCTGCGGAGCGCGCTGTCGACCTCGTCGGCGAGCCACAGCAGGGCGAGCTCCCGCAGGGCGGTGAGGTTGCCGAGCCGGAAGTAGTGCGAGAGGGCGGCGTCGACCCGCTCCGCGGGGTAGACGAGACCTGCGGCGAGCCGGTCGCGGAGCGTCTGCGGTGCGAGGTCGACGACCTCGATCTCGTCGGCGGCGCGGACGACCGCGTCCGGGATGGTCTCGCGCTGGGCGATCCCGGTGATCTTCTCCACGACCGCGTTCAGCGACTCGATGTGCTGCACGTTCACGGTGGTGACGACGTCGATCCCCGCGTCCAGCAGCTCCTCGACGTCCTGCCAGCGCTTGGGGTTCCGCGAGCCGGGGGCGTTCGTGTGCGCGAACTCGTCCACCAGAGCGATCTCCGGGGCGAGGGAGAGCACCGCATCGAGGTCGAGCTCGGAGAGGGTGACCCCGCGATGGGCGTCCTCGCGCCGCGGCACCTCGGGCAGGCCGGAGGTGAGGGCGGCCGTGGCCGCACGGCCGTGGGTCTCCACGATCGCGATGACCACGTCGCGGCCTTCCTCGCGGAGTCGCCGACCCTCGGCGAGCATCTCGAAGGTCTTCCCGACGCCCGGCGCGGCGCCGAGGAGGACGCGCAGCCGTCCGCGGCGGTTCCGGTCCGTCGCGGGGCGCGGCGGCCGCTCTGCGCTCATGCACCCTCCCGGTCGTCGAGTGCGAGATTCAGCTCCGCGACGTTGATGCGCTCCTCGCCGAGGAACCCCAGGTCCCGCCCTTGAATCCTAGACTCCACGAGGGCCCGCACCTCGTCTTCGGACAGGTCGCGGGCGGCGGCCACCCGCGGCACCTGGAGCAGGGCGTACGCGACGCTGATGTGCGGGTCGAGGCCGGAGCCGGACGCGGTCACGGCATCCGCGGGGACCGCAGACGGATCGACGCCCTCTCTGGCGGCGACCTCGGCCTTCCGCGCGGCGATGGCGGCGACGAGGTCGGGGTTCTCCGGCCCGAGGTTGCTGCCGCCGGACGACGCCCCGTCGTACCCGTCGCCGGCCGCCGAGGGGCGGGACTGGAAGTACTCGGGCAGGGCTTCACCGTCGGCATCCGTGAAGGACTGGCCGAGGAGCGCGCTGCCCCGGTCGCCGGGGAGCATCGAGCCGTTCGCCTGTGCGGGGAGGAGGAGCTGGCCGATGCCGGTGACGAGCAGCGTGTACCCGACGCCGAGGACGAGGGTGAGGACGAGCATCGCGCGGACGGCGACACCGGCGGTGCGCATCGTGGTGCGGGTGGTGGACGACATGGCGTTCCTTTCAGGCCCGGTCAGAAGCCGGGGAGGAGGCTGACGAGGAGGTCGATGAGCTTGATGCCGAGGAACGGGGCGATGACGCCGCCGAGGCCGTAGACGAGCAGGTTCCGCTGCAGGATCTGCGAGGCGCTCGCCGGCCGGTACTTCACGCCGCGCAGCGCGAGCGGGATGAGGAACACGATCACGATGGCGTTGAAGATGATCGCGCTCGTGACCGCGGAGGCCGGGGAATGCAGCTGCATGATGTTCAGTGCCGCGAGTCCGGGGAACACCCCCATGAACATCGCCGGGATGATGGCGAAGTACTTCGCGATGTCGTTCGCGAGCGAGAACGTCGTCAGCGCGCCGCGGGTGATGAGCAGCTGCTTCCCGATGCGGACGATGTCGATGAGCTTGGTCGGGTCGGAGTCGAGGTCGACCATGTTGCCGGCCTCCTTGGCCGCCGAGGTGCCCGTGTTCATCGCGACGCCGACGTCGGCCTGGGCGAGCGCGGGAGCGTCGTTCGTGCCGTCCCCGGTCATCGCGACGAGACGTCCGCCCTCCTGTTCCCGGCGGATGAGGTCGAGCTTGTCCTCCGGGGTGGCCTCGGCGAGGTAGTCGTCGACGCCGGCCTCGGCCGCGATGGCCTTCGCGGTGAGGGGGTTGTCTCCGGTGATCATGACCGTGCGGATGCCCATGCTGCGCAGCTCGTCGAACCGCTCTCGGAGGCCGTCCTTGACGATGTCCTTGAGGTGCACGACCCCGAGGATCCGCGCGTCCACAGCCTGGGTCCCTGAGCCTGTCGAAGGGCCTGAGTCCGGCTGGGTCCCTGAGCCTGTCGAAGGGCCTGGGCCTGTCGAAGGGCCCTGCACCGCGACGACGAGGGGCGTGCCGCCGCCCGAGGCGACGTCGTCGGTGAGGGTCGCGAGCTCGGGGCCGGGGGTCTGCCCCAGCCAGGCCGCCACGGCCGAGGCGGCACCCTTGCGGATCTGCGTGCCGTCGGCGAGGTCGAGACCGCTCATGCGCGTCTGCGCCGTGAACGGGACGACGACGGCGTCCGCCGGGGCCTCCACCCGGATCCCGCGGGCGGCGGCGAGTTCGACGATCGATGCGCCCTCCGGCGTCGGGTCGGCGAGCGAGGAGAGGGCGGCGGTGCGCAGCAGCTCCTCGGCGTCCACCCCGGTGAGCGGCAGCACGGCGTGGGCGCGGCGGTTGCCGTGGGTGATGGTGCCGGTCTTGTCGAGGAGCAGCGTGGTGACGTCGCCCGCGGCCTCCACCGCCCGCCCCGACATCGCCAGCACGTTACGCTGCACGAGCCGGTCCATGCCCGCGATGCCGATGGCGGAGAGGAGGGCGCCGATGGTGGTCGGGATGAGGCAGACGAGCAGGGCGATGAGGACGGGGATGCTCACGGGCGACGCGGCGTACGACGCGATCGGGTTCAGCGCGAGGACCACGACGACGAAGACGATCGACAGGCTCGCGAGGAGGATGTTCAGCGCGATCTCGTTCGGGGTGCGCTGCCGGCTCGCCCCCTCGACGAGGGCGATCATGCGGTCGACGAACGTCTCGCCGGGCTTCGACGTGATGCGCACGACGATCCGGTCCGACAGCACCCGGGTGCCGCCGGTGACAGCACTGCGGTCGCCGCCGGACTCGCGGACGACGGGGGCGCTCTCGCCGGTGATGGCCGACTCGTCGACCGTCGCGATGCCCGCGACGATGTCGCCGTCGCCCGGGATCAGTTCGCCCGCGGAGACGATCACGAGGTCGTCGCGCTGCAGCTCCGCCGACGACACCGTCTCCGTCTCGGGCTCCTGGGTCCCTGAGCCTGTCGAAGGGCCCACCACCCGCCGCGCCATCGTCTGGGTGCGGGTGCTCCGCAGGCTCGCGGCCTGGGCCTTGCCGCGCCCCTCGGCGACCGACTCCGCGACGTTCGCGAAGAACACGGTCAGCCAGAGCCAGAGCGCGATGCCCCAGGTGAACGCCGCCGGGACGGGGGTGCCGCCGGAGGAGGCGGGCCCGCCGAGGAAGGGCTCCGCGATCGCGAGGACGGTCGTGAACGCGGCGCCGACCCAGACGAGGAGCATCACGGGGTTGCGGACGAGCGTCGCGGGGTTGAGCTTCCGGACGGCACCGGGGAGCGCCTGCACGAGCTGGGCGCCGCCGAAGGAGCGCGGCGGACGGGCGGGGACGGCAGGGGCGTCCTGCTGTTCGGGAGGGGTGGTGAGGAGGGTCATGGTCAGAGTCCTTCGGCGAGCGGTCCCAGTGCGAGCACGGGGAAGTAGGTGAGGGCCGTCACGACGACGGTCACGGTGAGGAGCAGGCCGACGAACTGCGGCCGGTGGGTGGGGAGCGTGCCGGTCGTGGCCGGCACCCGATCCTGCGCGGCGAACGACCCGGCGAGAGCCAGCACGAGCACGATCGGGAGGAAGCGCCCGAGCAGCATCGCGACGCCCAGGGCGGTGTTGAACCACGGGGTGTTCGCGGTGAGCCCCGCGAACGCGGAGCCGTTGTTGTTCGCGGCGGAGGTGAACGCGTAGAGCACCTCGCTCATGCCGTGCACGCCCGGGTTGAGGATGCTCGTGGACTCCACGTCCTCGCGGATCCCGGGGATCGCGAAGCTCAGGGCCGTGCCGCCGAGGACGAGCGCCGGGACCACGAGGATGTAGAGGCTCGCGAGGGTCATCTCCCGCGGTCCGATGCGCTTCCCGAGCCACTCCGGGGTGCGGCCGACGAGCAGCCCGCCGACGAAGACCGCGACGATCGCGAGCACGAGCATCCCGTACAGACCGGAGCCGACGCCGCCCGGAGCGACCTCGCCGAGCATCATGTTCAGCATCGGCATCATGCCGCCGAGCGCGGTGTACGAGTCGTGCATCGAGTTCATGGCCCCGGTCGAGGTGAGGGTGCTCGCGCTGCCGAAGAGGGTCGAGCCGAGGATGCCGAAGCGCTGCTCCTTGCCCTCCATCGCCGCCCCGGCGAGCTCGGGGGCGGAACCGCGTCCCGCCAGCTCCAGCGCCGAGAGCGCGGCGAGCGAGGCGAGGAACAGGGTGCCCATGACCGCGACGATCGCGTAGCCCTGCCGGTGGTCGCCGACCAGTCGGCCGAACGCGCGGGGGAGGGCGAACGGGATCACCAGGATCAGCAGCACCTCGAGGAGGTTGGTCCACCCGGTCGGGTTCTCGAAGGGGTGGGCGGAGTTCGCGTTGAAGAAGCCGCCGCCGTTGGTGCCGAGCAGCTTGATGGCCTCCTGCGACGCGACCGGACCGCCGGGGATCGTCTGCGTGCCGCCGGAGACCGTGGCGACGTCGGTGAAGCCGTTCACGTTCTGGATCACGCCGCCCGTGAGCAGGGCCACCGCGCCGATCAGGGCGAGCGGGAGGAGCAGCCGCCCCAGACCGCGGGTGAGGTCGACCCAGAAGTTGCCGATCGTCGCGGAGCCGCGGCGTGCGAGACCGCGGATGAGGGCGATGGCGATGGTGAGGCCGACCGCGGCGGAGACGAAGTTCTGCACGGTGAGGCCCGCGAGCTGCACCGTGTAGCCCAGGGTCTGCTCGGGCGAGTAGGACTGCCAGTTGGTGTTCGCGACGAAGGAGGCGGCGGTGTTGAACGCGAGTCCCTCCGGCACGGCGGGCAGGCCCAGCGAGGCGGGGAGGAAGGCCTGGAGCCGCTGCAGCCCGTAGACGAGCAGGAGCCCGACGAGGGAGAACAGCAGCACGCTGCGGGCGTAGGCGCGCCAGGTCTGCTCGGAGCGGGGGTCGACCCCGATCACCCGGTACAGCCCGCGCTCGACGCGGAGGTCGCGCCCGGAGGTGTAGACGTGCGCGATGTAGTCGCCGAGGGGGCGGTAGAGGAGCACGAGCACGACCACGACGGCCGTGATCTGGAGGACGCCGAAGAGGACCGTCGCGTCCATCAGAAGCGCTCCGGGGCGACGAGCGCCACGACCAGGTAGACGACCGCGGCGACGGCGAGGACGGCGGCGAGGATCTCGAAGACGATCATGCGCGGTCCACCGCCTTGGCGATGAGGGACACGAGGGCGAACAGCGCCAGGGTCAGCGCGAGGTAGATGATGTCGAGCACGTCCTCGATCCAACTGCGCCGCCCGGCCGCATCCGTCGATCCTCACGGTTCCCCTACGCCCGTCCCCCGGATGCATGCGGGTTGCTCACACCTCCTGCCTTCGAATCGCGCACCTGGTCCCCAACCCGCCGCCGATGCAGCCAGGTGCGCGATTCGAAAGGGTGGCGCCGGCCCTATGCTCACGAGGTGGGGATCGGACGGATGCGGATCGGCGTCGTCGCCGGGCTCGTCGTGATCGCGCTCGTGTGCGTGCTCACGGGGTTCCTGCCGCGCACGGATGCCGGTGCGCTCGGGGCGCGGATCGCGCCGGTGCTGGGGTTCGTCGTCGCGATCACGATCGTCGCCGAGCTCGCCCGTGACGCGGCGGTGTTCGACGTCGTCTCGCAGCGCCTCGCGCGCTGGGGCCGCGGGCGGGTGCTGGTGCTGTGGGCGCTGGTGGTCGTGCTCGCGGTGGTGAGCACCGTGTTCCTCTCGCTCGACACGACCGCCGTGATCGTCACCCCGGTCGTGGTGGTCCTGGCGCAGAGCATCGGTGTCTCGCCGCTGCCGTTCGCCCTGGCCACCGTCTGGCTCGCCAACACCGCATCGCTCGCGCTGCCGGTCTCGAACCTCACGAACCTGCTCGCCGCGCCCGCGATGGGCGAAGGCCCCGGGGCGTTCATCGCGCTGAGCTGGGCGCCCACGCTCGTGGGGATCCTGGTGCCCGTCGCGATCCTCACCGTCCTGCATCGGCGCACGGTCTTCGGCGCGTACGAGACCCCCGTGCCCCGGCGGCCCGCCGATCCGACGCTGTTCTGGAGCGCCACCGGCATCCTCGTCGTCCTGATGCCGCTGCTCGCGCTCACCCCCGTCGTGTGGATCCCGGCCGCGGTGGCGGCTCTCGCGATGATCGTGCTCTTCGCCGTCCGTCGTCGCCGGGCCCTGCGGCTCTCGCTCGTCCCGTGGCAGGCGCTCGCGCTCGCCGCGTCGCTGTTCGTGCTGGTCGAGACCGCGCACGCGCAGGGGTTGCTCGATTTCCTGACCTCGGCGACCGCGAACGGCGACTCTGTCGGCGACCTGTTCCGGCTCGCCGCGCTCGGGGCCGTGAGCGCGAACGCGATCAACAACCTCCCCGCCTACCTCGTGCTCGAACCCGCGGCAGGGGACCCGGTCGCCCTGATGGCCCTGCTGATCGGCGTGAACCTCGGTCCGCTCGTCACGCCGTGGGCCTCGCTCGCGACGCTCCTCTGGCACCATCGCGTGACGGCGCTCGGGGTCGAGATCCGCTGGGGCCGCTTCGCCCTCTGGGGGGTCGTCGCCGCGGTCCCCACCGTCGCCCTCGCGACGCTGGCCCTGGCAGCCTCCTGACCCCTTTCGAATCGCGCACTGTGCTGCATATCCGGCCGAGATGGAGCACAGTGCGCGATTCGAACGGGGGTCACACGCGACGCATCTCGGCGGCCAGCGCGGGGTGAGCGGCGTCGAAGCGGGCGGCGATGCGCTCGCGGACCTCGGGGGCCTTGTTCTGGCTGAGCTTGGCGCGGGCGTCGAACCGGGTGACCCGGAGCCGCAAGCCGACCGTGCCCTTCGCGGCCCTCCGGGTGCCCGGTTCGTCCTCCGCGAGGCTCCGCCCGTGGGGCTGCCCACCCTCGAAGTGGTCGGTGAGCCGGGTGAGCATGGCGTAGTTCTCCTCCGCGGTCAGGATCTCGGGGGTGCCAGAGAGGTGCGCGGTGACATGGTTCCAGGTCGGGACGAGGTCTCCCGGCGCGTACAGACTCGAGGACACGTAGTCGTGCGGCCCCTGGATGATCACCAGGACCTCGTGTCGTCCGAGCTCGTGGAGCTCGTCGTCCGGGCGTCCGAAGTGGCTCACGAGCACGATGCCGTCCTCGTCCTCGTCGAGCAGAACGGGGTAGTGCGAGGCGACGAGACCGGTGGAGGTCGGCGAGACGAACGTCGCCCACGCGTGCGCGCGGATGAGGCGCTTGACCTCCTCCGGGTCGGTCATGAGGTAGCGGGGGGTGTGACGCATGGCGCCTCCTGTCGGGTGGGGGTGGGGGTGGGGGCGGGAGGAGAACTGCGGGTGCGGACGGCGAGTCCGGCGCACACGACGACCGCGAGTCCGCCGAGCACCGTGGCCAGGCCGACGTCCTCGTGGAAGAGGAAGGCTGCCCAGGTGATGCCCATGACGGGCTGCACGAGCTGGATCTGGCTCACCTGTGCCATGGGGCCGATCGCGAGGCCGCGGTACCAGGCGACGAATCCGAGGAACATGCTGACCGCGGCCAGGTAGGCGAACGCGAGCCAGGCGGTGGGGGTGGCGACGGGCGGTGCGGCGACCCCGGCGGCGATGGCCACCGCGAGCATGACGGGAGCGGCGAGCACGAGTGCCCAGGAGATCGTCTGCCAGGCACCGAGCTCGCGCGCGAGCAGGCCGCCCTCCGCGTAGCCGACGGCCGCGGCGATCACGGCCCCGAACAGCTGGAGGTCGGCGGGGCGGAGCGCGCCGGGCGTGCCGTTCTGCAGCGTCGCGAAGACGAGGGCTGCGGCGGCGCCGAGGAGTGCGAAGACCCAGAACGAGGGGGACGGGCGCTCCCGGGTGCGCAGCACGACGGCGACCGCGGTCGCGGCCGGGAGGAGGCCGATCACGACCGCGCCGTGACTCGCGGGCGTGGTGGTCATGGCGAACGAGGTCAGCAGGGGGAAGCCGGCGACGACTCCGAGGGCGACGATCGCGAGTCGCGCCCACTGGACCGGGCTCGGCGGCTGCTGGCGTGTGACGAGGAGGACGAGCGCGGCGAGCACAGCGGCGACGACCGCGCGGGCGGAGCCGATGAACAGCGGCGAGAGCCCGCCCCCGAGTGCGATCCGGGTGAACGGGAGCGTGAACGAGAAGGCGACGACGCCCAGGAGGCCCCAGGCGGGACCGGCGGCGCGGGATAGCAGTGTGCCGTTCGGACGGATAACGCTACTGTGTTCTTTCATGAGTCAGGATAGCACCGCACGCATCGTGGCCGGCCTCCGGACGTGGATCGCCGCCGCCGCACCCGGCGCCCGCCTCCCCTCCAACCGCGCGCTGACGGCCGAGTACGCCGCGAGCCCCGTGACCGTGCAGAAGGCGGTGCAGCAGCTCGTCCGCCTCGGGCTCGTCGAGGCGCGACCCGGGGTCGGCACCTTCGTGCGCGCGGCGCGCACGGTCCTGCCGGCCGACTACGGCTGGCAGGCCGGGGCGCTGGGCGCGGCCGCCGTGCGCCTGGACGGTCTCTCCTCGGCGCAGCGCCCGACCTCGCCGGACGCGATCGGGTTGCACTCCGGGTATCCCGCTCCGGATCTCTTCCCCGAGCGGCTCGTCCGCCAGGCCCTCGTGCGCGCTTCCCGCACCGGGTCCGCCCTCACCCGCTCGCCCGCGGCCGGCGAGCCCGGACTGCAGGAATGGTTCGCGGCGGAGCTGGCCGCGGCGGCCCCGGCCGGGATCACGGTGCCGACCGCCCGCGACGCCGTCATCATCTCCGGCAGTCAGAGCGGACTGAGCTCCATCTTCCGGGCGGTCGTCGGCGTCGGCCGCCCGCTGCTCATCGAGTCGCCGACGTACTGGGGCGCCCTCCTCGCGGCGGAGCAGGCGGGGGTCGTGCTCGTTCCCGTCCCCTCCGGCCCGCAGGGTCCGGATCCGGACGCGGTCGACAGGGCGCTCGCCGAGACCGGAGCCCGGGCGTTCTACGCGCAGCCCACGTTCGCGAACCCCACCGGTGCGCAGTGGCCGGCGGCGACCGGGGAGGCCGTCCTCGACGCGGTCCGTCGTCACGGGGCGTTCCTCATCGAGGACGATTGGGCGCACGACCTGGGCATCGACGCCGAGCCCCGTCCCGTGGCGGCCTCCGACCACGACGGCCACGTGGTCTACCTGCGCTCGCTGACGAAGAGCGTGTCGCCGTCCCTGCGGGTGGCGGCGGTGATCGCGCGCGGTCCCGCCAGGGACCGCATCCTCGCCGATCGCGCGGCGGAGTCGATGTACGTCAGCGGCCTCCTGCAGGCGGCCGCGCTCGACGTGGTGACCCAGCCGGCCTGGCGCACGCACCTCCGCGGCTTCCGCGAACAGCTGCGTTCGCGGCGCGATCTCCTGCTGTCGTGCCTGGCCGCGCAGGCGCCGACCGCGCTGGTGGAGGCCGTGCCGGTCGGCGGGCTGAACCTCTGGCTGCGGCTGCCCGACGGCACCGACGCCGCCGCGGTCGTCCGCGAGTGCGCGGCGCGCGGCCTGGTCATCGCGCCGGGGAGTGAGTGGTTCCCCGCCGAGCCGTCGGGGGCGTACGTACGGCTCAACTACGCGAGCGCCGACCCGTCCCGCTTCCCCGAGGCCGCGACGATCCTCGGCGCGGTCCTCGCCGGAACCTGACCGCCGCCGTCAGGACTCGGACGGCGGCCCGGCGGGGCGGTGCGCCCGGCGTCCGGCCACCACGACCGGCCGCCCCGCCCGCTCCTGACCGGGCAGCGGACGGGAGCGCCGGCCGTAGATGAGTTCGGACGAGTCGAGAAGCCACGGCACCAGGGTGATCGACACCCCGTGCACGAGCATGAGCTGGTTCGCGAGGCGGCGGGCGCGCCGGTTGTGCAGGAAGTTCTCCCACCAGTGCCCCACGATGTACTGCGGCAGGTAGACCGTGACGACGGAGGAGCCGTGCTTCTCGCGGTACTGCCGGATGAACTGCGTCACGGGCTGCGCGAACGAGCGGTACGGCGACTCGACGATCACGAGCGGCACCGGCACGAGGTGGTCGGTCCACTCCTGCTGCAGGCGCGCGGCGTCGTCCTGCGACACGGCCACGTGCACGGCGAGGGTCTTGTCGTGCTTGGCGGCGATCGCGTAGTCGATGGCCTTCATGACCGGCTTCTGCAGGTGGTTCACGAGGACGATGGCGACGTCGCCGGAGGCGCCGAAGCGGGTGGTGTCGTCGATGGCGATCTCGTGCTCGACGTCCCGGTAGTACCGCTTGACGCCGATCATGAGGAACGCGAGCACCGGGATGGCGAAGAACACGAGGTAGGCGCCGTGCGTGAACTTCGTGATCGTCACGATCACGAGCACGAGGACGGTCAGCGTCGCCCCGGCGGAGTTGATGAGCAGCCCCACGCGTGCAGAACGCCGGTCGGCGGCGCCGTCGCCGTTCGGCGGGGCGGGTGTCCGGAGCAGCCGTCGCCAGTGCCGCACCATGCCGATCTGGCCGAGGGAGAAGGAGACGAAGACGCCGATGATGTAGAGCTGGATCAGCGTCGTCAGCCGGGCCTGGAACACCACGAGCACGGCGATCGCGGCGATCCCGAGGAGGATCATGCCGTTGGAGAACACGAGCCGGTCGCCGCGGGTGTTCAGCGACTTCGGGGCGTAGCCGTCGCGGGCGAGCACGGCGCCGAGCAGGGGGAAGCCGTTGAAGGCGGTGTTCGCCGCGAGGAGCAGCACGCAGGCCGTGGCCGCCTGCACGATGAAGAACGGGATGCTGCCGCCGCCGAACGTCGCCGCGGCGATCTGCGCCATGAGGCTCGGCTGCGGGTTCGTGCAGTCGAACCCGATGAGGTCGCAGGGGTTCTCGGCGTAGTGCACGCCGGCGATGAGGGCGAGGGCGGTGAGTCCGGAGAACAGGCAGATCGCGATGGTCCCCATGAGCACGAGGGTCGACTGGGCGTTGCGCACCTTCGGGGCCCGGAACGCCGGGACGCCGTTCGACACGGCCTCGACTCCGGTCAACGCGGAGCAGCCGCTGGAGAACGCCCGGAGGATGAGCAGCAGCACGGCCGCCTGGCTGAGGCTCTCGGCCTGCACGGCGAACTCCGCGCTGGACGCGATCGGGGCGTCGCCGAGCGCCGTCCGGACGAGCCCGGTGACGATCATGACGCCGACCGAGCCGATGAACACGTACGTGGGGATGGCGAACACGAGCGAGGCCTCGCGCACCCCGCGGAGGTTCACGATGATGATGAGCACGACGAAGCCGACGGCGAGCTCCACGCGAAGAGGATCGAGACCCGGCACCGCCGAGATGATGTTGTCCACCCCGGAGGCGACCGACACCGCCACCGTCAGCACGTAGTCGACGAGGAGCGCTGCGGCCACGATCACCCCGGGGACCTCGCCGAGGTTCTTCGACGCGACCTCGTAGTCGCCTCCGCCGGAGGGGTACGCCTTGATGAGCTGCCGGTAGCTCAGCACCACCACGAGCAGCAGCACGACGACCGCCGCCGCGACGAGCGGGGTGAACGACAGGAACGTGAGACCGCCGATGAGCAGGATCATCACGAGCTCCTGCGGGGCGTAGGCCACCGAGCTCAGCGCGTCCGAGCCGAAGATCGGCAGCGCCATGCGCTTGGGGAGGAGCTGCTCGTCGACCTGGGCGCTCGTGAGCGGGTCGCCGAGCAGGATGCGCTTGGCGCGCGGCGGCGCGTCCGGGGTCGGCCTCGTTTGTTCTGACACGTCCGGCGACACTACGCCGACCGCAGCCGCCCTCACGCGATCCTCACGGAATCCCTACGGCGCGGTGGCGCTCCCTCACGGAATCCTCACGGCCTCCCGGTATCCTTGCGTCAGTGGGGGATCAGGTGGTTCTGGGCGTCATCGCCGTGGCGATCGGCCTCGCTGCGGGCGTCGTGCTCTTCGTGCCCTTCGTCGCGATCAGCTACCGCCGCCGCGGACGCCTCTCGCTCGGACGCACGCTGCTCTGGCTCGCGGCGCTCGTCTACTTCTGGGCCATCTGGACGTACACGCTGCTGCCGCTTCCCGACCCGGACACCATCCGCTGCGTGGGGGCGATCACCGACCCGATGTCCGTCGTGCGCGACGTGCGGAAGGCGTTCGCCGCTCCGGGCAACCCGCTGCGCCAGCCCGCCCTGCTCCAACTCGTGTTCAACGTGCTGCTGTTCGTCCCGCTCGGAGCGTTCCTCCGCGTGCTGGGCGGCCGCGGCCTCCCCACCGCCCTCGTGGTCGGGTTCGGTCTGTCCCTGCTGGTGGAGACCACCCAGCTCACCGGGGTCTGGGGGCTGTACCCGTGCGCCTACCGCTTCTTCGACGTGGGCGACCTGATGACGAACACGACCGGAGCGGTCGTCGGCTCCGTCCTCGCGCTCGTGGTGCCACGGTCGCTGCGCGGAGTCCAGGCCCGTGCGGACGCCGATGAGCCCCGTCCCGTCACGCGCGGTCGCCGCGCGCTGGCGATGCTCTGCGACGGGCTCGCGAACGGCTTCGTCGTGCTCGCCGGGGGCGTCGCGGTGCAGCTGTGGCTCGAGTACGTCGTGCAGGACCGCCAGGCCGTGCTCGACGGCACCCTCGCCGGCACGGTGAGCACGGCGACCGCCTGTGCCCTGTGGCTCGTGATCATCCTCGTCACCGGCCGCTCGGTGGGAGACCTCGCCGTGCAGCTGCGCTACACCGGGTCGCGACTGCCGGCCGCGCTCGCCCGGCTGCTGCGCTGGGCGGGCGGCATCGGCGGACTCACGGCGCTGGGGATGCTCGGCGGGGTGTTCGACGCGCTGTCCTCGCTGCTGATCCTCGTCGCGATCGTGCTGCTGTTCACCACCCGCCAGGGTCGTGGGCTTCCCGGCCTCCTCTCCGGCCAGCACCTCGAGGACGCCCGCGTCACCGCGAAGAGTTGAGCCCATTATGTACATAAGAGGTATTCTGTACGCATGAACACTCTCAGCCGCAGCGTGCCGTCGAAGGACCTGCGTGATCAGCTCGCCGACGTTCTCGGCGGTGTCGCGTACGGGGCGGAGCGGGTGGGGGTGACGCGTCACGGCAAGCTCACCGCGGTCGTGATCGGCGTCGACGACCTCGAGCTCCTGGAAGAGCTCGAGGCTGCGCGAGATGCGGCGGAGTTCGGAGCGGCGAAGGCGGCGGACGACGGGGGTCGAGTCTCGCTCGATGACCTCCGTGCGGAACTCCCGTGACGCGGTACCGCGTCACGTTCACCACCGCAGCGGCGAAGGAGGTCCGCAAGCTGGATCCTCCGCTCCGTCGGCGCATCCTCGCCGGGATCTCCGACCTCGAACGGGAGCCTCGTCCGCACGGCGTCCGCAAGCTCGCCGGGTTCGACAACGCGTGGCGCGTGCGGATCGGCGACTACCGTGTGCTCTACGAGGTCGTGGACGAGCGGGTGCTCGTCACCGTGGTCCGCGTCGCCCACCGGCGGGACGTCTACGACCTCTGAAGGCATCTCGAATCCACAGGGGTTTCCGATCACGGATCGATAACGTCGTCCTCATGAGCGTGATCCCGGTCGACGAGCACCTGATCTCCGAGGCGAAGGAGCTCCGCGACCAGCTGCAGCGCTTCCTCCGCGAGTACGAGTTCGGGATGCGCGAGGTGGAGACGAAGATCTCGATCCTCCGCGACGAGTTCACCCACGACCACGCGTACAACCCCATCGAGCACGTCAAGAGCCGGCTCAAGTCGCCGGACAGCATCGTCGAGAAGATCGCCAGGAAGGGCATCGACGACCCGGACTTCGATCGCATCCGCACGGAGATCACCGACATCGCCGGCGTGCGGGTGACGTGCAGCTTCGTCGCCGACGTCTACCGCCTGTTCGATCTGCTGACCGCGCAGGACGACGTGACCGTCCGCACGGTCAAGGACTACATCGCGAATCCGAAGCCGAACGGGTACAAGAGCCTGCACGCCATCATCGAGGTCCCCGTCTTCCTCTCGACCGGGGCGCTGGCCGTACCGGTCGAGGTGCAGTTCCGCACCATCGCGATGGACTTCTGGGCGAGCCTGGAGCACAAGATCTACTACAAGTTCTCCAACCAGGTGCCCGCGCACCTCGTCGACAGCCTCAGCGATGCCGCCGATGCCGCCGCCGAGCTCGACACCCGCATGGAGCGGCTGCACCGCGAGGCGCACGGCGTGCCGCAGCGGCAGCTCGCCCCGCCTCCTCCGCCTGCGCCGCGCGTCGTCGAAGTCTGAGCGCCCCGCCTCAGGCGAGGAACTCGCGGGCGGCCGCGGACATCGCGGTGACCCCGACCTCGATCGTCGGATGGATCTCCGGCGCGAAGAAGGGTGAATGGTTGGTGGGGATGTCCTTCTCCACGGTCCCCGCCGCAAGAGCCTCGACGAATCGGGCGGGGTCGACGCCGCCCCAGAACCAGAACACGAGCGGGACCTCGGCGTCGCGCGCGAACCAGGAGACGTCCTCGCTGCCGGTGAACATGCCGGGGTCGACGACGGCCGAGTCCCCGAGCGCGCGACGCAGCGCCGAGGAGACCCGCGCCGTCGCCTCCTCGTCGTTGATCGTGGCGGGCAGCGTGTGCTGCGTGTGGATCTCGGGCTCGCGCTCGGCACCGGACGCCATGGCCTCGGCGCGCACGATCCGTTCGACGCTCTTCAGCACCTTCTCGCGCGCGTCCTCGTTCGGATAGCGGAGGCTGAGCTCCAGCTTCGCCTCGGCCGGGATGATGTTGTTCTTGAGTCCGGCGTGGATCGATCCGACGGTCACCACGGCCACGCCCTGCGGGTCGATCTCGCGGGAGGCGATCGTCTGCAGGCGCATCACGGTCGCGGCCGCCATCACGACCGGGTCGATCGTGGCGTGCGGGCGGGAGCCGTGGCCGCCGCGGCCGTGCAGGGTGACGGTGAGGCCGTCGGAGGCGGCCATCTGGGTGCCGCTGCGCACGCCGATGATGCCCGCCGGGAGCGGGGTGACGTGCTGACCGAGCACCACGTCGGGCTTCGGGTAGCGGGCGAGCAGGCCGTCGTCGAGCATGGCCCTGGCGCCGGCGCCGTACTCCTCCGCGGGCTGGATGAGCACGACGAGGGTGCCCGACCACTCCGCGCGCTCGGCGACCAGCTTCTCCACGGCCCCGATCATCGCGGTGACGTGCATGTCGTGGCCGCAGGCGTGCATCACGGGCACGGTCGTGCCGGCCGGATCGACGCCCTTCGCGGTGCTCGCGTACGCCAGACCCGTCTGCTCCTCGACCGGCAGCGCGTCCATGTCGGCGCGTACCCACACGACCGGCCGCGGGAAGTCCTCCTCCTGGGTCCCTGAGCTCGTCGAAGGGCCTGTCGAAGGGTTGCGCAGCACGCCGACCACGCCGGTCACGCCGACCCCCTCCTCGACCTCGAGCCCCAGGTCGCGCAGGTGCTGGGCGGCGATGCCCGCGGTCCTGGTCTCCTGGAACGACAGCTCCGGGTGCTGGTGCAGATCGATGTAGAGCGCTTCGAGGTCGATGGCCATGCGCCCGAGCCTAGCCGGGAGGTCAGGGCCGCGCGTAGGACTCCAGGGCCGGTCCCGGATGCAGCACGCCGTTCACGATCGCGCGGATCGCGAACTCGCTCGCGGCGCCGAGGGGGACCACTCCGGGGTGCAGGAGCCACTGGAGCTGCAGCCCGTCCATCACGGCGAGGATGGCGGCCGAGGCGGCGGCGATGGTCGCGGGTTCGGTCACGCCCTCCTGAGCGCAGAGCTCGCCGAACGCCGCCGTCACCTCCCGGCGCAGGGTCGTGTAGCGGTCCTCGAAGTACTCGCGGCCGGGGTGGTCGTCGGTCACCGACTCGGAGGACAGGACCGTGTAGGCCTGCACGATGCCCGGCCGCTTCTCGTTGGCGAACGCCGTGCGGACGAGGTGGAGGAAGAGCTCCGGCCCGTCGGGGATGTGCTTCTCGGCGAGGTCGGCCACGTCGGCCTGATCCCGGTAGGCGAGCACTTCGAGGAGGAGCTTCTGCTTCGAGCCGAAGTGGTGCAGGACGCCCGCGTGGGTGATGCCGACCTGTTCGGCGACATCGGCGAGGGTGCCGTTCGTCGAGCCCTTGTTGCCGAAGATCTCCACCGCCGCCTTGAGGATCTGCTCGCGCTTCTCCCGCGTGGCCGGGCGCACCCGGACCGTGTGCACGTCGTCCGTCATGAGCCCACCTCCCCTCGTCGCACTCTGCTTGCCAACCAACTTACTCCTCGGTAACCTCTCCACAGCTTACTTTCTCGACAGTAAGCAAATGCGCGGCCGGAGGCGATCCGTCGGCCGCGTCGCCGCACAAGGACCCGTGCCCAAGGAGAAGCAATGAAGCTCACGAAAACCCTGATCGCCGCCAGCGCGGTCGCCGTCCTCGGCGTCTCCGCGCTCGCCGGATGCTCGGCCGGAGGGGGCGACGACGCCGCCGCGGGCGAGGCCGTCGCCCTCACCATCGCCAAGCCGGACGGCGCCATCACCACCGAGTCGAACAACCCGTACGTCGGAGACTCGTCCGCCTCGAAGTACGGCTACGGAAAGGTCGTCTTCGAGACCCTCGGCCTCGTCAACCAGACCGGAGACCGCGGGGTCACCCCCTGGCTCGCGGAGAGCATCGAGTGGAACGACGACTACACCGCCGTGACCGTCGTGCCCCGCCCCGACGTCACCTGGAGCGACGGGGAGCCGTTCACCGCCGACGACATCGTCTACTCGTACGAGCTCGTCTCCACGCCCGCGCTGGACACGGCCGGTCTGAAGTTCGAGGGCGCCACCGTCGACGGCGACGCGGTCACCCTGACGTTCGGCGAGTCGAAGTACGTCAACCAGGCGCGCGCCCTGCACGTGCCGATCGTTCCGAAGCACATCTGGGAGAACCTCGACGACCCCGCCACCGATCCCGTCAAGGGCGACGACCTCGTCGGCACCGGCCCCTACGCCCTCTCCAACTGGTCCACCGAGTCGGTCACGCTCACCGCGCGCGACGACTACTGGGGCGGCGACCTCGCCGTGCCCGAGCTGCACTACGTCTCCTACGGCGACAACACCGCGCTGACCACGGCCCTCGCCCAGGGCGAGGCGGACTGGGCGCAGGCGTTCATCCCGCAGATCCAGGAGCAGTTCCTCGACGCCGACCCCGAGCACAACAAGTTCTGGGCCGCCCCGACCACCGGCTCGGCGACGCTCTTCATGAACCTGCAGCAGAAGCCGTTCGACGACCCGACGTTCCGCCAGGCCCTCGCCTGGGTCATCGATCGCGACGCCTACGTGGACATCGCCCGGGAGGGCGCCAGCGAGCCGGTCTGGTCGGTGACCGGACTGTCGTCGATCCTGGACGACGAGATCCAGCCCGAGTTCGAGGGCCAGGAGTACGCCGTCGACGCCGAGAAGGCGCGGGATCTGCTGGAGTCAGCCGGGTACACCTGGAAGGACGACGCGCTGATCGATCCGGACGGCGCCCCCGTCTCGTTCACGCTGTCGGTGCCCTCGGGCTGGAGCGACTGGAACACGGCACAGGAGCTCATCGCGGAGGATGTGACCGAGGCCATCGGTGCCGAGGTGAAGATCGACATGCCCGACTGGGGCGGCTGGCAGGTCCCGCGTGACGAGGGCACGTTCTCCGCGATCATCCACTGGCTGGAGGACAGCGGCACCGCTTACGGCCTCTACACCTCGACCATGGACCCCCGCTGGATCTCCCCGGAGGGCATCGCCGGGTTCAACTTCGGCCGCTTCGAGGACCCGGAGGCCACGGCGGCGCTGAACAGCTACGCCAACGCGTCGTCGGACGAGGAGCGCACCACCGCCCTCACCACGCTGCAGGAGATCTTCGTCGAGCAGGTGCCCGCCATCCCGCTCGGCGCGCACCCGCTGCTGGGGGAGTTCAACACCCGGAACTACGTGGGCTGGCCCTCCGAGGAGGACCCGTACGCCTCGGCCGATCCGACCCAGCAGAACATCGTGCAGATCCTCACCAAGCTGGAACTCGCTGACTAGGGCTTCGACAGGCTCAGCCACCCACGGCGGGGCTTCGACAGGCTCAGCCACCCACGGCGGGGCTTCGACAGGCTCAGCCACCCACGGCGGGGCTTCGACAGGCTCAGCCACCCATCTGGGTCCCTGAGCCTGTCGAAGGGCCCGCCCCCCTCGAAGGACACCCCCATGTCAGATCCCCTGCTCACCGTGCGCGACTTCTCCGTCGTGTACGACGTCGACCCGCCCGTCGCGGCGGTGAAGAACGTCACCCTCCAGCTGCAGCGCGGCGAGATCCTCGGACTCGCCGGCGAGAGCGGCTGCGGCAAGACGACGCTCGCGTACGGCGTCCAGCGCCTGCTGCGTGCCCCGGCCGTCATCACCGGCGGCAGCGTGACATTCCACGACGTGACCGGTGTCGACATCGACATCAACGCGCTGGACGTCGACGCGATGCAGCGGTTCCGCTGGGACAAGGTGTCGATGGTGTTCCAGGGGGCGATGAACGCCCTCAATCCGGTGGCGACGGTCGGATCGCAGCTGGAGGACGTGTTCGAGATCCACCGACCCGACATGACCCGGAAGCAGCGCCGAGCCGAGGCGGAGGAGCTGCTCGAGATCGTGAAGGTCGGGCGTGAGCGTGCTCGCTCCTTCCCGCACGAGCTGTCCGGAGGCATGCGGCAGCGCGTCATGATCGCGATGGCCCTGGCGCTGCGGCCGCAGCTCATGGTGATGGACGAGCCCACCACGGCGCTCGACGTCCTCGTGCAGCGGGAGATCCTCACGCAGATCTCGCAGCTGCGGCACGAGTTCGGGTTCTCGGTCGTCTTCATCACGCACGACCTCCCCCTCCTGCTGGAGATCAGCGACCGGATCGCGATCATGCGCGAGGGAGAGATCATCGAGCTCGATACGGCAGAGCGCATCTGGACGCAGCCCGAGCACGAGTACACGAAGACCCTGCTGTCGTCGTTCCCCCGGCTCACCGGGGAGAGAAGAGTGCTGGTGCGATGACCACCCTCGAATTCCGTCACGTCACGAAGGCGTACAACGTCCGAGGCGCCGGCCAGATCAAAGCCCTCGACGACGTGAGCTTCACGCTGACATCCGGGCAGACGATCGGCCTGGTCGGACAGTCCGGCAGCGGCAAGTCCACGATCGCGAAGATCCTCACCCAGCTCGAGACCCCGACCGCCGGCGACGTGCTGCTAGACGGCGCGCCGGTCCCGCGCCGCGGCCGCGGACTGCGGAGATATCGGCAGCAGCTGCGGATGGTCTTCCAGGACCCGTTCGCCTCCCTCAACCCCTCGCACTCCATCCGGTACCACCTGGAGCGGCCCCTCCGTCTCGACGCCGTCGTGCCCAGAGCGGAGACGGAGGCCGAGGTGCGCCGGCTCCTGGAGCGCGTGCACCTCGACCCGGATGCGGTGATCGACCGCCGACCGCACGAGCTCTCCGGCGGGCAGCGTCAGCGCGTCGCCATCGCGCGGGCGCTCGCCTCCCGGCCGTCACTCCTCGTCGCCGACGAGCCCGTCTCCATGCTGGACGTCTCCATCCGGCTCGGGGTGCTCACCCTCCTCGCCGATCTGCAGCGTGAGGAAGGGCTCGGCGTGCTCTACATCACCCACGACCTCGCCACCGCACGCCACTTCAGCGACGAGATCATGGTCCTCAACCAGGGCCGGGTCGTCGAGTACGGCACGGCGGACGACGTGATCCTCAATCCGCAGGACCCCTACACCCGCGCTCTGCGCGCCGCATCGCCCGACCCGGAGAAGCACTTCGCGTCGGCGGCATCGAACGGAGGTGCGCGGTGAGCACGGCTTTTCCGCAGCTCGACGACAACGACCTCATCGCGCAGGGCGCACGGGAGGCGGGGACGACCGCGACGACGGTGGACCGCGGGACCCGGCGCGTGCCCTGGCGCTTCTTCGCCGGACGCGCCGCGTTCTACCTCTTCACGCTCTGGGCCGCGATCACCATCAACTTCTTCCTGCCGCGGCTGATGAAGGGCGACGCGGTGACGTCCTACCTCGCCCGCAACCGCACGGTGAGCCCGGAGGCCGCCGACGCCCTGCGCATCCTGCTGGGGATCGACACCGACAAGAGCCTCTGGCAGCAGTACCTCGAGTACTGGGGCATGCTGCTCCGCGGCGACCTCGGCATCTCGACCCTGCACGGGCTGCGGCCGGTGGCCGAGGTGCTGGGGGCGGCGTTGCCCTGGACACTGGGGCTGGTGGGCATCGCGACGATCATCTCGTTCGCGCTCGGCACCGTCGCCGGCGCCATCGTCGGCTGGAAGCGCGGGAGCAAGCTCGACGCGATCATCCCGGTCACGACGTTCTTCAACACGATCCCGTACTTCTGGCTCGGACTCATCGCGATCGCGATCTTCTCCTCGACCCTGAAGTGGTTCCCCTCATCGCACGCCTACGACAAGGGGCAATCGCCGGAGTGGAGTCTCGACTTCATCGGCCAGGTGATCATGCACGGCACGCTGCCGGCGCTGACCATCGTCGTCGCCTCGCTCGGCGGCTGGGTCCTCGGCATGCGCAACATGATGCTGACGGTGCTCGACGACGACTACATCACGGTCGCGCAGGCGAAGGGCATGCCCAACAAGCGGGTGCTCTGGGGCTACGCCGCCCGCAATGCGGTGCTGCCGCAGATCCAGAGCTTCGCGCTGTCGATCGGCTTCATCGTGGGCGGCACCATCGTGATGGAGATGGTGTTCAGCTATCCGGGTGTCGGCAAGCTGCTGCTCGACGCGACCAACGCCAAGGACTTCGCCCTCATGCAGGGTGTGTTCCTCGTGATCACGCTGTCGGTGCTCGTGGCCAACATCCTCGCCGATGTCGTCTACGCCTACCTCGACCCGCGCACGCGCCAGATGGAGTCCTGACATGACCGTTCCCACCACCGCAGCGACGACAGCGCCGGACGGATCGACCGTCGTCTCCGGCATGCCCGAGACCGCCACGCTGCGCACCCCGCCGACGGGAGCGCCGCCGCGCAAGACGTTCTGGTCGCAGCTCGCGCAGGCGTTCGCGATGTTCCGCAACCCGAAGTCCATCGCGGGGCTGATCATCCTCGGGGCGTTCGTGCTCATCGCCGTCCTCGCCCCCTGGATCGCCCCGTACGGCCCGACGCAGAAGGACCGCTCCGCGCTCCGGCAGCCGCCGTCCTGGGAGCACTGGCTCGGCACCACGCACATGGGCGAGGACGTCCTGAGCCAGATCATCTACGGCACGCGCGGGGTCATCGTCGTCGGCTTCCTCGCCGCCTTCATCGCCACGGCGATCGCGATCACCATCGGCGTCATCGCGGGCTACGTGCGCGGGTGGCGGAGCGAGTCGCTGTCGGCGCTGACGAACGTGTTCCTCGTCATCCCCGGCATCCCGCTCATCATCATCATCGCCTCCCAGTTCGACAACCCGCCGCTCATCGTGATCGCCGCCGTGCTCGGGCTGACCGGGTGGGCGTGGGGAGCCCGCGTGCTGCGCGCGCAGACCATGTCGCTGCGCAACCGCGACTTCATCCAGGCCGCCCGCGCGAACGGCGAGCCGCTGCGCCGCATCATCACGGTAGAGATGCTCCCGAACCTCATGGCGCTCATCGCCTCGAGCTTCGTCGGCACCGTGACCGCGGCCATCCTCGGCCTCACCACTCTGGCCTTCATCGGCGTGATCCCGGTCAGCAACCTGAACTGGGGGACGATCCTGTTCTGGGCGCAGCAGAACGGCGCGTTCCCGCGGCTGTGGTGGTGGTATGTGCCGGCCGGGCTCTGCATCGCGATCATCGGCGTCGCGCTCTCGCTCATCAACTTCGGCATCGACGAGTACGTCAACCCGCGCCTGCGCTCGGCGGGAGAGCGGGCCAGGGCGATGAAGAAGAAGGGGCTCAACGTGAACGACGCCGTCACGGCCGTCCGCAGCGTGCCCCTGCCGGAGAAGAGCCCCGATCCCGTATCGTCGGCGACTTCGCCGGGCGCTTCCGGCACCACCGACTCCTCGAACACCGCGACACCGCACACGAACCAGAACACGAAGTGATGACCTCTCAGACTCTGACCACGCAGCTCCCGTACCAGGACCCCGCTCTCTCGATCCCCGAGCGCGTGGCCGACCTCCTCAGCCGCATGACGCTGGAGGAGAAGGTCGGGCAGATGCTCCAGCTCGACGCCCGCGACGACATCGACGACCACGTGCTCCGGCGGTACGCGGGCTCGATCCTGCACGCCTCGGACGAGCGTCTGCGGCGGGCTGCCGTCCTGGTCGCGCAGACCCGACTCGGCATCCCGCTGCTCGTGGGCGAGGACTGCATCCACGGCCACTCCTTCTTCCCCGGTGGCACGATCTACCCGACGCAGCTCGGCATGGCGGCCTCGTGGGATCCGGCGCTCGTCGAGCGTGTGGCGCGGGCGACGGCCGAGGAGGTCGCCGTCACCGGCATCCACTGGACGTTCTCGCCGGTGCTCTGCATCGCCCGCGACCTGCGCTGGGGGCGGGTGGGGGAGACCTTCGGGGAGGACCCGTTCCTCATCGGGGAGCTGGCTTCGGCCATGGTGCGCGGCTATCAGGGTGACGGGCTCGACGACCCCACCGCGATCCTCGCCACGGCCAAGCACTTCGCCGGCTACTCGGAGACGCAGGGTGGACGCGACGCGAGCGAGGCGGACATCTCCCCGCGCAAGCTGCGCTCCTGGTTCCTGCCGCCGTTCGAGCGGGTCGCCCGCGAGGGCTGCCGGACGTTCATGCTCGGCTACCAGACGACGGACGGGGTGCCCATCACGCTGAACGAGTGGCTGCTCAGCGACGTGCTCCGTGGCGAGTGGGGCTACACCGGCACGCTCATCACCGACTGGGACAACGTGGGCCGGATGGTGTGGGAGCAGCGGGTGCAGCCCGACCTCACGCATGCGGCGGCCGCCGCGGTGCGCGCAGGGAACGACATGGTGATGACCACGCCCGGGTTCTTCGAGGGGGCGCTGGACGCGGTCGCCAGGGGGCTGCTGCCGGAGGACGCGTTCGACGACGCGGTCTCCCGCATCCTCACGCTGAAGTTCGAGCTCGGACTCTTCGAAGACCCCCGGCTACCCCGCGACGACGTGTCCGCCGTGGTCGGCAGCGCCGCGCATGCGGAGCTCAACCTCGAGATCGCGCGCCGCTCGCTCGTGCTCCTCGAGAACGACGGCCTGCTGCCGCTGGACCCGGCGGCACCGCTGCGAGTGGCGGTGACCGGGCCGCTCGCGGACGACGCGCAGACGCAGCTCGGCGACTGGGCGGGCGGCTCGGGCCAGGCGGGCTGGCTCGACGGACAGCCCCGCGAGATGATCACGACCGTGCTCGACGGCCTCCGCGCGGTCGACGCGTGGACGGTCACGCACACGCGCGGCGCCGACATCCTCACGCTCGCCGACGACCCCCGCGGCACGCACTTCCCGGACAACCAGCCGCGTCCTCCCGTGGTGCAGCCGTGCCCGCCGGATCCCGCGCTGATCGCGGAGGCGGTGGCCGCCGCCGAGGCCGCGGACGTCGTGGTCGCGGTGGTGGGCGATCGCATCGAGCTCGTGGGTGAGGGACGGTCCACGGCCACGCTGGAGCTCATCGGCGGCCAGAACGCCCTGCTCGATGCGTTCATCGAGACCGGGACGCCCGTCGTCGTGGTGCTGCTGGCATCCAAGCCTCTCGTGCTCCCGCCTTCGGTGCAGCGCGCGGCGGCCGTCGTATGGGCGGCCAACCCGGGCATGCAGGGCGGACGGGCGTTCGCCGACATCGTCACGGGTGCCGTGGAGCCCTCGGGGCGGCTGCCGATCTCGTTCGCGCGGCACGTCGGACAGCAGCCGACCTACTACAACCAGATCCGCGGCCAGCACGGCGACCGCTACGCCGACCTCACCCAGGCGCCCGCGTGGGCCTTCGGCGAGGGCCGGTCGTACACGACCGTGGCGTACGCGGACCTGGAGCTGGAGCAGACGGAGCTGCGCCTCGGCGGCACCGTGGTGGGGCACGTGACCGTGACGAACACGGGGGACCGGCCCGTCCGCGAGACCGTGCAGGCCTACGTGCGGGACGAGGTGACGAGCGTGAGCTGGACCGATCGTGAACTGAAGTCCTTCCGGCAGGTCGAGCTCGCGCCGGGGGAGAGCGCCCGCGTGCGGATCGAGGTCCCCGTCGCGGACTGCACGATCGTGACCGCCGCCGGCGTCCGGACCGTGGAGCCCGGTGCCTTCACGCTCCTCGTCGGCCCCAGCTCCCGCGAGGAGCACCTCCTCCCCGCCCCCTTCGAGATCTCCCCGTCCTGATTCCCCGAGACCCCGCTTCCCCGCCGAGACCCCGTCGTATCCGCGCGGCGGCGGCGGGGTCTCGGCGCGAGGCCGGGGTCTCGGCGCCTCGATTTGACCTCAAGTGCACTTGAGGTTTTACGGTGGAAGGCGTGAGTGGGACAGAGAAGAAGTCGCGATGACGTACGTGATCGCGCTGCCGTGCGTCGACCTCAAGGACAAGGCCTGCATCGACGAATGCCCCGTCGACTGCATCTACGAGGGCGAACGGTCGCTCTACATCCACCCGGATGAGTGCGTGGATTGCGGGGCGTGCGAGCCGGTGTGCCCCGTCGAGGCGATCTACTACGAGGACGACCTCCCCGACGAGTGGCAGGACTACTACAAGGCCAACGTCGAGTTCTTCGACGAGATCGGCTCGCCCGGCGGCGCCGCCCGCACCGGACTCATCCGGCACGACCACCCCCTCATCGCCGCGCTCCCGCCGCAGGAGGTGCACGAGTGACCCCGCGCATCGCCATCGTCGGCGCGGGCCCCGCGGGCATCTACGCCGCCGACCTCCTCCGGGCGCAGGTGCCGGAGGCGGCCATCGACCTGTACGAGAAGCTCCCCGCCCCGTACGGCCTCGTCCGCTACGGCGTCGCCCCCGACCACCCGCGCATCCGCAAGATCATCGATGCGCTGCACGACGTACTCCTCCAGCCCGGCATCCGGCTGCGCGGCAACGTCGAGGTCGGCGTCGATGTGACGGTCGACGAGCTCCGCCGGGCGTACGACGGCGTCGTCATCGCGACCGGAGCCGACCGCGACGTGGCGTTCGACGTGCCGGGAGCCGACCTGTCCGGATCGTACGGAGCCGCGGAGTTCGTGGCCTGGTACGACGCGCACCCCGACGTCGCCCAGGGCTGGGGTCCGGAGGCGGAGTCCGTGGCCGTGCTCGGCGCAGGCAACGTCGCGCTCGACGTCACGCGCATCCTCTCGAAGCACGCCGCGGCGCTGGAGTCGACCGACACCCCCGACCACATCCTCGACGCGCTCGCCGCGAGTCGGATCCGCGACGTGCACCTCTTCGCCCGCCGTGGCCCGGCCGATGTGCGCTTCTCGGCCCTGGAGCTGCGCGAGCTGGGCGAGCAGCACGACGTGGAGGTGATCGTCGATCCCGCCGATCTCGAGCTCGACGACCACGCCGCCCGCATGCTGGAGCAGTTCTCCCAGCGCCGCATCATCGTGCGCACCCTCAGGGACTGGGCGGAGCGTCCGTCCGCCGGGGCCTCCCGGCGCATCCACCTGCACTTCCGGCATCGACCCGTCCGCGTCCTCGGTGCGGACCGCGTGGAGGGCATCGAGTTCGAGCGCACCGCGTCCGATCCGCTCGGACGCATGGTCGGCACCGGCGAGCTCGTGCGCTACGAGGTCGGCGCCGTCTACCGGGCGATCGGCTACCTCTCCTCGCCCGTGCCCGGTGTGCCGTTCGACGCGGCACGGGGCATCGTGCCGAATGCGGAGGGGCGGGTGCTCGATGCCGACGGCACGCCCGTCCCCGGCCTCTACGCCACCGGCTGGATCAAGCGCGGGCCGATCGGACTCATCGGCTCGACCAAGTCCGACGCCGCACAGACCGTGCAGCATCTCGTCGAGGACCTCGCTGCCACTCCGTCCGCCCGCATCGACCGGGACCCGCCCCTGGACCTCCCCGGCGTGGTGGACTGGGAGGGTTGGTTGCGCATCGACGAGGCCGAGCGCCGCGCCGGAGCCGTCCGCGGCCGGGAGCGCACGAAGCTCGTCGACCGCGCGGCCATGCGCGCCCACGCGACCCCCACCCCCATCCCTCTCGAGGAGAGCACCCGATGACCCGCGACCCGCACACCACCCCGCACCCCGCCGCTCCGGTGCCCACGCCGGTCGGAGAGGGGCTCAAGGCGGCGTTCCGCACCCACCCCGCCGGTGTCGCCATCATCACGGCGCAGGGTCCGGACGGCCCCGTCGGCCTCACGGCGTCGAGCGTGTCGTCGGTCGCGGTCGATCCGGCGGCCATCGTGTTCTCGGTGACCAGGGCGACCGGAAGCGCCGGGGCCATCCTCGGCGCGGAGACCTTCGTCGTGCATCTCATCGACGACGAGCACTCCGCGCTCGCCCAGAGCTTCGCGGTGAGCGGTTCCGAGCGCTTCACGCCCGAGCAGGGCTGGACGACGCTGCCGACCGGGGAGCCGCACCTGGCGGAGGCCAGGGTCGCGTTGCGCTGCCGAGCGATCCAGACCGTGCCCGTCGGCTCGTCGACCGTGGTGATCGCCGAGGTGCTCGAGGTGCTCGCGGGCCGCCCCGCCCGCCCGCTCGTCTACATCGACCGCCGATTCCACGCCCTGTCCCACGACACCGCCCTCTGATCCCGTCACGAAAGGAACAACCATGTCCACTCCGTACACGCTCCCCGAGCTGCCCTACGACTACTCCGCGCTGGAGCCGCACATCTCCGGCAAGATCATGGAGCTGCACCACTCCAAGCACCACCAGGCCTACGTGACCGGCGCGAACACGGCGCTGGAGCAGCTCGCGGCGGCCCGGGACAGCGGCGACCTCGGAGCGGTGAACAAGCTCGAGAAGGACCTCGCGTTCAACCTCGGCGGCCACATCAACCACTCCGTGTTCTGGCAGAACCTCTCGCCGGAGGGCGGCGGGGCTCCGGAGGGCGAGCTCTCGGCGGCCCTGGCGGACTCCTTCGGGTCGATCGACGGCTTCCGCGCGCACTTCACCGCGACGGCGCTCGGCGTGCAGGGCTCCGGGTGGGCCGTGCTCGCCTGGGACTCGGTGGGGGCCCGCCCCGTGATCTTCCAGCTCTTCGACCAGCAGGGCAACGCGCCGCTCGGCGTCATCCCGCTGCTGCAGCTCGACGTGTGGGAGCACGCCTACTACCTCGACTACCTCAACGTGCGGGCGGACTACGTCAAGGCGTTCTGGAACCTCGTGAACTGGCCCGACGTGCAGCGCCGCTTCGAGACGTCGCGCACCGCGACCGCGGGTCTCCTCGTCCCCTGATCCCCTCTTCGCCGACCCGGCCCCTTGCGTGCGCCCCGGCCCGTTGCGATCGTCCGCAACGGGCCGGGGTGGCCGCGAGGGGCCGGGTCGCGTTCAGGCGAGGGTGAGGAAGAGCTTCTCCAGGTCGGGGAGCGGGACGGCGTCGTCCTGCGCGGGGTCCTCCAGGCAGGTCTTCATGGCGGAGGCGATGATCTGGAACCCCGCCTTGTCCAGGGCGGAGGTCACGGCGGCGAGCTGCGTGACGACGGCCCGGCAGTCACCGCCGCTCTCGACCGCGGCGATCACGGCGCCGAGCTGTCCCTGTGCGCGCTTGAGACGGTTGGCGATCTTGCGCTGCGTGTCGATGTCGACGGTGGTCATGGTCACTCCCTGAAGGCCGGCTGTGCGCTCCACTATACCCCCGGGGGTATAGTGTCTGCATACCCACCGGGGTATCGAGTGAGGAGAGAACACATGTGTCGAGCAGTCCGTTGCCGTACCTGCGGGAAGACCACCTGGGCGGGGTGCGGTCAGCACGTCGACGCCGTCCGCCGCACCGTGCCGGCATCGGACTGGTGCGCGGGCCATCCGAAGGACGAGGCCAAGAGCGGTCTCCTGGCCCGGCTGTTCGGCCGATGAGCGCGCCACTCCGCGTCGTCATCGTCGGCGGTGTCGCCGGCGGCATGTCGGCGGCGACCCGGCTCCGACGCCTCGACGAGTCCGCGGACATCGTCGTCTTCGAGCGCGGGCCCGAGGTCTCCTACGCCAACTGCGGTCTGCCCTACTACGTGGGCGGCGTGATCGAGGAGCGCCACGCCCTCCTGCTGCAGACCCCGGAGTCGCTGCACCGCCGCTTCCGGCTGGACGTCCGCGTCCGTCACGACGTCGTCGGCATCGACACCGCGCGCAAGACGGTCGAGGTCGTCGATCTCGACAGCGGCCACCGGAGCACCCACCCGTACGACCGCCTCGTGCTCGCCACCGGTGCCCGGCCCCGCGGCGACGAGCCGACCGGAGCCCTCCCCGCGCGGAGCCTGCGGACCGTGGCGGATGCCGATGCGATCGAGGCCGCCCTCCGCCCCGGACTGCCGGTGGTCGTCGTCGGCGGCGGATACACGGGACTCGAGGCCGTCGAGAACCTCGTCGCCCGGGGCGCCGCGGTGGCCCTGGCGCAGCGCGGTGCCCAACTGCTCGGGCCGCTGGATCCGGAGATGGCCGCCCCCCTCGCAGCCGAGGTCCGGCGCCGCGGGGTTGACGTGCGACTCGGCGTCGAGGTCGTGGCCACGGCCGCGGATTCCGTGACCCTGAGCGACGGTGCCACCCTCCCTGCGGAGTTCCTCGTCGACGCCTCCGGGGTCGTGCCCGAGGTCGGACTCGCCCGCACCGCCGGGATCCGCCTTGGCGAGACCGGCGGAATCGCCGTCGACGAGGCCTGCCGCACCAGTGCGCCCGACGTCTTCGCGGCCGGCGACGGCGTCGAGAAGGCCGACCTCATCGGCGGTGGTGCGGCACTCGTGACCATGGCCGGTCTCGCCAACCGCCACGGCCGGATGGTCGCCGACGTCATCGCGGGGCGGGAGGAGTCAGCGCGCCCCGCGCTCGGCACCGGCATCGTGCAGGTGTTCGGCCTGGCCGCCGCGAAGACCGGATGGAGCGAGAAGCAGCTCCGTGCCGCGGGCCGCGACTTCTACGCCGTGCATGTGCATCCGGCGTCGCACGCCGGCTACTACCCGGGCGGGGAGACCCTCTCGATGAAGCTGCTTGCCGACCCCGCCACCGACCGCATCCTCGGGGCGCAGATCGTGGGTCGTGACGGCGTGGACAAGCGGATCGACGTCATCGCGACGGCGCTGCAGGCGGGCGTCACGGCCGCCGGTCTCGCGCACCTCGAGCTCGCGTATGCCCCGCAGTTCGGCTCGGCGAAGGACGCCGTGAACATCCTCGGCTACGTCGCCGAGAACACCCGCAGCGGCACCACGCCGACCCTCCAGTGGCACGAGCTCGACGACGCCCTGCAGGCGGGCGCAGCCCTCATCGACGTCCGCTCCGCGGGCGAGTATGCGAACGGCGGCATCCCCGGCGCGCGGAACATCCCGCTCGACGAGCTGCGCGACCGCCTCGACGAGCTGCCGGACGGGCCCCTCGTGGTGCACTGCCAGGTCGGTCTCCGGGGGCACATCGCCACCCGGCTGCTGCGGCAGCACGGGCGCGAGGTGCGCAATCTCGACGGCGGCTACCGCACCTGGCGGGACGCGACCGCAGAGTGCTGAGCTCGACGCGTTCACAACTCAGGAGAACCGGCGCACCTGCGCCCGTCAGGGCCGGAACCGCGGTCTCTGCGCGCCGTACTCCTGAGTTGTGAACGCCACCCGGCTCAGACGAGCCGGGCGGTCGTGCCGCGGACGTTGAGCTCGTACGGCAGGGCGGCGGGCGGGCGCACGGCTTCCGGGTCGGTGAGCTTCGCGAGGACCGCGTCGGCCGCCCGTTCGCCCTGTCCGAGCGGGAACTGGTCGACCGTGGTGAGGCGGAAGAACTCGCCGAGCTCATGGCCGTCGATGCCCACGATGGACAGGTCCCCCGGCACCGCGAAGCCGAGGTCGCGCGCGGCGAGGAGCGCCCCGATCGCCATCTCGTCCGACGCGGCGAACACCGCGGTGGGACGCGGCCCCGGACGCCCGAGGAGCTGCTTCGCGGCGCGGTAGCCGCCCTCCACCGTGAAGTCCGCGGGCTCCAGGAACGCGGGGTTCAGGGGGATGCCGGCCGTGGCCAGTGCCCGCTCGAACCCGAGTCGTCGGTTCGTGGGGATGTGGAAGTCGATGTCGAACTCGGGGTTCGCGCCGATGTGGGCGATCTCGGTGTGGCCGAGGCCGAGCAGGTGCTCCGTCGCGAGCTGCGCCACGGCGACGTCGTCGACCGTGAGCGTGTCGAGCTTCGGATTGGGGCCGCCGATCGCGATGACGGGTAGGCCGAGGTCGAGGAGCTGCTGGGTCTCGTCCTCGTCCAGCTCGATGGACACGGCGATCACGGCGTCGACCCGCTGGCGGCGCAGGAACGTGTCGAACACGTGGCGGCGCACGTCCTTGTCGGCGGTGATGTTGTAGAGCGTGATGTCGTAGCCGGCCCGCATCAGTGCCGCGGAGACCCCGGACAGCACGGTGCTGAAGAACCAGCGGTCGAGGAACGGCACCACGACTCCGATGTTGCGGGTGCGCCCCGACGCGAGGCTCGAGGCGCGGGAGGAGACCACGTATCCGAGCGAGGCGGCGGCGGCCTGCACGCGCTCGCGCGCGGACTCCGACACGTGCCCGCGGCCGCTCAGCGCGCGCGAGACCGTCGCGGTGGAGACCCCGGCGAGCCGGGCGACCTCGTCGATGCTCGCCATCGTCGTTCCTTCGGATCGGAGACGCCCGTGCCGCGCCCCGGGTGGAGCGCGCCACGGGCGCCGCGGTGTCAGGCCGTGGTGTACCAGACGGCGGTGTCGACCGGGACCTGGGCGCCGTCGAAAGGCTGGCTGCGGAGCAGGACGACCGCGCCTTCCGGAAGGTCGAGCGGAGCCGTGCCGAGGTTCGCCAGCACGTGGACCTCACCGCGACGGAAGGCCACGGCGTCGGGGCCGGCGTCCTGCCACACCAGCGACCCGGTGCCGAATCCGAACTCGCGACGACCGGCGAGCAGGCGCTTGTACAGGGCCAGGGTCGACGCCGGGTCGACCTCCTCGACGTCCCGGGCGTAGGCCGCCCAGTCCGCGGGCTGCGGGAGCCACGAGAGTCCGGTGTCGTTGAAGCCGAACGCCGGGGCCTCCGCCTCCCACGGCAGCGGCACACGGCAGCCATCGCGGCCGTAGCGCTCGCCGTTCGTGCGGAACCAGGTCGGGTCCTGACGGTACTCGTCCGGGATCTCCATGGCCTCGGGCAGTCCGAGCTCTTCACCCTGGTAGAGGTAGGCGGAGCCGGGGAGCGCGAGCATCAGCGTGGTGGCCGCGCGGGCGCGGGCGAGGCCGATGGCCGTGTCCGGCTTGTCCGGGGTGTTCGGGCCGATGCCCTCGCCCTGCGGGTTGTCGATCGTGAGCGCCAGGCGCGTGGCGTGCCGCACGACGTCGTGGTTCGACAGCACCCAGGTGCTCGGTGCACCGACCGCGCCGAAGGCGTCCAGCGACTCACGGATCACGTCGCCGAGCGCCTTCGCGTCCCACGCCGTCATCAGGTACGGGAAGTTGAAGGTCTGGTGCATCTCGTCCGGACGCACCCAGAGCGCGGTCTCCTTCAGCGTCGGCATCCAGGCCTCGCCGCAGAGCGCGCGGTCGCCGTCGTACTCCGCGAGCACCTTGTGCCAGTCGCGGTAGATCTCGTGCACGCCGTCCTGGCCCCAGTACGGCACGTTCGACTCGCCGCCGCCCATGGAGTCCGCGTCGGTGGGCGGTGTGTAGTCGGGGAGGCCCTCGGTCTTGATCATGCCGTGGGCCACATCGACCCGGAAGCCGTCGACACCGCGGTCGAGCCAGAAGCGCAGGATCGAGCGGAACTCCTCCTGCACCTCCTCGTTGTTCCAGTCGAAGTCGGGCTGCGTGGCGTCGAAGATGTGCAGGTACCACTGACCCGGCGTGCCGTCGGCCTCGGTGACGCGCTGCCACATGCCGCCGCCGAACACCGACTCCCAGTTGTTCGGGGGCAGTTCGCCGTTCTCACCGCGGCCGTCGCGGAAGATGTAGCGTGCGCGCTCCGGGCTGCCCGGCGCGGCCTTGAGCGCCTCCTGGAACCAGGGGTGCTGGTCGGACGAGTGGTTCGGGACGAGATCGACGATCACGCGGATGTCGCGGGCGTGGGCCTCGGCGAGCATGAGGTCGAAGTCGGCGAGCGTGCCGAACAGCGGGTCGACGTCGCGGTAGTCGGCCACGTCGTAGCCGGCGTCGCGCTGCGGGCTCGTCATGAACGGGCTGAGCCAGATCGCGTCGACGCCGAGCTCCTGCAGCGAGTCGAGGCGACTCGTGATGCCGGGGAGGTCGCCGATGCCGTCGCCCGACGCGTCCGCGAAGGAGCGGGGGTAGATCTGGTAGATGACGGCGCTGCGCCACCACTCGGAACCGGGGGCTGCGATCTGTTCGAGCTGTGCCATGCGATCAGGCTACTGCAAACGCTTACAGTCCCGCCACCACAGGTATCGAAACGGTTCGGCGATCCCTTTCGCCCTCTCCGCCGACCCACCCCTTTCCGTCCGACCCACCCCCTTGCGGACGGCCGGAGGGGGCCGGGAGGAACGGAAGGGGGTGGGTCGACAGGGGATGAGAGTCAGGGGGTCGGCATGCCGCCGTTGACGTTCAGGGTCTCGCCGAGGACGTAGCTCGACTCCGGGGAGGCGAGGAAGACGTACGCGGGGGCGAGCTCCGCGGGCTGACCCATCCGGCCGAGCGGAGTGTCCTGGCCGAACTGGTCGATCTTCTCCTGCGGCTGCCCGTCACTCGGCTGCAGCGGGGTCCAGATCGGTCCGGGCGCTACGGCGTTCACGCGGATGCCCTTGGGTGCGAGCTGCTGGGCGAGGCCCTTCGTGAACGCGTTGATGGTCGACTTGGTCGACGCGTAGTCGACGAGGATGTCCGACGGCGAGTAGGCCTGGATGGAGGTCGTGTTGATGATCGTCGACCCCGCGGGGAGGTGCGGCAGGGCGGCCTTCGTGATCCAGAACATCGCGTACACGTTGGTCTTGAACGTGTCGTCGAACTGCTCGTCCGTGACGTCGGTGAGGGACTCCTGGAAGACCTGCTTGCCGCCGTTGTTGACGAGGATGTCGAGTCCGCCGAGCGCCGCGACGGCCTCGGCCACCAGGGTCCGGCAGTACTCCGGGTCGCGCAGGTCGCCGGGGATGGTGGCCACGGTGGCACCCGCCTCGCGGAGGATCCCGGCGATGCGGCTGGCGTCTTCCTCCTCTTCGGGGAGGTAGGAGATCGCGACGTCGGCCCCCTCGCGAGCGAACGCGATGGCGGTGGCCGCGCCGATGCCGGAGTCGCCGCCTGTGATGAGCGCCTTGCGTCCGGTCAGTCGTCCGGTGCCGCGGTACGACTCCTCGCCGAGGTCGGCCTTCGGGGTGAGGTCCGCGTCGAGACCGGGCTCGCGCATGTGCTGCTTCTGCGGCTGGATGTCGGCGTAGAGCTCGACCGGGTTGGTGAAGGTGTACTGGTCGCGGGACATGGGGTGTCCTTTCCGGGAGGTCGGGGACGGGAGGACCATCGTGCGCCTCGCGCTCCGGGTCCGGCAAACGCCTTGCACGCGTCCGGTCGCTTTGGTACACGCGCATGTGGCCGAAAGACACTTCCCCTCGAGCCTCCTGTCATGACAGGGTGGCGACATCCCCCCGTGTCGCTCGCGGCATGTCCCCCGGGGGGTCCTGCCGTCGAGAGGTCGTGATGTCCGCTTCCGCCCGCCGATCCGCGCCCTGGGCGGTCGTCGCCGCCCTCGTCGTCGGCGCCGTGCTCGTCGGTGCCGCCCCCGCCGTGTCCGATGCGTTCGGCACGCGCGTGCAGCCCCCGGCCGACCCGGTGAACGACCCCGCCGCTTCGGTCGCGCTCGCCTACGAGTTCCTCGACGCCCGGGTCGACGAGTTCTGCGACGGCGAGGGCCGGTGCCTGCCGCGCAGCTACGAGGGCGGATTCTTCACCACGCCGTCCTGGGACTTCACGCCCTCCTTCGTCTACGACGACGCCCTTGTCGTCATCGCCTACACCGCCCGCGGTCTGCCGGACGACCTGCGCCGCGCGCAAGCTGTCGCGGACACCCTCCTCTTCGTGCAGGAGAACGACCCGGTCGCCGACGGCCGCGTCCGCACCTCGTACGAGCCGCACGGCATCCGTCAGGGCCGGATGGAGATCACCGGACCCGGCACCTTCACCGGCAACCAGGCCTGGGTGGGTATGGCGCTCGCCCGCCTCTTCCACGCCACCGGCGAGACGCGGTATCTCGACGGCGCGGTGCGCATCGCGGAGTGGATCCAGGACAACACCGCCGACATGACCCGCGCGCCCTACGGCTACACCGGTGGGCAGACCGATGCCGGGGTGCCGCTGGAGTGGAAGTCCACCGAGCACAACAGCGACATCGCCGGGTTCTTCACGCAGCTCGCCCAGCTCACGGGCGACGCGGTGTGGGCGGAGCGGGCGGCGGTGGCCGCAGGCTTCGTCGCGGCGATGCAGAGCGCCGACGGGCACGTGGACACCGGGACACTGCTGGACGGCAGCACGATCAACACCCGCCCGATCCCGCTCGACGCGCAGACGTGGAGCCTCCTCGGCACCGGGGACGCCCGGTACGGAGCGGCCGTCGACTGGACGCTCGCGCACCTCGTGGCCCAGGACGGTCCCTACCGAGGCCCGTCGATCAGTGACGTGGACGTGTCCAAGGTCTGGTTCGAGGGGAGCGGACACCTCGCCCTCGCGCTGCAGGAACGCGGGGCCCCTGGTGACCAGGCGCGCGCGGAGGAGCTGCTGGCCGACATCCGACTGGTGCAGCGCGACGCGGCGAACGGCGACGGCAAGGGCATCGTGGCGACTTCGACCGACGGACTCGACTCCGGCTTCGGCGACCTCTACTACGCGAGCCTGCACACCGGCACGACGGCCTGGTACCTGCTCGCGGCCGTGGGCGACAACCCCTTCCGTCTCCCCTGACCTCGTCCGTCGACCCGGCCCCTTGTGGTCGACCCGGCCTCGTCAGTGCGCCCGCAAAGGGGTGGGACGCTCGCAGAGGGGTGGGTCGACGGAGGGGTCAGGCGGCGACGCGGGCGACGGCGGCGATCGCGCTCGTGAAGAAGTCGAGACCGTCCACCCCGCTGCGCATCGCGACGGCGGTGTCCGGACCGAAACCGGGCTCCGTGGCGTGCTCGGGGTGCGGCATCAGTCCCACGACGTTGCCGGCCTCGTTCGTCAGCCCCGCGATGTCGCGCAGGGAGCCGTTCGGGTTCACGCCGGCATAGCGGAACGCCACGAGACCCTCGCCCTCGATGCGATCGAGCGTCTGCTCGTCGGCGATGTAGCCGCCGTCCGCGTTCTTCAGCGGGATGATGATCTCCTGGCCGGTGCGGAAGGCGTTGGTCCACGCGGTGTCGGCGTTCTCGACCGTGAGCTTCTGGTCGCGGCGGACGAAGTGCTGGTGCCCGTTGCGGATCAGGCCGCCGGGGAGCAGGTGCGCCTCGACGAGCATCTGGAAGCCGTTGCAGATGCCGAGGACGGGCATGCCCTTCGCGGCAGCGTCCTTGACCTCGCTCATGATGGGCGAGAGCGCGGCGATGGCGCCGGCGCGCAGGTAGTCGCCGTAGCTGAAACCGCCGGGGAGGACGAGGGCGTCGACGCCCTCGAGGTCGTGCGAGCCGTGCCACAGGGCGACCGGCTCGGCTCCCGCGATGCGGACGGCGCGCTGCGCGTCGACGTCGTCCAGCGAGCCGGGGAAGGTGACGACGCCGATGCGGACGGTCACTCCGCCACCTCGACGCCCACGACGTCTTCGATCACGGAGTTCGACAGGACCTCGTCGGCGAGGCGACGAGCCTCGGCGAGGACCTCGTCGGTGACCTCGCCCTCGACCGTGAGCTCGAAGCGCTTGCCGATGCGGACGTCGGTGAAGCCCTCGACGCCGAGGCGGGCGAAGGCGCCGGAGACGGCCTTGCCCTGCGGGTCGAGCAGTTCGGGCTTGGGCATGACGTCGACGACGATGGTGGGCATGACGGCTCCAAGAGTCGCGGGCGGACGGGCGGTTTCAGTCTACCGGCTCGCCGATGCTCCGCCGAGACCCCGGGCTCCCGTCCAGACCCCGCCCTGCGCCCGCCGCTACATCGGGGTGTCGGCGGGAAACCGGGGTCTCGGCGTCAGAGGGGGGGTCAGGAGTGGAAGACGGTGTGGAGGTCGCCGATCGCCTCGCGGCCGCCGAGGCCGTCGATCTCGAAGAGCACCGAGATGCCGGCGACGTGGCTGCCGAGGCGCTCGACGAGCTCGCGACCGGCGGCCAGGGTGCCCCCGGTCGCGAGCACGTCGTCGATGAGGAGCACGCGGGAGCCCGCGGGCAGATCGTCGTGCATCTCGATGGTCGCGGTGCCGTATTCGAGGGCGTAGTCGACGGATGCCGCGGGCCGGGGGAGTTTGCCGGCCTTGCGGATCGGGATCAGTCCGACGCCTGCGGCGATGGCGGCCGCCCCGGCGAGGATGAAGCCGCGAGCCTCGATGCCGGCCACCACGTCGAACTGCCCCGCGAAGGGCTCGATGATCGCCTCGCTCGTCACGCGGAGGGCCTCGGCGTCGGCGAGGAGCGGCGTGATGTCGCGGAAGATGATGCCGGGCTCCGGGTAGTCCGGGATGCTGCGGATCAGGGATTCGGCGCGGGTGAGGGCGGGGGAGAGGGTGGCTTCGGGCACCGGACAAGGGTACGCCGCGTTCACAACTCCGGAGAATTCGCGGGCTCCGGGCCGGCGGCGGTCGAACGGCGGCATCGGATCCCGATTCTCCTGAGTTGTGAACGGGGACCGGCCTGCACCCGGCACCCTTGACATCGTGGGAGCGCTCCCATAGAGTTCACGGAAGTTCGTGGGAGCGCTCCCACGACTCACCCACGCACCACCACCCGCACGAACCCACAAAGGAGTGAACCGTGAACTCACGTGCCCGCACCCGGATCCTGGCGACAGCCGCCGTGGCATCCGTCTCCGCTCTCGCCCTGGCCGGCTGCTCCGGCAGCACCGGCGGCGACGGCGACAGCGGCGGCAGCGCCGACGAGAAGGTCACACTGACCGTCACCACCTTCGGCACCTTCGGCTACGACGACCTCTACGAGGAGTACGAGAAGGCGCACCCGAACGTGACGATCGAGGCCACCAACATCGACACCGGCGGCAACGCCCGCACCGACGCCTTCACCAAGATCGCCGCCGGCTCCGGCCTCAGCGACATCGTCGCGATCGAGGAGGGCTGGCTCGGCGCCATCATGGACGTCTCCGACACCTTCGTCGACCTGCGCGACTACGGCATCGAGGACCGCAAGGACGACTGGGTCGACTGGAAGTACGGTCAGGCCACCGACGCCGAGGGCCGCGTCATCGGCTACGGCACCGACATCGGCCCGAGCGGCATCTGCTACAACGGCGCCGCCTTCGAGGCCGCCGGCCTGCCCAGCGACCGCGAGTCCGTCGCCGAACTGCTCAACGGCGACTGGGAGAACTACTTCCAGGTCGGTGCCGACTACACCGAGAAGACCGGCAAGGCCTGGTACGACCACTCCGGCTTCGTCTGGAACGCCATGGTCAACCAGCTCGACGAGGGCTACTACACCGCCGACGGTGAGCTGAACGTCGAGGGCAACGACGAGCTCCAGGAGCGCTTCGAGCTCCTCGGTGCCGCGACCGAGGGCGGTCAGTCCGCAGCGCAGACCGCGTGGGACTGGAACGGCGGCAAGTCGTTCGTCGACGGCACCTTCGCCACCTTCGTCTGCCCCGGCTGGATGCTCGGCGTCGTGCAGGGTCAGGTCGAGGCCGGCGGCGGCGACGCGTCGACCGGCTGGGACTTCGCCGACGTGTTCCCCGGCGGCGCGGCCAACTGGGGCGGCGCGTTCCTGTCGATCCCGGAGTCCTCGGAGCACAAGGAGGCCGCGGCCGAACTCGCCGACTGGCTGACGCAGCCCGAGCAGCAGGTGAAGCAGTCCGCCGCCGCGGGCAACTTCCCCTCGACCATCAAGGCGCAGGAGTCCCTCGCCGACGAAGCCACGCCCAACGCGTTCTTCAACGACGCGCCGACCGGCGCCATCCTCGCCGAGCGTGCCAAGGGCGTCGTCGCGCAGTTCAAGGGCGCCGACGACTCGGTGATCCAGGAGAACGTCTTCGGCCCGGCGCTGAGCGCACTCGACCGCGGTGAGACCGACACGCAGGGCGCCTGGGACCAGGCGATCGGCCTGCTGAACGACCTCGTCGGCTGATCATCTCGCTTCGACAGGCTCAGCGACCCCGAGTGGACGCCCAGCGACCCGAGTGGGTGGCTGAGCCTGTCGAAGCCCGGCAAAGGACACGCCCATGACCCTCACCGCCCCGCCGGCGGAGCCGCAGGCCGCCGCCCCCGTGGCGGCGGACGCTCCGCCGCGACGCTCCTGGCGCACCCGCGTCTCCCGTTTCGACCACCGCGCCTCTCCGTACTTCTACATCTCCCCGTTCTTCCTCCTCTTCGGGCTCATCGGCCTCTTCCCGCTGCTGTACACGGTGTGGGTCGCGGTGCACGAGTGGGATCTGTTGAAGGGCGAGGGGCCTTTCGTCGGCTTCGGCAACTTCGCGGCGATCCTCGGCGACGGCATGTTCTGGAACTCCATCCGGAACACGCTGAGCATCTTCCTGCTCTCCGCCATCCCGCAGCTCGCCGTCGCCCTGGTGATCGCGTACCTGCTGGACCGCGGACTGCGGACGCCGACGTTCTGGCGGATGAGCGTCCTCATCCCCTTCGTGGTGACGCCGGTCGCCGTGGCGATCATCTTCTCGAGCATCTTCAACGAGGCGGACGGGCTGGCCAACAACCTCCTCAACCTCGTCGGCATCGCCGATCAGCAGTGGAAGCACGACACGTTCCTGTCGCACATCGCGATCGCGGTCATGGTGAACTTCCGCTGGACCGGCTACAACGCCCTCATCCTCCTCGCCGCGATGCAGGCCGTGCCGCGCGACCTCTACGAATCGGCCGCCCTGGACGGTGCCGGGGCTGTGCGGCGGTTCTTCGCCATCACGATTCCCACCATCCGTCCGACGCTGATCTTCGTCATCATCACGGCGACCATCGGCGGCCTGCAGATCTTCGCCGAACCGCGTCTGTTCGACGTCTCCACCGCGGGCGGCATCGGCGGCAGCGATCGGCAGTTCCAGACCACGGTGCTGTTCCTCTGGGAGCTGGCGTTCTTCCGCCGGAACCTCGGCGAGGCCTCGGCCGTCGCGATCCTGCTGTTCCTCCTCATCGTCGCGATCGGCCTCATCAACTTCCTGATCTCCCGGCGCATCGCCACCGGAGACGCCCCGAAGAACCGCGCGGCCCGACGCCGCATCCGCCCGACCGGAAAGGAGGAGGCGCGATGACCGCCACCCAGGCCCTCAGCGTGCCGGAGCGGATCCGTCGCCGGCGCGGCGCCGCGAGCGGGAGCGCCGGCCTCGGCAGCCGCCCCGGCTTCCTCACCTACGGGCTCCTCGCGGCCTTCGTCATCGGCGGCGCCTACCCGCTGTGGTGGTCGTTCGTCGTGGCGAGCGGGACCAACGCGACCCGCGGTGAGACCCTGCCCCTCATCCCCGGCGGCAACTTCCTCGCGAACGCGGCGAAGGTGTTCGATGCGATCCCGTTCTGGCTCGCGCTCGGCAACTCGTTCCTCATCTCGACGATCATCACGATCTCCGTCGTCACGTTCTCGACCCTCGCCGGCTATGCGTTCGCGAAGCTGCGCTTCCGCGGGCGGGACGGCCTCATGGTGTTCGTGATCGCGACCATGGCCATCCCTACGCAGCTCGGCATCATCCCGCTGTTCATGCTGATGCGCGAACTCGGCTGGACGGGGACGATCGGGGCGGTGATCGTGCCGACCCTCGTCACGGCGTTCGGGGTCTTCTTCATGCGGCAGTACCTCGTGGACGTCATCCCGGACGAGCTCATCGAGGCCGCCAGGGTCGATGGCGCGAACCAGTTCCGCACGTTCCTCACCGTCGGGGTGCCCGCGGCGCGGCCGGCCATGGCGATCCTCGGATTGTTCACGTTCATGACCGCCTGGACCGACTACCTCTGGCCCCTGATCGTTCTCTCCCCCCAGAACCCGACGCTGCAGACGGCGCTCAGCCAGCTGCAGTCCGGCTATTACATCGACTACTCGATCGTGCTCACCGGCGCGGTGCTCGCGACCCTTCCGCTCCTCGTGCTCTTCGTGATCGCGGGGCGGCAGCTGGTCAGTGGCATCATGGCGGGCGCGGTGAAAGGATGACCCCTATGACGCGTGCCTTCCCCTCGGACTTCCTCTTCGGCGCGGCGACCGCGGCCTACCAGATCGAGGGTGCCGCCTTCGAGGACGGACGGACGGCCTCCATCTGGGACGCCTTCTGCCGGGTGCCCGGGGCCGTGGTCGGCGGCGACGACGGGGATGTGGCGTGCGACCACTACCACCGGTACCCGCAGGACGTCGCGCTGATGAAGCAGCTCGGGCTGCAGACGTACCGCTTCTCCACCTCGTGGTCGCGGGTGCGCCCGGACGGCGGCGCGGTCAACCAGGCGGGGGTCGACTTCTACAGCCGTCTGGTCGACGAGCTCCTCGCGGCCGACATCCTGCCCTGGCTCACGCTGTACCACTGGGACATGCCGCAGGCCCTGCAGGAGGTCGGCGGCTGGACGAACCGTGACGCCGTCGACCGCTTCCTGGAGTACGCGGGCACCATGCACGACGCCCTCGGCGACCGCGTGAACGTGTGGACGACCCTCAACGAGCCGTGGTGCTCGTCCTTCCTCTCCTACACCGGGGGCGAGCACGCCCCGGGGCACACGAGCGTCGCCGAGGGACTGCTGGCCTCGCACCACCTGCTCCTCGCGCACGGTGCGACGGTGCGCGAGCTCCGCGGTCGCGATGCCTCCCTCAACCTCGGCATCACGCTGAACCACACGGTCGCCGATCCCGCCGACCCGCAGAACCCCGCGGACGTGGACGCCGCCCGGCGGCTGGACGGCCAGTTCAACCGCTGGTTCCTCGACCCCATCTACCGCGGCGCGTATCCCGCCGACACCGTGGAGGACATCCGCGCGGTGGACCCCGACGCGGTCGCGCGGTTCGAGGCGGCGGTGCACGAGGGCGACCTCGATACGATCGCGCAGCCCATCGACACGCAGGGCGTGAACTACTACCACGGCGACCTCGTGTCCGGCACGGGGCCCGACGACGCCCCGGTCTCCAGCGGCCCGGAGACGGCGCACGTGACCCGGAGCCCGTACCCCTCGCACGAGGGCATCCACGCGGTCGAGCGCGGGCTGCCCCGCACCGCCCAGGGCTGGGAGGTCCAGCCGGAGGGACTCACGCGACTGCTGCAGCGGTTGTGGACCGAGTACGCCGAGCCCGCGGGAGTCGTGTTCTCGGTGACGGAGAACGGCGCGGCCTATGACGACACGGTCGTGGTGGCGGACGGGGAGACCCGGGTGCCCGATGCCGACCGCACCGCGTTCCTGCGCGCGCACCTCGACGCCGTGCTGGACGCCAGGGACAGCGGTGTGGACGTGCGCGGCTACTTCTACTGGTCCCTGTTCGACAACTTCGAGTGGGCGTGGGGGTACGACAAGCGCTTCGGGATCGTCCGCGTGGACTACGACACCCAGGAGCGGACGGTCAAGGATTCCGGCCGCGAGTACGCCCGGATCATCGCCGCGCGCTCCCTCTGATCCGTTCGAATCGCCCGATTGGCTCCATCCGCGGCCGAGATGGGACCAATCGGGCGATTCGAAGCGGGGATTTTCACGGGCGAGGGTCCGGGTGGATGAGAATGGGGCGATGGAAGAGAGCAAGCGATGATGTCGCCCCGGGCGACCATCGAGGAGGTCGCGACGGCCGCAGGCGTGTCCCGGTCGACCGTGTCGCGGGTCGTCAACGGGTCGACGGCGGTCAGCCCGGAAGCGCTCGCCGCCGTGCGCGCCGCGATCGACGAGCTCAACTACGTGCCGAACCGGGCCGCGCGCTCCCTCGCCTCCCGGCAGACGCACGCGATCGCCCTCATCGTCCCCGAGGACACGTCGCGCTTCTTCGGCGACCCGTTCTTCGCAGCGATCGTGGCCGGCATCACCGGCGCCCTCCGCAGCTCCGACTACCTCCTGAACCTGCTGATCGCGAGCGACGACCCCGGCGACAAGATGACCAGCTTCGTGCGCAACGGTGGCGTCGACGGTGCTCTCATCGTGTCGCACCACACGAGTGACGCCTTCGTCGACCGGATCGCCGACGCGGTCCCCGTCGTCTACGGCGGCCGCCCGGTGCGCCGCGCCGAGGGGGACTACGTGGTCGACGTCGACAACGTCGCGGGAGCGCGCGAAGCCACGCAGCGCCTCGTCGACATCGGACGCACCCGCATCGCCACGATCTCCGGCCCGCTCACCATGCCCTCGTCGACCGACCGCGTGCAGGGGTTCCGCGCCGCGCTCGCCGCCGCCGGTCTCACCCCCTTCGCGGAGGAGGAGGGCGACTACAGCGAGGCGAGCGGAGCCGACGCCGCCCGCCGGCTGCTCGCGGAAGGGCGGCCGGACGCGATCTTCGTCGCCAGCGACCTCATGGCCCGAGGGGCGCTGACGGCGCTGCGGGGCGCCGGGGTGCGGGTGCCCGAGGACATCGCGCTCGTCGGCTTCGACGACTCGTCGGTGGCGCTGACCACCGATCCGCCGCTGACGACCATGCGCCAGCCCATGTACGCCCAGGGCGAGGCGATGACGCAGGTGCTGCTCTCCCGGCTCGCGGGGGAGGATCCGCCGCGCACCACGATCCTGCCGACGGAGCTCGTCGTCCGCGGTTCCGCCTGAGCCGCGTCGACCCCGGACACGGGTGAGGCCCGATCGCGGGCGACCGGGCCTCGGTGGTGCCGGAGCGAGTCCGACGAGAGGGTCAGTTCCCGTAGAGGGAGACGACCCCGGTGCGGTCGGCGGTGGTCATCGAGAGGTCGTCCGAGCTGCCGTTGCACTGCGGGTAGTGCATGATCGACGACGAGTCGTACGGGGTGAGCGGACGCCAGTTGTTGTCCTCGAAGCAGGTGCCGGCCTCCGGACGGGTGTGCTCGTGGCGGAAGCCGAGCACGTGGCCGAGCTCATGGCCGAGCACGTTCGTCGGCGTCCACGCTCCGGCGCTCCAGATCGAGTCGTCGATGAGCACGTTCTGCTGCCGGGCCGGCGTGCTGGGGAAGAACGCACGGGCGATGTACTGCGTCGTGGCCACCGGCTCGACGGAGAACACGACGGCGTTGTTCCGCGTGGTGCAGTTGGCGTCCGCGCTGCTCACGTACCGGAAGTCGATCTTCGAGGACGCGGACTCCCAGAGCGCGGCGCCGCCCTCCATCGCCCGGACGACGTCGGCGTGACGGCTGCCGAACTTCGTGCTCACGCAGTAGGTGAGGTTGGCCACCTGCGACGCCGACCACTTGTCGTCGATGTTGTTGACCGTGTTGACGATGAGGCCGTCGTTGCGGGTCTCGGGGCCGATCAGCCGGTCGTAGAAGGCGCGCAGCTCCTTCTTTCCGGAGATCACCTCGTCGCCGTTGACGACGTAGGCGCCGTCCACGTCCCGATAGGTGGACGACGCGAACTCCTGGTACGAGGGCGCGGAGTCGTCGGGCGACGCGGCCGTGGCGGGGATGACCGCGCTGAGGCTGAGCGCGGCCGCCGCGGTGGCGGCGAGCGCGAGTTTCTTGGTGAATCGCATGGAAGATCCTCTTCGATCTGAGCGGTGCCGCGCGTCCGGTGGGCGAGCGGTCTCCGGTCCGGACGGTGAGCATCGCTGCCACCGAGGGGCCGAAGCCCGCTCACGCTAACCGCGCCGTTTCGACGGGGTCAAGGCGCGACACGGCCCGTCGTGCGCTTTCTGTACTCAGGTCAGGAATCCGCCCGATGGGTCACCGCCGAAGGTCCCGTCGGCGCTCGGCCGGACGTCGGCACCGGTGGTCGACGACCGGGCCTGGTCCTCGGTCCGTCGTCGTATGCCGGAGGTCGAGGAGGGCCACGGACGCATCTCCGCCTCCCCCTCCATCGGCTGGAGACGCGTCCGTGGCTGCTGCGGCGAACCCCCGCGCCGCGAGTGCTCGCACCCTCCATAGGTTGAACGAGCATTCAGTGATTAATCTATCCCGAGACGGCCCGTGAGGGAATTCCGCCGGACCCGAAAGGTGGATGCCGTATGGCGCGATCGGATGAGCAGAATCGTCTGGCCCGCGAACGCGCCAGGGAGAACATCCTCCAGGCGGCGATCGAGGTCTTCAGCGAACGGGGCGTCGCCGGGGCGGGCATCGCCGAGATCACCCGTCGCGCCGGAGTTGCGCAGGGGCTGGTGAACTATCACTTCGGCGGCAAGGACCAGCTCGTCGCCGCGGTGATCGACCGCTGGTTCGAGACGGTCCTGGCCTTCGCGCAGGTCGAGGGCACGCCCGACGAGATGCTCGCCGCCATCATCGACGGGGCGATCGGTGCGACGGCCTTCGCGATGCCCTTGCAGCGCGCGGTGCTCGCCATGCAGCAGCAGCCGCTGACGCATCGCCTGTTCGCGGAATCGGAGCAGCGCTATGCCGAAGGTGCGATGGCCGCGGAGGACGCCGTGCGCGCCGTCTTCCGCGCCCGAGGTGCCGAGGACCCGGCCCTGGAGGAGGTCATGCTCCGCAGCACCCTGGAGGGGGTGTTCGTGAAGTACTGCGTCTTCGGCGACACGTATCCGCTCGAGGACGCGCGGCGCTGGCTGCACCGCCGGTACGGGCTGCCGGAGCCGACCGCCGCGCTGCCGGGCGTGCCGGCGTCATACCGGGGGGAGGAGCCCCGCCCCCGCGCGACCGCGGCGCTCCGGACCGACACCACCTGAGCAGCGGACCCCGCTCAGTCGAGCTGCATCCGCGCGAAGGCGCCGAGCACGACCCGCTCCGACTGCACGAGGTACCGCTCCAGCTCCGCCGCTCCGGCCTCGGCACCGCGGGTCAGGAAGGTGTCGAGCACGGCGCGGTTCTTCCGGACGAACGGCTCGTGCAGGGCGCGGGGGTCATCGATCTTGAGGAACGCGAGGCGCAGCTCCGCCGCGACGTTCCGGTAGGTGCGGGCGAGGCGCGGGCTGTCGGCGAGGTCGACCAGCGCGACGTGGAACGCCATGTTGGCACTGCCGACCGCGCGCCAGGCGGACGTGTCGTCGGGGGAGACCCCGGCCACGGCGGCCTCGGCCGCGGCGACCGCATCGGTCATGCGCTGGACGGCGGGATGCTCCGGTTCGGACTGCCGGAGAGCCGTGCACTCGATGACCCGGCGAGCCCGGTAGATGTCGATGACGTCGGCGATCGAGGGTGAGGCCACGGAGACGCCGCGGTGCGGGATGTGCTCGACGAGTCCCTGTTCCGCGAGCACCCGGAACGCCTCGCGCAGGGTGTTGCGGGACACGTCGAAGCTCTCCGACAGCGCCGACTCGGACAGCCGGGAGCCCGGGGCGACGTCGCCGTCGATGATGCGCTGACGGAGCACGTCGGCGAGCGGGCCCTGCTGGTTCATGCCTTCATCGTAGGGGCCGTCTCCGAGCGATGATCACACGAAAGCAACCGCGCTGTAGCACGACGGAAACATGATTGTTGAACAATCTGGTTCTGTCCGTTCTACACTGGGGGTCACCCGACACCCACCAACGACGATGGGACCCCCCTATGTCCGAGCAGTCCGCTCCCGCCCTCACCCCCGAGGACGAAGCCCGCGCCGCCCACGCGAAGAAGCGCGCCGGCCGCAGTGCCGTCATCGGCGCCATCTTCCTCATGGCCACGAGCGCCATCGGTCCGGGGTTCATCACCCAGACCGCGACGTTCACCGCCCAGATGGGAGCCGCCTTCGCGTTCGCCATCCTCGTGTCGATCCTCGTCGACATCGCGGTGCAGCTGAACATCTGGCGCATGATCACCTCGTCCGGCAAGCGCGCCGGCGAGCTCGCCAACAGCGCCATCCCCTTCTCCGGCCATGTGATCGCCGTGCTCGTCGTCATCGGCGGGCTCGCGTTCAACATCGGCAACATCGCCGGTGGCGGCCTCGGCCTCAACGCGCTGCTCGGGATCGACCCGAAGATCGGCGGCGCGCTCACCGCGGCCCTCGCCATCATCATCTTCCTCGTGAAGAAGGCCGGGAAGGTGATGGACATCGTGCTCATCGTCCTGGGCATCGCGATGATCGTGATGACGCTCGTCGTCGCGTTCATCGCCCAGCCGCCGGTCGGCGACGCCCTGCGCCAGACCTTCGTGCCCGACCAGCTCAACTTCGCCACCATCACCACGATCGTCGGCGGCACGGTCGGCGGCTACATCACCTACTCCGGCGCCCACCGCTACCTCGACTCCGGCCACGTGGGCCCGCAGTACGCGAAGCCCGTCATGCGGGCCGCCGCCAACGGCATCATCGTGACCGGCATCATGCGCTACGTGCTGTTCCTCGCGATCCTCGGCGTGGTCGCCTCCGGCGTGGCGCTCGACCTCTCCTCGCAGGCCGCCAACCCGGCCGGCCAGGCGTTCGGCGCGGTGCTCGGCGACGCGGGTCTGCGGATCTTCGGCGCGATCTTCTGGGCCGCCGCGATCAGCTCGGTCATCGGTGCCGCCTACACCTCGGCGACCTTCCTCTCGACGTTCACCGCCAAGCTCCGCGGCGGCTGGCCGCTGCAGCTCGCCACGGTCGCGTTCATCGTCGTCTCCCTCGGCGTCTACCTCGCGATCGGCACGGCCCCGGCCGCGATCCTCGTGTTCGTCGGCGGCTTCAACGGCCTGATCCTGCCCATCGGCCTGACGGTGTTCATGTACATCGGCTGGTTCCGCCGCGACCTCCTCGGCGACCGGAAGTACCCGATGTGGCTGCTCATCGCGGGCACCGTCGTGACCGCGCTCACCTGGTACATGGGCGCCGTCTCGATCGGCCCCATCTTCGCCTTCCTCGGAATCGGAGCATGACATGGCGACCATCGACCTGAACTCGGACCTCGGCGAGAACGTCTCCGACCGGATCGTCAGCGACGACGCGAGCATGCTCGAGATCGTCACGAGCGCGAACGTGTCGTGCGGATTCCACGCCGGGAGCCCGGAGGGCATCCGCGAGACCCTCGCGGCGGCGGTCGCCGGCGGCGTCGTGATCGGTGCGCACCCCGGGTACCGCGACTACGAGAACTTCGGGCGCACGAAGGTCGACATCGACTCGGCCACGCTGCAGGCACATGTCGAGTACCAGCTCGGTGCCCTCCTCGGGCTCACCGCGGCGGTCGGCGGGCGGGTCGCCTACGTCAAGCCGCACGGAGCGCTCTACAACACCATCGCCCGCGACGAGCGGCAGTCGAAGGACGTGGTGGCGGCCATCACGGCGATCGACCCCTCGCTCGTGCTGCTCGGTCTCGCCGGCGGCGTCGTGCTCGACGTCGCCGAACGGGCGGGGCTCGCAGTCGCGGCGGAGGCCTTCGCCGATCGCGCCTATCAGCCGGACGGTCAGCTCGTCTCGCGCACCGAGGAGGGGGCCGTGCTGCACGACCCCACCGCGGTGGCGGAGCGGATGGTGCGCCTGGCCGCGGAGGGTGTGATCCGGGCGATCGACGGCACCGACGTCGCCGTGTCCGCGCAGTCGATCTGCGTGCACGGCGACAGCCCGGGATCCGTCGCGATGGCCGCGGAGACGAAGCGGCTGCTGCAGGCGGAGGGCATCACCATCGCCCCGTTCGCCGGAGTCTGACATGGCGGTGCTCGCGACTCCCGCCCAGCTCGCCGACGCCCGGGCCGCCCGTGCGGCGCACCGCGCCGGTCACGCCGCGCCTACCAGCGGCGTCGCCCCGGGGCTGACCCAGGCGAACCTCATCGCCGTGCCCGCGCACTGGGCCTTCGAGACCCTCCTCTATGCGCAGCGCAACCCGAAGCCCTGCCCCGTCCTCGAGGTGATCGAGCAGGGCGAGGTGGAGTCGCGGCTCGCTCCGGGCAGCGACATCAGGACCGACATCGGGCGCTACCGCATCTGGCGGGACGGCGAGCTGGCCGAGGAGGTCTCCGACGCGACGGCGGCGTGGGCCGAGCATCCCGACCTCGTCGCGTTCCTCATCGGCTGCAGCTTCACGTTCGAGACGGGTCTCGTCGAGGCCGGGATCCCGATGCGTCATCAGGAACTCGGACGCAACGTGCCGATGTACCGCACGGCGGTGGACTGCACGCCGGCCGGGCGCCTCCGCGGCGAGATGGTGGTCTCGATGCGTCCGATCCCCGCGGACCGCGTGGCCGACGCCGTGCAGATCTCCGGGCGCACCCCGGCTGTGCACGGCGCGCCGGTGCACATCGGCGATCCGGCGTCGCTCGGCATCGCCGATGTGATGGCGCCCGACTTCGGCGACGCCCCCGAGATCCGCCCCGGCGAGATCCCCGTGTTCTGGGCGTGCGGTGTGACCCCGCAGGCGGCGATCATGGCGTCGAAGCCGCCGTTCGCCGTCACCCACGCCCCGGGGTACATGTTCGTCACCGATGTTCCGGATGCGGAGTACCGGGTCTGATGCGCATCCTCACGGCCTCCGACAGCGCGCTGCTCGTCGAGGCGGACGACCTCGAGCAGGCCATGCGGCTGAATCTGGCGTGGAGCGACATGCCCGGTGTGCTCGAGCGCATCCCCGGCGCCCGCACCGTGCTCGTGCGGTTCGATCCGCACCGCACCTCGGCCGCCGCGCTCGCGGAGGCGCTCGCCGCGACCGAGGTCGACGCGGCGGCCCTGCCCGATGCGGGGGAGGTCAGCATCCCGGTCCGCTACGACGGGGAGGATCTCGACGAGGCCGCCGCGCTCTTCGACGTCTCGGCGGAGGAGCTGGTGGCTCGTCACCTCGCCGCGGACTGGCGCGTGGCCTTCTCGGGTTTCGCTCCCGGCTTCGGCTACGCCGTGAGCGGCGACCCCCTCTTCGACGTGCCGCGGCGGTCGTCGCCGCGCACCCGGGTGCCCGCCGGCTCCGTCGCGCTCGCCGGGGCGTTCAGTGGCGTGTATCCGCGGGAGAGCCCGGGCGGCTGGCAGCTCATCGGCCGGACCGCCCTGGAGATGTGGGACATCGACCGCGACCCGCCGGCCCTGCTCGCGCCGGGTCGACGCGTGCGCTTCGTGCGTGCGGAGCGGGAGACCGTGGCGGCGTCGCCTATGAGGGTGGCCGACGCGACGCGTGTCGACCGCCGCGCGGGCGGTCCGGCGGTCGAGGTCGTGCGATCCTCGCTGCAGCTCCTCGTGCAGGACGCGGGTCGCCCCGGCTTCGCGGCCCTGAGCGTCTCGGCCTCCGGCGTCGCCGATCGTGTCGCGATGCACGCGGCGAACCGGGCGGTGGGCAACACCCCCGCCGCGGCCGTGCTGGAGAGCGTCGGCGGAGCCGTGCTGCGCTTCCACGGTGCGGGAGTGGCCGCGGTCACCGGCGCCACGGGCCCGCTCACGCTCACCGACGCCGATGGCACCGAGCGCACGCTCCTCCCCGGGGTGCCCTTCGCGACCGTCGACGGCGATGAGCTCACGCTGGGCCACCCCGACCGCGGACTCCGGTCCGTGATCGCGGTCCGCGGAGGGCTCGCTCCGGCCGCGGCGCTCGACAGTCGCGCGACCGACACGCTCGCCGGGCTGGGCCCCGCGCCGCTGTCCGTCGGCGACCTCCTCCCGATCGGAGATGCCGCCGTGGCCGCCGTCGAGCCGGATCCGGTGCCGCGCGCGCTTCCCGCGGCCGGGGAGCTGGTCGCGCTCGAGATCACGCTCGGGCCGCGCGACGACTGGTTCACCGCCGCCGGCGTCGACGCGCTCACCGGGCAGGCGTGGACGGTCACGCCGCGCTCGGACCGCGTGGGCATCCGACTGCAGGGCGACGTGCCCCTGGAACGGGCGGTCGGCGGCGAGCTGCCGAGCGAAGGCGCCGTGACCGGGGCCATCCAGGTGCCGCCGGACGGGCAGCCCGTGCTCTTCCTCCCCGATCATCCGCTCACCGGCGGCTACCCCATCATCGGTGCCCTCACCGATCGCAGCCTCGACCTCGCCGCCCAGCTCCCGCCGGGTGTGCGGGTGCGCTTCACCGTCAAGGAGACCTCATGACCACTGTGCTGATCGCCAACCGCGGCGAGATCGCGGTCCGCGTGATCCGCGCGTGCGCCGAGGCCGGCTACACGTCGGTCGCCGTCTACGCCGACCAGGACGCCGACGCCCTGCACGTGCGGCTCGCGGACGAGGCGATCGGCCTGGGCGGCGACACCGCGGCGACGACGTACCTGTCGGTCGAGGCGCTGATCGACGCGGCCCGCCGCAGCGGTGCCGATGCCGTGCACCCCGGCTACGGCTTCCTCTCCGAGAGCGCCGCGTTCGCGCGAGCCGTCGAGGACGCCGGACTCGTCTGGATCGGACCCTCGCCGGAGAGCATCGACGCACTCGGTGACAAGATGACCGCGCGTCGGATCGCCCAGCGTGTGGGGGCCCCGCTCGCCGCCGGCACGGATCAGCCGTTGTCCGGACCGCAGGAGGCGGTGGCGTTCGCCGAGGAGCACGGCCTCCCGATCGCGATCAAGGCCGCGTTCGGTGGCGGCGGCCGAGGGCTCAAGGTCGTCCGCGAGCTGTCCGAGGTCGCCGACGCGTTCGACGCGGCCACCCGTGAGGCGACCGCGGCATTCGGCCGCGGGGAGTGCTTCGTGGAGCGCTTCCTGGAGAGCCCGCGACACATCGAGGTGCAGGTGCTCGGCGACGGGCGCGGCGGCGTCGTCGTCGTGGGCGACCGCGACTGCTCCATGCAGCGGCGCAACCAGAAGCTCATCGAAGAGGCTCCCGCGCCCGGCCTGACGGAGGCGCAGCGGGCGGCGTTCCATGACGCGGCGCGGGCGATCTGCGCCGAGGTGCAGTACCGCGGCGCCGGCACGGTCGAGTTCCTCCTCGCCGCGGACGGCACGATCTCGTTCCTCGAGGTGAACACCCGGCTGCAGGTCGAGCACCCCGTGACCGAGGAGGTCACCGGGACCGACCTCGTCCGCGAGCAGTTCCGGATCGCGTTCGGCGAGGGGCCGTCCTTCACCGACACCCCGGCTCCGACCGGGCATGCGTTCGAGTTCCGCATCAACGCCGAAGACCCCGGCCGCGGATTCCTGCCCAGCCCCGGACGGGTGGATGCCCTGCGCATCCCCGGCGGACCCGGCGTGCGGTGGGACAGCGGCATCGAGGCCGGCGACACCGTGCAGCCCGCGTTCGACTCGATGATCGCGAAGCTCATCGTGCACGCGGAGACCCGGGACGCGGCGCTCGTGCGGGCGCGTCGAGCGCTGCGGGAGCTCGCCGTCGAGGGTCCGGCGACCGTGATCCCGTTCGACCTCCGCGCCATCGACGACCCCGCGTTCGCGACCGCGACCTTCGCCGTGCACACCCAGTGGATCGAGACCGTGCTGCTCCCGGCGCTGGAGTCGCAGCCGCGCCCCGCGGTCGCCCCGGTCTCCGGGCTGCAGCGCTTCCCGGTGGAGATCGACGGCCGCCGCGTGATGCTCGGTCTGCCCGCGGAGCTGCTGGCCGGCATCGGCCGTCCGGCGGGAGAGGCCGCTGCACCCGTGTCTGCGGCGGACCCCTCCGAGCTCCGGGCTCCCGCGCCGGGCACGCTCGTGCGGTGGCTCGTCGACGACGGGGCCGAGGTGGCCGAGGGAGACCCGGTGGCCGTGCTCGACGCGATGAAGATGGAGACGACGGTCACCGCGCACCGCGCCGGCACCCTCACCCCTCGCGCGGACACCGGCGCGACCCTCTCCGCCGACGGCCTCCTCGCCACGATCGCCTGACCCCGGTCCCGTCCCGTCCCGTCCCGTCCCGTCCCGTCCCGTCCCGTCCGGCATGCGGAGTGCGAATACGTCCCTCCCGCGTCCCTCCGACGCCCGCTTTCGCTCCCGCTGGCATGGCCCGTCGGGAGTGCGAAAACGCCCCCTCCTCGCGAGAGGAAGGGGCGTTTTCCGTCCGGGCTCCACCCCGCAAACCGGTGCGAGTGCGAAAACGGGCTTTCGAGGGGTGCGGGAGGGGCGAAACCCGTCCCGCACGCACCCCGGGGCGGGACGTTACGCGGGGTCGCCGCCGAGGGGGCCGACGGGCTCGAGGGGCTTCGGGTCGTCGGCACCGGTCTTGCGTGCCCGGGCGATGAGGTTGCCCAGGTGGTAGATGAGCAGCGCCGCGACCGTACCCAGCACGATCCCGCCGAAGGCGAAGTCACCGAGCTGCATCGTGAACCCGGCGATGCCGATCACGAGGGACACCGCGGCGGTGTACTGGTTGACCGGCCGGGAGAAGTCGACGCGGCTGTCCACCCAGATCTTGATGCCGATGATGCCGATGAGGCCGTAGAGCGCGGTCGTCGCCCCGCCGAGCACGCCCGCGGGGATCGAGTTGAACACCTCGCCGACCTTCGGGGAGAAGGCGAGGAGGATCGCGAACAGACCCGCCACCCAGTACACGGCGGTGGAGTACACGCGGGTCGCGGCCATGACGCCGATGTTCTCGCCGTAGGTCGTGGTGCCCGAGCCGCCGAAGCCACCCGCGATGGTCGTGGCGACGCCGTCGGCGATGAGCGCGCGGCCGGTGTGGCGGTTGATGGCGGGGTCCTCGGTCATGGTCGCGACACCGCGCACGTGGCCGACGTTCTCCGCGATGAGCACGAGCACGACGGGCAGGAACATCGCGATGGTCGACCAGGTGCCCGGCTCGACGAAGTCCGGGAACTGGAAGTGCGGGAGGCCGATCCAGGGGGCGTCCGCGATGAGCTCGGCGGGGGTCTTGTCGCCGCGGAGCGGGTTGGGCACCTCGAACGAGCCGTTGAACGCGGCCCAGATGAAGCCGACGGCGACGCCGAGGAAGATCGAGATCCGTCCGAGGAAGCCCCGGAAGAGCACGGCGAAGAGGATGATCGCGACGAGGGTGATCGTGGCGGTCACCGGGTCGAGCGCGAAGTTGCTCCAGGCGGTGGGGGCGAGGTTGAAGCCGATGAGCGCGACGATGGCGCCGGCGACGACCGGGGGCATCAGGGCGTCGACCCAGCGCAGGCCGACGAACTGCACGACGAGGCCGACGACCGCGAGGAGCACGCCCACCGCGACCACGCCCGCGAGGGCCGAGCCGGTGCCGCCCGCCGCGACGGCCGCGGTGATGGGGGCGATGAAGGCGAACGAGGAGCCGAGGTAGCTGGGCAGCTGGTTCTTCGTGATGAGGAGGAAGAGCAGCGTGCCGATGCCGCTGAAGAGCAGGGTCGTCGACACCGGGAAGCCGGTGAGCGTCGGCACGAGGAACGTGGCGCCGAACATCGCGACGACGTGCTGCGCGCCGATGGCGATGGTCGCGGGCCAGGACAGACGTTCCTCGGGGGTGACGACGGCGCCGGGCTCGACGGTGCGGCCGTTTCCGTGCAGCTTCCACAAAGCCATGCGGGCTCCTCAGGGTTCGGGATCGGGGGCGGAGTGCTGGAGCAACACTACCGATTCCTGAGTTTTCCCTGTGCGCCCCGCGGTCGCGGGGAGCGCGGTGTCAGGCGCCGAGGCGGTCGATGAGCTCGCGGTACCGGGCGGCCGTCCGGGCGACGACCTCGTCGGGCAGCACGGGGGGCTCGCCCTGCCTGTCCCAGTTCGCCGCGAGCCAGTCACGCACGATCTGCTTGTCGAAGCTCGCCATCCGCTCGGCAGGCGTCGACCCCGTGCGCCAGGCCTCGGCGTCCCAGTACCGGGAGGAGTCGCTCGTGAGGACCTCGTCCGCGAGGCGGAGGGTGCCGTCGGCGTCGGTCCCGAACTCGAACTTCGTGTCGGCGAGGATGAGGCCCTTCTCCTCGGCGATGGCCGCGGCCCGACGGTAGATTGCGAGCGAGGCGTCGCGGAGCTCGGCCGCCCGGTCCGCCCCGACGAGCTCGACGACGCGGTCGAACGTGATGTTCTCGTCGTGCTCACCCATCGGCGCCTTGTAGGCCGGGGTGAACAGCGGCTCGGGCAGGCGGTCGCCGTTCTGCAGCCCTGCCGGCAGGGCGATGCCGCACACGGTGCCGTGCTCCTGGTACTCGGCCCAGCCGGAGCCGGTGATGTACCCGCGCACCACGCACTCGATCGGCAGCATCTCGAGCGACTGGGCGAGCATGGCACGATCGGCCACCTCCTCCGGCAGGTCGCCGTCCGTGAGGTGATTCGGCACGTCCAGCTGGGCGAACCACCAGCGGCTGAGGCGCGTCAGCAGGGCGCCCTTGTCGGTGATGCCGGGAGAGAGCACCACGTCGAACGCGCTCACCCGGTCGGACGCGACGACGAGGATGCGGGTGTCTCCCGGGTCCTCGGAGGCGTAGAGGTCGCGGACCTTTCCGGAGTAGAGGTGTCGCCATCCGGGGATGGCCTGCGCGTTTCCTGCGGACGGTGTGCTCACCCGCCCATTATCCCGGTGATGCGTGCTCTTCCGCGCCGAGACCCCGCGTTCGCGTCGAGACCCCGGGGTGAGCGCCCCGGGACCCCGGGGTCTCGCCGGAAAGACGGGGTCTCGGCGGAGGAGGGGCGGGTGTATAGTCCATGTGGACTATTCGTGCGGGGCAGGGGACAGGGCATGAGGGGGAGAGGCGTGGGGAAGAGCAGGGATGTGGTGGCGGGACTCACGCCGCTCGGCGTCATGGTGCTGGCACTGCTCCGCGAGAGCGACATGCACCCGTACGAGATGGTGCGCCTGCTCCGCGCGCGTCACGACGACCGGCTCATCACCGTCACCAACGGCACGCTTTATCACACGGTCGCCCGACTCCAACGGGCCGGGCTGCTCGACGAGGTCGGCACGGACCGCGAGGGCAACCGGCCGGAACGCACGACCTACACCCTCACCGACGCCGGACGGGAGGCGGTGGTCGCCTGGGTACGGCGCTCCCTTCCCCGCATCGACCGCGAGACCGACGCCCGCGTCGCGCTCGCCGAGTCGCACAATCTCGACCGGGACGACGCCGTCGCGCTGCTGCAGGAACGGCGTGAGGCCCTCGTCGCCTCGTACGCGCTCCACCACGACGGCCTCGCCGCCGCCCGCGCCAAAGGCGTCCCGCCGCAGGTCCTCGTCGAGATCGAACGGCAGGAGGCGCTGCTCGACGCCGAGCTCCGCTGGCTCGACTCCCTCCTCACCCGCCTCGACGGCGACGAGCTCCGCTGGGGCCCCGACGCCTTCGACGACACCGACCGCTACCGCGCCCAGCGAAAGGCTGCACAGCAATGACCGATTCCCGTCAGACCTCGGGACCCGAGACCGGGCCCTTCGCCGCCGGTCACGCACCGAAGAGTCCGTGGCCGGCGCTCTGGGCGCTCGTCATCGGGTTCTTCATGATCCTCGTCGACACCACGATCGTCTCCGTCGCGAACCCGGCGATCAAGGCCGCCCTCGACCCCGACACGAACAACCTCGACAACGTGGTGTGGGTCACCAGCGCCTACCTCCTCGCCTACGCCGTCCCGCTGCTGATCACCGGACGACTCGGCGACCGCTTCGGGCCGAAGAACATCTACCTCATCGGGCTCGCGGTCTTCACCCTCGCCTCGCTCTGGTGCGGACTGTCGACGACGCTCGAGGGCCTGATCGCTGCCCGCGCGGTCCAGGGGCTCGGCGCCGCATTCATGACGCCGCAGACCATGGCCGTGATCACCCGCACGTTCCCGCCCAACCGCCGCGGCGCGGCGATGGGCCTCTGGGGCGCCACGGCCGGCGTCGCCACTCTCGTCGGCCCCCTCGCCGGCGGTCTGCTCGTCGACGGCTTCGGGTGGCGGTGGATCTTCTTCGTCAACCTCCCCGTCGGCGTCATCGCCTTCGTGCTCGCCTGGATCCTCGTGCCGAAGCTGAAGACCCACCCGCACCGGTTCGACGTGGTCGGCGTCGTGCTCAGCGCCGTCGCGCTCTTCCTCATCGTCTTCGGGCTGCAGGAGGGCGAGAAGTACGACTGGGGGACCATCGTGGGGCCGATCTCGGTCTGGGGGCTCATCATCGCGGGCGTCGTGGTGCTCGCGCTCTTCATCGTGCAGCAGGCGCGCACCCGCAGCGAACCCCTCGTGCCGCTCGCGCTCTTCCGCGACCGGAACTTCTCCGGCGCGAACGTGGCGATCGCCGCGGTCGGCTTCACCGTCACGAGCATGTCGCTGCCGATGATGTTCTTCCTGCAGACGGCGCGCGGCCTCACCCCGACCGAGGCGGCGATGCTGCTGATCCCGATGGCCGTGCTGTCGGGCGTGCTCGCCCCGGTCGCCGGGAAGATCCTGGACCGTGTCGACCCGCGTATCATCCTCGTCCCCGGCCTGATCTGCGTCGCGGCTGCCCTGGTCTGGTACTCCGCCCTGACCACGATGGACACCCCCATCCTGATGTTCCTGCTGCCGTCCGCCCTGATGGGCATCGGCAACGCGGGCATGTGGGGGCCGCTGGCGACCACGGCCACGCGCAAGCTGCCGCCGCGGCAGGCCGGTGCCGGCGCGGGCATCTACAACACCACGCGCACCATCGGGTCGGTCATCGGCTCCGCGTCGATCGCCGCGTTCATGCAGTCGCGGCTGGAGGCGAACCTCCCCGGTCTGGCCGACGCCCCGGCCGGCACGGGCAGCGGCGCACTGCCGCCGCAGGTCGCCGAGGGCTTCGCTGCGGGCATGTCCCAGACCCTCCTGCTGCCCGCCGGCGTGATCCTCATCGCCCTCGTCGCCTCGCTGTTCCTCCGCGGACACGACCGCAAGGACGAGCCCGTCGCCACAACCCCTCCGGCGTGACCGCGATGACCCCGACACGCCGGTATCCATGCGGCTTCCGGCAGTGTCGGGCGTCTCTCCGAGATTCCGGTGCGCGGGAGGTGCAGGGTTAGGGTGGATGGTCGGCGGCCGCCGGGCCGCCCTTCCGAACCCCGAGGAGCACTCGACGTGAGCCGCCATCCATCCTCTCCGCCGAGCCGTCGCCGGCGGTTCGGCCGCACCGCCGGCGCGACCGCCCTCGCCGCGCTCGTCGCCGTCGGGGCGCTGCTCGCCGGAGCCGCGCCCGCCACCGCGGCCGACGACGGCGAGACCTATGTCATCGGCACCGACACGACCTTCGCGCCGTTCGAGTTCACGAACGAGTCCGGCGACCTGGTCGGCATCGACATGGATCTCCTGCGCGCGATCGCCGAGGACCAGGGCTTCGACGTGGAGATCCGCCAGCTCGGGTTCGACGCCGCCGTGCAGGCGCTGCAGTCGAACCAGGTCGACGCCGTCATGGCCGGGATGTCGATCACCGAGGAACGCCAGCAGACCTTCGACTTCAGCGACCCGTACTTCACGAGCGGCGTGCAGCTGGGCGTGCTCGAGTCCAGCGACATCGAGTCCCTCGACGACCTCGACGGCAAGACCGTCGCGGTCAAGACCGGCACCCAGGGGCAGGCCTTCGCCGAGGAGAACGCCGACGAGTACGGCTTCCGCATCACGCCGTACCAGGACACGACCGACATGGTCGACGCGGTCAAGGCGGGTCAGGCCGTCGGCTACTTCGAGGACTTCCCCGTGCTCGCCTACGGCATCCAGCAGGGGTCGGGCTTCCGTCTCGTCGGCGAGCCCGCGCTCGGCGGCGAGTACGGCTTCGCGGTCAACAAGGGCGAGAACGCCGAGCTCCTGGAGATGTTCAACGCCGGCCTCGCCAGCCTGCAGGACTCCGGCGAGTACGACGAGATCGTCGACACCTACCTCGCGTCGGGCGACGACGCGCAGGAGGCGCAACCCACCGACATCATCTCGGTCGCGGTGAAGTACTGGCCGGCCCTGATGCAGGGTCTGTGGCTCACCATCCTCGCCACGATCGTCGCGGTGATCGCGGCCTTCATCCTCGGGATCATCTTCGGCTTCGGGCGCCTGTCGAAGTTCGCGCCGTTCCGCTGGATCGCGACCGCGTACGTCTACGTCTTCCGCGGGACCCCGATCCTGATCCAGGCGTTCTTCGTGTTCTTCGCCATCCCGCAGCTGATCCCCGACCTGAAGTTCGACCCGTTCGTGGCCGGTGCGATCACCCTGTCGCTGAACACCGGTGCGTACATGACCGAGATCATCCGCGGCGGGATCCAGGCGGTCGACCCCGGTCAGGCGGAGGCGTCGCGCTCGCTCGGTCTCAGCCACTGGAAGACGATGCGGAAGGTCGTGCTGCCGCAGGCGTTCCGGATCATGATCCCGTCGTTCGTGAACCAGGGCATCATCACGCTGAAGGACACCTCGCTCATCAGCGTCATCGGTCTCTCCGAGCTGACCTTCGTCTCGCGTCAGATCATCGCCTCGACGTATCTCTCGGCGCAGGTGCTGACGATCGTCGCCATCATCTACTTCGTCGTGATCACGCTGCTGACGCTGCTCGCGAACCGCCTGGAGAGGAAGGCCAACGCATGAGCAAGATCGAGGTCAGGGACCTGCACAAGTCCTTCGGCGACAACGAGGTGCTCAAAGGCATCGATCTCACCGTCGAGGACGGCGAGGTCATCGCGGTGATCGGCCCGTCCGGGTCGGGCAAGTCCACGCTGCTGCGCTGCCTGAACAAGCTCGAGGAGCCGACGTCGGGGCACGTGATCATCGACGGGGTCGACCTCACCGACAAGAGCGTGAAGCTGGACGAAGTGCGCCAGCGCATCGGCATGGTGTTCCAGCACTTCAACCTGTTCCCGCACATGACCGTGCTGGAGAACATCACGCTCGCCCCGGTCGAGCTGGGCCGCATGACGAAGGCCGAGGCCCGCGACCGCGCCCGCTCGCTGCTTGAGCGCGTCGGCCTGTCGGAGAAGGCGGACGCGAAGCCCGCGTCGCTCTCCGGCGGTCAGAAGCAGCGCGTGGCCATCGCCCGTGCACTCGCGATGGACCCGGAGATCATGCTATTCGACGAGGCCACCAGCGCCCTCGACCCGGAGATGGTCGGCGAGGTGCTGCAGGTCATCCGCGACCTTGCCGAGGGCGGCATGACCATGGTGCTCGTGACCCACGAGATGGGCTTCGCGCGCGAGGTGTCCGACCGCACGGTCTTCATGGACGGCGGCGTCGTGGTCGAGGAGGGCACCCCCGCCGACCTGTTCGGCGCCCCCAAGAACGAACGCCTCCAGGACTTCCTGTCCAAGGTTCTCTGACCCCGGCTTTCGAGTCGCGTGAATGGCTGCATTCCCGGTCGGGATGCAGCCATGCGCTACGTGAAGCGGGTCAGCGGGCGACGCGGGCAGCGATGTCGGTGCGGTGGTGGGAGCCCTCGAGGCGGATGCGGCCGATGGCGTCGTAGGCGCGGGCGCGGGCGGTGCCGAAGTCCGGGGCCACAGCGACGACGTTCAGCACACGGCCGCCCGTCGCGATGAGCGAGCCCCCGGGTGCGTCGGGGCTGGCGGTCGCGGCGTGCACCAGACGGACGCCCTCGACCGCGGCGGCGTCGGTCAGGCCCTCGATCGGACGCCCGGTCTGCGGCGCCTCGGGATATCCCTCGCTCGCCAGGACCACGGTGATCGCGACCTCATCGCGGAACACGGGCTCTGGCTGGTCCTCGAGCGTGCCGGACGCGGCGGCGAAGAGGAGCTGGGACAGCGGGGTCTCCAGCCGCGGCAGCACGACCTGGGTCTCCGGGTCGCCGAAGCGCGCGTTGAACTCGATCACGCGCACGCCCTGCGGGGTGAGGATGAGGCCGGCGTAGAGGAGCCCGATGAACGGGGTCCCCTCGGCATCGAGCTGTCGGACGACCGGGAGCGCGACGTCGCGGGTGACCTCCTCGACGAACGCCTGCTCGCTGCCGAACTGCTCCGCGAGCCAGGGCAGCGGGGAGTACGCTCCCATGCCTCCGGTGTTGGGGCCGGCGTCGCCGTCGAGGGCACGCTTGAAGTCCTGTGCCGGGCTGAGGGCGCGTACCGTGTCGCCGTCGCTGAGGAAGAACAGCGAGACCTCGGGGCCGGACAGGAACTCCTCGACCAGGACGGGGCCGGCCGGGAGGTACTGCTCCGCGTGGGCCAGGGCCTCGGCGCGGTCGGAGGTGACGATGACACCCTTGCCCGCGGCGAGTCCATCGGCCTTGACCACGTGCGGGGCGCCGAGCTCCTCGAACGCGGCTTCGACGTCGGCGACCGTGGCAGCGCGGACCGCGCGGCCGGTCGGCACACCGGCGGCGTCCATGACGCGCTTGGCGAAGGCCTTGGAGCCCTCGAGCTGCGCGGCGGCCTTGCCGGGTCCGAAGACGGGGATGCCGCGGCCGCGGAGCTCGTCCGCGACGCCTGCCACGAGCGGAGCCTCCGGGCCGATGACGACGAGGTCGATCGCGTGCTCGTTCGCGAAGGCCGTGACCGCGGCGCCGTCCAGCGGGTCGAGGGCGACGGGGGTCGCGTCCTGCGCGATGCCGGCGTTGCCGGGGGCGACGAGGATCTCGTGCGCGGTGGACTCGGCGCGCAGCGCCAGGATGATCGCGTGCTCACGGGCACCGGAACCGAGGACGAGGATCTTCACGCGTCCAGCCTATCGAGGCACGTGCGCGGGGTTTCGGCCGGTCCCGCGTTCACAACTCAGGACGATCGGCGCGGCAGCCGGGATCCGACGGCATATCCGGACCGATCCGCCGCGGTTCTCCTGAGCTGTGCACGGAGGTCGGGAGGGTCAGAGCACGATCGGGCGCTCGTCCGCGGTATCCCAGGGCACGGTCCAGCCGGTCGCGTCGAACAGCGCGTCGAGAACCATGGCGGTGAAGCCCCACACGATCGTGCCGTCCACGTCGAAGGCGGGTCCGCGGAACGTGCGGCCGGCACGGGACAGGGTCGAGGTGAAACGGGTCGCCGGGTCGAGGAGCTGGGCGACGGGGACGCGGAACACCTCGACGGTCTCCGCGTGGTCGACGGCGACGACGCGGGACGGCGACTGCCACCAGGCGAGCACGGGGGTGACGAGGTGGTTGCTGGCAGCGAGGGGGATGACGGGGAGCGTGGCGAGTACCTCCACGCCGGCGGGGTCGAGGCCGGTCTCCTCCTCGGCCTCCCGCAGCGCCGTGGCGACCGCGTCGGCGTCGGCCGCTTCGGCGCGTCCGCCGGGGAAGGAGACCTGGCCCGGATGCGAGGAGAGCGTCGGAGCGCGACGCTGCAGCAGGACGTCGAGATCGCGTGCGACCGCCGCGTCCACGGTCGGTGCGGGGATGTGGTCGAGGACGCCGAAGAGGATGAGCACGGAGGCGTCGTGGGCGCCGCCCGGGTCCGCGAGCGGAGGGATCGGCACGCTCCAGGAGTGGTCGGCCGCGGCGGCGAGCAGCTCGGCCCGGGCGCCCTGCGGATGCATGCTCATGTCCTCGAGCTTATGACCCGGTCCGGGGCGGCGGATCTAGGGTGGGGGGATGGCCAGGAAGATCGACATCGTCGACGGGCGCGCGGCGCTCGGTGCCGTTCGCGACGCGGAAGCCGCGGGGACGAAGCCGGCGCGTGCGGAACTCGCGACCGCGGTGCGCTACCTGCTGCAGCTGCTCGACGAGAAGGCCCCTGGCAACAGCGTCGAGGTGCGGGTCCCGCCGTTCGGAGCCGTGCAGGTGATCCAGGGGCCGCGGCACACGCGCGGCACGCCGCCGAACGTCGTGGAGATGGACGCGGCCACCTGGATCGCGGTCGCCACCGGCGCCGAACCGTGGGCGGACGCCGCGACGGCCGGGCGCATCCACGCCTCGGGCACGCGCGCTGACCTCACCGGCGTGCTCCCATTGCGTCCCTAGCGGCGGGCGACGACGAGCGGCACCCCGGTGCGCGGGTGCGGGAAGACGTCGACGGGCTGCCCGTAGACCTCCTCGATCCGCGCGGCCGTGAGGACCTCGTCCGGCGTGCCGGTGGCGGCGACCCGCCCGTCGGCGAGCAGGGTGACGCGGTCGGCATGCGCGAGCGCGGCGTTCAGATCGTGCAGCACGATCGCGACCGCGACCCCGGCCTCCGCCTGGGTGCGGACCACGCGCATCACGTCTTCGTGATGCTTGAGGTCCAGCGCCGCCGTGGGCTCGTCGAGCAGCAGGATCCCGGTGCTCTGGGCGAGCACGCGGGCGAGCGCCACCCGCGCGCGCTCACCGCCGGAGAGCGAGGGGACGGACCGCTCCCGCAGCGCCGCGACCTCGGTCGTCGCCATCGCCGTGGCCACGGCGCTGTCGTCCTCGGCGGCGGCCGGGGTCCGCGCCCACGGGGTGCGTCCCATCCGCACGACCTGCTCGACCGTGAAGGGGAAGGTGACGGTGTTCTCCTGCAGCAGCACGGCCCGGTGCCGGGCGAGGTCGCGGGGGCGGGTCGCCGCCACCGGACGGCCGTCGAGGAGGACGGTGCCCGAGACCGGAGCGATGTCGCCGGAGAGCACGCCGAACAGGGTGGACTTGCCCGCGCCGTTCGGCCCGACGAGCGCATGCACCTCCCCGGCGTGGATGTCGATGGCCGCGTCGGCGAGGATGGCGCGTCCGTCCCCGACGCGCACCGTGAGCCCGCGGCCCTGCAGCCGGAGGCTCACGCCCACCCTCCCGACCGCCGCCGCGTCCGCACGAGGAGCCAGAGGAAGAACGGGCCGCCCACGAGCGAGGTGATCATGCCGATCGGGAGGTCCGCGAGCGGCACCGCGGTGCGGGCCACGAGGTCGGCGACCGCGATGAGGAGGGCGCCGCCGAGGGCGGAGGCGATCACGAGCGGCAGGTGCGCCGGGCCGATCAGCATGCGCATGAGGTGGGGGACGACGAGTCCGGCGAAGCCGATGATCCCCGCGAAGGCCACCGCCGCGCAGACGAGCAGCGCCACGGTGACGATGACGACCATCCGCAGCAGCTCGACCGGGACGCCGAGATGCCGGGCGGTGCGCTCGCCGAGGGCGAAGAGGTCCAGACCCGGCGCCACGATCAGGGCGACGACGATCCCGATCGCCACGAGCGGCGCGACGAGCTGGATGTTCGACCAGAGCGCGCCGTTCAGCGAGCCGAGCTGCCAGAACACGATCTGCTCGCGCGTCGAGGTCGTGCCGAGGAAGGCGAGGAAGGCCATGCCGGCGCCGGCGATGGCGTTGATCGCGATGCCGGTGAGCAGCAGGGTGACCACTTCGGTGCGGCCGCCGGAGCGGCTCAGCAGGTACACCGAGAAGACGGCCACGAGGCCGCCGAGGAAGGCGAAGGCGGGCGTGGTCCACATGCCGAAGGTGGCCAGGCCGAACGTGATGCTCGCCGCCGCGCCGAGCGCCGCGCCGGACGAGACGCCGACGACGCCCGCGTCGGCGAGGGGGTTGCCGAAGATGGCCTGCATGAGCACGCCGGAGACCGCGAGCGCGGCGCCGACGAGGAGGCCGAGGACCAGCCGCGGGAGGCGGAGGTTGAAGATCACGCCGTCGTCGGTCGCCGCAGCCGCAGCCCCCGGGGTGTCGATGCCGAGACCGCGCAGAAGGACGCCGACGAGCGCGGTCGGCGACAGGTCGTACTGCCCGCTCGTGATCGACGCGACGCAGGTGACGAGGAGGGCCACGACGAGGGCCACGACGACCGCCGCGAAGCGCAGTCCCCGATGCCGGGTCGGCGTCGGGGTGACGACCTCGCCGGTCACGAGGCGGGTTCCGGCGCGTACAGGGCGCGCGCGAGGGCGCTGATCACGTCGGCTGACCGGGGGCCGAAGCTGAGGATCTCGGCGTCCGCCATGTCGATCACCCGGCGATGTGCGCCCGCCGGGGTCTCGGCGATGGCGGGGATGCGTTCGATGAGTCCGTCGACGCCGCCGACCGATTCCAACCCGTCCGTCATCATCACGAGCACGTCGGGCTGCGCGGCGACGAGCGCTTCCGCGGTCATCGGCTTCATGCCCTCCCAGCCGATCTCCTCGGCGACGTCGACCCCGCCGACCGCGTCGATGAGGGAGTCCGCCCCCGAGTCCTCGCCGAAGATGTAGTACACGTTGGCGCTCCCGCGCACGTACAGGAACAGCATGCGGGCCCTGTCCGCCTCGGCGGGCGGGGTGACGGCGGCGATCTCCGCGATGGCGGCGTCGAGCTCGGCGTCGAGGCGGGCGATGAGCGCCGCACCGCGCGTCGGGACGCCGAGGGCCGTGGCGATCTCCGTCACGAGCGCGTCGGTGGTGTCGATCCGTCGGTCGCTGGAGATGACGACGACCGCGATTCCGGCGTCCCGCAGCTGCTGGCGGACCTCCTTCGGGCCGATCGTGGTGTCGGTGAGCACGACGGTCGGGGCCAGTTCGAGGATCGCCTCCGGGTTGAGCGTGTGCCCGGTCTTGGTGACGACCGGAAGGTCCTCGGTGCCGGGGAACTGCGTGGACGCGTCGCGCCCGACGACCTGATCGCCGAGCCCGAGCGCGAACACGGTGGCGGCGATCGTGCCGGAGATGTCGATCGGGAGGATGCGATCGACGTCCGTGATCTCGACCTCGCGGCCTTCGCTGTCGGTCACGGCCACCGGGAGCGCCGGGGCGGTGTCGTCATCGACGGGGACGACCGCGTGACTCGCGAGGCACGCGGTCGAGGGACCCGTGGCCGCGCGCACATCGGCGACCAGGTCGAGATCGGCGAGAGGAGTCGACGCCTGCGGGCACGCCTCGTCGACGGGAGGTGTCGACGCGGGGTCGGAATCCGGTCCGGCACAGGCGGCCAGTCCGAGAACCAGCGCGGCGGCGAGAAGCAGGGCAGGAGCGCGTCGCATTAGGCAAGGCTATCCTAAAACTTGACGTCCTCGCCGACGCCCCTCTACGCTCGGGATCGGCGGCTTGCTTAGCCAAGCCTAACCAAAGTCCACTTCGCCCGACTGCCGTGCGGTACCGCCGGGAGCGCACGATCGATCGCGCCCCGCGGGCCGCGGAGAACCGTGAACGCCACAGCACATACCCCCTCAGCGACCACACGCCTGCGCGTCCTGCTCGCCGCCCTCGTCTCCTTCGTCCTCGTCGCCGCCGGGGCGATGGTCAGCCCGCCGGCGCACGCTGTCGCGGCGACCGTCGCCGCGACGGTGTCGTCCGCCGACACCACCGGCCTCACCGTGCAGGTGCGGGCCGAGGGTCTGCCGGACGTGACGGGCGTCTATGCCGCACTGATCGTGTCGGGCACCGAGAGCGGCGTCTCCGCCGGTGGTGGCTACGCCGCGTTCGCGCTGCCCTTCCCGAGCGTGCAGCAGGGGGCCGCCTCCTTCACGCTGCAGGCGCCCGTCGCGTCCCTGGACCGCGCGAAGACGTACGAGGTGCTCGTCTGGCAGCAGCACTCCGCGCCGACAGCCGCCACGATCTACGGCCGCGGCGACGTCACGGTGACGCCTGCGCAGTGGGACACGGTCTTCGGAACGACGCCCGTCGAGCCGGGCGAGACGGAGCCGGGGGAGACGGAGCCGGGCGAGACGGAGCCCGGGGAGACGGAGCCCGGTGAGACGGAGCCCGGGGAGACGGAGCCGGGCGAGACGGAGCCGGGGGAGACGGCCCCGGGCGAGACCGAGCCGGCGCCCGCCGAAGCCGCCATCGACGTGTTCCTCGCCGACGGCACCACGCCCGCTGCGGGTGCTCGCCTCCAGGCGGGTGACGAGATCGTCGTCAAGGGCACCGGATACGACCCGACCGCGAACGTCGGCGGGCGCGGCGTCCCGATCCCGTCGAACCTGCCCCAGGGCACCTATGTGGTCTTCGGCAACTTCGCCGCGACGTGGCAGCCCTCGCACGGGGCGCCGTCCTCGGCGCGTTCGGTCGGTGCACAGGCCTGGGCGCTCGCCGAAGGCGTGCTGACCCAGGTCCCGGCGCAGTACCAGGGCGCGATCCGCGCACAGTGGGTGGACATCACCCCCGAGGGCTCGTTCCAGGTCACGCTCACGCTGAAGGACACTCCGGCGACGCCCGGCTCCTACGGCGTGTACACCTACCCGGCAGGCGGCGTCGTCAACGCCGACCAGGAGCGCCGCGTCGCTCTGGACTACCGCGTCGCCTCGGGGCTCACGACCACCGTGAAGGCGGCGACGGCCGATGACGGCCTCACGGTCACGGCAGCGGCGACGAAGCTCGGCGCCGTCTCGGGCGCCTACGCGGCACTGATCGAGAAGGGCACGGAGGCCGACGTCACGGCCGGAGGCGGCTTCCTCGCGATGCAGTACGTGCGCGGCATCACCGGTGGCGGCTTCAGCGTCGACCTGACCGCTGCGGCGACAGCGCTGGACCGGTCGAAGGCCTATGAGGTGATCGTCTGGCAGCAGCACACCATGCCGAATGCGAACACGATCTACGCGCGCTCCACCGTCACCGTCACCGACGCGCAGTGGAACGCCCTGCTGCCGTCCCCCGGGCCGTCGGTCACCACCGCCGTCACGGGAGCCTCGGCCGCGGACGGGCTCACGGTGAAGGCCACCGCCGCCGACCTCGGCGCGGTCACCGGCGCCTACGTGGCGCTCATCGAGATGGGGACCGAGGCTGACGTGACGGCCGGCGGCGGCTTCCTCGCCATGCAGTACGTCCGGAACATCGGCTTCGGAGCCTTCGCGGTCGACCTGAACGCGGCGGCGAAGGATCTCGACCGGTCGAAGACGTACGAGGTGATCGTGTGGCAGCAGCACACGATGCCGACCGCCGACACCATCCACGCGCGGGGCGCGATCACGATCACCGATGCGCAGTGGCGCGCACTGCTCGGCGAGAAGCCGACCGAGCCGAAGCCCCCGGTCACGCCGAAACCCCCGGTGACGCCGACGAAGCCAGCCGCGACCGTCCCCGGCGGGTCGCTGCGCTGGGCCATCTCGTCGTCGTTCACGAACTACATCACCGGCCCGATCGCCCAGGGTGCGATCGCCGTGTCCGGTGGCGCCACCCGGTCCGGCGGCCAGTTCCAGTTCGGGCAGACCGTCGGCGGCGATTTCGACGCGACGTCCGGGCGAGGCAGCGTGGTCTACCGCGGCGCGGTGCGCTTCACCGGCCACCACGGGGTGCTCGACGTCACCGTCGCCGATCCGATGATCCGGATCACCTCGGCGTCCTCCGCCACGCTGTTCGTGACGAGCGGGGGTGCGCAGGTGCCGTTCGCGACCCTCGACCTCTCCCGCGCCGTCCGCACGGCGGCCGGCGGCGCCGTCACCTACACGGCGGCACCCGCCGCCCTCACGGACGCCGGGCGCGACCGCGTCCTCTCGGGATACGGCACCACGCTCAACCCCGTCTCGTTCACGATCGGCTCCGTCGCCGCCGCGCCCTCGGGCACGACGGGAACGGTCGCGGCGGCCGCGGTCGCGCCGAAGGCCACGCTCCCGGCGACCGCGCCGACGGCCACCGGCATCGAGGTCGACGAGGAGAACCTCGCCGCGCTCGCCGCCGGGAAGCCGGCCACGGTCTCCGCCTCCGGGTTCCGTGCGAACGAGAAGGGCATCACGGTGGTCGTGTACTCGACCCCCGTGCTGCTCGGCACCGTGACGGCGGATGCGTCGGGTGTCGCGACGTGGTCGGGTTCCCTCCCGGCGACGCTCGCGGACGGCGACCACACGCTCACCTTCCAGGGCTCCGTCGATCGCGGCCTCTCGTTCACCCTCGCCAGAGCGACCACGGAGCTCGGGGTGTGCACGGTGGAGGGAGCGACCCTGCACTGGGGCTACAAGGAGTCGTTCCGGACCTACATCGAGGGCATCGCGCGGGGCGGCTGGACGCTGACCGGCGTGACGTACGAGTACCCCGCCTTCGTGTGGTCGAACGGCACCGGTTCGCTGGATGACGCGGCGCGCACGGGTCTGGTCACGTACGGCGGCAGCATCGCCTTCACGGGCCACGACGGGGCGCTGAACACGACGCTGGCGAACGCGCGTGTCGAGCTCGCGGGCGATACCGGGTACCTCATCTTCGATGTCACCGGGACCACCCAGGACGGAGAGGCCGTGGCGCAGCAGGGGGTGCGTCTCGCGGAGTTCGCCCTCACGGACGCCGCCGTCACCGACGGTGCGCTGACCCTCGACGACGTACCCACGACACTGACCGCGGCCGGCGCCTCCGCGTTCGGCACGTATCAGGCGGGCGAGGGGCTCGACCCGGTCTCCGCCGTGATCCCGGTCGACGATGTGTGCGGCGCTCCTGCGGAGGAGGAGTCCGAGCCGGAGGCCGAAGCCGATGCGGCGGTGACCGCGATCAGCGCGCCGGTCGCCTCGGACGAGGCCCCGGTGTGGCCCTGGATCGTGGGCGGTCTGGTCGTCGTCGCGCTGGCCGCGACGGGCGGGGTGCTGATCGTGCGTCGCACCCGGAGGGGGGAGCCGGCCGAGACGACGACCGAGGTCTGAGACCGGCGGCTAGCGGAACCGCCCTCCCCGGTCATCCGGGGAGGGCGGTCTCGCATGCGGCTGCGCACGGCTGCGGAGGGTGGGACAATGGAGGCATGCCCTCCCACGACACCCATCAGACCGTCGAAGCGACCGTGCGCCGCGTGCCGCGGTACGGCGTGCTCATGGGCATCGGGGTCGTGCTGGGCGTCATCGCCGCCGGCATCCTCACGATGGTCGGCAGCTTCGAGCAGTCGCAGGCGCTCGACGTCGTCTATCCGCCCGGTCAGGTCTTCGGCTTCCTCCTGCTCTGGACCGTGCCGATCGGTCTCGCGCTCGGCGGCGTGGCCGGTCTGGTGCTCGAGCGTCTCGCCCGCCGCCACGACCGCGTCGTGACCGTCGACCGGGAGACCGTCGTCGACGACGGCACCACGGACCGCGCTTAGGCGAGCTCGGCGATCACCGGGCGGATCGCGGAGTCGAACGCCACGACGTCCCGGCGGAGCCCGTCCGTCACCGCGACCGTGAGGTCGCCGATCCACCAGATCCCGCGCTGCGACAGAGGCAGCACCTGCACGTTGAGCTCGAAGGAGTGCGCACGGCGCCCGATGTCGCGCTCGAACTCGGCGATCGCGCTCGCGTACGCTCGGTAGGCGTCCCCGCCGGTGTGGCTCTTCATCGACCCCACGTACCGGTCGTGTGCGGCGGTGGCATAGCGGAGCGCGGTGCCGGCATGCGGTCGGATCGCCGACGAGAGCGCCTCGGCGCCGGTCGCCGGGAGGGCCACCAGCGTGTCGAAACCGTCGATCAACTCCAGCGGGACGCCCGAGTGATGAGCCCGCGGCTCCACGGTCATGTCCCAGTAGCCCTGCCACTGCGCCTCGACCTCGGGCGGGGCGTCCACCGCGTCGGGTGCGCGGACCGACAGGTCGCGGAGGGACGGCAGATCCAGGGGTGCCCGGATGCCCAGCAGCTGGCGCAGGGCGAGCGCGACGAGCACGGGGACGCTCGCGTCTTCGCGGATGAGCCACTGCGGCTTGTCGGCCATGGCCCCATCGTAGGCGGGTGCAGCAGCCGTGCGGAGCCCCGGCACGGTAATGCCCGCGGAGAGCCGCGTCAACCCTCGCTGTGATCGCCGGATCCAGGGGTAGACCTGCTGACACGTCGGCGGCCGTCGGCGGGAGTCGAGAGGAAGAACGATGTCGCAGAGCAATGCAGAAGGTGCCGCGGGCAGCGGTACGACCGAGTCTCCGGGCACCGTCCGGACCGCCGCGCACGAGGCCGCAGGCGTCGCCGACGAGGCGAAGAGTCAGGCGGCGGGCGTCGTCGAGACCGCGAAGGCCGAGGCCGGTGCCGTCGCCCATGAGGCCAAGGACCAGGTTCGCGACCTGTACCACCAGACCAAGACCGAGCTGTCGGAGCAGGCGGCGGTGCAGCAGCGCCGTGTCGCGGACGGGCTCCGGTCCGTGGGCGGGGAGCTCGGCACGATGGCCGAGCGCTCGGACGGCGGTGTCGCCGCCGACCTCGTGCGCCAGGCGTCCACCCGGATCCAGGGCATCGCGGGCTGGATCGGCGACCGCGACCCCGGTTCGCTGCTCACGGAGGTGAAGTCGTACGCACGGGCGAAGCCCGGCACGTTCATCGCCGTGGCGGCACTCGCCGGTCTCGTCGCCGGCCGGCTGACCAGAGCGCTCTCCGAGGGCGCTGCCGAGTCGGCCTCCTCGGGGTCGGGTTCCGCCGGGTCCGGCTCTTCGTCGGCCGCAGGGGCGACGGCAGCCGCCGTTCCGCCGCGTCCCGTCGTCCCCGCGGCGACCACGCCCGGGGCGGTTCCCGGTGGTGCGGGGGCGGCCGGTGTCGCCGGAGGCGCGGGAGTCGCCGAGAACACCACCCTCGGTCAGCCGCCGCTGCCGACCGATGGCACGGTCCCCGGAGCGCCGGACGGGATGAGCGGTATCGACGCCGGCACCGCGCCGTGGGGCGTCACACCGCACGGCGAGACGGTGGATGACGGGGACACTCCGCTCTACGACCGGACGGATGCCGCCACCCGCGGCTCCGATGAAGAGGGACGACCATGACCGACCCCATCCCCACACCTTCGGAGCAGAAGGCCGAGACCACATCTCTCGGCGATCTGCTCAGCGAGGTCACCACTGATCTGTCGACCCTGATGCGGCAGGAGCTGGAGTTGGCGAAGGCCGAGCTCAAGCAATCGGCCACACGCGCCGGCCGGGGGGCGGGCATGCTCGGCGGGGCCGGATACGGCGCGCTCATGGCCGTGTTCTTCCTGTCGGTGGCCCTCTGGTGGGCCCTCGGCGCCTATGTCACCGGCCTCGGCTGGTCGGCCGTGATCGTCGCCGTCATCTGGGCGGTGATCGCCCTCGTCCTGTTCGTGATGGGACGCAAGCAGTTGAAGAGCATCGAAGGGGCTCCGCGCACCGTGGACACCCTCAAGCGCATCCCTGATGCGGTGAAGAGGAATGAGGAGAACAAATGAGCGATTCACCCGACGCGATCCGCGCCGACATCGAGCGGACCCGAGCGGAGTTCGGCAGGGACGTCGACGCTCTCGCCGACAAGGTCACCCCCTCGAAGGTCGTGCACCGGCAGACGCAGAAGATGAAGGGCGCTGTGCGCTCGGCCGTCGACCGGGTCATGGGCGCCGCCGATGACGCCGGGGACCGGCTGGGGGACGCCTCCTCCTCGGTCGCCGATGCCGGGCGGCACACCGTCGCCAAGGCGCAGGGGAATCCGCTGGCGGTGGGCCTCATGGCCTTCGCCGCCGGCCTCGTCGTGGCCGCCGTCATCCCCGCCTCCTCGAAGGAGAAGGAACTGGCCGAGGACATCAAGGAGAAGGCCCAGCCTCTCGTCGATGAGGCGACCGACGTCGCCAAGACGATCGGACAGGACCTCAAGGAGCCGGCGCAGGAGGCCTTCGCCGCCGTCAAGGATGAGGCCGCCGGCGCCGCAGCCCACGTCCGTGATGACGCGACCCACGCCGTCGACGAGGTGAAGGGCAGCGCTCAGGACGCTCGCGACAACGTCGCAGGCCAGAGCTGACCGCACGGAACCCCGTTGCACGAGGGCCCGGTCCGATCCGTCGGACCGGGCCCTTCGCGTCGCGGGCGAGCGTCAGTTCTCGATGCCGGTGCTTCCGGGTGCGGAGTCTGCGTGGGTGGCGGACCGACGGCTGAGCAGGATCCCCGCTGCGAGCGCCAGCACCGCCCCGGTGGCGAGTCCGATCAGACCGCCGGGGTCGCCGCCGGTGGCCGCGAGGCCCGTGGTCGGCGGCGAGGGCGGTGCCGGCGGCGTCGAGGGTGACGGCGGTTCCGTCGTGGTCGGCGGCGTGCTCGGGGACGGCGGGGAGAGCGTGGCCGGGTTGGTCAGCTCGACAGCCACGACCGATCCTGCGCCGATCGTGAGCTGTGCTCCTTCGTCCGTCGTGGTCACGCCGTCGCCGCGGAACTGCGGGGTTCCCCACACGACGCCGGGGACGGCATCCGCGGTGTGCTCGGACAGCGTCACGACCGTGCCGACGGGAATCCGCCCGACGCTTCGGTCGGTGCCGTCCACGGGCAGCGTGAGGGTACCGGTGACGGGGCCGTCCGCTCCGGGGTACGAGTAGTCGACGGCGAATGTCGCGCCGGCCGGGACGAGGGGTGCGGCCGCGCCCGTGATCCGCTTCGCGACCGAGAAGCCGCCGAGACCGTCGCCGTCGCCGTCGCCTCCGGCCAGGCTCGCGGTGACGGACGCCGTGGTGGTCGTGAAACTCGACCCGGAGACGGTGTTGCGGAACACCTGTCCGGTGTGCGCGTCTGCGGGCAGGCGCGTCTGGTACGAGACGCGATAGAGGCGGTCAGGCTCCGCCGGCGCGGCGAAGACCACTGTGAACGAGGAGCTGTCAGTGTCCGGGGTGAAGACATAGTCCGACCCGGCTGTGAGGGTGCGGAAGTCTGCGGCATCGAACAGGCCGCCGTTCCAGGCGTCCACGGCGACCGAACCGATCGCCACGGTGCTCGGCAACACGCTCAGCCCCGGGGTCGCGGTGTCGGTGAGGGTCGGGCGCTCGCCGCTGAGCAGGCGTCCCGGCACCCAGATGTACCACTCGATCGTCCCGTCGGCGGTCTGCACGCCCGACTTGGTCGCGTCCGTCGGGGCCGGCTCGGAGCGCTGCGGACCGACGCCGCCACCGGGGATCTCCACGGTGATCGGGCCTCCGTCACCGGTGGTGAAGGTCACGGTGTCGTCTTCCGTGGTCTCCTCCGCCTTCATCTGGAAGAACAGGGTGCCGCGGACGTTGTCGTGCGTGAGGACGTAGTCGCTCAGCGTGCACGTGATGGCGGTCGCCGCGACGGTGCACGTGCCGACGGTGGCGCCGTCCGGGGCTCGCAGCGGGAAGGACGATGTGACACCGACGAAGCGGGGCGTCGTCGGAAAGCTGAGCGAGAAAGTGTCTCCGGGCTGCGCGCTGTCGGGGACGGCCCACGTGGCCTCGAGGCGGAGGGTGTCGTACAGGTGCACCTCACCTGTCGGCTCCACCACCGTCGCCGAGGTGATGGCGTCCCACTCCGCGGCGTGCGCCGTCGGCGGCACGGCGAGCCCGACCAGCGCAAGGAGGGCGATGGCGCTGCTCACGCCGACAACGCTCCTCCCCTGTCGTCGCTGCGTTCTCCTCTTCTGCGCGCGCACTGTCCACCTCTCCTGTTCTTTCCGGGAACCCCGGACACCGGACCCGCCTGCTTCGGCGATAGACTCTCACATGTGCAGATGATTACGCCACATATGAGGACTGATATGTGCAGATCGCGGCGGGTGAACCGGGAAGGAGGCGGCGAGCCGAGTGGTCGGCCGCGGGCGGTAGGCTGTTCGAGTGGCTGCCTCCCCCACCAACCCCTATTCCGAAGCCGGCGTCGACACCGCGGCGGGTGACCTCGCCGTCGAACTGATGAAGTCCTCCGTCCGTGCCACGCACGGCCCCGAGGTGCTCGGCGGTGTCGGCGGATTCGCCGGCCTGTTCGACGCCAGCGCGCTGCGGGACCTCCGTCGTCCGCTGCTCGCGACCAGCACCGACGGCGTCGGCACGAAGGTCGCCATCGCGCAGGCCATCGACAAGCACGACACGATCGGCCAGGACCTCGTCGGCATGGTCGTCGACGACATCGTGGTGGTGGGCGCGAAGCCGCTCTTCATGACCGACTACATCGCCTGTGGCAAGGTCGTCCCCGAGCGGATCGCGGACATCGTGCGCGGCATCGCGGAGGCGTGCGCGGCGACGGGCACCGCCCTCGTCGGAGGTGAGACGGCGGAGCATCCCGGCCTCCTCGGTCCGCGCGACTACGACGTCGCCGGGGCGGCGACGGGCGTGGTCGAGGCCGACGCCATCCTCGGCGCCGAGCGCGTGCAGGACGGCGATGCGGTCATCGCGGTCGCCTCCAGCGGCCTGCACTCCAACGGCTACTCTCTCGTGCGTCATATCATCACCCGCGCCGGGATCTCCTACGGTGACAACGCCGCGGACTTCGGCTCGACCTGGGGCGAGGCCCTCCTCGAGCCGACCCGGCTCTACACGCTTCCGCTGCTGCGCCTGATCGAGGCCTCCGGCGGAGTCCACGCCCTGAGCCACGTCACCGGCGGGGGTATCGCCGCCAACCTCGCCCGCGTGCTGCCGCAGGGAAGCTGGGTCGAGGTCGACCGCAGCACGTGGTCGCCGAGCCCGGTCTTCCGTGTGCTGAGCGACATCGCCGGTTCCACGCTCGAGTCCGCCGAGGGCACCTGGAACCTCGGCATCGGATTCCTCGCCGTGGTGGCGGCGGACAAGAAGGACGCCGCGATCGCGGCGCTGAACGCCGAGGGCATGCCCTCCTGGCAGGTCGGCACGGTGGGCTTCGGCCCGCGTCCGGCCGGCGAATTCGAACAGGGCGCCAAGGGCGTCGATGGTGGAGCGGTGCGCCTCGTCGGCGCCTACGCGGACGGAGCGAAGTAAGAGCCCATGTGCGGCATCGTCGGAATGGTGGGCTCTGCCCCGGTCAATCAGGACATCTACGACGCCCTCCTGCTGCTGCAGCATCGCGGGCAGGACGCGACGGGCATCGCGACTGCTGAGGCGAACGGCGTCATGCACAACGCCAAGGCTCAGGGGATGGTGCGCGAGGCGTTCCGCACCCGTGACATGCGCGGCCTGCTGGGCAACGTCGGCCTCGGCCACGTCCGCTACGCCACCAAGGGCACCGCGTCCAGCGAAGAGGAGATGCAGCCGTTCTACGTGAACGCGCCCTACGGCATCATCCTCATCCACAACGGCAACCTCACGAACACGCGCGAACTCGCCGCCGACATGGCACAGCGCGACCGTCGGCACCTGAACTCGTCGAGCGACACCGAGCTGCTGCTCAACGTGCTCGCCGGTGAGCTGCAGGCCACGACCTCCACGGTCGACCTCGACCCCGACCGGATCTTCGAGGCCGTCGCCCGCACGCATGACCGCATCGAGGGCGCGTACGCCGTGATCGCCGTGATCGCCAACTACGGCCTGCTCGCGTTCCGGGATCCGTTCGGCATCCGTCCGCTGATCCTGGGTCGTCGTCCTTCGACCGTCGTCGGCGCTGAGGGCAAGGACGAGTGGGTCGTGGCGAGCGAGTCGCTCGTGCTCGAGAACGGCGACTACGAGGTCGTGCGCGAGGTCGAGCCCGGAGAGGCCGTCTTCATCACGAACGACGGCGAGCTGTTCTCCCAGCAGTGCGCCACCGCCGCGACGCTCGCACCCTGTGCGTTCGAGTACGTCTACCTCGCCCGTCCGGACTCGGTCATGAACGGCATCTCGGTGTACGAGTCGCGCCTGCGGATGGGCGACAAGCTCGCCGACACGATCGCGAAGCACGTGCCGATGGACAAGATCGACGTGGTCATGCCGATCCCCGACTCGTCCCGTCCCGCGGCCATGGAGGTCGCCCGCAAGCTCGGCATCGAGTACCGCGAGGGCTTCTACAAGAACCGCTACGTCGGCCGCACCTTCATCATGCCGGGGCAGGCGGTGCGCAAGAAGAGCGTCCGCCAGAAGCTCAACGCCATGTCGACGGAGTTCCAGGGCAAGAACGTGCTCCTGATCGACGACTCCATCGTGCGCGGCACCACCTCGAAGGAGATCATCCAGATGGCCCGGGATGCCGGAGCCGCCTCGGTGACGTTCGCCTCCGCCGCCCCGCCGGTCCGGCACCCGCACGTGTACGGCATCAACATGCCGTCGCGGCACGAGCTCATCGCCCATGGCCGCACGATCCCGGAGATCGCGGAGGAGCTGGGCTGCGACCACCTCGTGTACCAGGAGGTCGACGACCTGAAGGCCGCGATCACCGAGGGCTCCGCGCTGGAGGACCTCGACATGAGCTGCTTCGACGGCCGCTACGTCACCGGCACCGTCACCGACGAGTACCTCGCCTGGGTGGAGGGGTCGCAGACCTCTTGATGTCCGGGTCCCTGAGCTCGCCGCAGGGCCGACCCCTCTGGCAGGGGCGCGCCCTCGCGTTGATCGGGATCGTGCTGGTCGCGTTCTCGCTGCGGTCGGCCGTCGCCTCGCTCTCTCCGGTCCTGGACCACGTCGCCGAGGACTTCCCGGTGGCCCCCGTGATCGTGGGGTTGATCGGCGCCGCTCCGCCCGTGTGCTTCGCGCTGTTCGGGCTGCTGACCCCGCTGTTCGAGCGCCGGTTCGGGCTGGAGCGGATGGCGGTCGCGGCGATCGTGCTGATGGCGGCGGGCATGCTGCTGCGCGGCCTCGCCCCCGACTCCTGGAGTCTGCTCGCGGCGACCGCGGTCGTGTTCGCCGGCGTGGGGTCGGGCAACGTCCTGCTGCCGCCGCTGGTCAAGAAGTACTTCGCCGACCGGCTCGGCGTCATGATGACGGCGTACTCCACGACGCTCGCGGTCTCGACCTTCCTGCCGCCGCTGGTCGCCGTCCCCGTCGCCGACTCGCTCGGGTGGCGGATCTCGCTGGGCATGTGGGGCGTGGTGGCCGCACTCGCCCTCGTGCCGTGGGTCACGCTCCTGGTGCGCTCCCGCGGCGACGACCGCCCGGTGCCGACGGAGCTCCTGGTCCCCGACCCCACCGACGGCGTGGACGATGTGCGCGACGCGGTCGCCGCCTCGACGGGGCCGATCACGACCCAGTCGGCGAGCCCCCGCGTCTTCGGCCGGCTCTGGCGACTGCCGCTGGCGTGGGCCCTCGCCCTCGTGTTCGGCACGTCGTCGACCATGGCCTACGTCGCCTTCGCCTGGCTGCCGACCATCCTCGTCGACCTCGGCGGCGTGACCCCGGCGACGGCCGGCTTCCTGCTCTCGCTGTTCGCTCTCGTCGGGCTGCCCTGCTCCATGCTCGTGCCGGTGCTGGTCGTGCGGTTCCAGGCCACCCGCCCGCTCTTCTTCGTGGCCGTGGTCGCCGGTCTCGTCGGGCTCGGCGGCCTGCTGCTCTTCCCGACCGTCGCGCTGCCGCTGTGGGTCGCGATCTTCGGGCTCACCGCGATCATGTTCCCGCTCAGCCTCGTGCTCCTGAGCATCCGCGCCCGTACGCCGGAGAGCGCCGTCGCCCTCAGCGGCTTCGTGCAGAGCATCGGCTATGCCATCGCGGCGGTGTTCCCGCTCCTCGTCGGCCTTCTCCACGACACCAGCGGTGGGTGGCAGGTGCCGCTTCTCGTGGTGGCGGGGGTGCTGGTCGTCTCGGTGCCGGCGGGGATCATCGCGGGTCGCCGCCGCACGATCGAGGACGAGTGGGAGCGCCGCCACGGCCGCTGGTGACGATCCCGGTCAGAGCGCTCGTCGGTGCGGCGCGGCTGCGCCAGTACGATCGGATGCGCTGTCCTCCGAAACGCGGGCAGCCTGGCGTTCCTCTGCGCTGTATGGTGACATGTGAAATGTCAGTCGTTAGTGACGACGGAGGACTCATGACGCAATCGGTTCTCTCAACGCGTGAAGATGTGGGAGTCTCGCCAGCGAGGGTGCGGAGATGGGCGATGCTCGTGCTCGCACTGGCTTACATCGCGTTCGCAACGTACTACTATCTCGGACCGGCAAAACCGACAAACGAGGTAGTCGTCGTCGTGGGTCTCTCTGTCTTGTGGAGTGCATGGCTCGGCGTGCTGTTGGTGACGCTGATCGCTCGGCCGCGGACACGTGCCGACCGACTCGCAGGTACTCTGGCACCGATGTTCATCGTTGCCGCAGGGGCTATGAGCTTTCTCGCGTCGTGACGCGAGGCGGCGCGGTCGAGGAGCGCACGATGAGCTGCGGGTCGGTGGAGGGCATCTCGCCGACCGGGTCGTGGCCCTCGATCTGGGTGATGAGCCGCAGCGCGGCGGCGCGGCCCATGGCCTCGAACGGCTGACGGACGGTGGTCAGGGCGGGGGAGGCGTAGGCGGCGAGGGCGATGTCGTCGACGCTCACGACGGAGATGTCCTCCGGCACGCTGCGCCCGGCCTCGTGCAGGGCGCGGATGAGGCCGAACGCCATCTCGTCGCTGCTGACGAAGACCGCGGTCGCCTCAGGGATCGCGGCGATGGTGCGCCCGGCCCGGTACCCGGACTCCGGGGTCCAGTCCGCCGGGATCACCGGCGGCGGGACGATGCCGCGCTCGCGGAGCGTCTGCTCCCAGGCCTCGCTGCGCTGCTGCGTCTCCGTCCAGTAGTCGTCGCCCGAGACGTGCCACACGGTCTCGTGGCCGAGGTCGAGGAGGTGCTCCACGGCGAGCCGGGCGATCGCGCGCTGGTCGACCGCGAGCGGGGCGTCCTCCTCCAGGGAGGTGCGCTCGCTGCGGGTGGCGGGCGTCCGTTCGGTGCGCGCCCGCATCGCCGGGGTGTCCAGGGCGATGGGCACGCCGAGGATGATGCCCTCCGCACCCTGCCGCTCCAGGCGGTCGAAGGCCTCGAGGAAGGCGTCGTCCGAGGCGTGGTCTGCCACCGCGGCGGTGGTCACGGTGTAGCCGTTCGCCGCCGCGGCCTGTTGGATGCCGACGCCGAGCGCGGCGGAGGAGTAGCGGTCCGTCGAGACGACGATCACGCCGAGCACGCGCGTGCGTCCCGATGCGAGCGACGCGGCTGCGGCGTGCACCCGGTAACCGAGTTCCTCGACGGCGGCCAGCACCCGTCGCGCGGTGTCGGGGCGGACGTTGTCCTGCCCGGACATGACGCGCGAGACGGTCTGCGTGGAGACGCCGGCGAGGCGGGCGACGTCGACCTGGCTGGGGGCGCGGTCGTCTTTCGGGCGGCGAGGGGACATGCCCCAATGGTAGCGATCCATCGGCGGAAAACCAGGGAGCACGGACCTCGGCGATGCGATAATGTGAACGCAAACAATTCAGCTGGGAGTGCAATGTCCGACCTTCTCGCCGCGGCTTCCGACGGCTCGACCACCGCCGTCGCCGCGCCGGCAGACGCCGCTGCCTCCGGCGCTCCCGCCCTGTCCTGGCGCGAGGGGGAGATCCTCCGCGACGGTGTGCCCCACCGCATCCTGTCGGGCTCGATCCACTACTTCCGCGTCCACCCCGACCAGTGGGAGGACCGCCTGCGCCGGCTCGCCGCGATGGGCGCGAACACGGTCGACACCTACGTCGCCTGGAACTTCCACGAGCGGGTCGAGGGGGACATCCGCTTCGACGGCTGGCGGGACGTCGAGCGCTTCGTGCGGCTGGCCGGCGAGGTCGGCCTCGACGTCTTCCTCCGACCGAGCCCCTACATCTGCGCGGAGTGGTCCAACGGCGGGCTGCCCTTCTGGCTCACCGGCAGGGTCTCGGCGCTGCGGACGAGCGATCCCGCGTTCCTCGCCGCCGTCGACGCCTGGTACGACGCGCTGCTCCCGCGGCTCGCCCCTCTGCAGGCGGCCTACGGCGGGCCGATCGTGGCGATCCAGATCGAGAACGAGTACGGATCGTTCGGCAGCGATGCCGCCTACCTCGCCCACCTACGTGACGGGCTCCGGCGACGGGGCATGGTGGAGATGCTGACGACGGCCGACGGGATCACCCCGGACATGATCGCGCACGGGAGCGTGCCGGGTGCGATGACGACGTTCACGTTCGGCACCGGTGTGCCGGTGGCGGCCTCCCTGCGTCGGCACGGGGAGGCGCTCATGTGCAGCGAGCTCTGGGGCGGCTGGTTCGACCACTGGGGCGAGCGGCACCACGTGCGCTCGGCGGACAGCATGGGCGGGACGATCCGCGAGCTCCTCGACGAGGGCGGCTCGGTCAGCCTCTACATGGCGCACGGGGGCACCAACTTCGGCCTGTGGAACGGTGCGAACCACGACCTCGTGCTGCAGCCCACGGTGACCAGCTACGACTCCGATGCCCCGATCGGCGAGGACGGCACGCTCGGGGAGAAGTTCCATGCGCTTCGCGCGCTCTTCGCCCCCTTCCACGCCGACGGACTGCCGCCCGTGCCCGACCAGCCGCGGCGGCAGTCCGCGACCTCCGCGCCTCTGGAGCGGCGAGCGAGCCTGCTCGACGTGGTCCGGGCGACCCCTGCCGCGGGCGGGCTCTCGCCGCGCCCGCTGACCTTCGAGCAGCTCGGAGCGGAGGACGGCCTCGTGGCCTACGAGGCCGACGTGTCGTTCCCGGACGAGGCGACACTGACCGTCGACGGCCTGCACGATCGTGCGGTCGTCTTCCTCGACGACCGCCGCCTCGGTGTGCTCGAGCGGGACGGCGAGACGTCCCTCGCTCTCCCGGTGGACGGCGGCTCCGGTCGGCTGGCGCTCGTCGTCGAAAGCCTCGGGCGCATCAACTACGGGCCGTACACCGGGGAGGGCAAGGGCATCATGCGCGGCGTGATGATCGGCCGCCGTCTCGTGAACGGCTGGACGCATCGCCTCCTGCCGCAGACGGCACCGGCGGTGGACGCCGCTGCCGTGGGCGGGGTGGACGGCCTCGCCGTCGCCGCGCTGGACGTCGCCGAACCCCTGGACGCGTGGCTCGCCTTCCCCGGTGGCGGCAAGGGACTGGTGTGGCTGAACGGATTCCTGCTCGGACGCTACTGGAGCGTGGGCCCGCAGGAGACGCTCTACGCCCCCGCGCCGTTGTGGCGTACCGGGCGCAACGAGATCGTGGTGCTCGACACCGACGGCCTCGGTGCGACCGTGGAGATCCGCGAGGCGCCGTCCCTCGGGGAGACCGAGGAGTTCATCGGCTCCTGAGCCGCACTCGGGCCTCGGGTGGTGACCTTCGGCCAATGTTTGCGCATACTTGACGTTCGACTCTTGTCTTAAGCCACAAGCTCGCTCTACGGTGATAGCGCAAACATCGATTCCGATCGATGATCCATCTGCGGCGCACCGGGGCGTCCCTTCCTCCGGCCGTCGCACCGTTCGAGAGGCAAGACGTGTCGACACCTTCCCGACCGCCGCGCACCGCCGTCGCCGTCAGTTCCCTGCTGGCGACGGCTCTCGCGCTCGGCGGAGCGCTCCTCCCTGCGACCGCGGCGCAGGCCGCCGATCTCGTCCCCGTCCCGCACGCGGACTACCGGCTGCACGCGGTGTCCAGCGAAGCCGATCCGTATCCGGCGCCGCCTTCGCTCGACGGCACGGCTCTCGGCGCGTTCGACGGCGACTACTCGACCCAGTGGACGTCGCGGTACTCGGCCAACGCCCCCTTCCCGCACTGGATCGCGCTCGATCTGCAGCGGCCCCTCTCGGTGAAGGCGCTGGACTATTCGGTCAAGCGCGGGCAGAGCGTCGCGGCGAAGACCGTCGAGGTGTACGTCACGGATGACGCCGACGCCGCGCGCACCTCGCCCGCCGACGGGGGATGGGGCGCCGCCGCCGCGGCCGCGACGCTGCACGCGCCCACCGCGAACGACGAGAAGCAGCGCATCACGCTGGAGACCGCGAAGGACGGCCGGTACGTGGCCCTCCTCATCATCGACGCGCAGGGCACCACGGGCGGCGGCGCCGGCGAGATCCAGGTGTTCTCCGACGAGGAGCTCCCGCCGATCGTGACCGAGCCGGAGACGCCGGAGCAGCCGGAGCCCGGGGACACCGTCGAGATCGCCGCGGGCGGCACCACGGCCACCGTCTTCTCCGCGTTCCCGCAGATCCTCGGCTACCGCGTGGGCGATGAGCGCCTCGGCGGCCAGAAGGGCTCCCCGCGCACCTGGGCGGTCAACGGCACCGCCTATGCGTCGACCACCACGTCCACGGCGACGGCGACCGGCGTCGACTACGTCTCGGCCCTGACCGGCATCGACGTCACGGTGCGCAGCAGCATCCGCGTCGCGGCGAACGGCACGGTCGAGTTCGCCGTGACCGGAGTCGACGGCTCCGCTGCGGTGAACACCCTGGCGCTCCCCGACAACGCCTTCCTCTCCGCGACGGCCGCGGACGGCGCCGTCCTCGACCGCACCGTGATCAGCCCGAACAGCACGACGAACGCCGATGAGCACATCGCTGTGGGGCCCGCGACCGCCACCGGGACGAAGGGCGCGGCCTTCGCCTTCCTCGGCGACGGGACCCTCGCCGGCAGCGTGATCACGAACGCGACGACGCAGGCCTCCGGCGGCACCGCCTCATGGAACACCCGGCTCACGACGCGGGTGACCGCGGCCGACGGCCGGACCGCGGAGATCGGCTCGAACACCTGGCTCATCCATCCGACCACCGCCGTCGACAGCCGGGTGACGACCTACGCCCTTCCTAAGGTCACGGTGCTCCTCACCGCCGATCGCAACGGCGACGAGACCGTGGACTGGCAGGACGCCGCGATCCGCTACCGGGAGGTCGACGCCCCGCGCCTCGGTGCCGACCGGGTCGCCGACCGCGTGATCAGCCGCATCCCGTTCAACTTCGCCTCGAGCGCCACGAACTACTTCGACCTCGTGCTCGACAACACCAAGCGCATCGCGAACCAGACCGACGGCCTCGGGCAGTGGGTGCTCAACAAGGGCTTCGGCAGCGAAGGACACGACTCCGCGAACACCGACTACGGCGGGAACTACAACGAGCGCGCGGGCGGCCTCGCCGACCTCAACCGTCTCGTCGACGAGGGGGCGAAGCTCAACGCCGACATGAGCGTGCACGTCAACGCCACCGAGATCTATCCGCAGGCGGACGCGTTCGACGCGGCGATCCTCGACGGCACACCGCCGTACAAGCCCGGCTGGAACTGGCTCGACCAGTCGTACTACATCGATCAGCAGACCGATCTCGGCACCGGACGCGCGCTCGACCGCTTCCAGCAGCTGCGGGACGAGGTGCCGGAGCTCAGCGGCGTCTACATCGACGTGTACTACTCCAACGGCTGGGTGGCCGAGGAGCTCGCGGACGAGCTGAACGCCATGGACCTCGAGGTCGCGACCGAGTGGGGCGACAAGTTCGTCGACAGCACGGTCTGGTCGCACTGGCCGAACGACCTCGCCTACGGCGGCAAGGACAACAAGGGCATCAACTCCACCATGGTGCGGTTCATCCAGAACGCGCAGGCGGACGTCTGGAACGACGACGCCCTGCTGGGCCAGCAGCGTCTCGTCGATGCCGAGGGCTGGGTGGGCAACCGCAACTGGGACGGCTTCATCGGCAACATCTGGTCGCAGAGCCTGCCGACGAAGTTCCTGCAGCACTTCGACCTGCAGACGTACGCGGCGGGGGCCGAGGCGACCTTCACCGACGACGTGGCGGTCCGGATCGACGGTGGTACCCGCGTCATCACGATGGACGGCGCGACCGTCCTGCGGGGCGACTCCTACCTGCTGCCGTGGCAGTCGCTGGAGTCGAGCGCCGAGTCGGGTTCGCCCGTCGACGCGGACAAGATGTACTTCTTCACGGCCTCCGGCGGTGAGAAGACCTTCGGGCTCACGGATGCCTTCCGCGGCAACACGACCTTCGACGTGTTCGCGCTCGGCGACCAGGGGCGCGAGAAGGTGGACACCGTCACCGCGGTCGACGGGAAGCTGACGCTCTCCGGCGAGGAGGGGGCGGCTTACGTCGTCGTGCCCCAGGGTGGGGCGCAGCGGGCGGCGATCGAGTACCGCGACGCGGGCCTGACCGATCCCGGGTTCAACTCGGGGTCGCTGGACGGCTGGAACCCGCGGGGCGACGTGACCATCGAGCGCACGGACCTCGGCGCGGCGAAGAACGCCTCACGGGGCGACAACATCGCGGTGTTCGGCTCATCCGCGTCCGCGATCTCGCAGACCGTCACCGGCCTCACCCCCGGGAAGCGCTACGCGTTCTCCGCGCAGGTGCAGATCGATCCGACGGCCACGCGCGACGTGAGCGTCGCGGTCGACACCGGCGCCGGCGTCGTCAGCCGCACCTGGAACCTCTCGCCGACATACAACTACATGCGCGCCGACTCCAAGGCCGGGCAGTACTACCAGCGCGGATCGGTGTCGTTCCTCGCCCCGGCCTCCGGCGAAGTGACCGTCTCGGTCTCGGCGGTCGCCGGTGACGCGGCGGTGCGAGTCGACAACGCCAGGGTGATGGCGGACACGACGGCGCCGACCGCCGCGGGCACCGTGTACTCGAACGACTTCGAGGGCAACCAGCCCGGGTGGGGGCCGTTCGTGAAGGGTGACGCCAACGGCATCGACGACCCGCGTACGAGCATCTCGCGTCGGCACGACCCGTACACGAGCAGCGACTGGCGCAACACGGCCAAGCCGTTCGACACCGGAGCCACCGCGGGCCTCGCGGTGGACTCCACCCTCACCGGTGAGCACTCGCTGATGTCGCACTCCGAGAACTCCGGCGTCGTCTACCGGACCGACCCCACGCTCGTCCCGCTGCAGGCCGGGCACACCTATCGCATCGGGTTCGACTACCAGGCCGGAGCGAGCGGAGCGTACCGCTGGCTGACCGGTACGGACGCCGTGATCGACGGGGAGATCTCCTCGACGACCCTGCGTCGCACCCCTGTCGTGCAGGCGCTGGAGACCACCGCGTTCCGCGAGGACGTGATCGTGGGCTGCGGCGACTACACCTGGGTCGGTCTGGAGCGCGTCGGCGGGCCCGACGTCGACTTCGTCCTCGACGATTTCACGGTGACGGACCTCGGCCCGACGGACGGAGGCACCCCGTGCGCCACCGTCGCCGGCGAGGCCGTGACCCTGAGCCCCGGGGCGCAGACACCCTTCACCACGACCTTCACCAACAGCGAGGACATCCTGGCGGAGAACGTCGGCGTGCAGCTCGACCTCCCGGAGGGCTACACCGTCGAGGTCGCGGACGGCTCCTCGAACCTGTTCACGAAGGTCGCCCCCGGCGAGAGCGTGACGACGGACTGGCTGCTGACGGCACCGGCGTCGGCCGCGGGCTCGCCGGTGAGCATCGGCATCGCCGCCACCTACCTCGTCGACTGCGACGTGCGGACCGTGCAGACCGCGCAGGAGGCCGCTGTCGCGTCCCGCGCCCGCATCCCGAACGCGCAGATCACCGCGACCGCGAGCTCCGAGGAGACCGCGGGTGAGGACGGCACGGCGGCGAACATGCTCGACGGCAACGCCGGGACGTTCTGGCACAGCCGCTGGAGCACTGACGCCGCCGCGTATCCGCACGTGCTGACGTTCGACCTCGGTTCCGAGGAGACGGTCGACGGCATCTCCTATCTGCGTCGCGGCGCGAACCAGAACGGCCCCATCAAGGGCTTCCAGGTCGCGGTCTCCACCGACGGGCAGACCTTCACGGACGTGGCCGCGGGGGAGTGGAAGAACGTCGCGGAGTGGCAGGACGTCGACTTCGCCGCGACGACAGCGCGATACGTTCGGGTGACGGCGACCTCGTCGATCTCGGGCACGCCGTTCGCGGCCGTGGCGGAGATGGCGGTGTACGGCACCACCGCCCCGCAGGCCGGGCACGCACCGGAGGCGCGACCCGAGGACGACCTCGGGGTCTGCGCTCCGGAGACCGATCCTGCGCTGACGCTCGGCGCGGATTCCGTGCGGGCAGGGGAGACGGTCGAGGCCGTGCTCTCGGGCTTCGCGCCCGACGCCGCCGTCTCGTTCTGGCTGGACGGCGTGCGGCTCGCGGACGCGACGGTTGATGCGTACGGCGCGCTGACCACCCGGGTCCTCATCCCCGCGGATGCAACGGTCGGGAAGCACCGCTTCCTCGTCAAGGACGCCTCCGGCGCGGAGGTGGCCGGCGCCGCCCTCAAGGTCAAGAAGGCGAAGCCGGCGAAGGTGCCGGTCCTCACCCCGTCGGTCGGCACCGCGGCGGCCGGAGACTCCCTCCGCGTGCAGCTCCGCGGCTTCGACCCCGAGTCCGTCGTGCAGCTCTGGCTCCACTCGGAACCGGTCAGGGTGGGCGAGGTGACGATCGCCGCCGACGGCAGTGCGGTCGCGACCGTCACCATCCCGGCGGCCACACCCGCGGGCGCCCATGCGCTCGTGGCGACGGACGCCGAGGGCGCCGAGCTCGCTCGTGCGGATCTCGCGGTCACCGCCGCGGCGACGGCCGGTGGCGGGGCGCTGGCCACGACGGGTGCGGAGGGGATGACGTGGCTGGCGGTCACCGTCGGTGCGCTCGCCCTGAGCGCCCTCGGCGCGGGGCTCTGGCGACGGCGACGCAGCTGAGCACCTCTGCTGCACACGAGAGGCCCGGGGTTCGCCCCGGGCCTCTTCTGCACGCGGCGGGGAGTTTGCCGGTTCTCCACGGGTTGCGGTTCCGAGGCCGGAGAGCGTGCCTCCGGTCCCCGATACTCGAGGGGTACCCACGAAAGGAGCCGCACATGCCGAACGTACTCATCCGCGATCTCGACCCCGGCGTGCATTCCGTGCTCACCGCGCGAGCGCAGGAGCAGGAGGTGACCACGCTCACCCCGGAGAGCATCGTCGCCGCCGTGCACGAGGGGTGCGCCGGGCGGTGATCGTCGTCGACGCCGCGATCGTCGTCGACCTGGTCTGCACCGGAATGTCGACCCGAGTCCTGCAGGCGCGGCTGGAGGACGAGTTCCTGCTGCCCCTCCTCACGCGCGACCGGAGGCTCGCGCGGGCGGCCTCCGGTCTGTGTGCGGTCGAGGTGCCTAGCCCTTGACGGCGCCGGCGGCGAGACCGGAGCGCCAGTACTTCTGCAGCGTGAAGAACAGGGCGATGAGCGGGATCACGCCGAGCAGTGCCCCGAGCATGACGGCGCCCTTGTCGGGGGAGAAGTAGCTCATCATGCCGTAGAGGCCGAGCGTGACCGGCTTGAGGTCGGGGCTGGAGATCATCATGAGCGGGAGGAGGAAGTTGTTCCACGTGGCCACGAAGATGAACAGGAAGATCGTCACCATCGCGGGGCCGAGCAGCCGCAGCACGATCGTGAAGAAGATCCGGGCCTCACCGGCGCCGTCGATGCGGGCGGCCTCCAGCAGCTCCGTCGGCACCGACGACTGCGCGTAGACCATGCCGAGGAAGACGCCGAACGGCGAGACCGCCGAGGGGATGATGATCGCCCACACGGTGTTCGTGAGGCCGAGCGCCTGGAACTCGATGTACAGCGGCACCGTGAGCAGGGCGACGGGCAGCAGAAGTCCCGCCATGATGATGCCGACCGCGAGCTTCTTCCCGGGGAAGGCGAACTTGGCGATCGCGTAGCCGGCCATCACGGCGAACAGCGTGCCGATGATCCCGGCGCTGAGCGAGTAGAACAGGGAGTTGCCGACCCAGCGCCAGAACAGCCCCTGGGTCCAGCCCATGAGGCTGTCGTAGTTGGCGGCGAGGTTCGGCTCGGCGAACCAGAATCCGAACGTCGAGGTGAGGTCGGTGTTGTTCTTCGTCGAGGCCACCACGAGCCAGAACACCGGCACGAGGAAGTACAGCGTCGCGACGACGAGGGCGATGATGCCGAACGTGCGGGCCGCGGGTCCCGGGGCGATGGACGGAGGAGGGGCGTCCGCCGCCTGCGGCCTACGAGAGTGCCGCTTCGTCGGCGGGGTCACGGTGACAAGTCGTGTGGTGGTCATGCGTCGCCCTTCCGCCGCTGGAGCAGTGCGTACACGATCGCGAGCACGCCCGCGATCCCCGCCATGAGCAGCGAGTACGCCGACGCCGGACCGCTGCCCGACGGCGACAGCTCGCCCATCATCGTGTTGTAGGTGAGCATCATCGGCGTGAAGTCCTTGCCCATCCAGGAGTTCGCGGCCTCCAGGATGACCGGCTCGTTGAACAGCTGGATCGTGCCGATGATCGACAGCAGCACCGCCAGCAGCGCGGCACCGCGCACGAGCGGCACCTTGATGCGGGTCGCGATCTGGAAGCCCGTCGCACCGTCCAGACGGGCGGCCTCGTAGAGGTCGCGGGGGATGGCCTGCAGGGCGCTGAGGAAGATGAGCATGTTGTAGCCCGTGTAGGTCCACGTCGTCATGTTCGCCATCGAGAAGAGGATCGTCTGCGGCGACATGAGGTCGGTCCCCTCCGGCAGATACGGCAGGAAGGGCGACACCTCGGGCGTGTAGAGGTAGAGCCACATCATCGCCGCGATGATGCCGGGGACCGCGTACGGGAGGAAGAAGGCGAGGCGGAACAGGGCGGGGCGGCGCACGATGAACGAGTCCAGCAGCAGGGCCAGGGCGAGGGCCGCGATGATCATCACCGGGATCTGGAACGCCGCGTAGAGCACGACCCGTCTCATGCCGGCCCAGAAGGCGCCGTCGGTCGCCGCCGCCGCGAAGTTGTCGAGGCCGACGAAGGTGTCGACGAGCTCGCCCCCGCCGTACAGGCCGCCGCCGGCGGGCACCTGCGCGAAGAACGCCGACCGGACCGACACGATGATGGGGATGAGGAAGACGACGGCGAACAGCAGCGCGAACGGCGCCATGAACAGCCACCCGGTCAGCCCCTCTCTTCGGATCCGCGATCGACGGGTCGACGGGGCGACGGGACGGCGCGCGGGAGGGAGCGGCGCCGCTGCCCTCAACTCGGTCACTGTGGCCATGATGTGCCTCTCGCTCTCACGACGACGGCGGAGTGCACGATCGCCCGTGCACTCCGCCGTCGTTCATCCGATGATGCCGTCCGGTCCGGTCATTCCGCGACCGGGAGGCCGAGGTCCTTCAGCGACGCGACGGCCGTGTCCTGCGCCGTCGTGAAGATGTCGGCGACCGTGGCGGTGCCGGCGGCAGCCGCGGCGGCCGTCTCGTTCATGTTCGCCAGGGTCGAGAAGCCGGGGGCGTACGGGAAGTCGGGGTTGAGGTTCTCGGTGGCCGTGCCGAGCTCGGCCAGCACGTCCTGGCCGCCGAACTGACGCAGCATCTTCTCCGGGGTCTCCACCTCGCCCTTCGCGGCGACGACGAGGCCCTGGGAAGCGAGGTCGTCGACCTGCGTGTTGAACCAGTCGTTGAACTCCATGGCGGCCTCGGGGTTCTCGCAGCCCTTCATGACCGAGACGCCGGACCCGCCGTCGGGGCCGCTCATCGCCCCGGCGCCGAAGTCGGGGAGCTGGGCGACGCGCCACTGCCCCTCGGCCGGAGTGCCGTCCAGGGAGTCGAGGAGGAAGCCGGCCTCCCAGGCCGCGCCGACGTGGCCGATGAGGCTGCCGTTGTTCAGCGCCGCCGTGAACCCTTCACCCCAACGCTCGGTCGCGAGCGTCTGCTTGCCGTCGAGCAGGCCCTGCCAGAACGCGGCGACCCGCTCGGAGCCCGCACCCTCGGCATCCACCTTCCACTCCTCGCCCTCCGTGGAGAACCAGGTGTCACCGGCGGCGGCAGCCTGTCCGGAGAGCCAGTTCTGCGCCTCGTCCGGTGTGAACGCCGTGACGAACTTGCCGGCGGCGGCGGCCGTGGCGGAGGCGGCGGTCAGGTCGTCGAGCGTCGCCGGGGCGTCGAGGCCGAGCGCCTCGAACTCCGCCGTGTTGTAGAAGTAGACCAGGGGTCCGGTGTCCTGCGGGAGGCCCACGATGGCGTCGCCGACCCGCATGCCGCTGAACGCTCCGGCCGAGTAGTGGTCCTCGTACTTCTCGGCCTCCGCGGCGACGTCCTCCAGCAGACCCTTCACGTAGAGCTGCGGCACCTCGGAGTATCCGGTCTGCGCGAGGCACGGACCGTTCCCGGCCTTGATGTCGGTCTCGAGCTTGAGGATCATGTCGCTGGCCTTGCCGTCGAACTTCGTGGCCTTGACCTGGATGTCGGGGTGCTCCTCGTTCCAACGGTCGACGATCTCGGCGACCGTGGTCATGCCCTCGCCGTCGGGGAGGCGGTGCATGTACTCGATGGTGACGGGCTCTCCGCCGGCGTCCCCGCCCCCGGAGGCGGCCGGGGCGCAGGCCGCGAGTCCGAACGCCGACACCGCGCCGAGGGCGACGACCGCGGCGACGCGGGGGGTGCGTGAGGTGGGTGCCATGCTGTTCTCCTCTTTGAGGTCATGTTCCTGCGGATCGCCCGAAGCCGGGACGCGGCGAGGGTGCGCCGTCGATCACATGCACATCAAATCAGAAAATGTTTGCGCTCACAAGACGCGGATCGGCGGAATTGCGTCGGATTATCCTGCCCTTGAGGGAGCGCTGACATCGCGAGGGCCTCCTCGTTCCGGCGGCAGGCCGCTCGGTCGGGACGAGCGACCGGGGCGTCGCATCGCCGCCCGGGAACGACGAAACACCCGCACGAGCCGTGCGGGTGTTTCGAACCGAGGGGCTAGGCCTTCTCTAGTTCGTCTTCGTCTTCGTCCGCGTACTCGTCGGCCCACTTGTCGACGTAGGCGTCTTCGTCGGAGTCGCTCGAGTGCGCGAGCTCGCGCTCCAGCGCCGAGTAGTTCACCGACGGACTGTACGCCTTGAGTTCGCGGGCGATCTTTGTGTGCTTCGCCTTCTGACGGCCACGGCCCATGCCTGAGACCCCCTCACGAGTTAAGCTGCGGGCAGACAGGCGCCCGAGTCATTCACGACACCGGCTCGAGGCCGGTAAGAGTAGCATTCAGGATAGCACGCGGGGAACAGACCCTGGCCGCGGCCAGGCCGGCGAAGGGAGCGATCTCCATGACCGACAGCACCTCCACTCCGTCCGACGAGGCCACGCAGAACGCCGCTCTGCAGAAGGCTGTCATCGTCGGGATGCAGCTCGACCAGGACCCGCACGTTCTCGATGAGGCCGTGCGGTTCGCCCGGCTGCTGAACGCTCCGCTCGTGGTCGCCCACGTCGACATCACGCGCTTCGTCACCTACGAGGATCCGGACGGCTACGTGCACTCCGCCCCCATCGACATCAACTTCGACGCGGGCGCCGCCGAGTTCGAGGCCGTCGAGGCCGCGGCTGCCACGATCCTCGCCGGGAAGGGGGTCACCTGGACGGCGCGACAGCTCGTCGGCGACCCGGCCCTGGCCATCAAGCAGCTCGCCAACAAGCTCGACGCCCAGCTCATCGTGGTCGGCACCCGCAAGCGCGGCATCGGCGAGTCGATCCGGGAGTTCTTCACCGGCTCCGTGGCCGCCCGGCTGGCTCATCGCCAGCACCGTCCGGTGCTCGTCGTGCCCCTGGGGGAGTCGGTACCGGACGAGCAGAAGGAGATCTGGCCGGAGTGACCCGGACGCGACGAGGCCCCGCCGATGGATGTCGGCGGGGCCTCGTGCTGTGTGATGGAGGCTCAGGAGTCCGGCTGGCTCAGCGCGACCGTCACGGTGCGGGCGGCCTGATCCAGCGCGTTCTCGAGGTCGGTGACCACCGACGCCGGGAGGACGCCGCCCTTCGCGACATGGGTGCGCAGGTCGGTGCGGACCCGTGCGCGGAAGGCGTTCACGACGGCGTCGGCGCGGTGCAGCTCCTCACGGCTGGTCAGCCGCGCATCCTCGCTCGCGGTGCGGGGCCGCGACTTCGCCGCCGCCCGGTCATCCTTGGTGGCCGTCGCCAGATCGGCGCGGAGGCTCTTCATCGCCTCCTGCACGCTCTGGCGCACCTCGTTGGCGATGAGTCGGACGGTGTCGGTGATGCCCGCCTCGATGTCGGCGAGGTCGTTCTCGCGGGAGGCGAGCTCGGTGCGCCCGGCCTCGGTGATCGCGTAGATCGTGGTGCGTCCATCGACCGTCTTGGTGACCAGCCCCTCCTCCTCGAGCTTCGCGAGGCGCGGGTAGATCGTGCCGGCACTCGGGGTGTACGTCCCGCCGGTGCGGTCCGTGAGGGACTGGATGATGCCGTAGCCGTGCTGCGGGGACTCCGCGAGCAGCGACAGCAGGTACAGGCGCAGGTCGCCGTGGGAGAAGACCGCGGGACTCATGCTTCCCACTCCGGGTCGTTCTCGATCGTCTGCGGAGCGCGGCGGAGGACCGTCACCCCTCCGGAGACGGAGTTGGCGCGGAGGTCCACGAAGCGCCCGGCGAGCTCGCCGGACGTGCCGTTGTAGGTGCTCGGGCCGGAGGTGCTGCGCTCGACGCCGTCGATGAGGAGACGACCGCTGAGCGAGCGGATCACGTAGTTCGCCGCGAGGGACTCGTCGAGCCGGACGGTCGTGCCGCCGGAGACCGAGTTCACGGTGATCGTGTTGACATCGCCTGCGGCGTCCACCAGCGTCGACCCGGAGACGATGTCGACCGTCGCCTTGCGGATCGCTCCGGTGACGGCCACGTCGCCGGAGACGCTGTTGGCGTTGATCGAGCCGGTGAGGTTGCGCACCTGTACGTCGCCGGAGACGGAGTTCACGCTGAGGTCGCCGATGAGGGTGTCGACGATGATGTCGCCGGACACGGTGTTGAGCCGGGTGTCGTTGCGGATCCCCGACACGAGGGCGCCGGCGCTCACGACGCCCAGGGTCAGGGCGATGGAACGCGGGACGGCCACGCTCACCTCGGCGCGCGGGCCGCCGGAGCCGAAGTTCCGGAACACCTCGAGGAAGTTGTCCCAGCCCAGCTGCGGGTGGTCGATCTCGACCTCCCCGTCGCGGGATTCGATCCGGAGGTCCTTGGTGGTGACGCCGTGCACCTCGATCCGGATGCCGGGTTCGTCGTGGGCGATGACGTCGACCTGTCCGCCGACGAGGCCCACCTTGAGCCGGGTCGCGGAGGCGATGTCGATGACGCGTTCCTCGCCGGGGGCGATGAGCCACTTCTCGGTCATGTCTGCTTCTCCTGTGTCGAGGGATTCACGATATATCGTGTTGCCGTCACGATAACACGATATATCTCGATTCCGACACCCCCTCTCTCCTTCGAATCGCCTGATTGGCCCCATCTCCGCCGGAAATAGAGCCAATCACGCGATTCGGAGGCGGGGTTGACCTTGACGTAGCGGCAACTTCTACGGTGGGAGGAGACCTGACACGGAAGGGGAGGGCGGATGGAATCGCGGGACTGGTCGATCCAGGAGATCGCGCGGCTGACGGGCACGACGAGCCGGACGCTGCGGCACTACGACGACATCGGGCTGCTGCCGCCGTCGCGCATCGCGGCCAACGGCTACCGGCACTATGACGCGGCGGCGCTCGTGCGACTGCAGCGGATCCTCCTGCTGCGGGAGCTCGGACTCGGGTTGCCGCAGATCGCGGAGGTGCTGGGCCCTTCGACAGCCTCAGGGACCCAGGGTGCGGGCTCAGGGACCCAGGGTGCGGGCTCAGGGAACCAGGGTGCGGGCTCAGGGAACCAGGCGGCGGCCGAGGCGTCGGCCCTGGAGACCCACCTCGCGCTGCTGCGCGAGGAGCAGACCCGGCTGGCGCGGCAGATCGCGTCGGTCGAATCCACCATCACGGCATTGAGAGGAGGTGAGAACCTCATGGCAGAGAACATGTTCGACGGCTTCGACCACACGCAGTACAAGCAGGAGGTCGAGGACCGCTGGGGGACGAAGGCCTACGCCGACAGCGACCGCTGGTGGCGCGGGATGAGCGACGCCGAGCGCGCCGACTGGCAGCAGCGCGTGTCCGATCTCGGACGCGACTGGATCGCCGCGGCGGAGAGCGGCATCGATCCCGCGTCCGCCGAGGCACAGGAGCTCGCGCGTCGTCACGTCGCCTGGCTCACGGGCATCCCCGGCACTCCGGCCGCCGCCCTCCGGAAGGGGCCGGATGCCGCAGCCAAGGCGTACGTCATCGGACTCGGCGAGATGTACGTCGCGGACCCGCGCTTCGGTGCGAACTACGCGACGTCCGCGGGCGGCACGCAGGGTGCGGAGTTCGTCCGCGACGCGCTCCGCATCTACGCGGACGCCGCCCTCTGATCCGTCGAGCGGCCCCTTTGCGTGCGACCCACCCCGGGGCGGTCGTACTCAAGGGGGCCGCTCGCACGCAAGGGGGTGGATCGGGGGAGGAGGGGAGGGCGTAGGGTCGTGCCATGACGGGGCGACGGAAGCGCGAGCGCGACGACCGCCCCGCGTCTGGAGTCTTCGCGGCGGCGGCGACGGCCTATGCGGCGAACTGCGCCCTCGGGGCTGCGGTGGCGGGACGGCTCATCGACACGCGTCGTTTCCGCTGGGTGCACCACGCGCTCTACATCCTGACCTGCGCGACGACCGGACTCGCCGTCGTCGTCGGTCTGGCCACTCGCACGCCGCGCAGCCGCCGCGCCGCCCTGGCCCTCCTCCCCGCTGCCGTCCCGCTGGCCGCGATCCCCTACGCCGGGACGCACACCCGGCGGCACCCGCTCGTCGCCCTCACGGCAGCGCCCTTCGTCCTCGCGGGCCTCGTGGTCTCGCGCCTCCCCTCCGACCGGAAGTGACCGTATGGAACTCCTCGACGCCATCCGCCGCCGCAAGACCACGAACGGAGCGTTCCTCCCCGACCCGGTCTCCGAGGAGCACCAGCGCATCCTCCTGGAAGCCGCAGGTCGCGCACCGTCGCAGCTCAACAGTCAGCCGTGGCGCTTCGTCGTGATCGAGAACCGGGACACGATCGACGAGATCGCGCGCATCTCCGGCGAGAGCATGACCGAGGCGATGTCGAACGGCACGTTCTTCGAGCGGTACAAGCCCTACTTCCGCTTCAGCCAGGAGGAGATGGAGGAGAAGCGCAGCGGCATGCTGTTCGACAAGCTCCCCGCGCCGCTGCGCCCCTTCACGTCGCAGGTGTTCACGAAGCGCGGCCAGACGCTGATGAACACGTTCGGGGTGCCGAAGACGCTGGGCGCGGAGAACCGCAAGCTCGTGGCCGGGTCGCCCCTCCTGCTCGGCGTCATGCTCGACCGCAGCGAGTACCGGCCGGGGCAGCTATCGTCGTTCTACTCCGTGTTCAGCATGGGCGCGGCCATGGAGAACGTCTGGCTGACCACGGTCGAGCTGGGCATGGGCATCCAATTCATCTCGTTCCCGATGGAGGTGCCGGGGCGCTGGGACGAGATCGTGCGGCTGCTGCGGGTGCCCGACGACCTGGAGCTCATGGCCGTCTACCGGCTGGGCTACCTGCCGCCGGAGCAGCGTCGCCCGGCGATCGACTGGTCCAGCAGCCAGCGCAAGCTCGTGTCGCAGTACGTGTTCCGTGAGGACTGCGACACCCCGCAGCAGGGTTGGGACGCCCCGCCGACCCGGTCCTGAGTCACGAGCCGCCGACCGTCCGCGGCATCTGCTCGAGGTCCTTCAGAGCAGGCCCCTCGATGCGGGTGCCGTCCGCGGCGAACCGCGACGCGTGCAGCGGGCAGTCCCATGTGCACTCGGCGTCGTTCCAGTCGAGGACGCCGCCGAGGTGCGGGCACACCGCGCTGACCGCACGGGTCACGCCGTCGACGGTGGAGATGGCGACCGGGCGGCCGCCGCGGTTCGCCACCACGCCCTCGCCCTCCGCGGGCTGCGGCACCGGGACCGGCGTGGTCTCGGCCTCGACCCAGCCCTTCGTGGCCGCGGCGGCCACCTTCGCTCCCTCGACGGCGCCGCGCGCGAGGTCGGCGGGGACGGTCAGACGGGTGCCGAGGCGCAGCATCCAGGACGGACGCTCGCTGCGCTTCGTCCCGATGATCTCCTCGGTGAGCCGCAGGGCTGCGGCGGGCGCGTTCGACAGCCCCCACTTCGCGTACCCGGTGGCGATGCGGATGCGACCGAGGCCGCGCGGCAGAGCACCGACGAAGGGGATGAGGTTGTGCGACTGGTAGTCCTGCGCGGACCAGCGGTGCGTCTCCTCCGCGTCCGGGAAGTGCAGCCGCGTCCAGGCGACGAGATCGTCGATCGCGGCGGTCTCGCCGTCGGAGCGGCCGACCGGATGCCCGTTGCCGCCGACGACGAGCTGTGCCGTGGCCGCCGGACCGTCGGCAGCCGAGACCGGACGGATCGACCGCGTGGGGCTGTCGGCGGAGATGAACGTCCCCTCCGGCACCCCGCCGGAGACCCGGAACGAGACGCAGTACGACCGCATCCCGGCGACCTTGGAGAAGTACAGACCGCGGTCGAGGATCGGGGTCCCCGTCGCGAGGACGATGTGCTCGGCGAACATCGGGCCGGCCGTGGTCTCCACCCGAGGCTCCGGGAGGGCGTGGGCACCGGTCACACGGACGCCGGTGTGCAGCGTGCCACCGCCCGCGAGGAACTCCTTCGCGAGCGCGTCGGCCACCGCGACCGGGTCGATCGTCACCTGGGAATCCAGCGCGACCGCGCCCGCGACGGGGAACGGCGTCGACAGCTCGCCCGCGGTGAGCAGACGCGTCGGCAGTCCCGCCTCCCGCGCGGCGGCATGCTGGGACCGCACCGATTCGAGCCCCTCAGGACCCTGGGCGTAGGTGTGGTCGGTGCGCTCGGTGTAGCTGAGGCCGGCGGTGTCGGCGAAACCGGTGAGCCACTCCATGCCGGCGCGGTTGGCGTCGACGTACGCCTGGACGAGCGCGGCCGGATGGTGCGTGCGGATCGTGGCGAGCTGCTGCCCCTGGAGGAGCGAGAGCTTGCCCGTGTTGCCGCCCGTCGACAGCTCCGCCACATCGCCTGCATCGACGACCACGACGTCGAGTCCGGCGCGGGTCAGGAGCACCGCGGTCGAGAGTCCCGTGAGGCCCGCCCCCACGATGAGCACGTCGTGCTGCGCGCCGGGATCGAAGGGAGTGCCGTGGGGTGCGTCCTGGTCGACCTTCCAGAGTGGCTTCATGCCGACAGTCAACGCCTGTCTCCGCCCCCACCCCAACGCCTTGACATCGGACGGCCGCACTGTCATGCGCGACTACAGTGGCCAGCGTGAGTCTCCGTCGTGTCCTGCTCGTCGCGCTCGGCGGCACGCTGGGGACGGCTGCGCGTCTGGGCCTCGGGCTCCTCGTCCCCGACCTCGGCGGGTTCCCCCTCGCGGTGCTACTGGCCAACGTGCTGGGCGCCCTGCTCATCGGCGTCGTGGCGGCGCGGCTCCCGGCCTCAGCGGAGCTGCGGCTGCTCCTGGGCACCGGGGTCCTCGGGGGGTTCACGACCTACAGCGCCTTCATGACCGGGACGCTGGCCCTGTGGGCGTCGGCACCGCTCCTCGCCGCCGCGTATGCCGCGGTCAGCCTCGCCCTCGGCCTCCTCGCGGCGTCCGCGGGGCTCCGGCTGGGGCGCCCGCGCCGGGGAGGGGCGACGTGAGTCCGCTGCTGTTCCTCGCCGCGGCGCTCGCCGGGGGCGTCGGCGCCGTCCTGCGCTATCTCCTCGACCTCGGTGTCGCCCGGCTCGTCGGCCGGCGGTTCCCGTGGGGGATCCTGGCCGTCAACCTCACCGGCTCCTTCGCGCTGGGGCTGGTGGCGACGGCGCTTCCGGACGCGGCGTTCGTGCTCGGCGCTGGTCTGCTCGGGGGCTACACGACCTTCAGCACCGCGATGCTCGATGCGGTCGCGCTGTGGCGGGACGGCGAACGCGGCGCTGCGGCGTTCGACGCGCTCGGCATGCTCCTGCTCGGTCTCCTCGCCGCGGGGCTGGGGCTGGCGCTGGGATCCGCGCTCTAGATCGGTGCTTGCGAAGAACGGACGCGGCGCGCTACTCTCACTGCTAATCGTTTAACGCTAAACGGTTAACATCGCGCACCGCCTTCTCGTGCACCCGTCAAAGGAGACCTCGATGCCCCGCACCTCCCGCCGCGCCCTGGGCGCTCTCGCCGCCTCCGCGGCCGCCGTCCTGGCGCTCTCCGCCTGCTCCTCCTCCGCGACCGGGGAGTCCTCGGGCGGCGACATCACCCTCAGCTACGCGATCTGGGACGAGAACCAGAAGCCCGCGATGGAGGACATCGCCGCCGCCTATACCGAGGAGCACCCGAACGTCACGATCGAGATCCAGGTCACGCCCTACAAGGAGTACTTCACCAAGCTCCAGACCGCGGTGACGGGAGGGTCGGCCGCCGACGTGTTCTGGATGAACGGGCCGAACTTCCAGCTCTACGCCTCGAACGGCCAGCTCGCGCCGCTCGACGACGTGGACGCCTCCGACTACCCCCAGGGCCTCGTCGACCTCTACACCTACGACGACGCGCTCTACGGCGCCCCCAAGGACTTCGACACCGTCGCGCTCTGGTACAACAAGACGCTGTTCGACGCCGCCGGAGTGGAGTACCCCAGCGCCGGCTGGACCTGGGACGACTTCACCACCGCGGCCGCGAAGCTGACCGACCCCGCGAGCGGCCGGTTCGGCGTCGCCGCGAGCCAGTACGGCCAGGAGAACTTCTACAACTCGATCGCACAGGCCGGCGGCGAAGTCATCTCCGCGGACGGAACTGAGACCGGCTACGGCTCGCCCGAGGCTCTCGAGGGCGTCGAGCTGTGGACCGACCTCATCGCTGACGGCTCCTCGCCCACGGCGCAGCAGATGACGGACACGAACCCGGAGGACTTCTTCCTGTCGGGCAAAGTCGCCATGTTCCAGAACGGCTCCTGGGCCGCCATCGCCTACGCGGACAACGCCGACATCGGCGACAGCGTCGACGTGGCTCCGCTGCCCGCAGGCCCGGAGGGCAACCAGAGCGTGATCCACGGCGTCGGGAACGTCGCGAACGCCAAGAGCGCGCACGTGGAGGAGGCGAAGGACTTCGCCGCCTTCGCGAGCGGCGAGCAGGCGGCGAAGATCCAGGCCGAGACCGGCACCGTGATCCCGGCGTTCAACGGCACGCAGCAGGCCTGGGTGGATGCGCTCCCGCAGTACGACCTGCAGGCCTACATCGACGCGCTGGAGACGGCCGTCCCGTACCCGGTGTCGAAGAACACCTCCGCGTGGACGAGCATCGAGAGCGAGGTGCTGTCCCAGGTCTGGTCCGGAGCGGTCTCCCCGAAGGAAGGCCTGCAGGATCTCGCCGCGCAGATGCAGACAGCGCTGGACGCCGAGCAGGAGTGACCGGATGACCGTCCTCGCGCCTCGCGCGGTCGCCCCCGCCGCCGGGCGGGCACCGGAGGCCCCGTCCTCCGGTGTCCGCCGGCGGCGCCGGACACCCGGTGCCTCGCCGTGGTGGGCCCTCGTCTTCCTCGGGCCCACCGCCCTGGGGCTGGCCGTGTTCTACCTGTGGCCGACCGTGCGCACGCTCATCATCTCCTTCACGAAGTCCGGCCCGTTCGGCGGCTCCGAGTGGATCGGGTTCGAGAACTACGTGCGGCTGTTCCAGGACCCGGAGCTCCTCGGCGCTCTGCGCAACACCGCGGCCTACACGGTGATCGCGCTGATCGGCATCCCCCTCGCGGTCGGGATCGCCGCGCTGCTGAACACCACCGGCCTCACGGGCCGCAGCGCCTACCGCACCCTCTACTTCATCCCCGTCGTCACCATGCCCGCGGCGATCGCCCTCGTCTGGCGCATGATCTACAACGGCGATTACGGCGTCCTGAACGCCGCCCTCGGCGCGGTCGGCATCGACGGGCGGAGCTGGCTGACCGACCCGAACACCGCATTGATCGCGATCGCCGTCGTCGGCATCTGGGCGGGACTGGGGACCAACATCGTCATCTTCCTCGCCGGACTCCAGGGCATCCCGGACACGATCATGGAGGCGGCCGACCTCGACGGGGCGGGCCCCGTGCGGAAGTTCTTCTCCATCACGATCCCGCTGCTGTCGCCGTCGATCTTCTTCGTCAGCGTCATCAGCGTGATCGGGGCTCTGCAGGTGTTCGACCTCATCTACATGATGCTCGGCCGCAGCAACCCCGCGATGCCGAACACCCGCACGGTCGTCTACCTGTTCTACGAAGCGGGTTTCCTCGACAACGACCGCGGGTACGCCGCCGCCGTCGCCTTCCTCCTGCTGCTGATCATCCTCGTGCTGACGATCGTGCAGTTCCGGCTGCAGAAGAAGTGGGTGCACTATGAGTGACGTCTCCCTCGACACGCGCGCGGTCGTCGGCGCCGCCCCCGCACGATCGCGGACGGCCGGCACGCCCCGGAACCGCGGACTGTGGATCGTGCACGTCGTGCTCATCGTCGGCGCCGCACTCATGGTGTTCCCGTTCGTCTGGCAGCTGCTGACCTCGTTCAAGACGCTGTCCGACTCGGTGCAGGTGCCGCCGTCGTTCCTCCCGCGCGAATGGGTGTTCACGAACTTCGCCGAGGTCTTCGACTCGATGCCGTTCGGCCAGATGTTCCTGAACTCCGTGCTCCTCACCGTCGGCCGCACGGTCGGGCAGGTCGCCCTGTGCACCATGGCGGGCTACGCGTTCGCGCGCATCGCCTTCCCCGGCCGGAACGCCCTGTTCGTCGTGTTCCTCTCGGTGCTCATGGTGCCCTCGCAGCTCTACCTGCTGCCGCAGTACGAGATCATCCAGGCGCTCGGCTGGCTGAACACGTTGCAGGCGCTCATCGTGCCCGGCATCTTCAGCGCCTTCGGGACCTTCCTGATGCGCCAGTTCTTCCTCTCCATGCCGGCCGAGCTGGAGGAGGCGGCGCGGATCGACGGGGCGAATCCGTGGCAGACCTTCTGGCGGATCATGGTTCCGCTGGCGAAGCCTGGCATCATCGCACTTGTGGTGTTCACCGTGCTGTGGTCCTGGAACGATCTGCTGTGGCCGCTGATCGTGACGACCGACCCGGCGAAGATGCCGCTGTCTGTCGGACTCTCGCAGCTCGTCGGCATCCACGGCACCGATTACCCGGTGCTCATGGCCGGCGCCCTGCTGGCGACCCTGCCCATGCTGGTGACGTTCATGATCCTGCAGCGGCAGTTCATCCAGGGCATCGCGTTCAGCGGGACGAAGGGATGAGACATGGCACAGCGTGAGCACGCCCCCAGCCGCCGACCGACGCTGCGGATGGTGGCCGAACGTGCCGGGGTGTCGACCGCGACCGTGTCGTACGTCTTCTCCGGCCGCGCCGGTGCCAGCGGGGCCGGCGTGGCCGAAGCGACCGCGGCCAGGGTGCTCGCGGCCGCGGACGAGCTCAACTACCGTCCGAACACCGCGGCCAGGGCGATCCGCACCGGTCGCAGCGGCATGGTGCAGCTCTCCCTCCATATGCTGAGCGATCCGTGGTCGCTGGCGGTGGCCGACGCCGTGAACGCCGAGGCGAACAAACACGGGCTCACGACGCTGATCCTCGCCGACGGCGACTGGCACGCGGCGCTCGACCGCGTCGAGAGCGACGTGGCATACCTCGACGGCGTCGGGCTGGACGAGGAGGACGCCCGACGGCTGGGCGACCTCGTCAAGCGCGGCCAGCGCCTCGTGGTGTTCTCGGAGCATCTGGAGCCGGACGGGTTCGACGTCATCCGCTCGGACGCGATCCCGGGGTGCGAGCTCGCGATGGACCACCTGCTGGAGCGGCACGCGGCCATCGGCTGCATCGCCGCGGAGGGCGCCGTCCGCCTCGCGGCCACGCAGGTCACGCGGTACACGCCGTACGTCGAGAAGCTCGCGGCGGCCGGCATCTCGCCGGACCCGGCATGGACCGTGACCTATGCCGAGACGCAGGCCAGCGCCTTCACCGCCGCGATCGAGCTGCTGTCGCAGGAGAACCGCCCGGACGCCGTGTACGCGACGACCGACTTCGCCGCGATCGCCGCGATCAACGCCGCCCACATGCTCGGGCTCCGCGTGCCTCACGACGTCGCGGTGGTCGGCGTCGGGAACACCCCGGACGCCCGGCTCATCGCCCCCACCCTCACCACCGTCGGCCCGACGGACTTCTACGAGCGGCAGGCGCGGATCATCGTCGAGAAGGCGCTCGAGAGCGACCCCTCACCCGGTGCGCTGCACGAGTTCCCCTGGGCCCTCGTCCCCGGCGGCTCGACCGATCTCGACGCCCCGGCTGCCCGCGGTCGCTGAGCCGCCCCCTCTTCTTCCCCCCCTTTCACGAAGGACTTCTGTTGGACCTCCACATCGGCATCATCGGCTTCGGCGCGCGCTCCACCCTTCAGGAGGAGGTGCATCGGCCGGACCACGGCTCCCGTATCACCGCCGTCTGCGACCTCGCCCCGCGTGCCCGCGAGGACGCCAGGGCGCTCGTCCCCGACGCCCTCATCACCGACTCCCTCGACGAGCTGCTCGCGTCCGGGGTCGACGCGGTCATGGTGCTGACCCCGGACGACACGCACGCCGCGCTGACCATCCGGGCGCTGGAGGCCGGGGTGCCCGTCTTCTGCGAGAAGCCCCTCGCGATCGACCTCGCCGATGCCGACCGCATGCTGGAGACGGCGCGACGGACCGGGACCCGCCTCTACATCGGCCACAACATGCGGCACATGCCCGTGATCACGCTCATGCGCGGGCTCATCCAGGCCGGGCGCATCGGGCAGGTGAAGGCCGTGTGGGTGCGGCACTTCGTGGGGCACGGCGGCGACTTCTACTTCAAGGACTGGCACGCCGACCGGAGCCGCACCACCGGACTCCTCCTGCAGAAGGGAGCGCACGACCTCGACATCATCCACTGGCTGGCGGGGGCGTACACCGAGCAGGTGGCGGCGATGGGCGGCCTCAGCGTCTACGGCGACATCACCAACCGGCGGGACCGCACGGGCGAGCGGATGCCCGACTGGTTCAGCATGGACAACTGGCCGCCGACCGCGCTCACCGGACTCCACCCTGTGGTCGACGTCGAGGACATCTCGATGGTGAACCTGCGGCTCGAGGGCGGGATCTTCGCCTCGTACCAGCAGTGCCACTTCACCCCGGACTACTGGCGGAACTACACCGTGATCGGCACCGAGGGGCGCATCGAGAACTTCGGCGACGTGGCCGGCAGCGAGGTGAAGCTGTGGAACCGTCGGCATGCCGGGGCGGCCGACGCGGACGAGGTGTTCGTCGTGCCCGAGGTGCCCGACGCCGGACACGACGGTGCCGACGCGCTGCTCGTGGCCGAGTTCCTCCGGTTCGTGCGGCACGGGGGTCTCACGGCGACCTCTCCCGTCGCGGCGCGCGAGGCCGTGGCCGCCGGCATCCTCGCCACCGCGTCCCTCCGGGGTGACGGCTCCGCGATCGCCGTCCCCCCGCTCGACCCCGATCTCGTCGCCTACTTCGAGCGCGGCCAGACCCCCTCCTCCGCCCCGTCTTCCTCCGCCGCCTGACCCCCTCCTCCGCCCCCACCCCGGTACGTTTTCGATCACGGGAGGAGATTCCCACCCGTGAGAGCGCGAAAAGGGACCGAGAACGGGGGTGCGGGGTGCGGAAGTGATCCGGCACGGCGGGGAGACAGGAAAGAAGCGGGCGACCGTTCTCAGGGAGTTCACACCGGAGCGAATGTACAAACGTACATGTACGGGTGTCCAGGGGGTGAGCGATGGTGGAGAGCGCGCGTCGGCGGCGTGACCCCGAAGCGCGTCGTCGGGAGATCGTCACCGCGACGGCCGAGCTGATCGTCGAGGTCGGGGCCGACGCCATCACGCATCGGATGGTCGCCGCCAGAGCCGGAGTGCCGCTCGGGGCGACCACCCAGTACTTCGACACCCTCGACGACCTGCGCACCGCCGCCTTCCGAGCGCTCGCGGACGAGATCGAATGCCGACTCGACGGAGTGCGGCAGACCCTCGCCGAACGGGGAGCCGGGGCCGACGTCATCGCGGCGCTCGTGTACGACAGCATCCACGACGGCCACGCGGTGCAGGCGGATCGGGCCGTCGTCACGGCAGCCGTGCACGATCCGCGTCTGCGCCAGCTCGCGCGTCACCTGTCCGACCGCCTCGTCGACCTCCTGGAGCCGACCTATGGCGCCGACCGGGCCCGAGCGGCGATGATCTTCATCGACGGCGTCATGTGGAGCACGCAGATCCGCGACGTCGATCTCGAACAGTCCTTCCTCGAATCCGCACTGGCGCGGATCCTCGGAGAACCTCTCTCCCTCCCATCCGCAGCGACCGCCACCCCCTGACACCGAGGACCCCGCCTTGTCGAAACTCGCCATCCTCAGCCTGAAGAACCGCGCCCTCATCGCGCTCGTGACGATCGTCGCCGCGGTGTTCGGCGGGCTCGCGCTGACCAACCTCAAGCAGGAGCTCATCCCGTCGCTCGAGCTGCCGGCGCTCGTGGTCATGACCACCTACCCCGGCGCCTCGCCCGAGGTGGTCGAGAACGACGTCTCGACGCCGATCGAGTCCGCCATCCAGGGCGTGCCCGACCTGGAGTCGACGACCGCGACGAGCACGACCAACGCCTCGATCGTGCAGGCGATGTTCTCGTACGGCACCAACCTCGCGACCGCGGAGCAGAAGATCCAGCAGGCTATCAACCGCATCTCCTCGCAGCTCCCGGAGGACGTCACCCCACAGGTGCTCTCGGTGTCGATCGACGACTTCCCGGTGATCCAGGTCGCGGTCACGGGCTTCGAGGACGCGGACAACGCCCAGGCGCAGCTGGAGAGCGTCGCGATCCCCGATCTGGAGGACGTCGACGGGGTGAACGCGGCGGAGATCGTCGGCGGCGTCGGACAGCGCATCACCATCACCCCCGACCTCGCGAAGCTCGCCGCGGCCGGTCAGAGCAGCGAGGCGATCAGCACCGCGCTGCAGCAGAACGGCACCCTCTTCCCCGGCGGTGAGATCACCGAGGACGGCGAGACCCTCACGGTGCAGACCGGCGCCAAGATCACCTCGGTCGACGAGATCGCCGCCTTGCCTCTCGTCGGTACCGCGGTGACCATCGGCGACGTCTCGACGGTGGCCCAGGTGTCGGACCCGGTGACCTCGATCTCCCGGGTCGACGGCGAGGATGCCCTGTCGATCTCCATCACCAAGCTCCCCGCCGCCAACACGGTCGAGGTGTCGCAGGGGGTGCTGGCCGCGCTCGACGAGATCGGGGAAGCGCTCCCGGACGCCGAGTTCACGGTCGTGTTCGACCAGGCACCGTTCATCGTGCAGTCGATCGACACCCTCGCCACGGAGGGTCTGCTCGGCCTCGTGATGGCCGTGCTCGTGATCCTCGTGTTCCTGATGTCGGTGCGCTCGACGCTCGTCACCGCGATCTCGATCCCGACGTCCGTCCTCATCACCTTCATCGGGCTGCAGGCATTCGGCTACTCGCTGAACGTGCTGACCCTCGGGGCGCTCACGATCGCGATCGGCCGCGTGGTCGACGACTCCATCGTGGTGATCGAGAACATCAAGCGCCACTACGTCGGCGACGCGGACAAGGGCGATGCGATCCGTCTCGCCGTGCGCGAGGTCGCCGCGGCCATCACCGCGTCGACCATCACGACCGTGGCGGTGTTCCTGCCGATCGTGTTCGTCGGCGACATGGTGGGCGAGCTGTTCCGTCCGTTCGCGATGACGGTCACCATCGCCATGGTCGCCTCGCTCTTCGTGGCTCTGACGATCGTGCCGGTGCTGGCGTACTGGTTCCTCAAGCCCGGCAAGCCGCTCCTCGACGAGAGCGGGAACGCGATCGACCCGGAGGACCCGGCGGCCCCGCCGACGCGGCTGCAGCGCGGCTACCGCCCCATCCTCGGCTGGACGCTGAAGCACTCGGGCATCACGGTGGCACTCGCGGTGGTGGTCCTCGCCGGGACGCTCGCCGCCGCCCCGCTGATGAAGGTGAACTTCCTCAGCGACTCCGGTCAGAACACCATGACCGTGACGCAGGACCTCGGGCCGACCGCGAGCCTGCAGGCGAAGTCCGATGCCGCTGCCCCCGTCGAGGAGGCCCTTCTCGACATCGACGGCATCGAGCATGTGCAGGCCTCCATCGGGTCGAGCGGGTCCGCGCTGCGCGACGCGTTCTCCGGCGGCGCGGGGATCACCTACTCGGTCCTCACCGACGGCGACGCCGACCAGGAGAAGCTGCGTGCCGAGGTGCAGGATGCCATCGACGGCCTCGGCGACGAGGTCGGCGAGGTCAACGTCGCGGCGTCCGCCGGCTTCGGCTCCAGCGACATCGAGATCACCGTGACGGCGGCGAACGGCGACGACCTCGCCACCGCGACCTCCGCCGTGGTGGAGGAGCTCGACGGCCGCGAGGGCATCGGGCAGGTCACGGACAACCTCGCCGAGGCCCTGCCGTACATCGCCGTGGTCGTGGACCGCGAGGCCGCCGCGCGGGTCGGGCTGTCCGAGGTCGCCGTCGGGTCGATCGTGTCCAACACGATGCGTCCGCAGCAGATCGGATCGGTCGAGATCGACGACACCGCGCTGACGGTGTACCTCGTCAACCCGGGGCCGCCGACGACCGTCGCCGCGCTCCAGCAGCTCGCGATCCCCACCGCGGCGGGCATCGTGCCGCTGCAGGACATCGCGACCGTCGAGCAGCGCAACGGCCCCACCTCGATCACCACCGAGCAGGGACGCCGCACCGCGACCGTCACCGTGCCGCCCGCATCGGACAACCTCGCGGTCGCCACACAGTCGGTCACCGAGGCGCTCGCCGCGGCGGACCTCCCGGACGGCGCCTCGGCCGAGGTCGGCGGCGTCGCCTCGCAGCAGGCCGATTCGTTCGCGCAGCTCGGCCTCGCGATGCTCGCCGCGATCCTCATCGTGTACGTCGTGATGGTGGCGACGTTCAAGTCGCTGCGGCAGCCGCTCCTGCTGCTGATCTCGGTGCCGTTCGCGGCGACCGGAGCCATCCTGCTGCAGATCGTCACGGGCGTGCCGCTGGGCGTGGCCTCGCTGATCGGTGTGCTGATGCTCATCGGCATCGTGGTGACGAACGCGATCGTGCTCGTCGACCTCGTGAACCAGTATCGGGAGAAGGGGCTGTCGACTGCGGAGGCCGTGATGGCGGGTGGGGAGAAGCGTCTGCGCCCGATCCTCATGACAGCGCTCGCCACGATCCTCGCCCTCACCCCGATGGCGCTGGGGATCACGGGGCACGGCGGGTTCATCTCCCAGCCGCTGGCCATCGTGGTGATCGGCGGACTCGTCTCCTCCACGGTGCTGACGCTCATCGTGCTGCCGACGCTGTACAACCTCGTCGAGGGCGCGCGGGAGCGCCGCCGGGCCCGCAAGGGCGAGCATTACGAGGATGCCGCCCCGGTTCCGGTCCATGCGGACGGCACACCGGTCAGCCGCCGAGAGCTGCGCGAGAACCACGGCGAGTAGCCGAGCGTTCACAACTCAGGAGAAAGGCCCCGATTCCGTCGGTGAGACGAGGATCGGGGCCTTTCCGTGTGGGTTCTCCTGAGTTGTGAACCGCGGTCAGGCGAAGGAGAGGCCCCACTCCAGCGTCCAGGTCTCGCCAGAAGCCAGACGGCGCACCCCGAGGCCGCTGTTGAACGCGTCCGCCGGAGCGGTCATCGGCTCGATCGCGACGGCGAGCGGGGTGCCGGGGTAGTTCGTCGCGGTGTACACCTGCACGAAATCGAAGCCCTCGCCCTGCCAGAGCGTGACGGTCCGGCCGTCGGGCGCCGTGAGGGTGTGCCGCACCCGGCCGTCGGGGTCGCGCACGAGGTCCGTGAACCCCGTGTCGAGCGAGACGTCACCGACACGGATGCCCTCGCGCAGGTCGGGGTCGGCGGGACGGGTGCCGGTCGGAAGCATGCGGTCGTCCGTCTCGAACACGGTGTGGGCCGGGACGCGGAGGACGAGGTCGTGCGGGTCGACGTCGCCGATCGTCGGGAACGGGTGCGTGCCGAGCGCGACCGGAGCCGCCGAATCGGACCAGTTGGTGAGCGTGTGCGTGACCTCGATGCCGTCCGCGGTGAGGACGTAGGCGACGGACGTCTCGATCAGGTACGGGTAGCCGGTCTGCGGAAAGACGGTCGCGCGCAGGGTCGCGGCTCCCTCCGTCTGCTCGACCGCGTAGGCGGTGTAGCGCAGGAGCCCGTGGCTGGCGGTGGTGGTCTTCGGCTCGCTGATCGCGAGCTGACGCACGGTGCCCTCGTCGTCCCAGCGGCCGTCCCGCACCCGGTTGGGCCACGGCGTCAGCACGACTCCTGAGCATGACGGCGTCGGGACGTCGAGCGGGTAGGGCGAGACGAGGTCGACCTCGCCGATGCGCAGGCCACGGAGCGAGGCGCCGACCTGGGCGATCTGCGCGGTCACGTCGCCGAGGCGGAGGTGGACCTGGGTGCCGGTGGGAGAGACGGAGTTCACCTCGACATCGTAGTGCCGCAGGCCGCCGGAGTGCGGGGGTCTCCCAGGGTCGCCGGGTAGACTGGGGCGGTCGGCTTCGGACACCCGCGCAGGGCGCGGACGTTTTTCAGTGTGTGAAGTGTGAGTCCAGGGGCCGATGGTGCGCGTCGATCGACGCGAATCAACCATCACAGGAATGGCCCCGGCCGCAGATCGTCCGGACTCCGCTGGATCGGAGTGCTCGCGCGTGCGCGCAGCGCTGTTCTCGTGCGAGAACGCAAGAAGGACACCCGAATGCCCAAGAACAAGAAGCCCCGTGGCGGTCGCGCCGCCGCGAACTTCGAGCCGCGCTACGGCGCTAAGAAGACCTCGTTCCACGACCGCCACCGACCGACCGGTGGTCGGGACACGGCCCGCGACGAGCGTCCCGCTCGCGAGGACCGCGACTCCCGGGCGACCGGCGGGTACGACCGCCGCCCCGGCAGCCGCAGCCCCGGCCACCGCGGCTATCGCCCGGAGGAGACCGAGTCCGGTGCGCCGAAGCGTCGGTGGAGCTCTCAGGAGCGCGCCGGCCGCGACGAGGCCCGCGGCATCCGCAACCGTGCGGAGTCCGGACGCCGCGAGGCCCCGCACCGCCGCGACGACCGCGCAGGCGCCGGCCGGTTCGACGCCCGCTCCGAGCGTCCGCGGTACAACGACCGCGCAGGGGCCGGCCGCTTCGACGACCGTCCGCGGCGCGACGACCGCGGCGGCTCGCAGCGACAGGGCTTCCGCGACGGCGACCACCGCGACGGGGGCCGCCCGCGCTTCGACGATCGCCGGAACGAGCGTCCGCGCTTCGACCGCGACGACCGTCCGCGGCGCGATGACCGCGGCGGCGACCGCGCCCGCGGCAACGACCAGGGGGCCGACCGCTCCTACGACGCCGCCCGTGCCCGCCGCGCCTTCGACCGCGACCGCACGCAGCGCTCCTTCGAGGGCGGGCGCGAGCGGCCGTCGACCGGCGGGGCCTACCGTACCGAGCGTCCGCGTCGGGACGAGCGCCCCCGCCGGGACGAGCGTCCGACCCGCAACGACTGGAACGCGAAGCCGAAGGCGGCGTTCGAGCAGGCCGACGACGTCGTCCACGAGCGCCTCGAGGCGCAGGCCGTGCAGGCCGTCGAGGTCGAGGGCATCACGTTCGCCGATCTCGGCCTCGGCTCGAACATCACCGAGACCCTGAACGGCATGGGGGCCGCGACGCCGTTCCCGATCCAGGCGGCGAGCATCCCCGCCGTCCTCGAGGGGCGCGACGTGCTCGCCCGCGGCCGCACGGGCTCCGGCAAGACCATCGCCTTCGGCGCGCCGCTCGTCGAGCGGGTGCTGAAGTCGCAGGCGGGCAAGCGTCGCGAGTTCGGCCGCTCGCCGCGCGCGATCATCCTCGCCCCGACGCGCGAGCTCGCGCTGCAGATCGACCGGACCATCCAGCCGATCGCCCGGAGCGTGGGCCTGTTCACGACGCAGATCTACGGCGGTGTGCCGCAGGGTCGTCAGGTGGGTGCGCTGAAGAAGGGCGTCGACATCGTCATCGGCACCCCCGGCCGGGTCGAGGACCTGATGAACCAGGGCAAGCTCGACCTGTCGGACTGCCGGATCGCGGTGCTCGACGAGGCCGACCACATGTGCGAGCTCGGGTTCGTCGAGCCCGTCCAGCGCATCCTCCGCCGCACGGCCGAGGGCAGCCAGAAGCTCCTGTTCTCCGCGACGCTCGACCGCGAGGTCGCGGCGCTCGTGGACGAGTTCCTCGTCGACCCCGCCGTGTTCGAGGTCGCGGGCGAAGACCAGGGCTCCAGCACGATCGAGCACCGGGTGCTCGTCATCGAGCACCGCGACAAGGCCGACATCCTCACCTCGCTCGTCGACCGCGAGGGCAAGACCCTGGTCTTCGCCCGCACCCGTGCCTACGCCGACATGCTGGCCGACCAGTTCGACGACGCGGGCATCCCCGCGGTCTCGCTGCACGGCGACCTCAACCAGGCCAAGCGCACGCGGAACCTGGAGAAGCTGACCTCGGGCCGGGTGAACGTCCTCGTGGCCACCGATGTGGCCGCGCGCGGCATCCACGTCGACGACATCGACCTCGTGGTCCAGGCCGACGCGCCGGACGAGTACAAGACGTACCTGCACCGCTCGGGTCGCACCGGTCGCGCGGGGCGCTCGGGCCGGGTCGTCACGCTCATCACGCGGCAGCGCCAGCGTCGGATGACCGAGCTGCTCGGTCGCGCCGAGATCGAGGCGCCGTTCGAGCAGGCGCGCGTGGACGACGACGTGATCGAGGAGATCGCGGGGCGCGTGCCGTCCGCCGCGGAACTCACCTCCTGACGCGTTCGGGATCAGAAAGGCCCCGGAGACTTCGGTCTCCGGGGCCTTTTCGCACTCCGCACCGGGAAGGTGCGCGGGCAGCCGGGGTGTCAGGGGAGGGTGTGCTCGTGGAGGGTGGTCGTCAGGGACGTGCCGTTGAGGTCGAGGTAGAGAACGCGCTCGGTGACCGTGAGGGTCAGGGTGTTCCGGCGGGCGAGGTGGGGCGTGGCGCTCTCGATGAAGCCGGGGTCGAAGCTGTACACCCGGATGTCCTCGGAACGATGGATGCGCTTGTCGGCCCACGGCGCCATGACCTTGGCCGGGTCGCGGTGCGTGTAGACCACTGTCCGGTCTGCGAGGCGGGAGGCGTGATGCAGCCGCGCGGCATCGGGAGCGCCCACCTCGATCCAGACGGTGACTCGGCCCGTGAGGTCGCGCACGAGCACCGCCGGCTCCTCCGTGTCGGAGACGCTGCCGCCGAACGCGATGCCCTCCGCGAACTCGAGCCCGTAGGCGAGGACCCGGGTGAGCATGTACGCGTCGGTCTCGGACGGATGCCGGGCGGCCCGGAGCGAGACGTCTTCGTAGACCCCGCGATCGGTGTCGGCGAGCTGCATCTCGAACGTGTGGACTGTCGAACCGATCGCCATGATCCTCGAGCCTACGCGGAGCCGCGCCCTCCGGCCGACCGGGTCAGAACAGCATCGGCTGCGGCGGGGCGGCGGCCGCGCGGCCGCTCGGCGTGAACATGACCGGCCCGGCCGGCGGCGTCTCCGTCTGGACATGCCCTTGGCCCGGGCGGGACCCGCGCCGCGGATAGTCGTCTTCGTGCCGGCCGTCGAGCCCGTGCATCCGGATGAGGGGGCGAGCGCGCTTGGCGAGCCACTGCCGGTACGGCTTCGGTGCCTCGACGGAGGCCCCGGGATACAGCCCGCGATACGACGACACGAGATCGGGACGGTTCTCACCGAGCCACTGGAAGAACCACGGCTTGACTCCCGGACGCAGATGCAGGGCCCCGTAGATCACGCTCCGCGCTCCGGCGGCCTTGATACGGCGGAGGGCGTCGTCGATCGCGGGAAGGGAGTCGGTCAGATGCGGCATGATCGGCATGAGGAACACCGTGACGGGGAAGCCGGCGTCGGCGAGCGCGCGCACCGTGTCGAGGCGGGCCTGCGTGGTCGGGGCGCCCGGCTCGATCGCCTTCTGCAGCGCGTCGTCGTACATCGCGATCGACATCTGCACGTCGACCGGCACACGCTGCGCCGCCTTCTTCAGCAGCGGGATGTCCCGACGGATCAGCGTGCCCTTGGTCAGGATCGACATCGGGGTGCCCGACGCCGCAAGCGCCTCGATGATGCCGGGCATGAGGGCGTAGCGCCCCTCGGCCCGCTGGTACGGGTCGGTGTTCGTACCGAGGGCGACTGTCTCGTGCTGCCAGCTCCCGCGGCGCAGCTCCCGCTCGAGCACCTCGACGACATTGACCTTGACGACGATCTGGGTGTCGAAGTCCGCGCCGCCGTCGAGGTCGAGGTACTCGTGCGTGCCCCGGGCGAAGCAGTAGGTGCACGCATGGGAGCAGCCGCGATAGGGGTTGATGGTCCAGGCGAAGGGCATGCGCGACGCCCCGGGGACGTGGTTGAGCGCTGACTTCGACAGCACCTCGTGGAACGTCATGCCGGCGAACTCCGGTGTGGTCACCGTGCGGAGGACGCTCGAACGGTTCTCGAGGCCCGGCAATGCCGCCTCGTCGCTGTCCGCGAGTTTCTGTCCCTGCCACCGCATCCTCCCAGTCGAACAAAGAATCGAATCGAAGTCAAGTGAGTGTGGCACTGATGTTCGAATGGAAGAATGGGGGCATGCCCTCCTCGCCGTACGCTCAGCATGCGGCGCCGCGCTCCCCGATCTTCGGACCCGCCCTGCCGGTCGGGCTGGCGGTGACCGCGATCGGCGTGGTGCTCTCGCTCACCGGCGCGGCCGCGACCCCCGTGGCATCCCCACCGCTCCCGCGCCCCGTCGCAGTGATGCAGGTACCGACCGTGCAGAACACGGCGACCCCTGCGGCGGACCCCTGCGCCGCCCCCGTGGTGCAGGCTGCGATCGCGGCCGGGGACGACGCCGCCACCGTCGCGGGGTTCGGCGGTGGAGCGCGCTTCCGTGAGGCGGTGATCGCCGGTAATGCACCCTGTGTCTCGCTCAGCGATCCCGCCCGGATCTGGGTCGTGGTCAACAAGGGGCGTCCGCTCGAACCCGCCGCCTACGAACCCGAAGGACTGAGCCAGGTGCCGCTGCAGATGACGACCCCGTCGGGCCGGGTGCGCGCGGAGGTCGCCGACGCCGCCGGGCGCATGGCGGACGCCGCCGCGGCGGCCGGGGTCGGACGCATCGGAGCGAACAACGGCTACCGTTCCTACGGCCTCCAGGTCGCGACATACGGTGCGCACGTGCGGGACCAGGGGCAGGCGGACGCGGATGCGGGCTCGGCGCGACCGGGTCACAGCGAGCATCAGACCGGTCTCGCCCTCGACGTCGTGGCCTGTGATGACGGCTGCGGCGGTCTGGACGGCTTCGGCGCGACGCGTCAGAGCGAGTGGGTGGCGGCGCATGCCTGGGAGTACGGGTTCATCGTGCGCTACGAACAGGTCGGCACGCCCGTCACCGGGTACGCCCCGGAGCCCTGGCACCTGCGATACGTCGGCACGGAGCTCGCGGCGGCGTATCACGAAGGCGGCTATCACACGCTGGAGGAGTTCTTCGGGCTCCCGGCGGCGCCCGATTACGACCATTGAGTCGGCGGGGCAGGGGTGTGATCCGCTCGCACTGAGGCATTCCACAAAGGCGATACCCAGTCCCACCCACGATGGGATGCATTCTCACAATCGCCTGCCCTGCCCCGTGTTCCCGCCGTAGACTCGCCGGAGCAACGACGCACGACACGTTCGGGAGGACGGCATGGAACGCGACATCTACGAAGAGGATCACGAGGCATTCCGCGACCTCGTCAAGGATTTCGTCAAGCGCCACGTCACGCACGAGGCGATCGAGAAGTGGGACGCCGCCGGCGAGGTGGACCGCGCCACGATGCGCGCCGCGGGTGAGGCCGGCATCATCGGGCTCTCCGTGCCGGAGGAGTTCGGCGGCGCCGGAATGCTGCAGGACTACCGCTTCCGCGCGATCGTGAACGAAGAGGTCATCGCGGCCGGAGCGGGATCGCTCGCCGGGGCCTTCGGCATCCAGGACGACCTGGCCGTGCCGTACCTCGTGCACATGGGCACGCAGGAGCAGAAGGAGAAGTGGCTGCCCCGCATGGCCACCGGTGAGGTCGTCGGCGCGCTCGCCATGACCGAGCCCGGCGCCGGCTCCGACCTCCGCGGCATCAAGACCACGGCGAAGAAGACGGACGGCGGCTACATCGTCAACGGCGCGAAGACGTTCATCTCATCGGGCGCGACCGCCGACCTCGTCGTCACGTTCGTGAAGACCGGCGAGGGCAACCGTCCCGACGCGTTCAGCCTCGTGCTCATCGAGAAGGGCATGGAGGGATTCGACAACGGCAAGAAGCTGTCGAAGATGGGCTTCCACGGCCATGACACCGCCGAGCTGTCGTTCAGCGACGTGTTCGTGCCGGAGGAGAACCTCATCGGCGGCGTCGAGGGCAAGGGCTTCATCCAGCTGATGATGAACCTCCCCCTCGAGCGCCTCTCGATCGCCGTGGCCGGAGCCGCCGCCGCGCAGGCCGCGTTCGACTGGACCGTCGCGTACACCAAGGACCGCGAGGCCTTCGGGGAGCGCATCATCGACTTCCAGAACAGCCGCTTCACCATCGCCGACATGTCCGCCACGGTCGACGCGCTGTGGGCCTTCATCGACCGCGCGCTGCTGGCCTACAAGGACGGCAGGCTCTCGGCGGAAGAGGCCGCGAAGGTCAAGTTCTGGGCGACCGAGCGTGAGTGGGAGGTGCTCGACGCCGGCGTCCAGCTCCACGGCGGCTACGGCTACATCACCGAGTACCCCATCGCCCGGGCCTTCCTCGACGCCCGTGTGCACCGCATCTACGGCGGCACGAACGAGATCATGCGCGAGATCGTCGGGCGTCAGATCGCCGGCAAGCGCTGACGTCCCCGGGCACAGCTTCGGAGATCCCCATCGACACGCCGGGGCGGCATCGTCCGCCCCGGCGTGTCGTGTCTTAGCTCCGAAGTTGTGCCCGGGATTACGTGCGGGGCTCCGTGGCGGCCTCGCGGGCGGCCTTCGAGGCGGGGGAGGCGGCACCGATCTTCCAGTAGCCGCAGAAGCTGACGGCGTTCCTGTCGACGCCGCGCTCGCCGACGAGCTGCTTGCGGACGCCGGAGGCCAGCGCCTGCTCTCCCGCCGCGTAGGCATGGAACGGCGCGGCGGGCAGAGTGGTACGAGCGAGGGTGTCCAGAGCGAGGGCCCCGGGCGGAATCTCCTGAGGCCGCACGACCCACACCACCTCGAGCCCCGACGGGTGCGCGAACTCCAGGGCGTCCTCCGTGGACGGGACTTCGATGATCGCCGTGCCCGAGGAGTCGGTCGGCAGGGAGGCGCTGATCGACGCGATCGCGGGGAGGGCGGTCTCGTCGCCGACGAGCACCACCCGATCGGTGCCCCGCTCGGGGTTGAATGTCAGGCCCTCGTCGATGATGAGGACGTGCTCGCCGGGGGCGCACGTCTCCGCCCATCGGGACGCCGGACCGGCGGTGCCGTCGGCCGCCGAGCCGTGCAGGACGAAGTCGACGTCGATCTCGGCGCCTGTCTCGGCCGTGGCCGGGCGGTAGGCGCGCACGGTGTAGTTGCGCATCACGGGGCGCTCGCCGTCGGGGATGCGGAGGAACTTCAGGTACCCGAACATCCGGTTCGCCTTCGCGGGCACCCGCTCCAGCCCCGCCTCGCCGCCGATCGGCAGGAACAGTCGGAACCACTGGTCGTAACCCATCGGGCGGAAGCGGTCGATCTCGCCGCCGCCGAGGGTCACCCGCACCCAGTGCGGCGCGAGTCGTTCGGTGCGGAGCACGGTGAGGTGCAGGAGCTCGGCCGTCTCCGGCTTGACCATCTTGCTGAATGCCATGCGGGCACCTTTCAGGGGAGCTGCCAGGGGAAGAAGACGGCGAAGATCGCGGCTGACACGGCGAGCATGACCACGGTGAAGACGGTGTCCCTCGTGCGGAACGGCACGAGGTGCCGCTCGGTCCGCGTCGGATGCGCGCCGAACGCCCGGGAGTCCATCGCAAGGGCGACGCGCTCCGCGTGCCGGATGGCACCCGCGAGCAGAGGGACGATGTACCCCCAGCCGCGGGCGATCCGCGCGAAGGGGCCGCGGCCGCCGTGGTAACCGCGCACCCGGTGCGCGGCGCGGATGACGGCGAGCTCGTGCCCGAACCGGGGCACGAAGCGGAAGGCGGCCAGGGCCGTGTACCCGATGCGGTACGGCACGCGCAGCTGCTGCACGCTCGCACGCACGAGATCGGAGCCGCTGGTGGTGAGGCCGCCGACCAGCGCGAGCGCGACGATCGATCCGAGCCGGAGCGCCGTGGCGAAGCCGATGAGGAGGGCGCCTCCGTAGAGGGTCCAGTCGCCGATCGTCACGACGGGGGCAGTGTCCGCGACCAGGGCCGCGTCGACCCACAGCGAGAAGCCGACGCCGATCGCGACCATAGCCACAGGGAGGGCCAGCAGGAGCAGCGCGAGAAGGCGGCCCGTCACCCGCGCGCCGACGAGGATGAGGACGTACGCGAGCACGAGGAAGGCGGCCGGGGTGGCCAGGTCGCGCACGAAGACGAGGAGCAGCATCGCGGGGGCGAAGCCGGCGACCTTCGCCAACGGATTGAGGCCGTAGAGGAACTGCCGCCGCGAGGTGGCCACGAGCTGCGCATACGGATCGAGCGTGGACATCGTCACGGTGTCACCTCCCACCCGGCCTCGGCGAGCACCCGCTGCAGGGCGGGGACGCGCAACCCGGCGGAGGGGAGGATCGCGGGATCGGAGAACAGTGCCGCCGTGGGGCCCGCGGCCCGGACCCGCCCGTCGGCGAGGACGACCGTGTCGGTGGCGTGCTCCGCGACGAGCTGCAGATCGTGGGTGACGATGACGACGGTCGTGCCGTCCGCCCGGAGACTCTCCAGCAGGTCCAGGAGCTCGGCGGCCCTGGCGCGGTCCTGCCCGAAGGTGGGCTCGTCGAGGGCGAGGACGGGTGGACGGGTGATGAGGGCCGTGCCCACCGAGAGTCGTCGCTTCTCGCCGCCGGAGAGGAGGAACGGGTGCACGTCGGCCTTGTGTGTGAGCCCGAACCGCTCGAGCATCTCCGTCACGCGAGCGCTGACCTCGGCGTCCGGCACATGGCGCAGCCGGAGCCCGTGGGCGAGCTCGTCGAACACGGTGGCGGCGATGAACTGGTGCTCCGGGTTCTGGAACACGAAGCCGATCCGGGCCGCGAGATCCCGGGGGGAGGCGGTGCCCGGATCGATGCCGTCGACGGAGACCCGGCCCTTCGGCGGGGGCACGACCCCCGCGAGGGCCTGGATCAGCGTGGTCTTGCCCGCGCCGTTCGCCCCGACGATCGCGGTGAGACTCCCCGCGGCGATGTCGAGGTCGACCCCGTGCAGGATCTCGGTGCGGCGCCGCGAGACGGTGAGGCCGCGCGCCCTGATGATCGGCTCCCGGTCGACGGCGGGAGGAGCGTCGGCGAGGATCGAGGACGCGCGGGCCGGACCGGCAGGCAGGGCCGCGGCCAGTGCCTCGGGCGTCAGCGGCAGCGGGTCGAGGACGATCCCCCGGTCGCGGAGGCGGAGCGCAGCGAGCGTCGCGGCGGGCAGCCAGACCCCCATCGCCACGAGCTCGTCGGCATGCGCCCGGATGGTCTCGGCGGCCGGACCGTCGAAGACCACCCGGCCCTCGCGGTCGAGCACGACGGTGCGCGTGACGAAGCGCATCGCCGCATCGAGGTTGTGCTCGACGAGGAGGATCGCCCGGTCCCCGGCGGCCACGACCTCGGTCAGCGCCGCATACACGTCGTCGATCCCCTGCGGGTCGAGGTTCGCGGTCGGCTCGTCCAGCACGATGAGAGGGGAGCCCATCGCGAGGGCGCAGGCGATGGCGAGACGCTGTCGGCCGCCGCCGGACAGGTGGTCCGGGTTGTCGTCCCGGCGCTCCCACAGGCCCACCCGCCGCAGCGCATCCTCGACGCGTGCCCGCACGGTGCCGAGCGGGAGCAGGAGGTTCTCAGGGCCGAAAGCCACCTCGTCGTACACCGTCCCCGTGACGATCTGGGCGTCAGGGTCCTGGAAGACCATGGCGACGTACGTGCTGAGGGTCGCGGTGTGCGCGGTGGTCGTGTTGACACCGCCGGCCTCGACGGATCCGGACATGGTCGCGGGGAGCGCATGCGGGATGAGGCCGTTGAGGGCGAGCGTGAGCGTCGACTTCCCGGAGCCGGACGGGCCGAGCAGCAGCACGACCTCACCGGGGTCGATGTCGAAGGTCACGTCACGGGGCGACGGATGCGCGGCATCCGCGTGGGTGAGGGTGAGCTCGCGCACGCGGAGGAGAGGCGCGGATGGGCGCACGGCAGGTCCCGGGTTCGACGGAGGGTGTGCCTCTAACTTAGCTGAGCCTTACCTGTGTTGCCAGCAGGGCGCGTGCGCGATCAGCGGCGTGCGACGCCGGCGGTGCGCAGCGCCGAACCGATGGCGAGGCCGATCGCCGTCCAGGCCACCGGGCCGAGCACGGAGATCGTCAGGTACAGCAGCTGGGCCCAGAGCGGCAGGACGGCGAGGTTCGCCGCGAAGAACACCGCCACCGCCACGACGACGCCGATCACGACCGCCGAGACGAAGAACCGCCAGGCGCCCCAGGAGCGATAGCGGGTGAGGGCGGCGACACCTTCCTGGATGAGGCCGAACAGCAGCGCCGTGCCGATGAACCGCAACGACCACGCCGGGTTGAAGGCGCTCGCGATGAGCGCGGCGAACACGTGCGTGATGAGTGCCACGAGCGGCAGCCGCAGCACCTCCTGCGCGATGATGCCCGGCAGCACGTGCGAGCCCAGCACGAGGCCGTAGAGGAACAGCAGCGGGCTGGCCAGGAGGAGGGGAGTGACCCATCCGGCGATGCCGCCGAGGATGCCCGTGGCGACACCGATCGCTGCGCAGATCAGCAGCACTCTGGTCGACAGGACGGAGGTACGGGCCACGTCTCCAGCCTACTGGCGACATTCGGAGACCCGGCCGTCGTCCACCCTGACCGATCGGCGCGATCGGGATTCGACCATCGTTCAGTTCTCGATCCGGCGCCGAGGAGCGGGTCTATCGTGAGCCGCGGTGCGGCAACGAGGCGGCATCGGGATCATCGGATCATCAGGAGCGAGATATGGGTCGAACACCCCTTCGGATCGCAGCAGCCACCACCCTGGCGACGCTGTTCATCGCATCGACGGCAACCGCAGGCTACGCAGCGACCGGGGAGGTGACGCACCCCGTTCCGGTCGCGGGGACCCCCGGGCACTACATCGTGATCATGAAGGCCGATCCCCTCGCCAGCTACGAAGGCGACGTCAAGGGACTCAAAGCGACGAAGCCCGACGAGGGCGAGCAGCTCGAGACGCAGTCGCAGGACGCGCGGCGGTACGTCAAGCACCTCGAGTCCGAGCAGAAGAGCCTCATCAACGACGTCGGCGTCACGCCGGACACGACCTACCAGGTCGTGCTCAACGGGTTCAGCGCCGACCTCTCGGGTGAGCAGGTGGACCAGCTCCGTGCCTCGAAGGACGTCCTGGGGGTGTATCCCGACGAGATCCGTCACCCCGATGCGCAGACCTCCACGGACTACCTCGGCCTCGGCGACGACCGCAAGGGCCGTGGCGGGGTGTGGCAGCAGACCGGAGGCGTGAAGAAGGCGGGCGAGGGTGTCGTGGTCGGCGTGATCGACACCGGCATCGCTCCCGAGCACCCCTCGTTCGAGGGCAAGAAGCTCAAGCAACAGAAGAAGCAGAACAGCCGCCACAAGGGCACGGATCCCTATACCGACGGCACCTACGTGTACTTCGACAAGTCCGACGGCGGACAGTTCCGCGGCGCGATGGTCGACGGCCAGGACTGGGACGAGCGCGACTACTCCACCAAGCTCATCGGCGGGCAGTACTTCTTCGCGGGAGCGCAGGCCGCCGGGTTCGACTTCCAGTACGACTACCTCTCCCCACGCGACGGCGACGGCCACGGCTCGCACACCGCGAGCACCGCCGCGGGCGACTTCGGAGTGGAGGCCGCGGTCGAGGGCGTCGACTTCGGGACCATCTCGGGCGTCGCGCCCGCAGCGAAGGTCGCCGCGTACAAGGCCTGCTACGTCGGTCCGGACACGACCGTGACCACCGATGACATCTGCGCGCTGAGCGACCTCGTCGCCGCGATCGATCAGGCCGTCGCCGACGGTGTCGACGTGATCAACTACTCGATCGGCGGCGGCGCCGCGAGCACCGTGATGGCGCCAGAGGACCTCGCGTTCCTCAACGCCGCGGCCGCCGGCGTCTTCGTCGCGACCAGCGCCGGCAACGACGGTCCCGATCCGGTCACCGCCGACCACGCCTCGCCGTGGTACACGACGGTCGCCGCCTCCACCATCCCCACGTGGGAAGGCACGGTGCAGTTCGACGGCTTCGAGGAGGCCGGGGCATCGGTGAGCGTGCCGTTCGGGGAGAGCGTCTCCGGGCCCTCCATCGCCGCCGTGGATGCCGCGGCGCCCGGTGCGGTGGATGCGCAGCTGTGCCTGCCGGGCACCCTCGACCCGACGAAGGTCGCGGGGCACATCGTGGTCTGCGACCGCGGCGGCAACGCGCGCGCGGAGAAGTCCCAGGTCGTGAAGGACGCCGGAGGCATCGGCATGGTGCTGGTGAACGTGCCCGGTGGCGCGGACTCGCTCGACAACGACTTCCACGCGGTGCCGACGGTGCACCTGAACGCCGTGCACCGCGCAGCCGTGCTCGCCTACGTGCAGGGCGGTGTCGATCGGCCGATCACCCTCGTCGGTGAGAACACCACCGGGGTGACCACCCCGACCCCGCAGATCGCCGGATTCTCGAGCCGTGGGCCGGTCCTGGCCGACGGCACCGACGTCCTCAAGCCGGACATCGCCGCTCCCGGCGTCGCGATCCTCGCCGCCACGCACAACGCGCCGGGCGAGGAGCCGACCTTCGGCATCCTCTCCGGAACGTCGATGGCCTCCCCGCACATCGCGGGCCTCGGGGCGCTGTACCTCGGGGAGCACCCGAGAGCGACTCCGGCGGAGATCCGTTCGGCCATGATGACCACCGCGTACGACACGGTGCTGCCCGACGGCTCGAAGAACACGGACCCCTTCGAGCAGGGTGCGGGGCAGATCGACGCGAAGCGCTACCTGAACCCGGGCCTGCTGTACCTCAACGGCTTCAAGGACTGGGCGGCCTTCCTCGACGGGAAGGGGCTGTCGGACTTCCCCGGCATCGACCCCATCGACGGCAGCGACCTGAACCAGGCATCGATCTCCATCGGCTCCCTGGCCAGCGCGCAGACCGTCACCCGCTCGGTCACCTCGACCGAGAAGGGCGTGTTCACCGCGAAGGCGTCGGTCCCGGGCGTGAAGGTCACCGTCACTCCCTCTCAGCTCGCCTTCGACAAGCCGGGACAGACGAAGACGTTCACGGTCACGTTCGACAGCACCACCGCTCCGGTCGAGCAGTGGGCCACCGGCTCCCTCACCTGGACGAGCAAGAAGAACACGGTGCGCTCGCCGATCGCGGTGTTCCCGGTCACGGCGGATGCCCCGGCCGAGGTCACCGGCAGCGGCGTCGACGGCAGCACGACGGTGGACATCATCCCCGGTCTCGACGGCGATCTGGCACTGGGCGTCTCGGGCCTCACCCCGTTCCAGCTGCTCAGCGACCCGGACAACCCGGTCGAGGGGCACTCGGGGAACGAGAAGTCGGGGGACGCGAACAAGGACGTGTCCTGGATCGTCGACGTGCCGGAGGGCGCCACGCTCTCCCGGTTCGACCTCGACTCGTCCGACGACGAGGGCAGTGACCTGGACCTCACCGTCTACCGGGTGGTGAGCCCCGACGACCTGCGCTACTACGAGCGCTGGCAGTCGGCCACGGGCTCGGCCGACGAGCAGGTCACGATCCCCACGCCGACTGCGGGCACCTACCTGGTCGTGGCGAACGTGTACTCCACCACCGGGCCGATGACGTGGGACATGACCTACGCCAACGTGCTCCCGGACGGGGAGGGCTCGTTCACCGCGACGCCGAACCCGATCGCCGCGGTCCGCGGGCAGGAGACGAGCTACGAGCTGAGCTGGACCGGTCTGACCGCCGGGACCCGCTACCTCGGACTCGTCCAGTACGGGGACTCGGCCGTGCGCACCGTGGTGACGGTCACGACGCCCGCGGAGGTCGCGCCGACGCCGACCCCCGCTCCGAAGCCGACACCGACACCGACTCCGGAGCCGTCGCCGACCCCGGATCCGACTCCCGCGCCGGAGCCGACCCCGGAGCCGACCCCGCCCCCGGAGACCGACGCCCCCGGGTGATCCGGGATCGTCTGCACGACTCAGGCACGGCCGCACGACGGAATCCGTCGGGCGGCCGTGCCGTCGTCTCCGGGTCGTGCATCCGGTCGGAGCGGGGACTGCCGGGCATCCGTTCGTCGCATGGCCGCCGCCGCTCGTCGCAGCGTGCCCGGATCCGGGTGCGACGGCGGGACGCACTCCCTACCGTGGGGAGACGCAATGATGCGCCCCCAGAGGAGAACCCCATGACCGCACCTTCGTCGCGCCGCCGCGACGGCGCCGGGCTCGTCGACGACGACCCCGTCATCGAGACCGACCCGAACCTCCCACCCGTCGCCCTCTCCGCGGAGCACGAGGCCAAGAGCGGCCGCTGGACCCTGCCGAAGATCCTGCTGTGGACGGCCATCGCCCTCCTCGGCGGCGTCGCCTGGGTGATGCTCGCCATCGTGCGCGGCGAGACCGTGAACGCGATCTGGTTCGTGTTCGCCGCCGTCTGCACCTACCTGATCGGCTACCGCTTCTACTCGAAGGTCATCGAGCGGTACATCACCCGCCCCGACGACCGCCGGGCCACGCCCGCCGAGGTGAAGCAGGACGGCAAGGACTACGTCCCCACCGACCGCCGGGTGCTCTACGGCCATCACTTCGCCGCCATCGCCGGCGCCGGCCCGCTCGTCGGCCCCGTGCTCGCGGCGCAGATGGGCTACCTCCCCGGCACCATCTGGATCATCGTGGGCGTCGTGCTCGCGGGAGCCGTGCAGGACTACACGGTGCTCTTCTTCTCGATGCGTCGCGGCGGCCGGACCATCGGCCAGATGGCGCGGCAGGAGCTCGGCAAGATCGGCGGCACTGCGGCGATCATCGCCTCGCTGCTCATCATGCTCATCATCGTGGCGATCCTCGCGCTCGTCGTCGTCAACGCGCTCGGCGAGAGCCCGTGGGGCGTCTTCTCCGTCGCGATGACCATCCCGATCGCCCTCTTCATGGGCGTGTACCTGCGCTACCTGCGTCCCGGCAAGGTGACCGAGGTCTCGATCATCGGCTTCGTGCTGCTGATGGCCGCGATCATCGGCGGCGGCTGGGTCGCCGGCACCGAGTGGGGCCAGGCGATCTTCCACCTCGACCGCACCACGATCGCGTGGGGCATCATCATCTACGGGTTCATCGCCGCGGTGCTGCCGGTCTGGCTGCTGCTCGCGCCCCGCGACTACCTCTCCACGTTCATGAAGATCGGCGTCATCGTCATGCTCGCCGGCGCGATCATCCTCGTGCGGCCGGAGATCTCGGTCCCCGCGGTCAGCATCTTCGGCGAGAACGGCATGGGACCGGTGTTCGCGGGTCCGCTCTTCCCCTTCCTGTTCGTGACGATCGCGTGCGGCGCGTTGTCCGGATTCCACGCGCTGATCGCGTCGGGCACCACACCGAAGCTCGTGGAGAAGGAGCGGCAGACCCGGTTCATCGGCTACGGCGGCATGCTCATGGAGTCGTTCGTCGCGATCATGGCCCTCGTCGCCGCGATCTCGATCGACCAGGGCATCTACTTCGCGATGAATGCCCCCGCCGCCGCGACCGGGGGCACCGTGGAGGGAGCGGTCGCCTTCGTGAACTCGCTCGGTCTGACCGGGGTGAACCTCACTCCCGACATGCTCACGGGCACGGCTGCGGCGGTCGGCGAGGAATCGATCGTCTCGCGCACCGGTGGCGCTCCGACGCTCGCGCTCGGCCTCGCCCACATCATGCAGCAGGCCCTCGGCGGGCAGGCGCTCATGGCGTTCTGGTACCACTTCGCGATCATGTTCGAGGCGCTGTTCATCCTCACAGCGGTGGACGCCGGAACCCGAGTCGCGCGCTTCATGCTGCAGGACTCGATCGGCGCCTGGTTCCCGAAGTTCCGCGACGTCTCCTGGCGCCCCGGGGTGTGGATCTGCACCGCGATCATGGTGGCCGGCTGGGGAGCGATCCTCATCCTCGGCGTCACCGACCCGCTCGGCGGCATCAACACCTTCTTCCCGCTGTTCGGCATCGCGAACCAGCTGCTCGCGGCGATCGCGCTCGCCGTGGTGCTGGCCATCGTCGCCAAGCGTGGTCGCAGCTACTTCCGGTGGCTGTGGATCATCGCGCTGCCGCTCGCCTTCACCGCGGTCGTCACCATCACGGCCTCGCTCTACAAGATCTTCTCGCCGGTGCCGGCGATCGGGTACTGGGCGAACCACTTCCGCTACCTGGAGGCGCTGAACTCCGGTGACACCACGCTCGGCGCACCGGAGGTGCTGCAGGCCGTCATCCGGAACACCGCGGTGCAGGGTACGCTGTCGATCATCTTCGTGGTGCTCGCGATCATCGTCATCGTCATGGCCGTCATCGCGACCGCGAAGGCGATCCGCAACGGCGGCGGCGAGAACACCGAGGAGCCGCCCGTGCCGTCGCGCCGCTTCGCCCCGGCCGGGTTCCTCCCCGACACGGAGGAGCGCGAGCTGGAGAAGCAGTGGGAGCCGATCCTCGCCGAAGAGCGCGCGGCGGCACGGCACTGAGATGACCCACGCGATGGATCGGACGGATGCCGCGACCTCCCCGCTGCGGGCGCTGTGGAGCGCCCTCGGCCGGGTCGGCCGCGGCATCCGCTGGTACATGACGACGCTGATGGGCGACACCGCGTACGCCACGTACGTCGCCCATCACCGTCGGCATCATCCGGGCGAGGAGCCGCTGACGGAGCGGCAGTTCTGGCGTCAGCGCATGGACGACCAGGACCGCAATCCCGGTGCCCGCTGCTGCTGACCCTTCGACAGGCTCAGGGACCTTCGACAGGCTCAGGGCCCTTCGACAGGCTCAGGGACCCAGGGTGGGTCGCTGAGCCTGTCGAAGCGCGGGTCGCTGATTCCGCGCGCGCGTCCCTAGGCTGAGCGCATGAACGACGTCGTCCTCGCCGCGGTCCTCGGCGCGCTCGGCGGCATCGCCCTCACGGCGCTGCTGCTGCTCGCCCGCCGGTTCGCGCGCGGGTCCGCCGACCTCGGCAGCGAGGCGGAGCAGGGGGCGCTGCGGGCGCTGCATCAGGCGAGCCTCGCCGCCCCGCATCTCCGCGGCGGACTGACCGGGCCGGATGCGGTCAAGGCCGCCCGGCACCTGCGGGCCCTGCTGGGCAGCGCTGCGGTCGCCATCCTCGGCGACGACGACACGGTCACGCTCGACGGCGCCGCGGACGGGCTCGAATCCGCCGCCGTGCGCATCGCCGCCCAGGTGCGCGCGTCCGGGCGACGGCAGGTGTTCCCCGCGCCCTCGCGGACGGACGACCTGGAGGCGGTCGGCGCGCCCATCCTCGTCGACGGGGTGCCGGTCGGGGTGGTCGTCGCCTTCGCGTCCCCGGTGCGCGCTGCGCTCGTGCGGGCGGCGGAGGAGGTCGCCGACTGGTGCGCGGCGCAGGTCGCGCTCGGGGGACTCGAGGCCTCGCGCACCCAGCTCGCGGAGGCCGAGCTCCGGGCTCTGCGCGCGCAGATCTCCCCGCATTTCATCTACAACGCCCTCACCGCGATCGCGTCGTTCATCACGACCGACCCGGACCGGGCCCGCGACCTCGTGCTCGAGTTCGCCGATTTCACCCGATACTCCTTCCGTCGCCAGGGGGAGTTCACCACGCTCGCGGAGGAGCTGGGCAGCATCCACTCGTACCTCGAACTGGAGCGCGCGCGATTCGGCGACCGCCTGCGGGTGACGCTGCAGATCGCACCGGAGACGCTCGCGACGGTCATCCCGTTCCTCTCGGTGCAGCCGCTCGTCGAGAACGCCGTGCGGCATGGCCTGGAGCCGGGGGAGGGCGGCGGCGAGATCCGCATCACCTCCCGAGATGACGGCACGCACACCGAGATCCTCGTCGAGGACGACGGCGTGGGCATGGACCCTGACGGCCTGCGCGCGCTGCTGACCGCGCGGGAGGAGGGCAGTCACGTGGGTCTGCGGAACGTCGACACCCGGCTCCGTCAGGTCTATGGAAGCGGGGGAGGGCTGGTCGTGGAGACCAACGCCGGCGCGGGTACCCTGGTGCGCATGCGAGTCCCGAAATCGCAGCCCCTCCACGACCCGGATGACGACTGAGGAGCGGCATGATCGACGTCCTCGTCGCCGACGACGAGCAGCCGGCCCTCGACGAGCTCGTGCATCTGCTGCGCGCCGACCCGCGCGTCGGCGAGATCCTCACCGCGGGCAACGGCGCCGACGCGCTGCGTCAGCTCTCCGCGCGTGCGGTGCGGATCGCCTTCCTCGACATCCACATGCCGGGCCTTCTCGGCACGGAGCTCGCCCGCGCGCTCCTCGGTCTCGCGGAGCCGCCGGCGGTCGTGTTCGTCACCGCCGACGAGGCCCGCGCGGTCGAGGCATTCGAGCTGCGCGCCGCGGACTACCTCCTCAAGCCCGTCCGGCGGGAACGGCTGCGGAGTGCCGTGGACAGGGTGGTCGCGCAGGAAGCCACGCCGCGCGGCGAGGACGAGGTGCTGCCGGTGACGGTGGGCGCGGCGGTGCGGTTCGTGCGGCGCAGCGACGTGCGCTGGGTGCAGGCGCAGGGCGACTACGCGCGCCTGCACACCGAGGACGACGGCCCCGGCCACCTCGTGCGCGTCCCCCTCTCCGAGCTCGAGACCCGATGGGCGCCCGTGGGGTTCCTCCGCATCCACCGTTCCACGCTCGTCCGGATCGCCGCGGTGACCGAGGCGCGGCTGTCGGGCGGGGAGCCCACGGTCGTCGTCGGCGCGGCCGTGTTGCCGGTGAGCAGGAGGCTCGTCCCCGCGGTGCGGGAGGCGCTCGTGCGGGGCGAGGGGACGGCATGACCGAGGCGCCGAAGCGGGTGCGGGTCACCGCGGACACCCCGCCGCGCCGCTCCTCCGCCGCCACGCGGGGGATCGCGCTGCCCGGAGCACCGGTCGCGGAGGCCGATGCCGTCTACGCGCGCGCTCTGATGCGCAGCCAGCTCCGGCTCGCCCTGGGCACCGTCGCCGGCTTCGTGGTTGTCGTCGTCGCTCTGGCGCTCGGGATCGCGCTCATCCCCGAGATCGACGCCGTCGTCCTCGGCGGGCTGCCGCTGTCATGGCTTCTCCAGGCCTTCGCGTTCTACCCCGTGATCCTCGTCTTCGCGGTGCTGTACGTGCGCACGGCGGTCCGCAACGAGCGGCGGTACCGCGCCCTGCGAGACCGCGAATGAACGCCGTGCTTGACCTCGTCGGCGTCGCCCTGGTCGTCATCGCCACCCTCCTCATCGGCGTGTACGGGCTGCGGGTGTCGCGCACGACGAGCGACTTCTTCGTGGCGTCGCGTACGGTGCGTCCGGTCTGGAACGCCTCGGCCATCAGCGGAGAGTACCTGTCGGCCGGCACCTTCCTCGGCCTCTCCGGGCTGGTGCTGCTGGACGGCGCCCGCGGGTTCTGGTTCCCCATCGGGTACGCCGCGGGGTATCTGCTCGTGCTCGTCTTCGTCGCCGCGCCCCTGCGCCGCAGCGGGGCGTACACGATCCCGGACTTCGTCGAGGCCCGGCTCGACTCGACGGCCGCGCGCCGGGTCACCAGCCTCGCGGTGCTCATCATCGGCTGGCTCTACATCGTGCCGCAGCTGCACGGCGCGGGCATCACGCTCGTCGTGGTCGCCGGGTTGCCGGAGTGGGTCGGAGCCGTGACGATCGCGGTGCTCGTGGCGGCGGCGGTCGCCGCGGGCGGGATGCGCGCGATCACCTTCGTGCAGGCATTCCAATACTGGCTCAAGCTCACGGCGCTCCTCGTGCCGGTGGTGTGCATCGCGTTCGCGCTGAGCGGCGGCCCGCACGATTTCGATCCCGCGCTCGTCTTCCCCGCGGAGGCCGGGCCGTCGGGCTTCGACGCCTACGAGACCGCGTCGCTGCTGCTCGCCCTGCTCCTCGGCACGATGGGTCTGCCGCATGTCCTGGTGCGGTTCTACACGAGCCCGACGGGGGCCTCCGCGCGGCGGACGACCGTGATCGTCATCGCCATGGTGAGCGCGTTCTACGCCGTGTCGAGCGCGATGGGGCTCCTGGCGCGGATCGCCGCCCCGGACCTCGCGCGGCCCGGGATCGCCGACACCGTGGTGCTGCAGCTCCCGTCGCGGGTGTTCCCCGGGCCGGCCGGCGAACTGCTGACGGCGCTCATCGTCGCCGGGGCCTTCGCCGCGTTCCTGGCGACCTCGGCCGGACTCGTGGTCTCGCTCGCGGGGGTCATCAGCCAGGACGTCTTCTCCGGCTCCGTGCGCTCCTTCCGGCTGTCCGCGGTGGTGTGCGCGCTCGTGCCGCTGGGGGTCGCGCTGCTCACGGTTCCCGCGGGGCTCGTGTCGAGCGTGGGGGTGGTGTTCGTCGTGGCGGCGTCGACGCTCTCACCCGTGGTGCTGCTGGGCGTGTGGTGGCGGGGCCTCACCGCGCGTGGGGCGGTCGCGGGCATGGTGTGCGGCGGTCTCGCGACCGGCCTCGCCCTGCTCGTGCACGCCGCCGTGGACGGGGTCGGCGTCGCGGCACCCTACCTCGCGCAGCCCGCCGCCTGGACGATCCCGCTGGCGACCGGGGTCACGGTCGCCGTGTCGCTGCTCGACCCCCGCGGACCCTCACCCCGCACGGACCGCTTCCTCGCGCGCGTGCACACCCCCGACCGCGCCTGACCCTCCTTCTGCGTCCCGGAACAGGCGATCACGCGGGTTCAGGCAGGTGAAAGCCAATCGAGCCTGAGCCCGCGCGAGTGCCTGAAGAGCGGGAAGGGTCGGTGTGTGTGTGGGTCAGGGGGCTCCCGCGCGGGGGCAGGCACTGGCGTGAGAGCAGGCAGGGAGCACCAAGAGTGCCTGTGTTGGCGGGAGTGCCTGAATCAGCGGGAGTGCCTCAGCGGGAGGGGGTCAGAGGGTGCGGCTGCGCGGCATCAGGCGCACCGGAGGGAGCGGCGGCGCGGGGATGCGCTGGTCGTGCCCCTCGACGACGCCGAACCGCGGGGACGCCGCCTCCCAGTCCTCGCGGGCGGCGACGATCTCGTCGTGGGAGCGCCCGGCGAAGTTCCACCACATGACGATCTCGTCCTCGAACGGCTCACCCCCGAGGAGGAACAGCAAGCCGCCCTCACTGCTGGTCACCTCGACGCCGTCGCGGGAATCGCCGAGATAGAGCATGTCGTTGCGGGTCATCGCGTGCTCCGGGACGGCGGCGTCGCCCTCGACGAGGAGCAGCGCGTGTTCCCACTCGGGCCGCAGCGGCAGGCGCACGGCGGTTCCAGCCGGCACGACGATCTCCGCCCCGACGATCGGTGTGTGCACGGTCGCCGGCGAGTGCACGCCCGCGAACTCGCCGAGCACGACCGTGGCCGTGGCGTCCGATCCGGTCGCGGACGGCAGCGTCGTCGTCGGCAGATCGGTGTGCCGCTCGAAGCCGCCGTCGCCGTGGCGCGCGGACTCCGGGAGCACGACCCAGAACTGCAGCGCGTCGAGCGGGACGGGGTCGTCGCCGATGGAGTACTCCGAGTGCGAGATACCGTTGCCGGCGGTCATGAGGTTGAGCTGTCCGCGCCGGAGGTCGGCGTCGCTGCCCAGCGAATCGCGGTGCCGGATCTCCCCGACGAGCGGCCAGGTCACCGTCTGCAGACCGATGTGCGGGTGCGGCTCGACGCGCATCCGGGTCTCGGCCGGGCCGAACCGGTCGAGGAAGCACCACGCGCCGATGGTGGGGAGGTTGCGATGCGGCAGCACCCGGAGCACTTCCATGCCGCGCACGCCGCCGAGCGGGACCGCCCGCGGCTCGAGGACGAGGCGGCGCTGCCCGATCATTCCGCCCTGCCCGTGGGGTCCTCGTCCGCGCCGGCCGACTCCTCCTGCACCGGGGCGTCCGCCGTCGAGCCCGGACGCTGCGGCCAGCGGATCTCGGCGCCGGGCACCTCGTGCGTCTGGAGGTACTTCGCGATGTACGGGCAGAGCGGCACGATCGCGTCGCCCGTCGACGCCACGTCGGTCAGTGCCGCCGCGGCGAGCTTCCCGGCCAGGCCCTGGCCCTGGAAAGCGGGGTCGATCTCGGTGTGCAGGAACCGGATCGCGCCGGGGCGGGTGTCGAACTCGGCGAACCCGGCCAGCACGTCATCGGAACGGATCTCGTAGCGGGAGGCCTCGTCGTTGCGGGTCACGGTGATGTCGGTCATCGGATGCTCCTTCCGGCGTCTGGAACCAACCTACGCCCGGGATCGGGGGTGCGGGCCTGTGGACGTCGCCGTGCCGCTGTCCGTCGGGGTGATTACGCTGGAGGGATGCCGCAGACTCCCCGCGATCCGTACGACGGATGGGTCCCCGAGCCGGACGCGGCATCCGACCAGCCCTGGGACGACGGGTGGGAGCCGACCGAGCCGCCGGAGCCGATGGACTGGGAGCCGCAGGGCGCGGGCTTCGAGCCGCCCCTCGACTGGGGCCCGGGCCCGACGACCGCGGTGACCACCGCGCCGGCCGTCCGCCGCGCCACGCCCAGCCGGTATGCGACGGTCCGCGAGGCACTGCACACCGTGTTCGGCTACGACGACTTCCGCGGCGACCAGGCGGCCATCGTCGAGCAGGTCATCGGCGGCGGCGACGCCGTCGTCCTGATGCCCACCGGCGGCGGCAAGAGCATCACGTACCAGGTGCCGGCACTCGTCCGCGAGGGCACCGGACTGGTCATCAGCCCGCTCATCGCGCTCATGCACGACCAGGTCGACGCGCTGCGCGCCAACGGCGTGAAGGCCGCGTACCTCAACTCCACCCAGTCGATCGAGGAGCGCCGCGAGGTCGAGCGTGCCTACGTCGCCGGAGAGCTCGACCTCCTCTACGTCGCCCCGGAGCGGCTGTCGGGCGCGCAGACGACCTCCCTCCTGCAGCGCGGCACGCTCAGCGTCATCGCGATCGACGAGGCCCACTGCGTGTCGCAGTGGGGTCACGACTTCCGGCCCGACTACCTCGCGCTCGGCGACCTGGGCGAGCGGTTCCCCGGCGTCCCGCGCATGGCCCTGACCGCGACCGCGACGCGGGCCACGCACAAGGAGCTCACCGAGCGTCTGCACCTCGACGCGGCGCAGCACTTCGTCGCGAGCTTCGACCGCCCCAACATCCAGTACCGGATCGTCCCGAAGGTCGACCCGCGCAAGCAGCTCGTGCAGTTCATCCGGTCGCAGCCGGAGGGCGCGGCGGGCATCGTCTACGCGCTCAGCCGGAAGTCCGTCGAGCAGACGGCGACCTATCTCGCCGCGCAGGGTCTCGACGCGTTGCCGTACCACGCGGGCCTGCCCGCCGAGGTGCGGGCGGCGAACCAGTCGCGCTTCCTCCGCGAAGACGGCGTGGTGATGGTGGCGACGATCGCGTTCGGCATGGGCATCGACAAGCCCGACGTGCGCTTCGTCGCCCACATCGATCTGCCGAAATCGGTCGAGGGGTACTACCAGGAGACCGGTCGCGCCGGCCGCGACGGGGAGCCGTCCGTGGCGTGGATGGCGTACGGGCTCGGCGATGTCGTGCAGCAGCGTCGTCTGATCGATCAGAGTCCCGGCGACCGCACGTTCAAGATGCGCATGGGGCAGCACCTCGACGCGATGCTGGCGCTGTGCGAGACGGTGGAGTGCCGCCGGCAGAACCTCCTCGGGTACTTCGGTCAGGACTCGCAGCCCTGCGGCAACTGCGACACGTGCCTCGACGACACGGCGACCTTCGACGGGCTCGTCCCCGCGCAGAAGCTGCTGTCCACCATCGTGCGCCTCAAGCGCGAGCGGAATCAGGCCTTCGGCGCGGGCCACCTCATCGACATCCTCCGCGGTGCCTCGACCGAGCGCATCCGCCAGCAGCGGCACGACGCCCTCGCGACCTACGGCATCGGCGCCGACCTCTCCGACCAGGACTGGCGGAGCGTGGTGCGCCAGCTCCTCGCCCGGGGCATCCTCGTCGCGCAGGGCGACTACGGCACGCTCGCGCCGGGGGAGGCGGCGGCCGGGGTGCTGCGCGGCGAGACCGCGGTGCCCCTCCGGAAAGACACGATCGGACGCCCGTCCTCGCCGTCCCGCGCCCGGAAGGCGAGTGCCGCCGACGCCCTCGACGCCGGAGACCGGGAGCTGTTCGAGGCGCTGCGGGCCTGGCGGGCCGAGACCGCCAGGGAACAGGGCGTCCCGGCGTACATCGTCTTCGGTGATGCCACGCTCCGTGCTCTCGCGGAGCATCGTCCCACGTCGCACGCCGACCTCGACGGCATCACCGGCATCGGCGCGAAGAAGCGCGAGGCCTACGGCGACGGCGTGCTCGCCGTCATCGCCGGCTCCTGACGTCGACCCACCCCCTTCCGTTCGAGCCACCCCTTCGCGGACGCCCGCAGGGGGCCGGCGCGCACGGAAGAGGGTGGGCCGACGGGCCGAACCTGTCGCGAGCCGACAACGACGGGCGCGGACGGGGCGGCGGGGGGTTGGAGGATGCGGACAGGGGACTTCGTGTCGTTTTGTCGCACACCTACCATGAGAGGAATCCACCTTCGTCTCTCCGAGAGGAACGCTCATGGTCGACGCCGCCGTCCGCCCTTCGACGACACCTGACCCGCGCGAGAGCGCGACCGCCCCGCGGATCGATGTCGCCCGCCTGAACGACGCCCTGATGGGCACCTGGGGCGACGTGCGCCGCCAGGCCCGCGAGATGATCAAGGATTCCGCATTCTGGCGGAAGGACGAGGTCGGCAAGGACGACCACCGCGAGCGGGTGCTCAGCCAGCTCCACCTCCTCGTCGACAACAAGGCCGTGCACCGCGCGTTCCCGAAGCGCTTCGGCGGCGAGGAGAACAACGGCGGCAACATCGCCGGATTCGAGGAGCTCGTCGCCGCCGACCCGAGCCTGCAGATCAAGTCGGGCGTGCAGTGGGGCCTCTTCGGCTCCGCGATCCTGCAGCTCGGCACGAAGGAGCACCACGACACCTGGCTCCCCGGCGTCATGGACCTGTCGATCCCCGGTGCGTTCGCGATGACCGAGATCGGGCACGGCTCCGACGTCGCCGCCGTCGGCACGACCGCGACGTACGACCCGGAGACGGAGGAGTTCGTCATCCACACGCCGTTCCGCGGCGCGACCAAGGAGTACCTCGGCAACGCCGCCCTGCACGGCATCGCCGCGACGGTCTTCGCCCAGCTCATCACGAACGGCGTCAACCACGGCGTGCACTGCTTCTATGTGCCGCTGCGCGGCGAGGACGGCGTCGACCTCCCCGGCATCGGCCGCGAGGACGACGGCCTCAAGGGCGGACTCAACGGCATCGACAACGGCCGTCTCTCCTTCGACCAGGTGCGCATCCCGCGCACGAACCTGCTCAACCGCTACGGCGACGTCGCCGCGGACGGCACCTACTCGAGCGCGATCGACAGCCCCGGCCGCCGCTTCTTCACGATGCTCGGCACCCTCGTGCAGGGACGCGTCTCGCTCGACGGCGCCGCCTCCTGGGCCTCCGCGCTCGGTCTGCACATCGCGATCACCTACGCCACGCAGCGTCGCCAGTTCGACGGTGCGGACGGGCAGGAGATCGTGCTGATGGACTACGGCAAGCACCAGCGCCGTCTGCTCCCGCGCCTGGCCACCACGTACGCGCAGATCTTCGCGCACGACGAGTTCCTGCAGAAGTTCGACGGCGTGTTCTCCGGTCGCACCGACACCCCGGACGACCGGGAGGACCTGGAGACGCTCGCGGCGGCGCTCAAGCCGCTGTCGACCTGGCACGCGCTCGACACCCTGCAGGAGGCCCGCGAGGCGTGCGGCGGCGCCGGCTTCATGTTCGAGAACCGGCTCGTCGGGCTCCGTGCCGACCTCGACATCTACGTCACGTTCGAGGGCGACAACAACGTCCTGCTCCAGCTCGTGGGCAAGCGGCTGCTGACCGACTATGCGAAGCAGTTCCAGGGCAAGGACGCCGCAGCGCTCGCGCGCTACGCCGTGGGGATGACCGCCGGCAAGGTGTTCCACGGCGCCGGCCTCCGTCAGCTCGGTCAGGCGGTGACCGACTTCGGTCAGGTCGCCCGGTCGGTGGAGCGCGGCCTGCGCGAGGAGCAGCAGCACGACCTCCTCGCGGGCCGCGTGCAGCAGATGGTCGCCGACATCGCTACCCGGCTGCGCGCCGCCGGCAAGGACAAGGTGCTCGGGGCGCGGCTGTTCAACGAGAACCAGGCCGAGCTCATCGAGGCGGCCAGGGCGCACGCCGAGCTCCTGCAGTGGGAGGCCTTCACCGACGCCGTCCACGCGATGGACGACGCCGAGACGAAGAAGGTCATGACCTGGCTGCGCGACCTCTTCGGACTGCAGCTCATCGAGAAGCACCTCGCCTGGCACCTCATCCACGGACGGCTGTCCACCCAGCGGGCCGCGGCGGTGTCGAGCTACATCGATCGGCTGTGCGCGCGGCTGCGTCCGTACGCGCTCGACCTCGTGGACGCGTTCGGGTACGAGCCCGAGCACGTGCGGGCTCCCATCGCGAGCGGTGCGGAGAAGCAGCGGCAGGACGAGGCCCGTGCGTACTACGCCGACCTCGAGGCCGCCGGTCAGGCGCCCGTCCTGGAGAAGACCCTCAAGCGGCAGAAGCGCTGAGCGGTCGGCCCGGGCCGTCCCCACACGGCCCGGGCCCTCCGGACAGCGGATTCATCGACGGAGGCGGATAGTCTCGGCGAGTACCGACCCGAGGAGCATCATGTCGACCGTCACCGCCTACGCCGCCCCCGCCGAAGCCGCCCCGCTCGAGAAGACCGTCATCGAGCGTCGAGAGCTCGGCCCGCACGACATCCTCATCGACATCGCCTTCGCCGGCATCTGCCACTCCGACATCCACACCGTGCGCGGCGACTGGGGTCCGCAGCAGTACCCGCTCGCCCCGGGACACGAGATCACCGGAACGGTCGCCGCGGTGGGCGCCGAGGTCACGAAGCACGCCCTCGGCGACCGCGTCGGCGTCGGCTGCCTCGTGAACTCGTGCCGGGAGTGCGTGTACTGCCTCCGCGGCGACGAGCAGTTCTGCACGCAGGGCGCCGTCGGCACCTACGGGGCGGTCGACCGCGACGGGACGATCACCCAGGGCGGCTACTCGCAGCAGGCCGTCGTCACCGAGGACTTCGTGCTGCGCATCCCGGACGCCCTGCCCCTGGACGCGGCGGCTCCGCTGCTGTGCGCGGGCATCACCACGTACTCGCCGCTGCGGCATTGGAAGGTCGGCCCCGGCACGCGCGTCGCGGTGGTCGGACTCGGCGGCCTCGGTCACATGGGGGTTCAGATCGCACACGCCCTCGGCGCGGAGGTGACCGTGCTGTCGCAGACGCTCTCGAAGCAGGACGACGGCCTCCGCCTCGGCGCCGACCGCTACTTCGCGACGAGCGACCGGGAGACCTTCCGTGACCTGCGCGGCTCCTTCGACGTGATCCTCAACACCGTGAGCGCCGTCATCGACCTCCGCTCCTACCTCGGGCTGCTCGACGTGGACGGCACCATCGTGTGCGTGGGTGCTCCGGCGGAGGCCCTCGCCCTGAACGCGGGGTCGCTGATCGCCGGACGACGCTCCATCGCCGGCTCGAACATCGGCGGCATCAGGGAGACCCAGGAGATGCTCGACTTCTGCGCGGAGCACGGCATCACCGCGCAGATCGAGGTCATTCCCGCGTCGGCGATCAATGAGGCGTACGAGCGGGTCCTCGCGTCCGATGTCCGCTACCGCTTCGTCATCGACGCCGCCACCTTCGCCGACTGACCCCCGCCCGGTCCCAGGTCCGTCCCCGCCTCACCCGGTGCCGGATCGAAAGCGCACCCCCGTTACCCTCGCGAGGCGTGATTTCCGTCCCGCTCTCGCTCTCGCTCCGGTCTTGGTCCCGCTCCCGTCCGGTGCGAGATCAAAAGCGCACCTCTGGTGCGCTCGCGAGGCACCTCTTTGAGCCCGCTCCTGTCCGAGCCGCCCTGGAGCGGTCCTGTCTTTCCGTCCGGCCCGTTCCGTCCGGCGCGGCGGAGGCGTCTTCCTGATCCCTCTCGGAGGACCTCGGTCCGCTGCCTCCGCGGTCGGTGTGGGAGGGGAAAGGTGCCGGAGTTCCGTGTCGGAGGGTCTGTTTTGATCTCGCGTCGGAGGTGCGCGGCATGGCGGGATGGGAAAGGTGCCGGAGTTCCGTGTTGGAGGGTCTGTTTCGATCTCGCGTCGGAGCTGCGGGTGCGGGATGGGATAGGTGCCGCGGATCTGCGTCGAAGGGCCCTTTTCGATCCCGCGTTGGAGGAGGGCGTCGTGGCGGGATGGGGAACGGGCCTGGGGAGGCGAGGGGAGGGGCGGAATTGAACTCGCACGAGGGGACGCGGGGCCGGGAGGGCGTCGGTGGGGGCGGATACGGTGAGGGGATGACCTCCCTCCTCCTGGGGCCGGACTCCCGCGCGCGCTGCGCGTGGGTCGGCGACGACGCAGAATACCGCCGGTACCACGACGAGGAGTGGGGGACGCCGCTGCACGGGGACCGGGCGCTGTTCGAGAAGATGGCGCTGGAGGGTTTCCAGGCGGGACTGTCGTGGATCACGATCCTCCGCAAGCGTCCGCGGTTCCGGGAGGTGTTCGCGGGCTTCGTGCCGGAGGCGGTGGCGGCGTTCGACGACGCCGACGTGGAACGGCTGATGGCCGACACCGGCATCATCCGCAACCGCGCCAAGATCCTCGCGACGATCGGCAACGCTCGGATCGTGCAGTCGATGGCCGACGGCGAGCTCGATGCGCTGATGTGGTCGTTCGCCCCGCCGGCGACCGGAACGCGGCCCCGGTCGTTCTCCGAGGTCCCCGCCGTCACACCGGAGTCGACCGCACTGAGCACGGAGCTGCGCCGGCGCGGGTTCCGCTTCGTCGGCCCGACGACGATGTACGCCCTCATGCAGTCGGCGGGCATGGTGGACGACCACATCGAGGGGTGCTGGAAGGCCTGACGTCTCGACGGAAAAGAGCGCGGGGCCACGGTCCCTCGCCCGATATACTCGGCACATCGGGGGATCTCCCGGCGCACGACGCCGGGTGGCTGCAGGCGCGCGGTCTCCCATCAGACCGTGAGGAGCAGGAGTGGCAACGCGCATGGCCGCGACACCGCCGACGCTGGCGGGGTACAGCTACGTGCGTCCACTCGGGTCCGGCGGGTTCGCCGACGTGTTCCTCTACGAACAGGACATGCCGCGTCGCGTCGTCGCCGTCAAGGTCCTGCTCGCGGATGCCGTGAACCCCGAGGTGCTGCAGACCTTCAACGTGGAAGCCGACATCTCGGCGCGACTGAGCGCCCACCCGTCGATCGTCACGATCTACCAGGCGTCCATCTCGGCGGACGGGCGGCCGTACTTCGCGATGGAGTACTGCCCCGACACGATGAGCGCGCGGTACAAGAAGGCCCCGCTCCCGCTCGCCGAGGTGCTGGACATCGGCGTCCGCATGGCCGGCGCGCTGGAGACCGTGCACAGGGCCGGGCTGCTGCACCGCGACATCAAGCCGTCGAACGTGCTCATCAACTCCCTCGGCGCGCCCGTGCTGGCCGACTTCGGCATCGCCGCCGCCGTCATCGAGGAGGGTGAGGGCGAGACCATCGCGATGTCCGTGCCCTGGAGCTCCCCCGAGGTCCTCCAGGAGCGCGTGTCCGGGTCCATCCCCAGCGAGGTCTGGAGCCTCGGCGCGACGCTCTACACGCTGCTCGCCGGCCGCAGCCCGTTCGAGCGCGCCGACCGCGGCTCGAACTCCCGCGATCAGCTCACGGACCGCATCATCAAGGCGCGGTATACGGCGGTGCCCGTCGCGGGCATCCCCCCGATCATCGACGACCTCTTCGCGAGCGCCATGCACCGTGACCCGGCGAAGCGGCCGGCGAGCATGGCCGAGTTCGCGGAGAAGCTGCGCTGGGCGCAGTACGAGCTCGGCATCTCGCCGACCGCCTTCGAGGCGGCGTCGGCGGAGTGGGCCGCGGCCGCGCCGGTGAACTTCTCGGACGCGACCGTCCGCGGTCCCGTCATCACCACGGTCGCGCCCGACTCCCGGAGAGCCGCGCGTGCGGCCCGTCCGCAGGTGGCACCCCGCGAGCGGGACGACGTCCCGGCGAGCACCCGCGGCCGGACCCGGTCGCCCCTGGTCGTCGGCATCGTCGGCGCGGTGATCGGCGCGGCCGCCATCGCGGGGATCGGCACCGCGGCCCTGTTCCTCACGGGGATCCTCTGATGGCGGCAGGCAACCGCACCGGCGCCGATGCCACGACCCCACCCCGGGGCAGGCTGATCGCGCTGATCTCGGGGATCCTCGCACTCGTGGTCGTCGTGGCACTCGCGGTGACGGCGCAGGGGTATCAGTCCCAGGAGGTGCCGCGCCTCGAGCCGGCCGTCTGGGTCATGCGCGACAGCGGACAGTACGCCCGCGTCAACACCGAGCTCGCCGAGATCGACACGGTCCGCGACGTCGACGACCCCGAGGCGGTGTGGCAGAGCGGCTCCAGTACGGTGCTCTTCGCCCAGGGGAACCGGCAGCGGTGGGACGTCGATGCGGCCAGCCCCTCCGATCTGCTCGCCGACAGCTCGGAGGAGGGCACGCCGCTCGCCTCGCAGCCGACGCCCGCCGGGACGCGCGACGTCCTCTCCGCCGGGGTCTACGTGGCCTACCGGACCGACACCGGGCAGGTGTCCGTGTCGACCCTGGCCGCCGGGGCGGGGACAGCCCTCGTCGACCCGTTCGCGGAGGTCGAGGTCGAGGAGGGGGAGGACCCGCCGACCTACACCGCCGACGCGATCGGCCTCTCGCCGGACGGCCTGCTCGTCCTCTACTCCGCGGACGAGGAGGCTGTCCGCCGGTTCGACATCGACGAGCACCGCTTCCTCGGAGACGAGTCGCCGGTGGCCGACGCGCCGGAGGCGGGCGAGGGTCTGGCGATCGCGGTCGTCGGCGAGCGCTGGGCGATGCTGCAGCCGGGGTCGGGGGAGCTGTGGCTCTCCGGACGCGATGAGGTCGTCGCCCTGGACGTCGCCGAGGACGCACGCCTGCAGCGCGGGGCCGCCGAGGGCGATGCGGTGCTCGTCGCCGATTCCGACGGCCTCGTGTCCGTTGACCTCTCGTCCGGCGAGTCCGATCGCGTGGCAGAGGCATCCGGTCTCCCCGCCGCACCGGTCTCCGTCCGCGGGGAGACCTACGCGGCCTGGCTCGACAGCGGCGGCGGGACGCTCTGGAGCGCGGGGGAGACCACCCCGCTGCAGGTCCCTGACGAGACGCTCGACGCGGCCGCCATCGAGCCGGTCTTCCAGGGGAACGGCGACCGTGCGGTGCTCGTCGAGACCGGGACGGGGCTCATCTGGACCGCTCCGGACGGCGTGCTGATCCCGCTCGAGCAGTGGAAGATCGAGGACGACACGGAGCAGCAGGAGGGCACCATCGTCGTCGAGGACGTGGCGGAGCAGCTGCCGCCGGTCGCGGTCGACGACGCGTTCGGCGTGCGTGCGGGGGAGCAGGTCATCCTCCCCGTCCTGCTGAACGATCACGATCCGAACAAGAAGGACGTCCTGACGATCGACCCCGAGTCGGTCTCGGCAGGACTCAGCGACCCTGCGTTCGGGGACCTCGCGCTCGTGGCGAACGGGCAGTCCCTGGTCGTCGATGTGAAGGCGGGCTCCGGCCAGGCGAGCTTCACCTACGCCGTGACGGACGGCGCGGCCGTCTCGCCGCCGGCGACCGTGACGCTGACGGTCGTCGATCCCGGCGTCAACTCGGCCCCGGTCTGGTGCGGCGTCGAGGCCTGCACGCAGGACTGGCCCGCGCCGCAGATCCTGGCCGGCGGCAGCACGATCGTCTCGGCGCTCTCCGGCTGGGTGGACCCCGAGGGCGATGCGTTCATCCTGAGCGACGCCTACGAGACGGACTCCTCGGCGCCGGTGATGGTGGCGCCGACGGACGACGGCCGGGTCGCGATCCGGCACACCGATCCGAACGCCGCGGACGCCGTGATCCCGATCACGGTCGTGGTGCAGGACGTGCACGGCGCGACCGCGGAGAAGACCCTCGAGGTCCAGGTCAGCGGCAGTCCCGCGCTCCAGGCATCGGCTGTCGCGGTGACCGCGCGCGTCGGCGAGCGGCAGTCCATCCGGATCTCCGATCACCTGTCCGGAGGCTCCGGGTCGTATCGCCTCCTGGACGCCGTCCAGACCGCCGCGACCGCGCAGGGCTTCGAGGTCACCCCGAACGCGGCCGCGGGCACCGTGGAGCTGACCGCGGCGAAGCCGGGCCAGTACGTGGTGACCTACACCGTGCAGGACGTCACGACCCAAGCCGAGCAGTCCGCCGTCATCCGCATCACGGCGGTCGACGGCTCCGCGGCGCTCGCCATGGCACCCCTGACCGCGTTCGTGCGCGAGGGTGAGGACACGACCGTCGATGTGCTCCGCGCCGTGCAGAACACCAGCGGACGCGTGCTGCTGCTGTCCGACGCCGTGAGCTCCACACCGCAGCTCAACGTGCGCGTGGTCGGCAACGAGAGCCTGCGGGTGAACGGCACGACCGAGGACGGAGAGCCCGGTCTGATCGGCACGGCCACCGTAACGGTCGCGGATGGCGCAGGCGGGGCGGTGCAGGGCACGGTGAGCGTGTTCCTCACCCCGCCGTCCACCGTCACCCGCCCGATCGTCTTCCCGGACGCGGTGACGGTGCGCGCCGGTTCGCTCACGCGCATCGAGGTCGCCGCGAACGACGTCGCGCCACGCGGGGAGCCGCTCCTCGTGCTCCCGGAGGTGACGGGATCCGGCGAGCCGGACGAGCTCGTGTTCGCCGACCGCAACGCTCTGCGTTACCTGGCACCGAAGACGCCCGGCACCTACCGGCTGACGTATTCGGTCTCGCTCGAACGGAACCCGTCGCTGTCCGACGACGGCGTCGTGACGGTCACGGTCGTCCCGCCCGGAACCAACCGCGCTCCCACACCGATCACCCTCACCGGTCGCGTCCTCAGCGGCCAGACGGTCACCGTCCCCGTGCCCACGACCGGGATGGACGGCGACGGGGACCGCGTGGTCCTCTCCGGCGTCGATCAGCCGAAGAAGGGCGGCGGCACGGCGACCATCTCGGCGAACGGCGAGGCGATCGTGTACCGGGCGCCGGCAGGCGGAGTGGACGGCGGACAGGTGTCGTTCCGCTACACCGTGCGGGATCCGCAGGGCGAGGAGGGCAGCGGCGCTGTCCGCATCGGCGTCCTCGACGCGGATGTCGACGACGCCGCTCCGGTGACGTTCAGCGATTACGTCCGCGTCGAGGCAGGATCCCGCACACCGGTCGTGCTGGACCCGCGCTCGAACGACCTCGACCCTGCGCAGAGCGAGCTCGAGATCACCGCGCTCGTGCCGAACGCGCCCCCCGTCAAGGGCAATCCGCTGTACGAGCGGCTGAACGCGCTGATCGATTCGGACACCTCCCTGAAGGACGGCCGCGTCGTGCTGCGCGCCGGGGAGACGGCGGGGACGAACTCGTACTTCTACACCGTGAGATCGACGCGGACCGGGAGCACGGCGCAGGGCCTCATCGTGTTGACCGTCACCGAGGGCACGGTCGCCGATCAGCCGGTCATCGCGGACACCGTGCTCACGGCGCGCGACCGTGACGATCTCGCGGACGGCGGTGTCGATGTCGTGACGGACCGGGTGCGGTGGCCGTCCGGCGACGTCTCGTCCCTGCGCCTGAGCCTGTGGGGTGAACAGTCCGGATACACGGTGCGGGGCAACCGGATCATCGGGGAGGCGCCGAAGGAGGGCGCGCTGGTCCCCTTCCAGCTCACCGGCACCGCCGCGGGCGGACGGGACGTGGCCGCCTACGGCTTCCTGCGGATCCCGGCGTTCGACGATATGCAGGTCCAGCTCGTCCCCGGCGCGACACCGGTCGTCGTCGACGAGGACGCGTCCGTGTCGTTCGCGGTGCAGGACTACCTCGATCTGCCGTCGTCGGATGCCGTGGAGATCGGCTCCGGTGCCTTCACTGCTCAGCGGGCCGCAGCGTCGTGCGCGGCCGACGGTCCGCGCAAGGCGGAGTACCGCGCCGGTCGCGAGGCGCCATGGTCGGACACCTGCCTGATCCCGGTGCGCCTGGAAGGTCAGAAGCGCTGGTCCTTCGTCGACGTGCCGGTCAGCATCCGTCCCTCGGAGCCCCAGCTGCTGCTCTCCTCGATCTCGCACACGATCGCCCCAGGGGCCACCGAGAGCGTCGACCTCTACGCCAACATGGCCGCCTGGGAAGGCGGACGCGAGGGCAACGCGGGCTCCCTCGAGTACCGGATCGTGTACTCGGGGTCGGCGTTCGTCGTCACGCAGAGCGGGGCGAAGCTGACGATCGAGGCGCGCGCCGATGCACGACCCGGCAACACCGAGAACGTCAGCGTGACGGTGCCGCAGTACGGTCAGCCGTCGGCCTCCGTGCGCCTGGTCGTCGGCGCGGCCCCGCCCGACGCTCCACGGGGGGCCACCTTCACGAAGCAGTGCGTCGTCACCAGCGCCAACTGCTCGATCGACGTCGTCTACGTGGCCGGCGAGTACGACCCCTTCGACGGCAAGCCGGGCTCCGGCTTGCGGCTCATGTCGCTCGGGGCAGGCGCGCGCTGCGACGTCGCCTCCATCTCGACGACCGGCACCAAGACGATCACGGCGAGCTGGCCCCGCGGCGGCCAGGCTCCGGGAGGACAGTGCGTGATCCCGTTCGTCGTGGCCGACGCCCAGGGGCGGACCGGCACGGGAACCCTCACGCTCGACCTGCAGGGCTTCCCGCAGGCGCCGGCGAGCGTGACCACCGTGGGCTTCACCCGCTCGACCGTCGTCCTGGAGGTGCCGCTCGGGGAGGCGCGGCGCGCCCACCCCGGGGTGTCCGGCGTGACCATCCTTCAGGACGGGGCCGCAGCCAACGCCTCCTGCAGTCCGGCCGGTGCCGTGTACCGCTGCACGGTCAGCGGGCTGACCAACGGCGCCCCGCACACCTTCACGGCGGCCGCGGTCAACGCCGTCGGCACCTCGGCGTCCACCTCGCCGCACACGAGCTGGGCCTACGCGGCTCCGGTGGTCGCGAACGCGACGGCCACGCCGGAGTATCGACCTGGCGTCTCGGACCGTGGGCGCGGGGCGGTCAGGGTCTCGATCGACGCCGGCGACGACGCCGTCTCGTTCCGGATCGAGGAGACGGGCGAGGTGATCAACCGCACGGGGGCGACCACCACCGCCGACATCGCGCTCTCGCCGGGAGCGCAGACCCTGACGATCGTCCCGATCAGCCAGTTCCAGCCGCCGACCGGCGGCGGGAACGAGGGTGGCGGGTTCCGCACGTCCGTGACCGTCGCGGGCTCCGTGTACTTCGACCCGGCGTCGACACAGGCGACAGCGGTCTCCAACACGGCGGTGAACGTCTCCGGCATCGCCGCGCAGGCCAACGGCAGCGCCAAGGGTGTCCAGGTCACCTACGTGGCGTGGCGGTCGGGCAACGTCAGCTGCACGGCGAACGGGGACGGCACGCTGTCGGTCTCCGGCGGAGAGGTACGGTCCGAGTCCCCCTCGCTGCAGGGGCTGCGGCCGTACCAGCTGTACTACCTCAAGGCGTGCGCATCGAACGGCTACGGCGTGGCCGAGTCGTCCACCACGACCGTCTTCACGTTCACGTTCGTCGAGGGCCCCGGCGGCGACACCACCTACACGGTCGCGAAGGACCCGCGGCGCGACGGGAACCGCTACGACTACCGCCTGGCCTCGGCCCCGCGCATCGACGTCGAGAACGGCTTCGTGCCGCAGTACTACATGTACGGATCGTGGCGCGACGACTTCGCGCTCACCCCGGACTCGTCCCCGGGGCAGGTCCGTGCCAGGGCCTGCCATGCCACGCAGACCGGCTCGTGCTCCGGAGAGGTGAACATCACCGCGACGACCGCGCCGACGGTGGTCAACGCCGTGTTCCAGCCCTGCATGCCCGTCGTCGAGGGTGACGTCGTGACGGTGTCCGGCGCGGCACGCGGCTCGTTCATCCTCGAGGTGACACCCCTGGTCGACACCCCCGGCACCTTCGACGTGAAGCTCTCGTGGAACGGCGCCTACGAAACCCTGACCCCCATCACGCATCGCGTCACGGGCCTGTGCCCCTGATCGCCGAGCACACCGACACGAATACTCTTTCCCTATGCCAGCCACCGCAGCCGCCCCCGTCACCCTCGCCCCCGAACAGGCCTCCTGGTTCGCCGAGACGTTCTCGATCCTGACCGGCAACGTCGAGCAGGCGATCCTCGGCAAGCGCCACGTGGTCGAGCTCGTGCTCGCGACCGCCGTCAGCGGCGGCCACGTCCTCCTGGAGGACTATCCGGGGACGGGCAAGACGGCGCTCGCCCGCGCCGTCGCCCAGACGGTCAACGGCACCAGCAGCCGCATCCAGTTCACGCCCGACCTCCTTCCGGGTGACGTGACCGGCATCACGGTCTACGACCAGAAGGAGGGCACGTTCGAGTTCCACGCGGGGCCCGTCTTCGCGAACATCGTGCTCGCCGATGAGATCAACCGGGCGAGCCCGAAGACCCAGTCCGCGCTGCTGGAGGTCATGGAGGAGGGCACGGTCACGGTCGACGGCGTCACCCGTGCGGTCGGCTCCCCGTTCCTCGTGATGGCGACGCAGAACCCCATCGAGCAGGGCGGCACCTACCGGCTCCCCGAGGCGCAGCTCGACCGCTTCATGATCAAGACCTCCATCGGATACCCGGACGAGGCGGCGACCATGCGCATCCTGCAGGGCGCCGGTCGCCCGAAGACGGTGCTCGACGGCATCGTGGACACCGACACGATCCTCACGATGGCGGAGATGTCGCGCGGCGTGTACGTGAACCCGCTGGTGTCGGATTACATCATGCGCATCGTCGATGCCACGCGCCGGGCGTCCGAGGTCCGTCTCGGTGCCAGTGTGCGCGGCGCCCTCGCGCTGTCCCGCCTGGTGATGACGTGGGCGGCCAAGAACGGACGCACGTTCGTCACCCCCGACGACGTGCGCGAACTCGCCGTCGTCGCCCTCGCGCACCGCCTGGTCCTCGAGCCGGAGGCCGAGTTCGACGGGGTGACGGCCGTGGCCGTCGTCGGGCAGATCCTCCTCGACGTCGAACCCCCGCGCGAGAACGGCACTGCGTGACCTTCAGCACCGAATCCCGCCTGACGCGGACGACCGCGGGCACGAGCACGTCGACGCGGACGTCCACCGTCACGCGTTACGACCGCACGCGCCGCGGTCCCGTGCGCGGCGCGGTCTTCGGCGCGCGTCGCGTCGCCCGCTCCGTGGGCCGCGCGACCAGGGCCACCGTCGGCTGGGTCCGCGAGACGGTGACCACGGCGGGCATGCTCGTGGCCGTCGCGGTGGTGCTCGGTGTGCTCGCCGGGCTGCTGTTCGGCTGGGTGGAGGCCTGGGCGGTGGCCACGATCGCGCTCGTGCTGCTGGTGGCCTGCGTCCCGTTCATCCTCGGTGCCCATGACTACCGGATCGATCTCGTGCTCGATCGCGACCGCGTCGTCGCGGGCGCCGAGATCGGCGCGACCCTGGACGTCCGCAACAACGGCGAGCGCCTCTCGCTCCCCGGTGTCGTGGACGTGCCGGTGGGCGAGGGCCTCGTCGAGGCGCACGTCCCGCTGCTGCGGCCGGGGGCGCATCATCGGGAAGAGCTGACCATCGCCGCGCACCGCCGCGGCGTCATCGACGTGGGCCCCATGACCATCACCCGCGGCGACCCGATCGGCATCCTCCGCCGCGAACTCCGGTGGCCGGACGTGCAGCGCATCCACGTGCACCCGGTGACCGTGCGGCTCCCCAGCACCAGCGCGGGACTGATCCGCGACCTCGAGGGCACGCCGAGCACCACTCTGGTGGACGCGGACCTCTCCTTCCACGCGGTGCGCGAGTACGTCGTCGGCGACTCGCCGCGCCACATCCACTGGAAGTCCACGGCGAAGACGGGCACCCTCATGGTGCGGCAGTACGAGGAGTCCCGGCACGCGCGCATCGCCGTCATCCTGGATCTCGACCCGGAGTCGTACGCCGACGACGACGAGTTCGAGAACACCGTCAGCGCGGCCGCCTCGCTGGCGCTGCAGGGTGTGCGGGACGGCAGGGACGTGCTGTTCTCGGTGAGCAACGAGATCCCGGAGCACGGCCGCGCCGAGGTGCTGTCGATCCGTACGCTGCCCACGGTCACCCCCAAGGCCCTCCTCGACGCGACCTCCACGATCGATCAGACGGCGCGGGTGATGCGGCTCGAGGCCGTCACCGCTCTCACGGCGCAGTCGTATCCCGACCTCTCGATCGGGTTCCTGCTCACCGGTTCCGTCCTGCCGATCGAGCGTCTGCGTCACGCGGCGGTGAAGCTCCCGGCAGCCGTGGAGGCCGTCGCGGTGCGCAGTGAGCTCGGCGCGCAGCCGACGATGCGGACGGCCAGGGAGCTCGCGGTGATGACCCTCGGTGCGCTCGGCGACCTCCCCCAGATGCTCGCCCGCGGAGCGCTGCGGTGAGCGCCGGCGGGCCGAAGCGCGGACGCGCGCGATCCGGACGGGGGTTCGTGCCGTCGGCGCTTCTGCTCTGGTCTCTGGGATACGTGCTGGCCGGTGTGCTCCTCGCCACGGCGGCCGCCTGGCCCGTCTACGAGTCGTCCCGAGCCCTCGCCGTCGGGATCATCGGCGGCCTCCTCGGCATCGCCGTCGCGGTCGTCGCGCGCGTCCTGCGCTGGGGAACGCTGCTCGCCGCGGTCGCCGCGGCCGGCGTGTACCTGCTCGTCGCGGTGCCGCTCGCGATCCCCTCCGCCCTGACCTCCGTGCCCGCGTTCCTCGGCGGTGTGCGGGATGCGGTGCTCGGGGTCGTGCTGGGCTGGAAGCAGATGCTCACGCTGAATCCGCCGCTGGGGGAGTACCAGGCAGTCCTCATCCCCTTTCTCGTGGTGATGCTGTTCGGCTCATTCGTCGCCACGCTGCTCGTCTGGGGCGGGGGCAAGCGGGCGGCGGCGGCCGTCCCGGTGGTGGTGGCGATGAGCGTCTTCGGCATCGCCTTCGGTGTGAGCGGGACGTCCTCTCCCGTGACGGTGGCGGGAATCGAGCTCCCCGCGCCGCGCGAATGGCTGGTCGGGGTGGCGGTCTTCGTGGTGTCGCTGGTCTGGCTCGTCGGGCGCACGCGCCTGCAGCGCGCCGCCGCGCTGCGCAGCGTGGCGGCGGCGAACATCTCCCGTCGCGCGACCCCCGCCTGGCTCACCGTGCGCCGCCACCTCCTCTCGGCGGGGCTGGCCGTGGTCGCCCTGGCCGCGGGCTTCGCGATCGCCCCCGCCGCGGCCGGCTGGTCCGACCGCTCCGTGCTCCGCGACGAGATCGAACCCATGGTCGTGGTGCAGGAACAGCCGAGTCCGCTCAGCTCCTACCGGTCCTGGTTCTCCGGCGACACGCTGGACACGCCCGTGGTGCAGCTGGAGGGCGACCCCGGCGCCGTGGACCGCCTCCGCCTGGTGACCCTCGACGCGTACGACGGCGAGGACTTCCACATCGACGCCGACGACCGCTTCAGTCGTCTGCCGCGCTCCGCCCTCCCGGGCTCCGGCCGGGTGACGCTGGAGGTGACGATCGGCGACGCCTACCGCGGGATCTGGGTGCCGGCACCCGCCGGACTCGCGGAGGCGCCCGGATTCTCCGGGGAGCGTGCCGATGCGCTCGCCGACGGCTTCCATGTGAACGCCGACGGCGACACCGCGATCACCGTCGCCGATGCGCCCGGTGGCGGGGAGGGCCTCGTGCCCGGTGACCGCTACTCCGTGCTGATCGATGCGCCGGAGAAGCCCGGCGACATCACGGCCCTCCAGGGCGGCCGGTCGACCCTCGACGCCGATCGATTCCCCGCGCTCGTCGAGTGGGCGGAGATGCAGGAGCAGCCGCGCACCGGCGCCGGCTACCTCGAGCTGATCGATCGCCTCCGGTCGCGGGGCTACCTGAGCCACGCGCTGCTCGAGGATGCCTCCGCTGCGGGGTGGATCGCGGCGCTCCAGGCGTCTGAGGGATACGCGTTCGCGCCCAGCTACGCCGGACACTCGGCCGCGCGCATCGAGGAGCTGTTCACCGAGCTGACGGAGCAGGAGCGGCGGGCCGGTCCCGACGCCGACCCCGAGCTGCTCGTGTCGGCGGTCGGTGACGACGAGCAGTTCTCCGTGGCCGCGGCGCTCCTCGCGCAGCACTGGGGTCTCGAATCCCGTGTGGTGCTGGGCGCACGACTCGCGACGGCGGAGGAGGTCCCGGGGATCCCGGCCTGCACCGAGGTCTGCACCGGCGCGAACATGAGCGCCTGGGTCGAGGTGCGTGCGTCGGGCGACGAGTGGATCCCGGTCGATGCGACGCCGCAGTACGCGATGCTGCCGAGCGCCATCACCGAGGGAGAGCAGCTGCCGGAGCACCCGACCGTTCCGGAGCAGCCGCGGTCCGAGGCACTGGACCCGCCGCAGGCGCAGAGCGACGCGAACAACGACGCGCCCCCGCTGGAGGAGCCGGGCTCGGAGGTCCTCGCCTTCCTGCTGCCGATCCTCACCGGGGCCGGACTGGGTCTGCTCGCCCTGCTCCTGCTGGCCCTGCCGTTCCTCGTGCTCCTGGTCGCGAAGAGCCGACGTGCCCGCGCGCGCCGCACGGCCCCGGACCCCGAGGTCCGGCTCGCCGGCGCCTGGGAGGAGCTCGCCGACGTGTACGCCGACCACGACGTGCCCATGGTCGCGCAGGGCACCCGGACGCAGCGCGCACAGTCGAGCGGTCGTGCGGCCGCGCAGCGGCTGGCCGCTCTCGTGGACCGCGCCGTCTTCGCCGAGCACCCGCCGACTCCCGACGACGCGACGGCCGCGTGGGCGATCGTGGATGAGGAGCGAGCGGAGCTGGCGAAGACGGGGACGCGGTGGCAGCGTCTGCGCACGCGTGTGCGGCCGACGTCTTTCGTCGCGAGGACGCGCTCCCTGCGTCTCCCCGGCTTCGGCGCGCGACCCACGCTCGGTACGCTCGGAGGGACCGGTTCACTGGATGACCGGAAGAAGGGGGACTCATGACCGCGCCCGCGGACTCCGGTCCGGCCGCGATGCTCGCCATCATCGTCGGACTCGGCCTGCTCGTCGGCCTGGCCGTCTACGTCTGGTACGCCCTGGCGCTCTCGCGCCTGTTCCCCCGCATCGACGGGGAAGGGTGGAAGGGATGGGTGCCCGTCCTCAACGAGGCCGAGATCCTCGCCCGCGGGGGAGTGCCCGCCTGGTCGGTGGTCTTCTACTTCATCCCGCTCGTGCAGCTCTACGGCATCTACCTCAAGGTCGTCGCCACGCATCGCATCAACCGGCGGTTCGGGCGGGGCGCGGGGATGACGGTCCTCGCCATCCTCCTGCCGCCCGTGTGGGCGACCATCCTCGCGTGGGGCCCGGCGCCCTATCCGGAGGGGGACCGACTCGCGGCGCTCCAGCCGGGTCCGCGCCGTAGTGCTCCGCCTTCCGCGGCTCCCGCGCGCGACGCCTCGGGGTACACGATCCCCTCCCTCGCTCCGGCGGGGAACGGATCGCCGGAGGCGCCGTCGCTGATCTTCCCGGACTACGCCGCGCCGCCCGCGGTCGCTCCGACCCCACCCCCGGGTGCCCCGCCGACCGCGGGTGCGCCGCAGGGCGAGCCCGCGGCACCGAGGTCGTTCGCGCCGCCGGTGTTCGCTCCGCCTGCCGCGCCGCCGGCTCCGTCGTCCTCGACGCCGTCTCCGTCGTTCGCACCACCGGCGCCGCCCGCGCCGTCGCCCGCGGCTGCTCCCGTTCCGCCGGCTGCGCCCGTTCCGCCGACTGCCTCGATTCCGCCTGCTGCCCCGGTTCCGCCGGCGGCGCCCGTGCTTCCGCCCGCGGTGGCTCCGACACCACCCTCCCCGGCCGCACAGCCGACGCCCTCCGCTCCCGCGCAGCCGACGACCGGCATCATGGCCGCGATGGGCGACGTACCGCCGGCCGCCCCGCAGCCCGCGCCGGCCCCTGCTCCCTCCGTGGACTCGCCGCCGAGCGAGGAGCCCGCTGCCCCCGCGCCGGCTCCGGAGGCGAACCGTGTCGTCCGACCCGTGCCGCCCTCGTTCCGCGACGGCGGTCAGCCCGAGGCCCCGCAGATGCCCACGATCCGCCCTGTTCCGTCGATGACGGCTGCGGCACCCGCGGCGGAGCAGAGCGCGCCGGCGCCTGCCCCCGCGACAGAGGCGCTCGCGGTCCCGGGCGGTCTGGTCCCCGACGTCGACAAGACCGTGGTGACACCGCGCCCGACCGACGACGACCTCGATGCCACGGTGGTGGTCGCCCGCAAGCGCGGCGTGCGGCGGGTCCTTGTGCTGGACGACGGTCGCCGGTTCTCGCTGTCCGGTGCGAGCGTCGTGATCGGCCGGAACCCCACAGGCGAGCCGGGCGAGCAGCGGCTGGCCATCCCGGACACCACGCGCACGCTGTCGAAGACCCACGCCCGCCTGGTGGTGCAGGAGGACGAGTGGCGACTGACCGACCTGCACGCCACCAACGGCGTCGTGGTAGTCGCGGACGACGGCTCGGAGACCCTCCTGGACGCCGGGGAGAGCGTGGTCGGCACCGGCCGGTTCATCCTGGGCGAAGTGGGCATGCACGTCGTCGCGGAGCGCGATTCGTGACCGTGGAATCCGTCGTCCTCCGGGTCGCCGCGCTGACCGACACCGGGCTCACGCGGACGGCCAACGAGGATGCGGTGCTCGACGCACGCCCGGTCTTCCTGGTCGCCGACGGCATGGGCGGTCACGACGCCGGTGACCGCGCGAGTGCGGCCGTCGTCGCCGCCTTCGAGCCGTTGCGGGGGCGAGCGGTCGACGTCGGCGACATCAGCGACGCTCTGAGCCGTGCCACGGCCGTGGTCGAGGCGATCGCCGCCGCGCACAAGCGCGGCGCAGGCAGCACCGTGACGGGTGTGGCCCTCGTGGAGCACGAGCGCGCGCCGCACTGGCTCGTCTTCAACGTCGGGGACTCCCGGGTCTACCGACACCACGGCACCGAGCTGGCGCAGCTCACGATCGACCACTCCCTCGGGCAGGAGCTCGTCGATGCCGGAGAGCTCCGCCCCGAGGACCTCGCCTCGTTCTCGCGCCGCAACGTCATCACGCGGGCGGTCGGCGCTCCGGACAGCACCGCGGACAGCTGGCTCCTCCCCGTCGTCGACGGTGAGCGGCTCCTGCTGTGCTCCGACGGGCTCACCGGCGAGGTCAGCGACGAAGCCATCCGTGCGACGCTGACCATGAACGGCCGTCCGGAGACAGCGGCGGCGGCTCTGGTGCGCCGCGCGCTGCAGGGCGGCGGACGCGACAACGTCTCGGTCCTCGTGATTGACGTCATCTCCGGCGGCGCGCGGCCCCGTCCCGACGACGCGGCGGGCGGACGGGCCGCGGTGTCCGCGCTCACCGACTCGATGCTCGACGGCACGACGGTCCCGGTGCGAGCGCGATGAGCGACGATGAGGTCGAGGAGACCGTCATCCTGACGCGGCGGGATCGCCGGCGGGCCGAAGCGGCCGTCGACCCGGTGCCCCCGGCGGCCGATGACACCTCGTCCGCCGTCGACGAGGCGACCATCGTGGTGGATCGCGCGAAGACGGCTCCGGCTCCCGACCGGACCGACGATGCCGCAGTGGACGCGCCCGAAGGCACCGTCGCCGATGAGCCGGACGATGCCCGGCCCGAGGACGCCGCGGGCGAGGCCATCGACGACGCGACCGTGGTCGTCGATCGGTCCGCACCTCCGGCGGCCGACGCCCCCGAGGACGCCACCGTGGCGGTCGCGCGTCCGGCTCGACGCCTGCGGCGGAAGAAGGGTGCCGCCGCAGCAGGCGACGGCATCGCACCGAAGACCGCGGGGCCGCGGTTCACGGTCGATTCCTTCGCCGCCCCGGACGGCGCACCGGCCCCCGCGATCTACAAGCCCCGACCGGCATCCCGCACCCCCGTCGCCCCGCCCGTCGTCGTCGGGGCGGCCGCACCCACGCGGGTGGTGGAGCCCGGGCTGCCCTCCGTCGCCAAGCAGGCGCAGCGGTGGAGCGTCTTCACCCTCGCTGCGACCGTCGGCGCGAGCGTCGTGTCGGTGGCCGTTCTCGTGGTGCTGGGCTTCGTCGTCTTCGGCTGAGGAAGCAGGCGCCGTGCGGTCCTCGCTAGGGTGGGACGTCGGTGGAGGGGACGGACGGATGGATCAGGGTGTGAAGCGGTCGGCGACGACGAGCAACACGTCGCGCAGGCCACGTGTCGCCGGCGTGTTCGCCCTTGTGTTCGGTGCTCTGACGACGATCGTCGCGATTCCCTCGCTCGTCGCGGCGGGGACCGACCCGGGATTCCTCTTCGCGGGTCTGGTGGCTCTGGTCGTCGCAGCGGTGTCGTTCCTCTTCGCCGGCTTAGCCTTCCGGTTCGTCCGGGAGCCGTCGACGACGCTCACCGCGATGACCCCACTGCTCTGGCTCGTCGCGGCGGCGCTCTTCGTCGGTGTGCTGGGCAGCATGGGGGCCTTCGTCTACGGTCAGGTCGTTCAGAACCAGCAGAGCGCGGCCGTCGGGCTGCTCCTGCTCCCGTTGGCGGGAGGTGTCATGATCACCGGTGCGGTGCTCGTGGGGGCGGTCGTCAGGGCGCGACGGGCGGCAGCCGCCGGCCGGTGAGTCGGCCTCTGACTCTCAGACCTCGGGCTCGGGGCGGTCGAGGAGGCCGCCCTGTCGTTCGACGTCGGCCGCCGCGTCGGGCGGGGACTCCCGGCGTCGCCGGAGCACGATGAGGATGCCGAGGACCCCGAGCAGGGTCGCTCCGGCGATCGCGGCGATCAGCGCCACCTCGCGGGTGAGGATGAAGGGCGGCACGCCGTGGTCGGGGTCGACGCTCACGACCGGGGGTCGCACCGCGCTCTCCGCGGTGTCGAAGAAGGGGCTGACGGGCCCGCGCGTGGTGGGGTCGGGGAGGAGCTGGATGGCGGCCGACGGCCGGATGAAGCCCCAGCCGTTCACGTCGTCGCGGTTGTCGGCATCGGCGCGGAGTGCCGTGGCCGTCAGTCGATACGCCCACCCCGCCGGAGGATCGTCCGGGTGTGCCTGGGCGACCAGCGCGGCCGCCGCGCTCACGTAGCCGGTGGCGAAGCTCGATGCCGGGGCGTCGGAGGCGAACAGGCAGTCGCCGCCGCCCGTCGCCGCGGTGAGGACATTCGCGCCGGGGGCCGTGACGCCGACCTGCGGCCCGTGGATCGAGCTGTCGGTCGCGAGGCCGTTGGCGTCGGCCGCGCTGACGCCGAGGGCCTGTTCGTAGGCGGCGGGATACCGGGCTCCGTCTTCCGCCTCGGGGTCGGAGGCCCTGTTGCCGCCGCTGGCGACGACGAGCGCTCCGACCGCAGCAGCGTGCTCTACCGCCCCGCGCAGCGCAGGCGAGTCCGTCTCCTGTGACGACGAGACGTTGATGATGTCCGCGCCGTTGTCGGCCGCCCAGTTGATGCCGTCGGCGAGGCGCTGGGCGCTCGGGCCCCACCCCTTGTCGACGTCCTGCGGCGAATCGCTGCGGAACGCGCGCACGGACAGCAGGCGCGCGTCGGGGGCGAGGCCCACGACACCGGAGCCGGAGACGGGCTGCGCCGCGATCTGCCCGGCAATGGCGGTGCCGTGCCCGGTCAGATCGCTCAAGCCGTCAGCGCGTTCCCCGTCGCCAACGAGGTTCACACCGCCGACGACGACACCGGCGAGGTGCGGGTTGCCGGCGTCGATTCCGGAGTCGACGACCGCCACCACGATGCCCTTCCCGGTGGCGAGACGGTTCGCATCCTCCGCCCCGAGGGCCGTGAGTGCCGACGGCGCCTCCGCAGCGAACACCACGGTGCCGGGCTCGCAGGCACCGGTCGCCATCGACACGATCGTCGTGGGGGCAGCCGGCGCGGCCACCGCGGCGGCCGGCGTCCCCAGCACGGCAGCACCCACCACGAGGGTGGCGAGAGCGGCACGGCGGCGCATCACTCGTCCCCGGAGCCGGGCGACTCTCTCGCGGCCTCGGTGGTCAGCGCCGGCCCGGCGGCGAAGAAGTCGATCCACGCGCTCGGCACCCGTCCGACGTCGCCCGGGGTGTAGCCGAGCTGGGCGAGCGGGCCGCTCGCCGCGTCTTCGGCCGACTCGTCCAGGACGGCGCCCGGAATGGCGTAGGCGGTGCCGGACTCGTCGACGAGAACGGCCATGCCCACCGCTTCATCGGACGGGCCGCTCGTCTGCACGAGGGCCCCGCCGCCGACGGTGACGCCGACGCGGTCGCGACCTTCCGGCAGCTCGGTGCTGGTGGACCCGAGGACGGTGCGGGCGTCGTCACCCAGGACCGCGCACGGCGTCTCGTCGGATGCGAGCGGCGTCAGCGGAAGCGTGGGCCAGTCGTCGCCACCGGCGTTCGGCACGGTGGGCACGTCGGCCACTTCCGCCGGCGACACCTCTTCCTCGTCCGTGCCGGCCTCCTGCGCACTGCCGAGCAGGTAGAGCTGGTACGCGAGCGGGCTGAGGCGCGCGAGCTCTCCGGTCGCGAGCGCGACGTAGCGCTCGTCCGCGGGGCTGCCCTGCACGTGCACGATCGTGCCCGCCGTCAGGTCGGTCCCCGGCACCTGGGCGCCGACGGCGTTCAGCCGGATCGGCTCCAGATCGGCGCCGCTCTCGAAGAGGTTGAGCCAGCGCCCGTCGACCTCGATGACGTCGCTGGTGCCGAGGCCGACCGCGCGCAACACCGCGTTGGCGTCGTCGGCGGGGACGGCGTATCGCAGGCCGCCGGCGATCACGAAGAGCTCGTCGCCACGCTGCACCACAGCGCCCGTGCCCGTCGACGGTGCCGCGATCGGCGTCCCCGAAAGCGAGACGGCGGTGCCGGCGGCGTCGTCGACGCACGCCGTCCATGCCGTGTTGATCAGGGCACTCGGGGTGGGCAGGTCGTCGGGCGCGCCGAGGATGCCGATCGAGCCGCCGACCGGGATGCCGTCGAGGGCGGCCTGATCCGTGCGCACGACCTTGAACTCGCCGGCGGGGATGAGCAGGCGGGCGCTGGCGGTGTTGATGACGGGGTACAGCGTCCCCTCGACCGAGACGTAGCGGGCGCCCGTGTCGGTGGCGACGATGAGGCGGTTGTTCTGCCAGTCGCCCGGGAGGCCCGGCTGCATGATGCCCCAGAACACGCCGACGAGGATCACGCCGACGGTGAGGGCGATGCCCGCGATCACGGCGCGCAGCGGCTTGGCGGGTTCGAGCTCCTTGCCGCCGGGGGCGCCGCCGGTGAAAGCGGAGAGGAGTCGTCGTCGGCTGAAGCCCTGGGCCTCGATCAGGTCCTTCTTGGTCGCCATCGGTCAGACGAGCCCCGCCGTGATGACCCCCAGCGGGAGCAGGAGGGCGAGCGCGACGACCTCGACCGTGTCGCCGAGCCGCGTGAGGCGGAGGCGGGCCTTGGGTGTGAGCAGCGTGAGGCCGATGAGGACCACGGTCGCGACCACGAGGATGAGCAGCATCCAGGTGCGCACGTCGGGGAGGGCGAGAGCGACGGTCACACCGGTCGCGGCGAGGCCGATGGCCCCGATCGCCATCAGCACGAGCACCCCGAGACGGGCGTGCATCTGCCGCGACTGGAACATCATGCCGACGAAGGCGAGCACGCACAGCACGGCGCCCGTGACACCGCTGGCGGCGACGAGCGGGGTCGCGATCAGGGCGGCGAGGCCGAGCGCGGCACGGAGCGCGATCAGCGTGCGGGTACCGGCCGCGGCGCGACGCTTCACCTCCTCGGCATCGATGGGCTGCGGTGCGGAGAACATGTCGGCATCACTCTGCGGCGAGATCACCCGGATGCGGGTGGAGCTCAGGGCCAGCCACGGGATGCCGTTCGCGAGCAGCGCCGTGGTCGCGAGCATCAGTGCGTACGAGGCGAGCGGGTCGCCGAAGATCGCGGCCGCCGTAGCCGTGATCCCGATCGAGGCGCCGAGGGCGATGGGCACGAGGTGGATCTCGGGCTTGTCCTGGGTGACGGCCAGGCTGAGGCCTCCGACGACGACGAGTCCGAGCCCGAGAGCGGCGAGCGGCCAGCCCCAGATGCTCTGCGCGGGGACCGCGAGGTAGCCCGCGAGCCCGCCGTACGCCGCGGCGGTGAGTCCGAGCGCATGACCGGCCTCCGGCTGCCGCAGCCGCATCAGCACCGCGGCGGCGACGCTGAGCACGACCGCGCCCGATCCCGCGATGATCGCCGGGAGCAGAGACGTCGGCGGCGTCGCGACGAGGAGCACGGCGCAGAGGGCGAGGAAGGTGAGGCTGACGAAGAGGGCGGTGCGGGAGCTGTCCGCGGGCGTCCAGGAGTTGTGCTGCTCCGCCGTCGCGTCGATCACGGCTTCCACGACGTCGTCGTAGATGCGCGGCTCGCGCATGAGCCCGCCGCGCACCAGGGTCAGCAGCTCGCCGTCGTGCACGCCCTGGGCCGCGGCGCCGCGAGCGGGGTCGAGGGGCGTGCCGTCCGCCCGCTGCAGCGCGTATCCGCCGTGCGTGAGGGTCGGATCCAGCACGCCCAGACTCCGAGCGAAGCCGGGGATGATCTCGACCAGGGGGACCTGCGATGGCACCCCCACGTCGAGCCTGCGGTCGTCGCTGACCACGGAGATCCGCAGCACGGTTCCTGCCACGGTGCCGCTCTGGCTCATATCGGTGGTGTCCCCCCACGTGTGCGATGCTCTCCCGCCGCAGGCGTTGCGGGGGTCCGGCCCGGACTCACTCTAGTTGACAGGCCAGATACTATCTGTTGCGAACGCGTGGACGAGCGATGGCGGCGTCGCGCGACCGGAGGAAGGCGGGGGAGATGTCGGAAGAGATGAAGATCGGCGGCTCGCAGATCGAGGCGCTGGTCGGTGAGCTCCGTGGGGCGCGCGACGAGATCGCGCGACTGCTCGGCGACCTGCAGGCGAGCCTGGACCGGCTCGCAGGTGAGTGGAGCGGCGAGGCCCATCGCGCATATGCGCACGCCCAGGGGCGCTGGAATGCACTGATGCAGGAGATGCAGGACGAGCTCGACCGCGTGCAGCGACGGACCGGGGACTCGAACGACGTCTTCGCGAACGCACAGCGGTCCACCAAGAGCTTGTGGAGTGAGGCATGACGAATCACGATTCGACGCATGAGCGTCTGGGAGCCCTGCGCGCGGCGGATCCCGAGATCTGGACAGTGTCCGACGATGATGGGCTCGTACAGGTGTCGGTCGGGGCCGACGGTGCGTTCGACCTGCTGCGCCTGTCGCCGCAATGGTGGCGATCGGTGCGTGCGGAGGATGTCGGTCCGCTGATCCTGCGGCTGTTCCATGCGAGCGAGGCGTCCAGGAATCAGACGAAGGTGGAACTGGAAGAGGAGCTGGGGCACCGCGCCTCAGCGGGCGAGACCGCCCCCACCGTGGAGACGCCGAGAACGCAGGGCCGCGCCGCCCTCAGCGCTCGGCTCGGCAACCTTCTCGCCGCGTTCTCGGAACTCGATGACTATCGGCGATCCGTCGAAGCAGCGACGCGCGAGTCGATTCAGCTGCGCAGCCCGTCGGGAAACGTGACGCTCGAGCTGGTCGGCGGGACTCCTCGCGCCCTGGACGTCGACCCCTACAACGTCCAGTTCACGCCCGAACAGACTCTCGCGTCCGAGATCGTCGGACTGTTCCAGGAAGCGGACCATTGGCTGCGTGATCAGCGTGACCGCGTGCTCGGTGACCTGCCGGAGCTCGAGGCGGTCGTGTCATCCGTCCGCGCCCGCACCCACCCCTCGCACTGACCACCCCTGCACCCGCATAGCGACGACGGAGGACCATGAGTTACGAAGACTATGAGGCGGCGCTCGAAGATCTCGAGGCGGACTCGAAGGTGTGGAGCGACCTGTCCACGACGTACGGCGAAGTGGCCGGGATCGTCGAGGAGTGCGCACTGGCCCGATTCGAGATGGACGGAATCGGACACATGGTCGGTGCCGAAGAGAACTACAACACGGCGCAGGACACGATCTCGACGCTCGTCGACGATGCCAAGATCGCGCTCCAGGCCGTGTCGGACAAGCTTGTCCAGACGAAGCGGAACTACGAGGCGGCCGACGGCTACTCGCAGTGGTTGCTGGATCAGGGCTGAGCCGGAGCCTCGGAGAGGAACAACATGGAGTTCATCACACCCACCGACCAGGGTTCGTTCGACGACCTGGTGCGCAACGTCACCGACGGCATCGCCGAGACCGGCCAGAAGCTCACGGAATGCAACGAGGCGTACGACGCCAAGAAGGGCGACATCAGCCTCTGGGATAAGTTCCTCGACTGGTTCAAGAACACCATGAACGAGGTCAGGGAACGCCTCAACGACGCCATCGAGAAGTACAACGAGTTCGTCGCCACGATCGCCGACTATCTGAGTCCCGGCAATCCGTTCGCGATGTACGCGAAGCACGACAAATGGATCACGGTCAAACAGAAGATCACCGGCTCCAAGACGACGATCGAAGGTTCCTACCTGCGCGCGGACAGCACGTGGAAGGGCGACCCCGGCGATGGCTACGGTGACCTCGCCGAACGGCAGAAGGCCGCGATGGACACCCTGGCGGGGTACACGGACTCGATGATGGACTTTCTCAACGAGTACGCGGAGAAGATCCTCAACGCGTGGATCGACTTCGGTGAGCGGATGATCACCTACATGCTCGACCAGGTCGACGCGGCGTCCGAGTTCATCTCGGCAGACCCGCTGAAGTGGCTCGACATCGTGCCGAAGATCGTGAATGTCTGCACGAACCTTGCGCAACTCGCGGTGGACATGACGGCGCAGCTGGCCCGGAACTTCACCGCATCGAAGAGCACCGCCGACTCGCTCAAGCAGGGGATGGCCAATCTCTACGGCTTCCCGAACGGCACCTGGCCGGCTGCCATCATCTACTGAGGTGATCATGCACGAAACCCGCATCCGCCGTGCGCGGAAACTGCTCGCGTGGACGGGGGCCCTCTGCCTGGCCGCCTCCATGAGCGCGTGTGCTCCGGCGTCGCCGGTGCAGCCGATCGCGACACGCATCGACGACCTGCAGGCAGAAGCCACGGTCGAGAACTTCTTCGAACTCCTCGAGGACGGAGATGCGCGATCGGCGGCGTTGATGACCGACCTCGACGTCGACATCGACGCCGACGAGGCGCTGCTGCTCGCCGACGAGGTGTACTCGTCTGTCGATTCGAGGCCTGAACTCGTCGAGGTCACCCGGGCGGAGACGGTCGCGGACGGCGCGCAGGTACAGGTGCGGTACCAGGTCGGAGACGACACCAGGGACGAGACCATGCACCTCGTCCGCATCCCGAAGGAGGGCACGGTCCCGGAGCATCGCCTCGTCCATCTGTCGTCCGAGACGGTCGGGGTGGACATGTCGGGTGCGGAACGGCTGCCCGACGGCACGGAGTACCGCATCAACGGCGTGGACGTGACCGCGGCGATCGTCGCGGCAGTGCAGAATGCGTCCGCCACGGGAGGGACACCGCGCGTGCTGGCGTTCGGGGGCAGCTACCCGATCGACGTCGTGGTTCCGGGTGGCGACGGATTCACCGACACGTTCCTGCTCGAGGTCCCGACCTTCGTCGCTGGCGATTCAGCCGGCGAAGGATTCGCGGACTTCGTCCGTCAGCACGGGTTCTGAGTGGTGAGGGCACTCATTCATCGATCCAACATAGAAATTTCGATACGGATCTGTCCAGGCCGTTGGAAATGGGCACCGACCTGCCTTAGCCTATGTGCGGAAACAGATTGGTCGGGGGTTGTTCCGAAGTCGTCCCGTATCGGGAAGGCGCTCCCCCGCGTGTGTCCTCATGGGGACCGGAGGGAGTGAGTAATGGCTGATGTCATCTCCGCAGAAGAGGGGGCTCTGCGTCGCGGAGCCCAGGCCGTGCGGGAGACGAAGTCCGGGATCGATCAGCAGACCAAGAAGGTCCGCGGTGAGATCGAGCAGCTGCGCGGGTTCTGGACGGGTGCGGCTGCCGCATCGTTCACCACGCTGATGTCGCGGTGGGACGAGCAGGCTCGTCAGCTCAACGAGGTCCTCGTGACGCTCGAGGATGCCCTCGCCGGCACCGAGCGCGACCAGGCCGCGACCGAAGAAGCTCACCAGCAGACCATCTCGGGCCTCGGCTCGATGATGGGCGCCTGAGCGCAGACCGCAGAGATTTCAAGGAGAACATGATGCAGTCGATGTCCGTTCGCCCGGAGCAGGTCAACGCTCTCGCGGCGCAGATCCGCAGCGGGTCGCAGGGTATTCGTTCCGAGCTGGACCGCCTCGAGTCCGAGGTCGGCAAGCTGCGTGCGGCGTGGGATGGTGCCGCGCAGCAGGCCTACGACCAGGCGCAGGCCAAGTGGAACCGCTCGCTGAGCGAGATGCAGCAGCTGCTCACGCAGATCGCCGGGAAGACCGAGGAGATCTCGGGTCAGTACGTGCAGACCGACAAGTCGGCTGCGGGGCGCTTCGGCGCGTGAACCCGAGGCGCGGGTCTGGCGCAGAGATGCGTCGGACCCGCGCCGTCTGCTGTGCTTTTCGGTGAGCCACCGGACGGTACAGCAGGCGTGACGGGATCGCCGGAGGAAAGAAGAGGGGGCGTCGATGACCATCGGAATCGACCTTGATCAGATACTCGCTGAGATCAAGCGCATTCAGCGGGACATGCAGCAGCTTCCTGCTGCATCCGAGGTCGCCGTCTCGGAAGGTGGCGTGTCGGAAGCGACCGCGGATTTCCGCTACGCCGTCAAGCGTGTCGCCGACGGCATGGGCAAAGCGACACAGAACTCGATCGTCGCGCTGAACGACGCCAACGAAGCCATGCGTCTCGCGGTCATGGCCATCGCGGAACAGGATGCAGCGATCGCCGACGAAGCGAAGCTCATCCTCTCCTTGTTGGATTCCGCCGTGGAGCAGGCTCCGACGACGCCCCAGCCGACGCCCGCAGGGGCGCAGACCTCGGAGACCTCGACGGATGAGCCCGAGGAGATGGACTACTGATGAAACGCGGACGACACCTGGTCGCTGCCGCGATCGGCGTGGTCGCGATGAGCGTCGCGGTCGCCGTGCCGGCGACAGCATCGGATGCGTCCGAGGGCGGGCTGTGGTATTTCAACCGGGGCAAGGTGCAGGCCGCACAGGACGCCGGCCTCGACGGTTCCGGAGTGACGATCGCCGTGATCGACACCCAGGTGAATCCGGATGCTCCCGGTCTGCGGGGCGCTGACCTCCAGGTGCGGGAGGAGTCGTTCTGTTTCGACGAGTCGGGAAAGCGGTATGACGCGATCTCCTCGGACTATGTCGCGGCGAATCACGGCACGAACGTCGCCTCGATGATCCTGGGCACGGGAGAGGCGGTCGGCGGCACCCCCATCAAGGGTGTGGCGCCGGGCGCGACGGTGCTCTATTACAACTCGATGATCACCACCAGCGCGCCGGAGGGGAACGACGTCGAGTCCACCTGCCTGCAGGAGAACGGCGAGCTGATCAATGACGATCTGAGCGATGAGGGAATGCGCCGCCCCTCCGGCCTGGCAAAGGCGATCTCGGCGGCGGTGGACGACGGTGCGGATATCATCTCGGTTTCGCTGGGCGGGCTGGTCGACGCCGCGGATTCGGTGGCGAAGGCTCATGCGGCCGGAGTCGTGGTGTTGGGTTCGCTGCCGAATGTGGGCGGGGTCGGTGACTGGCCTTCGAGCTACAACGGTGTCGTCGCCGTGCAGGCGTTCGGCCCCGATGGCAAGATCCAGTACTCGACGTACGATCCGGTGCTCGCCGAGCCCTCGCCGAATCTGAGTGAGGACGTGAAGGTGGCGTCTCCGGGGCTGGAGATCATCGCGCAGGGCACCGCGGACTCGTGGGACGCGCAGCAACTGCGTTCGGGGACCTCATTGGCGACGCCGATCGCGGCCGGCTTCCTGGCGGTCGTGAAGCAGAAGTACCCGGAGGCGACGTCCAATCAGCTCATCCAGAGCATGATCCACAACACCGGGACGAAGGGCGAGCACGAACCGAAGTGGAACAACAGCGGCGGGTACGGGGCGATATCGCTCTCCGGCATGCTGGCTGTCGATCCGACGAAGTACCCGGATGTGAACCCGCTCTGGGACGCCGACGATGAGAACGCTGTTCCCCAGCAGGCCAACGTGGACGAGGAAGCCGCACTGCTCGCCGCGAGCGCTTCTCCGCAGCCGACGAGTGAGGCGGGCGATGATGCGGGTAACGCGGGGACGGATCTCGTACCGCTGCTGATCGGCGGTGGGGCCGTGCTCGCCATCCTCGTCATCGGCGGAGTGGTACTCGCCGTGGTGCTGACGAGCTCATCACGACGACAGAAGACGCAACAAGGGGGAGACCGATGACTGGACCGTACGAAACCGAGCTCAATCGCATTCGCGGACTCGAGGACTGGCGCATCCCGAAAGCCGCTTCCCTGCAGACGGCGCTCAACTCCCTCGTCGGTGCACTGGGCACCGTGCTGGATTCGTCGGCGTGGAAGGGCAGCTCTTTCGAAGCCGCACGAGAGTCGCTGGGGAAGCTGCAGGAGAACTTCCGCATCCTCGAAACTTACGTCGGACAGCTCACCACGACGATCGAGAACGCGAACACCTACCGTCGCAACGCGGCATCGACGGAGCTTCCGTCGACCAGGATCGACCCGTTCTGGGCGAACGCCGCCAAGGTCGGTTCCGTCGTCGTGCACCCGGTTCTCGGCCCGCTCGCCGCGGACAAGGCGCTCGATGTGATCGGCGGCTTCCTCGGCAACAAGCGTGAGGAAGAGGCGAAGCGCATCGTGCAGCAGATCGAGTCGGCCCTCGCGCCGTCCGCGAAGTCGCTCACGGCCGCGTCCGCGACACTGTCGGAGTTCGACCCGCGGGTCGCGGTTCCCGCACCGCCGCAGAAGCCGGTGGACCCGGGCACGGATGTCACCGCTCCGCACATCTCCTATCCCGGAGGCGGAAGCTCCCCCGGCGGCTCCAGCCCGGGTGGCGGAGGCCATCCGGGAAGCGTGAGTCCGCCTGCCTCCCCTGGCGGTGGACAGATCGGCGGGGTGAACCCTGGTGGCTGGGAGCCGACACCTCCCGGCGGCGGCTGGGAGCCCACCCCTCCCGGCGGCTGGGAGCCGACCCCTCCCGGTGCGGGCGGCGATGATCCCTCGATCGACTCTCCCGGCGGCGGCCTGCTTCCGGGCGGGCCCGGTGGCGGTCTTCCCGGCGGTTCCGGTGGTCCCGGCGGCTCCGGTTCCGGCTCGCTTCCCGGCGGTGCCCTTCCGGGCGGGGTCTTCCCCGGCGGTGGTGGCGGCCTCGGCGGCATCATGGGCGGTGGCGCCGGTGCGGCGGCGATCGCGGCGAGCTCGAAGATCGCCGGCTTCGGCAGCATGGGCGGACTCGGCGGTGCTGGCTTGGGGCCGGGCGCAGGCGCTGGGCTCAAGGCCGGTGGCGGTCTGCTCGGTAACTCCGCCGTCGGTGGTGTCGGCGGCATCGGTGGAGCAGGGGGCCCCGGCGGTATGGCCGGTGCCGGCGGCGTCGGCGGGGCGGGTGCCTCGGGCACCGGGTCCTCCGGCGCGGCAGGTGCCGGTGGCCGACCCGGCATGGGCATGATGGGCGGCGCCGGTGGCGCCGACGAGGAGGAGAAGGCGAAGCGTTCGGGCCTCGGTGGTCCTATCGCGCCGAAGCTGGAGGACGACGAGGAAGCCGGCCCCCGCGCCAAGGGTGCTCGCGCCGGATCCCGCGACGAGCCTGCCAACTGAATGACGCCGCTCTGGTCCGAAGAGGCCGGGCGCGGCGACCGCGTCGGATGAGTCCGGGGAGTTCGGGGTGCCGCAAAGAAGGGGGACCAATGGGGGGTCGAGGTAGCCGTCGTCATTCGACACAGACCTCGCCGTCCGCCACAGAATCGATGCGGCGAGTCTCTCGCGGTCTAGCCGCGGTCGTCGGCGTGGCCGGCTTTGCGATGGCGGCCCTGGTGCCGTCGGCGGCGGTGGCAAAGACGGCGGAGTCGGGCTTGTGGTGGTTCGATCGTGGCCGGATCCAGGAAGCTCACGATGCGGGCTTCGATGGTTCCGGTGTCAAGGTGGCCGTGATCGACAGTCAGATCAATCCGGATGCGGTCGGTCTCCGCGGGGCGGACGTGACGGTCCGGGAGCCGTCGTACTGTCTGGATGCGTCTGGGACGCCGTATCCGTCGGTCGCGACAGATTATGTGGCCTCGCATCATGCGACGAACGTCGCATCGATGATCGTGGGAACGGGGGAGGCACCCACTGGCGGCGCCCCGGTGAAGGGCGTCGCGCCCGGGGTGGAGATGCTGTTCTACACTGCGCCGGTGGTCGACGGTGTCCTCGACGACGAGGGCGAGGATGCTGAGTGTCTGCAGGAGGGTGGCAGCAAGTTGGCGGCGGACAACCGGACAGGGCTGGACCATGCCGTCTCGGACGCAGTGGCTGACGGGGCGGACATCATCTCCATCTCCTCCGGTGGCATGGACGCATCGAAGGGCATCGCGGAGGCTTACGCCAACGACGTGGTGGTGGTCGCCAGTATGCCGAACGAGGACGGGATCGCCTCCCCGCCGGCCAGTCTGAACGGTGTCGTGGCCGTGCAGGCGTTCGGTGAGGACGGCAAGATCCAGAACGGGCAGTACGGGGAGCCGAACGTGAGTGACGACGTCATCGCCGCCGCCCCGGGTATCGGTCTGTTGCTGCAGGGCGCGTCGGACTCGTGGGAGGCGCAGTCGCTCGGATCGGGGACGTCGTACGCGACGCCGATCGTGGCGGGGATGCTGGCGGTCGTGAAGCAGAAGTATCCGGAGGCTACAGCGGGGCAGCTGATTCAGAGCCTCATCCACAACACGGGCACGAAGGGCGAGCACGAACCGAAATGGAACTCCGGCACGGGATACGGCGCGGCGTCTCTTGCCGGGATGCTGGCGGTGGATCCAACGAAGTATCCGGATGAGAATCCGATCTTCGATGCCGATGATCCGAACGCCTCCCCGTCACTTGCGATGGTGAACGAGGTCAAGGCGGCACAGGATCGGGAAAATGCGACAGCGAGTCCACGATCCTCTTCCGCGCCCGGCGGGGCCGAGCAACCATCGGATGTGTCGGCGATGCCGTGGGTGATCGGCGGCGGGATCGTCGTCACTGTTCTGGTTGTGGGCGGGATCATCCTCGCAATCGTCGTGGCGCGAAACTCACGACGACAGACCGCCGCGCAAGGGGGAAAGCATGAGCAGTAAGCGCAATCGGTCACTCGACTCGTTGTGACCGAACGGAGGGGGAAGAAGATGCCGGAGGGAAATGACGTTCTCGCGTCGATGGAGGCGTTGAACGCGAAGATCGATGCGCAGATCGCGCGTTCACGCGAGCTTGCGGACGAAGCGGCGCGGGTGTCTGCCGAGGTGACGCAGACCACGGCGACGATCACGTCGTCGGATGGTCGGGTCACGGTGGTGGCGCAGCCGACCGGAGCGATCACCGAAGTACGGCTGTCGAGCGCCGTCGACGATGCGATCGCGCTCGGTGCGACGATCACCGACACGATCGCCGCGGCTCAGCGCGCGGCGGCCGACGCCGTGGTCGAGTCCCTTGCGCAGACGCTCGGTGCGGATTCCGGGCTGGTCGACGCTGTCCGGCGGGACGTCCAGGTCGCGTTTCCGGCCCCGGGCGACGACACCCTCGGGTACCGCTGATGGCGACGATCGAGGTCAACCCGTCCCGCCTGGCCGCGGCTGCGCGCTCCATCGGCGATGCGTCCGCGAACATCGACGCGGCCCTGGAGCAGCTCGTCGGGATCGCCGGCGTGCTGCGGGATTCGTGGTCGGGGGAGGCCCAGTCCGCGTTCGACTCCGCGCACGGGCGCTTCGACCTGTCGATGCGGGAGCGCAGCGCCCTCGTCGAGGCCATCGCGACCACCCTGGACGATCTCGCGACGTCGTACTCCGAGACGGACCTGGCCGGCCAGCGCGCACTCGGGGGGTAACTGAACATGACGATGTCGGGAGGATGGAAATGACCACGGGAGCGGCGAACCAGCAGATCGTCGTCGACGCGGATCTGCTGCAGGCTCATGTGCGGGCGCTCTCGGATGCCGCGGACATCCTGCGCGGCGCCGCGGCGAACGCGGCCGGCGGCGTGGGCGGAGAGGCGTTCGGGGCCCTGTGCACCCCCCTGCTCGGCCCGGCGGTGTCGGCACTCGCAGAGGCATCCCGGTCGACGCTCGCGACGGCGAGCGCGCTCTCGGCACTGACGTCTGCGGCTCTCGCAGCCACTGTCGGACAGTTCCGCGAGGTGGAGGAGACCGCCGTGACGACGTTCCGCGCGATCGAAGGACAGGCCCTGTGACCGCGGTCGCCGCGATCAGCGGCCAGGTGCGATCCGGGTCCTGGGCAGCGGGCGCTGCGGGCTACACGTCGGCGCAGGCCGATTGTGCGAGCATCCCCGGCATCGCCGGTCTGCTGATCCAGTACATCCAGCCCCTCCGCGAGTGGTTCGACGATCTGCTCGGCGACCCGGGCACCGTCGGCGCCTTCGCGGCGCGCTGGGAGGACGCGGAGCGCGCGCTCGGCAGGACGCACGCGATGCTCAGCGACGCTGATCGTCGGCTGGTCGACCTGGACGGCCGCACGGTCAGGGCGTTGCGCGAGCGCTTCTCCGATGTGCTCTCCGTGAGCGAGGACGGCGTGCAGTGGACGGGCGCGACTGCGAGCGCCGTGCGTGCGGTCTCGCACATCATCGAGTCCACCCGCGTGCTGATCTGCGACTTCCTCGGCCGTCTCAGCCGATTCGCCGAGGACCTCTTCGGATGGTCGGTGAACCCGCTGTCGAAGCTCAAGGACCTCGAGCGGTTCGCGAACTCCGCCGCGGAGTTCGTCACGGTCGGCGGCGCGCTCGTGAAGAACCTCATCAGCGCCGTCGTCTCACTCGCGGAGCTGCTGTACAAGCTCGTCCCGCTGGTCGGCGACGCGCTGCAGCGGCTCCGCGGAGTGATCGCCGACATGATGCCCGTGCTCGGGGGGCTGTTCGGCGGCCCGCTCGGAGTCCTCGGCGGCAATGTGCTGGACGACTTCCTCGACACGGACGTGAACGTGCGGGAGATCGACCCGGATGACCTGAGCGGGAGGGCGCTCCTCGCGTGGATCGAGGCGCACGAAGTCAGCAACCTGCGCTCCCTCTCGGATCTCGTCGCGGTGAACACGACGACGGACGCCATGGGCGGTCAGGACGCGACGGTCATCGACATCAAGCAGGTGCGGGCGGCGGACGGTTCGACCCACTGGGTGGTGTCGCTGCCCTCGACGCAGCCGTGGGAGTTCGACGGGCCGCACGGTGCGATGAACGACCGCGACAGCAACCTGGCTCTCATGATGGACAACCCGGTCTTCCGTGGACAGTATGAGCGCGCGGTCCTGCAGGCGATGAAGGAAGCGGGGATTCCCGCCGGCGCTGATGTCGTCCTGACCGGTTTCAGCCAGGGAGGCATCATGGCGGCCAACCTCGCTGCCGACCCGACCTTCCCTTACAAGCCGCTCGCGGTGGTGACGAACGGTTCACCCGTCGACAACTTCGCGGTGCCGCCGCACGTCCCCGTCTATGCGTTCCAACACGCATCGGACGTCGTGCCGATGACCGATGGAAGCGCGGTGGCGGTGCCCGGACTACCCGGGCTGGCCCCCATCGACGTCCCGCACACGCCGATCACGGTTCTGCCGCCGAACATGCATCAGATCACGCTCCCCGACCCGCCAGGAAAGCACCTTTTCGATGCGCACGACAATGATGCGTACGCGGAATCCGTCGCCGCGTGGGAACGACACTATCGGTCTGAGAACGATGGCGAAGACCCCTGGGATCTCGCCGGACTCGGGGGGCAGGTCATCGACCACCAGGTGTATTCGGGGGTGGAGCATTGAGGCGTCATCGCGCTCTTGCTGCCGCCGCGCTTCTCGCAGGGGCGGTCTCTTCCCTTACCGGTTGCTCGCTCGTAGCTGGCGATCTGGCGGACGACGAGGTCGAGGAGATCCCGGCGGCGCTGTTGGCCTCCGATGTCGGAGTCACCGAGGCGTTTGCAGAGAAGGCGACGAGCGGACTCTCCTTCGAGCTGTCGGTCGGCGTCTATCTCGATGATGCGGAGTTCACCGAGTCGGACCTCGCGTCGGTTCTTCAGATCATCATCGATGAGAACGATCTGCCGACCGATGACATCGAGCTTGCGGTCCGTGACGTCGACGGTGCGGCCATCGACCTCGAATCGATGATGGAGCGGCTGGTCCCGGGAGTCGTCGACACGTCTGTGTATGGGCACGTCACGCTCACGACCGACGGCGCACGCGAGATCATCGACGCCGTCGGAGCGGGGGCATCGTGATCCCCCGAAGTGCCTGCGGCGGCGCCGCGCGGCGAGAGCCTCGCGCAGTGGATAGGGTGCAGGTGTGTCAGTCGAGATCGTAGAGCGGCGTCGGATCGTCCTCCAGAGCGAAGATCATCGCATCGACCTCTCCCTGCCGCTCGACGAGACGCTGGAGGACGCCCTCACCCTGAGCGGGATCCCCGACGCGGACCGGTTCGTCACGATCGGCCCCGGGGGATACGAGATCCCCGGCGACACCGAGTGCGAAGACCTCGTCGACGGTGGCCTCTATGCGTTGATCGACCGCACGGCTCTGGCTCCGCAGGCGCGCCCGGCGGAGAAGGCGACGGACCAGACGCGCGCCGACCACGGCGCACGGTGGTGGCTGCTGGCCGTGAGCGGGATGCTGCTCGTCGCGGTCTTCGCCCAGGGCGCCGTCGATCCGCTGATCCGGCTTCTCGTCGCCCTCCTCGTCGCGGCCGGTGCGATCGGTGGCGCTGTCGCGTGGGCGCGACGAGACTCCGCGGCGGGAGTGCGCGGCATCCTCGGGGTGCTCGCGCCGGTGCTGCTGTCGTTCGCAGCCGGCGTTCTCCTCATCCCGGCCGGGCTGGAGGACGCGTCGCACCTGTCGACCGCCGCCGGGTTCCTCGCGGCGGGTGTCACCACCGCGATCATCGCCGTGACGGCCAGGGCTCGCCCGATGCGCGCCGCGGCCGGGACGGCGACGGTGCTGCTCGTGGGCCTCGCCGCCGTCTGGGGCCTGGCCCTGCTCCTGCGGTGGGGGGAGGCGGAGGCCGCCGCCGTCTCGCTCGGCCTCGTTCCGCTGGGCCTGCGTGCCCTCCCGAGCAGCCTCGTCAACCTGCCCGAAGGCTACTTCATCGACTACAAGCACTTCATGACCAGCCGGTGGACCGTGCGCGGAGCCATCCCCGAGTCGGTCGGGCTGCTGCGTCCGGAGCGCATCACCGCCGTGGTCGACGATTCCTCCGCGCGCCTCATCGCGGGCACCGCCGTGCTGAGCATCGTGGCCGCGGCGATGGCTCCTGTCGCGTTCCTGCGGCCCTGGCCCGATGACGCGTTCGTGGTATCCGGCGGCATCGCTCTCCTCTGCTGCCTCGCGCTCGCCCTGCTGCTCACGCCGCGGCACACCACCTCGCGCCTCCTCCGGTGGTTCCCCCGTGCCGCGGCCGCCGTGGTCTGCCACGTCGCCGGCATCCAGGTCGCGGCGGCCCTCGGGAGCGGCTTCCACCTGCTCGGAGCGGCCCTGCTGTTCCTCGTCGGGTTGGCGGCGGTGGCCGTCGTCATCCCGGTGTCCAAGGGCGCGAAGTCGCTGGTGTGGTCGCGGGTCGGAGACGCGTTCGAGTGGCTCGCCGTCGCGCTCGCCCTACCGTCGGCCCTGCTCTACGCGAATGCGCTCTCCCTGGTTCGTGGAATGATGGCCGGATGAGCGGGAACGGCCCATCACAGTCCTGGCCGAGCGGGGGTCCGATCCCGCCGATGGCGCCCGGCGGAGACCGTCCAGGGGAGATCCCCGCGCTGCCGCCCGCCCTGATCGCGGCGCCCCCGGGCGTCGACGGCACGCCGCTCCGCCAGACGCCCGCACCGCCCACGCCGATCGCCTCGTCGCGACGCACCGTCCCTCGGCCGGCCGAGGGACTCGGCCCCGCCTTCCGCGGAGCCCCGGCGGGCACGATCCAGCGGATCGCGGCCTTCACGCTCGACGCGGCCGCCGTGTTCCTCGCGTCCGCCGTCGTCCTCGTGCTGACCCAGAGCGTGCTGCTCGCGGGCCTCACCGTCTTCGAGCTCGCCCTGTTCCTCTGGGTGCTGGAGGCGCGGACCGGCCTCACCCTCGGCAACGCCGTGCTGCGCCTGCGCAGTGCCCGCGCCGACCGGCCGTGGTCGCCGGGGATCGGGCGCCAGTTCGTCCGCGGCATCATCACCGGTGCCGGCTTCCTCGTGGCCGTCGGCAGCTGGGTCGTCGTCGCCTCCAGCGCCTGGGATCGCGGCGGCAGACGGCAGTCCTGGGCCGACCGCGTGGCCGGCACCGTCGTGGTCGCCGTGCCCGCCAAGGCGGCCGTCGAGGCTCCGCCGACTCCCGCCGCGGTGGAGGCCGCTCCGCTCGCTCCGCCGCAGGTCGTGCCGCTGGTGGCGTCGCCGTCTGTCGTGGACGAGGATTCCCAGCCCACCGACGCCCGCGCGGCCTCCCGCCGCACCGAGGCTCCGGAACCGGCGGCACCCGGATCGGACCGGCCGCTCTTCACCGTCGCCCCGGCGCCCGGGTCGCAGGCGGGTGCCGAGGCCCCGGCCCCTGCCCCCGAGACCGGGGCGCTGCTGCTCATCTTCGACACGGGTCAGCGGGTGCAGCTCGCCCTCCCCGTGGCCGCGAACCTCGGGCGCGGCCCCGTCGCCAGCGCCCACGACGACCGCCTCATCGTCGTCACCGACCCCGACGCGTCGGTCTCGAAGACCCATCTGCGCATCGAGCACTCCCGCGGCCGCACCTGGGTCACCGACTTCGGTTCCACGAACGGCTCCGACGTCCGCAGCGACGACGGCCAGACGACCGAGCTGGTCGCGGGCGAGCGCGTGCTCCTCGACGACGCCGACCGTGTCCGCATGGGCAACCGCAGCTTCACCATCAGCCTTCTGCTGGGCACCGATAGCAGCGCCGGAGAGAGAGCATGACAGGACCCCGTCTCGCCCCGCCCCGTGTCCCCTCCGGGAGGCTCCCGGTCCAGGCCCCGCCGGAGCTGCAGCCGAACGACGGCGGCATCGGGATCCTCGGGTCGCTGCTGCCCATGCTCGGCAGCGTCGGCGCGATCGTCATGGTCACCATGTCGAACCAGTCCGTCACGGGTCTGCTCACCGGTGGCATGTTCCTGCTGTCCTCGCTCGGCTTCGTCGCCGTCAACGGCTGGCGGCAGCGCTCCCAGCGGCAGGCGGCCACGCTCGGTGCCCGCCGCGAGTATCTGGCGTACCTGACCGAGTTGCGGCAGACCGTCCGCGTCGCCGCCCGACAGCAGCGCCGCTCCGCGAACTGGCACCTGCCCGCCCCGTCGACCCTGCCGTACCTCGCGGAGGAGCGCACCCGCGTCTGGGAGCGCGGCGTCAACGACCCCGACTTCCTGTCGGTCCGCGTGGGCGTCACCGATCAGCCGCTGTGCGTCACGCTCGAAGCCCCGGAGCTCCCGCCACTGGCGCAGCTCGACCCCGTCGCCGCCTCGGCCGCGCACCGCTTCATGCTGACGCACGAGGTTCAGAAGAACCTCCCGCTCGGCGTCACCCTCCGCGACTACGCCCGCATCGAGATCACCGGCGACGAGGACGAGACCCGCGCGCTGGCGAGAGCCATGCTGCGGCATGCGGCCACCATGCACGACCCCGACGTGCTGCAGATCGTCATCGCCGCGGACACCGGCGTGCTCCCGCAATGGGAGTGGGCGAAGTGGCTGCCACACACGCACTCACGCACCGTGCGGGACGGCCTCGGCGCCGCCCGCATGATCGGCTCGCAGCTGTCCGAGCTCGAGGACATGCTGCCGCCCGAGGTGCGTGAGCGCTCGCGCTTCGCCCGCGACGGCTCCGGACCGAAGACGCCGCATGTGGTCATCGTCACGGACGGCGCCACGACGTCGTTCAACGACGCCCTCGTCACCGGTGACGGCGTGCAGGGCGTGACCGTGATCGACCTCCCCGCCCGCTGGAGCGACCTCGACGACCCGAACGCCCTGCGCATCGCGTTCGAGACCGGCGGTGCGAGCACACGCGCCGAGCTCGTCAGCCTGCAGGTGCCCGCACGGCCGTTCGAGGCCGATGCGATCACCATCGTCGAGGCGGAGGCGACCGCCCGTCGGCTCATCGCCCTGTACTCGGGCGGCACCGCGATCGCCAGCAAGAAGAGCGCGACCGGCCAGGCCGAGCTCGTCGAGCTCGTCGGCCTGCCCGACGTGCGCGACCTCGACCTCGACGCCGCGTGGGCACCGCGCCTGGAGCGCGATCGGCTCCGCGTGCCGATCGGCCAGACCGAGGACGGCAGCCCGCTCATCCTCGACATCAAGGAATCGGCGCAGCAGGGTATGGGCCCGCACGGCCTCATCATCGGCGCCACCGGCTCCGGGAAGTCGGAGGTGCTCCGCACGCTGGTGCTGGCCCTCGCGATGACCCATTCGCCGGAGCAGCTCAACTTCGTGCTCGTCGACTTCAAGGGTGGTGCGACGTTCGCCGGTATGGCCGACATGCCGCACGTCTCGGCGATCATCACGAACCTCGGTGAGGAGATCTCCCTCGTCGACCGCATGCAGGACGCGCTCCAGGGCGAGATGGTGCGCCGACAGGAGCTGCTGCGGGCCACCGGCCCGTTCGCCAACGTGGCCGACTACGAGAAGGCGCGTCGCGGCGGACGCACCGATCTGGCGCCGCTGCCTGCCCTGCTCATCGTCGCCGACGAGTTCTCCGAGCTCCTGTCGGCGAAGCCGGAGTTCGTCGACACGTTCGTCAACATCGGCCGCCTCGGCCGCTCGCTGCAGGTCCACCTGCTGCTGTCCTCCCAGCGGCTCGAGGAGGGAAAGCTGCGCGGCCTCGACACGCACCTCTCGTACCGCATCGGTCTTCGGACGTTCTCGGCGGCCGAGTCCCGCACGGTCCTCGGCGTGCCGGACGCCTATCACCTGCCCACCCAGCCGGGCGCCGGCATCCTGAAGTCCGACACCGAGACGATGACGCAGTTCCGTGCCGCGTACGTGTCTGGCCCCCCGCCGCGTCGTCGCCGGCGGGCGTCGTCCGGCGGCTCCGGCCAGAGCACCGGCTCGACGGCGGTCGAGCTGTTCACCGCCGCGCCGGTGTGGCGGGCGGAGGCACCCGTCGACGAGCCGGAGGTCATGGTCGACGCCGAACCGGAGGAGAAGCGCAACACCTTCGAGATCGCGGTCGAGTCCATGAAGGGACGCGGCCCCGCGGCCCACCAGGTGTGGCTGCCGCCGCTGGTGACGCCGGCCACCCTCGACCAGCTCTTCGGCGACCTCGTCGAGGACCCGTCGCTCGGGCTCGTCTCCCCGCGCTGGCGGGGTGCGGGGGCGCTCACGGTCCCGCTCGGCATCGTCGACGTGCCGCTGGAGCAGCGCCGCGAGAACCTTGCAATCTCCCTCGGCGGCGCGGCCGGCCACATGGCGATCGTCGGCGCGCCGCTGAGCGGCAAGAGCACGCTCGCGAGGACGACGGTGGCTGCCCTGGCTCTCACCCACACGCCCCAGGAGGTGCAGTTCTTCGTCATCGACTTCGGCGGCGGCAGCTTCACCGGCCTGCAGGACTTCACGCACATCAGCGGCGTCGCGACCCGCTCCGAGCCGGACGTGGTCCGCCGTACGGTCGCCGAGGTCACCAGCCTGCTGAACGCCCGCGAGGTGTACTTCCGGCAGCACGGCATCGACTCGATCGACGCGTACCGTCAGCGCCGTTCGCAGGGTCTCACCGACGACGGCTATGGCGACATCTTCCTCATCGTCGACGGCTGGGGCACGCTGCGCGCCGAGTTCGAGATGCTGGAGCCGCAGATCCAGGCGATCGCCGCGCGGGGTCTCACCTACGGCGTCCACGTCGTGATCACGGCGGCGCGTTGGATGGAGATCCGGGCGAACATCAAGGACCTCATCGGCACCCGCATCGAGCTGCGCCTGGGCGACCCGACCGACTCCGAGGTCAACCGCAAGGCGGCGGAGAACGTCACGGCCATCCCCGGCCGCGGCCTCAACGACCGCGGCCTGCAGATGCTCACGGCGCTGCCCCGCGTCGACGGGGTGGACGACGCGTCGAGCCTCGCCGACGGGATCGACGACCTCGTGGCACGGGTCGCGGCGGCGTGGCACGGACCGGCGGGGCCCAAGCTGCGGCTGCTGCCCTCGCGCATCAGCCATGCCGATCTGCGCGCCGTGGCGGCCGCGCAGTCGCCGGACGGCACGGAGCCCCGCGAACTCCTGCTGGGCATCGATGAGGCGAACCTCGCCCCGTTCTCGATCGATCCGGTCGCCGAGCCGCTGCTGTACCTGTACGGCGACGCGGACTCCGGCAAGTCGTCGATGCTCCGCGGCGTCGTGCACGAGATCACGCGCCTGTACGGGCCGACCGAGGCGAAGATCTTCGTCGTCGACTACCGTCGTGCCCTCCTGGGCGAGATCCCGCAGGAGTACCTCGGCGCCTACCTCACGTCGCACGAGATGACGGAGGGCGGGATGAACGAGCTCGCCCAGTTCTTCCGCAGCCGCATCCCGGGACCCGACGTCACGCCCGACCAGCTCCGCAGCCGGTCGTGGTGGAAGGGCGCGGAAGGGTTCGTCCTCATCGACGACTACGATCTCGTGGCGACCTCGCAGGGCAACCCGGTCGCGGTCCTCGCGCCGCTCCTCGCGCAGGCGGCCGACCTCGGCCTCCACGTGATCCTCACCCGCCGCACCGGCGGAGCGAGCCGCGCCGCGTACGATCCCATCATCCAGCGCATGACCGACCTGGGTGCGACCGGCATCCTGCTCTCGGGCAGCCCCGAGGAGGGCCAGCTCATCGGCAAGGTGAAGGCAGTTCCCGCGATCCCCGGCCGTGCGCAGATCGTCAGCCGCGATCGGGGCCTCGTCTCCGCGCAGCTGCTGTGGGTGCCGCCGAGCTACGAGTGACAACCGAGGAGAGACCGAGATGACCTTCGAACCGACGCCGGCCGCAGTGCCGATGGTCCCACCCGTGCTGTACCTGCCCCTGAGCGTGACGTCGACGCCGGAGGAGCAGCTCGTCGAGATCCGGGAGCTGAAGGACGGGCGGCGTGCGCTGCTCGCCTACACCGCCCTGGACCGGCTGCTGGAGCTCGCCGGCGAGCGGCAGCCCTGGGTCCTGGTGCGCACCGAGGAGCTCGGTCAGATCAAGGAGGCGCAGCCCTACGACGTCGTCATCTTCGACCTCGACGTGCCCGCGTCCTACCGCCGGAACGGAGCCATCGCATGAGCCGCATCGCGATGGACCCGGAGGTGATGGCCGTCCATGCGGACATGCACGAGGAGGCGGTCGAGCTCATCGAGACGAAGCTCTCCGGCATTCCGACGGCCGTCGACGGCGGACTCGCCTCCGACACGGTCGCCGCCATCATGCAGCGGGTGGGGGAGGGCGTCGACGCCCTGTACCGGATCAACGGCACCCTGGGAGAGATCGTCCGCGCCATCGCCGACGACGCGGAGACGAACGAGCAGGACGTGATCGACCAGCTCGACCCGGTCGCGGCCATCGTCGAGGACCTCTGATGACGATCGACACGACCACATACGGCGACGCCGACCAGGTGCAGGCGGCCGCGGACTGGCTCGACCCCGACCTGAAGGACGCCGCGGACGTCTCCTCCAACGTCACGACCTTCATCCCGACCGGCGTGCGCGGGCACTGGTTCGGCGAGTCGGCGGACGACTACGTCACGATCCTCTCGCGCACGACCGACGCCGCGAAGGAGATCAAGGACCTCGCCCGTGACGCCGCCGAGAAGCTCCGGTCGTACGCCGGGCAGCTGCGGCGCATGAAGGAGGACTTCGCGACGCACCGCGACAATGCGCGGGCGGCGGGGCTTCCGGTCAACGGCATGATCATCGGCCGGCCGGTGTCCCTGATCCCGGTGTGCCCCACGTCGAGGGACGACCCCTACTGGGACGAGTGGCAGGAGCACCTCGACCGCATCGAGCTGTACAACGAGATCGCGGCCGACGTCGGCTCCTGGTGGGGCGAGCTCGAAGTCTGGATCAGCGAGAACCTCGACGGCTTCCTCGGGACCATGCCGAGCCAGTCCACGGCGGACAGGATCCTGTCCGGTCTGCGTGAGGCGAGCGGCGAGGTCCCGAAGATCTACCTCGAGGGCCAGGGCCTGGCGTGGGCGGAGACGGCGGCCGAGCTCACCTCCCACGCGGAGGATCTGCGTCTCGGAGCATCGGACTTCGTTCGCGAGCTGCGCTCCGGCAATCCCGCCGTCAAGGCCGCTGCCGAGGCCGCCAACCCCACCGGCATGCGGTGGGCGGCGGACGAGGCTGAGGATCTGGCCCGCGGACTCTCTCGCGCGAGTCGGGCGGTGCCGTTCATCGGCTGGGGCGTCGACGCCTGGAATCTGGGCTCGGCGATGTCGTCGGGCGACGACCCCTCGTCCACCGCGGTGGAGATCATCGGCGGTGCGGCGGGTGGCGCGGCTGCGGCTGCCGGTGTCGCCGCGCTCGCGGCGGCCGGTGTCGTCACGCTCCCGGTCTGGGGCACGGCGGTGGTCGTCGGCGGGGCCGCGGTGGCGGTCGGCGCCGGTGCGGTGTGGGCTTACGAGAACTGGGTCCCGCAGGACGTCCGGGAGTCGATCGACGCCGGCATGGCGGATGCGTGGGACGCCACGACGGACTTCGCGGAGGACGCCTGGGAGAACACGACCGACTTCGTGGGCGACGCCGGGCACAACATCGGCAAGGCGTGGAAGGGACTGTTCGGGTGACAGGTCAGCAGCAGTCGACCTCTCCGGAGACGATCTGGGTACCCGGTCATCCGGGGTGGGACGGGCAGCAGCGCGCGACCACGGCGCTCACGGTGTTCGGCGTCGTGTTCGCCATCGTGGTCCTGCTGTTCAGCCTGATCCTGTTCGCCGATCCGGCTCCGGCGATGAAGGCACTGGGGATCGGTGTGCTCGCGGCCGTCGCCGTCGGCGTCTGGCTGATGGTGGCCCACGCCCGCGTCTCACGGGTCCGAGTCGTCCGGCCGGTCGTCGACGGTCCGGCGATCGCGTTCGGCGGGGCCGCGGGGATCGTCTGGCCGCTGCGCGCCCTCGCGCCGGTGGGGGCCCTGCTCCTCGCGGCGTGGGCATGGAGCATCTTCACGGTGCCCGCGGACCGACTGCCGCTCCTCACCCTGCTCCTCCTCCCGGTGGTCGCGCTGATCATGACGATCGCCGGCATCCGGTCGTGGTTCCGGGCTCCCTCCGCCCATCGCCTGACGCTGCGCCCCGACGGGCTGCAGCTCCGGATCCCGCGCAACAACGTGGCCGTGGCATGGGAGGAGGTCGTCAGCGCCGGCGTGGAAGGCAACCGCGTGGTACTGCGGACGTCGACCGCTCAGCAGTCCTCGTGGGCGGCGGCCGATCTCGCCAGCGACCCGGTGCTCCTGGCCGAACTCGTCACCTTCTACGCGAACCGTCCCGACGTCCGTGCCGAGATCGGCGCGGGCACGCTCGCCCGTCTGCGGTCCGGGGACTTCTAGCGGCGCCTCTCAGCGCGCGCCGGCGGCGTCGGCGAGATGACGCGCCTCGTGGCCGAGGACCTTCACGATGATCCCGTGTTGCCGGAGCTCGGCGACCGTGCGGGCGCCCTCCTCGGCGTCGAGCCCCAGGGCCCGGATGTTCGCCACCACGACCACGTCTCCGGTCCGGAGCGTCGAGATGAGCCGCGCGAGGCGGTCGTTCCAGCTCTCCAGGATGTCCGGCGCCGGGTGACGGAAGCCCTCGATGGGCACGCCGAAACGGGTGAGGTCGGCGCGCTGCTCGACGACCGACGGCATGCCCTCACGAGCGACGACGAGGCCGACCAGGCGGGAGCCCGCGGGACGCGCGGTCCAGAAGTTGCGGTTCTGCTGCAGCTCCGTGAAGCACTTCGGGCACTTTGCTGCGTCGTGCGGGAGGTGGAGCGGGCTCGTCAGCGCATCGTCGAGAGACGGCGTCGTGCCCGCCGGGTCCATCGTGTCGCTCATCCCGTACCTCCGCCCTCTATTCTGCCCTGCCGGGGCGTCCCGCGGCGACCGGATCAGAGCAGTCCGAGGGCACGGACCGCCTCCCGCTCCTCCACGAGCTCCGCGACCGAGGCGTCGATGCGCGTGCGGGCCCAGTCGTCGATCTCCAGGCCCTCCACGATGCGCCACTCGCCGTCGACGGACTGCACGGGGAACGAGGAGACGAGCCCCTCCGGAACGCCGTACTCTCCGCGCGAGACGACGGCGGCGGAGGTCCAGTCCTCGGTCCCGCGGACCCAGTCGCGCACATGGTCGATCGTCGCGCTCGCGGCGGAGGCGACGGAGGACGACCCGCGGACCTCGATGATCTCCGCGCCGCGCTTGGCGACCCGGGGGATGAACGTCCGGTCCAGCCACGCCGGGACGTCGCCGACGATCCGCTCCAGGGCGTCCTGCACGGGCTTCCCGCCGACGGTCGCGTGCGACACGTCGGGGAACTGCGTGGCCGAGTGGTTGCCCCAGATCGGTACCCGCCGCACCGTGTGCACGGGGGCGCCGAGCGTCTGGGCGAGCTGGGCCCGTGCCCGGTTCTCGTCCAGCCGCGTGAGTGCGGTGAAGCGGTCGGCGGGCACGCCGTCGGCCGCCGCCGAGGCGATCAGGGCGTTCGTGTTCGCGGGGTTGCCCACCACGGTCACGCGGACCCCGGGATCGGCGTTCGCGGCGATGGCGGCGCCCTGGGGCCCGAAGATGCCGCCGTTCGCGGCCAGCAGGTCACCGCGTTCCATGCCCGGACCGCGGGGGCGCGCGCCCACGAGCAGCGCGAGGTCGCAGCCGTCGAAGCCGACCGCGGGGTCGTCGGTCACCTCCACGTGCTCGAGCAGGTCGAACGCGCCGTCCTGCAGCTCCAGAGCGGCGCCCTCCGCAGCGCCGAGTCCCTGCGGGATCTCCAGCAGCCGCAGTCGCACCTTCTCATCCGGACCGAGCATGTCGCCGGCGGCGATGCGGAAGAGGAGCGCGTAGCCGATCTGTCCGCCCGCGCCGGTGATGGTGATCGTGGTGGCCATGCCACGAGCCTACGTCCGTCAGGGTGTCGGCGCGCGGAGTACCCTCGACGCATGACGTTCAATCCCGACGCCGACCTCTCCCGCAACACCACGCGCCGCCGCGGACGCACGGCGGCGATCGCGGGCGGTTCCGGCGTCGGCGTGCTCGCCCTCCTCGCCCTCATCGCCGGCCCCCTGCTGGGCATCGACCTGAGTGGACTCGTCGGTGGCGCGCCCGGGGGCGGGAGCGAACCCGCCGGTGGTTCGGCCATCGAGAACTGCGACACCGGTGCCGACGCGAACGCGAACGTCGACTGCCGCATGGCGGGGGCGCAGCTCGCGCTCGACGCCTTCTGGGAGGACAACGTGGAGGGGTACCAGGCTCCGCAGCTCATCGTCGTCGACGGAGCGACCTCCACGCAGTGCGGCACCGCCTCCAACGCGGTCGGCCCGTTCTACTGCCCGCCGGAGGAGACCGTCTACATCGACCCCACGTTCTTCCAGCTCATGCAGCAGCAGTTCGGGGCCTCGGCCGGGAACCTCGCGCAGCTCTACATCGTCGGGCACGAGTGGGGCCACCACATCCAGAACATCATCGGGACGATGGAGCGGTACCCGAACAACGGGACGGGTCCCGGCAGCAACGGCGTGCGCATGGAGCTGCAGGCCGACTGCTACGCCGGCGGCTGGCTCGGCCGCGCGACCGAGCAGACCGACGCCGACGGCGATCCGTACCTCGAGAAGCCGACGGAGGAGCAGATCCGCGACGCCCTGAACGCGGCGTCGACCGTCGGCGACGATCACATCCAGGAGCAGTCCGGGCAGGTGAACCCGGAGACCTGGACCCACGGCTCCAGCGAGCAGCGTCAGCGCTGGTTCGCGGAGGGATACCAGAACGGGCTCGATGCGTGCGGGCAGGTGTTCACCCTCCCCGCCGATCAGCTCGACCCGTAGGCCCGGTGGTCCCGCCGGTATCAGATAACGTGGACACGGCAGGACCGCACGACCGGTTGGGGGACCGAACATGACGAAGACCGAAGGGCTCTATCCGCCCATCGAGCCGTACGAGACCGGAGTGCTGCTCGTCGGCGACGGGCACCGCGTGGCCTGGGAGATCAGCGGCAACCCCGAGGGCAAGCCCGTCGTGTTCCTCCACGGAGGCCCCGGCAGCGGCACCTCCCCGTGGCAGCGCAAGTTCTTCGACCCCGACGCGTACCGGATCGTCCTGCTCGATCAGCGCGGGTGCGGCCGCAGCACGCCGTCCGCCGCGGAACCGGAGGCCGATCTCCGGCACATCACCACCGCGCACCTCATCGCCGACCTCGAGCTCCTGCGCAAGAACCTCGGCATCGAAACGTGGCAGGTGTTCGGCGGTTCCTGGGGCAGCGCCCTCGCGCTCGCCTACGCCCAGGCCCACCCGGATGTCGTCTCCGAGCTGATCCTGCGCGGCATCTTCACCCTGCGTCGCGCCGAGCTCGAATGGTTCTACGAGGGCGGGGCGGCGGCGCTGTTCCCCGACCTGTGGGAGGACTTCATCGCGCCGATCCCGGTCCTGGAGCGCTCGCGGATGATCGAGGCGTATCACCGGCGGCTGTTCGATCCGGACCCGGCGGTCCACGAACCGGCGGCCCTCGCGTGGGCGGCCTGGGAGGCGGCGACCGTCACCCTGCGCCCCGACCCGGAGCAGATCGCGGCGATGGCCGATCCCCGCCGTGCCGTCGCCTTCGCACGCATCGAGAACCACTTCTTCGTGCACCGCGGCTGGTGGGCCGAGGGACAGCTGCTCGCCGGGATCGACGCCATCCGGCACATCCCGACCGTGATCGTGCAGGGCCGCCACGACGTGGTCACGCCGATGATGACGGCGTGGGACCTGCACCGGGCTTGGCCGGAAGCCGACTTCCAGGTGGTCGACGATGCGGGCCATTCCGCCGCCGAACCCGGCATCCGCGCGGCTCTCCGCGCCGCGACCGATCGGTTCCGGCCCGAGGCCTGACGCGTCCCCTCAGGCGCGGAGCGCGCGCATCAGGGTCTTCACGAGGCCGACGGCGCCGCCGTCCGCGCGATGGCGGGTGAGACCCTCGCTCACGGCCGCGCCGGTGCGGGAGGAGACGAACCACGGCGGCTTCGGGAGGATGGTCAGGCGTCCGCCGCCGTTGGCCACGGGCAGCGAGCGCGGGAACGGTCGGAAGGGGCCGCGCAGCACGGAGCGCTCGACCCGATCCAGCAGCAGGGCATTGTGGACGACGCCGATGCCGCTGCCGACGTCGTCGATGGTGCCGCCGGGAAAAGCGCCCCAGGTGAGGGTCGGGGTGATGAACCCGAAGGCGGTCCACCCGTTGATCGCGATCGAGCCGTAGTGCAGGGCGGTGAGCGCCCGCTCGAACCCGCTGCCGAGTGCCTTCTCGGTGGCCGGGTCGATGAGCAGGTTCGCGCCGAGCGTGCCCTGCAGCTTCTCGTTCGCGTGGGCGACCGCGGCGTCGAGGAACTCCTGGCCGGTGCCCGGCAGGCTCACCACGCCGAGGACCGGGGCGAAGTACTCCGTGCTCTCCAGGGCGGCGGGGTCCTCATCGCCGTCGATCTCGACGAGGAGCCGGTCCCCGAGCACGAGCGCGTCCGGGTAGTCGTCCGTGGCGGCCTGCATGCGGGAGGGGGCGCCGGGGTACCAGATGGGGCGCTCCGGAGCGGTGGCGTAGGCGTGGCGCAGCGCGGCGCGGAAGTCGTCGGCCTGGTCCCAGTCGGCGGAGAGGATGACGACCTGCCCCGCGATGCAGTTGTGGCCGCTGTTCTGCAGCCGCATGGTCGCGATGTGCTCGGCCTGATACGCGAGGTCGGCGGCCGTCCACTTCCCGGGCACGACGATGATGGGGGAGACCCCGCCGAGCTCGGCGGTGATGGGCTTCTTCAGCAGCGGGCGGTTCTCGCGGCGGCGGCGCTTCGTCGCCGCCGCGCCCTCACCGGAGGACGGCCCCCAGACGATGGTGTCGAACGTCGCCGCCGAGCCGGTGATGTGCACGTGCGCGAGGCCCGGGTGCTGGGTGAGATACGCGCCGGCCGCCGGGCCCCCGCGCACGATCCGCAGCAGTCCGGGCTCGATGAGCGGGGCGAGCGCGCGCTTGTAGACGGGGACCAGGGCGTCCTGCGTGGGGTTCACCTTCAGCAGGGCGGTGCGGTTGTGGGCGAGCAGTTCGTACAGCACGTCCAGCACGGGGATGGAGGTCACGTTCCCGGCGCCGAGCACGAGGCCCACGCCGCCGGACACCGTCGGCGTGCGCTGGGCCAGACCCGCACCCGCCCTGGCGGCGTTCGGCGTGGTCCCCGGCTCGAGCCAGACCTCGCCGGTGAATCCGGACAGCAGGAACCGGTCGATGCCGGTGAGAGGGAAGGCATGCACGCGTGCCCGGCCACCGGGCGCCCGGTCGACCCGGATGCCGTCCAGTGGATTGGCCCCGTTCGCGATCCGGGTCAGCGTGGCGATCGAGGCGTCGAGCGCCCCGAGGACGCTGTACGGACCGCTCAGCCACTCCTCGCCGCGGAGCGGATGCCGCGCGTCCAGGCCCTTGGAGGCGGCGGCGGTCGTCGCCCAGTCCTCGGCCGTCGCGGCGACGCTCGTGCGGACCTGCCGGAGCAGCGTCGCGCGCTGCGCCACGGTGAGCGCGGCCCACACCGACGTCCCTGTCTGCAGGTCGGCGACGGCGGCGTCGAGCCGCTCCGCCTCGCCTTCCCCGAGAGCGGGAACGGCAGGCGCTGTCGTGGGCGCAGAAGTCATCGGCGTCTCCTTCGAACGGGCTTTCAGCTTAGGCGTCCGCGCGGAGATCCGCCGAGTGGCGAGACGATCAGATGAGCGAGAGCTCGCGCAGCTTCGACTCCACGTCGGCGTTCGACGGCTCGACGTGGTGCGAGGCGTCGGGGTAGACGACGACGGGGATGTTCGTGCGGCCGGAGATGTCCTTCGCGATGTCGGCGGCGTCGGGGTCGGCGACCAGGTCGACGTAGGTGTACGCGACGCCGAGCTCGTCGAGCTGCTTCTTCGTGCGGATGCAGTCGCGGCACCAGTCGGCGCCGAACATCGTGATGGTGTCGGAGGCGGGGTTGGTCATGCCTCCAGCCTACGTCCGTGGGGGAGGGGCGGCTCCGAAGAAGCCCGCCAGTGCGGCGGCGAGAGGTTCTGGCGCCTCCTCCGCCATGTGGTGCCCGCTGTCGATGCCGTGGCCGCGGACATCGTCGGCCCAGTCCCGCCAGATGCGGAGAGGGTCGCCGTAGAGCTCTTCGAGATCGTCGCGTTCCGACCAGAGCACGAGCGCGGGCATCGCGAGTCGGCGCCCGGCGGCGCGATCCGCCTCCTCGTGTGCGCGGTCGATCGTGAGACCGGCGCGGTAGTCCTCGAGCATCGCCCGGATGACCGACGGCTGCCGCACCGCGTGCAGGAACTCGGCATGGTTCGCCGCGCCCATCGTCGCCGGGTCGGCCTTGGGGGCGTACCAGGCCTCCGGGTCCGCGCCGATGACGCGCTCCGGGATGTCCGGCTGGGCGAAGAAGAACCAGTGCCACCACTGCACGGCGAAGGTCGCGTCGCAGCGGCGAAGGTGCTCCGAGATCGGCAGGCAGTCCAGCAGCGCGACCTGTTCCACGGTCGCCGGGTGATCGAGGGCGAGCCGGAGCGCGACGTAGCTGCCTCGGTCGTGCCCGACAAGGCGGAAGCGCTCGTGACCGAGTCTCTCGGCGACGGCGCGGATGTCTCGGGCGACGGCACGCTTGGAATGGGCCGAGTGATCGGAGGTGGGCGCCGGGCCGCGGGAGCGTCCATAGCCGCGCAGGTCGGGGCAGATCACGGTGAAGCCGCGCTCGACGAGCAGGGGAGCCACCCGATGCCACGTCGCCGAGGTGCGGGGGTGACCGTGCAGGAGCACCACGGGCGGTCCCGAGCCACCGTGACGGACGAGGATGTCCGCCTCGGAGGTCGGGATCCGAGTGGTCGTGAAGCCGGGGAACAGCGCCTCGTCGGCGGCGCTCATCGCCCGGGGTCCGCTTCGGCGGGCAGCTCCTCGACCGGGATGATCACGACGTCCTGCACCTTCCAGTCCAAGTCGGCGATGCCCTCGGACGCGGCGGTCAGGTCGGCCGTGCGGACGCCACGATGATGCGGCACCACGAACGCCTCGATGTGGAACACCTGGCCCTGATCCCGCATGCGCACGGCAGCCTGATCCACCCAGGGGCGGCTGCGCAGGTAGGAGACGACATCGCGGGCCAGCGGATGCGGCTCCGCGCTGTCGAAGGTGCGGGCCCGCTGATCCATGAGATCGACGATCGCCGTCTTCGTGTTGCGGAAGCCGTCCCAGATGATGCCGAGCGAGATGAAGAGCGCCGCGGCGCCGTCGAGCCACCAGATTCCCGCGCCCACACCGAGCACGCCGACGATCGAGGCGACCGTCGTCTGCCAGTCCGCCTTCGCCATGTCGGCGTCGGCGTAGAGCAGCTTGTTGTGCAGGACGGGAGCGAGCTTGGCCTTGGCCGGACCGTAGAAGAACACCGGTCCGACGATCACGACGGCCATGACGGCGACCATGAGCCAACCGAGCCAGATCGTCTGCCCGAACAGCTGCACCGTGCCGATGGTCGGGTGCTCCCCCCGGAGGAGTCCGGCGACGGCCTCGACGGCGAGGTTGAGGCCGACCGCGAGGAGCGCGACACCGGCGACGAGGTGCCCGACGCCCATCACGCGGTGCAGGCCGTAGGGGTGCTTCCGGGTGGGGCGGCGCCGCACGAACACCAGGGCGAGAAGGAACGCGAACTGCGGGATCAGGGACAGCATGTCCTCGATCCACGCCGTGCGCATCGCCTGGGACTCGCCCACGACGAGCGCGATCACGGTGATCGTGATCGAGGTGTAGACGATCGTGAAGATCTCCCAGCGCACGGCTTTCCGGGTCGCCTGCTGCTGTTCGTCGGGGAGCTCGGTACGCCCGAACCGCTTCGTCTCGGTCATCGATCGACCTCACCGTCGAGGTAGGTCTCGAGGGCCGAGAGGAAGGCGTTCTCGCCCAGGGGGACGAGCATCACGAGCTCCCGATCGCCCGCGCCCTCGATCCCGGGATAGCCGCGGGTCACGCCCGCCTTGTCGATCCACGGGGTGTCCGGGGTCAGGCCGCCGGCGACGAGATCGAGGTCGCCGGTCTCCAGCATGCCCACCAGGCTCTCCTCGGTCGCGACCGTCCAGGTGACGTGGGCGTCCAGGCTCGCGGCGAAGCCGTCGACGAGGGCGACGACCGGCCCGTGGGGCCGGCCGCCGTCTGTCTCGACCAGGCCGGGGTCGGGCGAGGTGCCGACCCGCAGCTCTCCGCCCGTGACTCGGTCCAGGGTGCCGTCCGGGTCTGCGGGGACCGTCGCTCCGCACCCGCTCAGGGCTGCGGCCACGATCAGGCCGACCAGGGCGCCGACCAGGTGGCGTCCGGCGGGCGTGCGTCGAATCCTCTCACTGCTCACGGACTCAGGATGACGCGTGGCGCCGTCCGGGTAAAGGTGTTGACGAGCGCCGTCGCGGAGGACTAGCGGCTCTTGATGGTAAGGGTAGCCTTACCTATAGTGGAGGCATGAGCAGCGCGTGCGAGCACCTCGAGGATCCGGACTGGGAAGCGATGGAGGGAGCCGTCCTCATCGCCGGGGACGCCGCCGATGTCGGAGCCATCGCTCGCGTCGCGTCCCGGCTCCCGTGGGATGCGCACGGCGTCATCCTCATCGAGGCGGCGGCCCGTATCCAGTTCCGGCACATCGACGTCCCCCAGGGGGTCTCGGTCCGCTGGCTCCTGCGCGCCGAGGGGCCGCGCGCCCATGCCCGCGGCGAGCGTCTCGCGAACGCCGTCTACGCGTGGTGCCTGGAGTGGACGTGCAGTGAGCCCCCGGAGCACTGGACGGTGTGGCTCGGCCCGCACACCCCGCCGCACGTGGCGCGGATGGCACGCAGCCTCCTCGGCGTCGCGAACTGACCGACGCCGGCTTCAGCGGGTCGCGCCGACCACCGACGCCGTGGCGTTCGCGGTGATCGCGTCGAGCGCGCGGCGGAGCGCCGAGCTCGACGTGTGCGCGGTGTACGGGAAGTAGACGACCTCGACGCCCACCTCCGCGAACTCGCTCTCCAGCCGCAGGCCCTTCTCGGTGCCGCGCCAGTCGTCGCCCTTGAAGAAGTGCGTGAAGCGCACGTCGCGCCAGGAGTCCATCTTCGACGGCGTCGTCTCGACGTAGACGTCGTCGACGAAGGAGATGTGCCGCACGATCTCGGCACGCTCGGCGGTCGGGATGACCGGCTCGATCCCCTTGACCTGACGCAGCATCTCGTCGCTCACCACACCGGCGATCAGGATGTCGCAGTGCTGTTTGGCGTGCCGCAGCAGATTGAGGTGCCCGACGTGAAACAGGTCGAAAGCTCCGACGGCATAGCCGATACGCGTCCCCATGATCTCCCCAGATCGATCATTCCCCAGTCGAACGGATCCCCACCCGTTCGTCGCGACTCCCACAGCCGCAGACGACACTCTAGCAGGAACATGTCCTGCGGCCCATAGGAACCCATGGAACGATGGATGCCGGAGCCGATGGGGCTGCGGAACGAAGGGGACCACGTTGGGGGCAGGGGTCACGGTCATCGTGCCGACGTACAACGAGCGCGACAACGTCGCCGAACTCGTGGAGCGGACGGCGGCGGCATTGGCGGGAAGGGACGCCGAGATCCTCTTCATCGACGACAGCACCGATGACACCGCGGCCGAGGTGGAGCGCCTCGCGGCCGACGCCCCGATCGCGGTCCGGGTGCTCCATCGCGCGGACAACGTCGGGGGCCTCGGCGGCGCGGTTGTCGTCGGCCTGGGGGCCGCGAACGGCGACGTCTGCATCGTGATGGACGGCGACCTCCAGCATCCGCCGGAGCTCCTGCCGACCCTGCTGGACCGGTACGCGGGCGGCGACGCGGACGTCGTCGCCGCCTCCCGCTACATCGGCGGCGGAGACACCAGCGGCCTCGGGACGGCCGTGCGCTTCGGCGTCTCCCGCGCCGCCACCTGGCTGACCCGCGCGATGTTCCCGCGGCGGCTCGCCCGGAGCACCGATCCGATGACCGGGTTCTTCCTCGTCGACCGGCGGCGACTCGATCTCGCCGCCCTGCGGCCGCAGGGCTTCAAGATCCTCCTGGAGATCCTCGCCCGCACCGATCTGCGGATCGCGGAGGTCCCGATGGAGTTCGGTGAACGCCGGCACGGCACCTCGAAGGCGAGCCTCCGGCAGGGGGCCACGTTCATCGCCCACCTGGCACGGCTGCGCTTCGGAAAGATGTCCCTGTTCGCCGCGATCGGCGTCCTCGGCGCCATCGCGAACCTCGCGATCATGTGGGCGCTGACCGCCGCGGGCGTGCCCTACGTGTGGGCGGCGATCATCGGCGCCGAGGTCACGATCGTGGGCAACTTCCTGCTGCAGGAGCGGTTCGTCTTCGCGGACATGCGCACCGGCGCCCGCAGCGCCGCGGCACGCTTCGCGGCCTCGTTCACGTTCAACAACGTCGAGGCGGCCCTGCGCATCCCGGTGATGGCGCTCATGGTCGAGACGTGGCACATCTCCAGCGTGCTCGCCACGGCGCTCTCGCTCGTCGTGGCGTTCTTCGCCCGCTTCCTCTTCCACTCGCTCGTCGTGTACGCGCCCCGTCGGCGACGGGAGGAGCGGGAGGCGGCGGGTGAGCCGGAGCCGGACACCGCGACCCTGCGCATCATCCGCGCCATCGACGCGGAGGCGATGAAGCCGGGCGAGCTCTAGGCGTCGTCGGCGGACAGGTAGTCCGCGAGGGCCGCATCCGCATCCCTCGGCGTCCAGCCGGTGGCCGTGATCCGGGCGAGGTCCAGGACGCTGTTGCGCGGACGCGGCGCGATCGGTCCGGCCTGGTCGGCGAAGTACTCCTCCGTCGTCACCGGGGTGACCGCGGCCGGGTCGTGCCCGGTCAGCCGGTAGACCGCGCGGGCGATGTCGGCCCAGGAGCGCGGTTCGCCGCCCCCGGTCACGTTGTAGAGCCCGAACGGCGCCGAGACGTCGAGCAGGTGCCGGATGGCCGCGGCGAGGTCCGCCGTGAAGGTGAGCCGCCCGATCTGGTCGCCGACGACCCGCGGCGCGATGCCCCGCTCCGCCAGCGAGGCCATCGTCCGCACGAAGTTGCGGCCGTCGCCGATCACCCAGGAGGTCCGCAGGATGTAGTGACGGGGCACGGTCGCGACGATCGCGTCCCCCGCCGCTTTCGTCTGCCCGTAGACACCGAGCGGCCGGACCTCGTCCGTCTCGGTGTAGGGGCCGTCCTTCGTGCCGTCGAACACGTAGTCGCTGGACACGTGCACGAGCGTGAGGCCGTTCTCGGTCGCGATGCGGGCGAGCGCGGACACGCCCGTGACGTTCGCCGCCCAGGCCTCGGCCCGCCCCTCCGCGGTCTCGGCGTGGTCGACGGCCGTGTAGGCGGCCGCGTTGAAGATCGTCCCGTAGTCGCGCCAGCGCCGTGCGACGGCCAGCTCGGGGTCACGGAGGTCGAGCGTCTCCCTGGTCGTGTACTCGACGTGCTCCGCGTCCCCGAGAGCCGCCCGCAACGCCAGGCCGAGCTGACCGGACGCCCCGACGACGAGGGTCTTCCGCGGGCCGATCGGGGTCACGTCGGCCAGTCGAGGATGCGCCCGGTCCTTCGGGGAGATCTCGACCTGGTCGAGCGGGATCGGCCACGCGATGGCCGCCGTCTCGTCGGCGAGATTGAGGAAGGAGTACGCCGCGTCCGGCGACCAGTGGTCGTTCACAAGGTAGGTGTAGGCGGTGTCCGCTTCGAGCGTCTGGTACGAATTGCCGACGCCGCGAGGCACGAGGATGGCGCGCGACGGGTCGATCTCCGCCGTGAAGACGCGCCCGAAGGTCTCGCCCGCCCGCAGATCGACCCAGGCGCCGAAGATCCGGCCGGTGGCGACGGAGACCCACTTGTCCCACGGTTCGGCATGGATGCCGCGGGTGGTGCCGATCGCGTCGTTGAACGAGATGTTGTTCTGCACGGGACCGAAGTCCGGAAGGCCGGCGGCGACCATCTTCTCGCGCTGCCAGTTCTCCTTGAACCAGCCGCGGGCATCACCGTGCACCGGGAGGTCGACGAGGAGCAGGCCGGGGATCGGCGTCTCGGTGATCGTGAGCGCCTTGCTGAACGCGGTCATCACTGCCCCCGGGCGGCGTAGAACGACTCCGTGGCGTCCTTGGCCGGCGCCCACCAGTCCTCGTTCGCGCGGTACCACTCGATGGTGGAGGCGAGGCCCGACTCGAAGTCGGAGAACCGCGGCGCCCAGCCGAGCTCGGTGCGCAGCTTCGTGGAGTCGATGGCGTAGCGCAGATCGTGACCGGCGCGGTCCGTGACGTGGTCGTAGGCGTCGGCGGGCTGGCCCATCTGCGTGAGGATCAGCTCGACGACGGACTTGTTGTCCTTCTCGCCGTCGGCGCCGATCAGGTACGTCTGGCCGATCTCGCCTTTCTCCAGGATCGTGAGGACGGCCGAGGAGTGGTCGTCGGCATGGATCCAGTCGCGCACGTTCTGTCCGGCGCCGTACAGCTTGGGTCGGATCCCGCGCAGCACGTTCGTGATCTGGCGCGGAATGAACTTCTCCACGTGCTGGTACGGGCCGTAGTTGTTCGAGCAGTTGGAGATCGTCGCCTGCACGCCGAACGAGCGCACCCAGGCGCGCACGAGCAGGTCGCTGCCGGCCTTCGTGGACGAGTACGGCGACGAGGGGTTGTACGGCGTCTGCTCCGTGAACCGTGCCGGGTCGTCGAGCTCGAGGTCTCCGTACACCTCGTCGGTGGAGATGTGGTGGAACCGGCGATCATGCCGACGGGCGGCCTCCAGCAGCGTGTACGTGCCGATGATGTTGGTGTCGAGGAACGGCCGCGGGTCGTGCAGCGAGTTGTCGTTGTGGGACTCGGCGGCATAGTGGACGACCGCGTCGGTCCGGGCGAACAGGCTGTCGACGAGCGCGGCGTCGGCGATGTCCCCCTCGACGAGTTCGACCCGGTCGGCGGGGAGACCCGCGAGCGAGGCGCGGTTGCCGGCGTAGGTGAGCTTGTCCAGCACGGTCACGTGCGCGTCCGTGTGCGCGACCACGTGGTGCACGAAGTTCGATCCGATGAAGCCGGCGCCGCCGGTCACGAGCAGGCGGGTCATCGAGCGCCCCTTTCGAGCAGTCCGAGCAGGTAGGTTCCGTAGCCCGACTTCACGAGGGCTTCCGCGCGCGTCCGAAGCGCCTCGTCGTCGAGGAAGCCCTGACGCCAGGCGACCTCCTCCGGCACGCCGATCTTCATCCCCGTGCGGCGCTCCATCGTGCGCACGTAGTCGGCGGCGTCGGTCATCTGGTCGAAGGTCCCGGTGTCCAGCCACGCTGTCCCGCGGGGGAGGACCTCGACCTGCAGCTTGCCCCGTTCGAGGTAGGCCCGGTTCACGTCCGTGATCTCGTACTCCCCGCGAGCGCTGGGCGCCAGGTTGCGAGCGATCTCGATGACGTCGTTGTCGTAGAAGTACAGGCCGGGCACCGCGTAATTGCTCTGCGGGGCGGCGGGCTTCTCCTCCAGGGAGACGGCCTGGCCGTCGGCGTCGAACGCCACGACTCCGTAGGCTTCCGGCTCCGCCACCCAGTACGCGAAGACCGCGCCACCGTCGATGTCCGCGAAGCGCTTGAGCTGCGTGCCGAGGCCCGGCCCGTAGAGCAGATTGTCGCCGAGGACCAGCGCGACGCTGTCGTCGCCGATGAAGTCCGCGCCGATGGTGAACGCCTGGGCGAGGCCGTCCGGCGACTCCTGCTGCGCGAAGGACAGGGAGACGCCGAACTGGGAGCCGTCTCCCAGCAGCCGCTCGAAGTGCGCGGCGTCGTGCGGCGTCGTGATGATGAGGATCTCCCGGATCCCGGCGAGCATCAGGGTCGACAGCGGGTAGTACACCATCGGCTTGTCGTAGACCGGGATCAGCTGCTTCGAGACCCCCAGCGTGATGGGGTGCAGCCGCGTGCCCGAGCCGCCCGCCAGAATGATGCCCTTCATATATGTCCCCCTCGTGAAACATCGATGCTCGTGGCGGCGTCACTGAGAGGACGGCCATCCCCTGCCGTCCGACGACCCCCACAGTCGTACGCTCGACTCTAGCGGAGAACTCGCCCTTTACACCGCCCGGGCCGAGGTCCATAGTGGGCCTCGTGGGATCCGAGGACAGCCCGGCGCTGTCCGTCACCTGGGCGCACCGTGCCGAGCAGTCGGCATCCGCCTGGGCGCGCGCACACGCCAGGGGAGAGGTTCCGAGCGTCTGGCCCTACGGGCTGGACGCTCTTCGCGACCACGCCGTCGTGGAGGTCGATGAGCTCCCCGACCCCGGCCGGATCGCACGGCTCCGCGCACGCGCCGGCGTCGGCCCGCGGCCCCGTGCCGGGTTCGCCATCGCGTGGGACGAGAACACCGCCTATCGTCTGCAGATCCTGCGGCCGCGGACGCGGTACGCCGCTGGCGTCATCTGGCTCACCGACATGGCGGCGGCCGGCGCTGCACCCGGTCGACTGGTGGCGATGCTGCGGGCGGCCACGGCGCTCTGGGTGCTGAGCGAGGCACAGGTTTTGCCCCTGCAACGGCTCCTCGGGGCCGACGCGCCCCGCATCTTCGTCGTGCCGTTCGGGATCGACCACGAGTTCTTCGGCGCGCGGCCGCCCGCCGCCCGACCCCGGATCGTCAGCGCCGGCAACGATCGCGACCGGGATCCCGCGACGCTGTACGCCGCGCTCGCCCTGGTCCTCGCTGCGCGCCCGGGAGTCGACGTCGTCGTGCAGTCGCCCTCCGCGCTGCCGCCTCCGGAGGGCGTCCGGCTCGTGCGTCGGCTGCCGCACACGGAGCTCCGCGATCTGTACGCGACGGCGAGCGTCGTGGTGACCGCGACCCGCCCCAACCTGCACGCGTCAGGGATGACGGTGGCGCTGGAGGCTCTGGCCACGGCCCGCCCCGTGGTGGTCTCGGACACTCCTGGCATGCGCGATTACGTCAGCGCCCGCACCGGTGTCCTCGTCCCGCCGGAGGAGCCGGAGGTGCTGGCGGAAGCATTGCTCGGAATGCTGGACGATCCCGACCGCGCCGCCGAGCTGGGTCGGCAGGGCCGGATCGAGGTCGAGCGCCGATTCACGACCGCGACGATGGTCGACGCCCTCGTCCGCGGTCTCCGAGCGGACGGCTGACGTCGACGCTCAGACCGAAGGGGGCACGTCGCTGATGATGTACTTCGTCTTGCCGCCCGTGTAGGGCAGGGAGTCGACGAAGTCGGTGCGCACCGGCACTTCGTTCGCGATCCGCTCCTGCAGTGCGGCGACCGCGCTCTCGATCTGCCTCCGCGCCTCCGCGCCGTCACCCTCCACGACGCGGATGGTGATCGAGTGATCGGCGAGCTGGTGGATCTGGAAGAGACGCACGGCTTCCGGGTGTGCGGCGAACATCCCCATGAGGCGGTGCGCGAGCACGGTACCGCTGGGGAGACGGATCATGTCCGTCGTCCGCCCCTGAGGCTGCTCCATGAGCGGGAGGGCACTGCCGCAGCGGCAGGGTTCCGATCGCAGGATGCCCTTGTCGCCGGTGCGATACCGGATCAGCGGGAAGACCCTGTTGCGCAGATCCGTGATGACGAGGTCACCCAGCTGGCCGGGGGCTGCGGGGGCCCCGTCCTCGTCCACCACCTCCACCCGGCGGACGTCGGCGAAGACGTGGAGACCGTCGCGATGAGCGCATTCCCCGGCGATCCATCCGAATTCGGAACCGCGATACTCGTCGTGGACGGGAGCGCCGAAGACCGACTCGAGCCGTGCGCGGGCGGAGGCCGTGAGCGGCGCCGCCGTCGTCGCGATCGCCTTCGGGATGGGGACGCTCAGCTTCCGGCGCTCCAGGAAATCGGCGAACTCCAGCATCGCTCCGACGTACCCCTCGATCAGGCGCGGTCGCGTCGCGGTGAGTCGTCGATGGAACGCTTCCATCGTCTGCTCCGAGATCAGACCGGCGTCGAGGTAGACCTGAGTGGTGGGCCACCAGGCGAGGTCGTTCTTGATGGTCGCCAGCCGCCCGAAGTTCCAGCGACCGACCCGGGCGAGGTCGTCGTACGGCTCGATCCCCCACCAGGAGTACATCCTCCAGCTCAGGGCCAGCGCCGGCACCCTGGCGTCGTGGAGGGTGGCGAGGGGCTCTCCCGTGCTGCCGCCCGTCAGAGCAGGTCGCGCACTGGCTTCCGTCGCCTCGGGCGTGCGCATCTCCGCCGCGTGCTGCTTGACGGTCGCCCGGTCGAGGATCGGCAACGACGCCCAGGCTTCCGGATCGGTCAGGGAATCCGGGCGGACGCCGAGCTCCCGGTAGCGGGCGCCGTAGAACGCGGAGGAGTCCATGGCGAACGCCGCGATGTCCCGAGCGAGCCTGTTCTGCATACCGGCGAACTCGGCCGGGGCCAAGCGCTCGTTCGAGAGGAGTTCACGGTGGAAGGCTCCCGCTCTCGCCCGTACGGTCGCGGCCTTGGCGCGGAAGAACGCGCCCTTCAGTGATGCGGACATGGATGGAGCCTCTCGTCATTGAGCGGGCGGGTGGGAGGGTGGGTCAGACGCGGTGGCGGCGCCGACGCTTGTGTGCGACGCCCTCGCGGAAGGCGTCCCGGTGGGCACGGCCGGCGTCCGCCCATTCGCGGCGGGAGAGGTCGGGTGCCCCGGTCAGCGTCGATGCCGCCCGCCAGGCCTCGACCACCGCTGCGGCGTCGAGGTCGCCGTCGTACAGGAGCACCCACTCGGCGCCCACTTCGCGCGCCAGCGCCTCATTCGCCTCGTTCCGCGGCACCAGCACGGGCCGTGCCATCGACAGGGCGGCGAGGACGCTGCCCGAGTTGTGCATGAAGCGGTAGGCCAGAACGATCAGCTCGGAGGAGGTGGCGAGCTGGACGAGCTCGGCATCGCTCAGGAAGTCGAGGTGCAGTTCGACGGCGGGGAGACCGGACGTCCGTTCACGGAGGTCGTCGCCGAGCTCGGGGGTGGAGGGGCGACCGCCGATCTTCAGGCTCAACGTCGGCTCGATCGTCACCGCCTCCGCATAGGCGTCGATGAACCCTTCGAGCCCTTTGTAACGACGCACCCCGCCGAACGATCCCAGCCGACCGGGCACACGCTCGGCGGAGGGGAACGCGGCGTACCAGTCGCGGTAGTGACCGTGCAGGATGAGGCTGTGCGGCGTGCCCGGAGGGAGCGGCGTCGTCTCGTTGATGACGATCCGATAGTCGGTGTGCCGATCGATGGACCGCAGCAGCCACAAGCGTGGCGCGTTGTCATCGGGAAGCTCGATGTTGTGGACCGTCCGCACCACGGCGATACGTCGAGACAGGCGGTGCCTGGCGACGAGGGCCGCCGTGAGGAGGAACTTGCCGGTGGACTTCCACCAGGTCGATCCGTGGAGCTTGGCCTCGGGCCAGTGCCAGTGGAAGGCGTCGTAGCGGCCGAAGAGGGCGGTCTTCCACGAGAACCGGAGATGCTCCAGGCCCTCCGTCGTCCCCAGGGCCTCGTCGAGCATCTTGTTGTACGGATTCGTCGTGGGGCGCGGGGCGCCGAGGGACTGCATCACGCGGATGCTCGACGCGGATTCGGTCATCGTGTTGTCCTCCGAGGGGCGACGGTATTCGTCGTAGCGGCGGCCGAGAGCGGCGGCGATGGTGCCGCGGCCGCGGTGGATCAGGCGGGTGCCGCGGGCGTGATGGGCGATGTTCGAGGTCGCGGCGCCGAAGGCTCGACGTGCTGCACCGACGACGATCCGGGCGATCCCACCGATCAGGGAGCGCACCCGGAGCAGACCGCGGCGCAGCCTCCCGCGGGTGAGCTGCAGGTCGATGCGGGTACCGGCATTGGCCGAGCTGAACGCCCGCTGCGCCGCCCACGCGCGGCTGAGGCGCGCGGCGACGACGAGGTCCTCGGTCTCGGACTCGTTGCACCAGACGATGCGGCCGCCTCGGCCGACGAGTTCGCGGGTGAAGAGCGTGTCCTCGCCGCCGCCGAGCCCGAGGGACGGGTCGAAGCGCACGCCGAAGCGGCGCACCGCTCGGAGGTCGAGCAGCAGGTTCCCCGCCGCGGCGACCGAGAGCACGGTCCCGGTCGGGCGGGGCGGACGACGGAACGTGCCGGAGGCGAGCAGCCAGGGATCGACGTCGTCGTCGAACACGGAGATGACGCGGCCCATGACGGCATCCGCGTCGAACGCGCGCCACGTGGTGATCAGCGCCGAGAGCCAGCCGGCACGGGGGACCTCGTCGTCGTCGATGAAGGCGAGCAGGTCGCGGTCGGCGCACTCGTCCAGCAGCCGGTTCCGCGCGGCCACGATGCCCGGCGTCGGCTCGACGACGTACCGGACGGGCAGGGCGGCGTTCGCGGCCACCTCGCGCGCGGAGCCCGCGGCGTCGTTGTCGACGACCAGCACCTCCACGTCCACGCCGAGGTCCGCACACTCCGCGATCCGGTCAGGGAGTGCGCGCAGCAGCGCCGCCAGCAGCTCCGGCCGTCGGTAGGTGGGTACGCCGATCGTCACGGCGATCGCGTCGCCCGTCCCCGGTCCCCTCGTCATCCGCCTCATCCCCATGGCAGTCGTGCGCCTGTCTCCCCGCGCCGGCTCATCGTACCGTGAACGACGGGTGCGCCGAGCCGCCTCTGGCGTATAGTCGGTGTCCTGGGAGTCGACGCCGGTCGCGACTCTGGGGAATTCGACCGGCGACCCGAGCGGACCGTGTGGGCGGATCCGGGGGGAGGATCGCGTGTCAATCGTGCACGGACGGCTGGCCGTCGTCGTCGTGAACTACGCCTCGGCGCGGCTGCTCGAGCGCAACCTGGTGCTCGTGGAGCGCGAGGCTCGTGCCGTCGACGAGGAGGCCCTGGTGGTCGTCGTCGACAACTGGGCCGGTGCCGCGGAGCGCGAGGCCGCCGTCGCGGTCGCGGAGGCGCACGGATGGACCCTCATCACCCCCGAGACGAACAGCGGATTCGGCGGCGGCGTCAACATCGGGGTCGCGCGGGCGCTCGCCGACGGCGCGACCGACGTCCTCGTGATCAACCCGGACGCGCACATCGACCGTGCGTCTCTGGCGCGCCTGGCCGCGGTCACCGCGGCCTCGCGCACGACCCTCGCCTCGCCGGTGATCACCGACTCCGAGGGACGCACCTGGTTCGCCGGCATCGACCTCCTGCTCGACGACGGCACGATGCGGGCGCGTCGCAAACGCCGGGCGGACGACGCGCGCCCCTACGAGCCGTGGCTGAGCGGTGCCTGCCTGTGGATCACCCGCGAGGTGTGGGCGCTCTCGGGCGGCTTCGACGACGAGTACTTCCTCTACTGGGAGGACGTCGACTTCTCGCGCCGGGTGGTCTCGGCCGGGGGGACGCTCGTGCTCGTCGAGGAGGCGACGGCCGTGCACGACGAGGGCGGCACGCAGCGCGCCGAACCCCAGCTCGCGAGGGCGAAGTCGGAGGGCTACTACTTCTACAACATCCGCAACCGGATGCTGTACGCGGTCCGGCACCTCGACGACGAGGCCGTGCACCGCTGGCGCCGGTCGATACCCCGTACCGCCCGCGAGGTGATCCTCCGCGGCGGCCGCCGACAGCTGCTGCATTCCGCCGCTCCGCTGCGCGCCTACGTCCGCGGGGTGCGCGAGGCCAGACGGATCGCGCGCCTGTCCGGCACGGAATCGAAGGGAACGTCATGGTCGTAGACGCCTACCGTCAGCTCGCCAGGGCGCAGAAGGGCCATGCCCGCGGCGCCCCCGCCTACTCGGTCTACGTGAACCGCAGGCTCGGACGCGTGCTCGCCGCGCTGGCGTTCCGGCTCGGCCTCACGCCGAACCAGGTGTCGATCATCAGCGCCGTCCATTCGTTCGCCGCCATCGGCCTCATCGCCTTCGCCCCGGTCACGGTGCCGCTCGGGCTGCTCATCGCGCTCCTCCTCGTCCTCGGCTATGCGTGGGACTCCGCGGACGGTCAGGTCGCGCGGCTCCGCGGCGGCGGGAGCCCGCAGGGCGAGTGGCTGGACCACTTCATCGACACGCTCAAGATCGCGTCGCTGCACCTCGCGGTGCTGATCGGCCTGTACCGGGTCCTTCCGGAGTCGCCGGCGCTGCTGCTGATCCCGATCGTGTTCAGCATCGTCGCCTCGACCACGTTCTCGGGCATGCTCCTGAACGACCTCCTCAAGGGCAAGCACGCCGTCGCGTCCACCCATGAACGCGGCGGAGGCACCCTGCGACGCTCGCTCATGCTGCTGCCGACCGACTTCGGGCTGGTCTGCCTCGTCTTCGTCCTCTGGGGCTGGACGCCGGGATTCCTCGTCGCGTACAGCGCGCTCTGCGCCGCCGCGGTCCTGTTCCTCGCGCTCGCCGCGGTGAAGTGGTTCCGCGAGATCGGAAGGCTCGGTGACCCGGCATGACCGGCGGCTCGATCCTCATCGTGTGCGCGGCCAACGTCTGCCGGTCGCCGCTGGCCGAGCTGGAGCTGCGGCGCCGGCTCGGGGAGGGCTCCTCGCTCTCGGTGCGCAGCGCCGGCGTGCGCGCCAACGACGGAGACCCGATCTGCGCCGACGTCGCGTCGCGGCATGCCGACGAGGACTGGCGGGCACGGGCGCAGGCGCATCGAGCCCGCGAGGTCACCCGGGAGATGCTGGCCGCAGCCGACCTCGTGCTGACCGCCTCGCGCGATCTCCGGGGGGAGCTGGTGCGGGCGGCGCCGGAGCACCGCGACCGGATGTTCACGCTGCGTGAGGCCGCGCACCTCGGCGTCGGGTTCGCGCCCGGCGGCTTCGATGTCATCGCCGACTACGTCGCTCACCTCGACCGGGCACGGACGCGTGCGGTGCCCCTCAGCGGCTCGCCGGGTCGCGGCGGCGGGCTCCGGCGTCTCCTCGGTCGTCGCTCCGTCGAGGACCCTGCCTCCATCGCGGATCGGCACGGGAGTCGGGGTCATGCCGGCACCCTCTCCGAGGTCGAGCAGGCCGTCGACGCGATCGGCGGGCAGCTCGGGAGACAGCGCCGACACTCCTCCTGACCGGAGGGTTGTGGTTTTCCACGGTCCGCACTACCATTAGCCGACGCCGTGTTCTGCATGGCTGGGGGGAAACCGGAGCCGAGGGGGCTCCGGCTGGGGATCTGGGTTCTGGGGAGCTGCAGTGTTCACTGTTTCAGCATGCCGTTCTGGGGACGGCTCATCACGCGCACGCCGTGCGCTTTTCATCGCGCCCGTCGTGGCGCTCGCGCTCGTGTTCGCCGGATGCACGGCGGCACCGGACACCGCGGCGTCGCCGGAGCCCGAGGGCACCAGCACGACCGACTGGACGCCGCCGGCCGATCCCGACGCCCAGGGGCCCACCGAGGCCCCCGCGCTGACCGAGGAGAGCGGTGCGCTGGACGCGGAGATCGCGCTGTCCACCGACATGGTCGTGACCGTCGACGACATCTCGACCACCGAGGTCACCCCCGAGACGCCGGGCGAGTATGCCGGCTCCGCCGTCGTGGTGACCGTGAAGGTCGCCAACGACTCGAAGCGGGCGCAGAGCATCGACTCCGCCGTCGTCAGCCTCGTCACGGACGACGGCGACGTCGGGGTGGCCACCACCGCGGGTCCGAACGAACCTCTCCATGGAGAGCTGGCCGCCGGCGACGAGGCCACGGGAACCTACGTCTTCATGCTCGACCCCACGAAGGGTCGCGCCGTGAAGATCAGCGTGAACTACGCCGCCGGCGAGCCGGTGGCGACCTTCGCGGGCGAGCTCTCCTGAGCCGTGGGCGCGACGACTTTCACCGCGTCTCGTACGTGACATTTTCGAAGAAGAAATCTGGGGCTGGGGAGCAACATGGGTAAGACATCCACTTCGAGGCGGGCGCTGAGCGCACTCGCGTCGGTCGTGACGGCGGCGCTGCTGATCACGGGCATGACCACGCTGGGGGCGACCGGGGCCGCGGCGGCGGATTCGCCGTCGACGCCGCCGCCGCTGCTGCAGCGGAACGACGACGTCGTGACGTCGGACCCGATTCCGACCGTGCAGATCGACAACGGCTACGTGTGGTCGCAGACCACGATCGGGTCGACCGTCTACGCGGTGGGCAAGTTCGACAACGCCAGGGCGCCGCTCGCCGTACCGGGGACCAGCCTCACCGCCCGGTCCAACGTCCTCGCATACGACATCAACACCGGTCAGCTGCTCTCGTTCGCACCGCAGGTGAACGGCGTGATCAAGGCCGTCGCCGCCTCGCCGGACGGCAGCCGCATCTACATCGGCGGCTCCTTCAACTCCGTCAACGGCCAGACGCGCTGGAACTTCGCCGCGCTGGACGCCGTGACCGGGCAGCTGGTGCCCGGGTTCTCGCCCTCGATCGGCGGCAGCGGCGTGTACGCCCTCGCCACCTCGGGCTCGAGCGTCTACGTCGGCGGTCTCTTCACGCAGGGCAACGCGACCCCGCGCAAGAACCTCGCAGCCTTCTCGGCGACGAACGGCGCGCTGCTCAGCTGGGCGCCGCAGACCGACCTCCAGGTCGACGCCATGGTGATGGACCCGGCGGGTCAGAACGTCATCGCGGCCGGCCGCTTCTCCCAGGTCAACGGCGACCTGACGATGCGCGGCACCGTCGCGCTCGACAAGACGACCGGCGCGGTGGACAGCGGATGGGCGCTGCCGCAGACGGTGAAGAACGGCTCGAACACGGGCGCGAACTCAGGCAAGGCGGGGATCTTCGGCCTCGCGGCCGACGCCAACGCCGTGTACGGCACCGGCTGGGTCTACGCGGATGCGGCCACCGGCAACCTCGAGGGCACCTTCGCGGCCGAGGCCGGAAGCGGCCAGGTCCGCTGGATCGCGGACTGCCTGGGCGACCACTACGGCGTCTACTCGACCGGCAAGACGGTCTACACCACCAGCCACACCCACGCCTGCAGCACCATGGGCATGCACCCCGAGCAGAACCCGCGCACGCACCGTTACTCGGAGGCGTACACCGCCGACGCCCGCGGTCTGCTGGGCAACCAGCCCGCCGCCGGAGGCACGTACAAGAACTGGGCCGGGACACCGGCGCCCTCGGCCTACGCCTGGACGCCGGACTGGGCCGTGGGCGTGACCACGGGCATGGGTCAGGCCGGACTCTCGATCACCGGTGCGGGGAACATGATCTCGATCGGCGGCGAGTTCCGCTCCGTGAACAACGGCCGCTTCGAGGGACTCGTGCGGTTCTCCACCAACCCGCCCGGCGGCGCGAAGGACGGCCCTCGGCTGTCGGGGGCGAACTGGACCGGCACGGCGCAGTCGTTCATCCCTGGACGCGCACGGATCTCGATCCCCGCGAACTGGGACCGTGACGACCTCACGCTGACCTACGAACTGCGTCGGACCGGCACCACCGCCCCGGTGGCCACCGCCACCGCCCGCGGCACCTGGTGGGACCGCCCCTCGGTGAACCTCGAGGACAAGACCGCAGCTCCCGGATCGACGCAGGAGTACACCGTCGTCGCGAAGGACAGCGCGGGCAACTCCGTATCCAGCCAGGCGATGAGCGTGACCATCGCGGCCGGTGCCGTGTCGAACTACGTCAACGCCGTCACGGCGGACGGCCCGCAGCTCTACTACCCGCTCGGCACCGCCGCGCAGGACTGGGCCGGGTCCAACACCCCCGTGTTCGGCACGGGCGTCACCGCCTCGACCTCCGGGGTGGAGAACACGGCGACGGGCGCCTCGACCTTCACCGGGACGAGCGCGGGACGCGTGGCCTCCGGGAGCAAGATCGCCGCGCCGTCCGAGTTCTCGACCGAGCTCTGGTTCAAGACCAACACCACCAGCGGCGGCAAGCTGATGGGCTACGGCGCCGCGGCGTCGGGTGAGTCGACCAGCTACGACCGTCATCTCTATATGACGAACAACGGGCGTCTCGTCTTCGGCACGTACAACGGCAGCACGCAGACCGTCCAGAACGACGCCGCGCTCAACGACAACGAGTGGCACCACGCCGTCGCGTCGCAGAGCGCGGAGGGGATGAAGCTCTACGTCGACGGCAAGCTCGTGTCGTCGCTCGCGGGGGCCACCACGGCGGAGAACTACACGGGATATTGGCGTATCGGCGGAGACAACCTCGCCGGATGGCCGTCCGAGCCGAGCTCCAAGTACTTCAAGGGGGCGCTGGATGAGGTCGCGGTCTACCCGTTCGCCCTCACGGCGACCCAGGTGAAGACGCACTACGGAATCGGCAAGGGCTTCCAGGCCCCGACCGCTGCCTTCACCGCCACGCCGACGGACCTCGCCGTCGCATTCGACGCGGAGGCTTCGGCGCCCGCGGGCTCGGCGACGATCGCCGGCTATCGGTGGGACTTCGGCGATGACTCGGCGACGGCCACCGGCAAGACGACGAGCCACACGTACGAGGCGTCCGGCACCTACACGGTGGCGCTGACCGTCACGGACAGCAACGGACTCGCCACCACGGCGGAGAAGCAGGTCGTGGTGAAGGCACCGAACGTCCTGCCGACGGCGGCCTTCGAGACGACGGCGAACGGGCTGTCGGTCTCGGCCGATGCGTCCGCCTCGACGGACTCCGACGGCTCCCTCGCCTCCTACGCATGGAACTGGGGGGACGGCACCACTTCGACCGGTCAGGTCGCGACGCACGTCTACGCCACGCCGGGCACCCGCACGGTGACCCTGACGGTGACCGACGACCGCGGCGGGAGCGCGTCGACCACACGACAGGTCGAGGCGACGCATGCCGACCCGGTCGCCGCCTTCACCGCGACCGCGTCGGGGCTGAGCGTCAACGTCTCGGCAGCCGGATCGAGTGCGTCCGACGGCGCGACGCTGTCCTACTCGTGGAACTGGGGCGACGGGTCTCCCGCCGGTTCCGGGGCCACGGCAGGCCACACGTACGCCGCGGCCGGCGCGCATGACATCACCCTCACCGTGACCGACAGCCTCGGCGCGTCCAAGGCCGTCACGAAGACCGTGACCGTGACCGCGCAGGTCTTCGCCGCGTCCGACGCGTTCGGTCGTGTCGTGTCCAGCGGCTGGGGCGCCGCCGACAAGGGCGGCACCTGGGCGCCGATGAGCGGCTCCGCCGCGGCGCTCTCCGTCGGCGACGGCGTGGGCAAGGTCAACCTGGCACCCGGTGACACCAGGGAGATGCTGCTGCAGGGCACGTCCCTTCTCGACACATCCGCGCGGATCACCTACACGCTCGCCTCCGGGCCCTCCTCCGGGGCGGCGTACGAAGGTCTGGGCGCACGGCGTTCCGGGTCCTCGGGCTACCGGGCTCTCGCCTGGCACCGTCCTGACGGCACCACCTGGCTCGTGATCCACCGCAACGGCACGGCGATCGCCAGCACCGCCGTCTCCGGTCTCTCCTGGAGCGCGGGCAGCTCGTTCTCGCTCCTGATGGAGACGACCGGGTCGTCCACCACGACCATCCGCGCCAAGCTGTGGGCGGCGGGGTCGGCGGAGCCCGCCAACTGGCAGCTCACCACGATGGACGCGACGCCGGCTCTGCAGGTCGCCGGTGCCCCGACGGTGTTCTCCTACCGGTCGGGCAGTGGCACCGGCACCAACCTCGCCAGCTTCGACGACTTCACGCTGAAGAACCTCGGCACGCCGGCGCCGGAGCCCGAGCCGCAGCCCGAACCGGAGCCCGCGAACGTCGCTCCCACCGCCGCGTTCACCGCGACCGCGACGAACCTCACGGTCGCCGTGGACGGCAGCGCCTCGACCGACTCCGACGGCACGATCGCCTCGTACGCGTGGGACTTCGGCGACGGGACGACCGGCACCGGTGCGACCACCAGCCGCACCTACACCGCGGCGGGGACCTACACCGTCACCCTCACGGTGAAGGACGACAAGGGCGCCACGCACACCACCAGCAAGCCGGTGACCGTGACGGCGCCTCCGGTCGACCCGCAGCCCGAACCCGAACCCGAACCCGAGCCGCAGCCGGCTCCGGTGGCGGACGACGGCTTCGACCGCACCGCGGGGCCCGGCTGGGGCACCGCCACGGTCGGCGGGGTGTGGACGATCGCCGGCGGTTCGCAGGCGGCGGCGACCGTCGCCGACGGCCAGGCGAAGCTGAACCTCATCGCCGGCGACACCCGGCATGCGACGCTCAACACCACGTCCGTCGCCGATGCGGTGCTCGAGACGCAGTTCCGGGTCGATCAGGCCCCGGCCGCGGGTGGCGCCTACGTCGGCGTGATCGCGCGGCAGTCAGCGGCCGGGAAGTACTTCGTCCGCGCCTGGCTGCGTCCTGACGGCACGGTCTGGCTCGTCGTGCACCGCGAAGGGACCGTCCTGCGCACGCAGGCCGTGCCCGGACTGGTGTGGGCCGCGAACACCTCGTACAACCTCGAGGTGTCCGTGACGGGGACGACGTCGGCGACCCTCTCCGCCAAGTTCTGGCCGACGGAGACGACGAAGCCGGCAGCCTGGCAGATCACCACGACCGACGCGGCACCCCTGGGTGCGGGTGCGGTGGGACTGAGCGGCAACCGCTCCGGCAGCGCGACCGCGCCGCTCGGCGTGTCGTTCGATTCGTTCCGCGTCACCGCACCGCAGTAAGATCCTGACGCATGGCCACTGCTGTCCCGATCGCGCTCCTCGCCTTCGGTGGAATCGCGGCAGTGGCCATCGTCGTGTTCGCACTCCGGCTGCTCCCGCGTACCGCCTTCGTCGTGTGGGCGGTCGTGCTGTTCTTCGTGCCTCTCTGGGTGGGGGTGAACATCAGCTTCTACTGGGCGGCGATCACCCTGCTCACCGTCCTGCTGATCATCGTGAACTGGTCGGTGGTGCCGTTGCGGGCGGCCGATGCCTGGGTCGCCGCGTTCGTCCTCGTCGTCGTCGGGTTGTACGGGTTCGGCACGGTCGACCTCGCCTCGCTCGTGGCATCGCTTCTCGAGTGGGTGATCCCCTACATCTGGGGGCGCGTGGTGCTCGCTCGCGTGACGACCGAGTGGATCACCTCGACGATCGCGGTCGTGGCGATCGTGGCCGCCGCTCTCGCGGTCGTCGAGTTCCTCACCTCCTTCAACCCCTTCGTCCTCATTCCCGGGTCCGGCGTGGTGTACGACACATGGAGCCCGCTGCAGGAGCGCGGCGGGGTGCTGCGTGCGGAGGGGGCGTGGGGGCACTCGATCGCGCTCGGCGCCGCGCTGGCGATGTCCTCCGCGTTCGTCGTGGCGACGCGATGGCGACTGTTCCCGAAGATCACCGGCATCGTGCTCATCGCCACCGCCACGGTCTTCACGTTCAGTCGGGCGGGCCTGCTCACACTGGTGTTGACACTCGTCCTGTCCACCTTCCTCATCGTCGGGGTCTCGACGCGCTTCCGGGTGACGGTGGCCGTCGCCGGGGTGATCGGCACCGCGATCGTCATCCCCGTCATCGATTCCGTCTTCGGTGCCGCGGGGGACGAGGCCGGAGGCAGCGCCGACTACCGCACGGACCTGCTGGTCCTCCTGGAACAGGTGCAGCTGTTCGGGAACCCCGGCGACTGGCATTCCCTCGTCTCCGGCGACTACTACCTCGGATACTTCGCCCGGTCGGTGGACAACGCCCTCGTGCTCACGCTCCTCCGGTACGGGTACGTGCCGACCCTGCTCATCATGGCGGCCGTCGTCTGCGCGGCGCTGATGGCCGTGCGGCGCTCGACGCGGAGTCCCGCCGCCCTCGCCGTCGTCGGACAGCTCCCGAGTCTGGTCGTCGTCGCCCTCATCACGCAGTACAGCATGTTCCTGTGGTTCTGCGTCGGGCTCGCGGTGACCTGGGCGCGCGACGCCGGAACGCGATCCACCACCGCGGAAGAGGCCTTCCTGCGAGATCTCGGGACGGCGTCACCGCCGGCGACGACCGGACCCGCTCCACAGGTGCGGCAGACGTGAACGGGCCGTGCAGATGGCTCCTCTAGAATCGAGACCTCAGGGGGAATGGGGAGTCATGGCCGAGAGCCGGGTCAGCCTGCGTGTCATCGCGGGCTCGCTGCGCAAGTTCTGGTGGTTGATCGTGCTGTGCGGCGTCGTGGGCGCCGCGGGGTCGTACGGATACGCGTCGCTGCAGACGCCGTTGTTCCAGGCGACGACCTCGCTGTACTTCGCGCTGAACCAGGGCACGAGCGCCTCGGACCTCAACCAGGGCTCGGTGTACACCCAGAGCCAGATGCTGTCGTTCGCCCAGCTGGCGACGAGCTCGCGCGTGCTCGATCCGGTTATCGAGGAGCTCGAGCTCGACACGACGCCCCGCGCGCTCGCGAGGGACATCGAGGTGACCATCCCGCAGAGCACCGTCACCCTGCGGATCACCGGCATCACGGACGACCCGGAAGCTGCGGCCGAGCTCGCGAACGCCGTCGCCGAGCAGCTCATCACGGTCGTCAAGGACGTCGCTCCGAAGGATCCGCAGGGCGAGTCCACCATCACCGCCGAGGTCATCGACGACGCCGTCGTCCCCGAGTTCCAGTTCACTCCGAGCAAGCCCAGGGACGCGGCCCTCGGCGGTTTCCTCGGAGGCGTGCTCGGCCTTGCGGCCGCCGTGCTCATCGGTGTGCTGGACACCCGTGTCCGCAACGAGGAGGCGCTGACGCAGGCCGGCGGGGATCCCGTGCTCGGCGTCGTCTCCAAGTCGCCGCTGCTGGAGGCGCGGGGAATCGCCGTCGCCCAGGAGCCGCTCGGCCACACCTCGGAGGAGTTCCGCCGCATCCGGTCGGCGCTCGCGTACGCGAACGTGTCGTCCCGGGTGAAGGTGCTGCTGGTGACCTCCGGTATGCCCGCCGAGGGCAAGTCGACCGTATCGGTGAATCTCGCGATGACCCTCGCCGCGCTCCGTAATTCCGTCCTGCTCATCGACGCCGACATGCGCCGCCCGCGTGCCCACGAGCACGCCGGCATCGACGGTTCGGTCGGACTCACGAGCGTCCTGCTCGACGAGGTGGAGTTCGAGGTGGCCAAGCACCGCGTCGCGGACACCACGCTGGACATCCTCCCCGCCGGGACGATCCCGCCGAACCCCGCCGAGCTGCTCACGTCGGCGCGCATGGCACAGCTTCTCGACTTCGCCGCGGCGGACTACGACTACGTCGTGATCGACTCGCCCCCGACGCTGAGCGTCGCGGACGCCAACCTCCTGGCCACCCAGACGGACGGTGTCATCCTCGTCGTCGACGCCACCAAGACGCGGCGGGCGGCACTGGCGAAGAGCATCAAATCGCTGGAATCGGGCGGCGCCCGCATCCTCGGCACGGTCCTCAACCGTGCGCGTCCGGACCGGCATCGCAGCGAGTACTACAGCGAGTGAGCGACCCGCCGTCCTCCCGGGGGAGGCGTGCAGCATATCGGCGGAAGGGCTCGAATCGTTTGCCATCGTCCAGACGGGCGGTTATTCTTCATGGGTTGCGAGGGGGGCTCGCACTTTGTCGCCGGGGTTGAAACTGCGGCGAAGCGTGGGTGATCGTGTATTCCACCCCAGAAACGGTGACATCGTGTCCTTTCCGTTCCCTGTTCGTCTCTCATCGCCAGCGGCGCCACGGCGTCGCCATCGCCTGCTCGCGGGTGCCCTGGGCGTCACCGTCGCGCTCTCCGGAGTGCTGATCGCCGCACCGGCCTCCGCGGCGGTCGCCGCCGCCTCGCCTTCGGCCCGACCGGCGGCAGCGTCTGCGGGTCCCCTCCTCTCCGACCCGATGAACCGCACCGTCGCCTCCGGCTGGGGCGCCTCTCCCGTCGGGGCCTGGCGTGTCGTCGAGGGTGCGTCGAGCGTCGGGAACGGGCAGGCGATGCTCGCCAGCCGGAAGCCCGGGATCACGGCGCGGGCGACCGTGGCCGGGGTGACCGCGGCGGATGTGTCGAGCCGCTACACGGTGACGGTCCCTGCCCTCCCCGTCGGCGGTCCGCTCTACCTGGCCCAGGCCGTCCGCATCGTCGGCAAGGACTCCTACGGTGTGCGTCTCCGCGTGCACCCCGACGGCTCCGCCTACGTGTCCGTGGTCCGGATGACCGACCTCACCACTGTGCAGAACCTGAGCGAGCGACGACTCCCCTTCCCGGTGACGACGGGCATGTCGCTGCGCGTCGCCCTCGACGTGACCGGGACCAGTCCGGTGACGCTCGCGGCCAAGGCCTGGGCGGCAGATGGGGACGAGCCGTCCGCGTGGCAGGTGACGCACGCCGATTCCTCGGCCACGCGGATCACGGCCGCGGGTGGTTACGGCTTCGCGCTGTACACGTCCTCCGGAGCGAAGGCCGCCGTCCCGCTCGCGATCGACGACGTGCTCGCAGCCGCGCCCGCGCCGGTGGCGACTCCCACTCCGACGCCGACGCCGACGCCCGCCCCCGCGCCGAACCCGGCTCCTGCGCCGAACCCGGTTCCGGTTCCCCCGGTGACGCCGACCACCCCGGTGACACCCGCTCCACCTGCCACCCCGGCCGGTGTCCGCGGGAAGCCGGGCGCCGCCGCCCCGGGGTCGCTGTCGTACCCGGCACCCGCCACCGCGATCTACGCGGCGCCGGGCGGATCGGACGGCGCTGCCGGTACGAAGAACTCGCCGGTGCGCACGATCGCGGCCGCGCTGCGGCTGGTACCGAACGGCGGCACCATCGTGCTCCGCGGTGGCACCTACCACGAGGAGATCGTCGTGCCGCCGCAGAAGCGCGTCACGATCCAGCCCGCTCCGAACGAGGCGGTCTGGATGGACGGCGCGAAGACCGTCACCGGCTGGAAGCCCGCAGGCAAGACCTGGACGGTCGACGGCTGGGGGACCGCGCTCGACTCGAGCCCCACATACACGAAGGGAGCGCCCGACAACACCCAGCCGGAGTGGCGCTTCGTCGATCCCGCGCACCCGATGGCCGCGCATCCGGACCAGGTGTGGGTCGCGGGCGTGCAGCTGCGGGAGGTCGCCTCCGCCGCGCAGGTCGTCGCCGGGACCTTCTTCGTCGACGATCGGGCGAAGCGGCTCGTGATCGGCACCGACCCGACGGGCAAGCCCGTGGAGGCGAGCGTGCTCACCCAGGCGCTCTCGATCCGGTCCGCCGGATCCGAGGTGCGCGGCATCGGCATCCGCCGGTACGCCACCAGCGTGCCCCAGATGGGGACCGTCATCGCCGCAGCGAGCGACATCACGCTCGCCGACGTGACGATCCGCGACAACTCGACGACCGGATTCTACTCCTGGGCGCCGAGGACGACGTTGACGCGCGTCTCGTTGATCGGCAACGGTCTCCTCGGTGGCGGCGCCTCCCAGGCCGACGGCTTGAAGGTGAAGCAGATGCTCTCCGTCGGGAACAACGCCGAGCGCTTCAACCACTCCCCGGTGTCCGGCGCGTTCAAGGTCACCCGGACGCGCGGAGTGACCGTCACCGACAGCGCGTTCACGGGGAACGCCGGTCGTGGTCCGTGGTTCGACGAATCGGTCATCGACATCGTCTTCACGGGTAACGACGTGATCGGCAACACCGGTCACGGTGTCATGGTCGAGCTCTCGGAGCGGGCGGTCGTCGCCGACAACATCATCGCCCGCAACGGCGACTTCGGGCTGTTCGTCCTGAACTCCGGCAACGTGAAGATCTGGAACAACACCTTCGTCGGCAACGCCAACCGGAACGTCAGCATCGGTCAGGACGGTCGCCGAGCCTCCGACCCGAACGCGGCGGGCCACGATCCGCGCACGCGCTTCGCACCGCTGGCGCCGTGGATCGTGCGCAACACCGTGATGTCCAACAACGTCATGGCGGAGAGCGCGGGCAACTGCCTGGTCTGCGTACAGGACTACTCGACCACCTTCACCGGTGCGCAGATGATGTCGAGCGTGAACGGCAACCTCTACCACCGCACCGCCCCCGGCACGCCCCGATGGTTCTCGGCCTGGTCGAAGGGATCCGTCTCGCGGGATCCGGCGGTGGCAGACACCCTCGCGGCGTTCACCGCGGCGACGGGTCAGGACCGCCGCTCGCAGTTCGTGCAGGGAGCCTCCGTGGTGTCCGCCACGTACGTGCTGGCGCCCGCGCAGGCGCAGCGTCAGGCCGCAGTGGCGGTCCCCGTGCCGGCGGATATCGCCTCGGTATCGCGACTCCCCGGCAACAGCGCGACGCTGGGAGCCCTGCCGCGGTGACGATCTAGGTATGGGTTCTCTTCTCGCTGTCGGCGCCCGCGCGCTGACGATGGTCATCGCGCTGGTCTGCGGCGTTCTCACGACGCGGATGATCATCGGAGACGCGGGCGTCGGCAGCTTCGCCCTCTACACGCTGCTCACGACGATCCCGTCGCTGCTGACCTTCACCGATCTCGGTAGCGGCGCCGTGCTCGTGAACGCCGTGGCCACGAGCGACGACGTGAGGACGGACGAGAAGCTCCGCTATCAGCTCACGTCGGTCGGCCGGGTGCTGCTGATGTTCGCGGCCTCCGCCATGGCGATCAACACCGTGCTCCTGGCCACCGGTGCCTGGGAGATCGTGTTCGGCGATGCCGGAGGAGAGCCGGGGGCGTCGCTGGCCGCCTTCTTCTGCGTGACGATCTTCTGTCTCGGTATCCCGCTGGGCATCTGGGCGCGGATCATGCTCGGGCAGCGCAAGAACCACATCGTGATCCTGCTGCAGGGCCTCATCTCGCCGCTCACGCTGGCCGGGGTGTGGCTGCTGCTGACGTTCGGTGGCGAGAATCTGCATTCCTACGCGGCGATCGCGTCCTTCGCGGCCTCGCTGATCGTCTCGACCCTCGGCGTCCTCATCACCGCTCGGACCACGTCTCCGTTGATCCCCGAGGCTGCGCGCATGGTTCTGCGCCCGCGACGGTTCCCTGGCGTACGGGTGATGGACGTGGGATGGCCGATGCTGGCTCAGATGGTGACGTATCCGATCGCGGTGGGGTCGCAGCGGTACGTGATCGCCCAGCTCGGCGGTCCGACCGACGTCGCCGAGTACGGTGTGGCCGGGCAGGTCTTCTTCGCGCTCAACGGTCTGGTGATGGCCGGTGGGCTCGCGCTCTGGCCGCATTTCGCTCGCATGCGACACCAGGGCGATCTCCGCCGCGGACCATTCCTGCTCTCCGGACTGTTCGCCGTGGCCGTCGCCCTCGCGACGGTGGTGGTGTGGCTCGTCGGGCCGTGGCTGTTCGGGTTCATCACGCAGGGAGAGCTGGAGGTCCGGCCGACCACGATCTTCGCGTTCGGCCTCATGATCATGCTCACGGCGGCTGTCTACCCGCTCGGGATGTTCATCATGGACAAGCCCGGGATCCGATTCCAGGTGATCCCCACCCTCAGCATGGCCGCGGTCGGGGTCACCCTGGCGTTCGTCCTCACACCGATCCTCGGTATCGCCGGTCCGCTCCTCGGTGTCGCCTTCGCGCTTCTGGTCTGTCAGCTGATCCCGTTCTCGATCTACATCGTGCGTCATCGGGCGCGGCTCACGGCCGAGGCTGCCGTCTCGGCGTGAGCCCAGGTCGCGCGCGCCCGGCGCCGTGCGGATACCGGCGGGTCGTCAGTCGAGGACGCCGGCGGTGACGCCGGCGCGGTAGACCGCAGGTGCGTGCCGACGCAGGGCTTCGTCGCGGCTCTCGGCCACACTGCCCACGAGGTCGTCCCACCGTGCGCACACGTCGTCGAGTGCGGCGGCGATCGCCGGAGCATCGTCGGGTGCGACCAGCTGCGCGGTGGCATAGCCGCCCGCGGCCTCGCGCAGACCGCTGCTGTCGCTCGCGATGACGGGGCGGAGCCCCAGCACGCCCTCGACTGCAGTGTTCCCGAACGGCTCGTCCACCCGGGAGGGCACGAGCAGCACGTCGGCTTCCGCGAGGAACGGCCAGATGTCGGCGTGGAAACCCGCGAAGGTGACGGAGACCCCGGTCTCTGCGGCACGGGCGCGCAGTTCGCGCTCGTACCATTCGTATCCCTCGAAGACCGCCCCGAGGAGCGTGACCTCGACGGGCCGCCCCTCCGCCTGCACTGCCGCCGCGGCGTCGATGACGAGGTCGGGACCCTTCCGAGGCGAGAGCCGCCCGACGTACAGCACGCGGAGGGCGCCGTCGATCCGGGGCCGCGGCGGCGCGGGGTGCGGGGGCGACGCGACGCCGTTGGCGACGATCCGGGTGCGGTCGGCGAGAGCGGGCAGCGCGCGCCGGATGGTGTCGAGGCTGAAGCGGCTGTTCACGAGGGTGCGGACGGAGGCGAGGTGCGGCATGTAGAGCAGGCGGTTCACCAGCGTGCTCCCGGAGGCCTCCGCCTCGTGCACGTGACTGACCGCGCGAGTGCCGCGGAGTCGGGCCACGAGGGGCCATTGCGGAATGATGATGGTCGACACGTAGACGGCGTCGGGGCGCACGCGTCCGATCAGACGCCATGCGGCGCCGAGGCCCCGGAACATGTCGCGGAACAGGCGGGGCAGACCGCGCGGGGTGAGCAGCACCTTGCGCAGGACGAGCATCGGCAGGATGACGACCTCTGCTCCGGCGGCGCGCAGCGGCGGGACGAGCAGACCCGAGCTCGGAAGGGCGACCACCACACGGGCTCCGGCCTCCACGAGACCGATCGCGCTCTCGAGGAGCATGCGGTCCGACCCGAACATCTCGGCACCGGGATGCACGAGAAGGACGGTCTTGCGCTTCACGCCGGTGGTCATCGTGTCGCGTCCGCGGGGGCGGGGGCCCAGTCGGCGCTCCGTCGGCGCGCACGCCGGGCGGACGCGTGGACGCTGGAGCCTTCGGACAGACGGCGGGCGAGGTCTTCGTACTCGTCCGCGACGTCGTCCCAGCGGAAGCGCGTGCGGGCGATCTCCTGCACCGCGGCTGCATGCGCGTCGCGGGTCGTGGGGTCGGCTTCGGCGGCCGCGACGTGGGTCGCGACGTCATCCGCGTCGGCGAAGAACCAGCCGTTGCCGCCGAGGACCTCCCGGTTGAAGGGCACCTCGTAGCCGATCACCGCGGTGCCCGCACCCATGGCGCGCAGGAGCGACGGGTTGGTGCCACCGACGGAGTGGCCGTGCAGGTAGGTGGCGGCGTGGGCGTAGAGCCCGTCGAGGAGCTCCTGGTCGTAGACGCCGCCCACGAGGCGGATCCGCTCGTCGCCCTCGGCGGCGTTCCGGATCTCCTGGATGTATCCGGCGGCGTACGGCGCGGAGCCGACGACCACGAGCGGCAGTCGCGCGGCGCTGGCGCGGTATCCGCGGACGATCTCGAGCACGTGGTTCTCCGGCTCGAACCGAGCGACGACGAGGTGGTAGCCGTTCGGAGTGAGGTCCATCTCGGCCAGGCGGTGCGTCGGCGGCTGATCGAGGATCGGCGCGCCGTATCGGATGAGCTCCGTGGGCACGTCGAACTGGTGGCGGTAGTAGTCGGAGATGCCGGGGGCGTCGGCGATGAGCGCGTCCGCGGTGCGGACGCCGAACTGCTCGGCCCAGCGATAGTACGCCTTGCCGCGGGGACCCCACTTCGACCGGCGCCACTCCAGACCGTCCATGTGCAGGGCGACGGGCGCCCGGCGCAGCCGGAGCAGCGGGAGGAACGGCGAGTTCGCGGCGTTGAAGACGAAGGTCGCGTCGGGGCGGCGGTGGAAGAGCAGATGCAGGGCCGACAGCCCGGTGTGGCTGAGGGTCTCGATCTGCTTCACCGGGACCGCGGGGAGGTGCACCACGCGCATGCCGAGGTACTCCTTCTCGCGGTGCTCGGAGCCGCGGGTGTACACGACGACGTCGTGGCCACGGTCGGCGAGCCGTCGCCCCACCTCTTCGATGGCCGTCTCGAATCCGCCGTAGGCCGCAGGCACGCCGCGGGTCCCCACCATCGCGATCGTGAGGGGTGTCGTAGTGCTCATCCGCTCAGTATGCCCCGCTCGGCTGCGCCATGACCTTCGCGGTGCGCCACATGATCTGCAGATCGTTCATGACGGACCAGTTCTCCACGTAGCGCAGGTCGAGCCGCACGCTCTCGTCCCACGTCAGGTCGCTGCGTCCGGAGACCTGCCACAGACCCGTGATCCCGGGCTTGATGTACAGGCGGCGGAACACGGTGCCGTCGTAAGCGGTGACCTCGCTGGGCAGCGGCGGCCGCGGACCGACGACGCTCATGTCGCCGACCAGCACGTTCCAGAACTGCGGGAGCTCATCCAGCGACAGCTTGCGCAGCACCTTCCCGACGCGGGTCACGCGGGGGTCGTCCTTCATCTTGAAGAGGAGGCCGGCGCCCTCGTTGTGGTCCTTCAGCGCCGCGAGCTGCTTCTCGGCGTCGGTGCGCATGGAACGGAACTTGACCATCTTGAACGTACGGCCGTCCCGGCCGACACGCTCCTGGAAGAAGAACACGGGCCCCGGAGAGTCGAGCTTGATGAGAGCGCTGAGCACAGGTGTGAGCAGCGCGATCGGAATCAGCGCGATGGCGGCCACCAGTACGTCGAGGGCGCGCTTCAGCAGGTGGACGCCGCCCTCGTAGGTCGGGATCTTCACCTGGATCAGCGGCAGGCCGTCGACCTGGCGGAGCGAGATGCGAGGACCCGCGACGTCCGTCAGGCGGCTCGAGAGGACGAGCTCGGCGGCCGTGCCTTCGAGCTGCCAGCTGAGCTGCTTGACGAAGTCGGGGGACCCCTCGGGGCGGCTCGCCACGATGATGGTGTCCGCCCCGAGCTGTGCCGCCGCGGGGGCGACGGTGTCCAGATCGCCCACGACCGGGTAGATGCTCTCCCCGATCCTGAGCGCGCCGGCATTGCGATCCAGCAACGTCGTCCCCACGACGTGGTAGCCGTTCTCCCCGCCCTTCTGCAGGGAGTCGATCACATACTCGACGTCCTCGGTGGCGCCGACCACCAGTGTCCTCGACGCGAACCGTCCGGACAGGCGCTGCCGCTGCAGCCAGCGACGCCAGGCCCAGCGGGCGAAGAGGAGACCGAGCATGCCGACCGGGAGCGCGATGAAGAACAGCGGCTGCAGCCCTTCCCACTCCAGGAGCACGCCCGCAATGGCGGTGATGCCGAAGGCGAGACCCGCCGCGTGCGCGACGCGACGGTACTCCGTGGCCCCAGACCCGAAGATGGCGGCGGCTCGGCTGTTGAGCGCCGACAGCATCAGGTACCAGGCGAGACCCAGCAATGCGGCGTTGCGCACGGCCTCGATCACCGTGACGCCGGTGAGCAGCTGGACCGCCGCCGTCAGTGCGACGGCGATCAGGATGACAGCCGCATCCGTGATCCGCAGCCGCATCCGATAGCGACGCTCCCACTGCAGGCGTCGTTCGAGCGTCGCCGAGACACGCGGCGTGCTCGCCGCATGCGTCACCGACGCGGTCGCCCGCGGAGCCGTGATCGGCGTGAAACCCGTACGAGCGATGCTCAGAGCATCCTCGACGGAAGTCATGCCGAGGCCCCTTGAGCCGTGAATGTACGCAGATAACCCCAGTGCGCCATCGTTTCCCCAGTTTTCCCCAGACCATGAACCCCACGTTCACGGACACGTCTGCGTCCCGACCCCTCGGGTCCTGCTGAAGCTTCGCGATCCCACATCGAGAAGGTGTCCTCGTCGTCCCAAACCGACGAGGCGTGCAGCAGGCACTGCAGACGGTCATCACTGTAGCGGATTCGGCCGCCTGACGGAAGCGCTTCCCGAGGGTGAGTGAAAACCCGTTCCGGAATACCGCATGCGAGGGTGCACCCGGAGCTAGTCTGTCGCGGTGACCGCGCACCCGACATCGAGTCCTCGCTTCCGTCTGCAGCCCATGCGGCCGCGCGACCCCGGACAGCCGCATCGGGCCGCGAGTCCGCTGGAGCTCTTCTTCGACCTCGTCTTCGTGGTGGCGGTGAGCATCGCCTCGGCGCAGCTGCATCACGCGCTGAGCCACGGCGACTTCCTCCACGGGATCACCTCCTACGCGATGCTCTTCTTCGCGATCTGGTGGGCGTGGATGAACTTCACCTGGTTCGCGACCTCGTTCGACACGGACGACTGGCCGTACCGGATCGCCACGTTCGTCCAGATGGCGGGCGTCCTCATCCTCGCCGCCGGGATCCCCGGGGCCTTCGAGGAGGGCGACTTCACGCTCCCCGTGGTGGGCTACGTCGTCATGCGGATCGCGGTGGTGGCGCAGTGGCTGCGCGCCTCGCGGAACGAGGGCCCGCTCCGGCGCGTCGCTCTGCGGTACGCCCTCGGCATCGCCGTCGTGCAGGTGCTGTGGCTTCTGTTCCTGCTGATCCCGTCCGGCCCCATGCAACTCGCGGCCTTCGTCGTCTTCGCGCTCATCGAGATCGCGGTCCCGGTGTTCGCCGAGCGCCGGCACCAGACACCCTGGCATCCGCACCACATCACGGAGCGCTACGGTCTGTTCACTCTCATCGTGCTCGGCGAGAGCCTCCTCGCCTCCGCCAACGCGATCATCGACGCGCTGGACGAGGTGGAGGCCCTGGGTCCGCTCCTGGCCATCTCGGCCCTCGCCTTCGTCGTGACGGCGGCGTTGTGGTGGATCTACTTCTGGCCGCCCCACCACCGGGCCATCACCACTCTCGGCCGTTCGCTGCGCTACGGCTACACGCACTACTTCGTCTTCGCGGCGGCCGCGGCCTTCTCCGCCGGCATCGAGGTGGAGCTGGACGTGATGACGGGGGAGAGCCATCTCGCTCCCGTGGCGGCCACCTTCACGGTGTCCATCCCGATCGCGGTGTTCCTCATCGGGATCTGGTGGGTCGCCATCCGCGACAATGCCGACCGCGTCGTCAACACGGTCATCCCCGTGGGGGGCGCTGCTCGTCCTGCTCGACCCGTTCGTGCCCGTGCCGGTGGCGCTGACGGCAGCGGTCATGGTGGGGATCGTGGCGGTGCTGGTGATGCGGCCGCCGATTCCCCGCGGCGCCGCGGCGACGGACGCCTGAGCGCCGCGGTCAGACGCTGGCGGCGAACAGGTCCAGGCATTCGACGCGCAGGCGCGCGATCGCCTCGGTGTCACCGCGGAGGTGACGGATGAGGGCGTGCTGCATCATGCCGTCCGTCAGCGCATACGCGAAGAGCGGCGTGAAGCGGCAGGGCCGACCGCGCAGCTCGGAGTAGCGCTCGACCACGCGCCAGATGGCCTCCTGCAGGTCCGCCTCGACCTCCGCGATCGTGTCGCCGAAGCCGGACTCGAACAGCGATTGATTGCGGAGGTCGTACCAGAGCCGGTGCAGGCGGGCGTCGTCGTGCACGCTCCTGGCGAGTTCCTCCGCGGCGCCGGCCGCCAGGTCCTCCGCGGTCTCCGCCTCCTCCATGACGGCGAGGTAGCGGTCACCGAGCCCGCCCTTGGAGATCCGCACGGCCTCCGCGATGAGGTCGTTCTTGTCGGTGAAGTAGTAGTGCAGGGCTCCGTGCGAGAGCTCCGAATGCTGGGCGATCTCGCGGAGTCCCGTCCTGGCGAACCCGCGCTCGGCGATCGCCTCCAGCGCCGCTTCGGCCAGCGCTCGCCGGCGGATCGCGAACTTGTCCACCCCTGCGCGTTCCGCCCGCTTGGTCGCCGTCGTCATGCTGTGCCCCCGGTCTCGTCCCCTTCGGGATCGGTGCGGGCAATGCTATGGCATTCTCGCGGATCTGGACAGACGTCCAGGAAAAACTTGACAGGTGCCAAGCTGCGTGTTGCACTGGATGCGCCACGGCCGCGCATGTCCCCTGCATGCCGGCCGTCTTCGTGGCCGCGCGAGCGATTCCCCCATCGCCCCGGCCCTGCGTTGTCCGCCGAGTTCTTCGAGCGCCAGCGCTGCAGAGCGGAGCGATGTCCCCGCATCCTCCGCTCTGCTCCCGCTTCTAGGCTCCTCATCGGTCGCGCATAGCTCCCTGATTGTTCACTCGTCGAGCATCGGGGGCAACGCCGCCCACGCTCGAGAGGAGCACATCATGAGCCGAATCCCCGAACCGACGTCGACGCCGCAGGGGCCCATGTACGAAGGACGACCGCTGGATCGCGCGGACGAAGAGGTGGTCGACCAGGGCGTCGCCTTCGATCTCCGGACGCTGATGAGCCGCCGCGGGCTCCTGATCGGCGGCGGCCTCGGCCTCGGCGCCGTCGTCCTCGCCGCCTGCGCTCCGACAGCCACCGGCTCGTCGTCGACGACCGCCACGCCCACGCCCAGCGCCGGCGCCACCGCATCGGACTCCGCGATCACGGAGATCCCGGATGAGACCGCCGGCCCCTACCCGGGCGACGGCTCGAACGGTCCCGACGTCCTCGACGAGGCGGGGATCATCCGCCAGGACATCCGCTCGTCCATCGACGGCGGTGCCACCGCGGACGGGGTCCCGCTCTCGTTCGAGTTGCAGATCCTCGACCTCGCGAACGGAGGGGTGCCGTTCGCGGGCGTCGCCGTGTACGCCTGGCACTGCAACGCCCAGGGGGAGTACTCGCTCTACTCGTCGGGGCTCGAGGACGTCTCCTATCTCCGAGGGGTGCAGGTCGCTGACGGCGACGGCAGGGTCTCCTTCACGTCCGTGTTCCCCGGGTGCTATTCGGGGCGGTGGCCCCACATCCACTTCGAGGTCTACCCGGACGCGGCATCGATCACCGAAGCATCGAACGCGATCGCGACATCCCAGCTCGCGCTGCCCGAAGACGCCTGCGGAGCGGTCTACGCGGAGACGGCATACGCCGGATCGGCGGACAACCTGGCACGGATCACGCTGACCTCCGACAACGTCTTCAGCGACGACGGCGGGGCATCGCAACTCGCGACGACGACGGGGAGCGTCGCCGGCGGCTACACGGCGACGCTCGTGATCGGCGTCGACACCACGACCGCCCCGAGCGCCGGTTCCGCACCGGGCGGGAGCGGGAGCGGACGCCCGCCGGGAAGTTGAGGTCGTCGGAGCGTGGTTCCGTGGATCTGCTAGACTGATCGTGCAACGTGTGCGTTTCGCCCCCTCTCGGCCGCCTCGTCGCCACTGATCAGGGCCATCCACGGACCACGCACATCGACGCGCGCGGAATCCGCCCTCGGTCTCTTCACGTGCGGAGCGCGACAGCGCGCCCGCCCCACAGCAATGAGCATGAGCATGAGCACCACCACCATCCCTCCGTCCACCCCTCTCACCTGGAAGCAGGCCGACGTCGACGTGCACGTCGCCACCCGGAACGGCGAATTCGCCGGATTCGTCGAGTTCGACGGATCCGCGCACCGACTGCGCGACGAGCGTGGCACCGATCTCGGATCCTTCCCCTCCCTCGACGACGCCTTCCGTGCGCTCGCCGAGGCGAACGAGCCGAAGCGCGCCGCGGCGTCGCCGACTCGCCCGCGCCCCCGCCGTCGGCGCATGCGGCGGGCGCGAGCCTGACTCGTATGCCGGCTCGCGTATGCGGGCGCGGTTAGTGTGGCCACAGCGATCGGCATCCGCCCTTGGCTACCTCAGCTCAAGGGCTCCCGATCGGCAGGAGAGCATCATCTCCCTTTCACCCTCCCCGTCCGTCACCGCCACTCTGGGGCCCGTCCGTCAGACCTATGCCGGCAACGCGGACTTCCCGCCGCTCGCCCGGGCCTACCGGGACGTGCAGCAGGTCGTGAAGGAGACCGGGCTCCTGCAGCGGACGCCCGTGTTCTACTCGCTCGTCGGCGCCGCGCTGGTCGTCGCCTTCGCCGGTTGCGTCGCCGGATTCCTGCTCCTCGGTGACAGCTGGTTCCAGCTGCTCATCGCCGCCGCCCTGGGCATCGTCTTCACGCAGGTCGCGTTCCTCGCCCATGAGGCCGCGCACCGCCAGATCCTCTCCACAGGACCGGCGAACTTCCGCCTGGCCCGCGTGCTCGCCGGCATCATCGGCATGAGCTACCACTGGTGGGATTCCAAGCACACCCGCCACCACGGCAACCCGAACCAGGTCGGCAAGGACCCTGACATCCAGGTCGACACCATCTCCTTCCTGGAGGAGGATGCGGCACAGTCGCGTGGCATCGTCCGGCTCATCACGCGGAAGCAGGGCTGGCTCTTCTTCCCCCTTCTGACGCTGGAGGGGCTCAACCTGCACTTCCTGGGTCTGAAGCACCTGATGACGCGCAAGAACGTGAAGGGTCGCTGGATCGAGCTCGGACTCATCGTGCTGCGGTTCGCCGTCCTCCTCGTGCCGCTGTTCCTCCTGCTGCCCGTCGGCATGGCCTTCGCGTTCCTGGGTGTGCAGCTCGCGGTCTTCGGCGTCTACATGGGCGCATCCTTCGCCCCCAACCACAAGGGCATGCCGGTCATCGCGCCGGACGCCAAGCTCGACTTCTTCTCGAAGCAGGTGCGCACGTCGCGCAACATCCGCGGCGGATGGTGGGTCACCGGGCTCATGGGCGGCCTCAATCACCAGGTGGAGCACCACCTCTTCCCGAACATGTCGCGGCTGCACCTGTCGAAGGCTCGCGGCATCGTGCGCGACTACTGCGCCGCCAACGGCATCCCGTACACGGAGACGAGTCTCGGGCGCTCGTACGCGATCGTCATCGCCTACCTGAACCGGGTGGGCCTGGCGGCGCGCGACCCGTTCGACTGCCCCGCGGCGGCACAGCTCCGTCGCGCCTGACGCACACGGAGACGACGAAGGGGCGAGCAGACAGCTGCTCGCCCCTTCGTCGTATCCGCGCGGATCAGCGCTTCGAGTCGTCCGTCTCGACGACGTCGATCGTGATCTTCTCCAGCGGACGGTCGTCGTCGAGCTCGTCGTCGAGGACCTCGTCTCCGCGGAAGCTCTCGACGGACGCCTCGACGTCGTCCTCGTTCTCGTCGTCCTCGTCGATCGTGGCCTCGGTCACCGCGATCTCCGTGGGGAGGCTGTCGTCGCTGAAGATGCCGTCGGGCCGGATGAGCTCGCGCACCTCGGCCATGAAGCTGGTGAGCTGCTGCTGCTGCCACCGCAGCTGACGGGCTCGGTCCTCGGCGTCGCGGAGGACGGTGGAGGTGTGGCCGGTCACCGCATCGACGATCTTCTGCGACTTCACGCGGGCACGCTCGAGGATGTCCCGCGCACGGACCTGTGCGTCGGCCTCGATCGCCTGCGCCTGCGAGCGCATGAGCTTCTCGTAGCCGTCGGCCTTCGCGGAGATGCGCTGGGCGTGCTCCAGCGAGGCCGTCACCTGCTCGTTGGCGTCGGTCGTGATGCGCTCGGCGTGGGCGACGGCCTGGTTGTGGAGGACCAGGAACTCCTGCTGCGCGTCGTCCTGCCGGCGGGTGAGGGTCTCCTCGAACTCCAGCACGCGGGCGTTCATCTCGCGTACCTCGCGCTCGGCGTCGGCCCGCAGCTGGGTGGTCTCGCGCGTGACGAGGGAACGCAGCGCGGCGGCCCCCTTCTCGGCCTCGGTGCGGATCGCCGTGGCCTCCTGCGACGCCTGGCTGACCTTCTCCGCGGCGTGTGCGGCCTCGCGCTCGATGCGCGCCTCATGGGCCGTGTACTCGGTCTCCATCTTCAGTCGCACCTGGTCGGCGTCGCGCTGAGCCTGGGAGATGATGCGCTCGGCATCCGCCTCGGCCTCGGCGCGCTGCGCGGCGACTTCTTCGCGGGCAGAGGTCATCAGGCGGTCGGCCTGCACGGCGGCGTTCTGGATGAGGACGTTCGCCTGCTCCTCGGCCACCCGCAGGATCGCCTCGAACTGCTGGCGAGACGGCGCTTCCTCACCGTCGGCCTGCGGCATGTCGACGAGCTCGGAGGTGAGCGTCGCCACCTGCTGCTCCGCGTCCGAGGCCTTGGCGTTCGCCGCGGCGAGCTCGGCCTCGAGGGCCTCCCGTGCCTCTCGCTCCTCGGCCTTGACCGCTTCGACCGACTCGGCCTCGCGGGCCTTCGCCTCGGCCACCTCATCGGCCGCCTGCTGGAGCTGGGCCCGCATCGATGCGAGCGCGGCGTCGACCTCGCCCTTGTCGTAGCCGCGGAATCCGATGGTGAATGCGGCCGAGGTTGAGGACGACGTGTCGCGGGGATTCGTCTCGATCAGCTGATCGAAGAAGTCCGGCGACCGCTCGTCGTCGCGGGGAGTGCCCGAGGATTCGCTCATGGGTTCAAGCCTTTCTGGCGTGTCCGCGACACGAAGCGGACTTCGTTTCCGTGGACGGGATCGCAAGCACGGAGGAGGAGGCCTCCGGCATGCGCCACGATCGGGTCGTCATCCGAGTCCCTGCGGGGCGCGGCGCGCGTCTAGCCTAATTGCGTCGCCTGAGAATCGTGACCCCCATCTGCGGGGGCCGGTGAACGCTGATCGGGCCTGGCGGAACCAGCGCGCGTTGCGGTCGTCGAGCACCGGGCCCCGCTCGAACACGGAGACGGGTCCGTCGGCCACCTTGATCTGACGGGTAGCGGCCTCCGCGGCCACCAGGGCCCGCAGCTCCCGCCACAGCGGCGCGGTCTGCGGGAAGCCGAGGTACTCGCGGAAGGTCTCGACGCGCAACAGCGTTCCCTCGGGACTCGGAACCAGTCGCGCGACCGTGTCGTCCGGTTCCACGAAGCGGATGCCCAATACGTCGTCGGGGAGCAGAGAGAAGGTCGTGCCGCGGTCCGCGATGACCGTGCGCACGATCTCGGCCGCGGCTGCGGGGGAGTCGCGGACGACCAGCGTGGCGCCGAGATCGGCGAGGATCTCCTCCGTGCGGGCGGCGGTGTACCGATCGCCCGCACGCTGTCCCGCGGACGACGCGCTGCGCCGCACCCACCCCCGCAGGAACGCCGCTCCGACGATGAGGCCGAGGATGATCACGAAGAGAGCCGGGATCACTGCGCTGTCCACGGGCAGCGCCCCTTCCGTACCGGACGTCGGAGCGCGTCAGCGCGGGTCGGTGAGGTGGTCCAGGTGAAGATCGCCGGAGGCGTTGAGAGCCTGCACGATCTGCTGGATGCGGTGCGGGTCCACCGTCGGCGGCTCCGCGTCGTCGAAGCCGAACTGCAGGGGGATGGCGGGGTGGATCCACACGCTCGCCCGCCGGTCGATGCCGCCCTCGAGAGGCCGCCACGTCATCATGAAGCTCTCCTGTCGGCGCAGCTTCGTGGCGATGACGATCTTCAGATGCGCGAGCGTCTCATCGTCGATGAGGATCGGATCCGAGTGCCCGTCGTACCGGAGTCTTCCCATGATGCTGACGGTACACCCCTCCGGGGTCTCACCCCGTCCGGGGCGCGAGAGCAGCGGAACGGGAGCGAAGGGGGTGGCGTTCGCGTCGCCGGACGCCCGCCCTTGGTACGGTGACCGCGGAGGACACCACGTCCCCTGGGGCCGCCGAGCAAGAGAGAACTTCGAGATGAAGCGCACGTCCCGCTTGCGTCTTGGTCGCATCGGGATCGTCGCCGTGCTCGCGATCGTGCTGGGATCCCTGGTGCCGGCCCTCACCACGACCGGCTCCGCGGTCGCCGCTTCCGACGGCTACATGGTCTATCCGGCCTCGGGCAACATCCAGTCGAAGGTCGGAGACGGCTGCCTCGGCAACTATCGCGCGCACGACGGCATCGACATCTCCCGGAACGGCGGGACACCGATCCTGGCGGCGTACGACGGTGTGATCAAGAGCCGCACGTCGAACGGCGGCTACGGCAACTACGTCGATGTGCAGCACCCGGGCGGCTACGTCACCCGGTACGCCCACATGGCGGCATCCGGCTGGTACGCACCGGGCACGAAGGTCCTGCGCGGGCAGCAGATCGGTGTCGTCGGGAACACCGGCAACTCCGCCGCCTACCACCTGCACTTCGAGGTGTGGCTGAACGGCAAGGTCTACTCCCAGATCAACCAGGGTTTCACCTGCCTGTCGAACGTCACGCGAGGTGGGACGATCCCGCTGTTCTTCCCCGGTCTCGGAGCCAGCGATTCGGCGGGGATCGACACCGCTGACTTCACCGGTAACGGAAAGGCCGATCTTCTCGTCGTCGCGGGCAACGGGGACCTCCGGCTGCGGGCGGGGAACGGGCGCAGCGGCCTCGCCGGCCCGACCACGCTGTTCGGAGGCGGGTGGGGGAACTCCCGACGGCACATCACCCACTCGGACTTCAACGGAGACGGCCATGCGGACATCCTCGTGGCGCGCTCCGACGGCGCCCTGGAGTTCTACGCCGGGAACGGTGCCGGCGGCTTCCGCGCAGCGACCACCCCGGGAGCCGGGTGGTACGGAATGCGTCACGTCACATCCGGTGCGGATTTCACCGGGGATGGACGGCAGGACGTCATCGGGGTGTCCCCGACCGGGACCCTCGTGATCTTCCCCGGCAACGGGGCGGGCGGCTTCCGCACTCCGAACGTCACCGTGGGCAACGGCTGGGAGGGTTTCCACTACCTCGTCGCCGGAGACTTCGACGGCGACGGACGGGGTGACCTCATCGGGGTCGCCGGTGATGGCGTGCTGAGGCTCTACACCGGCGCGTCGGGCCTGCGTACCTGGCGTCAGGCCGGGACTGGGTGGCAGGAGATCACCGAGGTCACCGGCGGCGCGGACTACAACGGGGACGGCCGCGCAGACCTCGTCGCGCGCACGGCCGCAGGACAGCTCTATCTCTATCCGGGAAACGGCGCCGGAGGGTTCGGTACCAGGATCCTCATGGCCTCGGATGCGGCGGACTACCTCGCGATCGAATAGCCCCGTCGCGTGAACGTCCCCCGCCGACGCGTATCGTGGGCGCATGGCCGCTCCGACCCTCGATGACATCGCGGCGGCGCTCTACGCCGGGCCGCCCGAGGAGTTCACGGCCGCCCGGAATGCGCGGGCGAAAGACCTCGACGATCGCGCGCTCGCCGCGGAGGTGAAGGCGCTGCGCAAGCCGGCAGTGGCTGCTTGGGTCGTCAACGTCTTCGCGCAGGAGCGTGCCGCGCAGCTCGGGGAGGCCCTGGCGCTGGCGGCGGAGCTGCGCGAGGCGCAGGCGGATCTGGACGCTGCGGCGTTGGCGAAGCTCGGCCGGGAGCGGCGCGCGCTGACCCGGCGGCTCGCCGAGACCGCCGCGGACCTCGCGGGCTCCCGCGGAGAACGAGTGACGGCGGCGACGCGGGATGCGGTCGAGCAGACGATCTCCGCGGCGTTCTTCGACCCGGACGCGGCGGCCGCCGTGGCGTCCGGACGTCTCGTGCGGACGTTGGAACCTTCGGGCACGGCGGACGACATCCGCGACGCGGTGGCCGGAACGCTCCCCGCACTGCAGCCCCAACCCCCGCGTCCACCGGACGAACTGCAGGAGCGCCGGAAGCGCCGGGACGCGGAACGTCAGGTGGCTGCCGCGGAGAAGGACCTCGCGGCGGCGGAGCGCGCCCTCGCGAAGGAGGACGAGGCGGTGCAGGCGCTGCACGACCGCGCCGAGGAGCTGGCCGACGGGATCGCCGAGCTGGAAGCGCAGCTGGAGCAGCTGCGTCAGGAGGCCGACCGCGTCGACCGCGACCGTCCCGCCGCGGAGAAGAGGCGCACCGCGGCCGTGGAGAAGAAGAACACCGCTGCCGAGGCCGTGCAGGCGGCGCGCGAGGCCCTCGACGACTTCTGAGCGTCAGCGTCGGGCGGCGGTCTTCTCCTCGTCGGAGTTCGGCGTCCATCCGAACCAGCCGTCGTCGGACGGGATGACGCTCCAGTCGCCGCAGACGAAGACGGTGCTCGCCTCGTACGCGGAGGGGGCGTCGTCCAGAGTCCAGGTCGGGGCGGAGGTCCGCTGCGTCTCCACGCAGTCCTCCGGCAGTTTGGCCGTGCTCGCCAACAGGAGGACGGCGTCGTCGGCGTCCTCGATCGTCGACGTCCGGAGCGTGAGCGTGGTCGCGTCGTCCGGAACCCAGTCCGCATCGACCGGCGCGTCCGCGCGGAAGGCGTCGACGTCATCGAACGTCCTGGTCGACTGCTTGTGCACGAGACCCTCCACGGCGGCGCATCCGCCGAGCAGTAGGGTGCCACCGAGGAGCAGGGCGGCAGCGGGGAGGAGGGTGCGTCGTGTCATGATTCCACTCTGCTCACGGGCGCGGCGAACGGCGTCCGTCGGGGGAGGTATCCCTCGTCATCATCGGGAGTGATCTCTCCCGGAGGTGCCTCCGATAGCCTCGGAGGATGCGGGAGGAAGTCCTCGAGGGCGGCAACGCGAGCGGACCCGTCGTGCGGGTCGGGGACACCGTCCGGAAGGCGTGGACGGCCGCGACTCCGCACGTGATCGCCTATGTGCAGGCGATGCGGGACCGCGGAGTGGATGCGCCCGAGCCGCGCGGTAGAGACACGCAGGGGCGGCAGATCATCGAGTTCGTCCCCGGCACGCTCGCGATGGACTCCGCACCGCTCTCCGCCGCCGAGCTGGGCCGCGTGGGCGGGATGGTCCGGCGGATCCATGACGTGTCGGCGCGCCATGTCCCCGCCACCGATGCGGTCTGGGAACCTCCCCTGTCAGCGCCGGCGCAGGAGCTCATCTGCCACAACGACCTGGCGCCGTGGAACCTGATGCTCGGCGACCGCTGGGTCTTCATCGACTGGGACGGCGCCGCCCCGAGCACCCGGTCCTGGGACCTCGCCTTCTCCGCGCAGACGTTCGCGCTTCCGGATCCGGCCCGCGACCCGCAGCGCTCCGCCGACGACCTGGCGGCCTTCGTCGACGGATACGGTGCCGACGAGGAGCTGCGCGCGGAGCTTCCGGACATGATGCGCCAGCGCACGCAGGCGATGCTCGATCTGCTGCGCTCGTCCGCGGAGGCGGGACGCGAGCCGTGGGGGACGATGTACCGCACGGGTCACGGGGCGCACTGGAAGGCGGTGCTCGACTACGTCACCGCGCATCGGGATATGTGGCAGCGCGCGCTCGGGTGACGTTCCGCCGGTGTGATTCTCCTATGGTGATCGACATGAGTGACGACCTCGGCCGCGCAGTGATCGCGGATCTCTGCCGGATCCCGAACCCGGAGTCGATCGACAGGACGGCGTACGTCGACCTCGGCGGTGTCTCCCAGTTCGTCTCGATCCGCGGGCGCAGCACACGGAACCCCGTGCTCGTCGTCTGCCATGGCGGCCCGGCCCTGCCGTCGCTGCCCTCGTCGTGGATCTGGCAACGAGGCGTGGAGGAGTACTTCACGGTCGTCAACTACGACCAGCGCGCGAGCGGCAAGTCCGCGAGCGCGGTGGCTGCGGATCTGGACCTCAGTGTCGACCGGTACGTCGACGATCTCGCGGAGCTGATCGCGTGGCTCCAGCGGGAGCTCGGCGTGCAGAAGGTCGGAGTCCTCGGGCACAGCTGGGGGACGGTCCTCGGTCTCACTCTGGCCCAGCGGCGCCCCGACCTGCTGTGGGCGTATATCGGCGTCGGGCAGGTCATCTCCGGTCCCGAGAACGAGGTGGAGAGCTTCCGCCACGCGATGCGGAGTGCTGTCGCGGACCGGAACGAGCAGGCGATCTCGGAGTTGCAGGCACTGGGGGAGTACCCGGGCGAGCAACCGCTGACCGTCGAGCGCATCGTGACCTGCCGGAGATGGGCGCAGTACTACGGCGGCCTCTCGGCGTATCGCTCCGACTTCGCGTACTTCACCGAGTCCCAGGAGCTGTCCCCGTATTACACGGACGCCGACCTGGAGCTCATCGGCATCGGGCAGCGGGCGACCATGCCCGAGGTGCTGCCGGCCCTGCTCGGCTTCGACGCCCGCGACCAGACCGCGTTCGAGGTGCCGATCCTCCAGTTCCTCGGACGGCACGACTGGACGACGCCCACCGGACCGGTGGCCCGCTGGCTGGAGACCGTGACGGCGCCCGCGACGCACGTCGTCTGGTTCGAGAACTCCGCACACCTGTGCATGTTCGAGGAGCCCGGGAAATTCCTCGTGAGCCTCGTGACCCACGCGCTGCCGCATGCGGTCGCCGCGGGGAACGCGAGGGGGGACGGCTCGACGGACTCACCCGTGCCGACGTAGGTCTGCGGGCCACCCGTCCCGTTCTCCCCTCTCTCCGAACCCAGATTCTGCATCGTCGATGCAACACTTCGGCCAGGACCGGACATGAGTGGTAGTGAACGGATCATCGGAGGAACCATGGACGACACACAGCTCAACCGGCTGCTCACTCCGCACGACAAGTGGGCGGAGTCGCAGGGACTCCTTGACGCGACGTTGGAACGAGTCGTGAGGAACGCGGCAGAGCAGCATGCGCGTCCGCCGCGTCGTCGCCGCGGTGTACGCATCGCCGTCGTGGTCGGCGCCCTCCTGGGCGTGGGGATTCTCGCGACAGCAGCCGCCGTCTACGTTGCCCCGAACTTCACTCCGGACGCCGTCATCCCGATCACGTACGTCACCGACGAGGGCAACGCCGTCGAATGCACGTACTCGCTCGCCGTCACCTCCTGGGACGGCACGAACGTCACCGAGGCCAAACAGTGGATCGCATCCCACGACTGGACGGGCGTCGGCCAGCGGGGATACGACCTCGGCGAGGAGCACCCCCTCTCCGTGGGCGACCCCGACGTGGATCCGACACTCAGCCGAGAGGACCTGGACCAGGCGACTGTTTCCACCGGCATCGTGACCGCGGTTATCGAGGAGATCCCGGCGGAGATGCTCGACGGCGTCGGGGTCGGTACAGCAGGAACGTCGACGTGCACCTGGGTGCGGCACTGATGTCGGGCCGTCCCGACGAGTCCGTCGAAGCTCTGGCCTCGATGCTCAGCGATGAGACGCTGGACCTGCCGCGTCTGATCGAGGAGAGCAAGCGAGCGCTCTTCGCGTACTTCGCACGAAGGGTCGTCTCCACTGACGACGCTGCCGATCTCACCGGTGAGGTGCTGCTCACGATGTGGCGCAAGGTCGACGCAATGCCACGAGCGCCCGTCGAAGCACTGATGTGGGCGTTCGGGATAGCCCGCAACGTGCTCGCCAACCACCGACGTACCGTATCTCGCCGGATGAAACTCAGCGACAGGCTCAGAGGCGAAGCGCTCGTCAGCGGCGATGCTCGTCCCGTGCGCGACGACGTGTGGGACGCGCTCCAAGCACTTCCAGCGGGGGACCGGGAGATCATCCAACTCGTCCACTGGGACGGTTTCTCCCTGGGGGAAGCCGCGACGATCCTCGGGAAGAAGTCGGCGACGGTCCGCAGCAGATACGCGCGTGCGCGAGCAAGGCTTCGGGCCGACCTCACCGTGGAGTCCGACCTCTAGAGGATGCGCCGTACCCCACGACGTGCGGCGATGGGGACCGCAGGGGCGATCCTCCTCAGGGGTCAGAGATGGACTGGGCCGGGGGAGGGGACGGCTGTCGGCAGGCCGCCATCGAGGATCCGCTCGACCATGCTGATAGCGCGATCGCTGAGACCGTCGCCCGGGTAGAAGTCCTCGTAGTGAGCCTCCGCCGCCTCCAACGTGGTGATGCCGCAGAGGGTGAGCAACTGACGAATGTCGTCCACGTCGCGTCCTGGTCGGTTGGCGCGGAGCTTCATGGCGAGAAGCGCGCCCTTCGAGGCGACCTGGATGATGACGTCATCTCGGTCGTAGATCGTCTCCCACTCGACAGTTCGACGCCCGAACGTCGGCACGGAATCCGCGTGCTCCACAGCGAAGTTGAACCAGCCGGCGCTCGACCCTCGCTGATAACGGCATCGAGGTCTCAGACGCTCGTCAGCGCGTCTTGCCAGACAAGGACACCACGGTCGAGGAACTCCGTGGGCACGTCGTCGGGCGCCGGGATCGGATCCGCCGGATCGACGTCCAGGGTTCGGGGTACCTGGACCCTCCTGTTCGGGCCGTCGACCCACGCCGGGGTGGGGAGCCCCTCCTCGCTGAGGCGAAGATCCACGAGCGCTGCCAGGGCGGCATCCCAGACGCGGTCACCGGTCGGCTCGGGTTCCGCGAGGCCGAGAACCCCGCGTACGAGGCCGTGCTCGGCGTTGAGGTTGTCGCTCAGCTGGATGAACTCGCGAAGCGCGCTGTGCTTGTCGCCCGCTCGCAGGTACCCACGTGCCGATCCTGGTCCCGCCGTTTAACGCCGCTCATGGCGACCTCTCTTAGGGGTCGCCATGCAGCTCGGTAGCGACCCGCTGCGCGAAGTTCCGCGCGCCGCTGCGAGCGAGCCGATCAAGCAGCTGGCTGATCTCCACCGGCGGCCGCCGCATTGCGGCAGACTGCTCGGTCACGATTCGGCATGCGGCGGCCGGCGAGAGATCGAACTGGTCCAGGAGGAACTCGTCGGTTCGGATCGCTTCAAGCCCCAACGGCGCGAGCGCCGAGTCCGGGAAGTGCTTCGTATTCTCGGTGACGATGACATCTGCCCGCCCGAGCAGTGCTGCTGCGACGACGTGGGCATCATCGGGGTCGGGCAGCGCGATGCCTGCGGTGAGCGGCTCCCAGCCTTCGACGAGAGCGTCGTCGAAGGCATCGTTCATCGATCGAAACCGGCTACGGAACCTGCTCGGATTGACATCCGGGTGGATGAGTTCGAGGGCGCTGAGCGCTTCGTCGAGAACCTTCTGCGACCAGAGCGGGCGGAACGCCCCGGCATCGGCCATGCGGAGCATCGTGTCGCATGGAGCGAGCGGCACGATCACGCACGCATCGAGGAACGCCGCGAACCGCGCCACCGCTACGACTGCTTCCGAGCCGCGGTCAGTGCCTCCCGGTACGCGTCCGCGTCGACGTCGAGCAGCCCGTCCTCGTCAGCCTGCCGGGTGAGCTCATCGAGGCGGGTACGGCGATCAGCGCGCTTGCGGTCGCGGTATGCGAGCACATCGTGCAGTCGAAGCCTGCGATGCCTGGACTCTCCGAGCCGCTCGAAGGGGAGCTCGTCCTCGTCGAGCAGCCGGAGCAGGGTGCTCCGACTGACACCGAGCAGAGATGCCGCCTGCTGGGTGGTCAGCTGACGATCGATGGGTTCGACGCTGACGGCTTCGCCCCGTTCCATTGCCGAGACGACTTGACGGAGTACGTCGTACGCCGCCATAGGAAGCGGGATCTGCTCGCCATCGGGACCAAGCAGCATCGCCGGCGCAGCGTGGTTCTCCAGGAATCGGGCGAGTTCGAGCATCTCGCTGAGATCCTGGGGCGGATCGACGACAAGCGGGTCCTTCGGGCGTGCGGCTGTGGTGGTCATACGGCTATTATCGCTCAATTCGTTCAAATCGTCCATATCGACCACGCTCGGTGAGGGCGAGACCGTGTCGTCTCCCATGCAGCGACCCACGAAGAACGTCTGAATTGCTGCAGCTCGTCAGCGCACGCGGGTCTCAACCGGCTCCAGCTGGAACAGCAGGTCATTGAACGATCCGACCCGAGCGATCACGTGCACGTTGGTGCCGACGCCGATCGTGTCGGGGACCTCTCCCATCAGGTGCAAGTCGTTCGTGATGTTGACGTCGCGGAACTGGAAGCTCGGGCCGCCGTTCGAGTGAGTCTCGCTGTAGTCGCCGCTCACGATGAGGATGTCGTAGCGGGTCGTGTAGCTCTCGTGCGGGTTCGTCGCCCCGATGGCGCCGTCGAACTCGATCAGCTGGCCGGCGTACTGCGTGGCGAAGGCATCGACGGTCGGACCGTCCTGGGGGCCCGTGAGCAGAGCCGCGAGGTCGGCGTTGTTCTCGACCGTCAGCGGAGCCTCCTCGGCGGGGGTCGTCGCGATAGGTTCCTCGGACTCCGCCGAAGGTTCGCCTTGCGGCGCAATAGCCTCAGAGGTGGGGGTGTCCGCCGGCGACGGGTTGTCACCCTTGTCGCCACTGGTAACGGCAGCCATGATCCCGATTAAGAGGCCGAGGATCACGAGCATGCCGCCGACGATCGCGAGCGGTTTCCACTGGAACGGAGGCTTGGGTCGTCGGAAGGCGAGCTCGGTGCGCAGCTTGCCGGTGGTCTGGGCGACGAGCTCCCAGCCGTCCTTCTCCCATTTGGCGATCATCAGCTTCTCGGTGCCACGTACAGTCTGAACGCTCGTGGTTTGGTACTTCACCGTGTCAGCGGCAGCTGTAGGGCGCGCATTAGCGTTCGTCATCGGGGGCTCCCTCCCAGATCCCGGGAGGACGGCTCACCGCCGGGTCACCGTGAGCCTATCGGGTGCTGTCCGCTTACAGACGAACGCGAGCACACGGATGGCCTCCGCTACTCTCAGCTGAGATGGACCCCACTAAGGAGAAGATATGGGCCTGTTCGACAAGGTGAAGGATGCCGCCTCTCAGGCGGCTCAGGCAGGCATGGACAAGGCGCGCGCCGCGGTTCCTGGTGCGTCGACGGCGGCGCCCGTGACCCCGGCTGAGCCTGCGATGACGACGACCGCAGAGCCGCGGCCGATCATCGAGCTGGAGAGCCACATCGACGGCCGGAATGCGAATGTGCGGCTCTGGGCGGACCGGCTCGAGTGGGAGCGCCCGCGCGGAGTCTCCGGCGGGAAGATCACCGCCGGAGTGCTGACCGGTGGCGTCTCGCTGCTGGCCACCGGCGTGAAGGGCGGCAAGGACGAGCACGACATGGTCCTGCTCAAGCACGTCACGAACGTCACCAGCCGCAAGGACGGGCTGAAGTACTATGCCGTCGACGTGCAGACATCTGCCGGTGCCGCGGTGAACACGATCACCTTCCGAGTCAGCAGGGACGAGGCGGCGCAGTTCCGCTCCGCGATCCTCGGCGCGATGCAGGAGCAGGAGGCGAGGGCCTCGTCCCCTGTGGTCGTTCAGGCGGCGGCGCCTGCCGCTCCCGCGCCGGCCGCCGCTGCGCCGGATCTCACCGCGCAGCTGCAGCAGCTCGCAGCGCTGCGGGATGCCGGCGTGCTGACCGAGGAGGAGTTCGCAGCGAAGAAGGCGGACATCCTCGCGAGGATCTGAGGCGCGAGCTGGAACGACAGGACCGTTCCGGGCGACGATGCCGTGGGCGGTTGTTCGTGGTGGGTGCGGTGGGTCGCCACACCATGCCGCCCCTCGGACGAGGCGCCCGCCGAGGGGGGAGTTATTCGGCAGACGCCTCGTCAGCTCGTGGCACCGTGATGCGCGGCCCCCGCTACGTCGTGCTTTGGCCCGAGCAGGTCAAGGATGCGCCTCGAAGCGGTGTCGCGAGATGCTCACCATCCGGAATCGAGGATCTGTGGCCGAAGGCCAATAGGTGGAGAAGTCTCGGCGCCTCATGACCTTATCGCCATCGTCGAGGGCGTAGTTGGCGAAGCGTTCGGGCGGGCGAGGCTGCGGGGCACGGCGTGAAGATCGAGCGTCTGGCGCAGGAGAGCGGCGAAGGAGCGCCTGACGGTCGACCCGCCGGCGCGGGGTGCGGACCTCGGGTTCGTGAGGAAGTGAGCGTTCAGATCACGGAACGCCAGGCTCTTCTCGGCCTTGCCGACGTAGAGCGGCGCATCCGACGACGGCTCGAGCAGGAGATCCTGCCACCCCTGGTCTTCGCCGTAGATGGCATAGAGTCCCGGAGCGGCATGAGGTGTCGGGCTCATCGAGCTTCAGCGCTGGCAAAGCAAAACCCCCGCCATGTAGAAGCTAGGCGAGGGTTTCTGGGCTGATTGTAATGATCAGCCGTGTGGCTCCGACCGGCATCGATCCGGTGACCTTTCGATTTTCAGTCGAACGCTCTACCAACTGAGCTACAGAGCCGCGCGGCGATGATGCTGCCGCGTCCTAGACGAAGAGCCCTCTCCGAAGAAAGAGCTCGTCGCACGGAGCGACCCTGACGGGACTTGAACCCGCGACCTCCGCCGTGACAGGGCGGCACGCTAACCAACTGCGCTACAGGGCCATACTGGTGTTTTCAATTGTATCGGATGGAGTGACCCCAACGGGATTCGAACCCGTGCTACCGCCGTGAAAGGGCGGCGTCCTAGGCCGCTAAACGATGGGGCCGAGTCAGTCCCGGGGGACTTCCTTGCCGACGCTCAAGCATAAGGGATCATTCGGGCAAATCGCGAATCGAGGCCGGAACCCGCTTCCCCCGGGCGTGTTCGAGCGGGACGATGGAGGGGCCGGGGATGCCGTTCGCGCCGTTCCAGGAGTCTGGTGCTGGTGTGAAAGTTGTTGTTACTGTGGCATCTGTGAAACCGGCGGAAGGGGCCGTGTGAACGAGAAGACCACGCAGGATGCGGCACTCGCGGCATCCGCGGACTGCGGGTGTGCGCCCACCCCGGCGGAGCGCCGTACCCTCTTCCGAGACGGGATCAGCCGCCGCGGCGCTCTCGGACTCGGCGCGCTCAGCGTCGTCGCCCTCAGCGCGTTCGGCATCTCGTCCGGTGTCACGGCCGCGCACGCCGCGTCGTATCCGAGCTGGGACGACGTGCAGAAGGCCAAGCAGAACGAGGCCTCCAAAGCCGCAGAGGTGAAGCGCATCGAGGGGCTGATCCAGTCGCTCACGCAGAAGGTCTCCGAGACGCAGGCCGCCGCCGAGGTCGCCTCGACCGAGTTCTACAACGCGCAGCAGGCCTACTTCGCCGCGATCGCGGAGGCCGACTCCCTGCAGGAGAAGGCCGACGCGCAGGCCGCCGTCGCCGACGAGTCCGCCCGCAAGGCCGGTCAGGTCGCCGCTCAGCTCTACCGCAACGGCGGTGACGACACCTCGCTGGAGCTGTTCTTCGCGGATTCCGCCGCCAACGCTGACGAGCTCCTCGCCCGCCTCGGCTCGATGGACAAGCTCCTCGAGTACAACAAGACCGTCTACAACGACGCGGTCGCCGCGCGGAACTCCGCACAATCCCTCAGCGATCAGGCCGTCGTCGCCCGTGACGAGCGCGACCGCCTGCAGAAGATCGCCGAAGAGAAGATGGTCGCGGCGCAGCAGGCCGCCGACGCCGCGCAGGCCGCGCTCGACGAGCAGTCCTCGAACCTCGCCACCATGCAGGCGCAGCTCGCCGCGCTGAAGGACACCACCGCGACCACCGTCGCCGGCTACCAGAAGGGCGTCGAGGAGCGCGAGAAGGAGCGCAAGCGCCGGGAAGCCGCCGAGGCCGCCGCGAACGCCGGCGGCAACAGCGGCGGCGGCGGGACGCCGGGGAGCGGCGGCTGGGTGCGTCCGCACGGCGGCTACCGCAGCTCCGGCTACGGCCCCCGCTCGCAGCAGTGCAACGCCAACGGCTGCTCGTCGAGCTGGCACTACGGCGTCGACCTCGCCAACGGCTGCGGCGCGGCGATCTACGCGGCGCACTCGGGCACGGTGGACGCGGCCTTCTACAACGGCGGGTACGGCAACTACGTCCGGATCCAGCACGGCGGCGGCATCGCCACCGGATACGCGCATATCAAGCCCGGCGGCTTCGCGGTCCGGAACGGCCAGTGGGTGCGCGCCGGCCAGGTCATCGCCTATGCGGGCAACACCGGCGGCTCCTTCGGCTGCCACCTGCACTTCGAGGTCTACATCAACGGCCGCTACACGAACCCCATCGACTTCATGGCGGGCAAGGGCATCTCCGTCTGACGGACGGTTGGACAGCGGAAGACCCCCGGATGCATGGCGTCCGGGGGTCTTCGCTTCGACAGGCTCAGCGACCCATATGAGGTCAGCGCCCCAGTGAAGGTCAGTCACCCATGAGGTCAGGGACCCAGGTGAGGTCGGCGATCTGGGGTCAGTGACCCTGCTCGCCGAAGCGGACGATGGCCTCGTCGAGGATGCGCTGCGCCTCGGCGGCGTTGCCCCACTCGTCGACCTTGACCCACTTGTTGGGCTCGAGGTCCTTGTAGTGCTCGAAGAAGTGTGCGATCTCCTTCTTCGTGTACTCGGCGATGTCGTCGATGTCCTGGATGTGGGCCCAGCGCGGGTCCTTGGAGAGCACGGCGACGAGCTTGTCGTCGCCACCGGCCTCGTCGCTCATCTTGAGCACGGCGACGGGGCGGACCTCGACGACGACGCCCGGGTAGATCGCGTGGTCGAGGAGCACCAGCACGTCGAGCGGGTCGCCGTCCTCGCCGAGCGTGTTGTCGAAGTAGCCGTAGTCGGCCGGGTAGCCGAAGGTCGTGTAGAGCACGCGGTCGAGGTGCACTCGCCCGGTCTCGTGGTCGACCTCATACTTCACGCGGCTGCCGCGCGGGATCTCGATGACGGCGTCGTGTGCGCCCATGCGTGTGCTCCTCAGGAAGATCGGTTGGATGCCGCCGACCAGCCTACTCGGGGGCCGCGGATCCGACCGTGACGGCCGAGGCCGTGCCCTAGCGTGGAGGGATGCCCTCCCTCGCTCCTGCCGTCGCCGAGATTCGCCTCGCCGTGCGCACCGCGCTCGCCGATCTGCCCGAGGGATCGACCATCGTCGTCGCGCTGTCGGGCGGTGCCGACTCACTCGCACTGGCGGCGGCGACCGCGTTCGAGGCCGCGAAACGCGGGGTGCGTGCGACCGCGGTGACAGTCGACCACGGTCTGCAGGAAGGGTCTGCCGAGGTCGCCGCCGAGACGGGACGCATCGCCGGACGACTCGGGCTCGAGGCGCTCGTCGTCCGTGTCGAGGTCGACGGCGACGGCGGTCCGGAAGCGGCCGCGCGGGATGCGCGCTACCGCGTGCTCCGGGACGCGGCGGGTGACATCGGCGCGCGGGCGGTCCTGCTCGGCCACACCCTCGACGACCAGGCCGAGACCGTCCTCCTCGGACTCGCCCGCGGCTCCGGGGCGACGAGCCTGCAGGGCATGGCACCGGATCGGGAGGACGACGACGGCCTCCGCTGGCTGCGTCCTCTGCTCGGGGTGCGACGCGAGACCACCCGCGCCTTCTGTGCCGCGACGGAGCTGCAGCCCTGGGAAGACCCGCACAACGTCGACGACCGCTACACGCGGGTACGGGTGCGTCGGCACGTGCTGCCGGTGCTGGAGGTCCAGCTCGGCCCGGGCATCGCCGAGGCGCTGGCCCGCACCGCCGAGCAGCTCCGGGAGGACGCGGAGGCGTTCGACGAGATGATCCACGAGACGATCGAGGACATCGTCGAGCATGCCGAGGCCGGGATCTCCGTGAGCGTCGCCGCGCTCGCCGCCAACCCGGCCGCGTTGCGCAACCGCATCATCCGTCTCGTGGTCGACAGCGAGTTCGGGACGAGTCTGAGCCGCGCGCAGACGATCGAGGTCGCCCGACTCGTGACCGACTGGTCGGGTCAAGGGCCGATCGACCTGCCGGGGTGCGCCGCCGTGCGCCAGGGCGGCCGGATCGTGTTCACCGCTGCGACCCGCTGAATCGCGGGCCGCAGCGGCGTCACGTCCTACTTCTTGCCGCCGAAGAGGCCGCCGAGGATCCCGCCGAGGTCGATGCCGCCGCCGGAGCCGCTCTTGCCGCCGCCGAGGAGGCCACCCAGCACGTCACCCAACCCGCCGCCGGAGCCCGAGTCGCCGCCGCCGAGGATGCCGCCGATGACGTCGCCGATCCCGCCGGAGCCCTCCGTGCCCGCATCCGCCTTCGCCGTCTTGTCCTTGGTCGCGTTGGCGATGAGACCCATCACGATCGGCGCGAGGATGGGGAGGAGCTTCCCGAAGTCGATGCCCGGGGTCGCCCTCGACTCCGTCAGCTCCTTCGTGACCTCCTTCTCCTTCCCGCCGAGGATGTGGGAGACGATCTTCTCGCCGTCCTCCTGGTCGATGTCGTCGACCGTCGCCGGGCTCGACGCGCCGCGGTGCTTGCCGAGGGCCTTCTCGATGGCCGCCGATCCTTCCGAGCTCTCCGCGTTCTTCGCGAGTCCGCCGAGGAGCACGGCGCCGCCCTGCTCGACCGCGACCTTGGCCTCGTCACGCGACACTCCGAGCTTCTGCGCGATGTCGTCGAGGGGCACCTGGCTGAGGATGTCGTGAGTCGCCATGGGGATCTCCTTCCGTCGGGGCGTGCGCCCGCGTCACCGTCAGAGTAGTGCGGTGTCGTCGCGCAGGGGAGGGTACGCGCCTGCGACCGGAGCACACCGCCGCGTCGCCTAAAATCGATCCATGCGCGCCGCGGAGATCCAGGACGACCTTGCACAGATCCTCGTCACCGAGGAGGAGATCAACGCCAAGCTCGAAGAGCTCGCGGCGCAGGTCGCGAAGGACTACGAGGGCAAGGACCTCCTCCTCGTCGGCGTGCTGAAGGGCGCGGTCATGGTCATGGCCGACTTCGCACGCGCACTGCCGTTCCACGCGCCGATGGACTGGATGGCGGTGTCGAGCTACGGCGCCAGTACGAAGTCGAGCGGTGTCGTGCAGATCCGGAAGGACCTCGACACCGACCTGCACGGCAAGCACGTGCTCATCGTCGAGGACATCATCGACTCCGGCCTCACGCTGAGCTGGCTGCTGGAGAACTTCGGGTCCCGCGGTGCGGAGTCGATCGAGGTGCTCGCGCTGCTGCGTAAGCCGGAGGCCGCGAAGGTCGAGATCGACTGCAAGTACGTCGGCTTCGACATCCCCGTGGAATTCGTCGTCGGCTACGGGCTCGACTACGCTGAGCGCTACCGCAACCTCCGCGACGTCGCCGTGCTGGCGCCCCACGTCTACAGCTGACGCTTCGACAGGCTCAGCGACCCACGCTTCGGCAGGCTCAGCGACCCACGCTTCGGCAGGCTCAGCGACCCACGCTTCGGCAGGCTCAGCGAGCCACGCTTCGACAGGCTCAGCGACCCACGCTTCGACAGCTGCGGGAGCGTTGCGCCGTGGGTGAACGCACAGCGGCCCCCTAGCACGGAGGCGATACGCTGATCCGACCATGGATGTGAAGAAGCTCACCCGCAATCCGCTGATCTACGTCGCTCTGATCGGCGTGCTGCTCTTCGGCGGATTCCTGCTGATCTCCAACCTCGGCGCGCCGAAGCAGATCACGACGCAGGAGGGGCTCGAGCTGCTCTCCGGCAAGACCGTGACCGAGGTCGTCACCACCGATGGCGATCAGCGCGTGGACATGACGCTGTCGAAGCCGTTCGAGGGCTCCGAGAACGTCCAGTTCTACTACGTCGAGGCCCGCGCCGACGAGGTGGTCTCCGCGATCGACGCGGCCGCTCCGAAGGACGGCTTCAACGACGCCGTGCCGCGCGCGACCTGGTTCGACGGCTTCCTCTCGCTGCTGCTTCCCCTCGTGCTGCTCGGCCTGCTGTTCTGGTGGCTCCTGTCGTCCATGCAGGGCGGCGGCGGCAAGGTCATGCAGTTCGGCAAGTCCAAGGCCAAGCTCGTCAACAAGGAGACCCCGACGGTCACCTTCGCGGACGTCGCCGGAGCAGACGAGGCCATCGAGGAACTCCACGAGATCAAGGAGTTCCTGCAGGATCCGGCGAAGTTCCAGGCCATCGGCGCCCGCATCCCGAAGGGCGTGCTGCTGTACGGCCCTCCCGGAACCGGAAAGACCCTCCTCGCCCGCGCCGTCGCCGGTGAGGCCGGCGCCCCGTTCTACTCGATCTCCGGTTCCGACTTCGTCGAGATGTTCGTCGGCGTCGGTGCCTCCCGCGTGCGCGACCTCTTCAGCCAGGCCAAGGAGAACGCTCCGGCCATCATCTTCATCGACGAGATCGACGCCGTCGGTCGCCACCGCGGCGCCGGCATGGGCGGCGGAAACGACGAGCGCGAGCAGACGCTGAACCAGATGCTCGTCGAGATGGACGGCTTCGACCCGAACGCGAACGTCATCGTGATCGCGGCCACCAACCGTCCCGACATCCTCGACCCCGCGCTCCTGCGCCCCGGACGTTTCGACCGCCAGATCGGCGTCGACGCCCCCGACCTCAAGGGTCGCCAGAAGATCCTCGAGGTGCACAGCAAGGGCAAGCCGCTGTCGAAGAACGTCGACCTCGAGGTCGTCGCCCGCAAGACCCCCGGCTTCACCGGCGCCGACCTGGCGAACGTGCTCAACGAGGCCGCGCTGCTCACGGCCCGCTCAAACGCGCAGCTCATCGACAACCGCGCCCTCGACGAGGCCATCGACCGTGTGATCGCGGGTCCGCAGCGTCGCACGCGCGTGATGAAGGACAAGGAGAAGCTCATCACGGCGTACCACGAGGGCGGACACGCACTCGCGGCGGCGGCGATGAACTACACGGATCCCGTGACGAAGATCACGATCCTGCCCCGCGGCAAGGCGCTCGGCTACACGATGGTGCTGCCGCTGGACGACAAGTACTCCGTGACCCGGAACGAGCTGCAGGATCAGCTCACCTACGCCATGGGCGGCCGCGTCGCCGAGGAGATCGTCTTCCACGACCCGACCACTGGTGCCTCGAACGACATCGAGAAGGCGACCTCGATCGCTCGCAAGATGGTCATCGAATACGGCATGACGACGCAGGTCGGCCCCGTCAAGCTCGGCACCGAGGGCGGCGACATGTTCGTCGCCCGCGACATGGGCCGCGGCCGCGAGTACTCGGAGAAGGTCGCCGAGCGCGTCGACGCCGAGGTGCGGGCGCTCATCGAGCAGGCGCACAACGAGGCGTACGCGGTGCTCAGCGAGAACCGCGACATCCTCGACCGTCTCGCTCTGGCCCTCCTCGAGGAGGAGACCCTGGACCACAACCGCATCGCCGAGATCTTCACCGAGGTGAAGAAGCTCCCGGAGCGTCCGCTGTGGCTGTCGAGTGAGGACCGCCCGGTCTCGGAGCGGCCGCCGATCGAGGTCCCGAAGAAGGACGTCTCGCTCGCCGCCTCCGTCGAGGCGCCGACGACCCCGCCGCGCCCGCAGCAGGGCTCCGCCGGAGCGGGCAGCCCTCGTCCCGCGACGGCGTGACGTGACCGTCGACAAGGGACGCGTCGAACGGCTCACCAGGGAACTCCTGGAGGCGATCGGCGAGGACCCCGATCGCCCGGGGATCAAGCAGACTCCCTCCCGGATGGCCGAGCTGTACGCGGAGTTCTTCGCCGGGGTGGGGGAGGATCCCGCCGAGCCGCTCGCGCACACGATCAGCGTGACCCGCGGGCCGGCGCCGGACACCCTGCCCTCCGGCGCGGTGCTCCTGCGCGACATCCGCTTCCGCTCGGTGTGCGAACACCACCTGCTGCCCTTCGCGGGGCATGCGCACATCGCCTACCTTCCGGGCGAGCAGGTCGTCGGTCTCGGTGCGCTCGTGCGCGTCGTCGAGATCCTCGCCGCGCGGCCGCAGGTGCAGGAGCGGCTGGGCGAGCAGATCGCCGACACGATCGCCGAGAACCTCGATGCCCGTGGCGTGCTCGTCGTGCTCGATGCCAGCCACGGCTGCGTGACGATGCGGGGTGGACGGCAGACCGAGGCCTCGACGCTGACCATCGCGGCGCGCGGGGTCTACACCGATCCGGTGGCACGTGCGGAACTGGTGACCCTGATCGGCATGACCGTGCCAGGGGGCGGGACGTCGCGCGCATGACCGGGATCTGGGGCATCGTCAACGTCACGCCCGACTCGTTCAGCGACGGCGGGCGCTACCTCGACGCGGACCGGGCGGTCGCCCACGGCCTTCGCCTGCGAGCCGAAGGGGCGTCCGTCCTCGACGTCGGGGGAGAGTCGACCCGGCCGGGGGCGGAGCGCGTCGGGGTGGAGGAGGAGCAGCGCCGCGTCCTTCCCGTCGTCGAGCAGCTCGCGGCGGCCGGCGTCGTCGTCAGCATCGACACCCTCAACGCGTCGACCGCGGCGGCGGCCGTCCGTGCGGGGGCGCGCATCGTCAACGACGTCTCCGGCGGGCTCGCCGACCCCGACATGCGCGCCGCGGTGGCGGAGTCGGGAGCCGACTTCGCGATCGGGCACTGGCGGGGCTTCTCCGCCGACATGTACGCGAACGCCGACTATCGCCGTGTCGCCCGGGAGGTGGCCGGCGAGCTGCGCGAGCGGATCGGGGAGGCGGCGGCCGCCGGCATCGCGCCGTCCCGCGTGATCGTCGACCCGGGTATCGGGTTCGCCAAGGCGGGCGGCCAGAACTGGGATGTGCTGCGGGGCCTCGACGAGATCGTGGGCCTCGGCTTCCGCGTGCTGGTCGGGACGTCGCGCAAGCGCTTCCTCGCCGACGTGCTGCAGTCGGCGGCGCCGGGCAGTGACGGCGTCTCCGAGGAGCGCCGGGACCTCGCCACCGCGGTGACGAGTGCGCTCGCCATGCGCGCCGGCGCCTGGGCGGTGCGCGTGCACGACGTCGCGGGGACCCGCGACGCCCTTGCGATCACCCGCGCCTGGGAAGGCTGAGTGCGGAGTCGGAGCGTCACCGTACCCTAGAGGCATGGACTTCCTCGACGAGATCGTGCTGACAGGGCTGACTGTGTTCGGCCACCACGGCGTCTACCCGCACGAGCGGGAGAACGGGCAGGAGTTCACGGTCGACCTCCGGCTGCGGCTCTCCCTCGAACAGGCCGCCGCCTCCGACGACGTGGCCGACACGGTCCACTACGGCGAGCTCGCGGAGCGCGTGGCCGCGGTCGTGTCGGGTGAGCCGGTGAACCTCATCGAGACCCTGGCCGAGCGGATCGCGGACGTCGCCCTCGGCGACCGCCGCGTGCAGCAGGTGACCGTGACGGTGCACAAGCCGCAGGCGCCGATCCCGCTGACCTTCGGTGATGTGGCCGTGACGGTGCATCGGACGCGGGCGCCGGAGTCGCTGGAGGACATCACGACATGAGCCGCAACCTCACGCGCCCGCCGGAGGTGCCGGGCCCCCGGCCGCCACGCCCGGAGACGGTGGCGGTCGTGGCGCTCGGCGCCAACCTCGGCGACCGCGAGGACACGATCCGCGCTGCGGCGGCACGAATCGGGCGTCTTCCGCTCGTCTCCGACGTGCGCCTGTCGCGCCTGTTCGAGACGGTGGCGCTCTGCGTGGACGGCCCCGATCCCGACGCCCCCGGCTACGTGAACGCAGTGGCTCTGGTGACCACGCGCCTCGCTCCGGAGATCCTCCTCGGCATGCTGCACGCCATCGAGGACGAGAACGGTCGCGTCCGCGGCGAGCGGTGGGGTGACCGCACTCTGGACCTCGACCTCATCGCCTACGGCGACGTCGTCTCGGACGACCCCCGGATCCAGTTGCCCCATCCGCGGGCGGCGGAGCGGCTGTTCGTCCTGGAGCCCTGGCTCGACGTCGCCCCCGACGCCGAGCTCGCGGGGCGCCGCGTCGCTGATCTGGCGGCGGACCTCCGCGCGCGAGGCGAGGGATGAAGCGCACCTCTGCCGGGCTGCTCGCCGTCCTCGCGCTCGTCGGCGCCGGTGCCGGGTTCATCCTCGACCAGATGCTCACGGCGACCGGTCGAGCCACGTTCACGCCGTCCCTGTTCCTCCCGGTGCTGCTCGTCCTCATAGCCGGCGCATCGCTCGGGGTGGCCTGGCCGGTGCGGCGCAGCGTCCGGTCCGGGGTGCGCATCGACCCGTTCCGTGCCCTGCGGGCCGCGACCCTCGCCCGGGCGTCCAGCCTGCTGGGCGCGATCCTGGCCGGCTTCGGCGCCGGGCTGCTGGCCTTCCTCCTCACGCGCCCCATCGATCCCCCGATAGGGTCGACTGTGGCCATGGTGGCGCTGATCGCGAGTGCGGTCGTGCTCGTCGTCGCCGCTCTCGTCGCCGAACAGTTCTGCACCCTGCCGAAGGATCCTGATGACTCAGAACCCAGAGACCGCGCCCCTGAACCCGGCGGAGGGCACTGACCTCGACGCCCTCGACCAGGGCACGTACACGCGGCTGCGCACGGCACGCAACGAGGCCCGCCTCGAGCTCGACGGCACCTGGCACCAGATCTCGCCGCGCTACGTCGTGTCGCAGATCGTGCAGAACGTCATCTTCCTGGCCATCGTCGTGGCCGCCGCGATCGTGCTGAACATCGTGCTCGAGCAGGACTGGGTGTGGATCCCGGCCGGGGTCATCATCCTCATCACGCTCGTGACGCTGATCATCCTCCCGCGACAGGCGCGGGCGATCGGCTACATGCTGCGGGCGGACGACATCGTGTTCCGCAAGGGCATCCTGTGGCAGCGCATGATCGCGGTGCCGTACGGGCGCATGCAGCTCGTCGACATCACCCAGGGGCCGCTCGACCGGGCGTTCGGCATCTCCCAGCTCAAGATGGTCACCGCGGCGGCGACCACCGGTGTGCAGATCCCCGGCCTCACCCAGGCGGCGGCCGAGGCGCTGCGCGACACGCTGATCCAGGTCGCCGAGACCCGCCGGACCGGCCTGTGAGCGAGTCGCAGCTTCCCACCGCCGCGCCGGGGCAGACCTCCGCGGGCACGCCGTCGACGCACCTCGCGGACGGCGAATGGCATCGGATGCATCCGCTGACGCCGCTGTTCAAGGGCGGCCTGGCGCTCATCATCGTGGGCGGCATCGTGATCGCGAACATGCGCGACCGGGTCATCGCCTGGCTCGTCGGGCAGTTCGCGCCGGAGGAGGCGCACTACGACGACTACACCGGGGGCGACCCGGTGGACTGGGTGCTCGCGAACAACTTCGCGCTGATCGCGCTGCTGGGTGTCCTGGCGCTCGTCGTGGTGCTCGTGGCGGTCTTCTGGTTCGTCTGGCGCTTCCAACAGTTCCGCATCACCGGCGACCACGTCGAGGTGCGCAAGGGCATCATCTTCCGCTCCCATCGCCGCGCGCCCCTCGACCGCGTGCAGGGCGTGAACCTCACGCGGCCGTTCCCCGCACGCATCATCGGCCTCGCGAAGCTCGAGGTCGTGGGCGCGGGCACGGATGCGAACGTCGCGCTGGAGTACCTGGCGACCCCGCGGGCCGAGGGGGTGCGCGCCGAGATCCTCCGACTCGCCTCGGGCGCGCGCGCCGCACGGCACGCCGCCCTCGACCCCCAGGGCGCAGCGACGCCCGACGGGTCCGCTCCGACCTCCGCGCGCGCACAGCTCGTCGGCTCGATGAACGAGGGCGTCAACGGCTTGCTCGCCGGAGTGGACCTGCAGGACGTCGTGCCCGAGAGCGTCGTCAAGATCCCCGCCGGCCGACTGATCGGCTCGCAGCTCATCTCCGGGCTGCTGTGGCTGGTGTTCTTCGGCGTGATCTTCGCCATCGCGATCGGCAGCACCCTCATCGGCGTCCTCATCGACGGGGATCCCGACGGCGGGATCGTCCTCCTCGGCATCGGTCTCGGCATGGGCGTCCCGATGCTCATCGCGGTCGTCGGTATCACCTGGGCGCAGATCTCGAAGTCGCTGCGGTACTCCATCGCGCCCACCCCCGACGGCGTGCGCATCACCTACGGACTGCTCACCACCGTCACCGAGACCCTCCCGCCCGGCCGTATCTTCGCGGTCGAGGTGTCGCAGTCCCTGCTCTGGCGGCCGTTCGGCTGGTGGACCATCAAGATCAACCGGATGAGCGGCAAGAGCGCCGCCCAGCAGTCGTCGAGCAGCGGTCAGCAGTTCAACGTCGTGCTGCCCGTCGGCAAGCGCGCGGACGTCGAGCGCGTGCTGTCCCTCGTGCTGCCCGACGTTCCGGCGGAGAGCATCCCCGCGCTGTGGGATCAGGGCGTCGTCGGTCCGGCCGAGAACGACCCCTACCGGACGATGCCGCGCCGGGCGTGGTGGCGGCGGCCGGTCTCCTGGAAGCGCCACGGATACGCGCTGACGACGGACGGACTGCTGCTGCGCCGCGGCATCGTGTGGCGCAAGCTCGCGGTCTTCCCGCTCGCGCGTCTCCAGGGTGTGTCGCTCAGTCAGGGGCCGATCGACCGGGCTCAGGCGGTCTCCGGAGCCCAGGTGCACACCGTGCCTGGACCGATCACCGGCCTCCTGTCGGGTCTCGAGCGGGCAGATGCCCTCGCACTGCTCGACGAGGTCAGCATCGCCGCCGCCGAAGCGGCATCCCGCGACCACACCCACCGGTGGAGCGAGCACGCCGCGGCTCCCGTCGCGCCGCCCGCTCCGCCGCAGTTCGGCGGTCCTGCCGCTCCGATGCCTCCCGCGCCTCCCGTGTTCGGCGGCCCGGCATCAGCCCCGTCCGTGGCACCCGCGCCCCCGGTGGCGCCGCCCTCCGCATCCCCGGGCTCGGCGGCCCCACCTGCTCCGCCGGTGCGGACTCCTGCGGTGACGCCGCCGCCGGCGCCTCCGGTGACCGCGCCCCCGGTCGCACCGCCTCCGGCCCCTCCCGTCACGGCGCCCCCGGTCGCACCCCCACCTGCTCCGCCGGCGCCGCAGACGACCGCGCCTTCGGCCCCGCCGGCGCCGACCGCGCCGCCGGCGCGAACCGACGCGCCGCGCGAGGAGTGAGCGTGGTGCGCGACGGCCGTCTCGGCGTCGGCATCATCGGCGCGGGGCGGGTCGGACCGGTCATCGGCGCGGCGCTGGCCGGGGCCGGGCACGCGATCGTCGGGATCACCAGCGGGTCGGACGATGAGCGTGCGTCGGCGGTGCTCCCCGGCGTCCCGGTGCTGGAGACGCAGGAGGTGGTGCGGCGGTCCGAACTGGTGATCCTCGCGGTCCCTTCCGCTGAGCTGTCGGCCCTGGTCTCGGGCATCGCCGAGCTCGGCGGGTGGCAGATCGGCCAGCTCGTCCTCCACACCGATCCGGCACAGGGCATCGAGGTCCTGCGTCCGGCGGCGGAGCGCGGCGCCATCCCGTTGGCGGTGCATCCGGCGATCACGTTCACCGGGACCTCGATCGATCTCCGGCAGTTGCAGGCAGGATTCGCGGCGGTCACCGCTCCCGCCGCCGTGCTTCCGATCGCCCAGGCGCTGGCCGTCGAGATGGGGTGCGAACCGGTCGTCATCGCGGAGGCCGACCGTGCCGCCTATGCCGACGCGATCGCCACGGCCACGGAGTTCTCCCGTTCGATCATCGGACAGTCGACCTCGCGGCTCCGGGAGATCGGGGTCGAGAATCCGGGCGGCTTCCTGTCGGCCTTGGTGCAGTCGACCGTCGAGCGGGCGTTGCGCGACGCCTCGGACCCGCCACCTCTCGTCTGATCACGCGCCCGCGCCGTGACCCCGGCTCAGCGTCCGCCGGAGAAGCCGCCGCCACCGCCGCCCCCGGAGAAGCCTCCGCCGAACGAGCCGCCGGTGCTGGACGACGTGCCGGTGGACGGGGCCGAGTAGGTCGCGGCCGCCGTGGAGGAGCTCATGAACGCCACGAGCGACGTGCGGAGAGCGAAGGACGTGGGGTCGCCGATCCACGTCGGGCCGTACGCCTCCCGGCTGTACGCCGTCTCGAGCACCCGGCCCCACTCGTCCTCCATGCCGAACAGCATCGCGTAGGGGAGGAGGCGCTCGTACACATGGATGACGTCCGCGCCCTCCTCCGTGCGCCGTTCCGCGCCGGTGTAGGACTGCAGCATCCGCAACCGATCCTCCTCCGCGACGCGGATGAACTCGCGCACCCCCTGCAGGTGCTCGTACGCCTGCGCTCCCTCCGGAGTCAGGACCGTGTGCCGAGAGAAGGTGAAGAAGCTCGAAGCCGCGACGAGCAGCGTCCCGACGGAGATGGCCAGAAGCGCGGGTCCCGCCGACAGGCGACCGGATGCCACGGCGACGATGGCGACGACGAGACCCACCACGGCGACGGCGATGGCCACGGACTGCAGGATGACGGCAGCGCGGCTCCGCGCCCTGGTCGTCAAGCCCCGGCGGGAGGCCTCCTCCTGGCCCTTCGTCGTCAGCGCGGTCATCCGCGTCGCGAAGGCCTCGCTCTCGGCCGGCAGGTCCACGACGCCGTCCGCATCCGCGTGGAGGAAGAGCGCGTCGAGCGCAGCCTGGTCGAGGGGACTCGGCGCGCTGCCCTGGGGCTGTCGTCGCAGCCGGGGCGCTTCGTCCGACGCCCCTTCCTCGATGCGCAGCGTGCAGCGGACGGCGAGGTGGACGATCTCCGCCGGGACGACGTTCTTCGCGCCGGGGATGAGCGCCGCGGCGAGCAGGGGCGGCTGGTCATCGGGGACGTCGTACTGCGCGACGATGATCCCGGTGGCGCGGCGTCGACGTCGGTCGGCGGCCACGGTCGCCGCCCAGCCGGCCGCCGCGAGACCCACGGCGCCGACGGCGGCGACCACCGGCCCGACATCGGCGACGGGGTCGGGGGTCCGCGCGGATGGCTGGACCACCGTGCCGGGGTCGAAGCCGACGGCTACCGTCACCCCGTCCGCCGCCGGCAGCGGTGCGGCCTCGACGCGGAAAGTCGTGGCCTCTCCGTCTGCGACCGGTCCCTCGAGGTCGCAGGGCTCCGTGGAACCGGAAGGACCGATGTAGCACTTCGTCGCCCCGGTGAGATGGGTGCTCAGGGCGGCATCGAATCGGATGTCTGCCCGGAACGCCTCGATCGGCTGCGTGCTGTCGAGGGGGAGGAGGTCCCAGTAGAACTCGTCCGCGGCGCGGGAACCGGACGCGTCGGGTGCGCTCCCGACGATGACGTCGCGCATCTCGTATTCGATGACATAGGTGGTGAGGCCATGGACGAAGTCGTCGTCCCCGGTGAGGACGAAGAGGGTCCCGTCGTCCTCCTCGGTCTCGTACGGGACCGCGGTCCCGTCCTCGTCGGTGACCGCGATGACCCGGGTGTCGATGCCGGCGCCCTTGTACGTCGTCGCCAGGCCCCGCACGATGCCGCGGTTCTGGTCGGCGTCGGGGAAGCGGGCGACCACCGTCTCCGTCACCTGCATGCGCGCCCGGCCATCGTCGTCGAGTCCGACGTCGTAGACCGCATCCCAGGATGCGTACGAGAAGTCGTCGACATCGGCGGCCGCAGCGACCGTCGTCGCCGGGCGTTCCACGGCCATGGCGACCGAGGGGGCGAGGACCGGGATGACGGCGAGGGCGAGGACGGCGCTGGCGCGGAGGATCCGGGTGGGGGCCATGGTTCGAGGCTACCGAGCCCCGCGCCGCGGGAAGAACGCCCGCCGTCGGTCTCCGCCCGACCGGCCGGAGTCCGCCGCGCCATCTCGGTAAACTGGGTACGACTTCCAAGGAGCCCCGCACATGACTGACGCGCCCGCCGCGCCCGAAACGGCCTCGGCCGCCTCTTCCGCCGAAGAGGACATCCACGAGCAGAAGGCCGTCCGCCTCGCCAAGCGCGAGCGCCTGATCGAGAAGCGCGCGGACGCGGGCGGCGGGGCGTTCCCGGTCGCCGTGCCGGTGACGCACAGCATCCCCGCCCTGCGGGCGGAGTACGGCGACCTCGAGCCCGGAGCCGAGACCGGTGTGATCGTCGGCGTCGCCGGCCGCGTGGTCTTCAGCCGCAACACCGGCAAGCTCTGCTTCGCCACCCTCCAGGCCGGGGACGGCACCCGGATCCAGGCGATGGTCTCGCTGGCCAACGTCGGCGAGGAGTCGCTCGCCGAGTGGAAGGAGTTCGTCGACCTCGGGGACCACGTCTTCGTGCACGGCGAGGTCATCTCCAGCCGCCGCGGTGAGCTGTCGATCATGGCGGATGATTGGGCCATCGCCTCGAAGGCGATCCTGCCGCTCCCCAACGCCTACGCCGAGCTCAGCGAAGAGGGCCGGGTACGGAGCCGCTACCTCGACCTCATCGTGCGGGAACAGGCGCGGACGACCGTGCGCGCACGCGCCGCGGTGAACGCCAGCCTGCGGTCCACGTTCGCCGCGCACGGCTACCTCGAGGTGGAGACTCCCATGTTGCAGGTGCAGCATGGCGGCGCATCCGCCCGACCCTTCATCACCCACTCCAACGCCTTCGACACCGAGCTCTACCTCCGCATCGCGCCGGAGCTCTACCTGAAGCGCGCGGTCGTGGGCGGTATCGAGCGCGTGTTCGAGATCAACCGGAACTTCCGCAACGAGGGCGCCGACTCGACCCACAGCCCGGAATTCGCGATGCTCGAGGCCTACCAGGCCTACGGCGACTACAACCAGATGGCGGCGCTCACCCAGGAGCTCGTCCAGCAGGCGGCGGTCGCCGTCGCCGGGTCGACCACGGTGACCTGGGCGGACGGCACCGAGTACGACCTGGGCGGCGAGTGGGACCGCATCTCGATGTACGAGTCGCTGTCGGCCGCCTCCGGCCGCACCGTCACGCCGACGGACGCCGTCGAGGACCTGATCGCCTTCGCCGAGGCCAACGGCGTCGACGTGCCGCCCCAGGCCACGCACGGGAAGCTCGTCGAGGAGCTCTGGGAGCACTTCGTGAAGGGTGACCTCGTGCGGCCGACCTTCGTCATGGACTTCCCCGTCGACACGTCGCCTCTCGTGCGCGAGCACCGGTCCGTCGAGGGCGTCGTGGAGAAGTGGGACCTCTACATCCGTGGCTTCGAGCTGGCGACCGGCTACTCCGAGCTCGTCGACCCGGTCATCCAGCGGGAACGGTTCGAGGAGCAGGCGAAGCTCGCCGCGCGCGGTGATGTCGAGGCCATGCCGATCGACCAGGAGTTCCTGCGGGCGCTGGAGCACGGCATGCCGCCGTCCGGGGGTATGGGCATGGGCATCGATCGCCTGCTGATGGCGATCACCGGCCTCGGCATCCGCGAGACGATCCTCTTCCCGCTGGTCAAGTAGCCGCGAGCCGCTCACTCTCCACGCCGCCCGCGGAAGGCCCACTCGGGCAGCACGGCACCGCACATCATGGTGTCCAGGAGCAGGGCGAGGCTGTAGTCCGGATCGATCTCCCTGGCCATGTCGAGGTAGCGTCCCGCGTGCGTGGCGCGGCCGAGCGCCCAGGAGAGCCAGGCGGCGACCGTGAGCGGTCCGGGACGCGCTTCTCGTGGCGCCAGGGCGGTGGCGTGTCGGACGGCGTGCAGCGCGGTGCGAAGGCGCTCGCCGTCCGGCGCCGGGCCGCGACCGAGGAACACCCGTCCGATGTCGTCGGGTACCGGAGCGCCGGAGGCTGCGAAAGCCAGCTGCGCCTCCATGGTGCGGATCCCGCGGCGGTGATCGGTGGCCCACTGGGCGATGGCCGCGTCGCGCACCGGCGGGCGCCCGAGGCACCACACGAGCGCTGCGGCGGCCAGAGGCTGCAGGGGTTCACGGGCGAGGGCGACGGCTTCGAGGAAGGCGGGGATGTCGTCGAGGAGGGCGTACGCCGCAATCACCTCCGCGTCCGCCGGATCGGGGGCCCCGGCAGGCCCGGACGGGAGCGCGCCGTCGAGCCCGCGCAGCACGCGCGCGACCTGCTGCTCCTCTGCGGCGGGAACCGGCGGGAGTCCCGCGCCGGAGAACTGGTCGCCGGAGACGTCGCCGAGCGCGGAGGCGTCCGGCGGGGGAACGATGTCCGACAGCGGATGGAGCGGAGGCTCGGCGTCGTCGTAGCGGGCCCATCCTTCGGGCGTCACGCACAGGGCCTCGACGGCGCGCAGGCCCGCTCCCTCGGCGCAGCCCAGCAGTGTGTCGACCATCACGGCGTGCGGCAGGACCAGGCCGTCAGGCGTGCGCTGCGGGGGCTCGTCGGTGTACACCACGACGGCCACCGCGTCGGTGCCAGGGACACGGACGACGAGCTCGACCGCCGCTGCGGCGTAGTGCAGGACCGGGACGGCGGCGTCAGGGAGGTCGAGGCGCATCGCCCCGTCGCTGCGGGTGCCGTGGAACGGGAGGAGGGCGATGCTCTCGCGCGGCGTGAAGCCGGCGAGTGCGGGCACGATACTGAGGAACTGGGCGGAGTCGGAGGCGCGGAGCACGGTTGTCATGAGGAGAGGTTCGCGTGCCTTCGCGCCCGTCGGACCGGTGATGGACCCATGTGGATGAGAATCCTGAGAAGCGCCGCCTGTGCACGATCAGTCGCTCGCGTACGATGGAGGCATGGACAACTTCTGGCTCGCCGCGGCATGGTCGCTCCTGCCGACGGTCGGCGTCAGCATCGTCTTCTTCGTCGTGCTCCGCGGCATCCTGCGGTTCGACCGCACGGAACGGAAGGTCCATGCGCAGATCGAGGCCGAGGAACGCGCCGCGCGCGGGCTGCCTCCGCGGGCCTGAGTCCGACCCATCCGCTACTGTGAAGCGAGCGCGCCGGGTCCGGTGCGCCCCGGGGTGACGATCCCCGGTGTGGGTGAGGGGGCGTGATGACCGCGGAGTCCTGGGGCTGGTGGGTCGCCGCCGTGGTCCTGGTGCTCGACATCATCATCCGCGTCACCGCCGTCATCGTCATCCCGCGCAACCGCCGCCCCACCGCGGCGATGGCCTGGCTCCTCGCCGTGTTCTTCATCCCGGTGGTCGGCGTCTTCCTGTTCCTGCTGATCGGGAACCCCCGCCTGCCGCGCGCGCGGCGCCGGAAGCAGGAACAGATCAACGAGTACATCGCCGAGACGAGCGAGCACCTGCACTTCGGGACGCTGCGACCCAACGCCCCCGCATGGTTCGGTCCCATCGTGCAGATGAACCAGCGCCTCGGTGCCCTGCCGCTCTCCGGGGACAACGGCGCGCACCTCATCTCGGACTACCAGGAGTCGCTCGACGAGATGGCCGAGGCCATCCGCACCGCGCAGGATTACGTGCACGTGGAGTTCTACATCTTGCAGTCCGACGACTCGACGGACAACTTCTTCCGCGCCCTCGAGGAGGTCGCCGCGCGGGGCGTGGCGGTGCGCGTGCTCCTGGACCACTGGGCGAACCGCGGCAAGCCCCGCTATCGCCAGACCATCGCGCGTCTGAACGAGATGGGCGCCGAGTGGCACCTGATGCTGCCCGTGCAGCCGCTCAAGGGCAAGATGCAGCGGCCGGATCTGCGCAACCACCGCAAGCTCCTCGTCGTGGACGGCAACATCGCCTTCCTGGGGTCTCAGAACATCACGGATTCCACCTACAACCTGCCGAAGAACATCCGGCGCGGTCTGCACTGGGTCGACCTGATGGTCAGGCTCGACGGACCCGTCGTGCTGAGCGTCAACGCGATCTTCCTCAGCGACTGGTACAGCGAGACCGATGAGGTGCTCGAAGAGATCGACATCTCCCACGCCAACATCGGCTCCGGGGACCTGGACTGCCAGGTCGTGCCGTCCGGCCCCGGCTTCGAGGTCGAGAACAACCTGCGGCTGTTCCTCGCGCTCCTCTACGCGGCGAAGAAACAGATCATGATCGTCAGCCCGTACTTCGTGCCCGACGAGGCCCTGCTGCTGGCGGTCACCGCGGCCGTGGACCGCGGGGTCGAGGTGCAGCTGTTCGTCTCGGAGGAGGGCGATCAAGCGATGGTCTACCACGCGCAGCGCAGCTACTACGAAGCGCTGCTGCGGGCCGGCGTGCGGATCTGGATGTACCGGAAGCCGTACATCCTCCACACGAAGAGCCTCACCATCGACGACGAGGTCGCCGTCATCGGCTCGAGCAACATGGACATGCGCTCATTCGGCCTGAACCTCGAGGTCTCGATGCTCGTGCGCGGCGAGGAGTTCGTCGCCGAGATGCGCGAGGTGGAGGACAAGTACCGGTCGCTGAGCAGGGAGCTGACCCTCGAGGAATGGATGCAGCAGCCCCTGCGCTCCACCGTGCTCGACAACCTCGCGCGGCTCACCTCCGCACTGCAGTGAGCGGGCATTCCGTCAACCCCCGTTTCGGGCGGAGGAACCCGCCGCTACCCTGAGGGCATGACTCCCCGCAGGCTCGTGATCGCCGTGTCCTCCGCGCTCGCCGCGGCCCTCGTCCTCGCCGGCTGCACGGTGGGCCCGGGCGGCACCGCACCGCACACCACGTCGGATCCCTCCAGCGGCCCCGGGAACGCCGGGAGCAGCGACGAGCAGGACGACATGGACGCGACGCTCCTCGACGACGGGCGGATGTTCGCCATCGTGAGCTGGGGATCCTCGACGTGCCTGCCTCAGGTCGACGAGATCACCGCCGAGGGGCAGCGGGTCTCGGTCACCCTCGTCGAACCTGAAGGCGATGGCGCGACGGAGCAGGCGTGCACGGCGGACCTCGCGCCGCGGGCGAGCGTCGGCGCTCTGCCCGAGGGCGTGGACCCGACGAAGGACATCACCCTCGTGGTGACCTACGGCGACCTGCTCGACGAGATCGATGTCGATGCCGACCCCGAGGCCACGGCGACGCCGGGCTCGGCGACCGAGTACCAGCCGTCGGCCGGCTGGTTCGACGACGGCGGGCTCGTCCTGTTGACCTGGGGGTCCTCCAGCTGTGCTCCGGTCGTCGAATCCGCCGAGGCCGACGGATCCACGGGGACCGTGACCTTCGTCACCGACGAGAACCAGGTCTGCACCATGGACATGGCGCCCCGGGCCACGGTGGTCGAATTCCCCGAGGATGACGTCGACGACGACGGTCCGTTCCAGCTGACGCTCGTCGGCGGCGGCCTCGACGGCACGGTCGAGGTGCGCTGAGTCCGCAGCCCCTGGTCAGAGGATGTGCACCGGGTGCCCGGTGGGCAGCGCCAGCAGGAGCGCATCGGGGTCCGCCCGGCAGGTGACGTGCACGGCCTCCCCGAACTCGTCGCCGTCGAGCTCGATCGGCGTGGGGCCGGGTGCGGCGGCCTCGGCGCGGGCGCCGCGGAAGTAGTGGACGGACGCGTCCGTGCCGCGGCGATCGAGCACGAAGCGTCCGGCGCGGAAGCGGCGCAGCACGGAGTTGTCCCACCAGATCTTCCGCCAGACGCCCAGCCAGCCGAGCACGCCGGTGGGCTGGATGACCGCGACGTCGAGGGTGGCATCCGTGATGGAGGCGTCCGGGATGAGGGAGATGCCCGCGGGGAGGGTGCCGCAGTTCGCGAACAGGATGCTGTGCACCTTCGTGGAGTGCAGGCGTCCCGTGCCGATCTGGTACACGGCGCGGAAGGGCTTCGCGCGCGGAAGGGACCGGGCCGCGCCGTCGACGTACGCGATCCAGCCGACGGACTTCTTCAGGTCGGCTCGGGTGTTGGCGATCATGTCGGCGTCGAGACCGATGCCGGCGAGCACGACGAAGGCGTGCTCCTCCTCGCTGCCGTCCTCCCTGGTCATCCGTGCCCACCCGATGTCGATCGGATGGTGGAAGTCGCCCAGCGCGGCGCGGATCATCTCCGCAGGGTCGGTCAGCGGGAGGCCGAGGTTCCGCGCGAGGAGATTCCCGGTGCCGCTCGGGAGGATCGCGAGTGGGACACCGGTGCGGGCGATGGCTTCGGCGACCGCCCGCACCGTGCCGTCGCCGCCGGCCACGAGCACGACGTCCACCCCGCGTGCGAGCGCTTCCGCCGTCGCCCCCTGCCCCGCGTCCTCGATGGTCGTCGGATAGAAAGCGGGGTGATCCCACCCCGCTTCGCGGGAGAGGTCGCGGACCTGAGCGCGCAGGCGCTTCCCGTCCACTTTCACCGGGTTGTACACGAGCGCCGCCTGCTTCAGGACGGGGGGACTCGTGGTCATGGCGCTACTCTAGACCGCCCGCCCGGGCCCTCCCCTCGCACCTCGTAGACTTGCGGGATGATCGACCTCGCACTCCTCCGCGACAACCCGGAGATCGTCCGCCGTTCGCAGGCTGCCCGTGGCAACGACCAGAGCACCGTCGACGTCGCACTCGAGGCCGACCGATCGCGCCGCGCCGCGCTCGCCGCATTCGAGGAGCTGCGCGCCGAGCAGAACGCGTTCGGCAAGCAGGTCGCGAAGGCACCCAAGGAGGAGAAGGCCGCCCTGGTCGCGCAGGCCAAGGACCTCGCCGACCGGGTCAAGCAGGCGCAGCACGCGGCGAACGAGGCGGCCGAGGCCGCCGCCACGGCACTGGCGCGGATCGAGAACGTCGTCATCGACGGTGTCCCCGCCGGCGGTGAGGAGGACTTCGTCGAATTGCGCCGCGTGGGCGAGGTCCCGGCGTTCGACTTCGAGCCGCGCGACCACCTCGAGCTCGGTGAGATGCTCGGCGCCATCGACATGGAGCGCGGGGCCAAGGTCTCCGGAGCGCGCTTCTACTTCCTCCGCGGGATCGGCGCCCGGCTCGAGATCGCACTCATGAACCTCGCTCTCGACAAGGCGCTGCAGAACGGCTTCGTCCCGCTCATCACGCCCACCCTCGTGCGCCCTGAGATCATGCAGGGCACCGGCTTCCTCGGCGAGCACGCCGATGAGGTCTACCACCTCGACAAGGACGACGACCTCTACCTGGTCGGCACGAGCGAGGTCGCCCTCGCCGGGTACCACAAGGACGAGATCGTCGATCTCGCGCGCGGTGCCCTCCGCTACGCCGGATGGTCGACCTGCTACCGCCGTGAGGCCGGCTCGCACGGCAAGGACACCCGCGGGATCATCCGCGTGCACCAGTTCAACAAGCTGGAGATGTTCGTCTACACCACAGCCGAGGACGCGGAGGCCGAGCATCTGCGTCTCGTCGCCCTTCAGGAGGAGATGCTGACCTCGCTGGGTCTGGCCTACCGCGTGATCGACGTCGCCGCGGGAGACCTCGGGTCGAGCGCAGCCCGCAAGTACGACATCGAGGCGTGGGTGCCCACCCAGGGCGCATTCCGCGAGTTGACGTCCACCTCGAACTGCACGACCTTCCAGGCGCGTCGTCTCGACGTGCGATACCGCCCGACCGCGGAGGACGGTGGCACGGCGCCGAAGACCCAGCATGTCGCGACCCTCAACGGCACGCTCGCGACCACGCGCTGGATCGTCGCCCTGCTCGAGACGCATCAGCAGGCGGACGGCTCGGTACGGGTCCCCGAGGTCCTGCGCCCCTACCTCGGCGGACTCGAGGTGATCCGCCCGCTCGCCGACGAGCAGGGCACCCGGTGACGGCGCCCTGGCTGGTCGGCCTCGACGTCGACGGGACCATCCTCCTCCAGGACGAGACGATGAGCCCCGGGGTGCCCGAGGCCATCACCCGAGTCCGCGAAGCGGGGCACGTGGTCACCATCGCCACCGGCCGCAGCTGGATGGCGACCCGCCGCTATGTGGAGGAGCTCGGCCTCACCGCCGACTATGTGGTGTGTTCCAACGGTGCCGTGACGATGCGCCGAGACGGGGATGACTGGGAGCGCTGGCACGTCGAGACCTTCGACCCGACACCCGTGCTGGCCCTGTTGCGGGATCGGCTTCCGGACGCCCGGTACATGGTCGAGCTCGGGTCTGGCCAGCGCCTGTTCACCGAGCAGCTGGACGACTGGACTCTCGACGGCGGACGCCAGGTCGACTTCGAGGAGCTCGGAGCCCTTCCCGTCTCCCGAATCGTCGTCGTCTCGCCCGGACACGACGAGGACGACTTCCATCGTCTCGTCGCCGACGCCGGCCTCAACGAGGTCTCCTATGCGATCGGGTGGACGGCCTGGCTGGACATCGCTCCGCAGGGCGTCGACAAGGGCACGGCCCTGGAGCGTGTGCGGGACGAACTCGGTCTCGACGCTGCGCGGGTGCTCGTCGCCGGGGACGGACGCAACGACATCGGCATGTTCGGCTGGGCCCGCAGCGGCGGCGGACGCGCGGTGGCCATGGGACAGGCGCCGGTCGAGGTGAAGGACGCCGCGGGGGAGATCACCGCCGACGTCGAGCGGGGAGGGCTCGCCGCCGCCCTGAACACGCTTCCAGCGCCCGCCCAGGTCGACGCCGGAGAATAGAACTCGGCTAGACTCGCGCCTGGTCGACAGAAGTTTCTGTCGGGAGGGTTGTCCGAGCGGCCGATGGAGCTGGTCTTGAAAACCAGTGGGCAGAGATGTCTCGTGGGTTCGAATCCCACACCCTCCGCTTCCTGAGCGCGGTACCCCCGCCGTCGCTGAATCCGAAAGGGCCCGAGTGAGCGAGAACACCCGACGCCGCCGCACCGTCGCGCGACATGGTCAGCTGCGCTCGCCCGGTCCCGTCAGCCAGCTCCTCCGGCTTCTCGCGATCAGCATGGCGGTGGTGCTCGTCAGCGGCATCGGCGTCGCGGCCTACTTCTACCTCGACTTCTCCAGCACCGTCTCCGCGAACGCCGTCGATCTCGACGGGCAGGAAGACCTGCCGCCGGACATCGGGGCCTACAAGGGTGGGTTCAACCTCGTCCTCGCCGGAGTCGACACCTGCGAGGACGACTACAAGCAGTACTTCGGCGACCGGTGCACCGGCGGCGATGCCGAGGGCACGCTCAACGACGTGAACCTGCTCGTGCACGTGTCCGAGGAGCCGCGGCGGATCACCGTCGTCAGCTTCCCGCGTGACCTCATGATCCCGATCCCGTCGTGCGAGGACGAGGACGGCAACGCCACGGCCGCGATGAGCAAGCAGCCGCTCAACGTTGCGTACACCGACGGCGGGCTGAACTGCGTCGTCCGTACGATCTCGGCACTCACGGACCAGGAGGTGCAGTTCGCCGCCTCCGTGACGTTCGGTGGTGTCATCGAGATCACCAACGCGATCGGCGGGGTCGACGTCTGCCTCGCGAACCCGATCCGGGACCGCTACACGGGTCTGGACATGGCGGCCGGCACGCACACCGTCCAGGGCCTCGAGGCTCTGCAGTTCCTCCGCACCCGGCACGGCGTCGGCGACGGCAGCGACCTGGGCCGCATCGGCAACCAGCAGCAGTACATGTCCAGTCTCGCCCGCAAGCTCATCAGCGGCGAGGTGCTGGGCAACGTGCCGGTCATGCTGAAGCTCGCCAACACCGGCATCCAGAACCTGGAGACGAGCACGTCGCTCGCCGACCCGATGATGATCGTGCAGATCGCGCTGGCCGTGAAGTCGGTGCCGTTCGAGGACATCGTGTTCGTGCAGTATCCGACCCTGGAGGACTGGGACGACCCGAACAAGGTCGTGCCGAACGAGGAGGCCGCCGCCGCCCTCTGGGACGCGATCGAGGCCAACGCCCAGTTGCAGATCACGCACGAGAACACCAGCAACGATGGCGTCGTCGTGGAGGAACCGACGACTCCGACCGAGCCCACGGAGCCCACCACGCCGACACAGGGGGCGACGCCGACCCCCACGACGGCTCCGGACGTCGTGGCGCTTCCCGATTCCATCAAGGGCAACTCCGCCGCGCAGCAGACGTGCTCGAACGGCAACGTGCGCTGAGCGGGACTCAGGAGCTCCGCGGGCGATAGGCCGCCGGCGGATGCGTCGCGGCGACGAGGGCGCGAAGCTCCGAGAGCTCGGCCGGCGCCGCGCCCAGAGCCCGCGCCTGGACGAGGACGTTGCCGAGGGCTGTCGCCTCGACAGGCCCTGCCAGGACGGGAAGCCCGGTGCGGTCCGCCGTCGCCTGACACAGCAGCCGGTTGAGAGACCCGCCGCCGACGAGGTGGACGACGTCGAGAGACTGCCCGGAGAGCCGGCCCGCCGTGCGGACCGCGTCGGCGAACGCGGCGGCGATGCTCTCCACGACGAGCCGGACGAACGCCGGACGATCGGTGGGCGCGACGGCACCGTGTGCGTGCAGGAGGCCAGCGATACGCGTCGGCATGTCCCCGGGGGCCGACAGCGAGGGGTCGTTCGCGTCGAACACGGCGGAGGGCGGCGCCGTGGCGGCCGCCTGGTCGAGAAGCCCGGACAGGTCGATGGCCTTGCCGTCTTCGCTCTCCCACGCGCGCACGGTCTCGCTGAGGAGCCAGAGACCGGTCACGTTGTGGAGGACGCGGAACCGATCGTCCACACCGCGTTCGTTGGTGAAGTTCGCTTCCCTGGCCGCGTCCGTGAGGATCGGCTGAGCGTGCTCCACACCGACCAGCCCCCAGGTGCCGCAGGAGATGTACGCGGCGCGGGGCGATGTCATCGGAACGGCGGCCACCGCCGACGCGGTGTCGTGCGAACCGACCGCGATCACCGGCAGATCGGCGCCGATGCGCTCTGCCACCTCCGGGCGCAGCCGGCCGATGACCGTGCCGGGATCGACGAGGTCCGGCAGGAGGGAGGCGTCGATCCCGAGACGGGTCGCGAGCGCCACATCCCAGGTGCCGGACTCCACGTCCAGCAGGCCTGTCGTCGAGGCGTTGGTCCGTTCGGCGACGCGGGCACCGGTGAGGAGGAAGGCGAGGAGGTCCGGGATGAGGAGCGCGGTATCGGCGTCGTGCCGGAGCTCGTCCGCCCGGAGTTGGTAGAGCGTGTTGAACGGGAGGAACTGCAGGCCGTTGCGGGCGTGGAGTTCCTCGAACGGGACCAGGGCGTGGACCTCGTCCACGCCGCCGGCGGTGCGGTCGTCGCGGTAGTGGAACGGCTCGGCGAGCAGCTCACCGGCACGCAGGAGGCCGTAGTCGACCGCCCACGAGTCGATCCCGATGGACTCGATCTGCGGTTCCCGGCGCACCGCTTCCGCGAGGCCGTCGAGGACATGGGCGACGAGGGCGTCGAAGTCCCAGTGCAGACCGTCGGTACGGGTCACCGGTCCGTTCGGGAACCGCGACACGGGCTCGAGCTCCAGGACGCCCGGCCCCACTCGGCCGATCATCACCCGGCCGCTCGTGGCGCCGAGATCCACCGCCGCGACCGCACGGACGTGCCGTACGGTCGCGGGCGAGCGGTCGTCGGTCATCGCAGGAACGCCGCGGCGACGCCGGAGTCGACGGGGATGTGCAGACCGGTGGTGCGGCTCAGCTCCGGGCCGGTCAGCACATAGACGGCGTCCGCGACGTTCTCCGGCACGACTTCGCGCTTGAGGATCGTGCGGTCGGCGTAGAACTGGCCGAGGTCCTCCTCCTTGACGCCGTACGTGGCCGCCCGGTTCGCTCCCCAGCCGGAGGCGAAGATCCCGGACCCGCGGACCACGCCGTCGGGGTTGATGCCGTTGACCCGGATGCCGTGCGCGCCGAGCTCCACGGCGAGCAGCCGCACCTGGTGCGCCTGGTCGGCCTTCGTCGCCGAGTACGCGATGTTGTTCGGGCCGGCGAAGACGGAGTTCTTGGAGGAGATGTAGATGATGTCGCCGCCGAGTCCCTGGTCGATGAGCACGCGCGCGGCGGTCTTCGAGACGAGGAACGAGCCCTTCGCCATCACGTCGTGCTGGAGATCCCAGTCCTTCTCGGTCGTCTCCAGCAGAGGCCTCGACAGCGACAGGCCGGCGTTGTTCACCACGAGGTCGATGCCGCCGAACGCGAGCACCGCCTGGTCGATCGCGGCCTGCACCGCATCGGCGTCGGCGACGTTCGCGGCCACGCCGATCGCCACGTCGTCGTTCCCGAGCTCGGCGGCCGCGGCCCTGGCCTTGTCCAGGTCCAGGTCGGCGACGACCACGCAGGCGCCCTCCGCGGCGAGGCGGGTCGCGATGGCCTTGCCGATCCCGCTCGCGGCACCGGTGACGAGGGCGATGCGGCCCTGGTGGGACTTCGGCTTCGGCATGCGCTGCAGCTTCGCCTCCTCCAGTGCCCAGTACTCGATGCGGAACTTCTCGGCGTCGGAGATGGGGGAGTACGTGGACAGCGCCTCGGCACCGCGCATGACGTTGATGGCGTTCACGTAGAACTCGCCGGCGACCCGAGCGGTCTGCTTGTTCGCCCCGTAGGAGAACATGCCGACGCCGGGCACGAGGACGATCAGCGGATCCGCGCCGCGGATCGCCGGCGACTCGGCCGTGGCGTGGGCGTCGTAGTAGGCCTGGTAGTCGGCGCGGTAGGCGGCGTGGAGCTCCCGCAGCCGTGCTGTCTGCTCCTCCACGGTCGCCGTGACAGGGAGGTCGAGGAGGAGCGGCTTGACCTTGGTGCGCAGGAAGTGATCGGGGCAGCTCGTGCCGAGGGCGGCGAGCGCCGGGGCCTTCTCGGAGGCGAGGAAGTCGAGGACCACGTCGCTGTCGGTGAAGTGACCGACCATCGGCTTGTCCGTCGACGCGAGCCCGCGGATGGTTCCGGCGAGGGCGGCCGCCCGCGCGCGGCGCTCCGGCTCCGGCAGGGCTTCGAAGCCCGAGCGCGTGCCGCCGAACGGTTCGGGGGACCCGTGCTCCGCGATGTAGGCGGCGGCGGTGTCGATGATCCAGAGGGAGTTCGCCTCCGCCTCCTCGGAGGAATCGCCCCAGGCGGTGATGCCGTGTCCGCCGAGGATCGTGCCGATGGCCTGCGGGTTCGCCGCCTTGATCTCCGCGATGTCCAGCCCCAGCTGGAAGCCCGGGCGGCGCCACGGCACCCAGACGACCCGGTCGCCGAAGATCGCTCTCGTGAGCTCCTCACCGTCGGCGGCGGTGGCGATCGCGATGCCCGAGTCGGGATGGAGGTGGTCCACGTGCGGGGCGTCGACCAGGCCGTGCATCGCGGTGTCGATCGAGGGGGCGGCGCCGCCCTTGCCGTGGAGGCAGTAGTCGAAGGCGGCGACCATCTCGTCCTCCCGCTCGACGCCCGGATAGACGTCGACGAGCGCGCGCATGCGGTCGAGGCGGAGGACGGCCAGGCCGTTCTCGGTCAGCGTGCCGAGGTCCCCGCCCGACCCCTTGACCCAGAGGAGCTCGACCGGCTGCCCGGTCACGGGGTCGATCTCGGTGCCCTTGGCGGACGTGTTGCCGCCGGCGTAGTTCGTGTTCTTGGGGTCGGCGCCCAGGCGGTTGCTCCGCGCGAGCAGTTCGGCGGCGGTGGGGTTCGTCATGCGAGTCCTCGGTTCGTGAGTGAAAATACCCGGTCGGCGCCGGAGAGTCAGGGGAGTTGCAGGATCCGAGCCGCGAACCGATCGATCGTCGCGGCGAACGCGGATTCCTCGGGGCGATTGAGATGGCCGTGGGTGGTGCCCGGCTCGACAGCGACGGCGACCTCGACGCCGGCGGCGGTGAGGGCTCGGGCGAATGTCTCGCCGGACACGCGGAGCTCGTCGGTCTCGTCGTTGACCATGATGGTGGGCGGGAAGGAGACGAGCGCCGCGGATGCTGCGGTGCCGGGGATGGCATAGACGTCCGCCGTCTCGGGGTCGCCGCCGAGGTAATTCTCATACATGCCACGCACGAAGTCGGGGGTGAACACGTCGGCGGAAGGATCTCCGTCGAGCAGGGCGCGCAGCTTTGGGTCGGGCGCGGCCTGCACCGCTTGCAACGTCGGGTAGGCGAGGACGGCGAGAGCCGGCACGACGCCGCCCTCGTGGGCGAGGCGGAGCGCCGCGCCGGTCGCAAGGTTGCCACCTGCGCTGGCTCCGCCGATCGCCCATCCTCGCGTGGCGACGTCCGACGTGGCGGCCCAGCGGAACGCGGAGACCATCTCGTCGTGCGGGACGGGGTAGTGCACGCCGCCGCGTTCGGGCGCGCCGAGGCGCGCGGTCCACTCGGGGGTGATCGGGGCGAGAGCGTAGTCCACGCTCACGACCGCGATTCCCCGATCTACGAACGCCCGTGCGACGGCGTCGGCTTCCGGCATGTCAATGTCGCCGCCCGCGAATCCGCCGCCGTGCGCCCAGACCAGGCCGTGGCCGCTCGGCGACTTCGAGGAGTAGACGCGCACACGCAGCGGACCGTGCGGGCCGTCGAGGACGTGGTCGCGGATGTCGTGCGCGGTCATCGGCTCAGGCCCCCCAGCCGGCCTGCACGCCGCCCACGCGCTCCTCCGCGATCCGCTGCCCGTACCCGGAGGCCGCGTAGGCCGCCATCGGGTCGGCGGGGAGACCCCGTCCCTCTCGCCATTCGGCCAGCGCCGGACGGACGTCGGTGGAGAAGGCGTCCATGAAGACGGCGTGCGCCGTCAGCACGTCCCCGCTGCGCTGAGCGGTCGTCAGGGCTTCGCGGTCGACGAGCAGCGCACGCGCTGTCATCTCCTGCACGTTCAGCACGGAGCGGATCTGTCCGGGGATCTTGTCCTCGATGTTGTGGCACTGGTCCAGCATGAACGCGACGTCGGGGTTGTTCAGCCCTCCGCCCCGGATCACCTCGAACAGGATCCGGAACAGCTGGAACGGGTCGGCGGCACCCACGATGAGGTCGTCGTCCGCGTAGAAGCGGGAGTTGAAGTCGAACGAGCCGAGCTTTCCGAGGCGCAGCAGCTGCATGACGATGAACTCGATGTTGGTGCCCGGCGCGTGGTGACCGGTGTCGAGGCAGACCATCGCCTTGTCACCGAGGGCGGTCACCTGCACGTAGGACGTCCCCCAGTCCGGCACGTCGGTGTGGTAGAACGCCGGCTCGAAGAACTTGTACTCGAGCACGAGGCGCTGGTGGTCGCCGAGGCGCGCGTAGATCTGCTGCAGAGAATCGTGCAGCCGATCCTGCCGCCCGCGCAGATCCGCTTGCCCGGGATAGTTCGACCCCTCCGCGAGCCAGATCTTCAGGTCGCGGCTGCCGGTCGCGTCCATGACGTCGATGCAGGCCAGGTGGTGATCGATGGCCTTGCGGCGGACGGCCGCATCCTCGTGGGTGAGGGCGCCGAACTTGTAGTCATCGTCCTGGAAGGTGTTGGAGTTCACCGTGCCGAGGGAGACGCCGTGGTCCTCGGCGTGACGTCGCAGGTCGTCGAACGAGTCGACGAGGTCCCACGGGATGTGCAGCGCCACGGTCGGGGCGAGCCCGGTGTGGGCGTGGACCTGCGCGGCGTCCGCGATCTTCTCGTACGGGTCGCGGGGCGTGCCGGGAGTGCTGAACACCTTGAACCGGGTCCCGGAGTTGCCGAACGCCCAGCTGGGCAGCTCGATGCTCTGCTTCTCGAGCGCGGCGAGGATGTCGGGGGTGAGGATGCTCACGATGCACGGCCTTCGTTGTCGGTGGCGGGTGTGGCGCTCTCGCCGGCGGCGGCGAGCTGGTCTTCGAGGTGGAACACCTCGGTGAGAGGGGTGGCGGCCTGATCGGGACGGCCGTCGAGGTCGAGGAAGAAGGGGGCCATCTCGGCTTCCCAGCGTGCGGCGACGGGGGAGGCGGCGAGGTAGGCCTGCCCGGCCGCATCGTCATCGGTCTCGTAGTAGCCGAAGAGCACGCCGCCGGCACCGAGGAAGAGACTGTAGTCGCGCCGGCCGGCGGCCGCGATCTCGCGGAGCATCTCGGGACGCACCGGCGTGTGGCGGGCGAGGTACTCGGACAGCAGCTCGGGCTTCACCTGGAGCTGGAAGGCGACGCGGGTCATGCGATTCCTCTCGGAGGTCCGGCCGGCGCCCGCGGTCAGCGCCGGCCGGAGGGCGACTCAGAAGTCGAAGTCGCCGATGTTGTCGGCGTCGAACACGAACGGGTCGCCCAGCAGGACGACGCCGTCGGCGCCGACGGTGTACTCGCCGAGGTCGCCGGCCTCGAAGGTGTCGCCTTCCTCGCCGGTGATGTCACCCGCGATCAGGGCCTGCGCGGCGTAGGCGGCCAGGTAGCCGAGGTCGGCCGGGTTCCACAGCGCGAAGGCGGTGACGGTGCCGTCCTCCACGTACTCGCGCATCTGGTTGGGCGTGCCGAGGCCGGTCAGCGCGACCTGGCCCTTGAAGTCGGACGTCGACAGGTAGCGCGCCGCGGCGGCGATGCCGACCGTGGTGGGCGAGACGATGCCCTTGAGGTCGGGGTGGGTCTGCAGCAGCGCGGCCGTCTTGTCGAACGACGTCTGGTCGTCATCGTCGCCGTAGACCGTCTCCACGATCGTGATGTCGGGGTACTCGCTGGCGACGTACTCCTCCATCAGCTCGATCCAGGCGTTCTGGTTCGTGGCGTTGGCGGAGGCGGAGAGGATGGCGATCTCCCCGGCGCCGCCGATCTGCTCGGCGATGAGGTCGATCTGCACCTTCGCGATGCCTTCGGAGTCGGCCTGGTTGATGAACAGGTCGCGGCAGTCGGTGTTGGTGTCGGAGTCGAAGGTGACGACCTTGACGCCGGCGTCCCTGGCCTCGTTCAACGCGTCGCAGATGGCCTGCGGGTCGTTGGCCGAGACGACGAGGGCGCCGACTCCCTGCTGCGTGGCCGTGTTGATGTAGCTGACCTGAGCGTCGGGCGTGGCCTCGGCCGGGCCGACCTCGGAGAACGTGCCGCCGAACTCCTCGACGGCCTTCTTGCCGCCCTCGCTGGACGTGTCGAAGTACGGGTTGCCGAGGTTCTTGGGCAGGAAGGTGATCGAGGCGTCCGACCCGTCGCCGCCGCCGTCTCCTCCGCCGTCGGTGGAGCCGGCGCAGCCGGTCAGTGCGACCGCCGCAGCCACCGCGAGGGCGGCGAAGGCGGTGACACGCTTGCGTGCAAACGTCATTGTTCGTTCCTTTCGTCGGGAGATGCCGCGGATGCGGCGTCCATCGGTGCCTTCGTCGCTGTGGCGGCACCGGCGGGGGGTCTGCCCGGTCGGCGGCGTGCCTTCTGCAGCCAGGCCAGGAAGCTTGCGGCCACCACCGAGATCACGAGGAGCGTGCCGGTGATGATGTTGATGACGTCGGAGGTGACGTTCACCAGGCGGAGTGCACTCGCGAGCGCCCCGATGAGGAAGGCGGCGGCGATGACGCCGTAGATCTTGCCGCGACCGCCGAACACCGACACGCCGCCGAGCACGACGGCCGCGATGACCTGGAGCTCGAGGCCGGTGGCGTTGTCGCCGCGGGCGCTGCCGTAGCGGAGCGTGTAGAAGATGCCGGCGAACGCGGCGACCGCCCCGGACAGCACGCACAGGATGAGCTTCGTGCGCTCGACGTGCACACCGGAGAAGTGGGCCGCGTCCTTCGACAGACCGATCGCGTACACCCCGCGGCCGAACGGCGTGAAGTGCAGCAGGACCGAGAAGACCGCGACGAGCACGAGGAATGGGATCGTGATGACGGGGATGGGGGTCCCGGCGATCTTCGCCTTGGCGAGAGCCGTCCAGAACTCCGGGAAGTCGGTGACGGCCGCCGTGCCGAGCAGCCCGACGGCGAGGCCGCGGAAGAGCGCGAGTGTGCCGATCGTGACGGCGAGCGAGGGCAGGCCGACGACTGTCACGAGGAAGCCGTTGAACGCTCCGCCGACCACGCCCACGACGAGGGCGGCGAGGGCCGCGAGCTCGAAAGGGATCCCCGCCTGCACCAGCGCGCCGGTGACGACGCTGGACAGTCCGACCATGCTGCCCACCGAGAGGTCGATCTCGCCGGTGATCATGATGAGGGTCATCGGCAGGGCGATCAGCAGGATCGGGGCGATGTCGAGCAGCAGGTAGGTCAGCGTGATGGGCTGTCCGAACCCGCGGATGCTGGACGCCGAGACGATCGCGACGAGCAGGAGCAGACCCACGATCGCGGCCTCGCGGGTGAGCAGGAGGCGACGCCACAGGGGCTTGTCGTAGTCGCGGATGACGCGGGTGGTCGCGGTGGCGGTCGCGGTGGTCATGATTCGTCCCTCGCCTCGATGAGACGCCGTCTCTGCCGTACCGCGAGCACGCGGTCGAGCACGATGGCGCCGATGATGAGCAGGCCGACGACGGCACGCTGCCAGAAGTCGGGGATGCCGAGGATCGGCAGCGCCCGGTTGATGGTCAGCAGGAGGACGGCGCCGATCGCCGCGCCCCACACCGAGCCGATGCCGCCGGTGATCGCGACGCCGCCGATGACGGCCGCGCCCACCGCGTCCAGCTCCCATCCCGCTCCCGCCTGGGAGTTGATGGTGCCGTAGCGGGCCGCGTAGAAGACGCCGGCGAGTCCGGCGAGGGCCCCCGACAGGACGAAAGCGGTGAGCACGCGGCGGGTGACACGCAGGCCGTACAGCTCGGCCGCCGCCGGGTCGGAGCCGATCGCGTAGAACTCCCGGCCGCCACGGGTGTTCTTCATGTACCAGGCGGCGACGGCGAGCACGAGGACCGCGACGATCGCGAGGATCGGGATGCCGAGGAGCTGGCCCGTGCCCAGGGCCAGGAAGTCGCGCGGCATGTCGGACGCGTTCACGCGGTCGCTGCCGGTCCACAGCACGTTGATGCCGCGGTAGGCGTAGAGGGTGCCGAGGGTGATGACCATCGCCGGCACCTTGGCGTACGCGACGAGGGCGCCGTTGATGAGGCCGAGGAGGGCGCCGAGCACCACGACGGCGACCACGACCAGCACGATCGGGATGCCCGGGATGTCGATGAAGAGTCGTCCGGTCAGGTAGGCGGTCAGACCCATCACGGACCCCACGGACAGGTCGACGTTGCGCGTGATGAGGACGATGGCCTGTCCCACCGCGACGAGCACGAGGATCGAGGGCGTCAGCAGCAGGTCGCGCCAGCCGTCGGCGCTGAACAAGAACTTGGGGTTGTTGAGGGTCGCGGCGGTCACCACGAGCACGAGGGCCAGGAGGATGCCGAACTCGCGGGCTCTGCCGAGACCGGAGATGCGCTTGGTGAGCGCGGAGACGGGGATGGCGGTGGTCACGAGCTGAGCTCCGATGCGTGCGTCGCGGCGAACATGACGTTCTCGGAGGTGGCCTCCGAGCGGGGGATCTCGGCCGTGATGCGACCCTCGCGCATCACGAGCACGCGGTCGGCCATGCCGAGGACCTCGGGCAGCTCGGACGAGATCATCAGGATCCCCATGCCCTGATCGGCGAGCTGGGACAGCAGACGGTGCACCTCGGACTTGGTGCCGACGTCGATGCCGCGGGTGGGCTCGTCGATGAGGAGCACCTGCGGCTGCGTCGCGAGCCACTTCGCGAGCACGACCTTCTGCTGGTTGCCGCCGGAGAGCGTGGCGGCGACGGTGTCGAGCGCGTGCGTCTTCACCTCCAGCCGCGAGGCCCACTCCCGGGCGGCACGGTTCTCCATCGCCGTGGTGAGCAGGCCGAGGCGGGCGAGGCGCCGACGGATCGCGAGGGTGATGTTGCCGCCGACGCCGGCTTCGATGACGAGGCCCTGCTTGCGGCGATCCTCGGGGACGAGGGCGAGCCCGGCGCGCATGGCGTCCACCGGGCGCCGGGCGCGGATACGGCGCCCCTTCATGTGCACGCTGCCCTCGCGGTACCCGTCCACGCCGAAGACGGCGCGGGCGACCTCGCTGCGTCCGGCGCCGACGAGGCCGGCCAGTCCGACGATCTCGCCGGCGCGGACGGAGAAGGAGATGTCGTGGAAGAGGCCGGGGCTGGTCAGCCCCTCGACCTCGAGCAACGGTTCGCCGATCGTCGCCTCCTGCTTCGGGAACAGCTCGGACACCTCGCGACCCACCATCTGATGGACGAGCTCGTCCACGGTGGTCTCGGCGATGGCGGAGGTCGCGATGTACGCGCCGTCCCGCATGACCGTCACGGTGTCGCAGAGCGCGAACACCTCGTCGAACCGGTGCGAGATGAAGATGAGGCCGCGGCCCTCGGCGCGCAGGCTCCGGGCGATCGCGAACAGACGCTCCACCTCGACGCCGGACAGTGCCGCGGTGGGCTCGTCCATGATGAGCAGCGTGGCGTCGAGGGAGACGGCCTTGGCGATCTCGATGACCTGCTGGTCCGCGATCGACAGGCCCTCGGCGGGACGGTCGGGGTCGATCGTGACGCCGAGGCGGGTGAAGAGGCGCTCGACCTCGTGGCGCATGGCCTTGCGATCGATCCGTCCGAACCGCCCGACCGGCTGGCGGCCCATGAAGATGTTCTCGGTGACGGAGAGGTCGGGGAAGAGTGTCGGCTCCTGGTAGATCACCGCGACGCCGGCGGCCTTCGACTGCGCGGTCGAGGTGAAGTCGACGTCCTCGCCGCGGAGGCGGAAGACTCCGCCGTCGCGCTGGTAGAGACCGGCGACGATCTTCACGAGGGTCGACTTGCCGGCACCGTTCTCGCCGACGAGCGCATGGATGGAACCGGGGTGGACGGCGATGGTGCCGGAGCGCAGGGCGATCACCGACCCGAAGGCCTTCTGGACGTCGGCGAGCTCGAGCACGGGCGCCGTCGTGGGTGAGGACATCATTTCTCTCTCCATTGAGGGAATGAATCGTTTCAAACCCTGATGGAGTTGAGACTAGGGGCTGTGTTGACGCGTGTCAATACGGCGTGAGAGTCTGAGGCGATCCCCGCGGATGAGTCGTTTCAGCGGCGGGAACCGAAGGGAGGGCGCGATGGCCGTCAGTGTGCGGGAGGTCGCCGAGGACGCGGGTGTCTCCGTCGGGACCGTGTCGAACGTGCTCAATCGGCCGGAGAAGGTGGCCGCGGAGACCGTCGCTCGCGTACAGGCGTCCATCGACCGTCTCGGGTTCGTGCGCAACGACGCGGCGCGGCAGCTCCGTGCCGGGCGCAGCCGCACGATCGGGCTCGTCGTGCTCGACATCCGGAACCCGTTCTTCGCCGAGGTGATCCGCGGGGCCGAGGAGCGCGCCGACCAGCACGGGCTCTCCGTCCTCGTCGCGAACAGCGACGAGAAGCAGGAGCGCGAGGCGATGCACCTGGACCTCTTCGAGGAGCAGCGGGTGACGGGTGTGCTCGTCACCCCGGTGGCAGAGTCACTGCCGCGGCTGGTGCGGATGCATGAGCGCGGTACGCACGCCGTCCTCGTCGACCGGGAATCGCAGGATGAGCGGTTCGCCTCCGTCGCCGTCGACGACGTCGAGGGCGGGCGCATCGCGACGGAGCACCTGCTCGCGGTCGGCCGTCGCCGGATCGCCTTCGTCGGCGGCCCGGTCGCGCTGCGCCAGGTCTCCGATCGCCTGAGCGGCGCGCAGGCCGCGGCGGCTGCGGCAGGGGTCGGGCTGGAGTTCATCGCGACCTCCGCGCTCACCGTCGAGGAGGGGCGGCGCGCCGGTGCGCAGATTCTCGACCGTGCCGCGGGGGACCGGCCGGACGCCGTCTTCGCGGCGAACGATCTCCTGGCCCTCGGCCTCCTGCAGAGCCTGGTGATGACCGGCGATGCCGGGGTCCCCGAGGACATCGCGCTCGTCGGCTACGACGACATCGACTTCGCCGCGGCCGCCGTGATCCCGCTCAGCTCGGTGCGGCAGCCGGCCGCGCTCATCGGCTCCACCGCGGTCGACCTGCTGCTGCGGGGCCAGGACGACGTGGCGCCCGCGCCGGAGCACGTGCTGTTCCGGCCGGAGCTCGTCGCCCGCCGCTCGACCACCGGGGAGTGACCGCGGTCAGGCCGGCGTCGGCGTGGAGCGCTGGGCGCTGGCGCCCCGCATGATGCGCGCCACGGCGGTGATGAGGAAGAGCTGCCCGGTGATCCCCTCGGCGATGGCCACCGCCTGCACGCCCGATCCGACGGGGACGAGGTTGCCGTAGCCCGTCGTCGTCAGGGCGGTGAACGAGAAGAAGAGCTGATTGCCGAGCGAATCGCTCGCCGCATCGCCGAACAGTGGGGTCGGCAGCAGCAGCGACAGCAGGTTGTAGACGAAGGCGAAGAACATGCCCACGAGGATGTAGGCCGTCACGGCGGCCAGGAGGGCCTCGACGTCGAGTCCTCGTCGGGTGACCTGGTGCGCGATGATGGCCCACGGCGCGACCAGCAGCGCGATCATGGAGGCGGCGGAGAGGGCGACGGCGAGGGCGGGACTGTCCGTGGCGAAGAACGCCGCGAGGAGGGCAGCGAGCCCGGCGGCCGAGAGCACGACCCACGACACCCGCTGCACGAGGGCGCGGGCCCTGGTCACGCGGAACACGATCGCGACCGTGACCAGCATCGCCAGGAACGCCCAGGGGCTGGGAACCGTGCCGGGCTGGGCCGCGCACAGTCCGTACGAGACGATGAGGAGGGCGAGCACCGCGGCATAGCCGAGGGCACCGCGCCTCGGGTCGGCCGGGGCGGCGAATCCCGCGCGGACGTGCGCTCCCGATGGCTCGGACATGGCGTCTCCTCTCGCGTCCGCGGGGCCGGACCCTCGCAGCGTGCGGCCAGTATCGCAGGGCATCCGGCCGCGTCCCGGGAGCATCCGAGACCGGCGGTTCGTGACCACGCGCCGGACCCGTTATGATGGTGGGGTGCATCCGTGCTCTCGAGCCGGATGCCTGGAGACGTCGCATAGTCCGGCCTAGTGCACCACCCTGCTAAGGTGGAGTCCCCTCACGGGGACCAGGGGTTCAAATCCCCTCGTCTCCGCACGGAGAAGCCCCGACGAGTCCGCTCGCCGGGGCTTTCGTGTTCCCGGACGCGGGCGGGCCCGACGTCCGCGTCACGCCCCCGGCATCCAGGTCGGGTCGGGGGAGAGTGCGGCGGAGATCTTCCGGCTGGCCGCGCCGAGCTGCCGCGCCTGCGCCGGTGTGAGGGCATCGAAGACGACGCGGCGGATGAGGGCCTGGTGGGCGGGAGTCGACTCCTCGACCTTCCGATGGCCGGCGTCGGTGAGGATGCCGAGGGTGAAGCGCCCGTCCTCCGCGTCGACTTCGCGTCGGACCCAGCCCTTCGCCTCCAGGCGAGTGATGGCGCGGGAGAGTCGGGACAGCGTGCTGTTCGCGTAGCCGGCGAGGACGCTGAGGCGGAGGGTGCGCTCCGGCGCCGAATCGAGGGCGAAGAGGATCCCGTGCTCGAAGTGGGTGAGCCCGCTGTCCCGCTGCAACTGCGCGTCGAGGGCCGCCGGGAGCCGTTCGAGGAGCGTCGCGAGTGCCGACCAGACGTCCATCTCTTCGGCGTTCAAGGGGGCGGGGGAGAGCGGCGACATTCCTCCACCGTAGCGGTTGAGCTATGCTCTTCGCTTGCTTGGGAAAGTGAACAGAGGGTAATATGACTTGCTCAGGCAAGTGACGCGGGAAGTCCGCTGAAGCGAGAGGGAGATGGATGGAACTGGGGTTGCGCGGCAAGAGGGCGTTCATCAGCGGGTCGAGCCAGGGGATCGGATTTGCGGTCGCGTCCGCTCTCGCTGCCGAGGGGGTCGATGTCGTGATCAACGGTCGTGACGAGCGACGCGTCGACGCCGCGGTCGCCGCCGTGGCCCTCGCGCATCCCGGTGCGGCCGTCTCCGGGATCGCCGCGGACTTCACCGACCCCGACCAGGTGGTCGCATTGACGGGGAAGCTCGGTCGGGTGGACATCCTCGTCAACAACGTCGGTCTCTTCGGACTCGCCGACTTCGCGGACATCACCGACGAGGACTGGGCGCGCTACTTCGAGGTGAACGTGATGAGCGGAGTGCGCCTCTCCCGGGCTCTCCTGCCGGGGATGCGGGAACGGGGCTGGGGACGCATCGTCTTCGTCAGCAGCGAGTCCGGCGTGAACGTCCCGGCCGACATGGTGCACTACGGCGTGACGAAGGCGGCGATGATCGCCCTGGGCAACGGGTTGGCCAAGCTCACCCGCGGCACCGGCGTGACGGTCAACACCGTCCTGGGTGGCCCGACCTACTCGGAGGGCGTCGCGGCGAGCGTCGCCGCCGTCGCAGCAGCCCAGTCCGTCTCCGTGGACGTGATGAAAGAGGCGATCATCGGACAGAACACGACCACACTCCTGGAGCGCTTCCTCGATCCGACCGAGGTCGCGGACCTCGTCGTCTACCTCTCCAGCGTCCGGGCCTCCGCGACGAACGGCGCCGCGCTGCGGGCGGATGGGGGCGTGCTGACGGCGATGCTCTGACCCGAGCGCGTCACTCGCCGGGGCCCATGGCTTCCGGTATCCTCGCGGGCATGCCTAGACCCACCCAGACGCCGCAGCGCGAGGCCTTCGGCTCGCGGAACGTGTTCATCCTCTCGGCGATCGGCTCGGCCGTGGGTCTCGGGAACATCTGGCGCTTCCCGTACGTCGCCTACGAGGGCGGCGGCGGTGCGTTCCTCATCCCGTATCTGTGTGCGCTGCTGACGGCCGGCATCCCGCTGCTGTTCCTGGACTACGCGATCGGCCACCGGTTCCGGGGCTCCGCGCCGCTCGCGTTCCGACGCCTGCACCGGGCCGCCGAACCGCTGGGGTGGTGGCAGGTGCTGATCTGCGTCGTCATCGCGGTGTACTACGCCGTGATCGTCGCCTGGGCCGGCATGTACACCTGGTTCTCGGCCCAGCTCACCTGGGGAGCGGGCAACGAGAACGACTTCTTCTTCGTCGACTTCCTGCAGTCGGCCGATGTCGCGGAGGTCGGTCTGTCCGGGGAGTTCGTGCCGCAGGTGGGCCTGCCGCTGATCGCGGTGTGGCTGATCGTCATCGTCATCATGGCCCTCGGCGTCAAGCGCGGCATCGGGCGCGCCAACATGATCCTGATGCCGCTGCTCACCCTCATGTTCGCCGTGCTCGTGGTGCAGGCCCTCTTCCTCCCCGGCGCCCTGGACGGTCTCAACGCCTTCTTCACGCCGAACTGGGAGGCACTCGCCGACCCGGCCGTGTGGGCCTCCGCCTACGGGCACATCTTCTTCTCGCTGTCCGTCGCTTTCGGCATCATGGTGACCTACGCCTCGTACCTGAAGCGCAAGACCGACCTCACCGGCTCGGGCCTCGTGGTCGCGTTCGCCAACTCCGGCTTCGAGATCCTCGCCGGCATCGGCGTGTTCGCGGCCCTCGGGTTCATGGCGCAGGCGCAGGGCACGGATGTCTCCGGCGTCGCGACCTCGGGCATCGGCCTCGCCTTCGTCGCGTTCCCGACGATCGTGTCCCAGGCGACCGGCGGGTCGATCATCGGCGTGCTGTTCTTCGGCGCCCTCGTCTTCGCGGGGATCACCTCGATGATCTCGATCCTGGAGGTGATCGTCGCGGCGCTGCAGGACAAGCTCGGCTGGGCGCGGGTGCGCACCACCCTCGTCGTCTCGATCCCGCTGGCGATCATCTCCGCCGCGCTGTTCTCCACCACCACCGCGCTGTCGGTGCTCGACACCACCGATGCGTTCGTCAACGCCTTCGGCATCATGGCGGTCGCCCTCGTCGCGGTGATCGTCGTGGCCTGGGTGCTGCACAAGCTGCCGCAGCTGCAGGAGCACCTGAACCGCCGTTCGAGCTTCCGCGTCGGCCTCCTCTGGCGCCTGCTCGTGGGCGTGCTGGCCCCGCTCGTGCTCGGGTACCTGCTGATCACCGAACTCCTGACGAAGATCGCCGAGCCGTACAGCGGCTACCCCGGCTGGTTCCTCGGCGTGTTCGGCTGGGGCATGGTCATCGCGTTGGTGGTCGGCGGAGTACTGCTGTCGCTGGTGCCGTGGAGCAGGCGCTCCCGCGCCAAGGACGACGTCGGCTACGACGACTTCCTGGACCAGGAGGAGTACGCCGCCGATCCGGAGACGACGAGCATCGCCGTCCCGGCTGCGCAGACGAAGGGAGCGGGGGCATGACCACCACTGCGATCGTCATGATGATCATCGCCATGGTCACGGTGTGGGGCGGCCTCATCGCCGCCGTCGTGAACCTCGCTCGGCACCCCGAGGTGGAGGACGCCGAGCCGGCGGTGCCGACCGAGCTCTGAGCTCCGACCCGATCGCATCGGACCGGGACGATCGGGTGCCGGGAGGGCTGCGGCGACACGATGGTGGGGAAAGGAGGACCCCCGTGATCGGCACGCTCAACGCCCTGGTCGACCTCGTCGACGCGGACAGCGGTCAGGAGATCGACGTCGCCGCGTTCGCCCGCGCGCACGGCACCACCGAGTACCACCTGCGCCGGATGTTCTCGGCGCTCGCCGGGGTGCCGTTGACCGAATACGTGCGGCGTCGTCGGATGACGCTCGCGGGTGCGGAGCTCGCCGCCGGTGCACCGAGTCTGCTCGATGTCGCCGTTCGGCACGGCTACGGCTCGACCGAGGCGTTCGCCCGGGCGTTCCGCGCCGTGCACGGCATCGGGCCGGCGGACGCGCGTCGGCGCGGGGGTCCTCTCCACACACAACCTACGCTCCGGTTCCGCCTGAGTGTCGAAGGGAGCACCCCGATGGATGTCACCATCACCCACCGCCCCGCGTTCGCCCTCGTCGGTCATGCCGCGGAGGTCCCGCTCATCCACGTCGGCGTCAATCCGCACATCCAGGCGCACATCGCCGCCATCCCGCCGGAGGAGCACGCCCGCCTCAAGGCGCTCGGCAACGAGGAGCCCGCGGGCATCCTCGCCGTGACCGCCGACATCGACCCGGACGCCCCGGAGGGGACGCCGTTGACCTACCTGCACGGGGTGGCCGTGCGCGACGACACCGCAGTCCCCGACGACCTCGACGCTCTGCGCGTGGCGGAGGGTGCCTGGGCCGTGTTCGGCGCGAGCGGCCCGTTCCCGGAGACCCTGCAGAACCTGTGGGCGGCGACGGCCACCGAGTGGTTCCCGTCGAACCCGTGGCGGCTGCGACCCGGGCCCTCGATCGTCCGCTATCGCGAGTTCACCGGCGACACGGCCTCCTGCGAGCTCTGGCTCCCCGTCGAGCAGAGCTGACCGTGCATCGGGTCGGGCCCGAGCGGCTCGACCCGATGTCGGTGCCCTGGGGCACACTGACCGCACGACGACGAAGCGGGGGCAGGCCATGACGCCGACCGATCCGAAGAAGACGCTCGATGCGTACCAGGCGAAACGGGGGACCTTCCGGATCCTCGACGTGCCGCCACTGACCTATCTGATGGTCGACGGCGCCGGCGATCCGAACACCGCGCCGGCGTTCTTCGACGCGGTCGCGGCCCTCTACCCGCTGGCGTACACGCTCAAGTTCGCCAGCCGTGCCGAGCTCGGCGTCGATCAGGTCGTGATGCCCCTGGAAGGCCTGTGGCACGCGCCGGACATGGCGTCCTTCACCACCCGACGCGACAAGTCGACCTGGCTCTGGACGCTGATGATCATGGTCGGCGACCACGTCACTCCCGTCCTCTTCGACCGTGCCGTCGAGACGGTCGCGGCGAAGAGCGCGAAGAAGGGGGAGGAGCTCCCGGCGCTGGCCGCGGTCCGGCGGGAGGTGCTAGACGAGGGGCTATGCGTGCAGACGCTGCACGTCGGACCGTTCGACGATGAGGGCCCCGTGCTGGAGGAGCTGCACGAGCGGTTCGTCCCGGAGAACGGGTTGCGGATGCGCGGTCGGCACCACGAGATCTACCTCAGCGACCGTCGCCGGACGGCCCCGGAGAAGCTGCGTACCATCCTGCGGCAGCCGGTGGAGCGGATCACCTGAGCACTTCCGCACCGCGCGTGCGGAAAGCAACCCCCTGATTCCGACCGCCCGCGGCGGATACTCTTCGAGCATGAGCACCGTCAAGCATGCGGCGCGCGTGGCGAAGGACTCCACCGCGTTCCGGCGGACCGCCCGCGCGGGTTTCGTCGTCCTCGGCGTCATCCACATCATCATCGGCGCGATCGCCATCACGATCGCCGCGGGCGGGTCGGGTGACGCCGACCAGGACGGCGCGATGGAGCAGGTGCGCAACAACCCGGTCGGGGGACTGCTGCTGCTCGCGATCGCCGTGGGCCTCCTCGCGCTCGCCGTGTGGCAGGTGGGGAGCGGGTTCCTCGCCGCCGACCCCGCCGAGACGAAGAAGTGGGGCAAGCGTCTCAAGCTCTTCGGCATCTCCGGCACGTACCTCGTGATCGCCGGACTGGCGCTCATCTACGCCGTGGGCGGCCGGGCGGAATCCTCCGACGCCTCGAAGACCCTGAGCCAGGTGGTCCTGTCCGCGCCCGGCGGGGTGGCGCTGCTCGTGGTGATCGGTCTCAGCGTCATCGGTGTCGGCATCGGCTTCATCGTCGGCGGGGTCATGCGCTCCTTCCGCAAGCTCATCGACGTGCCGACCGGAGCCGCCCGAGCCGGAGTGATGGCCCTCGGCATCGTGGGCTACATCGGCAAGGGCATCGCGGTGGGAGTCACCGGCGTGCTGTTCGTGGTGGCCGCTGTGACGCAGGATCCGGAGCGCGCCGCGGGGCTCGACGCCGCCCTGCACAGTCTCCTCACCCTGCCGTTCGGCCGCCTCATCCTCGGTGCGGTCGGCGTCGGCTTCGCCCTGTACGGCGCCTTCTGCATCGCGCGAGCCCGTCTCGCTCGCATGTCCTAGTCCTTCCGCCCGGGCACGACTTCGGAGATCGTCGCCGACGCGCCGCTCGGTAGTCGCACGGCCCGGGGTGTCTCGTCCCGTCTCCGAAGCTGTGCCCGCCCGGAGCCGGACCCGGGCCACGCGGAAGATGGGAGACTGGAACGATGAGCGCTTCTCCCGGAGTCGACGTGATCACCCCGCTGACCGAGACCGAGGTGCAGCGGATCCGCGAGGACTTCCCGATCCTGCACACCCGCGTGCACGGCCACCCCCTGGCGTACCTCGACTCGGGCGCGACGTCGCAGCGTCCGGAGTCCGTGCTCGACGCCGAACGACGCTTCGCCACCACCATGAACGCGGCCGTCCACCGCGGCGCCCACACGCTCGCGGCAGAGGCGACCGAGCTGTTCGAGGATGCCCGCAGCACTCTCGCTCGTTTCGTGGGCGCCGACGACGACGAGATCGTCTGGACCTCGAACGCCACCGAGGCCGTCAATCTCGTCGCCTACTCCCTCTCCCATGCCTCGCTCGGCCGGGGCGGTGCCGCCGCTGCAGGCCTCCGGCTCCGCGAGGGGGACGAGATCGTCACCACCGAGATGGAGCACCACGCCAACCTCATCCCCTGGCAGGAGCTCGCTGCGCGCACCGGGGCCACGCTCCGGGTCATCCCGCTCGACGACGACGGGGCCCTCCGTCTGGATGCGGCCGCGGAGCTCATCTCGGAGCGCACGAAGCTCGTGGCCTTCACCCACGTGTCGAACGTGTTGGGCGTGATCAACCCCGTCGAGACCCTCGTCGCGCTGGCCAGGGAGGTCGGCGCCCTCACGCTGCTCGATGCCTGCCAGTCGGCTCCGCATCTGCCGCTGGACCTCCACGCGCTCGGGGTCGATCTCGCCGTCCTCTCCGGCCACAAGATGCTCGGGCCCACCGGCGTCGGCGCCCTGTACGGCCGGCGCGAGGTCCTCACCGCGATGCCCCCGTTCCTCACCGGCGGCTCGATGATCACGACGGTCACGACGACCGAGGCCGAATACCTGCCTCCACCGCAGCGCTTCGAAGCGGGCACGCAGCGGGTGTCCCAGGCGATCGCGCTCGCCGCCGCGGTCGACTACCTCTCCGCGGTGGGGATGGATCGCATCGCCGCGCACGAGGCCGCGTTCGGGCAGCGACTCGTCGACGGGCTCGGGGCGATCGACGGCGTGCGGGTCCTGGGTGCGGGCATCGAGCTGCCGCGCGTGGGGCTCGCAAGCTTCGACGTCGCCGGGATCCACTCGCACGACGTCGGGCAGTTCCTCGACGACCAGGGCATCGCCGTGCGCGTCGGGCACCACTGCGCGCAGCCGCTGCACCGCCGGCTCGGTGTGACCTCGTCGACGAGGGCGAGCGCCTATCTGTACACGACAGCGTCCGAGGTGGATGCCGTCATCGAGGCGGTCGCCGGGGCGATCGCGTTCTTCGGGAGGGGCGCATGAGCGACCTGCAGAGCCTGTACCAGGAGCTGATCCTCGATCACTCGCGCACGCCGCACGGCTTCGGGCTCCGCGAGGAGATCGCGGCGCAGTCGCATCAGCTCAACCCGACCTGCGGCGACGAGATCACCCTGCAGGTGCATCGCGGCGCCGACGGCGACGTGGAGGCGATCGCCTGGGAGGGGCAAGGGTGCGCCATCTCCCAGGCGTCCGCCTCCCTGCTCGCCGAGCTTGCCGAAGGCCTCACCGTGGACGAGCTCGAGGTGCGCATCGCGGCCTTCCGCGAGGCGATGCGCTCCCGGGGCACGATCGAGCCGGACGAGGAGCTGCTCGGCGACGCCGCGGCCCTCGGCGGGGTCTCCCGGTATGTGGCTCGCGTGAAGTGCGCCATGCTCGCCTGGGTGGCGGCCGAGGACGCGCTCACGCGCCTCTGACCTCGTCCGCTCCTGTCTCGGACCGGGAATAGCATCGGGCGGCAGGCGTTGGCCCGAGCATGACAACTCTCGGAATCATCGGAGCAGGCAACATCGGCAGCCAGGTCGCCCGAGTGGCGGTGGCCAACGGCTATGACGTCGTGATCGCGAACTCGCGAGGGCCGGAGACCTTGGCCGACCTCGTCGCAGAGCTCGGGCCGCACGCGAAGGCGGCGACGGCGGAGGAAGCGGCCGCCGCGGCGGACGTGGCCGTGGTGACGGTGCCGCTGCACGCGATCGATCAGCTTCCCGCCGCACAGCTCGCCGGGAAGATCGTGCTCGACACGAACAACTACTACTTCGAGCGCGACGGGCACATCGAGGCCCTCGACAAGGGCGAGACCACCACGTCCGAGCTCGTGCAGGCGCAGCTTCCGGAGTCGAGGATCGCCAAGGCGTTCAACCACATCTACGCCGCGGACATCACGACCGACGGGACTCCGGCCGGTACGCCGAACCGTCGGGCGCTGGCCACCGCCGGTGATGACGCCGAGGCTGTGGCCTTCGTGACCCGCTTCTACGACGAGGCCGGCTTCGACACGGTCAACGTCGGCCCGCTCAGCGAGTCGTGGCGGGTCGAGCGCGACCGTCCGGCGTACGTCGTCCGGCAGAACGCGGAAGAGCTGACCGCGAACGTCGCGCGGGCGAACCGTCTGCCCTGAGCCGGCTCGCGCCTCCGGTCTGGGATACCAAACTTGGCCAATCCCGGGCCGGGGTGCGAGAATGCCCGGATGGCGGGGGCTGTGGGGGTAGGCGGGGAACTCGAGTCGGTCAGGGTCACGAGGATCCTCCGAGACGACATCGTGCTCGGGCGACGCCCACCGGGATCGCGTCTCGTGGAACGGGACATCGCGGCCGAGCTGCAGGTGTCGCGTCTCCCGGTGCGGGAGGCTATCAGGACGCTGGTCGCGGAGGGCGTGGTGGTCGCACGACCGCGGACGTGGGCGGTCGTGCGGGAGTTCACCCATGACGACATCCGCAACTTCGCCGAGGTGCGGGAGGCGATCGAGACCCTCATCTTCGTCTTCGCGGCCGAGCGGCATGACGCCGCCGGGCTCGCACGCCTGCGGGATGCCTATGAGCGCGAGGCCGCGGCGGCGCGGGCAGGAGACGCCGAGACCGCGCGCACAGCGGCGGCCGAGTTCCACGAGATCGCCGTGGATCTGGCGGGCAACGAGATGCTGGGCGAGCTCATCGCGGTGTTCCTGACCCGCCTGCGGTGGCTGTTCGGACAGCACGACGATCTGGCGGCGATGGCGGACGAGCACCGCGTCATCCTCGAGGCCGTCGCCGCGCGGGACGTCGAGGCGGTGCGCCGGATGGTCCCCGCTCACCTGGCCAGCGGACATTCGGCAGCCGAACGACGGCTGGCGCAGACCGTGACCGGCTGAGCGCGTCCGCGAAGACACCCCCACCGCGCGGAAGGCCGGTTGTATCCTTGTCCGGTCGGAGTCGGTCCGGTCTGTTCGCGCTGTCCTGGGGAGCGAGATGCGAAATCTTGCTGTCGTCGTCGGGGGAATCCTCCTGCTCGGCGGTGCTGCGCTCCTCGTCGTGGCCGACCAGGAGCGTGCCGCGGACGTCGCCGCTGTGAAGGCCGAGATCGCTCGGATCGAGGACGTGCTCGACGAGTCGCAGACGGAGAACCTCGCCCTCGCGGAGCGTCTCACCGAACTCCGGTCCCGTATCGCTGAGCAGGACGCCGATCTCTCGGACACGACGGGCTTCCTGCCGTGATGCGCCGGAAACTGGCGGTGACGGTGTCGGTGGCCGTGCTCCTCGCGGCGGCCGTCGTCGCCCGGGCCGACGCGCTGGACCACGAGCGGGCGGAGGCGTTGGCGCAGCTCTCTGTTCTGGCCGACCGATCGCACGACGCCGCGCAGCGCACCGACCACCTGTCCGGCGCCGTCGCGCAGGCCGAGCAGGACACCGCGGATCGGGCCGCCGTGCTGGCCGTGCGTCCCGCGTTCCTCGAGGAGCTCTCGACGCTCGCGGCCGTCCTCCGTGGTGCGGACGGCAAGGTCGACACCGCGGCGCATCTCGCGTCCGCCCGGTCGGCTCAGGAGACGGTGCGCGCCGAGCGCCACGATCCCGACACCGTGGTCGCGGCGACCGCGACGGTCGAGGCGCTCACGCAGAAGGTCGGCACCGAGGTCGCAGGGTGGCAGGCGTCGCAGAGCGCCGGTCCCGGCGGGCCCGTGTGGACGTCGAGCGGGCCGGACGGCTATGCGCGGGTGCGCGCGGCCCTCGACCGGGTGGGCGGCGGGGGCGTCGGGCTGTACGAGTCGTCGTCGTGTGCGGGCGGCACAGCGCCGGCCTGCGCCAACAGCAACGGCTACATCAAGTACCGTGCCGACATCACAAGGTGGAGCGACGGACGCCTGAACTGGGCGATGGCGCACGAGCTCGCCCACATCCATCAGTTCCGGGTCTGGGGTGCCCTCACCTCGTCCGGCGCCTACGCGACGATGTTCGGCGGCGATCCGGAGTTCCTGGCCAACTGCATGGCCGTCGTCCGCGGCTTCCCGGGTTCGGTCGGGTGCTCCGGCGAGCAGCAGACCTGGGCCTCCGGTATCTGGGTCGGGGTCGTCCGCTAGCCCCGGCCCGACATGGCTTCGATGTCGGAGGTGTGCGGCATGCTGATCCGGAGCCAATCCGGCCGAGACTGCGCGGCATCGGTACCGGTACGCTCGAGAGAAGGAGGTGCCGGTGGGACGGACTGCGGATGCCATCGCCGAAGGCGTCGCGATCGCGACGGCCGCTGCGCGCCTCGCCGTGAAGAATCACATCCTCATCGGCACCATCGCCGAGGACGGCGTCTTCGACCTCGACAAGTACGTCGAGGATGCGAGGGCTGCGCTCGGGGCGATGGCCGAGGAGTCGGAGGAGGCCGCGGCCACGGTCACGGCCTTGCGCAAGCGCGCCCGCGGTCGGCATTCCGATCCGGTCGGCACGCACGACTACCGCGACCGCGATGTGCGCAATCTCCGGAGGCGGGCGAAGCAGTCGCTCGGCGTCGCGCAGCGTCTGCGCGAGATGATGGACGACCGGCCGCAACTCGAGAGCATCGTCGAGGAGGCGCGCGCGGCGGCCTGGGCCGACGTGCGGCACAACCTCGACCGTCGACTGCGCGTCGAGGGCATGCGACCCGATCAGGATCCCGACTACGCACGTATGCGTGAGGCGCGGATGCAGGCACTGCGGCTCGTCGACCTGCAGGCGCTCTCCTCGCAGCAGCGGGCCAGGGAGAAGCGGCGGAAGAAGCAGGAGAAGGTGGCCGCGAAGGGGGAGTGAGCCCTCGTTTCGCTTTCCGGTCTCGTCTGTTGTAGGCTGGTCGTCGGCCCGCTGAGCGGTAAAGCACCGCGGGTCTTGCGCCTCTAGCTCAATGGATAGAGCATCTGACTACGGATCAGAAGGTTGGGGGTTCGAGTCCCTCGAGGCGCACACTGTGTTGAGACAGTACGGAAACCCCCGTCGCGGAAGCGGCGGGGGTTTTCGCTGTCCGGGGGCAGGTGCCGCGGTCAGAGCAGGCTGGTGATAGCGGGATCGCGTTCCGCGAGGTCGGCCGCCGTCGCCATGATCGCCGACCGCATCGCGGCGACCGCGACGGCGGGCGTCACGTCGGAGCGGTGGGCGAGGCTGATCGTCCGGGACATCGCGGGGTGGGCGAGACGCGCGGATCGCAGTGCGGGGCGTTCGTACAGCACCATCGCTGGGACCACCGCGACGCCGACGCCGCGCTCGACGAAGCGCAGCACCGCATCCATCTCCGCGCCCTCCAGCGCGAGGGTCGGGGTGAGATCGGCGGCCCGAAAGGCGGCGTCCATCGCGGCGCGCAGTTCGTAGCTCTCGTCGAACTGGATGAGCGGGAGCGTGGCGAGGTGCGCCAGGCTCACGGACGAGCCGTGGGTCACCGGAGGGGCCGCCGCCGACGAGATCACCACGAGCTCCTCGGCGAGCAGCGGGACGTGCGTGAGGCTGACCCCTGCCGGCACCGGACCCTCGGACTGGGTCACGAGGGCGATGTCGACCGCGCCGACCGCGAGCTGCTCGACGAGCAGGCGAGAGCCGCCCTCCGTGAGGTGCAGATCGATGCCGGGGTGGGTGGCATGGAACGAGCTGAGAGCTTCCGCCACGAGGCTGATGCACAGGGTGGGCGGGGCGCCGAGTCGCACCCGGCCACGGCGGAGCCCGGCGAGCTCGGCCACCTCGTCGCGGATGGCGTCGGCCTCGGCGAGCATGCGCTGCGCGCGAGGGAGGACCGTCTCCCCGGCCGCCGTCAGGGCGATGTGGCCCCGCGCGCGATGGAACAGCTCGGCGCCGAGCTCGCGTTCGAGGGTCGAGATCTGACGGCTCAGCGACGGCTGGGCGAGGTGGAGGTGCTCGGAGGCGCGGGTGAAGTGGCCGAGGCGGGCGACTTCGACGAACCCGCGGAGCTGCTCGAGGTTCATATCCATAGCGTACCCGCATGGTTTCCAGACGAACTATGCATTGGAGTTATTAGGATCGCCTAACTAGCGTCGAGAGCATGAATGCACCCGAACGTCAGATCTCCACCACGGTCCTCGTGATCGGCACCGGAGGCTCCGGGCTCCGCGCCGCGATCGAGGTCGCCGAGCACGGCGTCGACGTGCTCGCCGTCGGCAAACGCCCGCGGCAGGACGCCCACACGTCGCTCGCGGCTGGCGGCATCAACGCCGCTCTCGGCACGATGGACGCCGAAGACAGCTGGCAGCAGCACGCGGCGGACACGATCAAGGAAAGCTACCTCCTCGCCAACCCCCATACCGTCCAGATCGTCACCCAGGGCGCCGAGCGCGGCATCCGCGACCTCGAGCGCTGGGGCATGGACTTCGCCCGCGAGGGCGACGGCCGCATCTCGCAGCGCTTCTTCGGTGCGCACACCTACCGCCGCACCGCCTTCGCCGGCGATTACACCGGCCTCGAGATCCAGCGGACGCTGGTCGCCCGCGCCGAGCAGCTCGACGTCCCCATCCTCGACAACGTCTACATCACCCGTCTGCTCGTGCGCGACAACGTCATCTTCGGCGCGTACGGCTTCGATCAGGCGGACGGCACGCGCTACCTCATCCATGCGGACGCGGTGATCCTCGCCGCGGGCGGGCACAACCGCATCTGGCGCCGGACGTCGTCGAGGCGTGACGAGAACACCGGAGACTCCTTCCGGCTCGCTGTGGAGGCGGGAGCCCGGCTCCGCGACCCCGAGCTGGTGCAGTTCCATCCGTCCGGCATCATCGAGCCCGAGAACGCCGCCGGCACGCTCATCTCCGAGGCCGCGCGCGGGGAGGGCGGCATCCTCCGCAATGCCCGGGGCGAGCGGTTCATGGAGAAGTACGACCCCGAGCGGATGGAGCTGTCGACGCGCGACCGTGTCGCGCTCGCCGCCTACACGGAGATCCAGGAGGGCCGCGGTACGGGGAACGGCGGCGTCTGGCTCGACGTGTCGCACCTGCCCCGCGAGACCATCATGACCCGGCTTCCGCGCGTCTATCAGACGATGATGGAGCTGCAGATGCTCGACATCACCGCGGACCCGATCGAGATCGCGCCGACCGCGCACTACTCGATGGGCGGCGTGTGGGTGCGGCCGGACGACCACCAGACCGACGTCGACGGGCTGTACGCGATCGGGGAGGCGTCGAGCGGACTCCACGGCGCGAACCGTCTCGGCGGGAACTCGCTCATCGAGTTGCTCGTCTATGGCCGGATCGTCGGTCAGGCCGCCATGGCCCACGCTGCGGGGCTCGACGCCCAGCGCCGGTCGGCCGATGCGGTCGCCGCCGCTCGTGCCGAGATCGACGACCTCCTCGCCGCGGAGGGGCGCGAGAACGTGCGGGCTCTGCAGCGCGCGATCCGCAACCTCATGACGGAGTACGCCGGCGTGGTGCGGTCGGAGGACGGGCTGAAGGCGGGCCTCGCCGACCTCGACATGATCGAGGGGCGCATGGAGGACATCGGCATCCACCCGGACATCGCCGGATTCCAGGACCTCGCGCACGCGTTCGACCTCAAGGCCTCCGCGCTCGCTGCCCGGGCCACGCTGGAGGCGGCGCGGGAGCGTCGGGAGACTCGCGGATGCCACAACCGCAGCGACTTCCCGGACACCGATCCCACGCTGCAGGTGAACCTCGTGTGGTCCCCGTCCGCCGGCGTGACCCGCGAGGAGATCCCCGCGATCCCCGAGGAGATCGCCGAGCTCATGCGCGACGTCGACACGACCGGCAAGCTCGTCGAGTAGATCCCCGAGACCCCGCTCTCGCGTCGAGACCCCGCCCTGCAGACGTCTGCAGGGCGGGGTCTCGACGATAGTCCGGGCTTCGGGACGGGTCAGTCGACGCCGATGCCGACGGCCTCGTGATCCGGTTCCGGGTCGTCGCGCTTCGGGGCCTTCGGCTCCTCGCCGGGGGACTTCTCGGTGCTGGGCTCCTCCAGCTCCTCGGTGCTCGGGACCTCGGCCGGGTCCGCGTCCTCCGGGGAGTCCGCCTGCTCCGGGGTCGTCGCCTCGCCCTCCGAGGTGTCGGACGCGGGGGTCGGCGTGGGGGTCTGCGCCTCGGGCGAGAGCTCGTCGTTCGCGGTCGGTTCGGGAGTGTTGTCGGTCATGATCGTCCCTTTCTGCGATGTCGTGCTCTCAGCCTGCCTCCGCCTCGACACGAGATGAAGGGCCTTGACGCCGACCCGTCGGCCACGCGGTTAATCGCGGTGAACCGGATCCGTGAACTCGGCGTAGCCTGGAGGGGTGACTGCGTACGTCTCGGCCTTCGACCTCTTCTCCATCGGCGTCGGCCCGTCCAGCTCGCACACCGTCGGACCGATGCGGGCGGCACTCGACTTCGCGCGCCGGCTCTCCGGCTCCGGCGAGCTCGACCGCATCGCCCGGGTCGAATGCACGCTGTACGGCTCGCTCGGCGCCACCGGCATCGGCCATGGCACCCCGGACGCGGTGGTCGCGGGGCTGCGCGGTCTCGCACCCGAGACCTGTGACCCGGCGGCGGTGCGCGCGGCCTGGTCCGCCTACCCCGAGGGGGAGCCGCTGCGGATCGACGGCGCCCACGCGGTGCCGTTCCAGAAGGACGACATCGTGTTCGCGCCGCGGACCCGCCTCCCCGGTCATCCGAACGCCATGACGCTCATCGCCCGTGACCGGGACGGAACCATCCTGTTCGAGCAGACGTACTACTCGATCGGCGGCGGGTTCATCCGGCGCGAGGGGGAGGAAGCGCAGCTCTCCACCGGCGCCTTCCCGCACCCGTATGCCGATGCCGCCTCGCTGCTCGCCCTGTGCGACGAGCTCGGACTGTCCATCGCGGAGGTCGCCCGCCGCAACGAGACGGCGCTGCGGAGCGAGGAGGAGGTCGCCGCCGGCCTCGACGCGATCTGGGATGCGATGTCGGGCTGCGTGGACGCGGGGCTCCACGCCGACGGGGTGCTTCCGGGCATGCTGCAGGTGAAGCGCCGCGCCGGCACGATCCGCGCACAGCTCGAGGCGGTCGAAGCCGAGGGGCACCGAGAGCTGCCCGGCGAGTGGCTCGGCGCGTTCGCGCTGGCCGTCAACGAGGAGAACGCGGCGGGTGGGCGCGTCGTGACCGCTCCGACCAACGGCGCGGCGGGCATTCTCCCCGCGGTGGCGATGTACTGGTGGCGCTTCCTTGCCGACTCGGGGCTCGGCGCCGGGAACGCGGTGACGCCGTACGGGGAGCTCGTCGGCAGCGCGCTGCTCGGGTTCGACGGGGCCCCGCCGCCCGCTCCCGCACTCGACGGGGAGGACGCGGAGATCGCGGAGGCCAATCGCCGCCGGGGCATCCGCCGGTTCCTGCTGACGGCCACCGCCCTCGGGTCGCTGTTCAAGGCCAACGCCTCGATCTCCGGCGCCGAAGGCGGGTGTCAGGCCGAGGTCGGCTCCGCGTGCGCGATGGCCGCGGGTGGGCTCACCGCGGTGATGGGCGGCACGAACCGGCAGATCGAGAACGCCGCGGAGATCGCGATGGAGCATCACCTCGGCCTCACATGCGACCCGATCGGCGGACTCGTGCAGATCCCGTGCATCGAGCGCAACGCGATCGCCGCCTCCACCGCGGTCACCGCCGCACGTCTCGCGCTCCGCGGCGACGGGAGCCACTATGTCTCGCTGGATGCCGTCGTCGAGACGATGCGCCAGACCGGTCTCGACATGTCGACCAAGTACAAGGAGACCAGCGAGGGCGGTCTGGCGGTGAACGTCATCGAGTGCTGACCTCGCCGACCCACCCCCTCTCGTGCGCCCCGGCCCGTTACGTGCGCACGAAGAGGGGTGGCAGGCACACAGAGGGGTGGGTCGACGGAGGAGGGAAGGGAGAGGCATATGAGGCAGCAGCCGGTCGTCGCGGTGCGGGCGAACGACGAGGCGCCGACCCCGGACGGGACGTGGCCGACGAACATCCCCGCGGTGGCACAGGTGCTGCGCGAGGGACTGGATCTGGGACCGGGAGTGACCTTCCTCGTCGGCGAGAACGGCAGCGGGAAGTCCACCCTCGTCGAGGGCATCGCGATCGCGTACGGTCTCTCCCCGGAAGGCGGATCCCGGCAGGCGCAGCACCGGACGCGTCCGACCGAGTCGCCGCTGTCGGACTGGCTGCGCCTCCAACGGGGCGTCGGCGCGCACCGCTGGGGATTCTTCCTGCGGGCCGAGACGATGCACTCGTTCTACACGTACCTCGAGGAGAACCCCTCCCTGCGCGGCGACGTGCCCTTCCACGAGATGAGCCACGGGGAGTCGTTCCTCGCCCTGCTCGACAGCCGCTTCGATGATCCGGGGTTCTACTGCCTGGACGAGCCGGAGGCCGCCCTGTCGTTCCATTCGACTCTCACGCTGATCGCCGTGCTGCAGCGCATCGCCGACGAGGGTGGCCAGGTGCTGTGCGCCACGCACTCCCCGGTGCTCGCGGCGCTCCCGGGCGCCACCATCCTGGAGGTCGGGGCGTGGGGGCTCCGCCCTGCCGCCTGGGAGGACCTCGAGATCGTGAACCACTGGCGCTCGTTCCTCGGGCAGCCGCAGCGGTATCTCCGGCATCTGCTCGACGAGCGAGGCTCCGCGGAGCCGTAGGCTGACGGGCATGACCGAGCAGAGGGCACCGAGACGACGCGGGCGCCCGCGCGGCGGCACCGACTCCCGCGAGCGCATCGTGTCCGCGGCCGTCGACGAGTTCGGCGCGCAGGGGTACGACGGCGCCACGGTGCGGTCGATCGCCGCCCGCGCCGGCGTCGACTCCGCGCTCGTCCACCACTACTTCGGCACCAAGGCCGACCTGTTCGCAGAGGCCGCCGGGATCCCGTTGCGCCCCGACCTCGACGTCCCGGAGATCCTCGCGGGGCCGAAGGACGAAGCGGGGGCCCGGCTCGTCCGCTATGTGCTCGACGCGTTCGAGAAGCCCGACGTGCGCCGCCGCGGGGTGCTGCTCCTGCGCACGGCGATCGGGAGCAGGCTGACGACCCCCCTGCTCGCCGGCTTCCTCTCCCGCGAACTGCTCTCCCGCGTGGCACGACGCCTCGACGTGGAGGACGCTGACCTCCGCGCCGCCCTCGTCGCCTCGCAGATCGCCGGCATGCTCATCGGTCGCTACGTGCTGCAGCTCCCCGCGCTCGCCGGAGCCTCCGTCGACGAGCTCGTCCGCCGCGTCGGCCCCACCGTCCAGCGCTACCTCTTCGACTGACGCCCGCGTCCCCGGGCACGGCTGCGGAGATCTCGGCCGCCGCGCCGGTCGGCACGGGCCGACGACGGCGTGTCGATCCGGCGCTCCGCAGCTGTGCCCACCGAGCCGTTGACGCCCGACGAGGCGAGGCGCATAATTCATCGCATGATGAATAACGCGGCGGTCGAGATCACGCAGCTCCGCGTGCGGCGTGGGGCCGTATCCGTGTTCGACGGCATCGACCTCGCCGTCCCCCGCGGGCAGATCACGGGTCTCCTCGGCCCCTCGGGGTGCGGCAAGACCACGCTCATGCGGTCGATCGTCGGTGTGCAGCGGATCGCCTCCGGCGACGTGACCGTTCTGGGTGAGCCGGGCGGTTCGCGTCGGCTCCGGCACCGCGTGGCCTACGGTACGCAGGGCGCCTCGGTCTACGGCGACCTCAGCGTGCGGCAGAACCTCTCGTACTTCGCGTCGCTCCTGAAGGCGCCGAAGGGCGATGTCGACCGGGTCATCCAGGAGGTCGGCCTCGGCGCACAGGCCACGCAGCTCGTCGATGCGCTGAGCGGCGGCCAGGCGACGCGGGTGTCGCTCGCGGTGGCTCTGATCGGCTCGCCGGAACTGATCGTGCTGGACGAGCCGACCGTCGGACTCGACCCCGTGTTGCGGGCGGAGCTCTGGACCCTGTTCCGCCGGCTGGCCGACCGGGGCGTCACGCTCATCGTGTCCAGTCACGTGATGGACGAGGCGGTGCGCTGCGACCGGCTGCTGCTGATGCGGGAGGGGAGGATCATCGCCGACACCACGCCGTCGTCCCTGCTCGCCGACACCGACACGACCGACGCCGAGGCCGCGTTCCTGGCGCTGATCGAACGCGACAGAGCCGCCGGCGCCGCGTCCTCCCGGCGCGCACGCCGAGAAGCGCAGGAACACAAGGAGGAGGACGGGACATGAACGGCCGCCGGCTGTTCGCGACCGCCGGCCGTGTGCTCACGCAGCTCCGACACGACCCGCGGTCCATCGCCCTGATGCTCATCGCCCCGAGCCTGCTCGTCGGCCTCTTCGCCTGGCTGTTCAGCGAGCAGGACGGTGTGTTCGACCAGTTCGGCGGTGCCATCCTGGCGCTGTTCCCGTTCATCGTGATGTTCCTCATCACGTCGATCACCACCTTGCGCGAACGCCGTTCCGGCACGCTTGAACGGCTGATGACCACGCCGCTCGAGAAGGCCGACTTCATCCTCGGGTACGCGCTCGCCTTCGGGCTGATGGCCGTGCTGCAGGCGGTGATCACGGTGTCGTTCGCGGTCGGGGTGTGCGGGCTCGACGTCGACGGACCGCTGTGGCAGCTGGGCCTCGTCGCGGTGGTCGACGCACTGCTCGGCACAGCCCTCGGCCTGCTGGCGAGCGCGTTCGCCCAGACCGAGTTCCAGGCCGTGCAGTTCATGCCGTTGCTGGTGTTCCCGCAGATCATCCTCGGCGGGTTGTTCATGCCGCGCGACCAGATGCCCGACGTGCTGTACGCCATCTCCGACTGGCTGCCGCTCAGCTACGCGATCGACACGATCAACGCCGTCACGGCGGGGGACGAAGAGTGGGACGTGTTCGGTCCGCTGCTCATCGTCGTGGCCTTCGCGGTCGGCGCTCTGGTGCTCGCCGCCCTCACACTGCGGCGGCGTACACGCTGAGCCGGAGTCCTGGCCTGGGTCAGCGCGCGGCGCGGTTCTTGGTGTGCTTCGTCGGCACGGCGGCCCAGGGGTCCTCGGGCCAGGGGTGCCGGGGGTAGCGGCCGCGCATCTCGGCGCGCACCTGGGCATAGGGGCCGGACCAGAACGAGGCGAGGTCGTCGGTGACGGCGAGCGGGCGGCCTGCGGGCGACAGCAGATGGAAGAGGACGGGAACACGACCGTCGACCAGCCGGGGAGTCGCCGCCCACCCGAAGCACTCCTGCAGCTTCACCGCGACGACGGGGCGTGCGGTCGGATCCCCGTCGGGTTCCGGGTAGGTGATGCGGACGCGGGAGCCGCTGGGGACCTCGAGCCGCTCCGGGACGAGGGCCTCGAGGTGCACGGCCTCGGGCCAGGGCAGCAGACGGCGCGGCGCCGAGGACAGATCCAGCCGACTCGCGGGGGTGCCGGATGCGAGAGCCTCGAGCTCCGGTGCCATCCAGGCATCGAGGGCGTCGATCAACCCCGCGTCCGACACATCGGGCCATGGCTCACCGAGCTCACGTCGGAGCAGCGCGAGTCTGCGGCGGAGGGCCTCCGCCCCGTCGGACCAGGTGAACATGCCGAGGCCATCGCGTCGGACCGCCCGGGCCACGGCATCCCGCCCTGTCGATGCCGCCGCTCGCACCGGCACCGATGAGCGCAGGATCGCACCGATCCGGCGCTCGCGGCGGGCCTGCACACGACCTCCGACGAACTCGGCTTCCACGCGGTCGCTCATCAGGGGGCCCGCCGCGCGCTCCGCCTGCTCCTCGGTGAGGGTCGCCGCCGTGCGGATGACCGCACCGGAACCGGCGGCCGCCCGGGACGAAGCGCGGGCGACGTCGGCCACGGCGAGCCATTCCGAGGACGCGAGGGGACCGCTCACTCCGGCCCGCGTGCCGGAGGCCAGCAGGAACGTGGCTCCCGATCCCGAGTGCTCGACACGGTGGGCGATACGCTCGGGGAAGGCCAGCGCGATCACGAGACCGACGCCGTCGAGACCCGCGCGGGTGTCCGGTGTCGGATCGGCGAGGCGTTCCAGACGACGCGCGTCCTCGCGCCAGCGACGGGCCTCCGCAGTCCCGCCGCCCCGCAACGCGACAAGAGCGTGGGCGACGTCGGCATCCGGGACGCGCTGATCACCGCCCAGAAGCGCGACGACCTCGGCGGCGAGCCGGCTCCCCACCACGGGGCTGCCGTCCCGCAGCGCCCTGGCCAGCCGGGGGTCGGTCGGGATGCGGGCCAGCACGCGGCCCTCGGCCGTGGCGCGCCCGTCGTCGTCGATCGCTCCGAGACCGCGAAGCACCGCGACGGCGTCGGCGAGACTGTCGGCTCGCAGCGGTTCGATCAACCGCAGGCCTGCTCCGCCCGGGGCACCCCAGCACGCCAGGAGGAGGGCGGCGCCGGTGAGGTCGGCCGTCGCGATCTCCGGGGACGGACGCGCGTGAGCCGCCGCGTAGGCGCGCTCGTCCACACACCGGACGACGATGCCGGGGCCCTGACGCGTCGCGCGTCCGGCACGCTGCACGCACGAGGAACGGGAGGCGGCGGTGGTGACCAGACCCGTCATGCCGCGGGCGGCGTCGCGCTGCGGCTGCCGGGACAGACAGCTGTCCACGACCATCCGCACACCCGGCACCGTGATCGACGACTCGGCGAGCGAGGTGGCGACGATGATGCGGGGCACACCCCCCGGTGCACGACCGCGGATCACGGCATCCTGTTCCGCCGGCGGGATCTGGCCGTGCAGCTCCCGCACGTCGAAGGCGCCGTTCCGAGTGCGGACGCGTCGGGCGATCTCCGACACCTCGCGAGCGCCCGGGGCGAACACGAGCACGTCGGCTTCGGGGTCTTCGCGGACCAGCTCGGTGGCGGCGGAGGCGGAGACACTCGCGATGTGGTCGAGGAAGCCGCGGGTGACTCCCCGTTCGTCGAGGCGGGGCGTGGGACTCGGAGCCCAGCGCTCGGTGAGGGGGAAGGCCGGGACGTCATGGTCGACGATCGGCGCGGGGGACTCGGCGGTGCCGATGACGGCGGCGAGCCGGGCAGCGTCGAGGGTGGCGGACATCGCGACGACGACGAGGTCATCCCGCAGCTCCCGCACCTCCGAGAGCAGGCCGACGAGGAGGTCGGTCTCGAGGGCACGCTCGTGCACCTCATCGATGATGACCGCACTCACGCCGTCGAGTCCCGGGTCGTCCAGCAACCGTCGCAGGAGCACGCCGGCGGTGACGAACTCGACCCTCGTATCCGGCCCGGCGGTGCGCTCGCCGCGGACGGTGAAGCCCACCCGGGATCCGAGCGGGGAGCCATCGAGGTGTGCGAGTCGGCGGGCGGCGGCACGCGCGGCGACCCGGCGGGGTTGGGTGACGATCACGCGGTCGGTGGTTCGTGAGGCGAGGAGCGGCGGTACGAGGGTGGTCTTGCCCGTGCCCGGCGGCGCGGTCACCACCACGGAGCCGCTCGTGTCGAGGGCAGCGGAGAGCTCCTCGAGGGCGCCCGCGAACGACAGGCCTGCACCGATGGCGGCGAGGTCGAAGGCAGCGCGGGTCACCCGTCCAGTCTGCCCGGTTGATCGACGCCCGGAGCCGTTCGCAACTCAGGAGATCCGGGGGGATTCGGAGCAGCGGGACGGATCGCCGCGTCCGTGCCTGCCGATCTCCTGAGTTGTGAACCGGCGGAAGCGGTGCTCCGACGACAGACAGCGGATGCCGCGACCGAGTCGGTCGCGGCATCCGCTGTCCTGTGCTGCTTACTCCGCGTCGCGAGCCGGAGGAGCGGGGGGCGGCGGGGTGGTCGGTGCGGGCGTGCGCGGCGCAGGGGCCGGTGCGGACGCTTCGGCGACTCCGGCTCCGAAGCCGCGACCGACGGCCTGCCCCTGGATGATTCCGGCCAGGTCGAGGCCTGTTGCGGAGTGCACGCTGTCGAACACCGAGCGCATGGCCTTCGCGCTGTCGGCGCCCACGACGTTCGACGCGCCGTCCTCGGCGGACCCGCCGACGATCGAGACGCTGCCGATGGCGGCGTAGCCCTTCGCGAACTCCGACATGATCGACGGCAGCACTTCCAGCACGCGCTGCGAGAGGAAGGCATCCTGGTTGGAGGCGATGGCCTTGGCCTCGGCCTCGACAGCGGCTGCACGGGCCTCACCCTCGGCGCGGATCGCCTCGGCCTCGGCGTTGGCGCGGAGGCGACGGGCCTCGGCTTCGGCCTCCGCCTGGGCGCGCAGAGCATCCGCGTCACCGGTCGCCTTCGCGATCGCGGCTGCAGCCTCACCGTCGGCGCGCGCCTTGTCGGCCTGCGCCTGCTGCTCGGCGATGCGGGTGCGCGCCTCGGCCTGCTTGACCTGCTCGATCGCCGCCGCCTCGGCCGCCCGCTCACGCGTGTAGAGCTCGGCCTGCGCGCGGGTCTCCGCCTCGTACCGCTGGGCGTCCGCGACGCGCTTGACGTCGGCGTCGAGCTGCGCCTGCTTGTTCTCGGCCTGCTGCTGCAGCACGGCCTGCTCGGCCTGGGCGCGGGCGAGCTGCTCTGCCTGCTCCGCCTCGGCGCGGGCCCGGCCGATGCCGGCGTTGGCGTTGGCGGTGTTGGTGTCGAGAGCGGTCTGCTCGACGAGGTTCGCCTCCTGGTTGGCGATGTTCTTCTGGTTGATCGCGCGGTCGGCGTTGGTCTGCGAGATCTCCGCGGCCTGACGCTTCGCCTGGATCTCCGGCGCACCGAGGGACTGGATGTAGCCGACCTTGTCGGTGATGCCCTTGATCTGGAAGGAGTCGAGGATGAGGCCCTGTTCGGCGAGCTCCTGGGAGACGTCGGCGGCGATCTGGTCGGAGAACTTCTTGCGCTCCCGCATGAGCTCCACGACGGAGAGCGTCGCGACGATGCCGCGCAGGGCGCCCTCGAGCTGCTCGGTGGTGAACTGCTCGATGGCCTTGTCCTGGGAGGCGAAGCGCTCGGCGGCCCGGCGCACCAGCAGCGGGTCGGAGCCGATCTTGACGATGGCGACGCCGTCGACGTTGAGCGTCACGTTGTCGAGCGACTGGGCCTCGGCGTTGAGCGACACCTGCCGTGAGCGGAGGGAGATGATCTCGTGGCGCTGGGTGATCGGGTTGACGAGCGACTTCCCGTTCACGATGACCGTGACGGGCGATTCCGTCATCTCCGAGCTGCTGGTGCCGTCGGCGCCGATGACGGCACGCTGCACCTTCTGCTTGCGTCCGGAGATGACGAGCGCTTCGTCGGCACGAGCGACCTTGATCCAGCTGCGTGCGAACAGCAGCAGGATCAGCAGGACGACGATCGCGGCGACGACCGCGATCCCGACGATGGTGAGGATGCCGATGATTCCGGCGATCTCCATGGATGACCTCCCTGGTTCCCCCCGAGGGGGCGGTCCGATATGCCCACGGTCGATGTGGGCGTGCGCAACCCACCCTGCCAGAAAAGAGACGCCCGCCACCGCGTCGGGCGCCATCATGCCGGTATCGGTGGGCGTTCCTCCCGCCGCCCTGCCTGCGGAGGAGGGGAGCGGTCAGCGGGTGCGGAGTTTCTCCGCGAGGTCGCGCAGCAGGCGCAGCTCCTCGTCGTCGAGGCGTGACATCCGGTCGGCGATCGACCGGCCGTGCACGGTCGCGAGCGCTCGGAAGGCCCGGGCGCCCTCGTCCGTCGCGCGGATCAGGGCGCCGCGGCCGTCGTCCGGGTCGGCGCACTTCGCGACCAGTCCCCGCGTCACCATCCGGTCGACGAGGCGGGAGACGCTCGGCTGGCTGATGAGCATGTTGGCGGTGATGTCGCGCAGGCGGGCGGTCATCTCCGGCGAGCGCGTGACGGTGAGCAGCACGTCGTACTCGGCCTGCGTGATGTCGCCGGTGTCGAAGTCGGCTGCCATCTCGGTGAACAGTTCGTGCTGCGCGCGGAACAGGCTTTCCCAGGCCTCCAGCGCGAGCTTCCGATCGGTCATCCTCACAGAGTACCGGGCGCAGTAAAGGGCCGGTCGGAGAGGCTCCCGACCGGCCCTTGTCCCTTGCACCAAGAGTGTCCTGCAATCACATGCGGTGGATGCCACAGCAAACATTCACCGTGCGATCACTGTATAACGGCGAGGTAACGAATGCAACGGTTTGATCACAAATGGCAGGCCCCCCGCGACGATGTGTCCGATCTCACGAAAAGTGTCGGAGTCTCACGAAGGCTGTCGGAGAGTCTCACGAAAGTGTCGGAGTCTCACTAGACGTGTCGGAAGAGCGGCGTGTCGACCAGCCTCGTTGGGTGCCGGACATAGTCTGCCCGTGAGCAGATCCCCAGTCGGGGCATCTTTGTCAGGGCTCAGGACATAGGCCAGTACCGCTCCCCAGGAGAGAGGCTGACTGCCGAATAGGAAGTATCCGTCGATGTCGATTGGATCCCTATGGACCTGACTCAGCAGTGGCCTGTTCCTCCCACCACTAAAGCCAACCGGACGCGAGCTCGCGTTGAGTACCGTCTCGATGGCGTGCAACTAGAGCTCGACGCCGTCGACTGCGACAGCGTGCCCTTCGAACGAGGCGATCCCGTTCGGAACTTTCCCAGTTGGCGGCTCAAGCGTCATTACGACGGCTACCACTGGATGGGTGCGCTTGGCGCGTCTGTCGGATTCGAGTCGCTGACGGAGCGGGGCTGCCTCATCGAATTGGACCGCACCCCGGGCGTGGTTGCGATCGCCAGCCAGCCCATGTGGATCCGATGGACCACACCCGACGGCCCGCGCGAGCACTGCCCGGACTACTTCGTGCGTCTGGACGACGGGCACGCCGTGCTGATGGACGTCAAGCCGGCGACTCAGATCAAGGACGACGTCAGAAGACAGTTCGACATGACAGCGGTGTTCGCCGCTGAGCGCGGCTGGCGGTATGTCGTCTATGACGCGGAATCGGTAGTCCGCGAGGCCAACCTCCGATTCCTGGGCCCGTTTCGAGACTGGGCGAGCAGCGAAGAACTGCCAATGCTCCCAGAAGATGGGCTGCCCCTGGCTGAGGTAGCTGCGCTGCTCGGCGTCGGATCCGAGGGCTTCGCACACTGCTACGCGCACCTCTGGTCAGGGGCGCTCGAGGCAGATCTCGATCAAGCCCTCAACATCAGAACGATCGTGTGGCAAAGGAGCGTGTAATGCGGGTTGTAGTTGGCGGGTCGCTCACGTGGCGTCAACGCAAGTTCTCGGTCTTGTTCATCGAGAAGGATTCGGCGATGCTCCGAGATGAGGACGGAAGTGAGGTCGAAGTCGCTCTCGACGAGCTTCGACATGATGCAACACCGGTGCCTAGCGACACTTCAGGTCTGCTGAACCTTCCTCTGCAGGTGCAGGACATCACGCCGGACATGGATGCGTGGCTGCAATCCTGCATACGTATCGAGGCGACCCGAGAAGAGATCGGGGTCGGGAAGGCTGTTGAAGCAGAGCGCGAGTGGCTGGAGGTGCGCCTAAGTAGAACTGTCTCCACGCGCGCCGTGGAGCGTCGGCTTAAAGCGTTCCGAGAGCAGGGGACGACCACTGCAGGCAAAGGCTCCCCACGCAAGAGCACATGGGATCCACGCCTCGTCGAGGCCATCAACCACGTACTCGGAGGAAAGAGCCGCGCCTCGACTGTGAGTCGAACTACAGCGATCGAACAAATCATGAGGCGCGTCGAACGTCTCCACGGCGATGCGGTGAAGCTGCCGAGCCGAGCGACGTTCTTCCGACTTCTCGAAGCAGACGAGCACGGGCAATTCACCTTCGGTTCGGCCAAGACTCGCGAGTCGCTTGCGCTTCAACCCGACGGCACATTCGGCACTCGCACCGCACTGCGTCCCGGCGAACTGGTCGAGATGGACTCCACGCGGATTGATGTCATGTTGCGGATCGATGACGAAACCGTCGGCCGGCCCGAACTGACGATTCTCCTTGACGTCGCAACGCGCTCGATTCTTGCCGCGATGCTCCGCCCCGAAGGGACGAAGAGCGTCGACCTGGTGGCTGTCCTTGCACGGGCCCTGGTGCCCTATGGCCGGCGTATGGAAGGGGTTCGCGAGACCCGACAGCTGATTTCGACGGCATGGGCTGACGATCAACTGATCGATCAGGAGCGATTTGAGCGATTGCGTATCGCGCAGCCGTATGTGTTTCCGGACACGATCACCACCGACCGCGGACGAAACTATTTGTCGCGGCATTTCCGCGCTGCGTGTGAAACCTTGAATATCTCGCTGATCACCTCGGCGCCGCACACACCAACGGACAAACCGCACGTAGAGCGAGCGTTCGGGGCAATCAACTCAATGCTGCTGCAGCATGTGAAGGGATATGTCGGCCGCAGCGTCGAACATCGCGGGCGCGACACAGACACGGAATCCGACGAACTACTGACGATCGCACAGGCCCAGGAGCTCCTAGAGGACTGGATCGCGGTCGAGTGGCAGAATCGTCCGCATGACGGACTGCGGGACCCGTTGCATCCGCGCATCAAGTTGTCGCCGAACGAGATGTGTCGCGCGTTCCGCGCTTACGTGCCCGAACTCCACGTACCGCTGACGCGAGACGACTACATCGCGCTGCTACCTGTGGACTACCGAGTTCTGAACCGCTACGGCGTGCGCATCGATAACCGCGTCTACAACTCCGAGCGGCTCAAAGGCCTGTGGAGGCGCAAGTCTCCTGACAAAGCGCGGAACGGCCGATGGCCGATCCGCGTAGACCCCTACAATCTGCACGTCGTCTGGCTCGAGCGGGACGGCGAGTTCATCCCTCTGAGATGGTCCAATCAGGTCCATGAACTCCCGATGCTGGGTGATGTCTGGCGGTACGCTCGCACGTCGCGCTCCGGTGGTGTCGCGGATCTCGATGCTGAACGTCGCGAGCTTGCGATGGCGATCAAGGCGTTCGCCGGTCAAGGGAATCCGGCCCCTCGAAGCAACGGTCAGAAGCGAAGCGGGCGAGAGCGCGCTCGATTGGCAGCGATCGCTGAAGATCCGATGAACTTCACCAGTGTGAAGGGCATCGAGGACGAGAAACGACCTGCTGACGATGACAATTCGTCCATCGAGACCACCTCTACTGAGGAATGGCCTAACACCGGTGGCTTCCCTCTCATCGGAGACAGGCTCGACGAGGTGCGGCGGAGGATCGACGAATGATCGAGATCGCGACCAAGGAAGGCTGGCGCGAGCACGTCGACACCGCGTATGAGCGCCCGGCGCCGGTCACATCCGAGGAGCTTCGGGCCATGAGCTTCGGGGACCGCGCGTTATACAACCAGGGACGAGCTCAATACTCGCAGGCAGGCGCCTTCGTGCGGACACCGCAGTTCGAAGCCTTCCAGCGAGCCGTGCGGGATCGCGTCATGCTCAACGCCTACCGACGAGTCGGGAAGCTAGGCCTGATCCTCTCGGGGGAGCCAGGCCAGGGCAAGACTACTTCGCTAGTCGAGATCGGTAGAGCACACGAACGCAGGCGGCGAGACACCGGCCACCCGGCTGCGGGGCCGGGCATGCTCCCAGTCGTGTATGTCGCGGTACCCGCCCAGTGCTCAGCCAAAGCTCTGATGCATGAGTTCGCCCGATTCCTTGGTCTCCCGGTTCTCAGCAGGATGACCTACGGGGACCTGCTGGAAGCGGTCTCGAACGCCCTGCGCAGATGCTCCACCGAACTTGTCTTGGTCGATGACGTGCATCACCTCGATCTGAAGTACCGGCAGAACGTCGAGGCATCAGACATGCTCAAGCAGCTTTCCGAGCGATGTGGAGGCACGTTCGTCTACGCCGGAATCGCAGTTGAGGGGACCGGACTTCTCGACGGCTCACGTGGTGGGCAGATCGGGAAGCGATTCGAAGTGCACGTGGCCTTACCATTTCCTTTGATCTCGACCGCGGAGAAGGCTCGCTGGGGTGATCTGCTTCTCGCCATGGAGAGCTCACTGTGTCTAGCAGAGCAACGGCCAGGATCGATTCTGTCCGCGGCGCCGACACTGCACGCGCTGACGGGCGGGGAGATCGGACTGCTCAAGGACCTCTTGCAGTTCGCTGCCCTGAGCGCGATGGACGACGGAACCGAGAAGCTCGATTCGGCCGCATTTGAACGCGATCTTGCCCGCCGTCAGACGGCCGCAACGCTCCACACAAGCAAGCCGCGACGATCGCGAACGCCTGTGAGTGCGGCATGACCTCGCGTCCCGGGCTTCCGACTTCCGTTCGCCTGTATCCGGGAGAAACGGCGGCGAGCTACTGGGCGCGGCTTTGCGCCGCAAATGCAATCGGCGAAAAGGACCTCTGGTTGGCGTTGCGACGCGAGGATCGAACCCTCCCAATTCGGGTGACACCGAGAAGCGCCCTCCGGAAGATCGAGGCGTTGGGTGGGCTTCCGGATGGTGCATTGCTCCGCGAAGCCGGCGGTCGCGCCTGTGGACATGGTGGCGCCACGCGTCAAGTCGAATGCCCGAGTTGTCGCATGATTCCGGCAGCTGTGGCTCTCTGCAGACGGTGCGCCCGAGGCGATCAGGTCACAGTCGCGCGTATGCACGGTCCGGTCTGCGTGCGACACCGGAGGTGGCACGGAAGCGGCCGAGATATTCCCCTGCCGGGGAGGCACAAGCACCTGCTCGCGCAACGCCTGCTGAATGGAACTCTCACTCTTCGAGGTGTGCCGTATCGGTCACCCGAAGTTGATGCGGCCGCGGAGTTGCTGCGACTGCGAAATCTCGAAGGTGGGTGCGCAGCTGAACTTCTGGATGACGAGATTCTTCAATTTCCGCGGCGAATCGCGCTCACTGCGCGGCTCACTGACGCTCGTCTCGCGAACGTTCTGATGTCGCAGGGTCTCGGTGGGTACGCACTGGCAATGCTGTTCGATCGCGTAGTCGCCGCGCACTCTCTAGGGCATCGCGCCGTGGACGGCATCTTCGACAGCCTGAGAATTCAGGGACGGGAACTCTGGATCGGCAGGTCCGCGGTCGCGACGCAAGGCGGCTGCGTGCTTACGCCCGCTGCCAGGCGCATGCTTCCGAGGGTCAAGGCGATCAGGGCGCATGTGCTGAACCATCGTGTGGAACTGAGGTCGAGGTAGGCATGCGAACTCTTCCCTGTCGTGTGATTCCGCTGCCCGGGGAGACGCCTGCCGGTTTCCTGGCTAGGTTGGCCGTCGCCAACTCGCTCGATCTCAGCGCGCTCACCCACTATTTGGAGCGGACGGTTGGTGCCAACAGGTCGAGCTCGACCAACGCTCGATTCACATCTGCGACTGAGGCAATCGGTGCGCTGCCTCCCGGGTACTTCGCCAAGGAGCGCGCACGCTTCCGTCTGTATCGGCGCTGCCACCACGTTCGGTGGATGCTTCGACGCTGCGCCACGTGCGAAGTTGTTGATCGCGCTCGCTCCGCGTGCTTGGTATGCAGCGACGGAAACCCGACTGAGGTGTTCAGTAGGGGAGGTGGGTTTTGCATTCGCCACCGTCGATGGCACTTCCTCGGTGAAGATGAACTCCTGTCCACCCCGTCGGCGTGCCATCGCGCCGAACAGTCGATTTCAGGAGTCCTTTGGAGACGTGGAGTGACGATGCACACGGGCGAATACGACCTTGCCCTGCGCTTGATCATCGACAGCTGGCAAGAGCGACCTGACGCGCGCTGGCTCCGAGCCTCGTGCTCGTATGCGCCGGCAGTTGACCTGCTCGTGACGCTAACGCACCCTGACGTCACGCTCAGCTTGTTTGCACTCGCCGAGAGCGACTCCCAGCAGGTCGAAGGGCTTATCGGGCTCGTCGTAGGCATTGGAGGTGGAAGCCGGACGGCGGAACTGGAATCGACCGCAGCCACGGTCGTAGCGGTTCACCGCGCCGCGATGTACACCGCGATCCGAATGCCGAAGTCGAGCGGGGCGACGGTATCGAAAACGCCATTTGAGAAGGGGGTCGCGGAAGCGTCCTACCGTGAGAAAGCGGTTCTCCTGCGCCACATCACGCGCTCCGGCAGAAGAGCGGACATCCTGGAGCGTTCTGTGCGTGCGGCACCTGCATCTCGGGTCGTATCCCGGCGCATCGTTCCCGGCTGGGCCGACGATGCACCGTGGGTCACGCAGGGGCCTGAACAGCGCTCAGCGACTTCGAAGATCGGGAGCGTTCCCCGGGACCAGATCGGTCAAGGTGATGCCGAGCACCTGGGTGAGAGCCAGGAGAGTTCGCAACGTCGGGTTAGCCGGGTGGCCGGGGCGTGATTCGCCCTTCTCGTACTTCTGATACGTGTACCGGGTCAGCCCGGCGCGGTAGGCCACGTCTTCCTGGCTCAGATTGGCTTTGTGGCGAGCAGTGCGAAGGGAAGTGGCGAAGCGCTGCGCGAACGCATCCCAATCTGCTTCCAAGTCGTCGTTCCGCTGGCGCACCTTCCAAGCGTCTAGATCCGGGCTCTCATGCTTGGCCTAATCGATATGGCATAATTTGGGAGGCCATACGAAACAATCATCATCTTCGTCGGATTGCTCCGCTACTCCCTGCACGTGTGCTGCCCATCCCGGTGACTGGCGGTCGCGCCGCGGGATCGGCCCGTGCATGCGACCGCGAAATGTGATGGTGTGCGTCATGTGTGAGGCGTTCCCGATCTGGTGGCAGGACATCACGAGTCCGCCGCCTACAGAATGGGTGTACATGTTCGAAGAGTTCACCGGCGATGACACCGCGGAGGAATGGGCGCTGGCTGCCGCCATCTTCATCGCGCAGACTCGACGCCGCACGGGCCTCGGTCCGACGTTCGCCGAACTCTTCACCCACCTGCTGCCCGACACCGGTGGATTGCCGGGTCCTTTCCCAGAACTCGAGTTCATGGAGCGCCGACGGGCGGTCACGGGATTTCGAGGTCACGCCGCTATCGAGTGGCGTCGTCGAGGAATGATTAGCTTCGACAGGGCCGTGATGCGCAGTCTGCGCGTAGGGCGCGCGTTCCGTGAGCATTCTCGACGGCGGCAACAGTCCCGAGCGTCCCTAGTTGCCCGTAACGGTTCGAAGCATTCCACACTGGTCCTGCTTGCGGAACCGCTGGAGGTGGCTGACGAAACGAACGAAGGTACGTAGGCTCCCATCGAGCCGATGTACCCGTGAGCCACCACTAGCCCGTTCGAGTCGTCTAGAGCGGAGAACGTCGATCAGGAGGGGACGATATGACTGAGAACGCTCCGCCGGGGCTTCGGCGGATCATTGCTCGCATCGAACCTGGCTGGCCTGAGCTCATCGATGTGAGCTCCGGCTGGTACCCGCTTCTCGACCGGCTTGACAGAAAGCTCGCGGCGATCGCTCCGGGCTACGTCGTTCAGCAGATCAAATCAAAGTTTGGCTCTCTCAGCTTTTACGCTCGTGCATCCGACGACGTCTACGACTACAACGAAGTGTTCAGCGACGCCATCCTTGCTGCTGAGTGGGAGAGCACGAGGACCTGCGAAGAATGCGGGGCACCGGCGAGGACCTACACGATCCGAATGTGGGTGTGGGCACTCTGCGCGTCTCACGCTCGTGCCAAGGCCGGGGAAGCATCCGAATGAGGGCCGCCCTGCCTGGCGGACGTTCAGACTACGAGCTGCTCGTCTAGGAACTGATCAATTTGCCCAACATCGGCAAGGGTGAGGCCCACGAACTTGTCGGGGCGGACGACCAGCGATGGGACCTCCGTCATCGCGGTTAGCCGTTGCTCAGCGTCCTCGGGAGCTCGATCGTCTGCCCACACGACCGCATCTGGGCCCGTCTGCCGGATGTGCGAGATGAGGCTCATCGTCCGCCATCCACTCTTTGGCCAGTTTTGCCAGGGCACGTAAGGGCCATTGAGCTTGCCGCGTAACGGCTCGCGGATCAACCAGCCGACCTGATCGCGCGGCCAAGTCGTCAACCACGCGAACTGCACGTCGGCTCGCAGTGCGAGATCGTCAAGCGCGTCCACGAGGTCATCGTCGACCGTCATCCAGGAGCGCCAGCCTTGTGCGTTCTGGTGCAGCGTGCGCTCTTCCTCGCGGTGGATCCTGGAGATCGTGCCATCGACGTCGAGCACAAGCAGTGCGGAGCGCTGATGCGAGCGTCTATCCATGATCAGGCATCTCCCCGTAAGTGCTCGGGGGTTTGGACGTGCAGCCGCCTTGACGTGTCCGACGAAGGCTCCGAGATCGTCATAGCGCGAGCTTACGACCCCCTTGAGTTTGAGGTGGAAGTGGCTAAGCGTGAGTGGTCAGCGACGCCGGGTGCCGAGTGATGCGCCGGAGTGTCTCCTTCGGGTGGGAGAAGCCGCGTGCGTTGAGAGCCTCGTGCGCTTGGTCGGTGGGGTACATGCCGGATGTAGGGGTGGCTCGTCAATTTATGAAGTGCTCGAGCGTAGCTCGGCTGCCGAGGTACGTGCTGAAGATTGGACGGAACTCGGCTAGTTCGTGACGTACTGCAACCACGCGCGGTACTTTGAGCGTACAGCGATCCATCCCAGCGCTCTGGCACGAGCCACAGGTTGGACACGACGAGGCTTGCAAGGGGGCGGCGATGAGAACAGTCGATGATCAGATCCGTAGCGCCGATCGTGCCATCTGTGACAGCATCGCTGCGCTGAAAGGCGATCGTGCACTTATGTCGCTCGTGGTTTTGTCACACCTTCGAAATCTCGTAGAGGGAGCAGCGGTTCGCCTTCACACGGGCCGTGCTGATGCTGACTACGACTACGACGCGATTCAGGCGGCGCTGGTCGCCATCGGGTCAGCGCCGAAGCGCGTTCAGTTCCTGCACCGTTTCCACAAATTGCTACAGGAGAGCGTGTCGCACTACACGATGGATGGTGACACCTCCGAGCGGCTGATGCTCAAGTACTACGAGTACCTCATCAGGCTACGCCTGCTGCTGCGGGCAGCTTGCAAGATTGAGACGCTCAATAATCTGGAGGATTTTCCGGTCAACCTCGATCCTTCACTTCGCGAGTACCACCGCAAGATCGCCGCCCGGATCGATGCCGTCCGCGCCAATCCGACACCAGGAGGTGTTCGGAACCGGTACTACGTCCATCGAATCCGGCCGATCTTCACGAAGGGGCGGATTCTCTACGAGGTAGTCTTCCGCGCGACGACTGATCACTTGCAGAAGGTCGACCGAATCATTGCCTTCACGGACATCGAGATGACGGACAAGTACGCGGCGAACCTTACCGTGGTTTCCGAAGCCATCGACGTGCTCGGCCAGACGATGCCGATCACCATCATCACGGACTGGGAGGTCTCGATTCGTCCGTGCGAGTTCGACAACTTCGCTCGGTTGTTCGGAGTGGCGTCGAAGGTATCGTCAGGGTCCAGTGAGTACCGCGTGCTTATGGAGTATTTGACTCGAACGGAGACTGGACTCCTCGATGTCGTCGCGCTTCCTGACACTAGGTTTGCGGGGCTACGAGAGGATGCCACGCGGCGCGTCCAGAAGGCGGCGATCTTTCCCGTGCTTGAGAGGGCCCGCGATCTGATTTCCCGCCATCGCCCCGGGCACAACATGATCCGCTACCTCATGCTCAGGATGAATAACCTGATCCTCAAGCAGCAGTACAGCTCTCAAACCTCTAGCCTGCTTTCGAATCTCAACCTGGATCGCGGATGCAAGCCATTCGATTCAATGCCCTTCTGCACCTCGCCGAAAAAGCACAACGTCACGTTCTCCGACCTGGTCGAAAGTCTGGACACTCGTGACCGCGTCCACGAGCTGCTTGCTCGTCGTGTAAAGAACAACGTCGAGCAGCACGGCATGCTCTACACACCCGATGAGGAGCTTGAGCGCTTCGGCGACATTGACGCTTTGATCGCGACCTTCAACAGCAAGCTCTGGCACGGGCACCGCCCGGCGCGGGACCTCGTCCACGACAAGAAGCACGTCTTCGTCCAGGAGTACGAAGACGACTCGGTCGAGATCATCGAAGAACTTCAGGCCCACGCCAAATCTGGGATCGGCGGATATACCGAGGCGGTCGAGCGATGGCTTGAGGAGACGCCGACGGTGAACGTGGATGATCCGGTGAAAGAGGCAGCGCTCAAAGCACTGTTCGCGAGTTCCCAGGTCGCCTTGATCTACGGTGCAGCCGGCACGGGAAAGTCGACGATGATCGACCACATCGCTCACTTTTTCAACGACAAGAGGAAGTTGTTCCTGGCGCACACCAATCCGGCGAAGAACAACCTTGAGCGGCGCGTCAGTGCCCAGAACTCCACGTTTCGAACGATCGCGAGCCACCTCTGGAACGACACCGGCACCGAATTTGACGTGCTGTTCATTGACGAGTGCAGCATCGTCAGCAACGACGATCTCCTCCAGGTGCTACGGCGGACGTCGTTCGAACTACTTGTTCTTGTCGGGGACAGTTACCAGATCGAATCAATAAAATTCGGCAACTGGTTCACGTTGGCTCCGGCGTTCCTGCCGGACTCCTCGGTGTTCGAGCTCACCAGCCCCTACCGCACGAAGAGCGCCCAGCTACTGAAGTTCTGGGATGCCGTGCGCGGCATCGAGCCGAACATCGAAGAGTTGCTGGCTCACTACGGCTACTCAGCCGTGCTCGACGAGACCCTCTTCGCACCGCGCAATGACCAAGAGATCATCCTGTGCCTCAACTACGACGGCCTATACGGCATCAACAACATCAACCGGTTCCTCCAGAGCGGCAATCCTGGCGAAGCGACCGTTTGGGGCGTCTCAACGTACAAGATCGGCGACCCCGTCTTATTCGGGGACACCTCGCGATTCAGAGGAGTCATCTACAACAACCTCAAAGGAACGATTGTTGGAATCGAAACCTTCCCCGGTCAGATCCAGTTTGACATCGAGTTAGATCGGATACTCACGGCATTTGATGTCGCGCGAGTCTCCGGATTGCAGTGGCTCGGCGGCTCGACGGTCCGTTTCTCCGTTTCGGAGCAGGGGAGTACCGACGAGGAGGACGAGTCCAATAGCAAGACGGTTCCGTTCCAAGTCGCCTACGCGGTTTCCATCCACAAGGCGCAAGGTCTCGAGTACGATTCCGTGAAGGTTGTGATCACCGACGCCAACGAGGACCGCTTCTCACACAGCATCTTCTACACGGCGGTTACCCGAGCTCGAGAGCGCCTCACGATCTTTTGGACGCCAGAGACCCAACACGCTGTGTTGAGCCGGCTCGAACGACCGCACCAAGGACGGGACCTCGGTCTACTCCGTGGACGCCGCGGGCTCAAGTCGATTGGGTCGAAGAAGCGTCCCTAGTCTCCGGTCGGTGTCGCCACCGGCTGCTGAGCGGGGTCTGGTCAGGCCCAGCGGCAAGATCGGCACCACGACCCGCGTCGCCGAAGTGGGGAACAGCCCGAAATGGCCGACTTCATCTCCACTCGTCTCCGTGCATGTGTGCGGCGCGCGCGGCGGTTGGGGTTCGCGTGCAGTTTCGTGACGGTCAGTCGAGTTGGTCGGAGACGGGGCGGCGGCCGGCGCCGCGTTCGTAGATGACAGACACCCCGTGCGGGACGCGCCAGCTCTCGAGGGGGAGAGAGGCGATGAGGACTTCGAGGAGTGCGGCGGTGTGTGGGTCGTCGATCAGTTGCGCGGTCGAATTGTCGGTGACGGTGTCGTTGTGCACGAGGGTCACGCCGACCTCGCCGCTGCCGAACGGTGGTGCGTGGTAGAAGTTCAAAGCATCGAGGAGGGGTCTGAGGGCCACGACCGCGTCGCCGGGTTCTGGCAGCGACGAGATGTGGTCTTCGAGGACGGTGCCGAGGCAGTCGAAGGTCTCGGAGGTTCTCGACAAGATCGGTTCTGTGGCGTCCCGGAGCGCTGCCTGACTGATCCCTGCGTCGAGCTTGGTCATCGCGAGGAGGAACCGGGCGGTGTGACTTGCTCGTGGAGTCCCGGATAGGGCCTGGATGAGTGTGTTGCGAATGAGGCTTCGTGTGGTGGAATCGGCGCTGGCTGCTGCGGTGAGGCCGTCCGCGAACGCCTGCATGTTGCGTGGTGCCGGGCCGGTCAATGCTCGGAGGGCGACTTGGACGAGTCGGCGCAGCCATTTAGGTGTCTGGGTGGCGAGGCCATCGTCGAGGAGGGCAGCGGCGAGTTCGGGGCCGATCGGGCTCAACCAGCCGGGCCACGTCTCGCCGATGTCGACGTTCTCCACGATGTGGACGATCATTTCTCGTTGTTCGTCGGTGCCGTTGGAGAATACGTATCCGGCCATGAACACCCAGGTTGCGCGCCAGTGCGGGCTGGGGGCGAGGGCGATGAGCCGCGTGCGAAGGTTGGCGTCGTTGGTTTTCACGAGTGACCGAGCAGCCATGAGTTCTTGAAGGCTGCGGACTTCGAAGGCGAACCCGTCGTCTTCGGCGGGCACGAGGAGGACGAGCCGTTCGGTTGCGGCTTGCATGATCCGGTCCCCGATCTGGGTTCGGAGGCGGTCTGTGTCGTGTTCGAGTTCGGTGAGTCGGGCGTCGAGAAGCTCGCGCATCTGCCCGCGGGGCATCACCGATTTTTCGCCTCCGGAAGTTTCCGCCTTGATGTGGAGGACCCGGCCGACCGTTTCGTGCAGATAGATGATGGCGTGATTCTGTGACGCGAGGAGGGGTGCCAGGGTGGTGGGTTTTCCTGCTTCGCGCGTGTACATCGTGTCGAAGTACTGGGAGTAGAGCTGGTAGCGGTCCGAGGGCAGTGTTCCGACTCGCTCCAGGATGATCGTCATGATCAGTACCTGGAGCGGAGTCTTCATGAGGCGTTGCATCGTGCTCAGTGAGAACTGACGTTCCAGGGACGCGAGGAGTGGGTCTCGGCGGTCCGGATCGTCGGCGAGGCGCCGTTGAGTGACCATGCGCCCGTAGCGTTCTGCTGTTTCCCGATCGAGGGAGGTGAGGTTAAGTTGACGGAATCGTTCGGGCATGAATCGTTCCGCGTCGCTGGAGGGGCGGGTGGTGACGATGCAGAGGAGGTCGGCGTTGCTGTTCTCGAGGTCTTCCACAAAGTAGGTGATCGCGTCGAGCACTCGTGGGCGGACCTCGAGCGCGGTCACTTCATCGAGCCCGTCGAGGATGATGATCGACGGCCAGGAGGTGAGCCACCGTTTGAGGACGTTCGGTTTGATGTCGATGTCGGCCCGGCGCGAGATCGTGTCGGCGAGGAATCGGAGCAGCATGAGGTCGCCGCTCGGCCCGATGGCCGCAGCGAAATCCGTGAGCCTGATGAGCACGGGCCATCGCCGCCCGGTAGGACCATCCGTCCCGAGGCCGCGGAATGCTGCCTCGGTTGCTTCGCGGACGTGCCGAGCGGTGGGTGGCAGAGACTCTTCTGCCGCAAATTGTGAGCGAAATGCCTGCGTGACGAATTTCGTGATGGTGCTCTTGCCGCTTCCTGCTCGTCCGGTTATGACGACGTGGGGGCGCTCCACCCGATCGGCCATCATGGGTTTCAGCACAGCGCTTGACCGGGTGAAGATCTCGGAGAGGACCGTAGACTCCGTTGCGTCTTCGTCGGTAGTTTTCAGGTCGATGACGATCTGCTCGACGGACTCGCGGTCGCTGCCGCCAGCTTCTTGAAAATGGACCCAGCGTTCGGCGGACAGCGCCGCTCCCGCGTGGGTGTGTAAGAAGGGATGCAGCTCGTCGGGCCTCAAGGTGTCGGAAATCTGAGTGAGGCGTTCGAGCAGGTCACCCACGGTGAGGAGAGCCCTGAACCCGTTGCGCACGGATCCGTGCGCGGTGAGAAGAGAGTTGACTTTGTCTCGGTGCCACACCCGGATCTGTCGAAGGCCGCGCTTTCGCAGGGTGACTCTCGGGTCGCCGGACGCGGGGTTGTCCAACCATTTGGCAAGGTGCGCGGTGAGGCGGTCGATGCCGGCGCCCGGCGCACTCGAGATGCGGGCGTTCGTGACGAAAAGGAGGTGGTCCGGGACTGAAGCCCGGGTGCTGGACATGTCCAGCCATTTCTCGAGTTCCGCGTCGATCTGCTTGAGAAGCCAAGAGAGGTTGTTAGCGGGATCGACGGAGTGATGCTCGCGCTGTTTCGCTTGGATCACCGTGTACCCATCCCACACGTTCGGATCGTCAGGCTCGGTGCCCCACCGAATGAGCCCACGGAAGGTGGCCTCGCGCCCCCCGTCCGGCCCCGCCCCGAAGGCTTCAAGCCCTGGACCGAACACCTCCTCACACACGGCGATCGTCATTTGTTCGAAAGCGCGCGGACTGAGTTCCTCGAGCGGGTAGTCCTGGGCCATGGGGGCTCCATTCGTGGTCTTTCGAGGCGAGACGATTCAATACGTGACAGATCCAGTCGGTCGCATCAATGTACCGAACAGGGCCACTGTTTCACGGCAGGGTGCTCGCCGAGGCTGCTCGAGCAGGAGCGTTGAAGATTGTGCGAAGCGCCCTCCCTTACGAGTGACCCGTGCCGAACATGTCCGGAGAAGCGCAGAGCGTCGGCCTCGGTAAGATCACGTGACCGCCAGGAGGCCACGTGATCTATCTAGCCGCCCTCGCCTGCGTCGCGCCGGCCCCTAATCCTCTTGCCGACCTGGTGCAGGTGGGGATCCTGGTCGTCGCGGCTGTGGCACTCTTCTGGGCTGTCCGGGAGTGGGTATGGGGCGGCAGCATCCTGAAGGTGCAGCTCGAGCTCGGCCGAACCGATGGCCTCCGGATGGTACGTGCCTCTCCGGCAGATATGGAGAACCCCGATGCCATCGACTGGCGGATGCCATACAGACTGGACGGTCCCGCACTCGATGTCGCTGTCATCACAGTGATCAACAAGGGCCGAACCCCGGTGACGGTACTCAGCCCGGCGCTGCTCTTCAGCTCGAAGGGTGCGGAGGACTTGCGAGTGTCGGGTCAGCTGGTAGGCGGCAGCTGGGGAGAGGACGAAAGCCGGATCCGGCTCGAGGTCCATGACTCCTGCGTCTTTACCCTGATGCTGCAGCCGATGGCCGTCATCGCGCGCAGCGACATGACCTTCCAGAAGCCTCAAGGAGCGGGGGGAAATATCTGGGCTCGCGCAGCCGTGACGTCGGGGAAAGGTGGCGTCAAACTATCGCCGAGCTCCGTCCGGTCGAGAGCGAAGTGGTACTCGCTGAACCGCCTGGATGCTCGATGGAAGGTGAGCACTCCGTTGCGCGGGAAACCCCTCACTCCCACCGAAGAGCTGATGGCGCAGTTCCTAGCCCCCGGCGGAGATGTCTACGATCAATCGGTGCTGCTCGGCAGCGTGCTCGGTGCCGCGGAAGCAGGAGAATCCGTGAACGAGCTCGCCGCGCGGGTCGAAGACCGATACGGGATCATGAATGCCGGCAAGATCGCGATGCGCGCGATGGTCCTCGCTGGGAAGCTCTAGGGGCTTCGCGGCCTTCGAGAGTGCAGGCTGACCGCTACGCCAATGGCTGCGCACGGGCACCTCGCCCCGGGCGCTTCTGATTGGGGAGGGTAGTGCGGGGTGCAGCTGTGTACGTGAGCGTGAGGATCTCGCCAGCTGCAGGGGTCTTCACGGCGAGTGGTCGATAGGTGCGTTCCCACTCGGCGGGCACCGCGAACTCCGCAGGCGGCTCCAGGTGAGACAGGCGCGTTTCGCGTCGATCGCCATCTGCAGCCCGCCACTATGGCGTAGTTGGTGAAGCCCGCGTGCAGGAAAGTTCTGGTGAGGATCGCGCCTGCCTTGCTGGCCGAGACGGAACTGATGGGCTGCCGGTGCTCTGTCCGTGCTCGGCGCGTCGACTGCGTTGTGCCGAACTCGTCGGTGCTACGGGAACGACTTTTCATCGATTCCGGTGAGATCCCACGGCGACGCGAGCACTGGCTCGGTTTCAGAGCGGACTAACCGTGTGGGGGCCCACGCTACAAGGTGCTCGCCTTGCGGCGGACTCATGATGTAGTCGCGCGGGTGCCCGGGGCTGTCGGTCGCCGTGGTGGGATGCACCTCGAGCTGCTGATGCCAGAGGTGCGTCGCGGGCGTTGGGATCTGTTGCCCGGCGAACGCGATCGATCCCTCCTTGATGGTGATGACCTGCGGTGGATTTCCCGATGGTGAGGTGACGGTCGCGCTCTTTAGGCGGGCATGGACGACTTTGCCTTCCCAGATCAGACGTGTCTGCCGCAGTCTGACGCGTTCCAGGTTAGTGAAGCGTCCGTTGCAGACTCCGATCTCATTTCCCGTGATCCTCTCGATCTCGATCACATCACTGAGCGCCTCCTCGATAACGCGCATCTGGAGTTCCTCTTCGGCGCTGAGGTCCTCCATCGAGATGGTGATGTTTCCGCCGGGGACGTCGAACACCGCGCGATCTGCTGAGTGCAGGCGCCGTGCGAGCTGTGTGGAGCGAAGCTTTTGCGCGTTTGTGAGTTCGAGGTACTTTTCCTCAGCGAGGGTGCATGCGACTGCCCGATCGTTCTCGAATGTGAACGCGAAGGTGAGGATGAGGCACCCATCGACGAAAATGTCCCATTCGACGCCGCCTTCTTCAGGGCGACGGTGCATGACTGCGGCTTCGAGGTTCGTATGCTCGTCGCCAGTCTGAAGGGTGAGGGACACCTGATTGGCGGGGTCCTGCAGGAACAGGTCAGAGACGGTGAAGCGCGACCATTCGGTCGGCAGGTCGCTGCCTTCCGCTAGATCAGGGACCGCGGTGCCGGTGTCGGCGTAAAACACGCGCACATCGATCGGTGACTCCGACTCGTGAACGCTTACCGCGGACGTCCATGCATCATCAGGCAACATGATCAGCGATCGTTCTTGCAGGTCGCGAACAAGGTCCAATGTGTCGAGTGTGAGCATTGCGATGCGCGAGAACACGCGAACCGCCGCGGTGTAGCGCTCCTTGAGATCATGCTCGAGCGCCGCCACCTTCGCTCCGCGGGGGTCCGCGTGGACGAGATCTGCGTAGAGCCAGCCTGCCGCAAGTTGCGTATCCGAGACGATGCTGGTCGGTGCATGATCGGGTCCGACCGCCTGAACGGTGTATCCCTGGACTTGTGTTCCCTGGATTTCCGTAGACCCCCAGGCTGCTCGTAGGGCCGTGATTCGCTGCCTATCGGAAGCTGATGCCGCCCCGGCAGTCAATGCGGTGATCGCGTCGAGGACCCGGTTGTAAAAGATCGGCTCCGACTCGACCGTGAGCGGGCGCAGGCGAGCGACGAGAGACTCGAAGGTCTCCTCATCGGGCAGGTCCTCTACGACGGTAAAGCGGCCCGCGAGATCGATGTTGCCGCGGATCATGGTGTTGGCGAACGCCTGGAGGCGGTCCCTCGACTGCGAGAGTGAGTGCGCGGCAACCCGTCGCGCACGCAGAACAAAGCGTTCCACGATCTTTGCGGGCTCGATCGTCGGTGCCACCTTCTTCTGGCCGCGACGATCGTTCTGAGCCGCCATCAGTCCACACGCCTTGTGAATCCCGTGATCGGGTCGAACGGCCAATCGACGGCGAAGACGCGATTGAAGCTGATCACCATTGCCGATTCCGTTAGTTCATCCGAGGCTGCCATCAAGATGATCTCGCCAGGGCTCGGTTCGTGTGCGGAACGCGCGACCTTGATGGACCTCGCTACGTCGCCGAGCTCAGCCTTCTGGTCACGGGGCACGTCTCGGGCAACGAGGAGCTCAGCTCTCAACGCATCAGCGCGGGGCGTCCGCGGGATCGCGTGCAGCGCAACGCATCCGGCCAAATATGCAGTCTTGACCGCTGCGATGTGCGAACGGGTTGCGTCGACAATCTCGTAGCTCATCTCGAACTCCTGTTCTCCCAAGATCTGAGAGACCGCCGGGTCGTGTTTGCCGTGTTGGAAGAGAACAAACCCGCCGGATGCGTTCTCGCGTAGTAGGTACTCGCCAACGCTGCGGCGGCCGGGAACGGTCTTGCCCGAGAGTCGTACCTTCCCGATCGCGTTCTCATACCAATTGCGCAGGTGCGGCTCGTACTTGCTGCCGAACTCGTTGTTGCAATTTTCACAGGTCATCGTGATCACGCTCCCGCCAACTGAGTGGGGCGGCACATGCTCTCGGCTTCGCGGCTCCGGCGCGAAGCAGATCGGGCAAACACCAAAGTCGACAAAATCGAACGCGACAGGGAGCGCCTGAAAATACCGCTCTGTTCCCAATGGCCGCGGCATACGCACCTCGAGCGTCGACCCATCCTCCAGACGAAGAACGGCCTGGCTGAGCTCAGGGATGCCGCGACCATTCGCACGCCCATTGACGCTTTCAATCACACCGCGTACACGAGGCTGGCCAGACGAATCGCTCACGGGTCAGACTGTACTCGTCGTCCTCGACGTTGCGGGAATGTCCGCTAGCTCTCTAAATCGAGGAAGTAGCGCGACTGCGTCGCCTCTATCGGTGAATTCGCTCAGGCTTCATGACGGATCGCGCTTGTGAGCCGGATGTAAATTCCGGGGCATGCAGAGTCGTTTCTCTCTGGGGTGAACGGAAAGAGTCGTAGCCTGCGCGGGACTTCGTCCCCAACGTTCCGGCCGAGCTACGCCCATTGGTTCGCCTTCGAAACGGGCCGTGTCGGTGTCCGCCGCTAGCATGCACTTGCGGCGGACTGTCGCCGTGGGCTGGGGGAAAGATGCATCGACGAGAGACAGAACCGTCAGAGGCGGGTCGTGACTTGCTTCTCAACCAGGTGAGAGAGCTATATGGGCGCATCGCGTACACGCAGAAGACCCATGAGAAGCAAGCTGACATCTGCGCGATGTCCTCGCGGAGGCAAAGAGTCTGGAAGTTCGTTCTCACGGCGGTCGGATCGGGGACGTTCCTAGCGTCACTCTTCGGGCTGCTGCTGGACCCGCAGTGGGCATCGCTAGCTACCTCCTTCATCGCCGTGCTAGTCACGGCGGCAAGCCTGGGTGACCGGACATTCCGATACGGCGAGGAGATGCAGCAGCACCGCGACACCGCGGCTTTGCTATGGAACTTGCGGGAGTCGTATCTGTCGCTGATTGTGGACCTGAAGTCCGAGTCTCTGCCGCTCGACCAGGCGCGGCAGAAACGAGACGAGCTGCAGAAGGCGGCTCAGGCCGTGCTGAAGGACGCCCCGCGAACGACACCGCAGGCGTATGCCATGGCTCAATCCGGCCTGAAGGACAAGGAAGATCTCACTCTCAGCACGCAGGAGATCGATTTGATGCTGCCGGAGGCGCTTCGAGAGGATTGGGAGCACTGATGTCGCAAACCGGTGACATCTTCGATGGTCTCCTCACCAATCTCAGGGTCAACACTGCTGAGAGCATCGCCGACCGGCGGGACGAAGTAACGAAAGCTCTGAACAGCGAGTTCCGCAGCTTGACCGGCTCCACGGCGAACAAGCTGATGGTCGGTTCCTACGGTCGTTGGACAGCGATCAAAGGTATATCGGACCTTGACCTCCTGTACATATTGCCGTCCAGTCTGCGCGCCTCATACGAGGAGGAAGGCGGGCCGCTCAAAGCGCTGCGGCGCGCCCGCGCTGCGATCCAGAAGCGGTATCCGACGACGACTGTCGGGGTCGACAGGCTGGTCGTCGTAGTGGAGTTCTCGAACTTCACTTTCGAGGTGCAGCCCGTGTTCGAAAACGAGGACGGGTCCTTCGACTACCCGGACACTTACAGCGACTCGTGGAAGATGACGAAGCCTCGCGATGAGATCTCCGCAATCAGCGAGGAAGACTCAGCTACTAGTGGCAATCTGCGACGCTTGTGCAAGCTCGCTCGAGCATGGCGCAACAAGCAAGGAGTCGTGATGGGCGGGCTGCTCGTAGACACCCTTGCGTACAATTTCCTAACGTCTACGACGGAACATCGCTCTGGCACGTCCCGAATCCTACGGCGAGATGATGCGCGACTTCCTTCTGTACCTCGCGGACCAGGTGGACCACGATTTCTATCTGGCGCTTGGAAGCCGTCAGCGCGTTCGAGTCAAGAAGCGCTTCCAGAAGAAGGCTGCGTCCGGCGCTGAGCTTTGCACCGAGGCGGTCGACGCTGCTGGTCAGAAGAACGAGTACAAGAAGTGGAGAGCAGTATTCGGAAAGTCCGTCCCAGCAGTAGTGGCTGGAGGGGAGAATGCGCTTGCAGCCAGATCGTTCAACGACACGGAGGAGTTCATCGAGGACACCCATCCCGTGGACATCCGTTTTTCGGTCGAGATCAGCTGTACCGTGACCCAGGACGGATTCCGTCCTACCTCGCTGAACTCATTTCTCAACCTGTTCTCGCTACTGCCCGCAAAGAAACAACTTACGTTCGCGATCGACAACATCGACGTGCCGGGATCATATGAGGTGCGTTGGAAGGTACTGAACCGAGGAGCCGAAGCTGAGCGGCGGGATCACGTACGCGGTGAGATCATCCGTCCGACCCACGGCACCGAGCGCCGCGAAGTGACCTCCTTCCGAGGGAATCATTACGTGGAGTGCTACGTCATCCAGCGCAACGTCGTCGTGGCTCGCGGGCATATCGACATCCCGATCGCAGCAGAGTCTTCCTAGACCGCGCCCCTGGTGCAGTGGGTGCCCATGCCCGCGGCCCTGCGGCGATCCACCCTGCCACAGGTGACTGGCTCCAACGCCTCTCGAGCAAGTCAGCTTGGTCGATCATTCTCGTCGTCGGAATTTTGATAAGCGTCATGAGGCAAGTCGCTCCATGTGCCGGCTACAGCTGTCCCGGAAACTCGCGGGATCGCGATCCGATCTCACGACAACTCTCGTGAGATCGGACATCAAGCAGATTTCGACAGGCCTGTCGTTTCTCACGAAAGTCGTCACTTTCTCACGAATGTTGTCGCAGTTCTCATGGAAGGTGGCGGATTCTCATGAAACCTGTCGCAGCACCGATCGGCGGCGAAGCTACCGACCCCGCCGAGAATGATCGTGTACGGCGGGATGACTCGTACAGCCGCTGAATGGGGTCCAGAAACGTGAGCCGTCAGAGGGTTTTGGCAGGCGTATTCGCTGACCTCTGGCGCTCCGCTCCAGTCAGCTCAACGGTTGAGAAGTGAGCTCTGGATCTTCTCGGATACGGCTTGGCGCAGCGGGCGCACTGCTTCGGCGTCCCAGGACTCCGGGTTGGGGAACGACCATTCCAGCACTTCGCCGCGGGGGGTGGAAGGCAGGGTGAGTCCGGGCTTCATCAGGACCACGATGTCGGCAGTATCCAGGTCGTCGATGGTGACGGCGCGAGGTGCCCGGGCGGTGATGTCCATTCCGAGTTCTGCGACTGTGGTGGCCACGGCGGGGTTCACTTGGTCGGCAGGGGCGAGGCCTGCGGAGGTGGCGCGGAATCGGTCGCCGGCCAGGTGCTCTAGGAGAGCTGCGCCGAGCTGTGAGCGGCCGGCGTTGTGCTGGCAGATGAATAGGACGGTGGGGGTGGTGTCGGTCACGGGTTTTCTTCCGGGTTGGGTTTCAGCTGGCGGCGAGACGGGGCGCGAGTTCCGCGATGCGGCGCTCCAGCTCGTCGTAAGTGGTGTCGAAGGCGTCATCGGTGCCGATCCGCACGGGGTCGGGGATCGACCAGTGCAGGTGCCCGGAGACGCCGAGTTCTTCGTGAGCGTTATCGCACACCGTCACCACGAAATCCGAATCGGTCAGGACCGAAGTCAGGGCGCGCGGTGATTCCGTAGGCAGCGCGAGGGCGTGGCGCTCGGCTGTAGCAACCGCGCCCGGATCTATCCGCTCGGCCGGGTGCGTTCCTCCCGATGACGCCGGGATGCTGCTGCGGGTAGACCACAATGCCGCAGCAAGCTGCGACCGGGCGGAGTTCGCCGTACAGACGAACACGACGCGATCCGCGCGCTCCACTCGGCCGGGAGTGAGCCCGCGAAGCGCGGTTTCGGTCAGGTGAACATAGCTGCGCCGTTTGTCAGCCTCCGAGCGTGAACGTGAGACCATCCCCACGGACTCCAGCACATTCAGATGGTGTGTGACGAGGTTGGAGGGAAGGCCCAACGCCACCCCGATTTCGGTGGGGGAGAGGTCGCCCAGCGTGAGACGGTCGACGATCCGCAGGCGAGATGGGTCACCCAGCGCAGCGTGCTTCGCCGCGCGCGCCTCCACCTGATCAGTTCGTTCAGTGTTCATTGTTTCAATCTTGACTGAACTACACCTCTCGGGTCAAGATAAGCCGACATGAACATTGCTACCCGCTCCCAGTCCGAGCCCGCGCGACCTCACCTGCTGCGCCGAGCTGCTGCCGAGTTCCTTGGAACTGGCCTGCTCGTCACGATCGTTGTGGGTTCCGGCATCGCGGCGCAGCGACTCTCGCCGGATGACGTCGGCCTCCAACTGCTGGAGAACAGCCTGACCACCGCGCTCGGTCTGACGGTCCTGATCCTCATGCTGGGCCCCGTGTCCGGTGCGCACTTCAACCCCGTGGTGTCGATCGCGGATTGGCTGCTCGGACGCCGCGCCCGGACGGGACTCCCGCTGCGCGACCTCGCCCCGTACGTGCTCGCGCAAGTTCTCGGCGGTATCACCGGAACGTTCTTGGCGGGAGTGATGTTCGACGCGGCCCCCGCGCTCTCATCGAATGATCGCGCGACCGGTGGACACCTGGTCGGGGAGGTGGTCGCCACGGCGGGACTGGTGCTGTTGATCTTCGCGCTCGCGCGCACGGGCAAGGGATCTGCCACGGCGGCCGCGGTCGGTGCGTACATCGGCGCCGCGTACTGGTTCACAAGCTCTACGTCGTTCGCGAATCCCGCGGTGACGATCGCCCGCATGTTCACCGACACCTTTGCCGGCATTGCGCCCGCCTCTGTCGCGCCGTTCATCGCTGCACAGCTCGTCGGGGCTGCGATCGGCCTCGCTGTGCTGCTCGCCCTCTACCCGACCGCCTCCCGCACGGCCGGCGACGTCGTGGTCCCTCAGCAACTCGAAAACCAGCCCTGAAAGGCACCCTCATGCATCTTGTAGCGATCGGCGGAAGCGACGCTGGAATCTCCACCGCCCTCCGGGCCCGCGAACTCGACCCGTCCGTCGACGTCACCGTCGTGGTAGCCGATGCGTATCCGAACTTCTCGATCTGCGGCATCCCGTACTACTTCTCCCGCGAGGTGCAGCCCTGGCAGTCGCTCGCCCACCGCACCCACGCGGATCTCGAAGCCACCGGCATGAACCTCCGCCTGGACACCCTCGCCACGGGTATCGACGTCGACAGCCGACGACTCACGGTCCGCGACGCGCACGGCAGCGAATCGACCATCGCGTACGACGAACTCATGGTCGGCACCGGAGCATCCCCGTCAATCGCCGGCATCGCAGGCCTCGACCAGCTCGGGCCCGACGACGGCGTGCACCTGCTGCACTCGATGGGCGACACCTTCGCGCTCGAGAAGTACCTCGACGAACATCAGCCCGAGACGGCAATCATCGTCGGAGCTGGCTACGTCGGCCTCGAAATGGCCGAAGCGCTCACCGTGCGGGGCCTCCAGGTCACCCAGCTGCAGCGCGGCCCCGAAGTCCTCTCCACCCTCGATCCCGAACTCGGCTCCCTCGTCCACGACGAACTCACCCGACACGGCGTCGACGTCCTCACCGGCACGCGCGTCGAAGCCGTCGCCCGTGAAGCCGGACGGATCGCCGTCACCGGCACCCGTGACGGCGAAGCATTCTCCCGCAACGCTGACGTGGTCCTCGTCGTCGTCGGCGTGCGACCCAACACCAGCCTCCTCACCGCAGCCGGCGCAACCACGGGAGCGGGCGGCGCTGTCGTCGTCGACGAACAGATGCGCACCGGCCTGCCGAACGTGTGGGCGGCCGGCGACGGGGTGGTCACCCATCACCGCCTGCTCGGCGTCACATACCTTCCTCTCGGCACCACGGCGCATAAGCAAGGGCGCGTCGCAGGGGAGAACGCGATCGGCGGCGACACCCGATTTGCAGGGAGCCTCGGCACGCAGGTCGTGAAGGTCTTCGACGTCGTGGCCGCACGCACGGGGCTCCGCGACCACGAAGCCACAGCCGCCAGCTTCGCCCCGCACAGTCACACCGCGATCGCGGACGACCACAAACGGTACTACCCGGGCGCCACGCCCATCAGCATCCGCATCACCGGAGACACCAACGACGGCCGTCTGCTCGGCGCGCAGCTCGTCGGCACCCGCGGTGCCGAAATCTCCAAGCGCGTCGACACCTACGCCACGGCTCTGCACCACGGCATGACTGTCGCGGCGATGAGTGACCTCGACCTGTCGTACACGCCCCCGCTCGGCTCACCGTGGGACGCCGTGCAGGTCGCAACCCAGGCGTGGGAGCGGGAAACGCGCCGGTCGGCATCTGCGCTGCGACAGCCTGCTGCTTAGGATCGCTCTGACGTGGGGATACTCCGGGCCCACCAACGACGCTGGAAGCCTTACTCGAGTCCTCTTTCGACGATCGCGATTGGTCACCGATGGCTGTATAGTTCAGTACGTGCTGACTATTGCTTCCCGTATCGATGTAATGAACCGGCTTGGCCGGGCGATGGCCGATCCGACGCGCTCCCGGATCCTGATGACCCTGCTCCAGGGGCCCAGCTATCCGGCCGTCCTCTCGCGCGATCTGGTACTCACTCGTTCGAACGTGTCGAACCACCTGACGTGCCTGCGCGATTGCGGAATCGTCGTCGCGGAACCAGAAGGCCGCCAGACTCGCTATGAGATCGCCGATCCGCACCTCGCTGCTGCCCTCATTGCGCTGGTGGATGTGACGCTGGCTGTGGATGAGCACGCGCCGTGCGTGGACTCAGCGTGTACGGTGGCCGGTTGCTGTGCGACGGGGGTGGACGCGTGAGCGCGGCGTGTGGCTGCGAGCACGAGCCTGCCAGCGCGGTGGACGAGGAAATCGAAGAGGCCGAGCGCCCCTGGTGGAAAGACCGCGGAGTTCTGGTGCCGGTTTTCTCCGGGGTCGCGTTCCTGGCCGGCCTGATCTTGGAGTGGTCTGGCCAGGAGATCCCCGCGCTGGTGCTGTTCTGGGTCGGTCTGCTGCTGGGTGCCTCGACGTTTACGCCGGGAGCGGTTCGAAAGCTGTTCAAGGGCAAGCTGGGCATCGGTCTGCTGATGACGATCAGCGCCATCGGTGCAGTCATCCTCGGCTACGTGGAGGAGGCCGCAGCTCTCGCGTTCCTGTACTCGATCGCTGAGGCGCTCGAGGACAAGGCGATGGACCGTGCCCGCGGCGGCCTGCGCGCACTGCTCAAGCTCGTACCGGAAACAGCCACGATCCTGCAGGGCGACACTACTGTGCAGGTGCAGGCGAGAGAGCTGACGGTCGGCCAGGTCATGGTGGTCCGGCCGGGCGAGCGGATCGCGACCGATGGGGTCGTGCGTTCTGGTCGCTCGAGCCTGGATACCTCGGCGATCACCGGCGAATCGATCCCGGTAGAGGTGGAGCCCGGCGATGCGGTGTCGGCGGGTGCGATCAACAGTGCCGGTGCGCTGGAGGTCGAGACGACGGCTGCTGGCACCGACAACTCGCTCACTACGATCGTGGAGCTGGTAGAGAAAGCGCAGACAGAGAAGGGCGAGCGTGCTCGTCTCGCGGACAGGATCGCCCGCCCGCTGGTGCCCGGTGTTCTGATCCTCGCGGCGCTCGTCGCGATCATCGGGTCGCTGCTGGGCGATCCAGAGGTGTGGATCACCCGCGCGCTTGTCGTGCTGGTCGCGGCTTCTCCGTGTGCACTCGCAATCTCGGTGCCACTCACGGTCGTCGCCGCGATCGGCGCCGCAAGCAAGTTCGGCGTGATCATCAAGTCCGGTGCCGTCTTCGAGCGCTTCGGCACCGTCCGGCACGTTGCCCTCGACAAGACCGGCACCCTCACCCGCAACGAGCCCATCGTTACCGCTGTCCTCACCGCAGATGGCGTGTCGGAGGCTCAGGCGCTGGCGTGGGCGGCAGCGCTGGAGCAGCACAGCACGCATCCTCTCGCTGCCGCGATCACGGCGGCCGCTCCGGGTGTCACAGCCGCTGCGGACGTGACCGAGCGGGCTGGTCACGGCATTGACGGCACGGTCGACGACTCGAGAATCACTGTGGGAAGCCCCCGCTGGCTGGACGCCGGCGCGCTCGGGGATCGGGTCGCGGAGCTCGAAGAGCAGGGCATGACCGTCGTGATCGTGCATCGTGACGGGACGCCGGTCGCCGCGATCGGCGTCCGTGACGAGCTGCGCCCAGAAGTCCCCGAGGTGGTCCGAACGCTCACCGGCCAGGGCGTCGGCGTGACGATGCTCACCGGCGACAACGCCCGGACTGCCCGTGCGCTTGGTGCGCAGGCCGGGATCAGTGACGTGCGAGCCGAGTTGCGTCCGGAGGACAAGGCGACCGCGATCGCGGAGTTGTCGAAGGTAGGGCCGGTCGCGATGATCGGTGACGGAATCAATGATGCCCCGGCTCTCGCCGGCGCAGACATCGGCATCGCGATGGGCGCGACCGGCTCCGACGCAGCGATCGAATCCGCCGACGTCGCGTTCACCGGTCACGATCTGCGTCTGATCCCGCGCGCGTTTGACCACGCCCGACGGGGACGACGGATCATCAACCAGAACATCATCCTGTCGCTGCTGATCATCACCGCACTGCTCCCGCTCGCGCTCTTCGGTGTCCTCGGGCTCGCGGCGGTCGTCCTGGTCCACGAGGTCGCCGAGGTCATCGTTATTCTCAACGGCCTGCGCGCCGCCCGCACTCCGCGAGTGAAGAGCTGATGCTCGCGACCATCGGATCAGCGATCGGCCTGTTCGCTGCGACCAACATCGATGACATTGTCGTGCTCACCGTGCTGTTCCTCGCTTCCAGCCGAGGAAAGCCGCGACCGTGGCAGATCGTCGCAGGCCAGTACTTCGGGTTCATCACCCTCGTCGTGATCAGCGTGATCGCCGCGCTCGGCCTCACGATCGTCCCGGACGAGTGGGTGGGCTTCCTCGGGCTGATCCCGCTCGGCATCGGCATCTGGACGCTCGTACGTGGCTTGCGTCGAAACGGTGATGACGATGATGATGACGCCAAGATCACAGCGGTCGGGTTGTGGGGCGTCGCCGGGATCACGATCGCCAACGGGGCCGACAACATCTCCCTTTACACGCCGATCTTCCGCACCAGCGCGCCCGGCGACGTCGTCGTCATGATCGTCGTGTTCCTCATCCTCGTCGCCGTCTGGTGCGCTGCCGGACGGCTGATCGGCACCAACAAGGCCGTCACCGAGGGGCTGGAACGAGTCGAGCACTGGCTCGTACCGGCCGTATTCATCGGTCTCGGGCTGTTCATACTGATCGAATCCGGCGTCATCGTTCGCCTGATTGAGGTCCTCGGATGATGTCGTCCGAGGCCGAAGCTCGCCCGTCTATTGCGCGAAAAGTGCCGTCGGCGCCGCGCTGGCAACTCACGGTTGGAGCGCTCCTGATCGCCGTGTTCGTCGTCCTGATCGATCAGGGAACGAAAGTGTGGGCGGTAGCGACTCTCACGGAGCGCGAGCGCATCCCGCTGGCGGGCGACCTGCTGGGCCTGCAGCTTGCGTACAACCCTGGTGCCGCCTTCTCCTTCGGCGAAGACTTCACCTGGGTGTTCGCGCTGCTCGCTGTCGCCGCCACCGTTACAGCGATCGTGTTCGCGTTTCGAGTTCAACGCCTGGGATGGGCGATCATCATCGGCGCGCTCGGAGGAGCCGCAGCATCACACGCAGGCGACCGTCTCTTCCGAGATCCCGGGTTCGCCCGCGGACACGTCGTGGACTTCCTCGCCTACGGGAACTGGTTCATCGGAAATGTCGCGGACATTGTGATCTTCGCTGCTGCGATCGCCGGAGCGTTCCTTATGATCCGCGGCGGCGATGAGACCCAAGAATGAGACGTCTAGGGCAGCCGCTAATGCGCGGATGCGGTAGGAGGGCTGATTGCGGCGGCAGGACGCGAGAGGGTTCGAACACTCGAGGTCAACGGTTGGTCGCCTCGTCGAGTGCGTTAGTCAGGTCGCTGAGCTGAGTGAGTTCAAGCTTCTCGCCATCCAGGAAAAATGATGGCGTGCCGCTGACCCCAAGATACTGTCCATCGTTGAAGTCAGCTTCGACTCTCTCCCTAGTCGCCGGGGCGGCTACAGCCGCGTCATAGGCACCCAAATCCAACCCGAGGTCCTCCGCGAAGGTACGGAACAGGTCCGCTCGCGAGGTCTGCTGTTCGCCCCACTGAGTCTGCGTTTCGAACAGGCGCTGATACATCTCCTCGAACTTCCCCTGCTCGGACGCGGCTTCCGCAGCCAGGGCGGCGTTCATCGAATTGAAGTGTCCGGGGAGGGGGTAGTAGCGAACGACGTAGTTGATTCCACCCTCGTACTGTTCGCGGATCTGCTCGACGACCGGATAGAACGCACCGCACGCTTCGCACTCGAAGTCGAGGAACTCAACCAGCGTCGGAGCGTCTGGCCCGGCCGCGTCGAGCACATGCGAATCCGCACGGGTACCAGGCAGTGCACCTTCTGTGCGGGATTCCGGAGCTGCGGGGCGGGTCATCAGGACGACCACGAGCGCCATAATGGCGAGCACGGTGAGGGTGGAGCCGGTGACGAGGGCGACCTTGACGGGGGGTTTCAAGACGGATGCTCCAGATCGGTGGCGGGCGTCGCCAAGGTAGGGAGGTTTAGAAGAGGGCGAGTAGGGGCGTCTCGTTCATTGCATCGAGACGAAAGCAAAAGTCAGCACACGCTGACTGTACAGGGACTGCTGACTAACTCTCCTGGTGATCCGGTGGATGGTCGCGTCGCAGACGAAGCGCAACCCACCAGCCGCACCGGCGACAGATGAACACCCCGCGCTTCCCAAGGGCATGCAATTTCCTTCGGGGCAACGATCGCCCGCAACACGTACATGTCTCGTCTGACTCAGCGGCCACGAGTGATGATCGCCTCCCGGATCTGATCAACCGTCGGCGTACCTGCCACGCCCGCGGGTGTCGCGTAGACGCGACACGCTAAGGCGACGCTGTGATCCGCGCCGGGGAACAGATCCTTCCCGTTCAGTGTGATCGTGGGAGACCCGGCAAAGGGAACCGCAGCGGCATCCTCCTCCGTGCGGATGAGTCGATAGCGCAACGGCGTGGCCCCATGGCCTGTCTCCCGAAGCGCCTCGGCAACATTGTGGCCCGCGGCGATCCAGCTGGGACAGCCCGCGATATGCAATAACTCAATCTCCATGATCACAAGGATCCTCCCATCTGCTGCTGACCGCGCAGCATCGCCGGAGGCCTACGCTTCAATCTTTTGTAACGATCGGCTATGGCAAGGCAGCGGTCGTCGTCAACCAGGTGCGCGACCAGCCGAAAACGATCGTTTCCGGCGCGGGCATGACCGGAGGGCGCGGGTCCTGCCGTAAGCAGTAGCCGAAACTGGGTCTTCGGGTGGGTCCGGGTCACTAGGGTGGTTCTCATGGCCAGTCTTGTGTACGGGGATGGCGGGGATCCGATTCATATTGAGGATCGGGCGCTCGCGCATCTGAAGATCGTTATTGCGACGAAGTTGCGTCGTAATGAGAGCTTCACGTTGTCGTGGAAGCATCCCGAGGGTGATCCGGGGGGGCGTTCGACGATCTGGATTCATCCGTCGATTCCGCTACGGTTCACTTTCGATGAAGTTGAGCCGCCGCCGATCAGTCTCAGGTGGGTCGAGCAGCTCATGCACACCGCGAATTCGTCGGGCGGGATCACGCTCGTCGACGAAGTGCTGGATGCCCCTGAGATCGAAGCTGCTGCAGACTAGAGCAGATCCCAGCTTCCGGACAGGCCGAGTGTCAACACTGCCTGGTCGGAATCCAGTGTCACTTCTTCCTCGGTGATGATCACGTGACTGGAGGGCGTGACCAGGGAACGGACGAGTCGATCTCCTGCATCTTTGAAGCGCACGATTCTTCCTGTGCTGGCGGCGGCCACTTCTAGGTCGTCGCAGAGCTGTTCCGCGTCCTGCGTCGGGGAGAGGATGAAACTTGCCTCGTCGATGGTGACAAGCGTCTGAAGTGTGGTGCGCTCGCTCATCCGACCAGGGTAGGAGCCGGGTGGGTGGGATCCTAAGGGGCTTGCGCGCTGGGGTCAGGCTGGTGCACTATCCAGATCGCGTTCGAGGCGAGTGCCCTCGGCGCGTTCGGGAGTGAGGTACAGGCCCGTGGGAGAGCTGGCGGCGAAGGCGAGAGCAGCGACCCACGCCCGATTGATTGCCGGTTGCCGGCCGCCGAAATACTTGAATACCAGCGCACTTCCGGAGTGCACCCACACCGTTGTGCGGCCACCGCCCGTACCGGCATCGTCTTTCCATGTGAACGCGAAGGGCTCACCACGGCGGAGCTTCGCCGAGATGACGAGCTGTAGATGGCTGAGTGCCCGATCTTCGATGTCGACCTTCAGTCCGCCTTCGTAGAACTTTCCCATGACGTGCACTCCTCGGTCGTATCGCCACGGACACCTCTGCAAGCAGGCGAGACGAAGGAAATCGTCGTGTCGTGAATCTTCATCTCTCACCGATCCTTGACGGCTAGTGTTCGCGTCCGACCAAGACGCTCACCGGCCGCGTTGGCGTGTTTTGACTCTCCGGCGCCCTGGCCCCCGTTGTCTCCGCGGTGCGGGAGACCCGCACGCGAAATAGTGAGACGCAAGCACCGAGTGCCGAGCAGAGAAGTATCCGGTGCCCGCGGGGGCGTGGGCACCGGATACGAGGGAGCGGGATTTGTTAGTTGTCGGACAGTGCGTCCTTGACGTTCTCGCCAGCCTTCTTCGCGCTGGCCTTGGCCTGGTCGGCGTGGCCGTCGGCTGTGGTCGACTTGTCGTTGGTTGCTTTGCCGACAGATTCCTTGGCTTTGCCTTTCAGATCTTCGGCAGTGTTCTTGATGTCATCTCCGATACCCATCGGATTCTCCTTTCAGTGGGGCTGACGACGGGGAGTTGTCAGCGGTCGGTGTGGGTGTCGCCCTCGAGCTCGATCTCTTCCTTGCGGACCTCTGCGCTGACCTGCTCAGTGTCGGTCTTGGTTTCTGTGCCGATGCGGACACGCTCGACCGGCACCGTCTCCTTCTCGACCACGGGGCGCTCCTCCGTGAGGACGACCTCGTGCTCTTCCTCGCTGATGTCCGGACCATCCAGGGCGTCTTCGACGTTCGCCTCCGTGATGGGTTCACGCTCGAGACGAACCTCTTCGTGGCTGACGGGGACCGTGACGGTCTCCTGCTCGGTGACGACGTACTTGCGGAGGCGGGCTCGGCCGGTCTCGACGCGCTCCGTGCCGACGTGCAGCTGCTCCTCGGACCGAGTCATCGCGTCGTCGGTCGTCGGTCCGGAGGTGTCGTAGCCGTCGGTCGATGCCACATCCCGGTCCGCGGGTGCGTTGGCGACGGGAGCGGCGCCGGTTCCGTAGTAGGTGTACAGCTCGTCCTGTTCGTTGTCGGTGAGGTCGGTGCCAACATCGATGCGAGGTGCGTCCTTGACGAAGTCTTTCGCGTACGGGACTCGGAGATCTCCGTCGACGGCGTCGGCCTGGTCGAGCGGGACGAACGATTCCGAGGTTCCGAACAAGCCCGTCGCTACGGTTGCCCAGTTCGGCCGACCGCTGGTGGGGTCGACATAGATCTGGCCGACCTTTCCGATCTTGTTGCCGTCAGTGTCCGTGACGGTGGCCCCGATGAGGCTGGCGATGTTCTGTTCGCTGATCATTGGTGTTGCCTTTCGTTCGGTCGTGCGGGTGGTGGGTGGTTGAGGAAGTCGGTGTGTCAGGGGCGACGACGGCAGGGGTTACCGGCCAAGTCCCACGCGGTCGACCCTGCGGTGGTACCGCATCCCCGCAAGGCCGCCGAGGATCGCGCCGATGAGGGCGACCACAGCGGCACCGAGGGCGGTGAGGATGCCGGTGAGAGTGGCTGTCTCGGGGGCGACGGGGATGCGCGGGAAGCTCTGCAAGTTGGCGAGGATGTCCCACTGGGAACCGGCTATCGCGGTGACGATGGCGAGGATGATCGCGATCACGATCGCCCACAGCCACACCGCGACACCCTGCTTGACTCCACTGAAGCGGGCCATCCGTCCGGCGACGTAGCCCCCGGCGTAGTAGGCGATGAGCAGGACGATTCCGATCGCGATGGCGCTAATGATGCCGGTCGCGTCGACGTTCTCTGTCGCGGCGTCGGCGGCCTCCTCTGGGGTGGTGCCGTTGCCGAGCCCGACAGCGGCCCCGATCGCGGCGACCAGGGCGGTCAGGAGCACGGTGGTGCCCATGGCGGTCAGCCATCCGAAGAACGCGGATCCGAATTTGAACCCGCCGAATTCTGCTTTCTCACGCTCGTGGACATCGGCGCGGAGAGTGTGATTCGCATCGACGGGGACGGCTGCGTGAGAGGAGTCCTTGTCGTAGACGGGTGCGCCGGGTTCCCGGGGCTCGTGGGAATCGTTGCTGTTCATACGGCGAAAGTAGGCGCTTTCGGAACGAGCGCAGGAGGTGGTTGCCTCTGGGGATCGAGGCGCGTACTGTATGCAGGCTTACAAAGTAAGGCTCTTCTGTGCCCGGCCTGAATACACCGTAAGTCTGCTCGGAACAAGGGTCCTGACCGAGGCGGGAGAGACGGTTTAGAACGGGTTCCACCGACTGTTCGGTCGGTCCGCGAGAGGAGCACTAATGTCGGACAACTATGAGACGTCCAGCCCGAGCGGCTCGGGCGTGAACGCCCCCGGTTCTTCGGGCAAGGTGGATGCTGTCAAGCAGGAAGCCACCGACCTGAAAGACACGGCGGCGACCCAGGCGAAGGACGTTCTTGGCACCGCCAAGGATGAGGCTGCGACCGTCGTGGGGGAGGCGAAGACGCAGGCGAAGGATCTGTACGCGCAGACTCAGCGGGAGCTGTCGGAGCAGGCGAACACCCAGCAGCAGCGTCTCGCCGGTGGTCTCCGCTCTGTCAGCGACGAGCTCGGCTCCATGGCCAGCAATTCGGAAGGCAGTGGCGTCGCGAGCGATCTGGTTCAGCAGGTGTCGGGGCGTTTGTCTGATGCCGCGAGCTGGCTCAGCGACCGCGATCCTGGTGCTGTGCTCACGGAGGTCAAGCGGTACGCACGTCGCAAGCCCGGCACGTTCATCCTCGCCGCCGCGATCGGCGGCATCGTTGTGGGACGCCTCACCCGCGCCCTCGCCGCGAACGCCTCCGACGATAAAGACGCCGCACCCGTGTCCGCTCCCGCGCCGGCACCTCCGCAGGTGCACCCTGACCCGTCCGTGCCCGTCCCCGTGGTGAACGACACGGGCGCTGGCACGCCCATGTACTCGCAGGCGGCCGCCAGCCGTCCGGACATTCTGAGGGAGGACGGCTATGACCGACCCGACACCGTCTGAAGCCAAAGCCGCATCGACCTCGATCGGAGATCTGCTCGGGGAAGTGTCCCGTGACATTTCGACGCTGATGCGCCAGGAGGTCGCCCTCGCTAAAGCAGAGTTGAAGGACTCGGCCACGAAGTCCGCCAAGGGTGCGGGCCTGATGGGTGCGGCTGGCTACGGCGCGCTGATGGCGGTGTTCTTCCTGTCCGTCGCGCTGTGGTGGGCTCTGGGAACGCTGATGGGCGGCGGCTGGTCCGGCGTTGTCGTCGCGGTCCTGTGGGCAGTCATTGCCCTGATCCTGTTCCTGGTCGGGCGCAGCCAGATCAAGCAAGTGAAGGGCGTCCCGCAGACCGTGGACACCCTGAAAGAGATCCCCGAAACGCTGAAGAGAAATGAGGAGAACCGATGAGCGATTCACCCGACGAGATCCGCGCCGACATCGAGCGGACCCGCCACGACCTCGGCATGGACGTGGACGCCCTGGCCGATAAGGTCTCCCCGTCGAAGATCGTGGACCGACAGCTCGGCAAGGTGCGCGGTGCGTTCACCTCCGTGCGCGAGCGTGTGATGGGCGCCGCGGATGACGCCGGCTCGTCGCTGTCGGATGCGGGCTCTCACGCGGGAGAGCTGAAGGACCGGGCGGTCGCGAAAGCGGAAGGGAACCCGCTGGCGGTCGGACTGATCGCGTTCGGTGCCGGCCTGCTCGCGGCGTCGCTGATCCCCGCGTCATCGAAGGAGAAGGACCTCGCTGCAACCGTGAAGGAGCAGGCGCAGCCGCTGGTTGACGAGGTCACCGATGCTGCGAAAGAAGTCGGCGAGCATCTGAAGGAGCCTCTGCAGGCGTCGGTCGAATCCGTGAAGTCGTCGGCACAGGACTCCGTCGCCACCGTTAAGGACGAAGTCCAGGGCGCGGCCAGCGACGTGAAAGACCAGGCTCAGCACGCTCGCGAGAACATCTCCGACAGCTGACCCCGCACGAATCGGGCGGGCCCGTCAGACGACGGGCCCGCCCCTTTACGAAGGAACCTGCGATGACCAGCACAGCCCCCGCCGCCCCGCGCAACGCCCCGGGCCCCGAAGCATCAGGCAAGCCGGATTCCCCGGACGATCTGCACAAGAGGTCCTGGAAGTACGTACTGCGGAAGACTATTCGCGAGTTTTCCTCGGACCAGTGCACGGACATCGCTGCGTCGCTGACGTATTACGCTGTGCTGTCGCTCTTCCCGGGCCTGATTGCGATCTTCTCGCTGCTGGGTGTCTTTGGGCAGGGGAAAGCCGCCAGCGATGCGGTGCTGGGAATCATCGAGCAGGTCGCTCCCGGCGACACGGTTGACACGATCCGCGGGCCGATCGAGCAGATCGCGGAATCCCCCGGTGCCGGATTTGCCCTCGTCACCGGCATCCTGCTGGCGATCTGGTCAGCATCCGGGTACGTGGGAGCGTTCAGCCGTGCGATGAACCGGATCTACGAGATCGAGGAGGGGCGCCCGTTCTGGAAGCTGAAGCCCGCCCAGCTGCTGGTCACCGTGATCACGATCGTGCTGCTCGTGATCGCCGCGATCATTCTTGTCGTCTCCGGCTCGGTCACCAAGGCGATCGGCGACGCACTCGGCATCGGCGACGTGCCCCAGACGGTCTGGTCCATCGCCAAGTGGCCGTTGCTCATATTCATCGTGGTGTTGGTCGTCGCCATCCTCTACTACGCCACCCCAAACGCGAAGCAGCCGAAATTCCGGTGGATCAGCATGGGCGCCCTGCTGGCAATCATCGTGCTCGCACTCGCCACCGCAGCCTTCGGGTTCTACGTCGGCAACTTCTCCAACTACGACCGCACCTACGGCTCGCTCGCGGGCGTCATCATCTTCCTGCTCTGGCTGTGGATCGCCAACCTCGCGCTGCTGTTCGGGGCAGAGTTCGACGCTGAGCTCGAGCGCGGCCGCCAACTGCAGGCCGGCATCGCAGCGGAGGAGGACATCCAGCTCCCGCCACGCGACACGCGCAAGAGCGACAAGGCCGCCGCAAAGGAGCAGGAGGATGTCGAGAAGGGCCGAGAGATCCGACAGAACGTGGACCCGGACGATGACACAGCCGAGGACACCACCACTCGAGGAACGCCTCGGAAACGCTGACGTCTGCCCGGCCTTGGGCGCTCACGTCATGTCTATTGGGTCAGCTCTCGGGCGAGACGGTCGAGGAGTACTTCTAGCGATACCTCGAACTCTTCGTCAGAATGGTCCTCGCTCAGAAGAGCCCGTAGCCGACGGACCTCCGGAGCGTCATCCAAGCCGATGCTCCCGTCACGCTCGGGAATATCCGCGCCTCCTTCGTCCAGCGGTTCTTCCACCGGGCCCGTCTCAGCCCCCCGAACCGCGGACTCCAGCAAGAGTTGACCCAGTAGGAAACTACTGAAGGCACGGTACGCATCCACCGCTTGAGCGTCGGTGAACCCATGCCCCAGCAGGGTGCTGAGGAACGTGTTCACCACCTCGACGCTACGAAGCGGCGGGCGCAGCCAAGGGGCCGCGGGATGCCGGGTCGCCACTAACGGAAATGCCTGAGGATGATCGATCGCGATCTGACGCACCTTATGGGCGACATCCTGCAGAAAGCCTTGCCAATGCTCGGCCAACTCCTCATCCAGGTCCGATGTCAACTGTCCGAGGAGCAGAGCGATCACACCCTCAAGCAGATCCTCACGCCCGTGCACGTACCGGTAAAGAGACATCGCCTCCACACCCAACTCCTGAGCGAGCGAACGCATCGAGAGCCCCTGCGCACCAGAGCGATCAATCTGGCCAAGAGCAGTCTCGATAATGAGTTCGCGGCTCAGGCGGCCGGCCGCTGACCCTCTGGACTCCCGGCTAGATTCTCTCGACATGACGCGTCATCCCTCCCACCGGTCAAAGCACGCACCCTATCCGCGAGTGCAGCAGGACCGACCGATGTATGCCCACGGTAGACCCGCTTACGTTGTAAGCAGGGCTACCGACCCCCGCGCTGTCCGAGACTCGCCGCGCGACTCCGACCACTAGACGGGTTGAGCTCGATTGGCGGACCAGAGAGAGTGCTTCGGTCGTAGGCGATAGTCGGGAGCGTCAGTTGTCCCCGTCGGCGGCTTCGTCTTCTTCTGGGTTAAAGTGCGAAGGTGAGTCGGAGAGGCCTGCGGCTACCCCGTCGGGGTTCGTGGGGATGGTGTTGTCTTCCCCCAGGCCCCCGGGCTTGACTGTCCCATCGGAATCGTTGGTCGGAACATCGGTGTCGGAGTATTCACGGCTCGAAGCATTGCTATCGTTCGTCATCGGCTTCTGCTTTCACTATGTCCTGTACTGCAAGAGACGGCAAGAATACCTCCTGCGACACGTTAGTTAGCACCCCACTGCCTATGAACCCAGGTCACGGTCGACCGAGGTTGGGAATTTCGCCACGCCTCAGCGTCAAGACGGTCTCACGACGCCGCGACTCAAGTCGGACGCTAGCGTCGACTGCTGCGCATGACCAGGTATCGGGACTAGGCCCGCGATGCTCCGGCCCGTCGGGATAGTTGCCGACCGAAAACGATCGTTTCCGGCGAGCTCGCGTCGCACGTCATCGTACGCCCGCCGTTAACGTTCGCCGGTATCTGCTTTCGGTAGACGTTTCCGGCGTTCAGGTAGCTGATCTTGCTCGTCGTCTGTCGATGCGAGTTGGCGTGGTTGGTTTCGTTCCGCGCGGAGTTGTTGCTCGATCTTGGCGTGTGCTTTTCGTTCGTTGCGGTCGGCTCTGATGATGGACCGCAGGACGAACCAGAATGCTGCGACGACGGCGATCGTGGGGATGACGGACCAAAAGGCGTTGGTCCAGTAGTCATTGAGATTCATCCGCGCCTCCCGGGGGGTTCACGCAGCACGAGCGCCAGTCCGACGATTGCGAGGATGAACGCTGTTTCGTAGCTTCCGAGCGTGTATGCCCAGAGTGACCATTGGTCTGGAACGGTTGTGTCGATGAGGAGATGAGCCGCGATCAGTGCGACGGCGGCCAGGAGAAGGAAGGCCCCGACACGTACGAGGCGATCGTGACGCCGCTGTGGGGACACGTGGCTGGTGCGCGTGGGAACGTGTGCTGGTGGACGGTGCCGAGCTGGGTGCAGGTGGCGGGTCATCTGAATATGGCTCCGATGAGGTAGAAGCTCGCAAGGGCGAGAAGTAGGGCGAGGACTGTGGCGCACGCGATGAAGATGGATATGCGTCGGAAGGGATTGCGGCGGGGGACCATGGGTGGCCGTTCTGGTGGTGGCTTTCTCTACCGGGCGGGGGCGAGGATGGTTGTGTCGTCTGCTGTGATCTGGACGATGCCGCGGTCGTCGACAACGATGAAGCGTTCGTCATCGATCGCGGTGAAGGCCTGAGCGGCCCCTTGAAGCGCGTCGAGGCGTTGCCATGTTCCTTCGGTGTTCTGTGACCAGAGGGCACCGTCGGTTCCGACTCCTGCGAGCGAGCCATTGGGTTTGGCGTCGAGTGTGTAGAGCAGGGGGGCGTCGGCGATGGGGGTGAAGGTGGCGCCGTTGTCGGTGCTGAGGAGCAGCCCTTCTTCTGAGGC